>NZ_PVYW01000059.1 GCF_003001675.1 Cohnella sp. SGD-V74 | reverse complement strand
CCTGCTAGCTACGGGGCAGCTTGGTCTTTACCCCGACTGAACTCTCATCAGCTAGTTGTGCCTAACTTGGCTAGGCGCGCGTTCAACTTATATAGCGAATTATAATAAGTATTCAGAATAGAATTAACATCAGTCCGTATAAAGAAGTGTTTTAACTGTAAAGCAGGTTCTTTATAGTGCATGGTTACACATTTGACTAATAAAGTACGCATCGCGTCATATATCTCGGAATTATTGGCACTGACAGCTTGTATGACTAGGTGAGGGGTATAATCCTTAATATAGATATCGATAAGATCATTCGTATCCTCAACAAAAAAATTCACAATTTTAAGAACACTCTTTGGTTGCTTTACTTTTTCCAATACCTCAAGAATTGAATCGGTTGATATATAATAATTGTCATGATTCTGTCTAAACCTGACTAGCGGGATAGCTTCGATTAGTAAATCAATATAATCATCTAACTCGTTGTACTGTCCAATCAACTGAAAAAAGGCCATTTGAATCCGAATGTTATTTTTGTCTTTAGTTACTTCGCTCAATTGATCTAAGATTCCTTTTGTCGCAACATCAAGTCTAGCTAAGGCTTGGATGCTTATTACACGAACATTGATATTCTCTGATTGGTCGATTGCATACTCCAGTAAAATTTGAATCAAGTCATTATTCGCGAATTCCTTGTAGTGTTGAACAACCTGAATGGCATTGTAACGGGCTACAAAATCCCCTTTACCAGCTACATACTCAAGAAGATAATCAAAGATCTCTCTTGTTCTCACAAGATTAGCCAGATCTTCCGAATCAACAGACAACCAGATTCCACGCGCAGTGTTCTTTTCAAAAATTTTCTTAAAAATAAATTCTCTTTGAGTTGTTGATAATCTTGATTTTTCAAAACTCAACAAATACTTTGGGTCTTTTTCCAGTAAAGTAAGCGTCAAATAGCCCCCACCTAGCGGCGGGAGCGGAGTAAGACTAAACTAATGTTACTTTTTACTTATGCGGCAGTCAGCCGGCAGCGCC
>NZ_PVYW01000058.1 GCF_003001675.1 Cohnella sp. SGD-V74 | reverse complement strand
TTATGCTTGCATACAGCCCGCGATGAACCCGCTTGCCGGAGAACGTCCGCCTCCCCTCTTCGCCATAACGGGGCAAGGGATCGTGATCCAGAAAGCTGGCTTTCGACGTATACGCTTCTTCCGTCAGAAATACCGCTATTCCCTGTTCAGCCGCCTTATACTGGATCATCGCAATGAACTTCTGGTGCGGGATGTGACAGAACGACTGGTTGTTTCGCCGTCCGATCGCCGATGATTGCTTCCATCCGTCGTTATGCCCGATGACGATCGTACCGATGTGTTGTTCCACGGCCAGCTTGACGATGAGACGGCTAGCTTTGTGGAACAAGTCTTTGATCCGACGATGGCGTTTCCGATGCAAGCGTTCCAACCGTTTGGAGGTATGAACCCCTGTTCGCGGCTCCTTGCCTTGACGAAGAATCCCGGTATAGTGCGCTTTCATCTTGTTGTAATACTGATTTATCGCTTTGACGATCTTGCCCTTCACGATCATCGGTTTCGAACCGGATGTCGTGACGAGGGTTGCAAGATTGTCCACGCCCAAATCAATGGCCATAAGTAGATCAGAATGATTAGCGTCCTGCACGTTTTCTTGTGCTGTACTCTTCTGTTCCCTCGCATAAGCAAAGATCAATTCGACGACATAGTGTCCATATCTGGGCACCACGCGTACCTGCTTCAGTTGTCCGTCGATACCCCCCAGCTTGCCGATGTTAAGCTGTTGCTTGGTCTTAGGCAGCTTGAGAAACTTCTGGTTTTTAATCACGCAATCCTGATTGGAGAAGACGACTTCTTTCACCGGACTGCGAGCGTAACCCGGTAGATTCGGTTTACCGTTGAACTTCTTCGGATGTTCGCGATAATCCTTCTTACTGGCGAAGAAAGCCGTCCAGTTCTGGTATACAACCTTCATGATGCCTTGACTGCTCTGCGCAGGGAGTGCGCGATAATCGGGTTGCTCCATTACTCTGAACAACGCATCCAGAAAGGGGTAAGGCACGAAGCGCTGATCTTTCGAAGGCAGCTCAAACGGACGGGAACGATTTTTCTCGCTCCGTCTTTCATTCATCGCTTCGAGTTGCGTTTTCAGGGTGTTCATCACTTGTTGCTGCAACGGCTGAAGGGGCTCGTTCCGCCCAAAAGAAGTAAACACCTGACGGATA
>NZ_PVYW01000057.1 GCF_003001675.1 Cohnella sp. SGD-V74 | reverse complement strand
CGTCTTTGCTGTGACATCAACGATCCGCTCCTTCAACTCTTTCTTGTATTCTACTCCCCCTCTTTTTTTCTGTCCAACTTAGTGTAGACGATTCACCACTTTTCTCTCCTTTTGTCGCTATCCCCTTCCGTCAGTTCGGCTGCTCCTTCCCGTTCCACTTTTCGCTTCTTTTATCGCTATCCCCTTCCCTCAGTTCGGCTGCTCCTTCCCGTTCCACTTTTCGCTTCTTTTATCGCTATCCCCTTCCGTCAGTCCTCCCCAGCATCACACCTACCTTTCATCCCTTTTGCCGCTATCCCCTCCATTCAGTTCACGCCGCCCACACCTGCCCCACCGCCTTTCGCATCCTTTTGCCGCTATCCCTTCCGGTCAGTTCGCGATCCCGCTACCTTCCTCTATCTCCCCCCCCTTTTGCCGCTATCCCTTCCGGTCAGTTCGCGATCCCGCTACCTTCCTCTATCTCCCCCCCTTTTGCCGATATCCCTTTGAGTCAGTTGGAAATCATGATGGTAAAAAGAAAAATTAACTAATTGCAACTTTAAATAAGAACAAATGTTTGGTATAATTGAGTAGAGAACAAACGTTCGTTTAATGCGGAAGGGAGATTCGTATGAGCCTTAAAGAAGCCGCGGAGAAATTCCAAAAATTTTGTTCCGTCTATAAAGAGGAAGCGGATTGTTTCTCTGTTCTATTCGAGATGAAGTGGCCCGACGGCTTTCGCTGTCCGCGCTGTAACCACCCGTTTTTCTATCTCATTTCCACCCGTCGGATTCCGCTCTACGAATGTCGCTCCTGCCATACGCAAACTTCCTTGATCGCCGGCACCATTATGGAGGGCAGCCGTACGCCTCTTCATCGTTGGTTCCAGGCCATATTTCTGCATGCTCAGCCCCGCTGCGTCAATGCCCGCCAGCTCTCCGAAGCGATCCATGTCACCTATAAAACGGCCTGGTTAATCTGTCACAAAATTCGCCGCGCCATGGCTGCGAGAGAATCGAATCGACTGCTATCGGGTATTGTTCGCGTTTCGGATTCCGTCTATTGCAAACGGATGGTTCCTTCCTTCGACTGGCATCAACAAGAACAGCCTTTGCTGATCGGCGCTTCGGAGGCGGACGATGGCACTCCAGACAAAATTGTGATTAAACTGCAATCCAAAGCCCCGTTAAAGGACAAGTACGACTGC
>NZ_PVYW01000056.1 GCF_003001675.1 Cohnella sp. SGD-V74 | reverse complement strand
CGGTGACAAACCGGAGGAAGGCGGGGATGACGTCAAATCATCATGCCCCTTATGACCTGGGCTACACACGTACTACAATGGCCGGTACAAAGGGCAGCGAAGCCGCGAGGTGGAGCCAATCCCAGCAAAGCCGGTCTCAGTTCGGATTGCAGGCTGCAACTCGCCTGCATGAAGTCGGAATTGCTAGTAATCGCGGATCAGCATGCCGCGGTGAATACGTTCCCGGGTCTTGTACACACCGCCCGTCACACCACGAGAGTTTACAACACCCGAAGTCGGTGGGGTAACCCGCAAGGGAGCCAGCCGCCGAAGGTGGGGTAGATGATTGGGGTGAAGTCGTAACAAGGTAGCCGTATCGGAAGGTGCGGCTGGATCACCTCCTTTCTAAGGAGCTCTTCGGAGCTATAAAGACCACGGCCTAGTTGCAACCGTAAGGTTGTCAACAAAGTGGGAGTGGCAAATGGTTTCTTACGCTCAAGTTCAGTTTTGAAGGGGCAATCCTTCAGCAAGCAAACCGGTTTGGTGATGACGGCGGAGGGGTTCCACGCGTACCCATCCCGAACACGACCGTTAAGCCCTCCAGCGCCGATGGTACTTGGACCGCAGGGTCCTGGGAGAGTAGGACGTTGCCAAGCCGGATGCTGAAACATCCTTAGCGATGGCCTTTAGCTCAGCTGGTTAGAGCGCACCCCTGATAAGGGTGAGGTCGGTGGTTCGAGTCCACTAAGGCCAACCAATTTCATATTCCCATGGGGACTTAGCTCAGCTGGGAGAGCACCTGCCTTGCACGCAGGGGGTCAGCGGTTCGATCCCGCTAGTCTCCACCATCTTTACCTTTCGCACATCGACTGCGCGTTGATGTGCGGGTGAGACCCTTGCACCTTGAAAACTGGATAGCGAACCAAATGACATGAACGTCTTCGGATGAACATGTTAGCGCGAAGAAGAATGAAGCATCTCTGCCTTACTAGTGTCAATTCAACTGTAAGCGAAGATGTATCGGTTCTGTTCGACTCGCGAATACGCATTGCGCGCCGTCCTCGACGGAGCATGGCAATGAGGATTCGCCGGAGATAAAGAATCGAAACATCGTAGCGAAGGTTAAGCTAATAAGTGCGCACGGAGGATGCCTAGGCGCCAGGAGCCGATGAAGGACGCGACGAACAGCGATATGCTTCGGGGAGCTGTAAGTGA
>NZ_PVYW01000055.1 GCF_003001675.1 Cohnella sp. SGD-V74 | reverse complement strand
TGGAGTTGTCAAGAAAAGTGCAGTTTGAAAACACACTCATACAGAAATCCCGTTGCTAAACTGCTCGTGAAAACAATCTTTCGCGATAAATAGCTGGGGGCCAGCCGCCTGGATTAGAGGTGTAGATCCGCCTCCTGTTGTAGTAAACCATGATGTACCTGAAGATGACCGATTTGATATACGCCATCGGATATTGCTCTGTGCGGATCTTGTACAGCTTTTCTTTCTTCAGCGTAGCAAAAAAGCTTTCCATCCTCGCGTTATCATAGCAGCGCCCCGTGCCGCTCATGCTTTGAACGGCACCACGTTTAGCCAGACACGCTCGGAAAGCATGGCTCGTGAATTGGCTACCTCGATCGCTGTGATAGATCATGCCGCGAGCCTTTCTTGATTTACAGGCGTTTTCAAAAGCTTCGATGCAGAGCTCCTTGCGCATGTTGTCGTCCATGGCCATGCCGACGATCTCTCCATTGAAGCAATCCATTACAGCCGATAGATACAGCTTGCCGTCTGAGCATGGGACTTCGGTGATATCTGATAGCCACTTTTTGTTAGGTGCTGGAGACTTGAAGTCCCTGCGAAGCAGGTTCTCGCTCTTCTGAGCTGCGGCATCCTCGCGTGTAATGCCGTTCGGGTGTCGCTTGGCTTTCTTAAGCAGTCCATGCTGCTTCATCATGCGGTAGACGGTGCTGTAGCTGGTCTGAATCTCTATTTGTGACAGCGCCAGCAGGATACGCTGGACGCCATAATTACGGTTGTCTTCATGTTCGCCGATGATGTCCTTGATTTTGACCAGAAGGCGTTGCTGCCGCTCCTGTTTGGGCGTAGGCTTCAAGCTACGATAATAGCCCGATTCGCTGACTGCAAGTACATTGCACATCTGCTTTACGGTCCATCGATCCCGTCGTGCACGAATGTAAGCATAGAGCTGGCATGCTTTTACCGCTTCCGGTCCTTTGCGAAAAAACCGAGTGCGTCCTTGAGAATTTCGTTCGCGCGACGCAACTCGCCGATTTCTTTTTCTAATTCGATTTCTCGCGCGGTCTTGTCGGCAGACGCGTAAGCGCGTCCGCTCCCGATATGCGCTCCGTCACCGTGCAGGGTTCTTCGTTTTCTCCATTCCTGCAAGGTGTGGTAGGGGATGCCCAACTGCTCTGCGGCTCTCTTGGGGCCAATCTCATCGCTCAATCTTACTGCTTCTTCTTTAAATGCTTTGTCGTATCGATTCATTTTCGTTCGCTCCCTCGTTAGCTTTCATTTTATTTCATACGAGGGTGTTTTTCGACTGCATTTTTATCGTAGCACTCCA
>NZ_PVYW01000054.1 GCF_003001675.1 Cohnella sp. SGD-V74 | reverse complement strand
ATGGAGTGCTACGATAAAAATGCAGTCGAAAAACACCCTCGTATGAAATAAAATGAAAGTTAACGAGGGGACGGGAGACAATGAATCGGTACGACAAAGCATTTAAAGAAGAAGCAGTAAGATTGAGCGATGAGATTGGCCCAAAGAAAGCCGCTGAGCAGTTAGGCGTAGCCTACCACACCTTGCAGGACTGGAGAAAACGAAGAACCCTGCACGGCGACGGAGCGCATATCGGGAGCGGACGCGCTTATGCATCTGCCGATAAGACTGCGCGTGAAATCGAATTAGAAAGAGAAATAGGCGAGTTGCGGCGCGCGAATGAAATTCTCAAGGACGCACTCGGTTTTTTCGCAAAAGACCGGAAGCGGTAAAGGCACGCCAGCTCTATGCTTACATCCATGAACGACGGGATCCATGGACCGTCAAGGAGATGTGCGAAGTACTTGCTGTCAGCGAATCAGGCTATTACCGTAGCTTGAAGCCCACACCCAAACGGGAGAGGCAGCAACGCCTTCTGGTCAAAATCAAAGAAATCATCGGAGAACATGAAGACAACACGAATTACGGTGTTCGGCGTATTCTGCTGGCGCTGTCACAAATAGAGATCACGACCAGCTACAGCACTGTCTACCGCATCATGAAGAAGCACGGGCTGCTGCAGAAAGTGAAGCGTCACCCGAACGGTATTACACGCGAGGACGTCGCAGCTCAGAAGAGCGAGAACCTGATCCAGCGAGACTTCAGCTCCTCAGCACCGAACCAGAAGTGGCTATCGGATATCACGGAGATCCCTTGCTCAGACGGCAAGCTCTATCTGTCCGCGGTGCTGGATTGTTACAACGGAGAAATCGTTGGCCTTGCCATGGACGACAACATGCGCAAGGAGCTCTGCATCCAAGCCTTTGAGAACGCATGCAAGTCAAGAAACGCGCGCGGCATGATTTATCACAGCGATCGCGGCAGCCAATTCACAAGTCAGGCATTCCGAGAGTGTCTGGCTAAACGAGATGCCATTCAGAGCATGAGCGGCACAGGCCGCTGCTATGACAACGCAAGAATGGAAAGCTTCTTTGCTACGCTAAAGAAAGAAAAGCTATACAAGATCAAAACCGAGCAATATCCGATGGCGCATATCAAATCGATCATCTTCAGATACATCATGGTCTACTACAACAGGCAGCGGATCTACACCACGAATCCAGGGGGCTGGCCCCCAACTATTTATCGCGAAAGAATGCTGTCACAAGCAGCATAGCAACGGGATTTCTGCATGAGGGTGTTTTCAAACTGCACTTTTCTTGACAACTCCA
>NZ_PVYW01000053.1 GCF_003001675.1 Cohnella sp. SGD-V74 | reverse complement strand
CACTAGCGTTGCATAAAACTTCACGCGAAAATAACTACAATTAGCTATATATGTAATAATATAAGTGTTTTTCATGGCGATTATATAAAAAATCCCCTATTGTAGAGAGGTAGGCACGTTGTCCATAACTCTCTACAAAGGAGACCATCCATGGATAACGTTAATGCACGATCCGTCATTCGTCAAATGTTTTCCTTATTGCCTATTTGTGTTCATGAGCGGCTGCTTTTCGATCACTATACCAAGAAACTCACCACCATGAAGGCGATCTTCGTGTTTATCGCAGCACAACTCAATCACTGGTCTTCTTACAGCGAAATGGAATTCCACATTGCTGCACAACCGGAACTGCAACGCTTCTTACGCTTGGAGCGTATCAGTGGATCACAGCTTTCCCGAAAGCTCGACCAGATTCCGACGGAGTTGCTGAATTGGCTGTTTCATCAGCTCGTTGTACGCACGAGGCGACGCTCGTCTGGCCGCAAGGGCATTACAGCTCAAATCGGCAAGCTTCGTATCATTGACTCCTCCCGCATTCGCTTGCCTCTACAACTCGGAGATTGGGCACGCATGTCTACGGAGAGCAGCGGGGTCAAGATGCATCTTCGTCTCGTCGCAGATTCTCCGGAAACGCTGTTCCCCGATGCCCTGATTCCGACTTCCCTCAACGTGGATGACCGGGCTGGGGCGATCGAGCTCGTGACGGATTCCCGCGCTACTTACGTCATGGACCGCGGATACGAAGATTACAACAAAATGGACCAGTGGATCATGCGGAAAATTCGCTTTGTGATGCGTATTCGGGACCGGGCTTGCACCAGCGTTGTAGAAGAATTTGCTGTTCCAGAGGGGAGTCCTATCCTGCGAGATGCCCGGGTTCGCGTTGGCAGCACGTTTCGATCGATGGAGAAGACCGTCCGGTTGGTGGAGTTTCAGGATGAGCAAAATAAGCGCTACCGTGTGCTGACTTCGATCTGGCATCTGTCAGCCGAGGAAATCGCATACATCTACAAAAGTCGCTGGCTCATCGAGTTATACTTTAAGTGGTTGAAGCAACATCTACGTTTAACAAAGCTGCACAGCTATAAACCACAGGCGATTTGGAATCAAATGCTTTTGGCCCTCATCACAGCGCTGCTCGTCGAGGAAATGAAACAGAAATCGCAAGCCTCTTGTTCGACTTGGAGATTCCTTCAACTGCTGAGAGCTTACATGTATCATCCGCTCTCGGCCATAGTGGCAGAGTTGAATCGACCTCCAGGTCGAATATCACGAGGGAAGCCACCAGGCGCGGGTAGAAAAGCGATCTCGGTACGGACGACCATAGGGATCATCAACCCGAGCAAGGCCAAGAAATAGACATACGACACAGAATATCTAATTTCTGGAACTTCGTGACCTACGCTCTAGAGGCCTGTCGGCTTTTAGCTTGAGTGGCTAGAATGGAACTGTAAATATATGAAATCAAAGTAATAGGAATACAATCCAGTTCACTATGTGAGCATTTATGCAACGCTAGTG
>NZ_PVYW01000052.1 GCF_003001675.1 Cohnella sp. SGD-V74 | reverse complement strand
CGTCTTTGCTGTGACATCAACGATCCGCTCCTTCAACTCTTTCTTGTATTCTACTCCCCCTCTTTTTTTCTGTCCAACTTAGTGTAGACGATTCATTGGGATTTTTTCTTTATCGCGTATAGTTTGATTGCCATCATCGCTTATGTATTTATCGGAACTAAACTTGATTACAACGATAATCTCCCCGAGTTTTTACGGTCCGTTTCCATCCCCAGTATAATTGGGTTTGTCATTTGGTTCTTTTTATGCCTTTCCAGTCTTTCGAGCGGAGAAGGGGGGGCGCCTGGAACCGGAATCGGATGGATTTTCTACTTTCCGTTCATTTCGCACTCCTTATTCGTTTTTCTGTTCAAAGGCGCCATGAATGGCGGTATCTTTCTTCTCCTTCCCTTCAACTTCCTTCCCATTCTCTTGTTCATGGCCGGAAGAATGTTCAGTCTGCGATCAAGCGACGCGCCTTCTGCTCGATAGGAAAGAAACTCCCGGCAGTCCACGTTCAAGCAAAACGCGTCAGTCCTCTCCGGCATCATACCTCCCTTTCACCCCTTTTGCCGCTATCCCTTTCCATCAGTTCGTTCTATCTCCCGCCTTTCATTCTCTGCGCCTTTTGCCGTTATCCCTTTGAGTCAGTTCGCTCTGCACCCGCCCTGCCCTACTGCCTTTCCGCCCCCTTTGCCGCTATCCCCTTCCGTCAGTCCGTCTGCCCCTCACCGTTCCACTTTTCGCTCCTTTTGTCGCTATCCCTTTCGATCAGTCCGCCTGCTTCTTCCCGTTCACATTTCGCCCCCTTTGCCGCTATCCCTTTCAGTCAGTTCGCTCTGCACCCGCCCCGCCCTACCGCCTTTCCGCCCCTTTTGCCGCTATCCCTTTCGATCAGTCCGTCTCCTTCTTCCCGTTCACATTTCGCTCCTTTTGCCGATATCCCTTTAAGTCAGTTGGAAATCATGATGGGTAAAAAGAAAAATTAATTAATTAATTACAACTTTAAACAAGAACAAATGTTTGGTATAATCAAGCAGAGAACAAACGTTCGTTTAATGCGGAAGGGAGATTCGTATGAGCCTTAAAGAAGCCGCGGAGAAATTCCAAAAATTTTGTTCCGTCTATAAAGAGGAAGCGGATTGTTTCTCTGTTCTGTTCGAGATGAAGTGGCCCGACGGCTTTCGCTGTCCGCGCTGCAACCACCCGCTTTTCTATCTCATTTCCACCCGTCGGATTCCGCTCTACGAATGTCGCTCCTGCCATACGCAAACTTCCTTGATCGCCGGCACCATTATGGAGGGCAGCCGTACGCCTCTTCATCGTTGGTTCCAGGCCATATTTCTGCATGCCCAGCCCCGCTGCGTGAATGCCCGCCAGCTCTCCGAAGCGATCCATGTCACCTACAAAACAGCCTGGTTAATCTGTCACAAAATTCGCCGCGCCATGGCTGCGAGAGAATCGAATCGGCTGCTATCGGGCATTGTTCGTGTTTCGGATTCCGTCTATTGCAAACGGATGGTTCCTTCCTTCGACTGGCATCAACAAGAACAGCCTCTGCTGATCGGCGCTTCGGATGCGAGCGACGGCACTCCAGACAAAATTGTGATTAAACTGCAATCGAAAATCCCGTTAAAGGACAAGTACGACTGC
>NZ_PVYW01000051.1 GCF_003001675.1 Cohnella sp. SGD-V74 | reverse complement strand
CAAGTGAGAATGCCGGTATGAGTAACGAAAAGACAGGTGAGAATCCTGTCCGCCGAAAGCCTAAGGGTTCCTGGGGTAGGTTCGTCCGCCCAGGGTAAGTCGGGACCTAAGGCGAGGCCGAAAGGCGTAGTCGATGGACAACAGGTTGAAATTCCTGTACCACCGTAATCCGTTATGAGCGATGGGGGGACGCAGGAGGGAAGCGACGCGAGCCGATGGATGTGCTCGTCCAAGCCCAAAGAGGGGTGTGCAGGCAAATCCGCACACTGTAACCTTGAAGGGTGATGGGGAGGGAAAATCACAGTACCGAAGGTCGTGTACCCACGCTGCCAAGAAAAGCCTCTAGCCAGGAGAAGGTGCCCGTACCGTAAACCGACACAGGTGGGCGAGATGAGAATTCTAAGGCGCGCGGAAGAACTCTCGTTAAGGAACTCGGCAAAATGACCCCGTAACTTCGGGAGAAGGGGTGCCCCGGTAGTGTGAATAGCACGAGGGGGCCGCAGTGAAGAGGCCCAAGCGACTGTTTAGCAAAAACACAGGTCTGTGCGAAGCCGTAAGGCGAAGTATACGGGCTGACGCCTGCCCGGTGCTGGAAGGTTAAGGGGAGTGGTTAGGGGTAACCCGAAGCTGTGAACCGAAGCCCCAGTAAACGGCGGCCGTAACTATAACGGTCCTAAGGTAGCGAAATTCCTTGTCAGGTAAATTCTGACCCGCACGAATGGCGTAACGACTTGGGCGCTGTCTCAACGAGAGATCCGGTGAAATTTTAGTACCTGTGAAGATGCAGGTTACCCGCGACGTGACGGAAAGACCCCATGGAGCTTTACTGTAGCTTGATATTGAACTTTGGTACGGTCTGTACAGGATAGGTGGGAGCCTATGAAGCGGGGGCGCAAGCCTCTGTGGAGGCGCCGTTGGGATACCACCCTGATCGTATCGGAGTTCTAACCTGCTGCCCTGAATCGGGCAGAGGGACCGTGTCAGGCGGACAGTTTGACTGGGGCGGTCGCCTCCTAAAAAGTAACGGAGGCGCTCTAAGGTTCCCTCAGCGCGGTTGGAAATCGCGCGAAGAGTGCAAAGGCATAAGGGAGCTTGACTGCGAGACCTACAAGTCGAGCAGGGAGGAAACTCGGACTTAGTGATCCGGTGGTACCGAATGGAAGGGCCATCGCTCAACGGATAAAAGCTACCCTGGGGATAACAGGCTTATCTCCCCCAAGAGTCCACATCGACGGGGAGGTTTGGCACCTCGATGTCGGCTCATCGCATCCTGGGGCTGAAGTAGGTCCCAAGGGTTGGGCTGTTCGCCCATTAAAGCGGTACGCGAGCTGGGTTCAGAACGTCGTGAGACAGTTCGGTCCCTATCTGTCGCGGGCGTAGGAAATTTGAGAGGGGCTGTCCTTAGTACGAGAGGACCGGGATGGACGCACCGCTGGTGTACCAGTTGTTCCGCCAGGAGCACCGCTGGGTAGCCAAGTGCGGAAGGGATAAGCGCTGAAAGCATCTAAGCGCGAAGCCTGCCTCAAGATGAGATTTCCCAATTCGTAAGACCCCTGGAAGAACACCAGGTTGATAGGCTCGGGGTGGAAGCGCAGCAATGTGTGGAGCTGACGAGTACTAATCGGTCGAGGGCTTATCCTAACGAATGACACGACAAAGCAAGACACTTCACCTTCTTCTTCGCTCCACTTGGTTCGCATCCAGTTTTCAAGGCGTAAGCC
>NZ_PVYW01000050.1 GCF_003001675.1 Cohnella sp. SGD-V74 | reverse complement strand
ACAATCTTCGAAGCATTACAAACCAAAAATCGGGGAGGGGGGAAGGGCTTTAAATCAATTGCTTAGCGCCGAAGGCGGAAAGTTTTAAGATCGTACCTGACGGTGACAACCAATGCTCTGAACCCAAACCAGATGGAAACAAACGGCTTGTCCGCTGTTGATTCATAAGCCGCAGGGCGGCTTACAGCCTTTCTAAACGTTGGTGACAGGAAATCCGTCCAACGAAAATGAAAGGCTGCAAGCCACTCCTGCGGAGGGATCAACTTGTGGGCAAGCCGTTTGCTTTGGTCATCAGGTTAGGGTTAGGTTCTTATGCTGCCGCAAGGCCGGGGTTAGGTTTATCTGGCCCGGCGACAGCCGCGCCATAGCACAAACCTGATAAAACAAACGGCTTGCCCGCTGTTGATACCATGAGCCGCAGGGCGGCTTACAGCCTTTCTAAACGTTGGAGACAGAGATTCTGTCAACGAATAGTGAAAGGCTGCGAGCCACTCCTGCGGGGGAATCAACTTGTGGGCAAGCCGTTTGCTGGTCAGCAGGTTAGGGTTAGGCTCTTTATGCTGGGTTATTAGCCCAGCGGTAGCCGAATCGTTGTTTCTTCTAAATAGAGAGTGTCATCGCTTCTCTAAATGCAGCCGCCAGTGCTTCTTTGCTTACTTCATGGCCTAGATTGATTTTTTTGTCTTCCATGTGAACAAAGCCTCTTTTTTTCTGTGTCGGCATTAATACATATCCTTGATCAGCAAACCATTCGAATCCGACTAATCTTCTGCTTTTCGTCGCTTTTGAGTATCCTTTTATCTGTAGATGTTTCTCTAGAGAACTTAAACCAGAAGTGTCATCTGCTTCCTGACAGAAGCATTTGCTCATAGCGTCTTCTAGAAATATTGCAAGTTGTTCATCATTATAGGGCGATGAGAGAGTCAAGATAATATCTAATCCCGCCATGCTGTATTTCTTAGAATGTCCATGAGGGATTGCAATTAAATTTTCGGAATTATCCACATATATATCGACATTCTTAAAGGTAACTTCCACATCAGCACCTCTATTCAAAAATTTTAATGATGACTTGTACACCTATTTTACCCGCATGATTTACTGCACCCTTTATCTGTTCCAGTTGAGCCGGGGATGCACCTTTAGGGATTGCTACTTCGAGTATTCTCTGCGTCGAAGAATTCACCCTTATTGTCGTACCTCCATAAGAAGTTGTTTCAAATTTAGTCAACTTTTTTGAATACCCCATAATTGTAGTATAGACAGTATTTCCACTTTGATAGGATTTTGCAGATAAATCTATTGATTTAATGCTGGTGATACTTGTTCGGTAACCATTCACAATATCTCCCGCTTTGTCGATAACAGGGAAATTGTTATTCCATCCACCTAAAGCCCTCTCGATCTCTACACCACGCTCAAAAGGACTAAGTTTCCAAACGCTTCCCACTGCATCATCACTTTTAAACATGGTTTTTGCAGATTTCCATAGATATTTCACGCCTTGCCCCGCAGCTTTTGCTCCTTGTACCAATGTTCCAGTAGTGGCTGCGGCCGGAGGATAAGCATTCAGTGCATTTTCAGCGCCAATTAGAGCATCATTTGTTAGTTTTTCTGTTGTATCTATAGCTTTATTTACTCCGGGCCCCCATAGTTGCTCTAATAACCGACAACCGTAATCATAAGAAGGGTTACAATGACCGCTTGGATCGTTGAAGCGCAGCGGATTATTGTAGACATACGTGTACAGGTTCTGTGTTAGTGGGTTTGTTAGCGTTCCTTCGTAGCTATCCTCATTAATAAACC
>NZ_PVYW01000049.1 GCF_003001675.1 Cohnella sp. SGD-V74 | reverse complement strand
TCCATTGCTTGCGAATCTGTATCTCCACTACCTCGACACGATTTGGACGAAGCAATTCGCACACATCGGCACGATTGTCCGCTATGCGGACGATCGTGCGCCACGAATGCGCGGCGCGTAAGAGCCAAGCAATGCTGGGCAAGAGATGAGGGCGGGCCCCTCGGAGCCGCTGTACAGGCGGAGGCTTCAAACCACCTTAAGCTGCTGCGGTCAAAAGCCGTGGTGGTGAGCGTTAAGGAAAAGGCAGAGCGAGACTCTGTCAGGTGAGTGCTACGGAGACGAACACAAGTCAATGGCTGATAAAGTGTCGAAAGCGTAGGGACGTCATCAAAACCGGGAGGGAGTCGTTGACCCGGGATGAGTCTGGAGGAAACCTGTTTACTGTCCAGATGGTGACCGGCATGAAGGCGGCGTGAACGTAGCACAGGCTCTTGTTTCGGAACGTGGGAACCTACGACTCCGATGTTAATGGAAAAATCCAAGCGGAAATCCCGCAAGGATGAAAGTACAGATGCGGAGTATAGGGGCGGAATAGCCCGTAGTAGCGATGAACCCACTGAAAAGGTGGCGGAGCGAAGGGGCTGTGTTATCCTGTTTTGAAAATGCGTCAACCGCGAAAGTGGGAGGAACAAATGGACAAAACAAAGCCGTATGAAATTTCAAGGCACACGGTTTGGGAAGCATACAAGCTGGTCAAAGCGAACCAAGGAGCGGCCGGAGTCGATGAGCAGTCGATTCAGAAGTTTGACGAAAACCTGAAAGATAACCTCTACAAAATCTGGAACCGGATGTCCTCAGGAAGTTACTTCCCACCGCCCGTTAAAGCGGTAGAAATACCGAAGAAAAACGGCGGGGCCAGGATATTAGGTATCCCAACCGTCGCAGATCGCATCGCGCAAATGACAGTTAAACTGCACTTTGAGCCATTGGTGGAACCTATATTTCACCCTGACTCTTATGGGTACAGACCAGGAAAATCTGCGATTGATGCCGTTCGAGTAACAAGAGCAAGATGTTGGCGATATGACTGGGTGTTGGAATTTGACATCAAGGGTCTGTTTGACAACATCGACCATGAGTTGCTAATGAAAGCGGTGAGGAAGCATACGGACTGCGCCTGGATCATTCTCTACATCGAAAGATGGTTAACGGCCCCATTCCAAATGAAGGACGGAAGCAAGAAAGAGAGGACCTCCGGCACACCGCAAGGCGGCGTCATCAGTCCGGTGCTTGCAAATCTGTTCATGCACTACACGTTTGACACGTGGATGACAAGAGAGCATCCTCAAAATCCGTGGGCTAGATACGCGGATGATGCAGTGATTCATTGTCGAACGAAAGAAGAGGCTGAGCAACTGCTGAAGCGACTTAAAGAGCGGCTCAAGGACTGCAAACTCGAGCTGCATCCGGATAAAACCCGGATCGTCTATTGCAAAGATGATGATCGTAAAGATGACCATCCCGAGATCAAGTTCGACTTCTTGGGATACACCTTTCGACCAAGGCGATCGAAGAATCGGTTGGGGAAATATTTCATCAATTTTACGCCAGCAGTAAGCAACAAGGCGAGCAAAGCGATGAGACAGACGATTAGAGGATGGCGAATGCATCTGAAACCGGATCTGAAAATCGATGATCTGGCAAGAATGCACAATGCCGCCATAAGAGGTTGGATCAACTACTACGGCCATTTCTATAAATCGCAACTGTACCCTGTATTACGTCATATGAACGATGCGCTTGTGGTGTGGGCTCGGCGGAAATACAAGAAGCTGGAGCGACACAAGACAAAAGCCATACGATGGCTGGGGCAACTGGCGAAGAACCTTCCTGAACTGTTTGCACATTGGCGATTGGGCATTTTGCCCGCGGCTGGATAATGGGAGCCGGATGAGCCGAGAGGTTCACGTCCGGTTCTGAGAGGGCCTGAGGGTGCGATTCCCTCGGGCTACTCACCTGGTAATCCTTTGTCGTTATAAAGCGCAAGCGCTGGAAGCGATCGACGTACTTAAGACGGTATTTCGGAAATTGGAACTGACGATGAATACAAG
>NZ_PVYW01000048.1 GCF_003001675.1 Cohnella sp. SGD-V74 | reverse complement strand
GTAAGCGTCAAACCCTACCCACCTTCGTTCTTTGCAGCAACCATGAGATAATCCTCCTCAGAATCAATTCGGGGGAGGATATTTTATGGCCAGAGAAGATGTACAGAAGAAATGGGAAGAACGAATTGCCGCTTTCCGTGCCAGCGGAGAAAAAGCAGTAAAATGGTGCAAAGCCAATCAGGTGGATCGTCGCGGGCTTTACACTTGGATGAAAAGACTAGGCGGTTCATCTACCGTTGTCACTACTGCCAAGCCAACCACTTTCGTCAAAGCTGTGGTTACTCCTGAGCCGGAACCCAAATCATCCGCTTGTCTTCGCATCAAGATCGGCGCAGCCGTCATCGAGGTCGACGCCGGATTCAATCCCGCCTTGCTTCGCAATGTCGTGCAAGCATTGGAGGACGTATGCTAAGCGAACTGACGACACGGCAAGTTTACCTGGCCTGTGGCAGCACGGATTTACGAAAATCCATCGACGGATTGGCCGCACTCGTCCAAGAGGGACTCGGGCTGAACCCATTCTCTGCATGCCTGTTCGTCTTTTGCAACCGCGAGCGTAACAAATTAAAAATCTTATACTGGGAGCATAACGGTTTCTGGCTGTTCTACCGTAGACTCGAGCGCGGTACGTTCCAGTGGCCCAGGGATCACGGCGATCCGGTAACGGTCACAACTCGCGAGCTCCGCTGGCTGCTGGACGGACTTTCGCTCAGCCAGCGACAGGCTCACCCGAAAGTGGCCGCCACCACCATCATTTAGCAATCTATTCCTTCGTCAAATCGACATATGTGCAGGCAGGCATCGGGGCATCCGTATCGAAATCATAGCGTATGGAGAATCGACCGAAATCCCTTACTCTAGAACAACTTCAACAGCAAAACGCCAAGCAGGAACAGCAAATTGCGGAGCTGTCCGCCAAGCTCAAATGGTACGAGGAGCAGTTCCGTCTTGCGCAGCAGAAGCGTTTCGGTGCTTCCAGCGAGAAGACAAACCTGGATCAGATTGAACTGAATCTGTTCAACGAAGCGGAAGTGCTGGCTACGCCGGCAGGCCAAGAGCCGCCCATGGAAAAGGTGACGTATGAGCGCCGTAAGACGACGGGCAAACGCGAAGCGGACCTAGAGCATCTGCCGGTTGAGACGGTAACGTACACCCTTGCGGAAGACGAGCAGGTATGCGCATGCTGCGGTGGAGCGCTTCACGAGATGACGACCGAGACGCGCAGTGAGATTGCCATCGTGCCGCCGCAAATCAAGGTAGTTCGGCATGTCCGACAGGTGTATGCCTGCCGCCGCTGCGAGCGTGAAGAAATCCACACGCCCATCGTTACAGCGTCGATGCCAAAGCCCGTGTATCCCGGCAGTTTGGCTTCGCCGTCCATCCTATCCCATGTGCTATGCCAGAAATACGTAGACGGCTTGCCGCTCTATCGACAGGAACAGATCTATGCGCGGCTTGGGTATACACTGTCCCGACAGACGATGGCGAACTGGATGATTTATGGTGCCGAGCAGTGGCTGACGCCCATCTTCGCCGCGATGAAAGTCCATCTGCTCAAGCAAGAAGTGCTGCATGCGGATGAGACGACGTTGCAAGTATTACGCGAAGAAGGCAAGTCGGCAGAGTCCACTTCCTATTTGTGGCTGTACCGGACCGGGAGCGGAGTCGCTCCGGCCGTACTCTATGAGTACCAGCGCACCCGAGGCGGGGAGCATCCCCGTAATTTCCTGTCTGGATTCAAAGGCTACCTGCATGTAGACGGCTATCCGGGTTATCACAAGGTCGCGGGCGTCACGCTGGTCGGTTGTTGGGCGCATGCGCGCCGCAAGTACGATGAGGCGCTCAAGGCCGCACCGCCGGAAGCGCGGGGGGCCGAGACGGCATCAGGACAAGGGCTGGCTTACTGCAATCAGCTCTTTGCCATTGAGCGCGAGCTAAAAGAAGTTGCGCCTGACAAGCGCCATGCCGCTCGTCAGGAACGAAGCCGTCCCATCGTGGAGGCGTATTTCGCATGGCTGAAACAGCAACGTTCCCGAACATTGCCTAAGAGCTTGCTTGGGCAGGCGATCACCTACAGCCTGAACCAGTGGGAGAAGTTGACGGCTTTCCTTGCAGATGGACGATTGGAGCTTGACAACAATCGAAGCGAGCGTTCGATCAAGCCATTTGTAATCGGACGCAAGAACTGGTTGTTTGCCAACACGCCACGCGGCGCGAAGGCGAGTGCGGCCATCTACAGCGTCATCGAATCAGCCAAGGAAAACGGACTTCGTCCCTACGACTACTTGAAGTATCTCTTCGAGCAACTACCGCAACTGGCCGGACCGCTAGATCCGCAAACGCTGGAGCCGTATATGCCTTGGTCGCAATCGTTGCCGAACACGTGCCGAATGCATCAGTCTTAATACTTAGCCTACGCCAGCTCCCACTGATCTCAAGGTGGGGGCTATTTGACGCTTAC
>NZ_PVYW01000047.1 GCF_003001675.1 Cohnella sp. SGD-V74 | reverse complement strand
GTAAGCGTCAAATAGCCCCCACCTAGCGGCGGGAGCGGAGTAAGACTAAACTAATGTTACTTTTTACTTATGCGGCAGTCAGCCGGCAGCGCCTGCGACCACGGCATGAATGGATCGAGCGCATCGGCGTTTAGCGGTCCGGAGATTTGCGGCAACTGCTCGAAGAGGTACTTCAAGTAGTTGAACGGATGCAGACCATTTTCTTTCGCCGATTCGATCACGCTATAGATCGTGGCGCTAGTCCGAGCGCCACGCGGCGTGTTGGCGAAAAGCCAGTTTTTGCGTCCGATCACGAACGGTTTGATCGACCGCTCGCTCCGATTGTTGTCGAGCTCCAACCTTCCATCGGCCAGGAACGCAGTGAGCTTGTCCCACTGATTCAAGCTGTAGGCGATCGCTTGACCGGACAGGCTCTTGAGCAAGGTTTTGGAACGTTGCTCCTTCAGCCATCCATGATAAGCGTTAAGCACCGGCAGAATTCGTTCCTGCCTTTTGGCTTTTCGCTCCTCTGGGGACACCTCGGCAAGCTCTTTTTCAATCGCGAACAACTGGTTGCAGTAAGCCAGCCCCTGTCCTGCGACAGTTCCCAGCTTGTTCATCTCCGGCGGCCCGGCCTTCAGCGCCTCGTCGTATTTGCGCCGGGCATGTGCCCAGCAGCCGACGAGTTTGACGTCCGCCACCTTGTGGTAACCGGGGTACCCGTCCACCTGGAGATAGCCTTTGAAGCCGGTCAGGAAATTGCGCGGATGCTCGCCACCGCGCGTCCGTTGGTACTCGTAGAGCACGGCCGGCGGCACATCACGACCGGTCCGATACAGCCACAGGTAGGATGTCGCTTCTGCGGACTTGCCTTCTTCGCGTAGCACCTGAAGCGTCGTCTCGTCGGCATGCAGCACGTTTTGCCGCAACAGATAAGCCTTCATGGCCGCAAACAGCGGAGACAGCCACTGCTCCGCACCGTACATCATCCAGTTGGCCATGGTCTGGCGAGACAACGTATAGCCAAGACGCACGAACTGCTGCTCCTGCCGGTACAACGGCAAGCCGTCCACATACTTCTGCGTCATGACGTAGGCCATGCTGGACGGCGAAGCCAAGCTGCCGGGATAGACAGGCTTTGGCATAGGCGCCGTGACGACGGGCGTCTCGATCTCATGACGCTCGCAGTGGCGGCACGCGTAGACTTGGCGAATATGGCGCATGACCTTGACCTGCGGGGGCACCAGCGCGATCTCGCTGCGCACCTCGGTCGTCATCTCATGCAGCGAGCCGCCGCAGCAGGCGCAGGCCTGTTCGCCTTCCCCGAGCTTGTACACGATGGTCTCGACCGGCAGGTCGGAGAAATCGTCTTCGCGTTTGCCCGTCTGTTTACGGCGCTCGTACGTGATCTTCTCTGTAGGCGGCGCTTCTCCGGCGGGCGTAGCCAGCACTTCGGCTTCGTTGAACAGATTCAGCTCCATCTGGTCCGGATTCATCTTCTCGCTGGAAGCGCCGAAGCGCTTTTGCTGCGCCAGACGAAACTGCTCTTCGTACCAGTTGAGCTTGGCCGACAGTTCCCTATTTTGTTGTTCCAGCTTCGCATTTTGTTGCCGAAGCTCTTCGATGGGCGATTCCGCTCGATGTTCCATACGAATCCTTTCGACGTGAGGAACTGCCATACCTGCCGGAATAGATGTCGACTTTAAGAAGGAAGAGTTTGCTAAATGGCGGCCGTTGCCGTTACTTTCGGATGCGCCTGACGCTGGTCCAGCGAGAGCCCGTCCAGCAGCCAACGAAGCTCGCGAGTCGTGACCGTAACCGGCTCCCCGGGGTCCTTGGGCCACTGGAACGTGCCGCGCTCGAGCCTGCGGTAAAAGAGCCAGAAGCCATTATGCTCCCAGTACAGCATTTTGAGCTTGTTGCGCTCGCGGTTGCAAAAGACAAATAAGCAGGGGGAGAAGGGATTCAGGCCCAGCCCCTCCTGCACGAGCGCGGTGAGTCCGTCGATGGACTTGCGCAAATCCGTACTGCCGCAAGCCAGATATACCTGATGGCGGGTTAGATCGCTCAGCATACGCCCTCCAACGCCTGGACCACGTCGCGCAGTAAAGCGGTGTTAAACCCAGCATCCACTTCTATGGTGGCTGCGCCGATCTGAATCCGAATAGATGGGATGGGTCTCGCGGCTGCTTCAGGCGCAACGGCGACCTGGACGAAAGGGATGGGCTTGCTGGCACTTACGGTACCCTCAGAAGAGCCGCCGAGCCTTTTCATCCAAGCATAAAGCTGGCGACGGTTCACCTCGTTGACTTTGCACCAACTCGTTGCTCTTTCTCCGCTGGCGCGGAATGCGGCGACGCGCGTTTCCCATTTCTGTTGAACCTCTGCTCTGGCCATAAAAAATCCTCCCTCGGTATGGCTTCGTGGGAGGATTATCTCACGCCGATGCTAGCCTGCGAAGGTGGGGAGGATTTGACGCTTAC
>NZ_PVYW01000046.1 GCF_003001675.1 Cohnella sp. SGD-V74 | reverse complement strand
TGAACGATGGTCTCTCGATTTGCCACGAGAACGCGCAGTTCCATGAACACTTCGCTGGTTTCTTTAATAAAAGAGTAGTAGCCGTTTTTCACCATTCGGTGATAACAAAGGCATCTTTGATGTCGCTCTTGGATGGTGTATTGTCGCGGTTTTCCTTGTTCTTTTTGACGAGATGAGGATTCACCAGCACGACCTCGAGGCTACGATCTTTAAGCCAGGGAGCGAGGCTGAGCCAGTAATGGCCGGTGGGTTCCATGCCGATGATGGCGTCGATTAGTTGATGCCTTTCCTGAAGATCTTTCATCCACTGCAGCAGTAGGTTAAAGCCGGCGTCATCGTTGGAGAAGTGAAGGGGAGAGCCATGCAGGACCCCACGGAAGTTGACGGCGCGAGCAACGTGGAACTCCTGTGCGGATGTCGATACCGACGACCAGATGCTGGGTTGAAATGTGTTCGAGCAGTTGATTATGTTTGGCCTGAGCTTTAAACTTCAAAGTAGAGCGACCTCCTTAATGGCAAAAGGGCTATGACCCGTGATTACCCCATCGTACCGGAGGCGCTCGTTTTTGTGCAAAGCGAAAATTTAACGCTCTACAGGAATCCTAACGGGGAACGATAGCACAATGATACAGGGCTGCCGGCATGATCGGCAGCCCGTTCAGCTATCGGGCAGTTTTCGTTGATGTATTCAGTTCCCTTTCCTGGACAAAATAAATTCTGATTAGTTTATTAAGGTAAAGGCAGGGGAAAAGCTTTGAGGGCTCTAATTTGCTTTATGATCCTAATTTCAATAGTTGGAACCCAATCTTTATACTGTAATGCAGTTGGTAAAACACCACTTGAGGACTCAAGGGAGCTGCAACTTCAAGATATGCTTGTTTTACTTTTACTGCCACATATGCAAGAGAAGCTTGCTGAGGTATACTCAGATGTATTTACAGTACCAGGATCACCAGATATTTATCCTTATTTTGTTGATGTGAAGCACACTGAAAGGGTTAATGGTTTCCGTGGGTTTGAATTTTTAATCACACTTGATGTGCATCCAACAGTCGGCCCACATATTCCTGTTGGTGAAGATATATTTACATATCGGATCTCGCCAATTGGAGTTGAGCTTAAGAAATTTGAACATCTTAAAGGTCCAAATAAGAATGATTTTCCCCCAAACTACCAAGATCTCTTGAAGTAACGGGTAACGATAGTGAAATAATTATGATTGGAGCAGGTGCCGCGGCGACCTGCTTCAATTCGTTGAAGTAACGGGCAAGATAGCATAAGATCATTCGCGGTGAACCGTACCACAAGTAGTAGTAAAGCGAAGAGTCGAATTAATGGTGAGTTTAAGATAATAAGGAAAAGACCGGAGCACAATAGTTCCGGTCTTTTCTTTGTAACAATTTTTCTTGAATATCAGATATCAAATTAAATATTGACTGTCCACAATAGTATTTATAGGAAAACTTGATAGCCGATTTCCCTCCTTACAGCTTAACAGGAGGAGTGGAGTATGCAAGAAGATTAGAACTTAAATGTTACTTTGATAGTCTTTAGATACTCGACGTCAGCAGCGTTATTAGAGAATCTAGGAATACGATACATCTCAGCTGTTACTGTAGTTGGTTTGTTGGCAAAAAGATCATTGATCTTCTCAACAGAACCGGCAAGACCAAATACAGCGTAGTCTTCGGTGAATGTACCATCGTAAGTATCCCAGTTGAAAGGAACGTAAGAATTACCAGAGCGTACAAAAACTTGTTGATCTTTTATGTGTAAACCATACGCGTAATTCATATCCAAGAAATTAATATGCTCTTCTATGAATATAGCACTAGCTTTGACTGTTATGGAATCAGGAGGTAGCACCGTAGGTTTGATATAGAAAGTGATATCCTTAATCTTACGAGTCTTACCGTTAACAGTTTCGTAAGCTGCTACAACATACCTACCGTATTCTGTAGCATTCATATCAATACCGAGCATACCGTTACTATCATAACGTTCCTTTGTATACAGCGTCAATCCAGCTTTATCAGATTTGAAGCTATATGTAGCATTAGAGTTTCGATTAATAAACCTTAAAGAACTGCTTTGATTACCTAACCCAAACTCATGTGTAGTATTGTTACTGAAAGCACCGATATTCGCATTAACTACAGTTATTTTAAGTTTACCAACAACTTTAGTCTTACCTTTGAAAGTCTCTTTCAAAGTAAGATTAGCAGAACCAACAGCCACACCAGTAATTAACACTCTACCAGTATCTTCATAGAAGATCTCATCGTATCCTAATTTTATTCCAGTAACTTTGACTACTTTACTGTTATCAGAAACAGCATCGTAAGTAGCTCCTGATTTAGGACGGAAGCGCATAGCTTGCTCTCCTGCTTGATCACCGTAATCTCGAACAGATCCGATATTAGCTATACCAATATTTGTAATAAAGATGCCTAGTGTGTTTTCCGTTGCTGCGTATGAAGAGTTCGGAATAACATTAAAGATTAATATCAAAGAGAACAGAGTTGACAATAGACGTGTTTTCATAATGTGATCTCCAATATTAGTTTAATTTGTTAAGATACGAGTAAATCAAGTCTCACAATATCTTCAGAATACCAGAAAGCAATGCAAGCATTCCAAACCCCAGTATGTCTCCAAAAAGCAACTCCTAAATTACTACCAGCATCTTCTTGAATAGTAAAGAATACACCTGCACCTTTAGCACAATATACATTACATCCAGTCAGATGTACAGCCTCTGCGATTTTGGACCAAGTCCATACGTGGAGCGGAGCTGAAAACGCTAAGAGTCACGGCATAATCGGTCGGAGGTGTAAGAACCAAAAACAAAAGATACATCATTGTAGAAGGACAAGAACTTAAAATCATTATGATCCGCGTGCTACGCGTTTTTTATTTTACAATGCAAGTTCTTGTCTTTTCCTCGGGACAAGGACTTACATTGATTGTCGATTAAAGAACATACATTGATTCTCGCGACCGTCATTAAGCTCCCTCGGTACGATTTAGTTTTCTTACGAATGCTCGCTTATTCGCAGGATCTCACCAGGGGTTAAATCGCTATCCGGATAAAAGGGACGATTTATCGTCAAATTCGGCAACCGAAGCGTATGCGGGAACAGGAGGGGCGAGGTATCGCTCCTCTTTTTACTGCTTTGCTGCACGCTGCTCCACGTACCTCCGGAGGCTTTCACTCCCATTTCTCGACGGGTCGTTGCCCTTTCATTCCTTCGTTACGCCTATCCGGTGGGTGGAGGCCGGTTATCCTAACGGTATGGGTCTGTGCCCTTTTGTTTAATGCAATCCGGTATTCCGTGCAATCTTGAGATCCTGCGAATAAGCCAGTTTTCGTGCCAATTGAAAAGCGGTTAAGCAGCTTGTTTCATCGGAAGAGCACGCTTTTGTTCGTAAGCTTCGCCACTCTGTGCCATGGCAACCAGAAGGCGAGCAAGCTTGCCGCAAAGCTTCATCACTGAGCGCATGGGCTTCATGCTTTTCGTCTTTACATTCATTTCGTGCTGTTGTTTAAACGCTTCATCGTTCAGGATAAGGGCCATGGTCGCCATGAACAGGGCATGCCGAAGTCTCGGTCGGCCCCGTTTGCTAATGGACATCTGGCCTTTCCACTTGCCTGAGCTCGACTCAGCTAAGATAAGGCCAGCATGCCGCTCGCCGAGGAGGGCGTGAATCTCGCCCGCAGCAATGCATTGCCATGTGCGTAGCCGCTAAGGTCGCCAGCTTCACCCAGAATACCGGCGACAGACAGGATACTCAGGCCCTTTATCGCCAGCAACGGCTTAGCCAACGGGATCTTGGCCAATGCAGCCGTCACTTCATTCTCGATTACCTGCAGCTGTTCCATAGCTAGATCATATTCAGCCAACAGTTGTTGAAGATGAAGCTTGTAAGCTTTCTCAGCATGCTTGGCACCAACTGA
>NZ_PVYW01000045.1 GCF_003001675.1 Cohnella sp. SGD-V74 | reverse complement strand
GCTAAACCATCCAAGTTTATCCTGACATTTGGTATAATGCTATTAAACATAACGTTTTTACTATAGGAGGTTTTATGCAAGGGTTTATAGTAATTATTGGATCCGTAGCGCGAAATGATTTTTCAACCAGTAGTGATATTGATATTTGCAGAATTGATTGTGATATTCAGATAGCTAGAAAATCAAATTGGCCTGATGGACCAATAAATATTATTGATTACGATCGAAATACCTTTAATCATTTATTTAACATAAATAGCTTGTTTATATACCACATCCTTTTTGAAGGTGTTTTAATCTATGGCGATATAGATGAATGGGTCAAACTGAAATCTAGTTTCATCTTGAAAAAAAACTTTGTAGAAGAGATAAATGACACAAAAGAACTAATTTCAATTTTTAAGAATATCGAAATGTTTGGAGAGCATTTCACCTCACTATACTCAAATTTTTTTATTAGCCTTAAAAATTTTTCGATTTTCTATTTGGCTAACAAAGGAATTTACACCTTTAATAAAGAGCAAGCAATTAAGAAAGTGTTTGGTAACTATCACTTCAATATTCTTTTTGATTCTTTTAACTACTTTGAAAGAGGTTTGTCTAATGAAAATTTGACTTTTTCGAATAAAGAAGAAGCCAATGACATAATCCAGTTTTATTTACTCAAAATGGAGGAATTATCTTAATGTTAAGTGCTGCTATGATTCAACAACTATATACAATTCAGTTTGATCACAGGTATACAAAGAAGCATATTTCAAGAAAATCAATGAAAATCATTGTTGATTCAATTATTGAACAAATTTGTAGTCATTATTTTCAGATTAGACCAAATGGCATCCAAAAATTAAGACTACTAATTAATACAAAAATTGTTTCGATTAACGAAGAAGAGGATAAAGCCATCTTAAGGTCTTTAAGTGCTATTTTGAGGGAATATTCAACTGTATTTTCAAAAACATACTCCGATCACGACCAGGATTTCAATGACTTCCTAAATCAGGAACTGTTTGCATTTATGAAAGAGTTAACTAATCATTCTTTGTTTAGAACAGATGATAACGCAATAAGACTGAGGAGCTTACTAATATGAAAGAAGAAAAAATACATGTCTTAATAAAAGCATGGGAAACCTATCAGAATTTGTCTAAAGGATTTGGAGAAAATGCTTGGAAAATTCGAACCATGGGTATTGGTTTTTGGTCTGCAATTATAGCTTACGGCTATCAAAAAAATAATGAAATGATGTATTATCTTTCAATAATAATAGTAATGTTATTTTTTTTATTAGAATCTGGAATGCGCCTACTTCAGCAGAAATACATAGAAAAATCAATTGAGATGGAAAAATCAATAAATGACTATTTGGTTGATGATGAAATTCAAATGCCGGAAGATGGAATTTCAACTAATGTATTAACGCCGACAATATTTGATTTTTTTAAGTTGTTTAAGTTAAAACGATGGATGTTTTGGTTTCCATACCTTATATTACTGATCTCTTCATTTTTTTTGAAAAACATCATTTGAACTTCAAATCTCATAGCATAGCTAGTTGCACTATTTAATCACCTTATTTAATAAGGAAATTTCATAATCATCTAATATATTGCGTAAAGAAGCCATGTTACTACTAACATAATCAAAACTTTCTTGAAGATTCATATTACCTAACAAGGGGTATTGTCTCTCAATTGATCTAATCGCATCGATCGGGTATCCGTACTCAATTAAATATATGCCAAATACTGTTGTAACCCCAAGTTCGAAAAATCTTATTATAACTGATAAATTAAAATCATCCATGTTTCTCATTTTTAATCTGCCTGCTTGCTGGTAAATAGATTCAAATAAACAAAGCAGCCTCGGAATTTCATATTCAATAATATTTCTTATTTGGTCAAAGACTTTTAAATAAATTTTATCGATGTCTTGATCTGGATTGTTTAGATTGGTATTTAATTGATACTCCATCAAACCATTAAATCTTCCAATACTGTAACTATGAACAACTGCATTATAAAGATTTTTCGTTTGCTCACTAATAATATCAACACTGGAAATAGAGTCTAAAATAGCGCTCATCATTCGCTGATTAAGGAAATATTGAATATTAGCAGTATTACCTATTAGCCCTTGAAACCTAGAAAAGTTACTACTCTTCAATAGAAAATCCAAATATTTCTCCTGTATATCTCGCGGATATAATCGGTTCTTTGAAAATACAAGGTCAGTTAATTTTATTTTATTGAAACCACTTTCACGTTCTGCCTTTATTACATTATTCGATATGCTTAAATCATTAATATCTGCATTATCAAGATCAACATTACCTAAGTGAACAGCGTCATAAAGCGAAAAATTAAGTTTCACATCATCCTGTTGCTCTATTTGCCGTTGTTTCTTATCTGCATAAAATACTCTTCCTACAAAGTGGTGATAGTATCTTCCAGCTCTTCCTTTAATATTTCTTAATGAGAAAGCTGTCATGGTATTGTTTCCAACGCTATTATTAATTATTACAACATTTTTCGCATTAGTATTTACGCCCTCTATTATTGTTGATGTACAAAATAAATAATCAATGTCACCTTCATTAAACATGCCTAGTATTTCTTTCTGTATATATTTAGGGAATTTTCCGTGATGTACACCGTATCCTGCTGAAAGGATTTTAATAAGACTCCAATAGTCAGAGGTATCAATTGAGTGATCGTTATATTTATACTTTACTCCATATCGCTTTTTTAAATGTTCAATAAAGCTACGATATTTACTTAGTATCTTATTAGTTGTCGGTAATGCATCTATTATATCAATTGCATAATTCATAGAATTAGAAGGATTCGCACAATAGAAGATAGCTTGTCCAAGATTATTCTCTAACAGAAAAGATGCAATTCCGCGTATTTTTGACCTAGTATCTAAGTTACCATCACTGTAATTGAATGATAACTTCTTACTTCCCAATAACGGATGATGCTCAATAACACCTTTCTTCCAAGCATCAATTTCAATTCTAAGGGTGGGTTCAAAGTCAACTTGTTTAACTGTTATCTGATTACTTTTTAAATATCTCCTGAACCCCTCTT
This sequence comes from Cohnella sp. SGD-V74, assembly GCF_003001675.1. Classification (GTDB taxonomy): domain Bacteria; phylum Bacillota; class Bacilli; order Paenibacillales; family Paenibacillaceae; genus Cohnella. The sequence continues at coordinate 1,908 of NZ_PVYW01000045.1, read as the reverse complement.
TAACATTATCTAAATCCAAATAAGGACCAGCAATGTAATATTCATCAACTCTTTTAGAAAGAAGATAAAGCGTTATTCTAAATGCTTTAGCTCTGTTGTTACTATCACTTTGTGCGTTTGAAGTATTTGGATGTTCTGTTACATTACTTTCCTCTTTATTAAAATCTTCATCTATTTTATAAACCTCATCAAAAAAGAAAAAGTCAATTTTTAAGTCTTCGTAATCGGAGAGTAGCTTTAAAGTTCTTTCGGGGGTTAGGATATAAATATTCTTAGTATCGGGATCAACTTTTGAAAAGACATTATTAATAACATTATATTCCAGGTTGAAATCATCTATTAGTTTTTTAATTGAAATAGTGTTCTCATTAAGTAGAGCAATAGTTGGGAATACAAGCAAAATATTTCGATAACGATTTTTATTCAAATAGAGCAATTCCTTTAACAAAAAAGTCTTGCCAAACGATGTAGGGGCACTAATTATCAATCTTTTAGTCTTTAGTGACATAAAAGTATCAATTATTTCTTTTTGACGTTTATCAAGTAGATTGTTCTTGTAAACCTTAGAAGAATAATAATTTTGAATACTCTGATGTTTAATGTCATGAAGACCTTCATTTTGAATCTCATCTATATCAATCTTATACGTTCCTTTTATATATCCAAATGTCCTCATTTTTTGAGCAGCTTCAAATAAAGCCGTTCTATAAAGATTATCATTTCTATATTCTTCATTGTCGGATATAAAACAAACAAGGTTTCTCAAACGTACTGTAGACTCCCAAGTTCCATCATAGCTATTTATTTCATCGACAAGGTGGAACAAGTATTCCATTTCACTCACCACTATTTTTAAATTCTATAATCTTAGATCGAAGTTTTGCAATATCTTGGAATGGAAAAATAATAAATATAATTTCATGATCTAAATCAGGTGCTATTAGAAAGTCTGTTGTATCCATATCTTTTATCGCTTTGTTAACAATTTGTTCGATACTTTCTTTTAAATTACCATTCTCTTTATAAATATCGGAAGTATATGCTAAGAGACATGGGATCTTAATTTTTATTTGGTTCTGCTCTAATAAATCAATCAAAGCTCTCTTTTTTTCATTATTACTCCATTTATTTTTTATGCTATCAAAGCAAATTTTATTGATTTCTTTTAGTAGGGGCAACAAACTTGAACTTTCAACTTTGTCTGCAATGTAAAAAACTGATTTGCAAAAATAATCAAGTATATATTTCTCGTTTAAGTCTACAAAAATCGAGTTCTTGCAGTAGCTATAAGTACCAGTTTTAACTTGCCCCATCCATAACGAAATTTCATTATCATTTTTTGTAAAATAAAGTGCATCATAACCTTTAATTTCACTATTATCTCCTTGCTGCTTATATTTTGCTCTAGCAATCATTTTCTGACTAACAGGTTCAAATACTTGAATTAAAATATCTAGCAATACTTCACCAGTTGTCCCATCCGTATCGGGATTTTTACGTTTAGGTAATCGCTGTTCATAAGCATACTGTGCAGCCACTTTTAGGTCAGCAAGTAATCCAAATTGTTTATGTTGTTCAATAACTTCCTCCTCAGAGAATGCATAAAATATCATATTTTCAATAATTAAATTAGATAGTTCATCAATTGCTTTTGGCTGGTTACTATGGCTGTAGGGTTTATATTCGTATTTATGTTTTCTTGGATCATAACTCACGATTAGCGTTCTTGCTCTCTCTCCGATAAAACTATCGTAAAGTTCCCGGTATTGGTTTGATATTTCCATTAGAATGCAACTCCAATCGTTTGATTCACTATCAATCCCCACATTAGAGTATCTTCTACTATAAAGTTACTTTATTCGACACATCGCAAGAGAATCCTTCCAAAATTGGTTATACAGTAGCTAT
>NZ_PVYW01000044.1 GCF_003001675.1 Cohnella sp. SGD-V74 | reverse complement strand
GGATTTTTTATATAATCGCCATGAAAAACACTTATATTATTACATATATAGCTAATTGTAGTTATTTTCGCGTGAAGTTTTATGCAACGCTAGTGCGTCGTGCGGGCTTATTGGTCTGTGCTGTGGCCGGAGGCGAGGGAGCACGCCGTGCGGGCTTATTGGTCTGTGCTGTGGCCGGAGGCGGGGGATAAGCGCGCCGTGCGGGCTTATTGGTCTGGGCCGGGTCCGGAGGCGAGAGATAAGCGCGCCGCGATCACTTTGGTTTCCACGGCTAGCGCTCTTTCGAGCATTGCCTTCATAAGCTCTACCTCTTGATAGAAAGCAAGTCCAAGAACCTTGCCGCCAGAGCGGACAGAGGTTCTTTTCTTGTATAGAGGCTGATCGGGTTGGTCAGCCTGACGTCTTCGACGCGGATTCGCCGCAGAGGGCCGAGCTCGACGGCTTCTTGCGCTTCCAGCGCGGAGAGGAAGGCGAGTCCGTAGCCGTCGGAGACGACGCGGATCAGCTCGCTGAAGCCGTTCATTTCGAGGCCGACGCGGGGCGGCGGCAATCCGCGAAGACGGAACAGCGAGAAGAGCTGCTCGCGGGAGAAGCTTCCCGGCTCGCGAAGCGCGAACGGTTCCTCGGCAAGCGCAGCCAGGGGGACGGTTTTGTCCGCAAGCGGATGCTCCCGATGGACGACGAACCACATTTCGTCTTCCAGCCACGGGATGCCCTCCAGATCGGCGTGCTCGAGTCGTTTTCCTCCTCCGATGAAGGCGATGTCCGCTTCGAAGCGCAGCAGCAGGTCGAAGGCTTGGGCCGAGCCGGTCGTCGTGAAGGCGACGTCGGCATGCGAATGCTCGCGCTTGAAGCTCGCAACCGGCCCCGGCAGCAGGAAGTTGGCGGGCAGATAGGTGGCGGCGATCTTCAGCGTGCCCGCCTGTCCCAGCCGGTGTTCCTCCAGCATGGCCTCGATGTTCCGCTCCAGGGAGAACAGTCTGCCCGCCTCGCCGGCGAGCCGTGCGCCCACTTCGGTCAGCCGCACGCCCCGGCCCAGCGGGGACAGGAGCTGCAGTCCCAGCTCTTTCTCCAGCTTCTTGATCTGCGATGTGACCGCGGGCTGGCTGATGCTCAACTCTTGCGCCGCTTGCGTAACGCTCCCGAGCTCCGCGACTTTCAGAAACAAGCGCAGCGCGTGAAGATTCAGCATTTCTCCCGGCCTCCTTTTCTCCCGTCAACATATAAATCATAATCAGAATTTATGTAATTTAAATTATAATATATTGGATTTATGAAATATCCTCCCTTATTCTAACGCTAAAGGAACTTCAGGAGAAGAGAGGGAGGATCTGAAATGGCGACGATCGTATGCTACGACTGCGGGAAACGACATAAGGAAGAGGATGCGGGGTATCGCTGCGAATGCGGCGGACTGCTTGAAATCGTTCATGACTTCAAGGGGGCGGATGCGGAGCGGCTGAAGCGTATTTTTCACGAGAGGTTGTCTGAAAGGACTGGCCTGTATGCGAGCGGAGTGTGGCGGTATAAGGAATTGATCTATCCGGAGCTGCCGGAGGACGCGATCGTGACCAAGTACGAGGGCAACACGGGATTGTACCGCTGCGAGCCGGTCCGGCAAGCGGTCGAAATGCGAGAGGTGTGGCTGAAAGCGCAGAGCGAAAATCCGAGCGGCTCGTTCAAGGACAACGGAATGACCGTGGCGGTGTCCCACGGACGGGCTCTGGGATACGAACGTTTCACCTGCGCGTCAACGGGCAACACTTCGTCTTCTCTGGCGATGTACGCGGCGCTGGCCGGCTGCGAATCGTTCGTGCTTGTCCCGAAGGAGCAGGTATCGGTCAACAAAGTGCTTCAGACGCTGGCCTATGGAGCCGAGGTGATCGGTTTCGACGGCACGTACGACGACGGCATCCGTTTCTATGAACGGCATGGGCGGGAGCTGGGATGGTATATCTGCAATTCGATCAATCCTTATCGGATCGAAGGTCAGAAGAGCATCGTCTACGAGCTGGCCCAAAGCTTGGGCTGGAGGCTTCCGGATTGGATCGTCCTCCCCGGAGGGGCGCTCAGCAACGTAACGGCGCTCTGCAAAGGGCTGAGGGACTTGCTGGCCCTGGGCTTCATCGAGCGGATGCCGAAGGTGGCTCTGGTGCAGGCGGAAGGGGCGAGCCCTTTTCATGCGATGATGGCCGAAGGAAGGCAGGAGCTTATTCCGTTCGACCGGCCGTCGACGATCGCTTCGGCGATGAACATCGGACATCCTCCGAGTTGGAAAAAGGCGAGGGATCTGCTCGCGGGCGTCGGAGGGACGACTTGCTCGGTGACGGACGAGGAGATTCTCGAAGCGAAGCGGCTGATCGACCGGAGCGGCATCGGCTGCGAACCGGCGTCGGCGGCGACGGTCGCGGGCCTGCGAAAGCTGGTCGCGAGCGGGACGATCGATAAGGACGAGACGGCTGCCTGCATTCTCACCGGCAATCTGCTTAAGGACACGGATATTTTGCGGACGACTCTATGGGAAGACAAGGCGGATCGGACGATTGCGGCAGAGCTGACGCTCGAATCTATGAAACGTTGGGCGAAGGCGGCACGATATATAGGTTGAACCAAAGATACGTCGAAGAGCGGACCCAATGAAATGGAGAAAGGGAATGGTTTTGCCGCGAGTTTTGGCTTTGAGTTGCAAACCTATGAAGGTCTTATCGATCAGAGCAACTCAAAACAACCTGTCTGAAGCCGGCAAAGCCATCCCTTTCGGAATGAAATGGATTTCCTATTTCATTGGTTCAATCTATATAGAAAGAGATTTCAATGAAAATCCAGATTGCTAGGTTTATAGATTTCCAATCCGGACATACTGATGGCTAAGACGTTCCGGAACGCATAGCGCTGCACCGACGGGTGCGACAAGGAGCGGGAACTATGCGTAATAGCCATCATTTTTTTTCTTTTTCGTCGGTATCGAGAGTCGTTCTGCTGATCGTTGCTGTAGGTTTCGGTTTGTTGGGCATAGCAGGGCAGTATGTCGCCGCGAGCTCGGGAGACGTCATTCCCGAAGACGCCATTCGCATTCGCATTATCGCCAATTCCGACAAGAAGGCGGATCAGTCCGCCAAAAATAAAGTGCGCGACGAGATCGCCTCCTATATCCAATCTTGGGGCGGCATGCCCGACACCCACGACGAGGCGTACGCGCTCATTAAAAGCCGCCTGAACGACATACAGGGCATCGTGGACCGCGAGCTGAATGAGCTTGGCGTCTCCTATGAAGGCGTCGCTGAGCTGGGAGAGGCGCCTTTTCCTGAGAAAATGTTCGAAGGAGAGTCGTACGAAGCCGGCAACTACGAGGCGCTGCGGATTACGCTCGGCAAGGGGAAGGGGACGAACTGGTGGTGCGTGCTGTTTCCGCCGCTCTGCCTGACCGCGGCTACCGCTGACGAGGATGCAGGAGCCGCTTCGGAAGTTCGGACGGCGTCCGCAGGTGACGGAGACGAAGCTCCCAAAGCGAAGTTCTTCCTGTGGGAGCTGCTGGAGAAGCTGTTTGCGTTCCTCGGCTCGCTGTTCGGCTAGGGCGGGTTTGCATACACGCCCTAACCCGGCCCGTTTCGGTATGCTATAATAGCGGGAAAAAGCGTGAGACAAGGATGATCGGCATCATGAGCATAGAGACGAAATACTGGCCCGCGGAGTCGCCCGGGGCCGGCATCGAGGAAGCCGCCGCGGCGATCGCCGCCGGCGGCGTCGTTGCGTTCCCGACCGAGACCGTGTACGGTCTCGGGGGGGACGCCGGGAGCACGGAAGCGGTGAGGAGGATATTCGCGGCCAAGGGCCGCCCGTCCGACAATCCGCTGATCGTGCATCTGGCGCGCGGCGCAAGCGTGGCCGGCCTGGCCAAAGAGATTGGCGCCGTCGAGGCGGCGCTGATGGACGCTTTCTGGCCGGGGCCGCTCACGCTGGTGCTGCCGGTGCGAGAGGGGGCGGTGTCGCCGCTCGTGACGGCGGGGTTGGACACGGTCGCGGTGCGGGTTCCCGCGCACGAACTGGCCAGGGAGTTGATCGAGCGGGCGGGCTGCCCGATCGCGGCGCCGAGCGCCAATCGCTCGGGACGACCGAGCCCGACGCTGGCGCGGCACGTGCTGGAGGATCTGGACGGGAGAATCGACGGCGTGCTGGACGGCGGGGCGACCGGAGTCGGGCTGGAGTCGACCGTGATCAGGGTCGTGGCCGGCAAGATTCATATTTTGCGCCCGGGCGGCATTACGCGGGAGCAGCTTCGCGAAGCGACCGCGGGGCTTGCCGATGTGGCGGAAGAAGCGTTGCCGGCAGAGGCTGAAGCGGGAATGACGACCGAAGGGCGAGCGGGAATGACGGCGATAGACGGGCGAGTCGGAACGACGCTAGAGGGCAGAGCCGGAACGCTCGCGGCAACCGAAGCGGATGCGCCGCGCTCCCCGGGAGTCAAGTATGCGCACTATGCGCCGCGCGGGGAGATGCTGCTGGTCACCGGCCCTGCCGACCTGCTGCCGGCAGTCGTGCAGGAGCAGGCGAGCCAAGCCGCGGACTCCGGTCGGCGGGTGGCGGTGCTCAGCTGCACGGAGCATGCCGCGGATTATCGGGCGGACGCCGTGTTCGACTGTGGTCCCCGCGGCAAACCGGAGAAGGCCGCGCAGATGTTGTATGCGACGCTGCGAGAATGCGACGAGCGGGGCATCGACTTCATCGTCGCCGAAGGCTACCCGGAGGACGGAATCGGCGCCGCGCTCATGAACCGGCTGCGCAAAGCCGCCGGAGGCCGCGAGCTCTCCGTCCGCTGACATTCCTCTAATCGAACCCCTTTGCATGATCGTCGTCTTGTCCGCATATGTTGTGGAGAAGGACAAGGCGGCAGCCTGCGTAACGAACGTTCGTCGCGCCGGCCGAATGCAAGGGGGGACAAGCATGTTTGACGTGTCTGCGGCAGCCGGTCAGGCGCTGACCATTTTCGTCATGGCGGTCGCATTGGGCATGGACGCGTTCTCGCTCGGAATCGGAATCGGTTTGAAGGGCGTTCGGCTGTACGACATTTTGAAGCTGAGCTCGCTGATCGGCGTTTTCCACGTGTTAATGCCGCTTGGCGGGATGTATACGGGGCAATACGTAAGCGAGCTGCTCGGGGGCATCGCCACTTCCGCGGCCGGTGCGCTGCTGCTCCTGCTCGGAGGGCATATGGTGTACAGCTCCCTGCGCGGAGAGGCGGTCGATTCGATCAACCACCGAACGCTGTGGGGAATGCTCGTGTTCGCATTCAGCGTGAGCATCGATTCTTTTTCCGTCGGAGTGTCCCTGGGGATGTTCTCGGCGCATGTCTGGCTGACGGTGCTGCTGTTCGGCTTGTTCGGCGGATTGATGAGCGTGCTCGGACTGATGCTCGGGAGAAAGGCGAGCCGAAGCCTGGGAGGATATGGAGAGGCGCTCGGCGGTGTTATTTTGTTCGGATTTGGTCTATTATTTCTTATATGAATACTCCCGCCACTTACCTATGCTGTCGCTTCGGCTGAAGTGAGGGTTTCTGATGTCTCAATCGGCGTGAATCAAGCCCCTTATGCTTGCATACAGCCCGCGATGAACCCGCTTGCCGGAGAACGTCCGCCTCCCCTCTTCGCCATAACGGGGCAAGGGATCGTGATCCAGAAAG
>NZ_PVYW01000043.1 GCF_003001675.1 Cohnella sp. SGD-V74 | reverse complement strand
AACTATTTATCGCGAAAGAATGCTGTCACAAGCAGCATAGCAACGGGATTTCTGCATGAGGGTGTTTTCAAACTGCACTTTTCTTGACAACTCCATTATGCCGTCGCTCTATTGTCCGCTAGCCTTGCCCACATCGGCCATTTAGCGTTACGCCGTAACGTTAGGCCATTACCGCCATCACGACGGCCGCCCAACGGCAGTTGTTCCCGCGCGTGCCAGGTTCCCGCCCACCCAACCTCGTGCACAGAGATGGCGGTATCGCGAAGCGATGTTCCCGGCTATATGTGTTGCTCCCTCTCTGGGGCTTAATCTGACAACATTGACTGACGAACCCCCACATAGGCAAAGAGAGCGCCGAAGCTTCGACGCTCTCTTCTCTTTAATGCCCCGTAATCGCAATCATCATAATCCCCGTCACGACGGCTGCCGAAGCGACAAGCCGGCGGGCTCCCTGCGACTCTTTCAGCACAAGCAGCCCCAGCAGCGTCCCGAATACGATTCCGACTTCCCGCAGCGGAGCCACCGTGGAAACGTCGGCCGTTCTCGCCGCGAACAGGAACAACAGATAGGAACCCGGGGACAGAATCGCCCCCAGCCAGAGAATGTTCCGATGACGGCGGACAACCGCCTTCAGCCTGCCCGGCTTCAATACGGACGAAGTCAATCCCAGCAAAAACCCGATGTTCGTCACTTCAAGCAAGGCAAGCGGGGACATATACCCCAGATTCACCTTGTCGACCAGCGTATACGTCGTAATGCACAAGCCGACTCCCAGAGCCAGCAGAATCGGCCGAACGGAGGCCGCTCCCTCCCCTGCCTCCTGCCGCCGCCCGACCATGACGACAAATCCGATCAGCATGCAGCCAATTCCGATCCACCCCCACATCGGCAGCGATTCTCCAAGCAGCAGCACCCCCGCCGCGGGCGTAAGCAGTGTCGGCATCCCGCGCATGATCGGGTAGACTTGCGACAGATCCCCCGCCTTGTACGTTTGCGCCAGCAGAAAAGCATAGATGCTCTGCATCAGCAGCGACACGCCCATGAACAGCCATTCGCGCGGCGAAAACTGGTTTCCGGACAGCTCGTTGATCAGCACGGGCAGCAGCACGATCGTCGAAGGAGCGTAGATCGCCCACAGAAACACCGGTTTGTCCGTGCTTTGCTTGGCGAACATATTCCACACAGCATGCGCAAGTCCGGAGCATAGGACGAGAACGATGGAGACTGCAACCATGATGCATAACCCCGCCTTCAACACTTTTGTTAACGCTATGTTAACATACAAACGCAATTAAAAACAATATAAAACAAGTAAATACAAGTTAGTAAACGATATAAACTTCTTGGGTCGATTGCGCGGCATACTAAAAGAGCCTGTCCCATAAGTAGAGAGAGACGTACCGGACAATTATCGACGGGTGAATTTTAATGGGCATCTATCTCCTTCCGCTGCTATACGATCCTGAAATGGGAACGGTAAACCCGTTAAGAGGTGATTTCAGGACCGTATGAGGCAGTCTCCAGGAGATAGATGCCCTTCTTTTTCATCGATAATCTTGTACGACTCTACTTATGGGACAGCCCCTTTTCCACTTTTTTATATTTTACGATTTCCATATGAGTATAAATGGTTTCCATACCTCAAAATTCGTCCCATAGAGATCAGCGTTATTTCGCTTCATTGATTTCCCTCAACTCATCGAGAAGCGCAAGCCAGATCGAGGCATCTCGTTCCTCTGGGGCGGTACGCTCCGCTTTTGCTCCCAACGTCATCTCGTACGTACCGCCATGCTTCTTCATCAATCGCGAGATTTCATCCAGTACAGTATCTCGGTGGTTGCCTGCGGCCCCTTCTCCCGATTGTTGCTCTTGCTGTTGCCGCTCGTACATTGCCACGACTTCCTGGAGCCGAAGCACCTCTCCGGTACGCATCACGAAAGATAATGACTCCGGAATACGATTGTGACGATTCTTACCCTCCCGCTTGTAGCCGAGAAATCTGCCCTCATCAATCCATTTGTTGATAGCTTGAACGGATACGCCGAAAATTCTGGCGAGTTCACCGGTCGAGTATGCTCGCACTGGTTGTGCTTGATCAACGGTTTCTGCGATGAAACGAATCAGTTCAGGAAGATCCTTTCGGTATTCAACTCGCTTTCGCGGGTTAGTTACTAGAATATAATCATGCAGCATATTGCTGAAGGCTCGGTAAAATTCGGGGTCCGCTTGTTTGATCGCACGCTCCAGCACTTGTTCACTCTTCTCTATGACCCATTCACGTTCCTGTTTTGTAGACATGAACATCACCTCGTACCCCCATTTCACAGAAGTTAAACTAAAACTCCAACATAACTTAAATCAAAACTTAAACCCTTCTATGCAACATTATCCCCAGAAATGATTCAAGTATGATCCTTCGATACGATCAGCTCGTTTAACCGCAAAAAAAGCCGCTCCGCAAAAAATGCGGAAGCAGCTCTTCTTCGTGCAATATGCCTTAGTCCCGGCTGGCGATTTTGGCCAACAGGCGAAGCATCTCGATGTACAGCCAGACGAGCGTCACCATCAGGCCGAACGCTCCGTACCATTCCATATATTTCGGTGCGCCTTGTTGCGAGCCGTTCTCGATGAAATCGAAGTCGAGCACGAGGTTAAGCGACGCCACGACGACGATGACGAGGGAAATGCCGATGCCAATCAAGCTGTTGTCGTGCAGATACGGAATCGTGATTCCGAAGAAGCCGAGCACGAAGCTGGCCAGATACAGCAGCATGATGCCTGCAGTCGCCGCGAACACGCCGAGCTTGAAGTTCTCGGTCGCCTTGATGATCCGCGCTTTGTACGCGAGCAGCAGAGCGACGAAGATGCACATCGTCAGCAAGGAAGCCTGCAAAGTAATGCCGTTGTACAGCGACTCGTAGTTGGCGGACAACGCCCCGAGGAAAACACCTTCAAGCGCCGCGTAGACCGGCACCAGATAAGGCGCGGACGTTGCCTTGAAGCTGATGATCAGCGCGACCGCCAAACCGCCGATCGCTCCTCCGATCATGTACGGAACCACGTTCTGTCCGTTGAAGAACATCGACCACGTCACGAAAGCGGCGCCGAGCAGAATCGCCAGCGTAATGAACGATTTGTTCACCGTGCCGTCGATCGTCATTCGGTCCGTTCCGCCGTAATGTCCCGTTTTCTCGAACGCTTTATCGCTTAAAGTCGGATTCCCGCTGCGTCCAATCATTTCAAACCCACCTCATCCGTAAGATTATTCCAATTATAGCACTTGTCCCCGTTCGGCTTCCATAGCAAAAGCACTTGAGCCGTCAGCCTCTCTCCAGCACGCCCTAGGCGATAATCTTCGTCTTCTTCGCGTTCTCCGTCGACCTGCGGATGATTCCGCTAAGCGGGCGCTTGAGCGCAAGCGCCAGAATCAGGCTCAGCGCGATGAAGACGACAAGCGTGAGAATATCTTTCAGCGCCGTCTCCCACAGAATACCGCCGACCGCCTCCCTCAGCAGGCTGATCGCATAAGTGAACGGCATGAACGGGTTCAACGCCTGGAAGAACGGAGAAGTCGTGCTGATCGGGAACGTGCCCCCCGAGCTGGAGAATTGGAACACCATGAACACGATTGCGATGCCTTTGCCCACATTGCCAAACACGGACAGCAGCGTATACGTGATCGTGACGAACACGAGGCTCACCAGCATGGCGAACAACACGAACTCGGGCGGGTCGGCCACATAAGCGTCCAGAATGAAAATGTCCCCCAGCGTAATGAACAGCGCCTGGCAAAGTCCGATCGTCGCGAAAGTCCCCAAACGTCCCATAAAAAGCTGGTACGGCTTGTAGCCCTCCCGATTGTCCGGCTCCGTCTTGAGCAAGGAGATGAGCAGCGTCGCGCCGACCCACAGAGACAGCACGCAGTAGAAAGGAGACATCGCCGAGCCGTAGTTCGGAATCGGATATTTACGGTTCTCCTTGATCAGCACGGGGTTAGCCAGAAACTCGCTCTCTTTCCGAATGTCGCCCTTCAGCAGCTTAGCCAGCTCCGCAAAATGATTGTCCTCCTCCACCTCGCGCAGCTTGTCCGCCGCCGTGCGCACCGCGCGTTCCAGCTCCGGCAAGTCGTCCCTGACCAGCCCGGCCACCCGGTGTACGCCGGACTCGATCTCCGGAAGCTTGACGCGAACGAAGTCGGCCAGCTTGGACAGCTCCCGCTCCGCTTCGGGCAGATCGCTGCGCACGAACGCGGCGGCTTGATCGAGCTTTCTTCCGATAGCCGGAAGCTCGTCTCGCACGAACGGAGCCGCGAGGTTAACGGCCTGCTCGAATGCCTCCGCCTTCTGACCGAAGGCTTGCGCCAGCTCGTGCACCTTCTCCCGAATCAGCGGCAGATCCCCTTGAAGCTTATTCAGCTCCCCTTGCCCGAAGCTCAGCCCCGCTTGCGCGTCCGCCAGAATCGCTTCGATGTCCGGAAGCTTTGCCTGCGCGTCGCGCAGCAACTCGGCGGACGTCCCCATAGCTTCCGTCAGCTTGCCGAGCCCTTGCGCGATCGCCGGAACGATCTCGCTGTCGTAGCGGGCCAGCACGACGCCCAGCGCCCCGCTCGTTTCCTTGGACAGCGCGTTCAGCCGCTCTACGAGCTCCTTCGCCGGAGCTTTGCCGTTCTCCAGCCCGGACGCGACCGCGCCCAGAACTTCCGTCTGCCGGTTCATCCGCTCCGCCGCGGACCGAACGCGCTGCGCCGCATCGCTCAGAGGCTGCCCCGGCAAGTAGCCGTCGATCCGCTCCAGCAGCTCCGCCGTCCGCCCGAGCGCTCCGGACGCCGCGGCCAACCGCTCTCGGACCGCGCGCACCTCTTCCGCGGTCGGCAGCTTCTCGGGATCGACGGCGAGCAGCCGACCCGTCAGCAAAGCCACGGAATCGGCGGCTTGCTGAGCCAGCATCAGATTCTGCTTCACGAGCGGAGCAACCGTTTCGAACGCCCCGGCGTTCGCAGCCAGAAACCCGTTAAGCGCGTCCGCGAAGGCGACGCCCTTGTCGGCAATCTCCGCCACCTGCGGCAGCGCTCCCTGCGCCGCAGCGACAATGTCCATCGCCTGAGCGGCTTTGTCCGAAGCGAGCGCGATCGCTTCCGCGATCCGGTCGAAGTTGCCGTCCAGCTCCGCCACCCGGTCCGCCGCTTGCCGGATCAGCGGCAGCTTCTCCTGGATGGCCAGCACCTCCGAGGCTAACGCTTCGACTTTCGGCCAGTTGCTCTGAAGCTTGAGCAGATGATCCGCGGCTTGTTCGATCTCCGGCAATCGGGCTTCGACTTCCGTTATGATCTGCGCTTTATCCCTTATTTCCGGGAGTTTCCCTTCCAGCTCCAGCACTTTCTGCCCGGCTGCCCGAATATCCGGAAGCTTGCTCTCCAGATCGAAGATGCCTCCCTCGACTTTGCGAATCGTCGGCAATTGCTCTTCGACCTGGACGCCGACCTCCTGAAGCTTCGTCAGCAGAGCCTCGCTGACCGCTTCCGCGAAGCTTCCGTTGATCTGCTCGGCGATCGCGGACACGCCCGAAGACGTAATCTTGGGCGCGACCGCATTGATTTTCTCGTTAACGGTATAGACGACCTCGGGCCTGTCGAGCCGGCCTTCGGCGATACCCGTAATCCGTTCGGAGAAGTCGGCAGGCACGAGAATGCTCGCGTAATACGTTCCCTTATCCACCCCGCGCTCGGCTTCCTCGCGGTCGACGAACGTCCAACCCAGCTTCGGGTTGCTCCGCAAATTGTCGACCAGCCCTTCTCCGACGTTGATGCTTCTGTCCAGCACGGTCGCTCCCCGGTCCTCGTTCGTGACCGCGACCTTCACGCCGGAAGTGTTCGCGTACGGGTCCCAGACCGACTTGATATTCACCCAGCTATACAGGCAAGGAAGCAGGACGATCGCCACAATCAGCAAAATCCCCGTAGGCACCTTGAAAATATTCAGCCAATCCGTCGTGTAAATTTTCCATATGGCACGCATAGACTTGTCTCCCACCGTTTGCATTCTCATGATGTTCTGACTTATCGTACCATATTTTGCTTCTTTATAAACCGATCGACGCAGATCGTTACCCGAAAGCCTCCCGCTCGATCAGATTCCTGGAGGAGAAGGCAAAAAAGAGCAGGAACGCCCCGCACATCGCCGCAATAAACCCGAACCCGCCGAAAATATCGTATTGCGAGGAGTAGTAACCGAATCCCAGCCCGGACAGCATCAGCACGGCGTTTTCCCCCAACGATTGAAAAGATCCCATCGTCGCCCGCATGTCGGAACCGATCCTGTGCTGCAAATACCCCGACGCGATCGGCTCGATCATTCCCGCGAACAGGCTGACGAGAAACAGCGCCGCCAATCCGCCGTAATCCCTGGACCAAGCCAGCCAAGCGAAGCTGACCGTCATCGCGCCCAGAATCGTCAACAGCATCGGCCGCGTGCCGAACCGCTCCAGAAGCTTGTAAGCGAACAGGCTGCCTGGGAGCCGGAGCAGGAAAATCGCCGCCGAGAAGACGCCGAACAGAACGACCGGAATGCCCAGCCTGTCGAGGTGCGTCTGCCAGAACTCGTCGACGTAATTGACCGCCGCTCCCATCGTCATGCCCGACAACAGCACGAGAGCGACCCCCGGGTTGGACCGGAAAAAGCGCAGAGAGGTCGTCACGTACTCCCCAATCGGAATCGGACGTTCCCGCTTCCGGCTTTCTTGAACGGGTTCGGCCAAAGCGGCCGTCAAGAACAAGGACACGGCCATCGCGCCGAGGGACAGCCAATAGTTGAACTCGAAGCCGAAATGCCCCGCCAACAGGCTGCCGCTTAACGCTGCCAAGATCGTCGCGGCAATGTCCAGCGCGTTTAAGCGGCCCAGGATTTTCTCGAACTCCCGCTCCTTGCGCTCAGCAAGCAGCGTGTCATACAGCAGCGCCGTCTCCGCTCCGCTGGCCGCCGCGTTGCCGATCGCAGCCAGAAACACGACAAGCGCGAAATGCCAAAACTCCGTTGCGAAAACAAGAATCAGAAACTCCAGGCAGCCCATCAGCGCGGTGACGACGATCAGGCGCTTGCGTCCCCATTTGTCGGCGATAATACCCGTCGGCAGCTCGGACAAGACGATGGTCGCGGCGAAAATCATCTCCGCATAGACGACCATCTGGATCGTCATGCCTCTTTGTTCCCAATACAGTCTCTCGATGACGTATGCGGGAATCAAATGTTGAAAAAAGCGAATGGCATACAGTAACCGTACGTTTCCTGCGCGCAGCATGGCCGCATCCCTCCTGTTATTCGGTTCGAGTCTATACAAGCTCTCGCCGAATGGAGGGGCGCGCGCGGCGCATCCGGTTAACGATTAACAGGGAGGTCTGGCGTAAACCATAGGATCACTCCTTATCCGCTCTATGGATGTCATGTGTTTCCATTATACCTGTCGTCGTTCGGCTTCCCAAGCCGTTAGCGGCAATCTTCGAAATGCGCGTAGAATTCCTAGTAGAGCATTCCAGAAGTAAAATGCGATTGCGCTCGAAGCCGATGCAATCTCTTACTCTCCAACCCGACACAGCGTGGCTGCAGCTACTCTGACGTCTCTTTCGCTGCTCCAACCCGACTCAACGCGGTTGCAGCTACTCTGACGCCCCATTCGATACTCCAACCCGACTCAGCGCGGTTGCAGCTACTTCTGACGCCCCATTCGATGCTCCAACCCGACTCAGCGCGGTTGCAGCTACTCTGACGTCTCTTTCGATGCTCCAACCCGACTCAACGCGGTTGCAGCTACTCTGACGCCCCATTCGATACTCCAACCCGACTCAGCGCGGTTGCAGCTACTCTGACGCCCCATTCGATACTCCAACCCGACTCAGCGCGGTTGCAGCTACTCTGACGTCCCATTCGATACTCCAACCGTAAGCGTCAAACCCTACCCACCTTCGTTCTTTGCAGCAACCATGAGATAATCCTCCTCAGAATCAATTCGGGGGAGGATATTTTATGGCCAGAG
>NZ_PVYW01000042.1 GCF_003001675.1 Cohnella sp. SGD-V74 | reverse complement strand
CGAGGGCTTATCCTAACGAATGACACGACAAAGCAAGACACTTCACCTTCTTCTTCGCTCCACTTGGTTCGCATCCAGTTTTCAAGGCGTAAGCCCGGGGCACCTCTAATCGGAGGTGTCATTTTGCATGCTTCGGAAAGTATACAATGCGCTATCCGCCATTCTCCCCAATCCGCTCCACCAGATGCAGAATCCACCTGAGCTCCCATAAACTCAGACGAAGGGCGCTTCCTTCGATTGCAAACAATACCGACACTTAAACTTATCGGGGAGGTGTCGGTAATGCCTGCTCGTCCGCCCATTCATTTGCTCTGCATCGTTCTTTTGTCCATTGCGTTCGTTAGCCTTTACTCGGGTTGTTCCGCCGAATCGTCGGCTCCGTCGACGACCCACGATCTTCGCAGACTGGAGAAGAGCCTGCAGCAGGTCTCCGAGAAGCCCGTCAACGACTTGCGGCTGAAACGCAATTCAAGCGTTAAAGCCTCCGCCCCGTCTAAGCCTTCAAACTTGAAAGTTCCGTCCCAAGCGGTACGGGCCATCTATGTAACTTCATATGTCGCGAACGGCAGCAGGATGAACGAACTGATCGACCTGGTTAACCGCACCGAATTGAACGCCATGGTGTTGGACGTTAACAGCGGCATTGCCCTCACTGTGCCCGGACGCGCGGGAGGCAAGACCGGGACGGTCAAGCCGATCCCGTCCACGCGCAAGTCTGCCGAGCATTACAGGGAGGTTATCCGCAAGCTCAAGCGTCAGAACGTGTATCTTATCGCAAGAGTCGTGACCTTCAAAAATCCGGAGCTGGCCAAAGCGGTTCCGAGTTGGGCCATCAAGCGGAAAAACGGAACGAGCTGGACGGACAGGAACGGAACGCCATGGGTCGACCCGTATAAACAAGCGAGCTGGGAGTACCCGATCGCGTTGGCGGAGTATGCGGCGAAGCTGGGTTTTGACGAGGTGCAGTTCGATTATGTGCGTTTTCCCGAAAATGGGGTAAAGGTGGATAGGGAGGTCAAGTACGCCAACACGCAAGGTTGGAGCAAAGATGAGGCGATCGCCGCATTTCTCCATAAAGCGAGATCAAGGCTGCACAAAGTCGGCGTTCCGATCTCGGCGGACGTCTTCGGAATGGTCGGCTCGTCGGACGACGACATGGGCATCGGCCAGAAGTGGAAAGCCATTGCGCCGGAAGTGGACGTCATCTCGCCGATGGTGTATCCGTCGCACTATTCGGAAGGAATATGGTCGATCGCTTACCCGGATCTGTCGCCGGGACCGATCGTGAAGCACGCGCTGTCGGACGCCGCGAACCATAATCGGAAGCTGAACGGCAAAGGGATCGCAACGGCGAAGATCCGGCCCTGGCTGCAAAGCTTCACCGCCAGCTGGATTCATCCGCATCAGAAGTACGGAGCGGCGCAGATTCGCGAGCAGATCGCGGCCGCGCGCAAAGCGGGCATTCATTCCTATATGCTGTGGAACTCCTCCTGCAAGTATCCCGAATTCAAGACGTAGCACCCAGTGCACAAGGCGGAAAAATGCTGATTTGGTGCGGTTTTCCACGCTTTCGAATGTGCTTGACAGCCCATGACGCCTCTGCTAAGATTGACGATAATCAATCGGAGACAATAGCCGGAGAAGCAACCGGCAATAGGGGGTAACCAGCTGTGTGGCAAAATAAATTCGCCAAAGAAGGACTTACATTCGACGACGTACTGCTCGTTCCGCGGAAATCTTCCATCCTTCCTCGGGACGTCGACGTATCGACCGTGCTCAGTCCTTCGGTAAAGCTTAATATTCCGTTGATCAGCGCGGGGATGGATACGGTCACGGAATCGGCTTTGGCGATCGCAATCGCCCGGGAGGGCGGCATTGGCATTATCCATAAGAACATGTCGGTAGCTCAGCAAGCCGAAGAGGTGGATCGGGTTAAGCGTTCCGAGAGCGGTGTTATTACGAATCCATTCTCCTTGACGCCGGAGCATCACGTCTATGACGCCGAAGAGCTGATGGGCAAGTACCGGATTTCCGGAGTTCCGATCGTGGACGCGGACAGCACGTTGGTCGGTATCCTCACCAATCGCGACTTGCGCTTCGTGCATGATTATTCCATTAAGATCAAAGAAGTCATGACGCAAGAGGATTTGGTCACGGCTCCTGTCGGAACGACGCTGCAGCAAGCGGAAGGCATCCTCCAGCGTCATAAGATCGAGAAGCTGCCTCTCGTAGACGAATCCAATACGCTTAAAGGCCTTATTACGATTAAAGATATCGAGAAAGCCATTCAATTCCCCAACGCAGCGAAAGATCATCACGGCCGGTTGCTCGTCGGAGCTGCCGTCGGCGTATCCAAGGATACGTTCGAGCGGGCCGAGGCGTTGGTGCAATCGGGAGTCGATGCTCTCGTCGTCGATTCGGCGCACGGGCACCACATCGACATCGTGGCGATGGTTCGCAAGCTGCGGGAGAAATATCCGGACCTTACCCTTATCGCAGGGAACGTCGCGACGGGCGAAGCGACCCGCGATCTGATCGAAGCCGGAGCTTCCGTCGTGAAGGTCGGCATCGGGCCTGGATCCATCTGTACGACGCGCATTATCGCCGGCATCGGGGTTCCGCAGATCACGGCAGTCTACGATTGCGCGACCGTTGCGCGCGAGTATAACGTACCGATCATCGCCGACGGAGGCATCAAGTATTCCGGCGAGATCACCAAGGCGATCGCTGCGGGCGCAAGCTGCGTCATGCTGGGAAGCCTGTTCGCGGGTACGGAAGAAAGCCCGGGCGAATCGGAAATTTACCAAGGCCGCCGGTACAAATCCTATCGCGGCATGGGCTCGATCGGCGCGATGAAGGAAGGCAGCAAGGACCGGTACTTCCAGGAGAACGAGAGCAAGCTCGTTCCGGAGGGCATCGAAGGCCGCGTGGCTTACAAAGGTCCTCTGAAGGATATCATTCATCAGCTGCTCGGCGGTCTGCGTTCGGGTATGGGCTACTGCGGAACGGCTACGATCGAAGAGTTGAAGAACGACACGCAATTCGTTCGGATTACGGGTGCGGGACTTCGCGAGAGCCATCCGCATGACGTGCAAATCACGAAAGAAGCGCCTAACTATTCCATGTAACTCCGCAATGGAGCCAGAGAGAATATGGAAGCCGAAGGGACAGGATTTATCCGACCTTCGGCTTTTTCCTTTGAAGCGCCTATGTTACAATAGGAAAGGTATTTTATTATCGAAAAAGGGGAGAATGCGTTGAATCGCCATCATCAATTGTCGTTGTCTCTAGCATTCCTGTCGAAGCGGTTCGTCGCCGCTGTCGTACTTGCAAGTTTTCTGCTGCTGTTCGGGTTTTCCTCCTTCGCCTCGGCGGACGAGCTTCCTGCCGCTCCCCAATTGGAAGCCGAAGCCGCGATTCTAATGGATGCGGAGAGCGGACAAATTCTGTTTCAGCACAATGCGGACGAAGCCAGACCTCCGGCGAGCATGGCTAAAATGATGACGGAGTATCTCGTATCGATGGCCGTCAAGCAAGGAAAGATGTCCTGGGACGATAAAGTCACGGTCGGAGAAAACGCGGCCAAACAAACCGGAAGCCGTATTCTCTTAGCCCAAGGCGATCAACATACGATTAGAGAATTGTACATTGCGTTGGCGGTCTATTCCGCGAACGACGCGACGGTGCAACTGGCCGAAGAAGTTTCCGGTTCCGAAGAAGAGTTCGCGAAGCTGATGAACCAGACCGCTGTCGAGTTCGGGATGACGCAATCGCACTTTATCAATTCCACGGGTCTGGACCGCGCGGATATGCCGGAGAAATTCCGTCCGACTACCGTAGACGGCGAGACGACAATGTCAGCCAGAGACGCAGCTATTCTCGCCTATCGGATCGTTAAGGACGATCCGGAATTCCTGGAGACGTCCAAGCTTCAAGAATACAAATTCCGCGAACGCGACAAAACGCCGATGAAAAACTGGAACTGGATGCTGGGTACCAATAAGGATAATCCGACGTTGCGCAAATTCGCTTACGAAGGCGTAGACGGGCTCAAAACGGGACATACCAGTAGAGCGGGCCAGAATTTCACGGGTACCGCGCTTCGCAACGGCACTCGCTTGATCGGGGTCGTTATGGGCGTTCCCGGCACGACGGAGCAAGGCAAGCGGTTTTTGGAGACTGCCAAGCTGTTCGATTACGGTTTCAAAGGTTTTGAGAAGAAAACGATTGTCGAAGCGAAAGCTTCCGTACCCGAACATGAAACGTTGAAGATCAAGAAAGGGAAGTCGACTACCGTATCTGTCGTTACGGCAACCGATCTCACCGTTCTTATTCCGAAAGGCGTCGTCGTCGAGCCTGTCGTGCAGGAGGTCAAGCCTGTCGAGGATCCCCTCGTTGCTCCGATCGCGCAAGGCGACAAAGTCGGTACGGTTACTTATAAGTACAAAGATCCATCCACGCAAGAAGAGAAGACGGTTACGATCGATTTGATCGCGTCGGAAGAAGTGAATAAGGCGAGCTGGTGGAGACTGCTGTTCCGGGCGATCGGCAACTTCTTCTCCGGTCTGTTCCAAGGAATCGTGGATCTTTTCTAAATTCCGACTTAAATGGTTGCCTATTACACCTTCTTCATGTAAAATTTATGTTTAGAATCTTCGGGAGGCATGAATCATGGAAACTGGAACTTCGAGAGTTAAACGCGGCATGGCAGAAATGCAAAAAGGCGGCGTCATCATGGACGTCATGAGCGCCGAGCAAGCTAAAATCGCCGAAGCGGCAGGCGCAACGGCAGTTATGGCGCTGGAACGCGTGCCGTCCGACATTCGCGCGGCGGGCGGAGTCGCTCGCATGGCGAATCCGGAGCTCGTGGAGCAAGTCATGAAGGTCGTCAGCATTCCGGTTATGGCGAAAGCCAGAATCGGGCATTATGTTGAAGCGAAGGTACTGGAATCGTTGGGCGTCGACTACATCGACGAGAGCGAAGTGCTTACTCCGGCGGACGAAGTGTTCCACATCGACAAGACCCAATTCACCATTCCGTTCGTATGCGGAGCCAAGGACTTGGGAGAAGCTCTGCGCCGTATTCAGGAAGGCGCCTCGATGCTCCGCACGAAGGGCGAGCCGGGAACGGGCAACATCGTCGAAGCCGTTCGTCATATGCGTATCATTACGGGTCAAGTCCGCAGAATCCAGAACCTGTCCAAGGACGAGCTGTACCATGAAGCGAAAGTGTTGGGCGTCAACTATGAGTTGCTGCTGAGCGTTCACGAATCCGGTCGTCTGCCGGTCGTCAACTTCGCCGCAGGCGGCGTAGCGACCCCATCCGATGCGGCGCTGATGATGCATCTTGGCGCGGACGGCGTATTCGTCGGTTCCGGTATTTTCAAATCCGAGAGTCCGGAGAAATTCGCTCGCGCGATCGTTGAAGCGACGACGCACTATGAAGATTACGCCCTGATCGCACGCGTATCCAAGGATCTGGGCGAGGCGATGAGAGGAATCGAGATTTCCAAGCTTCCAGCGTCCGAACGGATGCAGGATCGCGGACTGTAAGATCGGCTCATCGAGCGGCTTCCATACGGACCAGCAGCGCTGGGGCCGGAGGGGGCCGCTTTAAGATTATATAATCATTAGCGCACGGAAGAAGGATAAGCGATGAACATCGGAGTATTGGCATTGCAAGGAGCGGTGGCGGAGCACATCCGCAGCATTGAGCTTGCCGGAGGCCGGGGCGTCGCCGTCAAGCGTGTCGAGCAGCTTGCGGAGATCGACGGGCTGATCATCCCCGGAGGAGAGAGCACGACGATCGGCAAGCTGATGCGCAAGTATGGCTTTATCGAAGCCATCCAGGATTACGCGGCGCAAGGCAAACCCGTCTTCGGCACCTGCGCGGGCCTGATCTTGCTGGCGGAGCGGCTGGAGGGCGATGAAGAGCCGCATCTGCGTCTGATGGACATGACGGTTGCCCGCAACGCGTTCGGTCGTCAGCGGGAGAGCTTCGAGACGGATCTGGACGTGAAAGGCATCGACACGCCTCTGAGAGCGGTCTTCATTCGGGCTCCTCTCATTAAAGAAGTCGGCGAGAAGGTTGAAGTATTGTCGGTATATCAGGGCGAGATCGTCACCGCAAGACAAGGGAACCTATTGGCCTCCTCTTACCATCCCGAGCTGACCGATGATTATAGACTCCATGAACTATTCATTCGCATGGCCCAGGAAAGGGGACAATAACCCATGTTGGACGTCAAGTTGCTTCGCAACGATTACGAGAAAGTGGCGCAGGCGCTTCGCAATCGCAACGCTTCTCAGGAACTGATCGCGGACTTCCCGAAGCTGGACGTGAGCCGCAGAGAGAAGCTGACGGAGAGCGAGCAGCTCAAAAACCGCCGCAATGTCGTATCCCAAGAAGTGGCGAAGCTGAAAAAAAACCGCGAGAACGCGGACGACTTGATCGCGGAGATGAGGACCGTCAGCGACAGAATCAAGCTGCTGGACGAAGAGGTACGCGAGATCGAGGCGGAGATGGACAAGCTGCTGCTGGCCATCCCGAACGTTCCGCACGAGAGCGTTCCCGTCGGCGCATCCGAAGAAGACAACGTCGAGCTGCGCCGGGTTGGCGAGCCGGCGGCATTCGACTTCGAGACCAAGCCGCACTGGGAGCTTGGCACGGAGCTTGGCATTCTTGATTTCGAGGCTGCCTCCAAGGTGACCGGTTCGCGGTTCGTGTTCTACAAAGGTCTTGGAGCGCGTCTGGAACGGGCATTGATCAACTTCATGATGGACCTTCATGCAGACAAGCATGGCTACGAGGAAATTTTGCCTCCATATATCGTTAATCGGGACAGCTTGGTCGGGACGTCGCAGCTTCCGAAATTTTCGGAGGACCTGTTCAAGATCGAGGGGACCGACTATTTCCTTATCCCGACGGCAGAGGTTCCAGTGACGAACTTCCATCGCGAAGAGATTTTGTCGGCGGATGACTTGCCGAAGGCGTTCGTCGCTTTCAGCGGTTGCTTCCGCTCCGAGGCGGGCGCTTCCGGCCGCGATACGCGCGGATTGATTCGCCAACACCAGTTCAACAAGGTCGAGCTCGTCCAGTTGGTAGCGCCGGACAAGTCGTATGAGGTGCTCGAACAGTTGACCGGACATGCGGAGAAAGTGCTGCAGCTGTTGGAGCTTCCGTACCGCGTGCTTGCACTCTGTACGGGTGATATGGGCTTCGGTTCTGCGAAGACTTACGATCTGGAAGTGTGGCTGCCGAGCGCGGGCACGTACAGGGAAATTTCCTCGTGTACGAACTTCGAGGACTTCCAGTCGCGCAGAGCGGGCATCCGCTATCGTCCGGAAACTGGGGCAAAACCGGAATTTGTGCATACGTTGAACGGTTCGGGTCTGGCGCTCGGACGGACGGTCGCAGCGATTATCGAAAATTACCAGCAAGCCGACGGCACGATTAAAGTGCCGGAAGTGCTCAAGCCTTACATGGGCGGTCTGGAAGTTATTGCTCCTCGCAGGGCTTGATGCGCCCGACGCAGGTGTGATATGATGATTTGGCAGTATCGGTCGAACCTTCGCGGGTGAGTCGTCTGCCAATCGTGGAGAGATACCGAAGCGGTCATAACGGGGCGGTCTTGAAAACCGTTAGGGTGCAAGCCCACGTGGGTTCGAATCCCACTCTCTCCGCCATAAGCAAAAAACAGCCCGATTCCTGAGAAGGAATCGGTTTTTTGCGTAATGGCGGATGTGGGATTCGAACGGGCCGTAAAGCGGACATGCCAAAAGGCATGTCCGTAGGCCCCGGCGTGATAGTCGCGGTATGTCGTGGTCGTACGATGAGTACGGCCACGGCAGCGACGGAGCGAATCCCACTGTCTCCGCCATAAGCAAAATTTTTATAGCTCAACGGACAGTGCGGCCTTGAATAAGCCCGCCGCACGCACTAGCGTTGCATAAATGCTCACATAGTGAACTGGATTGTATTCCTATTACTTTGATTTCATATATTTACAGTTCCATTCTAGCCACTCAAG
>NZ_PVYW01000041.1 GCF_003001675.1 Cohnella sp. SGD-V74 | reverse complement strand
TCTGGCCATAAAATATCCTCCCCCGAATTGATTCTGAGGAGGATTATCTCATGGTTGCTGCAAAGAACGAAGGTGGGTAGGGTTTGACGCTTACCTGCAAAACGGGCTTCCTAATAGGGTGTTTATCTGCCGGGAATCGGTTCTTGGAACTTTCAAGTATAGCTTGCTTATTCGTCGAGTGACTGCTATTGCCCGATCCGGTCGGCTTACAGTTCTGTCAGCCCGAGTATTTCTGCTCCAACCGGGCTGAGTCGGGTTACAGCCTCGCTGAGTCTCCGTTTACTGCTCTAACCCGACTGAGTCGGGTTACAGCCTCGCTGAGTCTCCGTTTACTGCTCTAACCCGACTGAGTCGGGTTACAGCCTCGCTGAGTCTCCGTTTACTGTTCTAACCGGACTGAGTCGGGCTGCAGCCTCGCTGAGTCTCCGTTTACTGCTCTAGCCCGACTGAGTCGGGCTGCAGCCTCGCTGAGTCTCCGTTTACTGCTCTAGCCCGACTAAGTCGGGTTACAGCCTAGCTGAGTCTCCGTTTACTGCTCCAACCCGACTGAGTCGGGCTGCAGCCTAGCTGAGTCTCCGTTTACTGCTCTAGCCCGACTGAGTCGGGTTACAGCCTAGCTGAGTCTCCGTTTACTGCTCTAACCCGACTGAGTCGGGCTGCAGCCTCGCTGAGTCTCCGTTTACTGTTCCAACCGGACTCAGTCGGGCTGCAGCGATCCTTCCTGTGGCTAACGTTACTGCGGAAGCGATCTGCCGGGCAGCAGGCGGGAGAACGCTTCTTCGGTCAGCAGATTGCCGACGAAGAACGATCCGAACTCGCCGTAACGCGCGCTGACTTCGTCGAATCTCATCTCGTAGACGAGCTTCTTGAACTGCAGGGCGTCGTCGGAGAACAGCGTCACGCCCCATTCCCAGTCGTCGAAGCCGACCGAGCCGGAGATGATCTGCTTCACCTTGCCGGCGTAGCCGCGGCCGATCATGCCGTGGCTTCTCATCAGCGTCTTGCGCTCTTCCATCGGCAGCATGTACCAGTTGTCCTCGAGATTGCGCTTCTTGTTCATCGGGTAGAAGCAAATATGCTTGCTCTTCGGCAAAGTCGGCTTCAGGCGGGCGACGATCTCCGGCACTTGCAGCGGATCTACGCCGGGAGCTCCCATATAGTTGCTCAGCTCGACTACGCTGACGTAGGAGTAAGCTTTAACGGTATAGCGGGCAAAGCTCGAACGGTTGAACGCGTTCTCGAGCTCGTTCAGCTCCTCCAGCGTCTCCCGCAGATGCATGAGGATGAAGTCCGCTTTCTGGCCGACGATCGAGTAGAATGCGTAGCTGCCTTCCTTGCGCTCTTCGTTCGCCGTCCATTCCGCGCGCAGCTTCGCCAGCTCGTCCAGCGCGGCGTCTTTTTCCGCGGGGGTCGCGGCGTTCCAGGCTTGCCAGTCGATCGTGCGCAGGTCGTGCAGCACGTACCATCCATCCAATGTTTGAGCGGCTTCGCTCATCTATCATCTCTCCTTGTCCAAGCGGTTTATTCCCATTGTAGCCCAACGGGCGAGCGAGGGGCAAACGTCCGCAGCCGCATTGACGGGAGAAAACGACATTTTCGACGTTTTGTTCACAGCTCATTCACACCCTCCGCGTTGACTGGGGCCCGACCAGCTTGTAAACTGGAAAAGAGTCTGACTTTTGGAGGGTTTGCGCAATGATCGGTGGAGTCGTAGGTGGCATCTTGTTCGGGATTATCGGCTCGCTGCTCTGCTTGGTGCTGTTTTTCGGCATCGGCTTTATTCTGAACATGCTGATTAAGACAACCTGGTTCCCGCTCTGGCTGTTCGTGATCGTCGTCATTCCGCTCGGCATTTGGCAGCTGTGGCAGGATGATTTGACCGTTACCGAAAATATACAATCGCTGCTCGTATCCGATACGATTCTGATCGTGGCCGGCGGCGTCGGCGCTTATTTGAGCGGCTGGGCGATCCGCGCGCTGCGGCGCGGCGGGTATAAAATGTTCTGAACCTCGCGAACGGAGCGAGGCTGAGCGGAATCGGGAGGAGTCGAAATGCTCCGGCTATCGGAAGGGTTGAAAATGGCGAAGTACGCGCTCGTGGGCGGATTGAACACGGGAGTGGATTTCGCCGTTTTTTGTGCGTTGGTATACGGATTGGGCTTCCCGTCCGCGGGAGCGCAGGCCGTATCCTATTTGGCGGGCACGGTGAACAGCTACTTGCTGAACCGCTACTGGACGTTCCGGGTACGAAACAAGATGAGCGCGGCCGAAATGGTCCGCTTCGTCCTCGTGAACGCGGCGTCGTTCGCGGCGGCCACGGCCGTGCTGCTCGCACTCGAACACGCGGGGCTGGAGGCGGCTGCGGCCAAGGCGGTTTCGGTTTTTGTCTCCCTTGCGGTGAACTATGCGGGGTATCGTCTGTGGGTGTTCGGAGGCAAACAACGGCAGCGAATCGAAGAGCGCGAATCTTGAATTCTATGCTACAATAGAAGGATCATCACTTTGAAGAAAAGAGTGTCGATCCCGCGATGCGCGTGTCGAATTTAATGGAGTTTACGGAAAATCACCGGTTCATCGTCAGCAGGGACTTTGCGCTCAGCGGCCTGGACCGGAAAGCGCTGGTCAGCCTGTACCAGCCGATGGCGGGCGCGGTTTCGGCCGCTTTCTACCAGCTGCTCTATCATCAGATCGCCGAAGACGCTTCCGGAATATCGGCTCCGGAGTCGCAGCGCAAGCTGTTTCTCGGACTGGGGATGGAGCTGAACGCCGGCGGCCGGCAGTCGGTCGTCGACGCGGCTTCCCGGCTGGAAGCGGTCGGCCTGCTGCAAGTATACCGCCATCATAATCCGTTGTCAGAGGAAACGCTGTACGAATATGTTCTTGTCGCCCCTCTCAGTCCGGGCGAGTTTTTCGCGAGCGAGCATCTGACGCTGCTGCTGCGGGACAAGATCGGCAAGAGCGCGCTGCTGGAGCTGCGCGACGTTTTCGCTCCGGAGCCGCCGTCGGAGCTCGCCCGGTTCGTCAACCGGGAGGAAGCGACCGTTCACTTCTCGGAAATTTTCCGCATCAGCCCCGGGCAGGTCGATCCGGAGCTCGAAGCGGGCTGGTCCGAGAGCGCCGTGGCGAAGGAAGCCCCTTCGTTCCGTCCGGCGGAACGGATTCGCCATAGCGAGATGATCCTGCGATTTCCGCGAGGTTCGGCGAACCGGGTGTTCGTGGAGAGGCTGAATCGCGCGCCGCAGGCGATGGCTCAGATCAATTATTTGGCGTACAAATATGACTTGGAAGTGCCGGAGATTTGCCGTTTGCTCGACGAAGACGGCATGTTCCGCCACGACGGCACGCTGCAATGGGACGACCTGCAGCATCGGGCGAACCTGATGTATCGGCAGGATCGCAAGCGTGCGGAAGAGCGGGAACGGTTTCTCGCGAGAGGGGAAGAAAGGCCCGGGGGGATGCCGGCGGACGAGCCAGTCGCGATTCCTCCGTCCTTGCTGCTCGACATCCCGGAGAGGTTCCAAGAGAAAGTCGCCGTGGAGCGCTACAACGAGATGCTTCGCAGGGAGCCGTACACGCGGATGCTGGCGCGCTATTTTCCGGGGGAAGTGCCGGACAACTTCGTGCGCGTATTCGAGCGAATCGACTTAAGCTATAAGCTGCCCGAGCCGGTCATCAACGTGCTGATCCACTACGTGTTCTCGCTCGGGAGAGCGCAGCGGCTGACGAAGTCGTTCGTCGACGCGATCGCTTCGAACATGCTGGCCAAAGGCATCGACACGATCGAGAAGGCGATCAGGTATATTCGCGAGCAGGAGAAGCTGAACGAAGCGCTCGACCGCAAAAACCGCGGGGACGAGCCCTCCGGCGCGGCTGCAGCGGCCGGATCGCGCGGGGGCGGGCGCCGCAAGCCCGCGATGTCCGTCGTCAAGGATACAGGACCAGCGGCGGAGGTCACTCCGGAAGAGCTGGAACGGATGCTGGCCCGGGCGAGAGAACGAAAGAGCAAAAAATAATGCCGGTTAAGTTAAGCGGCTCGAGAGGAGGCACGGAGAATGGAATCGTTACAGGAAGCTTTGCGCCGTCTGCCGTTCGGTCCGCAGTCGGGACGAGGGCGAGACATCGCCGCGCAGGTGTTGGCCGATCCGCTCGTGGTCGACCTGCGCGAACGCTATCCCGAGCTGGACGATCAGGCGCTGCGCCTGAACTTGAATCGCCTCTACCAGATGACCAAGGAACATCGCAACTGCCAGGCCTGTCCTGGGCTTGAAGCTTGTCCGAACGACATGCAGGGCCATTCCACCGGCATTTCGTGCGAAAGCTTAAACGGCCGTTGGCAGATCAACGACTATAAAACCCCCTGCTCCAAGTGGATTGCATTCGAAGGTCAGGAGAGAATCCGCCGCAGGGTGACGAGCCTGTACTTGGACAATTCCACGTTAGGGCAGTTTTATGATGAAGAAGAGATGATCCGCCTGGATGCGAACCGGGCGATGGCCGTGGACCAGCTTCAGGAATACGCCGACCGGGCGGAAGAGTCGGGCCTGCCGACTCGCGGATTGTATCTTCAGGGCAATTTCGGCACCGGCAAGACGTATCTCGCCGGTTACTTGCTGCATAGGCTCGCGAGAAAAGGCTACTCCGGCGTCATCGTGTACATGCCCGAATTCGTCGAGGACGCCAAAGCGCTCATGTTCGAGCCGCAGAAGCTGAAAGAGACGATTACTATGATGAAGGAAGCCGATCTGCTCGTCTTCGACGATATCGGCGCGGAAAATTTGACGCCTTGGGTGCGCGACCACGTGCTGGGCGCGATTCTGAACCATCGGATGAACCGCAAGCCGACCTTCTACACGTCCAATCACGATCTGGAGGATCTGGAGAAGCACTTCAGCTTCACGCACAAGGAAGGCGAAGAAATGCACAAGGGGCAGCGGTTGATGGACCGCATCCGTTCGTTCGTCGACGTCATCCACGTCCGGGGGCGCAACCATCGCGGCTCCGGGAAATAATCTCGAACTGTTTTACGGGACATGAGGGCCTTCCTCTCGATGTGAAAGCACATCGGAGGGAGGCCACTTTTTTTCAAAATGGATTTATCAGTTTTTTTTATAGACACTTATTGACAATCGACTTGCCACCCTGTTAAGATTTCACCAATACCAAGTAAGTTTATATGATTTACATGGTATATGGGTATTGTTGATGAAAGCGGGTTTCGCGAACAGCACACAGTTGGCGGGCACGCGAACGAGAAATCGGTTCTCGAGCTACCGGAATGGCCATCCGGAGCGACGGAAACGCAAAAACACATTGAAATGGTTGGGGTGGATGAACATGAAATCATTTAAAACTTTTAGCTTGGTACTTATAGCGGCACTGATCGTTACCGTACTTGCGGCATGCGGTTCCAAAAACAATAGCAGCGAACCGTCCAAGTCCAATGCAGCGTCGCCCAGCGCGTCGGCTTCCGCAAGCGAATCGCCTAGCGCTTCGGCGGAACCGAGCAAAGAAGTTCCGAAAGACATCGAACTGCTTAACGTATCCTACGACCCTACTCGCGAGCTGTATGAAGAGTTCAACAAAAGTTTCGCTGAATACTGGAAAGAAAAAACCGGAGGCAACGTCACGATCAAGCAATCCCACGGCGGCTCGGGCAAGCAAGCCCGCTCGGTCATCGACGGATTGGACGCGGATGTCGTCACCTTGGCGCTTGGCTTCGATATCGACGCGTTAGTGGAGCCGGGACTGCTCAAGCCCGACTGGCAGACAACGTTCGAACAGAACAGCACGCCGTACACGTCCACGATCGTTTTCCTCGTGCGCAAAGGCAATCCGAAAGCAATCAAGGACTGGGACGATCTGATCAAGGACGGCATCCAGGTCATTACCCCGAACCCGAAAACGTCGGGAGGAGCGCGTTGGAACTATCTGGCCGCTTGGGGCTTCGCGACGAAAACGCTCGGCTACGACGAAGCGCAGACGCTCGATTTCCTGAAGAAGCTGTTCAAGAACGTGCCGGTGCTCGACACGGGAGCCCGCGGATCGACGACGACGTTCGTGGAAAAAGGAATCGGCGACGTGCTGCTGGCGTGGGAGAACGAAGCGTATCTCGCTCTGAAGGAGTTCGGCGACAATTACGAGATCGTAACGCCTTCCCTGAGCATTCTGGCTGAACCGCCGGTCGCCCTCGTTGACAAAAACGTCGACAAGAGAGGCACGCGGGAAGCGGCAACGGAATACCTGCAATACTTGTACACCGAGCAAGGCCAAGAGATCGCGGCGAAAAACTTCTACCGTCCTCGCCTTCAATCGGTTGCCGACAAATACAAAGACCAATTCGGCGAACTCAACCTGCTGACGATCGACCAGGACTTCGGCGGTTGGAACGAAGCGCAATCGAAGCACTTCTCCGACGGAGGCACGTTCGACCAAATTTATACCCCGGGATCCTAACCAAGGGCCGGGAGGAGGTTAACGCGGCATCATGACACGTTTTCGAAAAAAAGAACGGATATTGCCCGGATTTTCCATCACGCTGGGCTTTACGATCCTCTATCTCAGCCTGATCGTATTGATTCCGCTGGCGGCGCTGGCCATCAAATCGGCGGACCTGTCGGCCGCCCAGTGGTGGAAGACCGTGTCCGATCCGCGCGTCGTGGCCTCCTACAGGTTAAGCTTAACGACCGCATTCGTCGCGGCGGCGGTCAACTTCGTCTTCGGATTGCTGCTTGCCTGGGTGCTCGTGCGCTACGAGTTTCCCGGCAAGCGGATCATCGACGGTCTCATCGATTTGCCGTTCGCGCTGCCGACGGCGGTCGCGGGCATCGCTCTTACGACCATCTATGCGCCCAAGGGCTGGGTAGGCTCCCTGCTCGAGCCTTTGGGCATCAAGGTGGCGTACACTCCGATCGGAATCACGATCGCGCTGATCTTCATCGGCATTCCGTTCGTCGTGCGAACGGTGCAGCCGGTGCTGCAGGATCTGGAATCCGATATGGAGGAAGCGGCGGTCATGCTCGGTTCGTACCGGCTGCGCATTTTCTTCAAAATCATTTTGCCCGATTTGATTCCTCCGCTGCTGACGGGCTTCGCGCTGGCGTTCGCCCGCGGCATCGGGGAATACGGCTCGGTCGTGTTCATCTCCGGCAACATGCCGATGAAGACGGAGATCGCGCCGCTGCTGATCATTACGAAGCTCGAGCAGTACCAATACGCGCAAGCCGCGGCGGTCGCCGTCGTGCTTCTGCTGATCTCCTTCGCGCTGCTGTTGGTCATCAACATTTTGCAAAGGTGGAGCAATCGCCGCCTTCGCACCGTGAAGGGGGCCTGATCGGACATGGCGGGAATCGTTACAAATCCGCGGACTTCGAAAAAACATGCGGTGAAGCCGCATCTGTCGGAGCCCGGAATCGTGAAGTACGTGCTGATCGGCATTGCGCTGCTGTTCCTCTCTCTGATTGTGCTGCTTCCGATGGCGGCGGTATTGGTCGAAGGGTTTCGCAAAGGCTGGGAGGCTTATCTGAGCGCCTTAACTCACCCGGACGCGATGTCGGCTTTGAGATTGACGCTGATTACGGCGCTGATCGCCGTCCCGTTGAATACGATTTTCGGGTTGGCGGCGGCTTGGGCGATTACGAAGTTCAAGTTTCGCGGGAAAAATCTGCTCGTCACGCTGATCGACTTGCCTTTCGCGGTATCGCCGGTCGTGAGCGGTTTGATCTACGTATTGCTGTTCGGCGCGCAAGGCTTGCTCGGGCCGTGGCTCGACAAGCACGATATCGATATTATTTTCGCTACGCCGGGGATCGTTATCGCCACAATGTTCGTTACATTCCCGTTTGTGGCGAGAGAGCTGATTCCGCTCATGGAGACGCAGGGAGTCACGGACGAGGAAGCGGCGGTCAGCCTCGGTGCGAAGGGCTGGCGGGTATTCTTCAAGGTGACGCTGCCGAACATCAAGTGGGGCTTGCTGTACGGCATGATTCTGTGCAACGCGAGAGCGATGGGCGAATTCGGAGCGGTGTCGGTCGTGTCCGGCCATATTCGGGGCGAGACGAACACGCTGCCGCTGCATATCGAAATTTTGTACAACGAATATCAATTCAGTGCCGCGTTCGCCGTAGCTTCGCTGCTGATGGTACTGGCCGTCGTCACACTCATCATCAAGTCCGTGCTTGAAGGCCGCATGAGCGAAGAAAGCCGTTAATAAACGTCGCACAATACGAAACGGAGGAGAACAGAATGGCTAAACCGGTAGAAGTAGACGAACGTTGGTTGGGACGCATCGCCGAACAGGTCAACGGACTGGAGTACGGCGAGGTCAACATTGTCGTTCATGACGGCCGAATCGTGCAGATCGAGCGCAAGGAAAGAAGACGCTATGACGATGCGGCCAGAAGCGCGAAGAAAGAGCGCGAATCGATTAATTCGCAATCTTCGTAGGACGCCGCGTCACTTGTTCGACCGCCTGCCGCTGGGCGCGCACGGGAATGGAAGAGGCAACTCCGCTCTATGAGAGAGCGGGCCTCTTCCATTTTCGTTTTTATCGGATCGTAATACAAAGGGGCCGCCCCGTTTCGGGACAGCCCCTTGCTCTTTTTCTCAGATCAAGAAATGATGAATTTAACGACAACCGCGACCGTGAACACGATGAACATGAAGCCGAACATCACTCCAAAGCCCGTCGCTACGTCGAACAAATCGTCGCGCGGCTCTTCGTTGACGTGCTGGCGCGGATCGGTAACATTTGCCATTGGTAAGCCTCCTGACACGCATTCGATAACTACAGTATACCCAACATCGCTTTTTGTTGTAAAGTATTCCCCCGAACGATAGGTGACAAGTTTGCGACAACGGAAAAACCGATGAGGCGGCGCATCGCCCGAATGTGCTACAATGGGAGGAACGGGTGTTCTATCCGGCCGGACATAGAGAGATCAAGCCAGAAGGAGGTACGTTTCTTGGATATCCTGAATTCTACCGCGAGTCGGGACAAAGCGATGGAGAACATTCGCAACAAGCTGGCGCTGCTTCCCGACCAGCCCGGCTGTTATTTGATGAAAAACGAAGAAGGAAAAATCATATACGTTGGCAAGGCCAAAGTGCTGAAAAACCGCGTGCGCTCCTACTTTACCGGAAGCCACGACGGCAAGACGCAAAGGCTCGTCTCGGAAATCCGCGATTTCGAGTACATCGTGACGGCCAGCAATACGGAATCGCTGATCCTTGAGTGCAATTTGATCAAGGAGCATTTTCCCCGATACAACGTGCTGCTGAAGGACGACAAGTCGTTCCCCTACCTGAAAATCACGAACGAAAAGCATCCGAAGCTTGAGGTGACAAGGCGAGTCGTCAAGGACAAGGCGAAGTATTTCGGCCCCTATCCGAACGCCTTTGCCGCCCAGGAGACGAAGAAGCTTCTCGATAGGATGTACCCGCTGCGCAAATGCAATTCGCTGCCGGACAAAGTGTGTCTGTACTATCATCTGGGCCAGTGCGTGGCGCCTTGCGAATATCCGGTGGAGCCGTCCGTTTACGACGACATGGTCGGGGAAATCGCCAAGTTTCTGAACGGCGGGCACACGGAAATCAAAAAAGAGCTGAAGCGCAAGATGGAGCAGGCCGCCGAAGAGCTGCAATTCGAGCGGGCAAAAGAATACCGTGACCAGATCGTCGCGATCGAAGCGTTGATGGAGAAGCAGACGATCAACATGGCGGATGCTATGGACCGCGACGTGTTCGGCTATTCGGTCGACAAGGGCTGGATGTGCGTGCAGATCTTGTATATGCGGCAGGGGAAAATGAACCAGCGGCACATGTCCGTGTTTCCGTTCTACGGAGAGGCGTACGACGACTTCCTCAGCTATGTGACGCAATATTACAGCGATAATCCGGCATTGCCCCGCGAGGTGCTGCTGCCTTCGCCGCCGGGGGAAGAATCGGTCGAGGAGGCTGCCGAGAAATCCGCCCAGCCGGGCGTGGCCGTTGAAGCGGACCGGACCGCCATGGTCGCCGAGACGAAGGAAAGCTATGGCGAAGCGGCGGAGGCGCACGAGGCCGCGGAAGAAGGCGAAGCTGCCGAGGTAGGAGAGTCGCTGCGCCGCTGGCTGAAGATCAAGGTCGCGATTCCCCGCCGGGGTTCGAAGCGGCAGCTCGTCTCGATGGCTTGCGACAACTCACGCGTCGCGCTGGAGGAGAAGTTCCGCTTGATTGAGCGGGACGAATCGCGCACTGCCAAGGCGGCCGAGGGTCTGGCCAATTGGCTGCGCATTCCGAGCGCGTCGCGGATCGAAGCGTTCGATAACTCGAACATTCAGGGCACCTCTGCGGTGTCGGCGATGGTCGTGTTTACGGACGGCAAACCCGACAAGAAGGAGTATCGCAAGTACAACGTCAAGACGGTGCAGGGACCGGACGATTACGAGTCGATGCGCGAAGTCGTTCGGCGCCGTTACGAGCGCGTATTGAAGGAAGGGCAGCGCCTGCCCGATCTGATCGTCGTCGACGGCGGCAAAGGGCATATCGCCGCCGCGCTGGACGTGCTCGTTAACGAGCTGGGGCTCGACGTACCCGTATGCGGCTTGGCGAAGGACGCGAAGCACCGTACCTCGCAGCTGCTCGTGGGCGATCCGCCCGAAGTCGTGCCGTTGCCGCGCGATAGTCAGGAGTTCTACTTGCTGCAGCGCATCCAGGACGAGGTGCACCGGTTCGCGATTACGTTCCACCGCGAGAAGCGGGCCAAGTCGATGGTCGCTTCCCGTCTCGACGCGATACCGGGCATCGGAGAGAAAAGAAGGAAGCAGTTGCTGAGCCATTTCGGTTCGCTCAAAGCGATCAAGGAAGCGTCCGTCGCGGATTTTCGCGCCGTATCGATCGGTGAAGCGCTGGCTCAGCGCATTCTCGACGCGCTTCATGCGGAATAATCGGCCTTATCAGGTGGTGTTATCGGTCAGTCGGACTGGCTGGATGACGCCGCTTTTTTACACATATCACAGTACAAAATCACTCCCCTATTTCAGAAAATTGGTTAAGGTAAGCTCATATAGGGAGCAACGTACAAAGCGGATATTCAAGAGAACTGGCCAGAGCGATTGGGCATGTCTGATGTGTAATACTCAATGTGTAATACTCAATGTGGAACACCCAATGTGTAGCGCGGCTGTAGCGATCCCGCTCTGGAGTTTATTGTCCTCTTCTCCGCCTCTTTTGCCGCTATCCCTTCCGCTCAGCTTTTCCGCGCCACATTTTGAATAAGCATGATAGTACCATTCCCGTTCTTTTGCCGCTATCCCGTCTACTCAGTTTTTGGTGCGCTGCATTCTGAATCCATAGTGCCTTTTTCGCTCTTTTGCCGGTATCCCGTCTATTCAGTTTCTTGCGCCGACTTCCGAATCCATAGCACCATTTCTCTCCTTTTGCCGCTATCCCGTCTACTCAGTTTTTTGTGCGCCGAATTCTGAATCTATAGCATCTTTTCTCTTCTTTTGCCGCTATCCCATCTATTCAGTTTTTAGTGCACCACATTTCTGAATAGATATGTAGTGCCATTTCCGCTCTTTTGCCGGTATCCCGTTCAGTCAGGTTAGTCGTACGCCTCCTGGGAGATCGGCCATGACCTATCTTCCATTTGTCGGTATCCCGACAGCTCAGAAATCTGGTATAGCGTTTAGCGCTAGTTATCCCGTTTAATCAGTTGATCATCTTCGAGGCTGTGAATTAGGGTTCAGCAGCTTGTTAGGTATCCCCATGACTCAGTTTGAGATCTATTTTGAAAAAAGAACGAGATTGTGGAGGGTGAGGGATTAGCCTCGTTCCGTTCGAAAAGGGGCACATCATCCAAGCTTAAGCGATGGTTGTCGTGAAGCTCGCGTCAGTCTGCCAGACCGGGAACGGCCGCTAGATTTCGTGAGTTCATTATAAGTGATCGTGGAAGAATGGATGCAATCGGCGAGTAATTGAACGTAGAGGGTGGATCGGCCGCGATTGTAATAATAGCAAAATTGATCAAGATACACCTGCAGGTGCTTAGGACCGATGCCCAGGAACGTTCGGCCAATCCACCAAGTCACATCGTACCCCATCCACGCGAGCTTTTTATTCATATCCCGT
>NZ_PVYW01000040.1 GCF_003001675.1 Cohnella sp. SGD-V74 | reverse complement strand
TTTATAAAAGAATATCCCGAAAAGGAGGAATCTCTGATGGGACTGATGAGCTCGTACGAGCGGAAGGGCTACATGCAGGGGCTGAGCGAAGGCAAAATTGAAGGGATGACCGAAGGCAAGGTCGAAGTCGCATCCCGAATGCTGGAAGAAGGCCTGTCCGTCGAGTTGATCGCTAAAGTGACAGGCCTGCCCGGTCCGGACATCGAGAAACTGAAAGTCTCGCATTAAGTTCACAATGGCATACAAAGGCCCTCGCGTTCCAAGGAAGAGCGGAACATGAGGGCCTTTCGCGTTCGCGTTAACTCCGCTCCGGAACGAGGAACGATACGGTCGTTCCTTCGCCGGGGCGGCTCCGGATGAACAAGCCTTGCCCGTACAGCTGGGTTAATCTTCGGTTCGTGTTGGACAGTCCGATCCCTTTGGTCCGATCCGCCCAATCCAGCAAGCGGCTTAATTTGTCGTCGTCCATTCCGACTCCATCGTCGGAGACCTCGATCAGTGCGGAGCCGTCCTGACGGACAATGCGAATCCGCACTGTCCCTCCCTGAATCTGTCCGCAAACCCCGTGCCGGACGGCGTTCTCTACCAAAGGCTGAATCGTGAGCGGGGGCAGCGTCAGTCTCATGTTCGGCTCGACTTCCCACACGATGTTCAGCTTGTACTCGAATCTTTCTTTCTCGACGTACAGATAAGAGCGGACAAGTTCCAACTCATGGGACAGCTCCACGAGCTTGCCCGAATTAAGGAAGTCGAAGCTGATTCTCAAATACGAAGTAAAGGCGTCTCCGAGCTTCCGCATTCTGACCGTATCCTCATCGCTTAACGCCATGATCGAGTTCAGGGCGTTGAACAGGAAGTGGGGATGAATTTGCGCCTGCAAATACGCGGCTTCCAGACGAAGTTGTTCGCTCACGGTTTGCTTGAGCGTCGTCAGCGCCCGAATGCGGTACTTCAGTTCAGTCGCTTCCACCGGTTTGGTGACGTAATCGTTGGCCCCGGCAAGAAAGCCGGCCTGAACGTCGGCAGGCCCGCTGCGGGCGGTCAGCAGCAGAACCGGAAGCTCCGACATCGAGAATCGTTCCCGGATTTTCTCGGTCAGCTCGTAACCGGACATCTGCGGCATCATCACGTCCGCGACGATCAAATCCCATGTATGGGAGCCGAGCAGCTCCAGCGCTTCGCGGGCGGAAGTCGCGGTGACGATGTTATACGGTTCGTTCGCGAGAATACCGACAAGCACTTTCAGATTGATCGTATCGTCGTCCACGGCAAGGATGTTGGCACGTCCGGCTTCGAAGGCCTGCGGTGATGAGGCGGAAGCCGAAGGTTCCGGGGACGTCTCGGTTAAGAGAGAAGCGGCCGCTTCCAGGTAGCCTCTATCCGTGAGGTCCGAGCGGAAAGTCAGCGCCGGCGGAGCGTCGGCCAGCGAATCGGCAATCGGCAGCGAGAAGCGGAACACGGAACCGACACCCGGTTCGGAGCTTACCGTCAATTCTCCTCCGTGAAGCTCCACTAATTGCTTGGAAATGCTTAAGCCGAGCCCGATGCCTCCGTCCTCGTTCAAGCTCCGGCTTCCTTGCTCGTAAGGGAGGAACACCCGGCGCCTCGTCTCTTCGTCCATGCCGGCTCCGGTATCGCTGACGAGGATAACGACCATCCCGCCTTCCGCAGCCGCCGATACGGTCACCATTCCTTCGTCGGTAAATTTCAGAGCGTTATGCAGCAGATTAAACAGAATCTGCACCAGTCTTTTCTCGTCGGCCAATACTTGCGGAAGCGAGTCGCCGATCTCGATCGCCAGACGGACGGGCTTGCCTTCCGCCATAAAACGGAGCATGGCGACGACGCCGGAGGCGATCGAAGCGACGGACAGCGGTTCCTTGCGCAGAACGATCCTTTTCTCCTGCAGCCGGGTGACGTCCAGCAGATCGTCGAGCAGGTGCGACATCCGCCGGCCGACCGTGATCAGAAGCTCCATATCCGCGACGCTTCGCTCGCCAAGCACCGGTTTTTCCCGTTCCACGACGCTGCGCGCCATGTTCATCATGCCGTGAAGCGGCGTTCGCAGCTCGTGGGAGGTATTGGCCAGAAACTGATCCTTCAGCTTGTCGGCCTCCCTGAGCTGGACGTTCAGACGGGTATTCTCCTCGGCATTGCGGAAGTAGCGTTTGAACCAGTAAGCCGAGAACGAAATAATGGCGGCGATAATATCGATCGGATAATAGACGGTCGTGCTCTGCAGCCAATAATCGACAATGCCCCAGAGGACGCTGGACAGCACGCTGACGATGGCGAGAAACAGATAGATGACGTCGTTTTTGCGTTCAAGCATCATTTTTACGGTCAGCCAGACAAACGCCGCCAGCGGCGCCACGTAGTAGAAAGTCATGATCCTGAGCCAGTAGCTGATGCTGACGAGCGTAACGTCCGCGAACAGGATAAACAGCGTATAGGCGACGAACGATCCGAAGAAGATGCGGTAGACCGCCGATTTCTCAGCTCTTCCGGAGAAAACTCTGCCCATCATTAGAATGAGCATGGACAGCCACATATACGAGAGAAGCCGTATTTTGATCAGCCACGTATAATTGATCGGCAGCCAGTTGAGAAGAATGACTTCGTCGGAAGAGACGACCGTTATGCCGGCGGCGAACAGCAGCAGCGCGAAGATCAGAAATTCTTTCTCCCGCCGGCTGAACAGGAACAAAATGAAGGCATACAGACCGTGTACGAGCAGGATCGCGAACGTCACGAGCTGGAAGCCGATCGAGTACCACCATTCGGTATCGATCGCGTCCTTGTCGCCGAACCGAATCGACCGGACGATCCCGCTTCGGGTGAAGTGGTCGAAGTTGGCCGCTTGAACGTATAATTCGACTTCTTCGGCGCCCTTCGTTTCGTAGGACAGCAAATAAGTTCTCATGCTGGGGACGTAGGTTTCCTTGCTCTCCCCGATCTGGCCGACCTCGAACGGCTTGCCGCCGTTGATCTCCACGCGGGAAGAAGCCCCGACTTCCTGGAACCAGAAGCTCAAGTCTAGATCGGGGTTCGGATCAATCAGAATGCGCAGCTTGTACGTCCCGTATCCGTAAGCGCCGTCGAAGCCCTCCACTCCGGCGGTTGCCCATCTTTCCGGAACGGATATCAACCTGCTGGCATGCTCTGCTTCGTTGGCGCGGTTGACGAAAGCCGAAGGATAGAAAGTCCACTCTCCGTCGAGCGGGATGGACGGATTGGCGCTGAAGTCCCATCCCCGCAAGTCGAGCGTGCCTTGAACGACGTCCGGATGTTGCGGGGTAAAGAAGATTTCGGACCAGAACCATCGCAGCCCTAGCAGAAAAGCGAGAAACAAGCCGGCCACTGCGGCGGATTTCAGCAGGGACTTCAGCAGCTTGGAATCTTGGATTGGCGTCATAGTATCGTACTCTTTCGACGTCGCCTTTCGATTTTCCTTGTTCACGGCCGCCGTTCTTCCATTTTCTAACCTTGCAAGGCCTGTATTTCCAACGAAAAGAAGGTATAGTGGAATCAGATATAGAAAGCGCAAGGGAGGCCAATATGTCGATATCGCTTGTGGTGCTTCAAGGGCCTAGCGCCTCCGGCAAAAGCACGATCCAGTCGCGGCTCGGACTGCCCCGAATCGTGACGTGGACTTCGCGCGCGCCCCGCGAAGGAGAGACGGACGGGGTGGACTATTTCTTTAAAAGCAGATCGGAGATGCAGCGCCTGCACGACCGGGGACAAATGGTGGAGATGACGGAATATCACGGCAATTTGTACGGGACGCCCTTGCAACTCGTAGAGGACGTTATTCGCGGAGGAGTCGCTCGTTCCGTCATTCTGGATCAGGCAGGAGCGGGCAAGCTGCGGGAGCTGTTCCGGGACAGGACGCTGCTGATCGGCGTGAAATCGGGCAAGGAGGATTGCCGAAGGCGGCTTGAGGCGAGAGGTCACGGGCCGGAGGAGATTCGCGTCCGGCTGAGTTCCTACGAGGAGGAGATTGCGGCACTGGCCGAATGCGATCTGGTGCTGAACAATTCGGACGGCAACCTTGGCAAAATCGATCTGCTGGCAGACTTCATCCGGGAAGGGTTGAGGAAGAACGATGGCGCATCGTTACGATCCGATCACCTTGAATAAGCGCAATAATCGCCAATAGGAGGATGGTCCATGGAGAGGGAGTTCGATGCGATCGTGGTGGGGGCGGGATTAGCCGGGTTGGTCGCGGCTGCCGAGCTTGCCGACAAGGGGAAGAAAACGCTGCTGCTGGACCAGGAACCGGAAGCGTCGCTCGGAGGGCAGGCGTGGTGGTCGTTCGGAGGGCTGTTTCTGGTGGATTCTCCGGAGCAGCGCCGTCTGGGCGTCAAAGATTCGAAGGAGCTGGCGTTGCAGGATTGGAGGGGCTCTGCGGAGTTCGACAGAGCGGACGAAGACCACTGGGGCCGGAAGTGGGCGGAAGCCTACATCGATTTTGCCGCCGGGGAGAAAAGAGCCTGGCTCCACGGCATGGGCGTACGCTTCTTCCCGGTCGTCGGCTGGGCGGAGAGAGGCGGGTACTTGGCGGAAGGCCACGGCAATTCCGTGCCGAGGTTCCATATCGTGTGGGGGACGGGGCCGGCCATCGTCGCGCCGTTCGAGCGGCGCGTTCGCGAACATCGCGACGGCGGCAGGATCGTCTATCTGCCTCGCCATCGCGTCGATCGCCTGATTCGCGAGCAAGGCGCGGTCGTCGGTGTAAGCGGTTCCGCGCTGGTCGCCAGCGATGCGGCCAGAGGGGAGGCCAGCTCCCGCGAGATCGTCGGGGAGTTCGAGTATTACGCGCGGGCGGTGCTCGTCACGAGCGGCGGCATCGGCGGCAACCCCGATCTCGTGCGGGCGAATTGGCCGGCCCGGCTCGGACAGCCTCCGAAGCATATGCTGTCCGGCGTTCCCGCCCATGTCGACGGGCGAATGCTCGGCATCGCCGAGGAGGCGGGAGGACGCATCGTGAATCGCGACCGGATGTGGCACTACACCGAAGGCATCCGGAACTGGAACCCGATCTGGCCGAGCCACGGCATACGGATTCTTCCCGGACCTTCTTCCCTATGGCTCGATGCGAGAGGCAGGAGGCTTCCGGCGCCCAACTTCCCCGGCTTCGACACGCTTGGCACGCTTGAGACGCTGCGGCGCACGGGCTGCGACTACTCCTGGTTTATTCTGACGCAGAAGATTATCGAGAAGGAGTTCGCGCTCTCCGGTTCGGAGCAAAATCCGGATCTGACCGGCAAGAGCGTGAGGCAGGTGCTGTCCAGGGTACTGCCGGGACCGACGGCTCCCGTTCAGGCTTTCCTCGATAAGGGGGAGGATTTCGTCGTGGCGGGCAATCTCGCGGAGCTGGTAGCAGGGATGAATAAGCTGACCGGAGAAGGACTGCTCAGCTTCGAGGAGATCGAGAGGCAGGTGCGGGCCCGGGATCGGGAGATGGACAACGCGTTCACGAAAGACCTGCAGATAACCGCGCTCCGCGGAGCGCGGCACTACAAAGGAGATAAGTTCATTCGCGTGGCGCGTCCGCACAAGCTTCTCGACCCGAGGAACGGCCCGCTGATCGCCGTTCGTCTGCATATCGTCAGCCGCAAAACGCTGGGCGGTCTGCAGACGGACTTATCCGGGAGAGTGCTCGGAGCGGACGGCCAGCCGGTTCCCGGCCTCTACGCGGCCGGAGAGGCTTCCGGGTTCGGGGGCGGCGGCATGCACGGCTACCGGGCGCTGGAAGGCACGTTCCTCGGCGGCTGCCTCTTCTCGGGAAGGACGGCGGGGCGGGCGGCCGCGGAGGATATCGGGTAAGGGGGACAACATATTGCGCTGGCCAGCGTCGAACGTTGAGTAACCTGAACTGCCTCCATCGACCGAACGGTGGAGGCAACCTTCAAAAAGTGGTTGCTTCTTCTCTGCCTTTCTGTTATTTTTGATATTAACAAATTGTTATTATCAAAATAATACAAAGAGAATCGCGCATGACTTCAGATGCGGGAGAGCAGACGGAGGGATAAGGATGAGGAAGCTGTGGGGAAGCTGGAACGTTTACGAGATTGCTTGGCTGACTTTGTTTTCGGGAATCGCCATCGCTTTGACGGTTATCATGAAGGATACTTTGTTCGGGTTTACGGTGTTTCTGACCGGCGTCCTCTGCGTCGTGCTGGCGGCCAAAGGCAACCTGATGACTTACGTCTTCGGCATGTACAATACATTCGGCTACGCTTACCTCGCGTATACGAACGGGCTGTTCGGCGAGGTGATGCTGAACTTGCTGTTCTTCGTACCGATGAATGCGGTCGGCTTCTTCATGTGGAAGAAGAACCTGCGCGGCGATCGGCAGGTCATTATGCGGCAATTAAACGCCGCAAGCTTGGCGCTAGTGGCGGTCGTCTGCGCAGCGGGCAGCGCGGCGCTCGGATACGGCCTGTCGCTGATCGAGGGGCAGAACTCGCCTTACATCGACGCATTGACGACCGTATTGTCGATAGTGGCGACCATTCTTATGGTTAGAAGGTATAAGGAGCAGTGGCTCGTCTACATTGTGCTTAACATTTTCACGGTGCTGCTGTGGGTAATCCGCACGGTCGACGGCAGCCCGGACGGCCTGCTGATGATCGTCATGTGGAGCGCGTACCTGGTTAATGCGATTTACGGTTATTACACCTGGAATAAAGGGGCTAGGGAGGCACGGGCATGAAAACGCTAGGTTTAACTTTGGGCAAGTTCGCGCCGCTGCACAAGGGACATCAATATATGTTCGAGACGGCTCTGCGCGAGGTCGACGAGCTGATCGTCGTCATCTACGAGACGGACGTGACGCCGATTCCGCTCCAGGTGCGCGCCGATTGGATTCGCAAGCTGTATCCGACCGTGAGGGTGATCGAAGCTTGGGACGGACCGGACGGCTACTCGAACGACCGGGAGCACGAAATCCGCGAGGAGCAGTACATTCTCGGGCTGCTGAACGGAGAGCAGGCGACGCACTTCTATTCCAGCGAATTTTACGGCGAGCATATGAGCCGGGCGCTTGGTGCGATAGATCGGCGGGTAGATGAGGCGCGCGGCGTCGTTCCGATCTCGGCGACGATGGTCCGCTCCGATCCGTACAAGTACCGGGAATTCGTCAGCGACGTCGTCTATCGGGACTTGGTCGTGAAGGTTGTGTTCGTGGGGGCGATGTCGACGGGGAAATCGACGATTACCGAGGCGCTGGCGAAGCGCTACGGAACGACGTACGCAAGCGAGTACGGCCGGGATTACTGGACCGAGCACCAGGTGGAGCGCCGAATCGATCTGCCGGCCTTCGACGAGATCGCGGTCGGCCATCTGGAACGGGAAGAGAAGGCGCTGCTGGAGGCGAATCGCTATCTGTTCGTGGACACCAACGCGATTACGACCTATATGTTCGCGCTCGATTATCACGGCAAAGCTCCGGATTTGCTGACACGAATCGCGCTTGAGAACGCGCAGCGGTACGACTTGTTCTTCCTATGCGACGACGATATTCCGTACGACGATACGTGGGACAGGAGCGGAGATCAGAAGCGCCAGGTGTTCCACAAGCAGATCATCGCGGATTTGAAGCGGCGCCGGATTCCCTACATTACGCTTAGGGGCGGGTTGGAAGAACGGATGCGGCAGGTTGACGAGGTGCTGGCCCGCTTTACGCCTTACGCCAACTACTTCGGCGAGCTTGGCGGAAGAGGCTGACGCAGGGACGGCTGCGGGGGGATAGGAGTCAGACGGGATCGGGTCGGATGGAATAGGGCTCGAATAAAAAATAGGCGAGGGATCAGCGATGGACGTGCGGGATCGGGACGGTTTGACGGAACGGGAGTTTCTGGAGCGGTATAGCGCGGGCGATTACGAAAGGCCTTCGGTGGCGGCGGACATGGTCATCTTCACCGTGACGGACGAGGAGGAGGACAATTACCGCAAGCTTCCGGAGAAGGAGCTAAGGGTTCTGCTCATTCAGCGCGGCGGCCACCCCTATCTGGGCCGGTGGGCGCTGCCGGGCGGCTTCGTCCGTCCGAGCGAGACGACGGAGCAGGCCGCGCAGCGAGAGCTGCGCGAGGAGACGGGCGTGGACAACGTCTATCTGGAGCAGCTGTACACGTTCAGCGACGTAGGGCGAGATCCTCGGACATGGGTGATGAGCTGCTCGTATATGGCGCTGATAGATGCTGGCAAGGTGCAGGTGAGAGCGGGGGACGATGCGGCGAACGCTGCGTGGTTTAAGGTGGCTTATCGGCTGCTGAGGGAGACGAAAGAGC
Organism: Cohnella sp. SGD-V74; assembly: GCF_003001675.1. GTDB lineage: Bacteria > Bacillota > Bacilli > Paenibacillales > Paenibacillaceae > Cohnella. The sequence continues at coordinate 4,213 of NZ_PVYW01000040.1, read as the reverse complement.
CGATCGAGGACGGCGGATACGTGAAGACGTTGGCGCACGAGCTTAAGCTGACGTCTGATCACGGCGAGCTGACCGCGGTCGTGGAGCGGGTGCAGACGGTGACCGAGACGGCTTCCAAGACGACTTACGCCATTGTGTCGAACGACGGCCTGGCGTTCGATCACGCCAAAATCATCGCCTACGCGATCGAACGGCTGCGCGGCAAAGTCAACTATACCGATATCGCGCTGCATCTGATGCCGAAACTGTTTACGTTGACGGAGCTGCAGCAGGTGTACGAGGTCATTCTGGACAAGGAACTGCTGAAGGCCGCCTTCCGGCGCAAAGTGGCCGATCTCGTCTCCGAGACGGACCATTATACGGAGAATGCCGGCCACCGTCCGTCCCGACTTTATCGGAGGAATTTGGAGGGAGCGGAATGATTTACGATCTGGAGCAATTGAGGAGCGCCTGTCGGGCGGACCGCAAGTTTAAATATTTGTTTTTCTGGGGCCATACGCCGCCTGCTGACGGAAGCGTTAACCAGAGCTGCCTGAGCCAATGGTGGATGACTCCTTTTGAAATCGACGGAACGGAGTACTCCTGCACGGAACAGTACATGATGGCGGAGAAGGCTCGGCTGTTCGGGGATGGCGAGATGCTGAACGCGATCATGCAAGCCAAACATCCGAAGGAAATGAAGGCGTTCGGCCGCTCTGTCGGCAATTTCGACAAGGACGTGTGGGGGAGCCGGTGCTACGAGATCGTCAAACGCGGCACCTTAGCCAAATTTTCGCAAAACCCGCAGCTCTGGGACTATTTGAAATCAACGAAAAACCGCATTCTGGTCGAAGCCAGTCCCCGAGATCGCATCTGGGGCATTGGTATGGGCAAGTCCAATCCGAATGCGGAGAATCCGCTGCAATGGCGGGGAACAAACCTGCTCGGATTTGCGCTGACCGAAGCGCGTGACGAGCTGTTAAGGAAAGAGGGGAATACGAATGAACCGCAAAGAGATCGCGCATGAGACGGTGCGAATCATGGAGCAAGGAGGGTATGAATATAGCGGGCGGAGGATCGACTTCTCCGCGCAGCAGAAGCGTTCGGAGGAAACCAGCGTGCTGATCTCCCCACGCGTTGTTCGAGGAGATTCGATTCGCCGTGTTGGACGCTCGCGACGGCAAATGCATACGCGCTTTCGAGAGGGAATTTGCGTGAAACTCTTTTAAACGTTTGATAGAGAGGAGGTAAAAGGATGAGGCAGAGCAATAGAGACGTCGAGCTGGGCCGGTTTCTGAGCTTGGTGCTGCGGCACAAGCCGTCGGCGGCGCATATCAAATTGGACGACAACGGCTGGGCCGACGTCGACGACTTGCTGGCAGGCTGCAATCGCGCGGGCAGGAGGATCGACAGGGAGACGCTGGAGAGAATCGTCCGCGATAACAGCAAGCAGCGCTACAAATTCAACGAGGACCGGACCCGCATTCGCGCCAATCAGGGACATTCGGTGGCGGTCGATGTGGAGATGGAGGAGTGCGCTCCTCCCGAATTCCTCTACCATGGCACGGCTTCTCGTTCAATAGAGAGCATATGCGCGGAAGGCATCAAAAAAGGGTCTCGGCAGCATGTTCATCTATCGCGGGATACGGAGACGGCGATGCAGGTAGGCAAGCGGCACGGAAAGCCGCTTCTGCTTCGAGTTTCGGCGGCGGCCATGCATCGGGACGGTCACAAGTTTTGGCTGTCAGCCAACGGCGTCTGGCTGTGCGAGCATGTGCCGTGGCCCTACGTGATGCAAGAGGAGCGGGAGTAGAGGAAGACAACTGCAGGCCCGACCCGAAATGGTCGCGAATGACGGTTGGCGGACGATCGTCATGAAGTAAATCGAACCTTTTTCTCTCATGCGACCAATATCGGTCAATAGAGAAGAGGGGGAGAGAGCCGATGAGAAAAACGATGCTGTTGTTGCTGGCGGCTATGATGCTCGCGTTGGCGGCGTGCGGAGCCAAGAAGGAGGCGCTGCCGTCGCCATTGGACTACATCGATTCCGTGACGGGCATCGATCTGGCAGCGGAGACGGGCGGTCTGAGCGATCTTGGCATTTCGGAGCAAGAGGTGGTCGCTCAGCGCGGAGAGCCGACGTTCAGAGGGACGCTGAAAGGGGCGACCAGTTGGCGGGGAGAGGTCATTCTCGATTACGAGGATTTCACCTACAATCTCAACGGCGGACAGGTTGACGGATATTCGCTGAAGGGGGATGCCGCGACGGCCAGACAGGTGAAGATCGGGGACGATAAATCCCGCATCGAGGCGCAGTACGGCAAAGATTACTACGTGCGCGAGATGGACCAGATCCGGTTGATGGGCTACTTGGACAAGCAAAACGGCAGAGTCATCGAATTCATTATGGAGAACGATCGCGCGACGGTAATTCTCGTGGCCGATTTTGCGATGTACGAATCATGAGAAGGCTGCTTGCATGGCTATTGGCGGCTATGATTGCGGTATCGCTCTTTCCTGTCGGGGCCAATGCGGCCGAGGCGTCCGCCGAACTGGATACGGCGAAGATCGACGCGTTGGTCCGGGAAGGAATGGAGAAGTACCGAATCCCGGGAATGGCCATCGGCGTCGTGCACCGGGACCGAATGGTATACGTGCAGGGGTACGGTATCGCCGACGACGGCAAGCGTCCGGTTACGCCCGCCACGCCTTTCCTGCTGGGCTCGGTCAGCAAATCGCTCACCGCGCTTGCGATCGTGCAGCTGGCCGAACAAGGACGATTGGGACTGGACGACCCTGTCCGGCAACATTTGCCGGAGCTGCGCTGGAAGGAGTCCGAGGCGGGCGGGCCGGTCACGGTGCGCCATCTGCTGAATCAGACCGGCGGATTATCGACCTATACGGGGAGGGCTTGGATCGCCGACGGCGATCTTGCGCCCGCCGAAGCGATTCGTCGGCTGGACGGGGTTAAGCTTAAGGAGACGGCAGGAGCCGTCTTTCGCTATTCCAACGTGAATTACGCGCTGCTAGGGGAGATCGTGACGCGCGTCTCGGGAATAAGCTACGAAGAGTATGTCGCGGGCAGCATCTTTCAACCGCTGGAGATGAGGAACAGCTTTGCCGGCAACTCGGATGACGAGAGGCTGGCCGCCGGTTACCAGTCCGTATTCGGTCAATTGCGGGAGACGAAGCACCTGATAGCCCCTGCTCTCGTTCCCGCCGGCTACTTGGCCGCTTCGGCGGAGGATATGACTCATTACTTGATCGCCCAGCTCAACGAAGGGCAATACGGCGGCCAAGCAATCGTGACTCCGACGGGAACCCGCGCGATGCACAAGCCGGAAGTCGGCTTCTCTTACGGCCTGGGCTGGTTTTCATTCGGAAACAGGATCTGGCACGGAGGGGATGCGGAGAACTTTCACTCCGACGTCATTGCCGACCTCGATTCGGGCTGGGGAATCGTCGTGCTGATGAACACGAACGACGCGCTGCTAACGACGGTATACGGCCATGCTTACGGAGAATTGTCCATGAGGCTGATGGAGGCGGCCGTGCGTGGAGGCACTCTGCCTCCGGGATATCCGCCGCTCACTCCGTTCGGTTCGATCGAAGCGGTTCTGGGCGCGGTCTGCGTGCTGGCGGCGGTCTGGATCTCGGTTGACGTCATTCGAATGATTGTCCGGCGGAGGAGAAGGCAGTTTCCCGGATACCGGCATCTGTTGACGGCTATTGCGCCGTTTTATTTCGTTCTGCCGCTCATGATATTGATCGCTGTGCCGCGAGCGGCGGGAGCGCCTTGGGGGACGGTTTTGCGGTTCAGCCCGGGCCTGGGTCATGCGATGCTCGTCTTGTCCGCGGCGCTGCTGGCGCTTGGGGCGTTCAAATTATGCGGCTTTAAGGCAGAATCGCGAACTAGTAGAGCGCCCCCGAAGTAACGTAACCCAGATGTTGAAGAATCTAGGCTGACTCAGTCTTGCTGAGTCGGGTTGGAGCATCGAATGGGGCGTCAGAGTAGCTGCAACCGCGCTGAGTCGGGTTGGAGCATCGAAAGAGACGTCTGAGTAGCTGCAACCGTGCTGAGTCGGGTTGGAGCATCGAATGGGACGTCAGCGTAGCTGCAACCGTGCTGAGTCGGGTTGGAGGTAAGCGTCAAATAGCCCCCACCTTGAGATCAGTGGGAGCTGGCGTAGGCTAAGTATTAAGACTGATGCATTCGGCACGTGTTCGGCAACGA
>NZ_PVYW01000039.1 GCF_003001675.1 Cohnella sp. SGD-V74 | reverse complement strand
ATTGCAAGCGTGTCTGGGCGTCTGGATCGCATCAAGATGTTTCATACCGATCGCGGGAGTGAGTTCGATAACAAGCTCATTTCCGAGGCGCTGGAAACCTTCGAAATTAAGCGCTCGCTGAGCAATAAAGGCTGCCCTCACGATAATGCAGTTGCCGAAGCAACGTTTAAGATTTTCAAGACGGAGTTTTTCAACCAACGACATTTTCAAAATCTTCAACAACTGAAGCTGGAACTTGATGATTACGTTCACTGGTTCAATCATCACCGCATTCACGGGACACTTGATTATCGGACGCCTGTTGAAGCTCGGCGGTTGCCCTCATAAAATCTGTCCGATTTCGTGTTGACAATCCATGGAACGGGAAAGGAAGTAGACGGACTGACGGAAGGGGATAGCGACAAAAGGAGAGAAAAGTGGAACGGGAGAAGCAGACGGACTGACGGAAGGGGATAGCGTGAAAGGGAAGAAAGGAGAAGAGGAGACGAAACGAGGAGAAGGGGGACGTTGTTCCTCGTTGCGCCGCCGCTCGCGGGATTGTTCTGGAATAAGCGGTTGGAACCATGTAAATTTGTCGACGTATGAGATAATATAGGCTATAGAGAGGAGAGATTGGGATGAGTTTTTTTAAAAAAATTACGGATACGGTCAGCAAAGGGGTAACGACGGCAACGGAGAAAGCGCAGCAGACCGTGGAGATCACCAAACTGAACAATCAAATCTCCGGCAAGCGCAAAGATATCGATAAATTGTACGCCGCGATCGGCGAAGCCGTATACGAAGCTTACTTGGCGAAAGACCTGTCCGCCTCGGAAGATCAGGTGAGACCGAAGTGCGAGGAGATTTCTGCGATTCGGGAAGAGATCGCCGGGCTGGACGCCAGAATCAAAGCGATCCGCAACGAGAAGGACTGCGAATCATGCGGCAAGCGTGTGTCCGAGGAGACGAGATTCTGTCCTTCGTGCGGCCACGCCTTCCCGCCTCCTGTCGTCGAGAAGGAACCGATCCAGGTCGATCTGCATGTGCCGGAAGAGCCGCATGGAGCGGAAACGTCTGAGGCTGCAGAGGCATCGGATTCGCCGGATGTGTCAGATGCGGCGATATCGGCGGAAGAAGAATCGCCTCGCGTAGATCAGCGGCAGATTTGCAATAGCTGCGGCACCCCGCTCTACGCGGACAGCCATTTCTGCCCGGCTTGCGGGCAATCGACCCGCGCGTAAGCTTGCGTCGCGCGTTGACCGGAGGGTCTCGCCGCTTGAGCCGGCCGCGATGGACGACGGACAATACTTGAAAAAACGAGTAACGAGCCCGGGACTGCCTCAAAGCAGCCGATACCCGCTGGCCAATACAGCGCTGGTCTTCGCAAAAAACAAGCCTTCACCGGAGTTCATCCGGACGAAGGCTTGTTTTTCTATTCTTTGACCGCACCGGCGGTAATGCCGGAGAAGACGTACCTTTGCAGGAACAGGTACAGCAGCAGCGTCGGGATCAGCACGATGAGAATCGCCGCCGACAGCTGTTCGAAGCTGGAGGCGCGCTGGCCGACGAACGTCATGAGCGAGGTCGACAGCGTGTGGAGGCTTTTCGACGGCATGTACAGATAAGGAATGTACATGTCGTTCATGATGTCGACCGCCTTGATGATGCCGAGCGTGGCGGAAGCCGGCAGCAGCAGCGGGAAGATGATTCTCGTGAAGATGCCGACGTACGAGGCGCCGTCGATCATCGCGCTTTCGTCGAGCTGTGCGGAGATTTTCTCGATAAACTGCAGGAAGATGAAAATTTGCAGCAGATCGGTGCCCGCGTAGATGAGCAGCGGCGCTCCGAGCGAGTCGTACAGGCCGAGTCCTTTGATAATCTGGAACCTCGCGACCTCCGTCGTGTAGAACGGCACGACCATGGCGACGATGAACATGCCCATGACGAGCTTTTTCAGCCGAAAATTAAAACGGTTCAGCACGTAGGCCGTCATCGCCCCGAGAATCGTGTTCAGGAACACGCTGACAAAGACGAGAATGCCGGTGTTGCGGAAGCCGACGAGCATGTTGCCTTTTTCGAACGCCGTCTTCAGGTTGCCGAAGCTCCACTGCTTCGGCAGCGAGAGCGGAGAGGAGCTCATCAGGTCCCCCGGCGTCTTGAATGCGGTCATGACGTTGATAGCGATCGGAAACAGCACGACGGCGGTAATAGCCGCGAACAGCAGATAGAGCAGCGGAAGGGAGCGCGTCCGAACGTTCATGACGATTCTCCTTTCCCTTTGAACAATCGTCCCTGCAAGTAGCTGAAGACGATGATCATGAGCATCAGAATGACGGCTAGCGACGAGGCGAGCCCGTAGTTGTTATACTTGAAAGCCGTCTGGATCGTATATACCGTAAAGGTGGTGCTCGCAAGTCCGGGCCCGCCCTGCGTCATCAGAAACGGAATGTCGAACACTTGCAGAGCGCCCCTGACGTTCAGGAACAAGACGATCTCCATCACCCGCGAGATGCCGGGCAGCGTAATGTGGACGAATTTCTTGAGCGGTCCCGCCCCGTCGATCGTTGCCGCTTCGTACAGGTCGTTTGGAATCGACTGCAGTCCGGCAAGGAACAGCACGACGTGAAGCCCGCTGAATCTCCATAGCGAGACGACGACGAGCGAATAGTTGACGATGCTCTTGTCGCTGAGCCAGTTCCGAATCCAGCTTTCCAGGCCGACCGCTTCGAGCAGCGCGTTGATCGGGCCGTTGATCGGGTTGTACAGGAAGCTGAACAGATAGGCGACGGCTACGCCGTTCAAAATGTAAGGCATAAAGACGATAGAGCGGAAAAAGCGGCTTGCGCGCATTTTGTTGTTCAGGAATACGGCCAGCATCACCTCGAGCGGGATAAACGCCGCGTGGATGCCGAAATACAGAAAGTTGTTGGACAGCGCCTTCCATACGTCGGGATTGCGGAAAGCCTCCACGTAGTTGTCGAATCCGACGTAGTTGAAGCTCTTGCTCATTCCGTTCCAATCCGTCAGGCTGAATTGCAGCAGTCTGAGCGACGGGTATAGGAGGAACAGGAGGAGCAGCGCCACGGGTATGAACAGGAACGAGACGACGACCAGTCTCTTCTGCATCGAATAACTCATAAGACAATCCCCTTAATGATCGGGGCCGTCCTTGCCAGGACAGCCCCGTGTCGTAAAATTGCGCTTATCGATCAGGGACCGGAGCGTCGGATTACTTGGAAGCTTTCGCTTTCGCCCACTTGTCGTTCAGGGCGGGCAAAATGTCTTCGACCTTCTTGCCGGCCATCATATCCTGGCCGATCGCTTTCACGTCGAGCTGGATCGCGTTCGTGATCCGGGTGTATTCGGCGTCTCCCGGGATATAGCTGAACGTCTCGTTCTGGTTGTCGGCATAGAACGCTTTCAGGAACGGCACGTTCGATTCCACGCCTTCGAATGTGGATACCAGCTTCTGCGCGTCGATATACGTCTGGTACACGTCCGGGGAGAAGAACCAGTTCAGGAACTGCTTCGCTTCTTCCTGATGGTCCGATCCGCTCGTAATGCCGTAGAAATGGTCGGTGAACATCATCAGCTTAAGCGGCTCGCTCTCGTCGAGGCGGTAAGGCATCGGGAAGGCGGCCAGATCGTCGATACTGCCGACCTTGGCTTCGTATGTCGGAGCGAACCACAGTCCCGCCGCGATGACGGCCGCCTGCTTGGACGAGAACAGATCGGTCGCCTGATCCCAGCCGATGCCGAGCGGGTCGGGTCCCATCACGTCGAGGGCGTACAGTTCTTCGATCTGTTTGTACGATTCGAAGAAAGGCTTGCCCTCCGCGAACGGACTGTCGTCCTTGGCCATATCGCTCAGATAGGATTCGGCTCCGGAGACGAGCTGGGGAAGGAACTCGTTAAACGGATAGTTCGGCCAAGCGTCCTTGCCTCCCATAGCGTACGGGATGTATTTGCTGTTGTCCTTGATGTTCTGCAGCAGCTCGAGGAACTGCGGCCAAGTCGTCGGCGCCTGCAAATTCAGTTCCTGGAAAATGCTCGGACGGTAGTAAACGAGCTCGGGGAATGCCATCATCGGGACGGCGTACGTTTTGCCGTCGATCGCGAACTTGTCGGCGTATTGGTTCTGGGCCAAGTAAGCTTCTCCGTCCAGCGGGATAAGCTGCTCCCGGAAGTCGTACAGCCAGTTTGGCTTCAAGCCCATGACGTCGGGGAGCTCGTTGCCCGTCGCCCGCACCTTCATCGCCTGCAGGTAGTCTCCGTCGGACTTGAACGTCTCGAGCTCGACGGTGACGTTCGGAGCGACGCTCGAATACTCTTTCACTTTCTCGTCGAGATAGGTGAGAAAGTCGTTGTTGACGTCCCAGATGGCCATCTTAAGCGTCACTTTCTCTTTGCTGGCGGCCGGAGACGAGCTCGCTCCGGATGCCGCCGGACTTGGCGAAGCTTCGCCGCCGTTGTTGCCTCCGCAGGCGGACAGCAGCGTAGTTGCGGCCAGTGCGGAAGCGAGCGCCAGCGTGACCCTGTTTCTCTTTTTCATCTTTGCAGACCTCCGTAATGGAATGATGTAATCGCTTTCGAGTTGTATTTTATCGGCTATGGAGGCGCTTTCCCATGTCAATCCTTGTTCTTTTTTTCTCTCTTTTTATCCTCGGGCGGAGCGAAGGGACTCACTTGGAAAACAGCTGCTCGCGATATTCGAGCGGCGTCTTGCCCGTTACCTTCTTGAAAATTTTGCTGAAATGGCCCTGATTCGGATAGCCGACCTTCTCGGCGATCTCGTAGATTTTCATGCCGCTGCCCATGAACAGAATCGCTTTCTCCACGCGGGTTTTCATGACGTATTCGACGAACGTTTCTCCCGTTTCCTTGGCGAAAATCTTGCTCAGGTAGCTCTCGCTGATGCCGGCCGCTTCGCTTGCGCTCGCCAGCGAAATCGGCTCCTGATAGTGCCGGTCGATCCACTTTTTCACTTTGTCGACGAGCGGAGGGGAAGTTTCGAGAATCCGTTTCTTCGGATCGATCGCGTCGTGGACGGCGCGAATCAGCGAGCCGAGCCACACGTTCAGCGGGCGGGAATGCTCGAAATGTCCGACTCGCTCGAGCGGGGACTGCGGTTCGCCCAGCTCGGCCCAGCTCAGTCCTCTGGAATGGAGCAGAGAGCCGATCTCCCAGAGCAGGGAGCGATATTCCTGCGCCGCCGTCTCCACGGGAACGCCGCACGAGCCGGCGAGCTTGTTCATGCCGTCTTCGAGCGGTCCGGTCCAATCGGTTCGTCCGGCTTCCAGGCAGCGCAAAATTTCCGGGACGTCCCAGATCGGAGCGGCCAGCTGCCGCGAATAGGCGCTGACGTCCTCTTCGAAGTAGGCGCGTCCCGAGCCGAGGTAGAAGCGCGTCCGCGCCAAATGCCGAGCTTCGCCGTAGCGTTCCTGCCACGCGGCTGCGCCAGCGCCGGCGCGAAGCAAGCCCAGCGTGGCTTCCAGGTTCAAGTAATCCCGGATCTGGCTGATGATTCTGCCCGCCAATTCCGCGACGGCTTCGCGGGCTTGCAGCTCTCCGAGGCGGCCGGGCACGGGAAGCAGCAGGGCGTACTCCCGTGAAGCGATGCGGGCGATCGTCGGCTCGATGCGATAGTTCGCGGAAGCCTGGCGAATCGAGTGCGCGATCATCCGGCTTCGCGTCTTGTCCATCTCGCCGGATTCGCCCGAGGCATCTCGATCGACGAGCAGACAGCAGAGAAACGGCATGCCGCTGTCCGCGGAGGCGAGCCATTCGGGAGCCGGAGAAGCTTCGGCACCGGGGGCGGCGTCGGGACGGACGAGGGCAAGCAGCGCTTCTTCTCTGCGCGCTTCCTCGAGGGCCAGGCTTTCGAGCTGCCGGCGTTCCCGGAGATGGTTGGCTTCGCCGATTTTGCCGACCGTTTTGCCGATGATTTCCCCGACATGCTCCGCGTTCAAATCTTCTTTGATCATATAGTCGTGGACGCCGTGCATGAATGCCTCCCGAACGTATTCGAACTGGGAATAGGCGCTGAGTACGATGACTGCGGTGTCCTGCCCCTCGGGCGACGATCTCAGCTTCTTCAGAAACTCCAGACCGGACATAATCGGCATCTGGACATCGACGACGACCAGATCGATGCGGCGGGAAGAAACCATGCGCAAGGCGTCCAGTCCGTTCGAAGCTTCCGCCGCGATCTCGCAGCCGTAATCCTCCCAGCGGATCAATTCTCTCAGCGCCAGCCGGTATATCGGTTCGTCGTCGACGATCATGACTCTTAACATATCAGTTCTCCTCTCTTAGCACGGGAAGCGCGAGCGTGACGATCGTGCCCTTGAGCGGCTCGCTTGCGATCGACAGTCCGAAAGGCGTCCCGTAATTCAGCGTCAGCCTGTCGTGAACGTTCCGCAATCCGATGCCGTTAAAGCTCATCCGTTCATAGGCGTCGGCTTGGTTCAGCAGAGCGTTGCGAACGTCGGGGCTCATTCCCCTTCCGTCATCGCCGACGGAGATCGCGAAGACGTTGTCGCGGCGGATTTCGCCGGCGATGCGGATCGTTCCTCTCGATTCCCGCTCGTGCACGCCGTGGATAATCGCGTTCTCGACGATTGGCTGAAGCAGCAGCTTCAGCATGCGGAGCGAACGCGTACCGGGCGGGAAGTCGTATACGACGTCGAACCGGTCCCCGTAACGGATTTTCATGATCTGAACGTAATAGTCCAGCAGCTTGATCTCTTCCTCCACGCTCGTGTACGCGCCTCCGCGGTTAAAGGCGGAAGACAGCAGCTTCGTTAACGCCTCGGTCATTTTCTGGATATTGGGAGCTTTAGAGAGACCGGCCATCAGCTTGATCGTGTTCAGCGTGTTGAGCAGGAAGTGAGGATTGATCTGCGATTGCAGAGCCGCGATCTCCGCCAGCCGCTTCTGCGTCTCCTTGTCCTCGATCTCGCGGATCGACGCTTTGAGCTGCGCGACCATCTCGTTGAAGGTAACGCCAAGCACGTACGTCTCGACGGGGCCGGACTCCTTGATGTTCGCTTTCAAGTTGCCCGTCTTGACGGCGGCCATCTGGTTGACCAGCGTTCCAAGAGGTTTGACGATGCTGCGAACAAGCCAGTAAGAGACGAACAGAAACACGAGCAGGGCGGCCGCGGACATGACGAGGATGCGTCTGTACGTGGCGTTGGTCTGCTCCAGCATGCCGGCGTAGGAATACACCTGGATGTATTTGAATCCTTGCTCCGACAAGCGGTAGACGACGAACGATTGCTGTCCGTCGATCGTCTCGACGTAGTGGCCGCTGCCGCCTTCCAGCGCTCTTCGGTAATGCGGATTGTCCGCGATGCCCCGGTCCATCGCCTCGGCGTCGGTCGAAGCAATGACGCTGCCGGATGCGTCCAGGACGAAGCTGTCGCCGGCGTCGCTGACTTCCGTCTTGAGCAGCTCGGCAATCTCTCTGACGTGGAAGACGAAGTAGATCGTTTCGACGCCGAACAGGGGGATGCTGTAGTTCGGGGCCACCGCCAAGCTGATGTAGCGGTTCCCGCCGAACAGGCTTGCGTTCGTCTCGGCTCCCATGATGTGCACTTTGTTCGGGCTTAGCAGAACGTTGCGATACCAATCCTGGCCGCGCATCGTTGCCTCGTCGATCGCCAAGTTGCGCTTGTAGTTGTCGACGCCTCCGCCGCGGAAAGTGAACAACACCGATTGGACATCCGGCGTGTAGTGAAAATAGCTGTGCAGGGTAGACTCCAGTTTCCTGCTCTGTTCGAGCTGTTCCTGGCGCGCTGCGGAGAAGCGGGCCGCCGATGCGGCGGCGATAATTTCGCGGTCGTTGGCGATCGTGGCGATCGTGTTTTTCATCAGCCGCAGCTTGGAATCGACCGTATACGAAATTTGTTCCAGCGTCTGCATCGCTCTGGAACTGGCATTGTCCAGCAGGATCGTGTTGAAGGAACGGACAGAGTACGCGGCGATCAAGGAAATTGGAAGCGATATCATAATGACGAACGAAACGAGCAGGACGGTCGAGAACTTCCATCTTCTGCGATAGAGCGGCATCGAGCTTCGGGGCAAAGGGTTTCCCTCATTCCTTCGAGTGGTATGGAATATCGTATACGATAGCTTGTTTTCTTTTATTCGACAAGATGGAGGTGCGAGGGAAAGGCGGAGGAAATCGTGCGTCGTACTATTCGAATTCAGGCTGCGTTAAGTAATGTGACTTAGCTAAAACGAGGCTTTTTTTCGATTTAGGACAAATCTATCAACGATTTCCTTACTTTTTAGTAAAACCGGATAAAGACATTTCGATTATTATGTTATAATATATAACATATATAGTTAGTTAAGTTGTTGGGTGCTGGATTTCGACTGTCAATGTTATATTATGTGGCGCTTTGTAATAGAAGGAGGCAAGCTTCATGACCATCATGCCGCGCAAAGAAACGTACATCGATCATCGGGAGGATCTTTCGTCCGGCGTTATGGAACGGACGGTACTTCAAGGCAACGCGATGCTGACCGAGCTTAACGGGCGTCTGCGCAAGCTGACGGCGTTGCTGTTGGAGGGGAGAGGCCTGTACGCGATTTTGGACGAAATGGAAGCGATGCTGGACAATCCGGTCGTCGTCGTCCGGGAGCACGACAAAGCTTGGCTGTCCCGCGGGCTCAGGGATACGGAACCGACGGAAATATGGCCGCTCCTTCAATCGCTTACTTACCGGCAGCTCGACCGGGGGGCGGGCGAAGGATACGTTCCGTTGACGAATTCCGTCCGCGTCTACGTTAAGCCGATTCCGGAGCAGAAGACGAAGCAGTCCTACTTGGCGGCGGTCGAGCACAAGCGCGAGCTGAGACCGCTCGACAAGCTCAGCATCGATCGGCTGGCTTCGCTGGTCGGCATGGAACTGGCCAATGTGGAAGCCGTTCGCGAAGTGGAAGACAAATATTTGGACCAGTTTCTGCACGACTGGCTCACGGGGAAAATCGTCTCCGAGGCGGATTGGAAGCTGAGGGCCGAAGTGTGCGGCTGTCTGATTCCGGACGGAACGGCGCTCGTCGCCGCGCTGATCGGATTGCCCGAGGCCGACGGTTCGGCGGATCGCCTGCGGGAGGCGTGCCGCCTGCTTCGCTCGGAACGGGGGCGCACAGCCGAAGGGCTGCTCGTCGCGCCCGTGGGCGAAGACTTGGCCGCCGTGCTGTCGATTCCGCAGGAGAAGCTGGCCGAGGGTGAACGCGAGTCTGCGCTGTTCGCCGCGTTAACCGAGCTGCTGGACAGTCTGAAGGAGCATCTCGGGGAACCCGAGCTGAAGCTGTACGCGGGGAGGGCGGCGCACCGGCCGGACGGCTTGCAGGGAAGCTGGACGCAGGCCAAGCACGCCCGTCAAGTGGCCGAAGTGTGCGCGCTTCCGGGCGAGGTCATTGCTTACGATAAACTGGGGGTGTATTCCCTCTTGTATTTGATCCCTTCCGGGGAAGAGCGGGAGCAGTTCCTCAACCGATATTCGCTGCCGCTTCAACTGGCGGATCGCAAGGGAGGGGGGAGGCTGATGGAGACGCTGGAAATGTTTTTCCGCTGCAACGGGAACATCAAGCTCACTTCCGAAAGGCTGTTCGCCCACTATAACACGATCGTCTACCGGCTGGAGAAGGTGCAGGCGATTCTGGGCGTCTCCCTCGACGACCCGGAAGACCGGCTCCAGCTTCATCTGGCGCTGAAGCTCGGCCAGATCACGCCAAGCTCCGCGCCGAACTGAGCGCCCCGACGGCAAATAAACGTACGTCCCCGCATGGTGTGCGGGGACGTACGTTTATTTTGCGACGGCTCGATTAATATCCCGCGCGAAGGATGATAACCAACAAAATGAACAGAACCAGGGCGAATGCAGCCGTTCCGAAGTAACCGCCGCCGTGAGTCGGCCCGCAACCGCAACCTGCCGCACCTGCTACCGGATAACCCATTAGTGAAAACCTCCCGTATTGATGTGTTTGTGATGGCGAATCACAATGTCAGCATATGACGGGGGGCATATGGAATCCTGTACGTTTGTACCGTCAGGACGAATAATCCCTATTTTCAGCGGATGTCCCGGCTGGAGAAGCGACGAGGTTGTTAAAGTGGCGGATGTGCTTGATTCTCGTGACGCCCTGCACCGGGCCGCTGCAGCCGACGCGAAACGTGGAAGAGCTGGAAACCCCGAGCGCGTAGACGCAGCCTACCTGCAGGGTGGGCCACGGCGATTCGCTCCGGAAGCGAACGGGGACTTCGGCTTCGGGAACGGGCTGCGGCAAATAAAAGATCGGATAAGATTCGAAGAAAAACTCGTCGTCCTGGAAATTCGCGATGGCCCGCTGCACGGCGAGCGCCCGCGAAGCCATATTGGTGTCCTGTCCGTCTCCGAGGTGCACGACTCCCGACGAACTGACGGTGTTTACGAACAGCGAGAGCAGCGTCGTGCTTCTGGGGTCACGGTTCAATTTGTTCTTCTCCTCCTCCCGGCAGCGGCAAAGGAGCCATCGGAGACACGATCATCGATTCGGCGGGCGTATCGAAGTAAGAATATAGCGTGATCGATTCGGTGTCGCCAAGCAGCAGCGCCGACGAGCTGGACACTCCGACAAGATTGATGCAGCCGACGGATACGGGGCCGTTGGTTACGTGAAGAGACAGCGGCGACGACAAGTTGCTCACCCCCTTTTATCGGACTGTTGAAACTGTTGCTGCTGCTGTTGCTGCTTGCTTAAATAAGCGGCGAAGGCGCCTTGAACGTCGCGCATCGTTTTCTCTTTGACCGAATCCCGCCATTTTCGCTTCTCCTCCTCCGTCCCTGCGGACGGGTAGGCTTCGGAGCGGGCATAATAATGGACGCGTTCGTTAAGCTGCTTCTTTACGTCTGCGACGATCTGCCTGCGATGCTCTTCGCCCAGGACAATTCCGAATTGCGGCTCCAATCCGGTCAGCGCACCGTAAGCTTCGGCGTCCATGTAGGCGGCCATCTCCTGCTGAAGCTGGCGCATCGGCTGAAGCGCCGCGTCGGCGTTTCCTTCCGCCGCCGCTTTCCATCCGGCGAATCCGGGCGTCTCCAGAGATTCGACGTCCTGAATGCCCTGCGGCGAGATGCCGACGTTCAGGGTGCCTTCCAGGCGGTTGACCTTCAACTGGTCGAAGTGATATTCGACGTGCAGAGGGGGTTTGCTCTTCACTTCGTCAAGCTGCTTCTGCAGCGAGGCGATCTGCTCCGCCATCTGCTTAAGCCGGACCTCCGCCTGATACAGGCGCTGCGCCATGCCGGCCCACGAATTCGGGTGCACGGCCGCTTGCCCGTTGTTCGGATGAAGTCCGGGCTGGGCCGACTGATAGACGCCGTTCCACAGATTGGGCTGCGGCTGTTGCGGTTGCATCGTCATTGCCCCTCTCTCTTACGTCGGATTCGGCAAAGGTACGAGCGACAGGGTGTTGAGTTCCTCGCTCAGCTCCGGAGCGGGCTCGGCGAAGCCGCCCGTATTGTAGAGCTGCGACAAGGATTGAATGCTGCCCGCGCTTCCGATCTGCAGGACGGAGGAGTTCGTAATGCCATCTATTCGGAGCTGGCCGATTGTAATCGTTTGTTGCACGTTCCAGATCATATCAGACCACCCCCGCAGTATCGATGCTGTTCGTGTTGGAGTCTACCACGTCGGGATCGTTCGTGTTCGTGGCGCTGATGGCGTTATTGGTGCGCGACAGATCTCCCGTCAAGAAGGAGCCGGCTCCGGCATAGGTTTTGGAGGTGCTCGAAGGAGAGATTTGGATCGCGTCGCCGAATTGGACGACGCCGCTGCCGCCGACGCTCAAGATTTTGACATTGCCGACGATGCATGGCATAGGCATAACGACTCCTTCGCTCTAGGCTCTTAGACAGTGTATGAAGGCAGGAGCCTAGAGGTTCTCTCGAGCCGAGCGGGAACGGCCGGGAGGCCGGTTTCATATGCTGGAGGAAGGTGTCTGGGCGGCGGCCCGGTTATCGGAGTATCGGGCGGGGAGGAGACGGCGTTGAAATCTTTTTTCGACAGCGGACCGCTTCCGGATTGGCAAGAGCTTCGGAGGTGGCTGGGCAAGGATATCCCGTGGAAGTTGGCGGAAAATTGGGATCGGGCGGGCGACGCCAACTGGATGAACGATTATGTAAAGAAGCTTCTGCAGAACGCCAAAGCCGGGGTGAGCGCCTCGGAGCGCGCGGCGGTGCAGATCGAAACGAGGCAGGAAGGGAAGTACGTCAGGGTCGCGATCCGGCTGGGGCCTGAGGTCGACGTTCGCGCCTTGCAGCTGACGACGACTTCGGAGCGGCTCAAAATAAGCGGGCTTCCGGGCGGCAAGAAGCGGGTAATCCGGTTCCCGTGTCTCGTCTACCCGCGGACCGGCAAAGCCGTCATGAAGAAGGAGCGTCACATTGTCGTCCGCTTTAAGCGGAGGCCTTCGGAAAAGTCCGAATACGAATTGTTTATCGAGACGTAAAACGTTATAATGCTAGAGGAAACCAGCATTCGGACTTTCGGATCAGGCATTCGTTAAGGGGGCAAGGCAGTGGAAATCACGGACGTATCGCAAGTGTCGCCCGGTTTGTTCATCGCGGGAGTTATTTTCATTACGATGATCGGTTCGTTTCTGAGCATGGGCGTGCTGCGCTTTTTTCAATTGAAGAAGCGTCAGGGCGGCATTTATTTGGGGTTGTCGGCGGTCTCTTTCGTGACGATGGTGCTCGTGGTGAACACGTGGTTCTCTTGAACGGGGAGACGGAGGTCGCTCGCGCGGGTCGAACGGATGCGGGCGGCTTCTTTGGCATGAGGAATAATGGAAGCGATTTCTTCGCGGCAGGCCAGGAAAGGATCCCGACCGCCGGGACGAAGAGCCGCCCCGACCGCGCGACGGGGGCGGCGATCGGGGCGGCCGGCGACCGGAGAAGGCTTAGCGGCGTTTGTTTCTCAAGTTGGACGTGCTGACGTTGCCTTCGCGGTCGTTAACGCCCTCGAAGTCTCCGCAGTAGACGTCTTTTACGGACACGCTGGTCTTATGGTGATAAACCGGGACGCAGTGATGGCGTCTGATAACTTGAATCTGATGAACGACATCGACATGCTGCGGGTGATAGTAGTCCTCGAATACGGTTTGCGGTGGATCAAAAATGGCTTTGCTGTTGCATTTTGGACGATCGGACACTTAGATCATTCTCCTTCCTTGGGATGTTGTACATTATACGGCGTCCGCTCCCGGTTGCCTGTTCGAAGGCCTAAGGGCTCGCCCACATCTGGCGCGGTTTGACGGGAGAATGGGTTTGTTGCATAGTAAAAGAATAAAAGTGTTGCGGGAGGGTATCTCGTGGGATCGACGGAACGCATCATGCAGAGGATGTCCCGAAACGGGCTGCGCATTACGGAGCAGCGCAAGACGATGGTCAAATTGTTCGACGGCGCTCCCGGCTATTTGACGCCCAAAGAAGTGTACGAGCATATGCAGAGGGTATATCCGGGGCTCAGCTTCGATACGGTGTACCGGAATTTGCGGCTGCTGCTGGATATGGACGTAGTGGAGCAGGTCGTGTTCGAAGACGGAGTCAAATTCAAGCTGAGCTGCGAAGAGCAGCATCACCATCATCATATGATTTGCCTGCAATGCGAGAAGACGCTGCCGATCCGATTTTGTCCGATGACGGAAACCGACGTTCCGGGCGACTTCGAAGTCGTGAAGCATAAATTCGAAGTGTTCGGGTATTGCGGGGATTGCCGGGAGGCGGCTTCGGGCTCCGTGCCGGAAGCGAGATGAGCGTCGCCCGCCGCGCGCTGCAGGCGCCGATTCACGTCTACCGCAAGTTCATTTCTCCGCTGAAGCCGCCGACCTGCCGCTTCCTGCCGACCTGCTCGGCGTACGCGCTGGAGGCGATCGAGGTGCACGGCGCCGCCAAAGGCTCTTACCTCGCCGTTAAACGGATCTGCAAATGCCATCCTTTCCACCCCGGAGGCTTCGATCCCGTTCCGGAGCGGAAGAAGCAGGAATCGACTTGACACGACGGCGTCCGTTCGGTTATATTTTGCGGAAAGAGTGTTACAATGAGAGTTCAAAAAGTTCGGTTTTCAGCACCGAGAATGTTGGATGAAGACCGGGTATGAGGAGCGGAGCGTAGTGGAAGCTACGTGAGCACCGGAAGAGACGGCTGAATTCAAGATTCGATGTCGAGTCTGCTTCCCGAGAGGCTTCGTGATCAAAAGCGGACTTTTTGAACCACCTCTTATATTGTTTCCAGTGAAGGGATAAGTACAAGGCGTCGCACTATCGCAGAGAGCCGGGGGAGCTGAGAACCGGCATAGGGCGGCCTTGGAAGATGGTCCTGGAGGAATCGCTTTCGAGCATGGCGCGGCGGCAAGCCGCACCGGTGAGGGAGCGACGCGGGGATCGGCGTTAAAGATCGGCTTAATGAGCTTTCGCGGGACTGCGGTCCTGCGGGAGGAATTTGGGTGGTACCGCGTGAGCGCAGCTCTCGTCCCATACGGACGGGAGCTTTATGTTTTTTAAACCGCGAAGGAGATGAACGCAATGACGGAAAAGGAAAAATCGTTCTACATTACGACGCCGATCTATTACCCGAGCGACAAGCTGCATATCGGCCATGCGTACACAACGGTGGCGGGAGACGCGATGGCGCGCTACAAAAGGCTGCGCGGATACAACGTGCGTTACTTGACGGGAACGGACGAACACGGGCAGAAGATCGAACGAAAGGCGCAGGAAGCGGGCAAGACGCCGCAGCAGTTCGTCGACGACATCGTCGTCGGCATCAAGGAGCTGTGGAGGAAGCTGGAAATTTCCAACGACGACTTCATTCGCACGACGGAACCCCGCCATACGAAGGTCGTCCAGGATATTTTCGCGAAGCTGCTGGAGCAAGGGGACATCTATAAGGGCGAGTACGAAGGCTGGTACAGCATCCCGGACGAAACGTACTACACGGAGTCGCAATTGGTCGACGTGGAGCGCAATGACGCGGGAGAGGTCGTCGGCGGCAAAAGTCCGGACAGCGGTCACCCGGTGGAACTGGTCAAGGAAGAGAGCTACTTCTTCCGGATGAGCAAATACGCCGATCGCCTGCTGCAATATTACGAGGATCACCCCGACTTCATCCAGCCGGAATCGCGCAAGACGGAGATGATCAACAATTTCATCAAGCCGGGGCTGGAAGACTTGGCGGTGTCGCGGACGACGTTCAACTGGGGCATCCCGGTTCCGGGAGATCCGAAGCACGTCATCTACGTGTGGATCGACGCGCTGTCCAATTACATTACGGCGCTCGGATACGGGACGGACGCGGACGAAGCTTATCGCCAATATTGGCCGGCCAACGTCCATCTCGTCGGCAAGGAGATCGTTCGTTTCCATACGATCTATTGGCCGATCATGCTGATGGCGCTGGGCGTGCCGCTGCCGCAGAAAGTATTCGCGCACGGCTGGCTGCTTATGAAGGACGGCAAAATGTCCAAGTCGAAGGGCAACGTCGTCGACCCGGTCAAGCTGATCGATCACTTCGGCCTGGATGCGGTTCGTTATTACCTGCTGCGTGAAGTGCCGTTCGGAGCGGACGGCGCGTTCACGCCCGAAAACTTCGTGGAACGCATCAACTACGATCTGGCCAACGATCTGGGCAACCTGCTCAACCGTACGGTGGCGATGATCGACAAGTACTTCGGCGGCGAGGTGCCGCAATTCGGCCTTGGCGTGACGGAGTTCGACGGCGATCTGGAACGGATGGCGCTGGCGACCGTGGAGAAGGTGGAGGCGGCGATGGAGAACATGGAGTTCTCTGTGGCGTTATCCGCGATCTGGACGCTGGTCGGCCGGACGAACAAATATATCGACGAGACGAAGCCTTGGACGCTGGCCAAGGAGGAAGCGGATCGCGCGGCGCTGGCTTCCGTCATGGGTCATCTGGCGGAAAGTCTGCGGATCGTGTCGATTCTGATCCAGCCGTTCCTGACGCATGCGCCTCGGAGCATGTGGACGCAATTGGGGCTGACGGAAGGCGAACTGACGGCATGGGAGAGCCTGCGCGAGTTCGGGGCGAAGCTGGCCGGCACGAAAATCAGCAAAGGCGACCCGATCTTCCCTCGCCTGGATTTGGCCGAAGAAGTCGCATGGATTTCCGGCTCGATGGGCGGCGCAGGGGCAGCTTCAGCTGCTGCAAGCGCGGAAACCGCGGCGCCGGCGGATGCGGGCGCGGAGGAAGCTCCGGAGCTCGCTCCGGAAATTACGATCGACGACTTCATGAAGGTCGAGCTTCGGGTCGCGCAGGTCGTCGCTTGCGAACCGGTTCCGAAGGCCGACAAGCTGCTTAAGCTGCAGCTCGACCTCGGCTTCGAGCGCCGGCAGGTCGTATCCGGCATCGCCAAGTTTTACAAGCCGGAGGAACTGATCGGCCGCAAAGTGATTTGCGTAACGAACCTGAAGCCGGTCAAGCTGAGAGGCGAGATGTCCCAAGGCATGATTCTCGCTGCGTCCCAGGGCGATCAACTGACGCTTGCGACGGTTCCGGACGGCATGCCGAACGGCGCGATCGTGAAGTAGGGCGCGGGAATTCGCGAAGAAACCGCGGTAGGCCCCGTTCTGCTTGCTTCATCTGAACGGCTAATCAAGGCATCCTGGTCTTTATCGCCTCGTTGTAAGCGCGGCGAGGGACGGGGTGCCTTTTTCTTTCGCCCGGGGAGACGAGCAATAAGCGCACGGCGTGTTACTCATGGCCAGGCGTGAGCTTGCCCAACAATACGAAGTTGACAGCGGGCGGTCGGCGGGCCTATAATCGGATCTGTTAATAAAAAAGATTACGATTAAGGGGTCTATCATGAAAACATCATCTTTCAAATTGTCTTTAATCATAGCGTTGAGCGTTTCCGTTGCGCTTCTGGCCGGCTGCGGCAAGAGCGATTCCTATTCGCAGGCGGAAGGCAAGGTGAACGTGGTCACCAGCTTCTACCCGCTGTATTTCTTCGCCAAGGAGATCGGCGGCGAGCACGCGCATGTCGTGAATCTGATCGCCGCGGGCGTAGAGCCGCACGAATGGACGCCGAAGAGCCGCGATCTGGACGCCGCGTCCAAAGCCCAGCTGTTCCTCTATAACGGCGCGGGTCTGGAAGGCTGGGTCGACGGCTTCCTGAAGGGACTTGGAGCGGGCAGCCAAGTGCTCACCGTCGAGGCGAGCAAAGGGATCGAGCTGATCCAGGGCAATCCGGAGCACGACCACGAGCATGAGGACGAGGACGGGCACGAAGGCGAAGAAGGGTCCGAGGACGAACACGGTCACGAGGGCGAAGAAGGGGCCGAGGACGGACACGGTCACGAGGGAGAAGAAGGCGCCGAGGAAGCTCACGACGACGAGCATGAGGGCGAAGCGAGCGGCGAGGTCCATGAAGGCGAAGAAGCCGGCCACAGCCACTCCGATCTGGACGTCGATCCGCACACGTGGACCAGTCCGCGCTCCGCGCTGGTGATGGCCGCTAACATCTTGGACGCGTTCGTGCAGGTGGACCCGGCCAACCGTGCGGCTTACGAGAGCAACTACTCCCAGCTGGAGAGCAAGCTTCGCGAACTGGACGATAAGTTCACCAAGGAGCTGTCGGGCTACGAGCGCCGCGACATCGTCGTCTCTCACCAGGCGTTCGGATATTTGGCCCGGGATTACAAGTTGAACCAGGTCGCGATCATGGGGCTGTCCCCGGAAGCCGAGCCGAGAGCGCAGGACTTGCTGGAGATCGCCAAGTTCGTGAAGGAAAACGGCATTCCTTACATTTTCTTCGAGGAGCTCGTGTCCGAGCAGTTGGCCGATACGCTGGCAAGAGAAGCTAAAGTAGACACGCTTGTCCTGAACCCGCTGGAGGGGCTTACGTCGGAGCAGGAAAAAAAGGGAGAGAATTACTTCACGCTGATGGAGCGCAATCTGGAAAACTTGCAGAAGGCGCTTCAGTAATCTAACATATAAGGATTAGAAGCAATGTGAACGCAAGAAAGGAGGGCTACGGATGAACGCAACGGCAACGGATGCAACGTCGGCAGCGGGGGCGACGGAAATGAGGGCGGCGACGGCGGCGGCCAAAACGGCGCAGGCGGGCTGCCATCAGGAGATCGTGAGCCTAAGCGGAGTGTCGTTCTCCTACGATAACCAGCCGATTTTGCAGGACGTGAGCTTTCGCATCATGGAACGGGATTTCGTCGGGCTGATCGGCTCCAACGGAGCGGGCAAAACGACGCTGCTGAGGATGATCGTCGGCTTGACCCGCCCGCAGAAAGGCTCTGTCTCGCTGTTCGGAACGCCCGCGGCCCAGTTCAAGGACTGGAATCTGATCGGCTACGTTCCCCAGAGGAGCCACTTCAACCCGCTGTTCCCGGCCACGGTGAAGGAAGTCGTCCTGTCGGGATTGTACGGCAGGAAGAAGCTGTTTCGCCGCATATCCAAGGAGGATGTCGGGCGCTGCGACGACGCCTTGAAGGCGCTGAAGATCGAGGATCTCGGCGACAAGCGGATCGGAGCGTTGTCCGGGGGGCAGCAGCAGAGGGTGTTCCTGGCGCGGGCGCTGATCAACAACCCGAAGCTGCTCATCTTGGACGAGCCGCTTACCGGCATCGACATCGAGACGCAGCAAAACTTTTTCCACATGATCAAGCATATGCATCAAAGGCACAACATTACGTTCCTGATGGTGTCCCACGACATGGACATGGTCCGCTCCTACTTGGGCGAGGAGCCGAAGGAGCGCAGCGGCAAGCTCAGCTTCTACGTTCGCCACTCCCACGACCTGGAAGATTGCCAAGGCACGGATTTGCTGCACTCGTTGCGGAAAGAAGGGTAACTGGGATTGGAACTTTTATCGGCTGAATTTTTCCAGAGGGCTCTGATCGGAGGCGCCTTGATTGCGATAACCGCTCCACTGTTGGGGCTGTTTCTCGTGCTCAGGCGTCTGGCCATGATCGGGGACACGCTGGCCCATGTGAGCATCGCGGGTGTCGCGCTCGGCTTACTCATAAACGTATATCCGGTTGCGGTCGGTTTGCTGTTCGCGATAGCGGCTTCGTTCGGGATTGAGTGGCTGCGCAAGGCGTACCGCACGTACGCGGAGTTGTCGCTGGCCATCATCATGTCGGGGGGGATCGCGCTCGCTTCGTTGCTGTTTACGATAGGTAAGAGTTTTAGCCAGAACGCCAATTCATTTTGGTTCGGAAGCATTTATACGCTCGATTATACGGACATCTACGTTATACTGGGCGTTACGGTCGTCGTGCTCTCGATGGTGCTCATTCACAAGAAAGAGCTGTTCCTGCTGACGTTCGACGAAGACGCGGCCGCGGTGAGCGGTTTGCCTATGAAGTATTTTAATATTATGCTTAGTATATTAACCGCTCTCGTCGTCAGCGCGGCGATCAAGATCGTCGGCGCGCTGCTCGTGTCCGCCCTGCTGACGATTCCGGCCGCGTGCAGTCTGGCGCTGTCGCGCAGCTTTAAGCAAGCCGTCATTCTCGTCGTCGTCATCGGCGAGGCGGCGGTGCTGGCCGGACTGTGGATCGCCGGCGTCGCCAACCTCGCTCCGGGCGGAACGGTCGTGCTGCTGCTCATCGCCATCCTGGTGATGTGCATCGCTTCGACGCGGTTAATCAGAACCTAGGTCCAGGAGGTATACGCAATGGCGGACTTAAACGTCGGAATCGCTTTCGCCGCAGGCTTGGCCTCATTTATTTCGCCCTGCTGCCTGCCGCTGTATCCGGCGTACTTATCCTACATAACCGGCGTCTCCGTCAATCAGATCAAGACGGATACGAGCCGCAGCATGCGCATGAAAACGATGAGCCACACGTTCTTTTTCATTCTCGGCTTCTCGTTTGTGTTTTTCGCGCTGGCGTACGGCGCCAACGCGTTCACCGACGTTTTCAGGGATTATCAGGATACGATTCGTAAAATATCGGCCATTTTCATCGTGCTGATGGGCTTGTTCCTGATGGGCATCTTTCAGCCGCAGCTGCTGATGAAGGAGCGCAAGCTGGACTTGAAGTGGAAGCCGGGCGGCTATCTCGGCTCGTTCGTGTTCGGCATCGGCTTCTCCGCCGGATGGTCGCCGTGCGTCGGTCCGATTCTCGGCTCAATCCTGCTGCTGTCCGCAAGCAATCCCGGCACGTGGGTCGGATTGACGACGGCGTACTCGCTCGGATTCGCCTTGCCGTTCTTCATTCTTGCGTTCTTCCTCGGCACTGCCAGATGGATTCTGAAATACTCGAACGCCCTCATGAAAGTCGGCGGGGCGATGATGATCCTGATGGGCGTGCTGCTGTTCACCGACAAGATGACGCAAATTACGATCTGGCTGCAAAGCATTACGCCGAAGTGGCTGTTCGATATTATGTGAAGTATTCGATGCGGGCTTGTGGAAAACGCTCGAAGATGCGCTCCGTGATCCATTCGCGGAGCGCTTCCGCTTGTGGAAAAGGCGTCTTGATACTTTTCTTGGCGGACGGAGAGTTCAGACTTGCTCGGTTTGCGTCAAACGGTGTATGATATGGAAGGAAAGGGGGACTAGCGTTGCCTACCCCAAGTATGGAAGACTATTTGGAGAGGATTTACCGCTTGATCGACGAGAAGGGCTACGCCCGCGTCTCCGACATTGCCGAAGGGTTGGAAGTGCATCCTTCCTCGGTTACGAAGATGATTCAGAAGCTGGACAAGGATAATTACTTGATCTACGAGAAGTACAGGGGTCTCGTGTTGACGAACAAGGGCAAGAAGATCGGCAAGAGGCTGGTCGACCGCCATCATCTCCTGGAAACTTTCCTGACGATCATCGGAGTTCAGGAGGATAAAATTTACGCAGACGTGGAAGGAATCGAGCACCATCTGAGCTGGGATTCCATCACGTGCATCGAATCGCTCGTCGAATACTTCAACCGCGATCCGTCCCGCGCGGAAGAGCTGGTGAAGATCCGGTCCGAGATGGACAGCGAGTGAGCGATAATAACGATCATGCAATAGAGCAGCCGAACCCGCGCAGGGGACGGCTGCTTTTTCGATTCGGGGAGATCCGCGTTGGTGTATTAGGGCCATTGCCGAACGCATATGGATGAAAGCAAGGGCCGGAAGGTGCGGCTGCGACTTGCGCGAAGTCCGCGGGGAGGCGAGGGCAAGTGGAGACGACTCGGGTAAATGCGGTGTTCGAAGGCGGAGGAGTAAGGGGAATATCGCTGACGGGGGCGGTCCGCGCGGCGGAAAAGCACGGCATCGTGTTCAATCGGGTCGCCGGCACTTCGTCGGGAAGCATCGTCGCCGCATTGCTGGCGGCCGGGTATACGGCCGACGAGATGAAGGCCGCGATTGAGCGGACGCCGCCGGCCTCCCTGCTGAGGAAGAGCGCTTTTCCGGCGGTGCGCCTCTTCCTGCGCAAAGGGCTCTATTCCGGCAAACGGCTGGAGAAATGGGTCGCGGAGCTGCTCGCATCCAAAGGGGTTCGCACTTTCGGCGACTTGCCGGACGGGAAGCTGCGAATTATCGCGTCGGATATTACGAACGGAAGACTGCTCGTCCTTCCCGGAGACATCTCTCAGTACGGAATCGCGCCGGAACGCTTCTCCGTCGCCAGGGCCGTGCGGATGAGCACGAGCATTCCTTATTTTTTCGATCCGGTCGTTCTGCGCCAACCATTCAAGGAACGCAAAAAGCAAGCGGTGCGTTCGAGGTTTTCATACGTCGTCGACGGCGGCCTGCTGAGCAACTTTCCGTTATGGCTGTTTCAGCAAGACGGTTCGTCCGATCCGGCGACGTCCGTGATCGGCTTTCAGATGGTAGGGCGTTCCGATGCGCAGCCCCATCGAATCAACGGGCCGGTATCGATGTTCCAGGCGATGTTCGAGACGATGCTCAGCGCGCACGACGAAAGGTATATCGAGAAAAACAAGGAGATTCGCACGATCAAAATTCCGACTTTGGGCGTCAGCGGGACGCAGTTTCATCTGACTCCGGAGAAGAGCGAGGCTTTGTACCGTTCGGGGCTGGAGGCGGGGGAGAAGTTTTTTCAAAGCTGGGACCGCAAAGCCGGGGTGCTCAAGGTGAACATCTCCAAACCGAGGTGAGGAATGCGGGGGAAGATCGCCAGGCGGCGGAAGCAAGGCAAAGCGAAGGGGCAGTTCCGACGGCCATGGCTGGCCGGGGAACTGCCCCTTGCTTCAGTGATACCGGGGCGG
The DNA here is from genome assembly GCF_003001675.1 of Cohnella sp. SGD-V74. Taxonomy (GTDB): domain Bacteria; phylum Bacillota; class Bacilli; order Paenibacillales; family Paenibacillaceae; genus Cohnella. Next base: position 4,972 of record NZ_PVYW01000039.1, on the reverse strand, counting down.
TTCGTCGTCCCGGTCCTTCCGCCCTTCGATGACGGTGAAAGGAGAAGCGCGTCTTCGTTCCGTCTTGGAGGAAGCGCTGCGGAAATCCGGACGCGGCGGCTTCTTGACGGGAGGGCGGCTTCGCTGCTTCGGCTTTCTCCATCTGTCCGGCGGAAATTTGTACAGCAGAAACACGATCGCTGCCAGTCCGAGCGGAATTGCCCACGAATCGATGGAGCCCTGCATCATTCTCGTAATCACGCCGATCGCCATAAACGCCAGCACGACGGCAAACCAGGGCTGGATTCGGTTTCTCATGCGCATCCTCCTCCGGATACATCAATGATCTTGGCATGCCGGGAACAAACTTTAAGCCTGCTTGGCAAGCGCGACGCGCGGGGTCGAGATCTCGTTGTCGAGCTCTCTCATCCGGTTAAAAGACGCGATGGAGACCGCCACTTGGTCGTCGTTCGGTTCTTTGGTCGTCAGAAGCTGCAGCCAGAGGCCGGGAGCTCCGAGCCATTTCAATACCGGGATGTCCCGAAGCGCGTTCGTCCATCTCAGCACTTCGTAGGAGACGCCCAGCACGACCGGAAGCAGCAGAATGCGCTGCATAATGCGTTCGGCCATCGAGTCCCAGGTGAAGAAAGAATAGATGATGACGCCGACGATTACGGTGAAAATAATAAAGCTGCTGCCGCATCGATAGTGAAGCCGGCTGAATTTCTGCACTTTCTCGACTGTAAGCTCAGATCCCGCTTCGTACGCGCTGATGACTTTGTGCTCCGCGCCGTGATACTGGAACAGCCTCTTGATCATCGGCGTCTGCGAGATGAACCACAAGTATACAAGCAAGAGAATGATTTTGATGACGCCTTCAAGCAGGTTGTGCATTATTTTATTCTCGAAGGCTTGGCTAAAGATCAGCCCTTCGACGAAAGCCGGCACCAAAGTGAAAATCAGCTTGCCTACGACGAAAGATAGTATGCCCACGACGGCAACTCCTAAAATCATCGTCAGGTTCCAGCGATCCTTCTCTTTTTCCTGCTCCTTCTGCTTGGCGGCTTCTTCCGGACCCGCTTCGTCTTCGGCGTACGCTTCGGCCGAGTAGGTCAAATGCTGGGAGCCTTTGGCCGCGGATTCGACGATGCCTACAATGCCGCGGACGAACGGGATCTTCTTGATCTTGTTAAGAACCGGAGTCGGCTTCTTGGGCACTTCCAGGAAGGTGATTTGCTGATCTTTGCGGCGAACCGCGGTCACGTGAACGTGCTTGCCGGCGAACATGACGCCTTCTATGACGGCCTGTCCTCCATAGATCGAGGGAGATGGTTTTGACATGACGGGTCACCTGCTTTACGGATAAATCTGGGGGCGGGCGAACCGGAGCCCCGAGTAATTCTATTTTACAGGATCGGGGGATAGAAAGCCACTGGCAATGGGGGAGACGGCCCGCGTCAAGAGTAGCCCGAAGCGGATGAGGCCATACTATCCGCGAATTGCCAACCTTGCCGTGGAAGGATGAAAGCGCATGACGTCCGCATCTCAATACGAAAATCGTCGGAAGACCGGAGAGAGCGAGCCGGCTCCGACCCGACCGATCTTGTTCAGTCTGAAAATCGGCTTTTTCGCCGGCCTCATCTGGGGGCTGCTCCGCTGGCTGGCGACCGGACTCAATTTTACGAGCGTGACGCAAGCGTTTCTGCTCGATCCGTTCGTCCCTCGGGCCTGGCTCGGAGGCTTCTATTGGCAGCTGGGAGGATTGGGCGCGTTCATCGCGATGTCGATGTTGGCGGCGCTCGTCTACGTTGCGCTGCTCGGCAAGCTGACCGGTCCTTGGCCGGGGCTCGGCTTCGGCGCCGCCTGGTGGGCGCTCGTGTACGCTTGGGCCGGACCTTACATCGGAGCGCTTCCGCCGCTTAACCGGATCGGCTGGGACAGCATCATCACGGATTTCTGCCTGTTCCTGCTCTGGGGGCTGTTCATCGGCTACAGCATCGCGTTCGAGCTCCATGACGAAGCGAGCCGGGAACCGTCCCGCAAAGCCGCGCAAGGCTCCCCGCAGCCTTCCTAGGGCGTGTATGCAACCTCCGAGGGAAGCAGATATTGCGGAATTTTCGTTCCATGCCAGGAACTTTTGTGAAGGCGTACCGGGGGTACGTCAAGCAAAAGTGACGAAGCAGGGGAGATGCCTCTGAGCGGGTTGGCATACACGCCCTAGCAAACGGCGAGAGCGCAAAAAGCTTAATTCCACCGTTTTCCTGAAAGCCGCCGGTATGTTACAATGTCTGATGTACTTGGCCCGGTCGGCCAGGCCGGCCGACGACGGCTATGGAGCGGGAGGAACAGGACAATGGCAAGCATACTGGTACTGAACGGCCCGAACTTGAACATGCTCGGCATTCGCGAGCCGGGCGTCTACGGCGCCGTAACGCTGGCGGAGATCGAGGCGCGTCTAAGGAAGCTCTCCGTTTCTTTGGGGGCCGAACTGAGCTTTTTCCAATCGAATCACGAAGGGGCTTTGCTGGACGAAATCCATGCCGCCTACGGCAAGCACGACGGCATTCTGATTAATCCGGGCGCGCTGACCCACACGAGCTATGCCCTGAGGGACGGGCTCTCGTCCGTCGGACTACCCGTCGTCGAGGTTCATCTCTCCAACATTCATAAGCGAGAAGCTTTCCGCCATACTTCGCTGACGGCGGCAGTCGCGGTCGGCCAGATCGCGGGATTCGGAGCGGACAGCTACGAGCTGGGGCTTCTGGCGCTGTGCCGGCACATAGAGGGAGGAAGAACGAATGCCTAATGTTAGGGTTGCCCGTCTGCGGGAAGCGATCGCCGGAACGGAAGGCCATGCGCTTCTCGTCACGAATCGTCTTAACGTGCGCTATCTGACCGGTTTCACCGGAACGTCCGGAGCGGCGCTGATCTCGGCGGACAAGGCCGTATTCGTGACCGATTTCCGCTATACCGAACAGGCGGCGGAGCAGGCGCTGGGCTTCGACATCGTGAAGCACGGCGCGGACATGAACGCGACGATCGCGGGATTGCTGAAGGAGTGGGGCGCGCAGAAGCTGCTGATCGAAGAGCAGGACGTCACCTATGCGGCCTATCGGAAAATGGAAGAGGCGTTCCGCCCTGCGGAGTTGCTGCGGTCCGAAGGCATTGTGGAGAAGCTGCGGATGACGAAGGACGAGGACGAGCTGGCGATTTTGCAGGAAGCGGCCGACTTGGCCGATCGGACCTTCGATCACATTCTGGCGTATCTGAAGCCCGGCGCGACCGAACGGTCGATCGCTCTGGAGATCGAGTTCTTCATGCGTTCGCAGGGCGCGACGAGCTCTTCCTTCGACACGATCGTCGCTTCCGGCGAACGTTCAGCGTTGCCGCACGGAGTCGCCAGCGACAAGACGATCGGCACCGGCGAATTCGTCACGCTTGATTTCGGCGCCTATTACAAAGGCTACTGCTCGGATATTACGCGTACGGTTGTCGTCGGCCAAGCGAGCGACAAACACAAGGAAATCTACGCGATCGTGCAGGAAGCGCAGCAATACGCCCTCGATCATCTGCGTCCGGGGATGACCGGAAAAGAAGGCGACGCCTTGACGAGAGATATCATCACACGGTATGGTTATGGGGAATATTTCGGTCACGGTACGGGACACGGAATCGGTTTGGAGATTCACGAATCGCCGCGGCTGTCGCTTACCGGCGATGTTGTGCTGACCCCCGGCATGGTCGTGACGGTCGAGCCGGGCATCTATCTCCCCGGCTTCGGCGGGGTTCGGATCGAGGACGACGTCGTGATGACAGAAGGCGGTATCCGCATTCTGACAAGCTCGCCCAAGCGGCTGATCGAGTTGGACTAATCAAGAGCAATGTCTCTACAGGAGGAGTATCGAAGTGATTTCTGTCAACGATTTTAAAACAGGCTTGACTATCGAAGTGGACGGCGCTCTGTGCACCGTTCTGGACTTCCAGCATGTTAAACCGGGCAAAGGCGCCGCATTCGTACGCTCGAAGCTCAAAAACCTGCGCAACGGCAACGTGGTGGAGAAGACGTTCCGCGCAGGCGAGAACGTCGTTCGCGCTCACGTCGAAAACCGTGCGGTGCAGTATCTGTACAACTCTGGCGCCGAGTACACGTTCATGGACAACGAGACGTTCGACCAGTTCGAGCTGACCAAGGCGCAGCTGGAATGGGAAATCAACTTCCTGACGGAAAACATGACCGTCAACATCTCCAGCTACCAAGGCGAGATGATCGGCATTACGATTCCGAACAGCGTCGATCTCAAAGTCGTGGAAACCGAGCCGGGAATCAAAGGCAACACCGCTACGGGCGCGACGAAGAACGCGAAGCTGGAAACCGGCTTTAACGTTCAAGTTCCGCTGTTCATCAACGAAGGCGACGTGCTGACGATCGATACGCGCGAAGGCAGATACGTATCGCGCGCTTAAGCTTCTCGACTTTTCCGAATCCCCGATTCCGCCTGCCGGCGGGTCGGGGATTTTTGTGCTTGCCAGAAAACGTAAAATCACGCCTCTTTTGCCGCTATCCCGTCCAGTCAGGTTGTCTGTATCACATTCTCGAATAGGTACGTAGTGCCGTTTCCCTTCATTTGCCGGTATCCCGTCCAGTCAGGTTGTCTGCACCATATTCCGAATAGGTACGTAGTGCCTTTTCCGTCCTTTTGCCGGTATCCCGTCCAGTCAGGTTGTCTGCACCATATTCCGAATAGGTACGTAGTGCCTTTTTGCCGGTATCCCATCCATTCAGGTTGGTCGTACGCCTTCTGCGAGATCGGCCACGACCTATCCTCCATTTGTCGGTATCCCGACAGCTCAGCAATCCTGATTATTAGCGTTTAGTGATAAGTTATCCAGGTTCATTCTGGAGTGCTACGATAAAAATGCAGTCGAAAAACACCCTCGTATGAAATAAAATGAAAGCTAACGAGGGAGCGAACGAAAATGAATCGATACGACA
>NZ_PVYW01000038.1 GCF_003001675.1 Cohnella sp. SGD-V74 | reverse complement strand
AACGTTATTTTCCCATTTGCCCCCGATATTGCCCTGAACCCATGAAATAACGTTACGCCATAACGCTAACCCTCCTTCAACCGTCAACGTCCGAAACCCATAACGTTATCCCATCGTCCTATGCGATTCCGTGTCGTTCGATTGCGAGCTTTTGCTCCTACATCCTCGCGAGTTTAGGTTAACCTGACAACATTGGTTCGTCGGGCCCTCCGCGGCAGCAGAATTAAGGATCGAGCTACCTCTGCCCAGGCAAACGCCCCGTAGGTTGGTGAAGCGGTTGGTCGGTCAGCGAGGTGCCGTCGGCAAGGCGGATCCAGGTGTCGAAGCTTCGCTCGCCTTCGCGCAGAGAAATAATGCGGGCTCCCGGCATGAAGGGGCGATCCAGATAAGCGTTGCGCGTCGTGCGCCCGTAGCAGAGGCGGATGCCCCGCCAATCGCCCCAATAATCGTTGCCGTGGTCATGCCCGACGAAGGTGCCTATGACGTCGCCCATCTCGATCATCGCCGCGAACAAGCCGGAGTTGATCCATGGGGCGCAGCAGATGTCGTAGCGCTCCCCGTAGCAGACGCTAAAGTCCCAGACGTCATTGTACTCGGGCAGCGGAATGTGGAAGAAGGCGAGCGCAGGCAGCGGAACGCCTCCGTTGTCGTCGGTCAGCCGATAGGACTGCTTCGCGTACCAGTCGATCTGGTCGCGGCGTATCCAATCGTAGAAGCCCATCCGGCTGTACTCCAGCGGAGAATAGCTGCCGGAATCCAGAAAGTATAAGGCCGCAGAGTCTCTCCCGTCTTGCCCTTTCACGCTCAGTACATAGTTGCCCGATCCGTGTACGCCCGGAGGATCGGGCTTGGCATAGTTCAAAGGATAAGTAAGCTGAAGAGCGTGCAGCTGCTCCCGCGTGATGGTGCCTTCGGAGTCGTGATTGCCGAAGACGGCCGCCCACGGAATCTGCGCGCGCTCCGGAATCGAGCAGGCGCGGCGGAACGCGCCCGCCGGGTCGGGATGCCCCGCCGAGGCGATGACGTCGCCGGTGTAGACGACCAGATCCGGACGCTCCGCCTCCAGGATGGAGAGCATCATCGCTTCCATCGCGCGCTCTTCTTCGCTCTCCGCCGAGAACTCCGGGTCGGTAAACTGCACGATCTTAAAGGTCCCGTCCTCGCGAAAGCGCAGAGTTTTAGCCATTGTCGGTCTCCGCCTTTCCGCCGTCCGCCTCCGCGGCTTCGTCCAGAAGCCCTTCCGGCAGCTGCGCGTCCCAATCCGGCGTCTCAAGTCCCAGCGCCAACGCTGCAATTGCTGCCGTATCCGTAATAGACACGCGTCCCGAGAGAACGCCCTGACGGATGCCCGGGCCGATGCAGCCCCAGAACACGTTGCGGTCCATCGGATGCGGGCTGCCGTGGCCGTGCTTGTTTTCGCCGCCGCCCCCGTGGTCAGTTAGCAGCACGATAAGGCTGTCTGCGACCAGATCAAGCGCCTCCAACCTCTCCAGCACGCGCCCGATCCGTTCATCCGAGCCCGTGATCGCGGCCAGATAGTCCGGAGAATCGGGGCCGTAGCCGTAACGGTGACCGGATCCGTCCGGCTCGTCGAGCTGGAGGAACAGCAGCCGAACGTCGGGGTTGACGCCGATGTAGGCGAGCAGCTCCTCGGTCAGTCTCTCGTCAGGCAGAGAGAATTTATGAATACCGATGTTATCCTCGATGATCCCCGAGTTGATCGGGGTCCATGCGGAGAAGGCGGCCAGCTTGGCGTCCGGCAGCTGCTCCCTCGCCAGCCGGAACAAGGACGGATAGGGGGATTGGAGCGAATAAGCCTCCGAAGCCGCTTTATCGTTGTCGAGGCCATGCTTGTCAGGCGTTACGCCGTGCAGGACGGAGCCCCAGCACTCCGCGCTGATAGTCGGCAGCTCGGCCTGAGCATCGTACGTATAGGCGCCGCGCTTCAGCCATGCGTCCAGATAAGGGGTGTCGGCCTGCTGTACGAAATTGCCCGCCCCGTCCATTCCTAGAATAAATACTCTTTTTACGTGGTCCGAGAGTTTCATGGGATGATCCGCTCCTCGCGTCCGTTATAGGAATCTATATCCGGTGAACCAAGGTTCAGCCGCTTGCGACACCCTAAGCATAAGAGCGGCGAATCTGCCCGTCAACAAGCGCTTTCGCATTCTGCGCAACAAGTCACATCCGTTTCATCCGGAAGTCATCATCCTAGTAGTGGCCGGCCTCGGGGCTTCCCTATAATAGGCTCATGAGTTACGCAACGAGAGAGGATGAACCTGATGGAAGCGCTTGCGCCTGCCAGTCGAACGAAACCTGCGGCAACCCATGCAACTGCGAGCCGTTCGCGCCATTTTCTAAGACAAATAAAGAAGTACAAGATGCTGCTGTTGATGACGCTTCCGGGTCTGGTCTACCTGTTCGTGAACAACTACATTCCGATGTACGGAGTTATTCTGGCTTTCAAAAACTTGAATTACGTCCAAGGCATCTGGGGCAGCCCGTGGGTCGGAACGGATAACTTCAAGTTTCTGTTCAACTCTCCGGACGCCTACTTGATTACTCGCAATACGATTTTGTACAACGTCGCCTTTATCATCGTCAACCTTGTGCTCGCTTTGACCGTTGCCCTGTTGATCAACGAAATCAAGGAGAAAGTGGTCGCCCGCTTCTATCAGAGCACCTTCTTGCTGCCCCACATCATCTCGATGGTTGTTGTCGCGTATCTCGTCTACAGCTTTCTTAACGCGGACAACGGGTTGGTGAATCGGCAGCTGTCCAGCTTATTCGGCTTCGATTCTATTTCATGGTACAACGAACCGCAGCACTGGCCGTACATTCTCGTTATTGTGAACGCCTGGAAGGGCGTCGGGTTTCTGGCCATTATTTACTTCGCCGCGATTATCGGCATCGACAAGGAGTACTACGAGGCCGCCATCATCGACGGAGCCGGCAAATGGAAGCAGATGACGCGCATCACGCTGCCGCTGATCGCTCCCGTTATTATCGTCATGACGCTGCTCGCGATCAGCTCCATCATGCGCTCGGACTTCGGTCTGTTCTATCAAGTGACGATGAACTCGGGCCCATTGATGCCGACGACCAATACGATCGACACGTTCGTCTATCGGGCGATGGTGAAGCTGGGCGACATCGGCATGTCGGCCGCGGCCGGTTTCTATCAATCCGTCGTTTGTTTCTTCTTGATCCTGGGCGCGAACTTCGCCGTCCGCAGAATCAGCAAGAACGACGCTCTATTCTAATTCGAGGAGGCGCACTTTAGATGAATCGTATGAGCTTTGCGCGCGTTTCCTTCATTCATCTGTTCTTCGGAGCGTTCGCGATCGTATCGATATTCCCGTTTCTGCTCGTATTCATGGTCTCTATTACGGATGAGAGCTCAATCGTTCAGAACGGCTATTCCATCCTGCCAAGCAAAATCAACTTCGCCGCCTATTCGTTCCTGTTCAACGACTTCGCACAGATCGCTCGTGCGTATGGCGTAACGATTGCGGTGACGTTGATCGGAACGACCGTCAGCTTGCTGATTACGGCTTTGTTCGCCTACCCGCTGTCGCGGAAAGGGCTGCCGCTGCGCCGTACGCTGTCTTTTACTTTGTTTTTTACGATGCTGTTCAGCGGCGGGATGGTCCCGTGGTATATGACTTATGTGATGACATTCGGGCTGAAAAACACGCTGCTCGCGATGATCATCCCCGGTCTGATGCTGAGCGCTTTTAATGTTCTGCTTATGCGCAGCTTTTTCGCCAATACGATTCCGGAATCGATTGTCGAGTCGGGCACGATTGACGGGGCGGGGGAGTTTACGATTTTCCTCAAGCTGATCGTTCCGCTATCGGCGCCGATCATGGCGACCATCGGTCTGTTTAACCTGCTGGCCTATTGGAACGACTGGTACAACTGCATGTTGTTCATCGACAAGCCCGAGCTTATGAATATTCAATACTTGATGACGAAGACGCTCAACAACGTGCAGTTTCTCATTATGAAGGCGGACACTTCCAGCCAGGTCGGCGATCTGATTTCCAAGATGCCTACGGAGACGGTGCGCATGGCGCTGGCCATTATCGGCGTCGCTCCTCTGTTGCTCGCTTATCCGTTCTTCCAGAGGTTCTATATCAGCGGCATTACCAGCGGCGCTGTGAAAGGCTGATAGCGCGGCTGCTCAGTTCCACTATAGAGGATATACTTAATGAGACGAGAGGAATGATGGGGCATGAAAAAGAAACTGATCGCCGGGGGCTCATTGGTTCTGGCAACCGCATTGACGTTGGGCGCATGCGGACAAAGCAACGATGGAGGGAGCCAGCCGTCCAAGGAAGCCGGAGCATCCGGCACTCCGTCCGCATCCGCATCCTCGGGCGCTGCGGGTTTGGAGCCGTACAAGCTCACATTGGTCTATCCGGGCTCGGCCCAGCGCGATATGGCTGAAGTTCAGGAGGAAATGAGCAAATATTTGACGGAGAAAATCAACGCTACCGTTGAACTGAAACCGATCGACTGGGGCTCCTGGACCGACAAGACGAATCTGATGAAAATATCGGGCGAAACGTTCGACCTGATTTTCACCGCCGGCTGGTACGGGTATGCCCAGGACGTGTCCAAGGGACAATTCCTGGAGCTGAACGACCTGGTCGCGAGCCACGGGAAGGACATTCCTCAGGTGCTGGGCGACGACTTTATCAAAGGCGCGCAAATTAACGGCAAGCTGTACGGCGTGCCGACGAAGAAAGAGTTCGCGCAGGGCTTCGGCTTCCTGTTGAACAAGGATCTGGTCGACAAATACAACTTCGACATCTCCGGCGTGAAGACGCTGGAGGAGATGGAGGAAATCTTCAAGACGATCAAGGCCAACGAGCCTGACGTGGTGCCGATCGTCAGCAACCGTTTCTCCAACACGTGGCATGCGTCCAACTACGACGGCAAAATCTCCCGCGACAGCAAAGAGCTTAAAGTCGTCGACGATCTGGAGGATCCGAAGTTTATCGATTTCCTCAAGCGGATGCGTCAGTGGAATTTGAACGGTTGGTTCGACAAGGACGTCGTCACCTCCGACGACAGCGACCAGGCGATCAACATGATCAAAGCCCGCAAAGCCTTCGCCATCGGCCAATCGCTGAAGCCGGGCAAGGACAAGGAGATGACCGTTACGACAGGCGTGCCGCTCGTGCAAGTGGAGACGGCGCTGCCGTACACGACGACGGGCGAAGCGCAAGGCGCGATGCTGGCGATCTCCCGCACGTCCAAAGATCCCGAGCGCGCGATGATGTTCCTGAACCTGCTGTATACCGACGCCAAGCTGCTCAATATGCTGGATTGGGGCATCGAAGGCAAGCACTATGTCAAAGTATCCGAGAACGTAATCGATTATCCGGAAGGCGTCACCGCGGAAAGCCAAGGCTACCCGAGCCCGGGCGGCTGGATGTTCGGCAATCAGTTCAATTCCTACCTCTGGGCGAACGAAGATCCGGACAAATGGGAGCAGTTCAGCAAATTCAACGACAGCGCGGAGCGTTCTATCGCACTTGGCTTTACGTTCGACGAGACTCCGGTCAAGGCGGAGATGGCGGCGATCGGCAACGTCGAGAAGGAGTTCGGAGCCGTGCTGCGCGCCGGAGCGGTCGACGTAGAGGAGACGATCGCCAAGTTCAAGGCGAAGCGCGATGCGGCAGGCTACCAGAAGGTGCTGCAAGAGACGCAGCGGCAGCTGGATGAATGGGCGAAGGCCAACGGAAAATAAAACAAGGTTGAACGCGGGGCTGGAGCAAGTTTTCCAGCTCCTCCTTCCTTTTCTCGCGGGGACGGAGTATGACATAATAACGGCATAGGAAAGCTAACTTCCCGTTCCTTCGAGGAGGCCGAGCGATGAATCCCAAACGCTCTCTGCGCTACAAACTAATCGTCGGCTTCGTCACGATCGCGCTGCCGCTCGTCTGCCTGCTGCTCTACAGCAACTATATGGCCTCGAATTCGGTGCGGGAGCAGGCGGCGGAATCGAACCGCAGCATGATCGCCCTCTATTCGAATCAGATTCAGTCGGCGCTGGCCGTCGAGACGAACTATTTGTACGATCTGGCTTCTTACGACGCAGATATTTTGTCTTTGGGCAGGCTGGACGGCGCGTCCAGCGAGTACACGTTGACGCGGGTGCGCATCTTGAACAGCTTAAGCCGCTACAACCGGTTCGACAGCAGCGTCGACACCCAGTTCGCGTACTCGGTCGCGCACCGGGACTTCATTCCGACACAGATCCAAAGCGGGAGCTACGACGAGATGCTGCGGATTCGGGAGTGTCTGGAGGGGCGTCTGGAGGAGGCGCGGCCGGGCAGCCCGTATTTTACGCAGTGGAAGGCGATCTCCTGCGGCGATGCGTACGGTCTCCTGCGAATCGTCGATTCCGGTTCGGGGGTGTACCTCGGCGCTTGGGTCAGGCTTGATCATCTGATGGTGCCGCTGGAATTGATCCAATTGGGCAGAGACGGCTTCGCCGCCTTCGCAAGCCAGGAGGGCGAGCTGCTCCACGGCGGAGCGGCCGCCAGCGGCTTGACCGGGTCGCCGGTCATCGACTCCGCGGCCAACTACCAGCGATTAAAGGGAGAGGACGACACTTACGTCGTCGTCAGTCATCCGGTAGCGTCGACGGACGTCAAGCTGGCCGCGTTTATCCCCGAGCAGGGGATGCTGCAAAATCTGTCGCGGTTCCGCGAGTTCATCTCGTGGATTCCGATTTTCGTCGTTGTGCTGCTGTCGCTCTACCTGCTGTATTTGAACCATATTATCATTCGGCCGATGAACGAACTGCTTAAAGGGATGAGGACGCTCAAGAGAGGGGACTGGGCCTTCCGCCTCGCAGGCTCTCCGTCCAAGGAGTTTCATTCGGTCAACGAGAGCTTCAACGATATGGTCCAGCAGATCCAGACGCTGCAGATTCACGTCTACGAGGAGCAGATTCGCACGCACAAGGCGGAGCTGAAGCATCTGCAGCTGCAGATCAATCCCCATTTTCTGCTCAACAGCATCAATGTCGTCTACAACCTGGCCCAGATCAAAAATTACGGCGTCATTCAGGCGATGTGCCTGAATCTCGTGAAATATTTTCGCTTCGCGACCAAAACCGGTCAACCCTTCGTGGCCCTGGCGGAGGAGATGGAGCATATGGACAGTTATTTGCGGATTCAGCAGCTTCGTTTTCCGGGGAGAATTACGTACCGGATCGAGGTGGGCGACAACGCCGGGGACATTCCGATTCCTCCGCTGATCGTTCAGCCGTTCATTGAGAACGCCGTCAAGCACGGATTCGATTTTATGGACGAACCGTTTCATATCGATATTCAGGCGCGGATCGAGCGGGAGAGCTGTCTCATCCGGATCGCCGACAACGGCTCGGGATTTCCGGAGGACGTTCTGGAGGAGCTGCAGAGCGGGAGCTATTTCGAGAGAAATGACGACCAGCACTTGGGGATGCGCAACAGCTACCACCGTCTGCATCTGTTGTACGGCGTCGGAGCCAGATTGTCGCTGGGCAACGGGCAGGGTTCGGGGGCATGGGTGGAGCTGGAGATTCCCGCGGAGAGCAAGGAACAGTCGGATTGGCTAATAAGCCGGAGCGGATAATGCCGGAGGTGACAAGCTTGCGAGTGCTTATCGTGGATGATGAGATGTACGCCGTCATGGGCATCAAGGATGCGATCGATTGGCGGGGACTGGGCGTGACGGACGTCTGCGAGGCTTACAATATGAGGGAAGCGGTGAAAATTCTCGAGCGCCAGCCGGTCGATGTCATGATCTGCGATATCGAGATGCCGAAGGGGACCGGAATCGAGCTGCTGGAGTGGGTGAACGAGCGGTCTCTTGGCTTGGAGACGATTTTCCTGACTGCGCACGGGGATTTCCGGTTCATGCAGCGGGCGATTCAGCTGAGCAGCTTCGACTACATCATGAAGCCGGTGGAGTTCGACGTTCTGGAGCAGACGATCCGCAGGGCGCTGGAAGCGGTGGAGAAGAAGAAGGCCGAGCTGGCGCTGACGGAGCAGTATAAGCCGTATTACGAGCTGTGGAACAAGAAGAAGACGGTGCTCAGCGAGAAATTCTGGTACGATCTGCTTGCCGAGCGAATCGTGGCCGGTCCCGAGGACGCGGAGAGGCTGCCTGCGGAGTACGGCATTGCGCTGCGGGCGGATGTGAAGCTGTTGCCGATCGTGGTCAGCGTGGAAAATTGGAAGCGGGAGCTCAGCACGCGGGACGAGGAAGTGATGGAATACGCGATTCGTCAGTCGGTGGCGGAGATGGTCGTCGCCGACTCCCGGGGAGAGGTCGTGCAGACGAAGCACGGGGTCGCGGCGGCCATTCTGTATGTCTCTCCCGAGGAAGAGGGGGCGCTGCGCGAGTGCGTCGGAGAGCGGTGCGGGCGGTATATTGAAGCCTGCGGGGCGTATCTGAACTGCTCGGTATCCTGCTATATCGGAGAGCCGGCTTCGCTGCACGAGCTGACGAAGATGTACAAGGCGCTGCTGGCGCTCGAATACAACAACTTGAGCGAATCGAACCGGCTTAATTGGCTGAGCAAGCAGGAGGCCGAGCCCGCGGCAGATCCTCGCCTGCCGGACTTCGGAGCTTGGACGCTGCTGCTGGAAAATGGTAAGGCGGAGGAGCTGGGAGCCCGGCTGAGCGCGAGCCTCCGGGAGCTCGCTGCGGATCGCCGGTTCGGGGCGAACGCGCTTCAGGCGTATTATCTCGGATTTCTGCAGATGGTCTATTATCTGCTGCAGAAGAAAGGGCTGTCGGCGTATCGGCTGCTGCAGGACGCGGGCATCCCGGCCGAGGCTTCTCCCCGCACGCTGGAGCAGATGGAGGATTGGGGTGTCCGGCTGATTCGCACGGTGCATCGGTATTTGTTTCAGGAGGAGTCGACGATCGAGCGTCTGTGCGCGTACATTGCCGAGCATCTGGCCGACAACGTCACGCGCGAGATGCTGGCCGGGTACGTCCACCTGAATCCGGCGTACCTCTCCCGGCTGTTCCGCAAAGAGAAAGGGATGAGCATCACCGACTACCTGCTGCAGGAACGGATGCGGATCGCCCGGGAGCTGATCGAGAGCTCGACGCTCCCGATCTCGGACATCGCGCAATCGGTCGGCTACAGCAACTTCTCCTACTTCGCCAAAATGTTCAAGAAGGTGCACAATGCCAACCCCCAGCAGCTTCGCAAGCTGTCCGGCTGCTCGGGATGAGCGGGCCGGGCGGCTTGCGGGCCGGAGGCTGAGGGCTGGAGGCCGGAGAGGCAGGCGAGGGCTTCAGGGGAACCCCGCCGGGAGGCAGTGTTAACGGTCCGCCAGACCGTTAAATGGACGGAACCCGCCGGGAGGCAGTGTTTAACGGTCCGCCAGACCGTTACTGGCTCGTTGGCGGGGAAGGGCTGTGCGGATAACGGCTCCCCAACTTGACAGCGTGAACGAGATGTAACTATAATGATTACATCGAAAGGGTGTTGCGCATGAAGATCAGCAGTCGTTTTTCCATAGCCGTTCACGTATTGTCGTTGCTGGCCATTACGCCAAGCGCCCACAACACGTCGGAGTGGATCGCCGGAAGCGTCGGGACGAACCCTGTTATCGTTAGAAGGGTAATGGGACAACTTAAGAAGGCGGGTCTCGTGACGGTTAAGGCGGGCAGCGGAGGCGCTCACCTGACCAAAAGCTTGGACGAGATTACTCTTTTGGACGTTTACCGCGCGGTTGACGTTGTCGAGGAAGGCAAGCTGTTCAATATCCACGACGAGCCGAATCCGCAATGCCAAGTAGGCGCGAATATCCAAGCCGTGCTGCAGCTGCTGCTGGTGCGTGCCCAGGAGGCGATGGAGGGCGTTCTGGCGGATATTACAATAGAAGAACTGGTGTCCGTTCTCTCCAAGCAAATTCAATCTCGTGCTTGAGGCGCTGGCTGCCGTTTTTTTGTGCAATTGTTGTAACTGATTCGGTTACAACATGCCATTTACAACACTCCTTTCAACCCTTTTTCTAAACACCACTCTAGGGAGGCATTCGGATTATGAAAATCGGAATTATAGCGGCAAGCGGCAAAGCGGGAGCGGCCATTTTGAAGGAAGCGGTATCGAGAGGGCACGAGGTAACGGCGTTCGTGAGGGACGCATCAAAAATTCAAGACGGCGGCGTAAAAGTCGTGCAGAAGGACGTATTCCAGTTAACGGCGGAAGACGTGGCAGGCCTGGATGCCGTCGTGAACGCCTTTGGCGCTCCGCTGGGCCAGGAGCATCTGCACTCGGAAGCGGGCCATGCATTGATCACAACGTTCCAAGGCGCTCCCGACACCAGGCTGATTGTCGTCGGCGGGGCAGGAAGTCTGTACGTGGACGAGGCCAAGACGCAGCGTTTGGTGGATACGGCGGAGTTTCCGGACATGTTCAAGGCAACGGCCTCCGCTCAAGCCCAAAACCTGCAGGAGTTGAAGGGATCGACAGGCGTCAAGTGGACTTTCGTCAGCCCGTCGGCCTTCTTTAATCCGGAAGGCAAACGGACGGGGACGTATCGCATCGGCAAAGACAACCTGTTGGTCAATTCCGCCGGCCAGAGCCACGTCAGCTATGCCGATTACGCGATCGCCATCGTGGACGAGATCGAGAATCCGCAGCATTTGAACGAGCGGTTTACGGTCGTTTCGGAGTTCGAATAAGCCGACTGATGTCAGAGAAAGAAAGAGGAGCCGTCCCGAACCAGGGCAGCTCCTCTTCTTTATTCTTTTTCGTTCTGATGATCCACGACGGCGTTGTTCTGCTCGAACGCTTCTGCCGCTTCCTCCGCGGAAAATTCCACGTCGTCCTCGCCGGGGACGGGCAGCTTGTTCAGCGGAGTCGCTTGAACCTCCGCCTTGGACAATTGGTTTTTGTGGTTGGTCACGGTAATATCGCTCCTTTGCCTCGACTTGATCCAAAAATTAGTTTGCGGAGGAGGGGGCCATTTTATGCGCTTCGAGGAGCGCCGTTGATACTCCGATAACTTCCGCTTGCTACGATAAGGGCAAAACGTATGGAGGTGCTTGGGATGCCGGAAATTCGTTTGGCCCTGTTTACCGACACGTACGCCCCGGAGATGAACGGGGTGGCTAAGACGCTGGAGCGATGGACGGCTTACTTGCGAGGGCAAGGAATCGCATGCCGGGTGTTCGCTCCCTCGCGTCCGAGAGGAGAGGCGTTGGTGCCCGATATGGCCGAGCGGCTAAGGAGTATCCGGTTTTTCCTCTACCCGGAGCTGCGGTTCGCGGTGCCGCAGATGGCCGGCGCGGAGAGCAAGCTGCTCGACTTCAAGCCGACCGTTGTCCACGTCGCGACCCCCTTCGGCGTCGGAGTAACGGGGAGGCAGCTCGCCCTGAAGCACGGAATTCCCCTCGTTGCCTCGCACCATACGCATTACGTCCGGTACCTGCCTTTCTACAATCTCCAATGGCTGAGCAAAGCGACCTGGAAATATATGAACTGGTTTCATCGGCCTTGCCAACGAATCTATGTGCCTTCGCCGTCCGTGTTGGAGGAGTGCCGCGCCGACGGGTGGGAAGGGCTTGAAATCTGGAGCCGGGGCGTCGATACGTCGCTGTTCCGGCCGGAGCCCGATCGCCAAGCGCTGCGGGACGCGCTCGGACTGAGCCGCACGCGCTTCGCCGTGCTGTATGCGGGGAGGCTGGCTCCCGAGAAACAGCCGGAGGTGGCGGTAGAAGCCGTTCACCGGTTCGTGCATGATACGGGAGTCGACGCGGAGCTGCTGCTGGCTGGAGACGGTCCCGCCGCGGAGAGCGTGAAGGCGCTCGCGGACCGACTGCACGTTCAAGCCCGCTTTCTCGGGGCGCTGCCGCAATCCGAGCTGAGGCGCATGATGGCCGCTTCCGATGCGCTGCTCTTCCCTTCCGCGACCGAGACGTTCGGCAACGTCGTGCTGGAAGCGATGGCCTGCGGCCTCCCGGTCATCGGGGCCGCGGGAGGAGCCGTGCCGGACCACATCCGGCACGGGGATAACGGGTTGCTCTGCCCGCCGGGAGACGCGGATGCCTTCGCGGTAGCGCTCTCCCGGCTGCACGAAGACACCGCGCTGAGGACGATTTTGTCGGCGATGGGAACGAGGGAAGCTTCCCGCCGTTCGTGGGACGGCGTATTCGGCCGTCTGCTCGAGGACATCGGGAGGGCAAGCGCGCCCGAGCGGGCCGTTGCCGCGGGAGGGGCCGCGCGATGAACATTGCCGTATTCGGAGCGGGCTATGTCGGACTCGTCACGGCCGTCTGCTTGTCGGACCTGGGATTCCGGGTCCAGGTCGTCGAGAAGGACCGCTCTAAGCTGAGCAGATTGCAGGCGGGAATAAGCACGATCTACGAGCCGGGGCTTGAGGAGATGCTCGTTCGCAATCTGGGCGAGGGCCGGCTGATCTTCACGGACGACGCCCCGCTGGCGATTCTCGAAGCCGAGGTGCTGTTCGTCTGCGTCGGCACGCCGTCCCGGCCGGACGGAAGCGCGGATATGTCGCAGATCGAAGCCGTGACCAAGGAGATCGTGGAGAACAGTCTCGATTCGGGATACAAGCTGATCGTCGTCAAGAGCACGGTCCCCGTCGGCACGGGCCGCTGGATCGAAAAGATGAGCGCCCTGTACGCCAAAGGCCGCAGGGTGAACCTGGAGATTGCGTCCAATCCCGAGTTTCTGCGGGAAGGCGCGGCGGTGAAGGAGTTCATGCATCCGGACCGAATCGTCGTCGGCGCAGCCTCCGAGCGCGGCCGCGCGCTAATGGAAGACGTCTACCGTTCGTTCGACTGCCCGAAGCTGTTCACGGATTCGCATACGGCGGAAATTATCAAGTATGCGGCCAACTCTTTTCTTGCGACCAAAATCTCCTACATCAACATGGTGTCCGACCTGTGCGAGGAGACGGGAGCCGACGTGACGCTGGTGGCCGAGGGAATCGGCTTCGACAGGCGGATCGGGGCGGATTTCCTGAAAGCCGGACCGGGCTTCGGCGGTTCCTGCTTTCCGAAGGATCTCCGCGCGTTCGCGCACGTCGGCAGATCGTACGGCCTTAACTTCGGCCTGCTGGAGCAGGTGATGCAGATCAATCGCGAGCGTTCGCAGCGCATGATCCGCAAGCTGCGGGAGCAGCTGTGGGTGCTCGGCGGCAAGCGGATTGCCGTGCTCGGGCTGACCTTCAAACCCGGAACCGACGACGTCAGGGAGACGCCTGCCGCGTCCGTCATAGAGGCGCTGCTTGCCGAGGGGGCTTCCGTACTGGCGACGGACCCGCTCGGCATTGCCGGTTTTCGCGAGATGTACGGGAGTCTGGCGGAGAGGATCTCGTTCACGGTAAGCCCCGGGGAGGCGTTGCTCGGCGCTCATGCCGCGGTGATCGTCACCGATTGGGACGCGTACCGCGAGCTTGACTGGGCGGACGTCAAGGATCGGATGGAGACGCCGGTGCTGCTGGACGGAAGGAATATGCTCGATCGCGCGGAGATGCGCCGTCTCGGCTTCGCGTTCATGGCGGTCGGACGGTAGGTGGAGGCGGATGACATTTTTTCCCTGACTGTGGTAGGATAGGACGGAAGTATGCAATCGGGGAGAGAACGGATGAAAAAGCTGCTGTTGGCCGTCGTTGCGCTTGCCGTGCTGTATGGTGGATTCTACGTGTATGCCGAAATGGAAGGCTACCCTTGGAAGCGTGCGCAGATTCAGAAGGACGCGGTCCGATATATGAAAGAAAAATACGGGATGGATGCGAAGTCGGCGGGGAGCGCGTTCAACTTTAAGTTCGATACGTATATCGCCAAGGTGTACGATGTCCGTGAGGGCGAAGAGCGAATCATCCGGGTGGAAAGGAACGCGTATTACGATGAGAGCGGGCCGCCGGACGAGCCGATGAAGAGATTGGGCGAACGTCTGGAGGACAATTACGCGGAAGTGTACTGGGGGCTCCGAGCGGAGGAGCGTCTTCGCGAAGCGTTCCCCCGCGTATACGGGAATGAAGATATCGACCGAATCCGAGTTTCCACGACCTATCGAATGCAGGCTTTGGAAGAAGGGCTAAGCGGGGAGATGGACGCGGACGGGGTCCGCATTCCGGAGAAGCCGACGGAGGGTCTTCAAACCTGGGATATCCAGTTGGTCTCTAAGGATTTCTCGGAGGCGCTGCTGGGGGAATTGGTCACGGCTATCCGCCAGATGCGGGAGTTCGGCCCGGAAGCGGATCTCAACGTGTATACCGCGCTCGCGGAAGAGAAGGAGGGGGAAACGCGCGGGAAGACGAAGTACTTGAACTTGGAGTTCGAGAAGTTCGGAACGATAAACGGGATCGAAGATTTGCGGGCGGCGCTCTCGGAATATTGAGGAAGGGGTCGGCGCTTGGGGCTCGCGGGAATGTCACAAACCTTCGTTCTTCGTTGTCTTCTATAAGTAATGAATTTGGCACATAGAGAACGGAGGACTGACGATGACAGTAGCCCAAACCTACGAGCGGCATCGCTCCGCGCTGTTCGGACTGGCCTACCGCATGCTGGGGATGGCGACGGATGCGGAAGACATCGTCCAGGACGTGTTCGCTCAATATATGCAGTCGGATACGGAGGGCATTGCAAACGAGAAAGCGTACTTGGCGAAAATGACGGCGAACCGCTGCATTAATCTGCTGAAGTCGGCGCGACGCAAGCGGGAGACGTATGTCGGGGAATGGCTGCCCGAGCCGCTGCCGGACGGAGACCGGGCCGCAGATCCGGCGGAACGCCGCGAAAGCATTGGCTACGCTTATCTCGTGCTTCTGCAGAAGCTGACGCCCCTGGAGAGAGCCATCTACGTGCTAAAGGAAACGTTAGGGTTCGAATACGCGGACATTGCGGACATTCTGGAGCGTACCGAGACGAGCTGCCGGAAGACGTTCAGCAGGGCGAAGGCGAAGATGGGGGATGACGCGGCGCCGCGGCAGGGAGAAGCGGCCGAGGAGACGAAGGAGCGGTTCGCCGAAGCGTTCCTTCGGGCGTCGGATACGGGCAATTTCAAGCCGCTGCTCGCCTTTCTGCTCGACGACGTCATTATGATCTCGGACGGAGGGGGCAAAGCGCGGGCCGCCATCTATCCGATCGTCGGATTTCCGAGGGTGTTGGCGTTCTTCGAAGGGTTGTCGGCGAAAGGAGTGTTCAAGGAAGGCTTCGAGCGCGTCACGCTGAACGGAGACCCCGGCTTGGCGCTGCGCAGGGATGGCGGAATCGCGAACGCGATCTGCGCGGAATGGGAGCCCGGAGGCTCCCGTATCCGCCGTCTCTACCTGGTTGTGAATCCGGATAAGCTGACGAAATTCAATCGAACGCTCCCGGGAACAAGCCCGTGGACACGCTGATCCGGTTCCACGAGTTGATCGCGTTGATCGCCATGATCAGGTCGACGAACTGCTTCTCGTCGAAATGCTCGCGGACGCGGTCGTAAACGTCGCGAGGTACTCCGGCCTCGGACAGCTTGGTGGCATACTCGGTCAGTTCGAGCACGGCGCGCTCCTTCGCGGTGAAGTGGGGCGCTTCGTGCCAGGCGGTCAGCACCATGATCTTCTCCGCGCTTACGCCCATGCTCAGCAAATCTTTGGCGTGCATGTCGATGCAGAACGAGCAGTTGTTGATCTGTGAAGCGCGCAGCTTGATCCATTCGTACAGTTCATGATCGAGACCGCTGTTGCGGATAAACTGCTCGAGTCCGAGCAGGGCTTTGAAGGCTTCCGGATTAGCGCTGCGATAATTCATTCTTGTTTCCATTTGGACTCTCTCCTCTGGGGGTCTTTTTTTTGCTTGCGCAGTTAAGACAATGAGAGGGACGGTTTTGTGACGTTGTTCCTTGGAAGAAAGTCGCTGGTCGCAGAAGCACGCTGATGGCTTGGCAGATGATGAAGAGTCTTGGCGCTGTCCAAGTTATATCGTTAAACACCCGGTACGCCTTGCCGGTCGTGTATGCATAGAACTGTGCACTGAAGAACGGAAAAATGAAGAAAGAATAAAATATGTTGTAGAAGGAGTTGTATGGTTCGACGGAGAATAGGTGAATACGACTATATTTTACATAATTCTACCATATAAGAGGTATTGGGAACTAGGTGCCAAGTCGGTTGCGACGATGGGAAAGGAGGGATTCTTCTGGTTTACATTGCGCATATCCGGGAAAGCGATCGGGCAATCCAAACGGTCAAAAATCATCTCCTCGAGGTCAGAGAACTGGCTGAGAAATACGGAGCTAAGCTTGGCGTCAAGCACATGGCCGGTCTGGCCGGGATGCTCCATGATCTCGGGAAGTACGCCAACGCTTTTCAGACGTACATTCGCGAAGCGACATCTAATCCGAATGGGTCCTCTAGAAGGGGCGAAGTGGATCATTCGACAGCGGGCGGCAAGTTGCTGTACGACCTGTTTAAGCGAGTCAAAAGCTCGAAGTATCAAGAGATTGTGGCGGAAATCGTGGGGAATGCGATTATCTCGCATCATTCCTATCTTCACGATTTCCTGGGGCCGGGAACGGTATCCGACTACTTTCGCCGCGTCAGAGACAAGGAGATCGAAGAATACGAACAGACCAAGCGAATCTTCTTCGAGGAGGTCATGGACGAGCAGAGCTTTCAGGAATACGCGGAAGCGGCGGCTAACGAATTGCAGGCGTGTCTGACCCCTCCCTCTCCCGATAACGGGGCTAAGCTGATGTTTCTGACTAAGTATATTTTCAGCGCATTAATCGATGCCGATCGGACGAACACCAGAGTTTTCGAAAATAACGGGACGGCGAGCCGAGAGCGTGAACGCGATGAGCTGTTCGCAGACTACTACGGGAAACTGATGCGTAAAATCGAGGGTTTGCAAGTGGTCAGCCCAACAGGGCGGACTTCTCTGATTAACGAGCTGCGGCAAGAGATGTCGGAAATGTGTGAGAGGTTTGCAGCCAGACCTTCCGGCATTTATACACTGTCGATTCCGACAGGCGGAGGCAAAACGCTGGCCAGCTTGCGATATGCGCTTAAACATGCGCTCATCTACGGGAAAAAGCATATCCTTTACGTCGTTCCGTTCACAACGATTATCGAGCAGAATGCCGGCGAGGTTCGCGGAATTATTCAGGACGACGGGAATCTGCTGGAGCATCACTCCAATGTGGTGGACGATGCGGAGGATAACGATGAGTTGGAGGACAGGACGTTCTCCGCCCGGCAGAAGCTCAGGCTAGCCAAGGACAATTGGGATTCTCCGATTGTGTTCACGACGATGGTGCAGTTTCTGAATACGTTCTATGCGAAGGGAAGCCGTTACATTAGAGGGCTGCACAATCTAGGCGAGGCGGTCATCGTTTTCGACGAAGTGCAGAAGGTTCCGGTTCATTGTCTGTCGCTGTTTAACCGGGCACTTAATTTTCTGAAGGACAATGCCCGTTCCAGCCTGATTCTCTGTACGGCGACCCAGCCGGAGTTGAGCTTCGTCCGACAAAGGCTTGCCATCGATTCGGATGCGGAAATGATCGCCAATCTCCCTCGAGTCATCGATGCGTTCAAGAGGGTGGAGATTCACGATCGTGCAACGCAAGGGGCAATATCAACCGAGGGGCTGGCCGAGTTTGTCGGAGAGCGGCTTGAACAGGCGCGCAGCATTCTTGTCATCCTAAACACGAAAGCTGTCGTCAAAAGCTTGTACGATCGGCTGTCGGGGGGCAGGGTTCCGGTCTACCATTTGAGCACCTCGATGTGTGCGGCGCATCGCAGCGGCATTTTGGAACAGGTCAAGCTGCACTTGAAAAACAAGGAAACGGTGGTGTGCATCAGCACGCAGCTCATAGAGGCGGGCGTCGACATCAGTTTCGAATGCGCGGTGCGTTCCTTGGCTGGGCTGGACTCGATCGCTCAGGCTGCGGGGCGGTGCAATCGGCATGGCGAGCGGCAGGACGGACAGCTTGGACAGGTCTATCTTATCGATCACGCCGAGGAGAAGCTGGACCGATTGCGAGAGATCAAGGCGGGCAAGCAGATTGCGAGGCGCATGCTGCTTGTCCTGCAGCGGGACAGCAGCGCGTATGGCGGACATCTCCTGTCCACACAGGCGATGGAGGAGTATTTCAAGGAATTTTACACCGAATTCGCATCCACTCTGGATTATGACATTAAGAAGCTCGGAGTCACGATGACGCAATTGCTGATGACGAGTACCAAGGGCAGCCCGTACTACCGGGAATACGTGGATTGGACGAAGGAGCCTTTGCGCCTGGGCCTTACCCATAGCCATCGGACTGCAGCGGAGCACTTTGACGTTATCGAAGATTTGACGACTTCGGCGATCGTTCCTTACGGAAGAGGCGAGGAGATCATTGCCGAGCTGACGGGCGGAGGGACGATCGACAATCTGTCGCAGTTGCTGCGAGAAGCGCAGCAGTATACGGTGAATCTGTTTCGCTATCAGTGCGATTTGCTTACGAGCAATAACGGGTGGGTCAAGCTGCTGGACGGGAAGGTTTTTGCGTTGAAGGAAAAGGCGTATAACAAGGAGTTCGGCGTCGACATTGAAAACGACAGCGGTAGCAGCCTGCATATGTGGTAGAGAAAGGAGGTGGAAAAATGAGGAATGCGATCGAGTTTACCGTCTATGGCAATTACGCTCTCTTCACCGATCCTTTGACGAAGTTGGGAGGAGAGAAGCTTTCCTACCAAGTGCCGACCTACCAGGCGCTTAAGGGGATTGTGGAGTCCATTTATTGGAAACCCACTCTCATTATGTACATCGACAAGGTAAGAGTCATGAACGCCATCCGTATGGAATCGAAGGGAATTCGCCCGTTGGAGTACGGGGGCGGCAATACGCTGGCCAACTACACGTACCTGAAAGACGTGCGCTATAACGTGCGGGCGTATTTCGAGTTTAATCCCCACCGGCCCGATCTGACTCATGACCATAACGAAAACAAGCATCACAACATACTGCAAAGAGCGCTGCGTGCGGGAGGCAGGCGGGACATTTTTCTCGGGACCCGAGAATGTCAGGCTTATGTCGAGCCCTGTCCGTTCGACGAAGGCACAAGCTTCTACGACGATTACGGCAACATTCATATGGGGACGATGGTGCACGGCATTAACTATCCGGACGAGACGGGGCGCAATCAGATGGAGGTGCGGCTGTGGAATCCGGTTATGAAAAACGGCGTAATCTCCTTTGTGCGTCCGGAGCAGTGTGAACTGGTGCGTACGGTGAAGGAGATGACGCCGAAGCGTTTTGATCCATCCCAGATCCAGTTGGCGGACGAACTGCTCGAGCAACTGGAGGAAAGGAGACCGTCATGAGCTGGCTGCTGAATTTGTACGGCACTTACGAAGCCAATCGGGAATTCGTGGGACACGTCGAGAAAAAACATAACGGTCAGGAGTTCACCTTGCTGCCGATCTGCCATACGACCCAGAACGCCCATATCGAGGTTGAGATTACGGAAGACGGGGAGTTCCTGACCGCATTCGTCGTGGACAAGAACGAAGTGAGCACGTTGATTCCGTGTACGGAAAGCTCGGCAAGCCGTTCCGGCCTAGCGGTGGCTCCCTATCCGCTGCACGACAAGCTGAGCTACGTTGCCGGAGATTACGTCGCCTACGGCGGCGAGGTCAAGACCGGGGAACTGCCCTATGCCGTCTACATTCGGGAGCTGGAGAAATGGGCCGAATCGGCGCATGCTCACCCCAAGGTCAAGAGCATCTATACCTACTTGAGCCAAGGCCGGCTCATTCAGGATCTGGTTCGCCACAAGGTGCTGTGCGTCGATGCCGATCAGCGGCTGGTGGACAGATGGGACAAGAAGGTTGAAGATTTGTACCCCGTTAAGCCGGAAATCTTCTCCGTCGTGCCCGGCGATCAGACGAGCGCCTTCGTCCGGTTTAATGTTCACGCTCCGGGCAAGCACCTGGTCAAGGTGTGGAAGGACCCGGAGGTGTACGAATCCTTTATCCGCTACTATAGCGAGCAACTGGGCGACATCGATTACTGTTACGTGACGGGCAGGCGGCTTCCTGCGACGGAGAGACACGCTAACAAGATCAGACACTCCGGAGACAAAGCCAAGCTGATCTCGGATAACGACAGCAGCGGCTTCACGTTCCGCGGCCGGTTTAATGTGGGCAAAGAGGCCGCGACGATCAGCTACGAGGTATCGCAGAAGGCGCATAACGCGCTGAAGTGGCTGATCAACCGTCAGGCCAAAATGATCGATCAACGCGTGTTTCTCGTATGGGGCAACGACGAGGTGGACATTCCTGCGCCCGACGACGATTCGTACGATCTGGACATCGGCATGCCGGGCGAAGAGAACGAGCGCTATGCCTATACCCGGAAAGCCGTTGCCGAAGAGGTGTCCAAGGCGATCGACGGCTACCGGAACAGGCTGAAGGAGATCGTCTCCGACAAGGATGCCCAGGTGAACATTCTGGTGCTGGACTCGGCCACGACCGGGCGAATGGGCGTGCTGTACTATCGCAATATGAATAAAGAGTTGTACCTGGACCGGCTCGTCCGCTGGCATTCGACCTGTGTCTGGCTCCACCGCTACCGCAAAAACGAACAGGGCGAGTTCGTGCAATTTTACGGTGCGCCGTCTACGAAGGATATCGCTTTCGCCGCCTACGGTCCCCGAGCGGGCGAGAAGATGGTCAAAGGACTGATGGAACGCATGCTGCCGTGCATCGTCGACGGAAGAGCCGTCCCGAGAGACATTGTGGACATCGCCCGCCAGCGTGCTTCGAATCCTTCCGGCCTGGAGAGATGGGAATGGGAGAAGACGCTGAGCATCGCCTGCGCCTTGATTAACGAGAAGGAGGAATTAGACGTGGCTTTGGATGAGCAGAACAACCAACGCGATTACTTGTTCGGACGCCTGCTGGCGATTGCCGACGTGCTGGAGCGCAACGCTCTAGGTCCGGACGAACGGCGTGCAACCAATGCAATTCGGTACATGAACGCTTTCTCCAGACATCCGGAAAGAACGTGGAGAACGATTCAGGCGTGCTTGCAACCTTACCAGGCGAAGCTAGGGGCCAAAGCAACCTATTGGTCCAAAATGATCGACGAGGTCGGCTCTCGGATCGCTATTGGGGACTTTAACAACAAGCCGGTATCCGGACTTTATTTGCTGGGATTTTATAGCCAAAGACACGAATTGTACCGAAAAAAAGAGACGAAGGACGACGCGCCGGAAAATACCAATTAAGGGGAGAACGAGATGACAACTCTGGATCATAAAATCGATTTTGCCGTAGTGCTGTCCGTCAAACATGCGAATCCAAACGGAGATCCGTTGAACGGAAACCGTCCCCGTCAAAATTACGACGGCTATGGCGAGATTTCCGATGTGGCGCTCAAGCGCAAAATCCGCAATCGTCTGCAGGACATGGGCCAGCCTATCTTTGTGCAATCGAACGACCGGAAGACAGACGCATACGGCAGCCTCCGGGAGCGTGCCGACGCCAATGCGGAACTGGAGAAAATCTTGAAGGCCAAGACGGTATCCGGAGACGAGTTCTCCAGAGTGGCCTGCCAGCAGTGGCTGGACGTCCGCAGCTTCGGCCAGGTATTCGCCTTCAAAGCGGAAAAAGGCTCGTCCGGCGTATCCGTCGGAGTCAGAGGCCCGGTGTCCATCCATCCCGCAACCAGTCTCGACCCTGTCGATATTACGAGCTTGCAGATTACCAAGAGCGTCAACTCCGAGCCGGGCGCGACTCGCGGCTCCGACACGATGGGAATGAAGCATCGGGTCGATTCCGGTGTATACGTGTTTTATGGGAGCATTAACTCTCAACTGGCGGAGAAGACCGGGTTTACCAATGAAGATGCGGAGCAGATCAAGCAAGCGTTGATCACCTTGTTCGAGAACGACGTGTCCTCGGCCAGGCCGGAAGGGAGCATGGAGGTTCATACCGTCTATTGGTGGGAGCACTCTTCCAGGCTGGGCCAATACTCCTCCGCCAAGGTGCACCGTTCGCTTGCGGTCGAAAAAGTGTCGGACGAGCCTAAGGCTTACGAAGATTATCGGTTCAGCGTGAACGAACTGGAAGGCCTGAAGGTGCAAGTCATTAACGGGCTGTGAGAGAAGACGACGACTATCTGATGCTGTCGGGCATCCAGCATTTTCAGTTTTGCAAGAGGCAGTGGGCCTTTATCCATATCGAGCAGCAGTGGGAAGACAACGTCAGAACCGTGGAAGGCCAGCACTTGCATCGAAATGCGGATCAGCCTTTTACGAGAGAGAAGCGGGGAGATAAGCTTATCGTCCGCGCAATGCCGATCAGATCCGATTCTCTCGGAGTAACGGGTGTTTGCGATGTAGTCGAATTCATCAGAGATGACAAGGGTGTGGAGATCAGCGGCACAGAGGGAAAGTATCTCGCTTATCCGGTAGAGTACAAGAGGGGAAAGCCGAAGGCGGCAGACGAAGATAGGATGCAGTTGACCGCCCAGGCCCTCTGCTTGGAGGAAATGCTGCTCTGCGACGTTGATGTAGGGTACTTGTTTTACAACGAGATCAAGCATCGGGTTGAAGTTCCGATTACCCCGGAGTTAAGAGACAAGGTCAAACGGACGGTCGCCGAAATGCAGGATTACTATCGCCGGAGGCATACGCCCAAGGTGAAAACCGGTTCTTTCTGCAAGAACTGCTCCTTGCGGCACATTTGCTTGCCGGACATGATGAGCAAGAGGTCGGTTCGCAGTTATATAGAAGGGAAAATCAAGGAATGAAGAAGCTTCTGGGAACCTTGTTCGTCACTCAGCCGGACGTTTACCTGTCGCTTGACGGCGACAATGTGGTGATGTCGAAAGAGCAGCAAAAGCTTCACAGGCTGCCGCTGCACAATCTGGAGTCGATTGTCGCTTTCGGCTATACCGGGGCGAGTCCGGCGTTGATGGGGTATTGCGCTGAACGCAACATTTCTTTGGTCTTCCTGACGATGAACGGCCGGTTTATTGCGAGAGTGATCGGAGAGAGCAAGGGCAATGTGGTGCTGCGGAAGAAGCAATATCTATTGTCGGAGGATCAAGCCACATCCGCGAGAATCGCCCGGAATTTTATCCTTGGCAAAATGTATAACCATAAGTGGACGCTTGAAAGAATGACCAGGGATTATCCGTTGCGTATTGACGTCGACAGCTTTAAGGACGCATCGCAGCAGCTATCGACGCTCATGACGGAAGTCCGGGTTTGCGAGGATCTGGAGCGGCTAAGAGGGCTGGAAGGCCAGGCCGCCGTCAGCTACAACAAGATATTCGATCAGATGATTTTGCAGCAGAAGGAGCATTTTTATTTTCATGGCCGTTCACGGCGGCCCCCGCTCGATAATGTAAACGCGATGCTTTCCTTTGCGTACACGCTGTTGTCAAACGATATGGCGGCGGCCCTGGAAGGCGTTGGACTGGATGCTTACGTCGGATTTCTCCATCGTGACCGCCCGGGACGAGTCTCCCTGGCGCTGGATGCCATGGAAGAGCTGCGAGGCGTATTCGCGGACCGTTTTGTCCTTACGCTGATCAACAAAAAAACGGTGAACGGGGAAGACTTTCTGAAAAAAGAAAACGGAGCGGTCATTATGAAAGAAGACGCCCGGAAAAAGTTTCTGAGCGCATGGCATGAGAAGAAACAGGAGACCATCGTGCATCCCTATCTTGGCGAAAAGATTGCTTGGGGACTCGTTCCGCATGTACAAGCCTTGCTCCTGGCAAGATATTTGCGCGGCGACCTCGACGAGTACCCCCCTTTCTTGTGGAAGTAGGTGAACGTGTTTGCTTGTATTGATCACTTATGATGTCAGTACGGTCAGCAGCGCAGGTCAGCGAAGACTGCGTCTGGTCTCGAAGGCTTGCCAGAATTATGGCCAGCGAGTACAGAACTCCGTATTCGAATGCGTTGTCGACGCCACTCAGTTTGCAACGCTCAGATTAAAGCTGCTTGATCTGATCGATCCGAAGGAAGACAGCCTCAGACTCTATCAACTAGGCAACAACTACAAGAGCAAAGTAGAGCATGTCGGCATAAAAATGGCATTGGATTTGGAAGGCCCGTTGATCCTCTAAATCAGGTGCGAATGTGAAGCTCCCATAAAAACCCTGGGGGATTCGCACCACAAATAGGCTTCGATTTTTACTTAAATGTAAATTTTATGCATTTAATAAGGTTGATTAATGAGTTATAGCGAAGTTTAGCGCCTGTTTTAGGCTCTTTTGGCCTAAATTTCGCTGTCGCATCCCTCGCGGGATGCGTGGATTGAAATCTTGACGCCCAAGAACAGGCCGCTAAAGATCGCCTGTCGCATCCCTCGCGGGATGCGTGGATTGAAATATGCACGAGCGCAGATTGGAGGCGGCGTCCAGTGTCGCATCCCTCGCGGGATGCGTGGATTGAAATCGCGACAAGCATACGGCCGTTTTTGGGACGACGGTCGCATCCCTCGCGGGATGCGTGGATTGAAATGCGGAGGTTGCGGCCCTGCTCGATCTCATCCTCGGTCGCATCCCTCGCGGGATGCGTGGATTGAAATTTCGCGGCTCAAATTTTGAGGCTCAACCTCAATAGTCGCATCCCTCGCGGGATGCGTGGATTGAAATCTGAGCCTCGCTACGTCGTTGCTGCGGGAAAGTTTGTCGCATCCCTCGCGGGATGCGTGGATTGAAATTTGAGCCCCGATATACACGAGATCTTGTCCGTCGTCGCATCCCTCGCGGGATGCGTGGATTGAAATTTAGCGTTATCGTCCATTATTAGGACCTCCTAAGTCGCATCCCTCGCGGGATGCGTGGATTGAAATCCATAGAGAGGATGGGATACAGAAGGTGCGGGAGTCGCATCCCTCGCGGGATGCGTGGATTGAAATGGCATATACGCCCATTACGAATGAGCAGACCTTAGTCGCATCCCTCGCGGGATGCGTGGATTGAAATCTTAGTCAAAAGGAGGTAGCAGCTCATCTTGGAAGTCGCATCCCTCGCGGGATGCGTGGATTGAAATAAGATAACAACCTTATATCCAGAGGGCTTGTGACGTCGCATCCCTCGCGGGATGCGTGGATTGAAATGCAATTGCAGGGTGAGGAGACCCGTAAGCGCATGTCGCATCCCTCGCGGGATGCGTGGATTGAAATCTCAGGTCATCAATATTACGGATCAGCTTCCCAAGGTCGCATCCCTCGCGGGATGCGTGGATTGAAATCTAACGCTGACCTTCCGCGATGGAGCCGTTTCGGGTCGCATCCCTCGCGGGATGCGTGGATTGAAATAGAAAGGAGGTAGGCAGTACCTTGGACAAGCCCTGGTCGCATCCCTCGCGGGATGCGTGGATTGAAATCCGGAACACAGCATATGGCTCCGCGAGGATCAGGTCGCATCCCTCGCGGGATGCGTGGATTGAAATCACTAGAATGCCATCATTTCGTTTCTCGATGACTGTCGCATCCCTCGCGGGATGCGTGGATTGAAATCCATGAGTCGTAATTGATTTGATTCGCCAACGCCTCGTCGCATCCCTCGCGGGATGCGTGGATTGAAATGGTCCAACGCTTCCTTAACCGTAAAGTTCGTAAGTCGCATCCCTCGCGGGATGCGTGGATTGAAATTGGGTGCAGCTTGGAGCAAGTATAAAAAGCGTGTGTCGCATCCCTCGCGGGATGCGTGGATTGAAATCTCGCCGAATCCAATGGTCCGGGTGCACGGGCTGTCGCATCCCTCGCGGGATGCGTGGATTGAAATTCAGCCAGAACCGCGGCGTTCGCCGTCTTGTCGGGTCGCATCCCTCGCGGGATGCGTGGATTGAAATACACACAAGGAATACAGCGATCCATTTTACAACGGTCGCATCCCTCGCGGGATGCGTGGATTGAAATGTTAATATCCATCCTACCACGCTCCTATATGAAAGTCGCATCCCTCGCGGGATGCGTGGATTGAAATAAGCCGAACGAGCTAGTGAGACCAACCAAGTCGACGTCGCATCCCTCGCGGGATGCGTGGATTGAAATCGCACCGCAGCTCAATTTGACATTGACCGTCGAGGTCGCATCCCTCGCGGGATGCGTGGATTGAAATTCCTATGCTTGATGCGTTCATTTATAGTTGCCAGTCGCATCCCTCGCGGGATGCGTGGATTGAAATCTTTTACCATATCCGCAGCTCGAACTTCTATGGGTCGCATCCCTCGCGGGATGCGTGGATTGAAATGAATCCAACCCGCTCCATGTCCGCGATATAGATGGTCGCATCCCTCGCGGGATGCGTGGATTGAAATAGGGATATAGAACCACTTATAGAAAGGGGCTAAGTCGCATCCCTCGCGGGATGCGTGGATTGAAATGCTAGCGTCCGGCGTCTGGACCTGGCTGAACCAGTCGCATCCCTCGCGGGATGCGTGGATTGAAATATGACGCCCGGAGCTCGGACGCTGCAGCAATGCGGTCGCATCCCTCGCGGGATGCGTGGATTGAAATCTCCATATTGCGCCGAAACTTCGGCTTCTAGCGCGTCGCATCCCTCGCGGGATGCGTGGATTGAAATATATCACGGCATCACCTGAAGAGATGAAGGCAAGTCGCATCCCTCGCGGGATGCGTGGATTGAAATTTAGCGATAAATGTCTCGATGAAATCCAGTGCCTGTCGCATCCCTCGCGGGATGCGTGGATTGAAATGATCAGCGTCATGATCGCCTGAACGGCTGACGTGTCGCATCCCTCGCGGGATGCGTGGATTGAAATCGTAAATGGATTACAAGCGAAGTCATTCCGTCCGTCGCATCCCTCGCGGGATGCGTGGATTGAAATCGGTCATGTCCGACCTGAACGATTCGGAAACCCAGTCGCATCCCTCGCGGGATGCGTGGATTGAAATATTCAGCGCGGCGCAAGCTTCCGTCCAAATGGCGTCGCATCCCTCGCGGGATGCGTGGATTGAAATAGTACGACGATGGTCGTCCGGACGAGGTTCATGACGTCGCATCCCTCGCGGGATGCGTGGATTGAAATCGTCGTAACGCGCGGTACCTTTGAATACCGTTTGTCGCATCCCTCGCGGGATGCGTGGATTGAAATACGATGTGGGCGAACGACTGGACGGGACTCCCTTGTCGCATCCCTCGCGGGATGCGTGGATTGAAATCGCTAGACAAAGCTCTCTCCAAATACGATAACGTGTCGCATCCCTCGCGGGATGCGTGGATTGAAATATCTATTCGCGTTGACGTAAGCGACGTACTTTTGTCGCATCCCTCGCGGGATGCGTGGATTGAAATAACCGCAACAATGAGTTGATCTTGGAGCCTAGAGTCGCATCCCTCGCGGGATGCGTGGATTGAAATCACGCTTCCCCAGCGCCTCCCTGAGACGCCAGAGGTCGCATCCCTCGCGGGATGCGTGGATTGAAATATTGATTTGTGCTCTCATTTTCTACCTCCTGTTGTCGCATCCCTCGCGGGATGCGTGGATTGAAATAACGGGCTTGCCTTCGGATAGCAGCTCGGACGCGTCGCATCCCTCGCGGGATGCGTGGATTGAAATCTTGCATCGGGGTCACGGTGATATTGCTAACGGCGTCGCATCCCTCGCGGGATGCGTGGATTGAAATGTTGCCCCTGTCCCCGTCGCCCCTACCCTAGCGTGTCGCATCCCTCGCGGGATGCGTGGATTGAAATCTGAATGCCGAGCACATCCACGCTCCGGCCCATGTCGCATCCCTCGCGGGATGCGTGGATTGAAATAAGAGCAGGAATTACAGACCAAAGCTTTGCAGAGTCGCATCCCTCGCGGGATGCGTGGATTGAAATTAAGGAGGTTTCATATGTTCGGTTATAATCCCGCGTCGCATCCCTCGCGGGATGCGTGGATTGAAATATCTTAAGACCTCCGTTTTACAACGATGCCCCAAGTCGCATCCCTCGCGGGATGCGTGGATTGAAATTCGGGGGTCGACATAGGGCCACGGGTTGACGCGTCGCATCCCTCGCGGGATGCGTGGATTGAAATCTCAAAATCCAGCTTGACCGGGGATGCAATCGTGTCGCATCCCTCGCGGGATGCGTGGATTGAAATCCAGATGTTCGGCGTGCCGCTCGAGCGGATCGTTGTCGCATCCCTCGCGGGATGCGTGGATTGAAATGAGTCAAACTACTATATGAAGGACTGATACTAAAGTCGCATCCCTCGCGGGATGCGTGGATTGAAATGTCGAAAATTTCCCGGAGGGCGGCGAGTATGCGTCGCATCCCTCGCGGGATGCGTGGATTGAAATCGGAAGCACCGGACATCCGAGTCCCGCGCGGGCTTGTCGCATCCCTCGCGGGATGCGTGGATTGAAATTTTGCAGCAAGTCTTTAATCTTCAAAAAGCCCGAGTCGCATCCCTCGCGGGATGCGTGGATTGAAATCGACCAACATTACCCAAGTATCTCCACAAACCGTGTCGCATCCCTCGCGGGATGCGTGGATTGAAATCTGTCCCGATCCTGGGAACGATCGCGTGTGGCGAGTCGCATCCCTCGCGGGATGCGTGGATTGAAATCGTTAACGACTCGAACTCGTCTATGTGCCATCAGGTCGCATCCCTCGCGGGATGCGTGGATTGAAATCATGCGTTTGATCACTTTATAGCCTTCTGGCATGTCGCATCCCTCGCGGGATGCGTGGATTGAAATCTCCAATAGGTTTATAGTTTGTTTTGAAGCAGTAGTCGCATCCCTCGCGGGATGCGTGGATTGAAATTTGCCGAAAGGCCGGTATTCGAAGATATTCCTTGTCGCATCCCTCGCGGGATGCGTGGATTGAAATATCGCGTTGGCCAACTCACGAATACTCGGTGCAGTCGCATCCCTCGCGGGATGCGTGGATTGAAATCTAAAACGAACTGGAGGACGAAATGAAGGGGAGAGTCGCATCCCTCGCGGGATGCGTGGATTGAAATTCTTTGCCCGTGATGCCGTACGTCCGCTCGAGATGTCGCATCCCTCGCGGGATGCGTGGATTGAAATAAAGAGCGTCCGCTCTATGAGCCTGACATGGACAGTCGCATCCCTCGCGGGATGCGTGGATTGAAATAAGACGGATGGCAGCACAGGCCTGCACGGAGGTTGTCGCATCCCTCGCGGGATGCGTGGATTGAAATCTGGAGCGAGGCGGATTACAACGTGACGACGATCGGTCGCATCCCTCGCGGGATGCGTGGATTGAAATAGGATGCGAACGGGCGGGGGGCCGTACACTATCGTCGCATCCCTCGCGGGATGCGTGGATTGAAATATCGAAAATGCCTATAATCAAGTGCGTCCGCTGGTCGCATCCCTCGCGGGATGCGTGGATTGAAATACTTCGATGCCGTTAATGACGGCTGTCGAATCATGTCGCATCCCTCGCGGGATGCGTGGATTGAAATTCCGAACAAACTGGAGCAAACCATTAACAAGGCGTCGCATCCCTCGCGGGATGCGTGGATTGAAATATGGACAAGCCTAGAAATCCAGCATATGCGACGGTCGCATCCCTCGCGGGATGCGTGGATTGAAATACAGCAACGAAGACATGATCATGCGCCCTACTAGTCGCATCCCTCGCGGGATGCGTGGATTGAAATAGGTATCCGGCTCTCCCCCAATCGCAGGGTCAGGGTCGCATCCCTCGCGGGATGCGTGGATTGAAATTGGTAGGACGCCACGTGTACCACTCCCCTTTTTTGTCGCATCCCTCGCGGGATGCGTGGATTGAAATATGTTGTCCTCGGGAATGTAGGCATCAAAAATAGGTCGCATCCCTCGCGGGATGCGTGGATTGAAATTGATTTGACGAGCCGAAAACGACTTGGTGTAAGGTCGCATCCCTCGCGGGATGCGTGGATTGAAATAGCTTGCCAGAGAATCTATAGGGTTAACTATTGGTCGCATCCCTCGCGGGATGCGTGGATTGAAATATTTTTGCTTACGGTCGATCACGTTAAGAGTCTCGTCGCATCCCTCGCGGGATGCGTGGATTGAAATAGGA
>NZ_PVYW01000037.1 GCF_003001675.1 Cohnella sp. SGD-V74 | reverse complement strand
CAAATAAAGCCGCGCGGCCAACGAAGAGAAAACAAGTAATCTCGACAAGACTGCTCGTCCGGAAACAATGCCATAAACTTGCGAATGGACGCCATCGTATCTCCTCCATCACAGAAATAGAACATTTGTTCTTATTTCATCATACCAAACATTAGTTCTCATTTCAACTCAAAATTGCGAATAAATAGGAATCTTCACGATTTTTCCTGTGCCCGGGAACGCCTTTGTGTCTCAAAATCGGCTTCCCTGAGTGAATGGCAGATAGGTGGGCCGGGATGAAGGAGGGGGCGAGAACCGATGTACGGAACAAGGACAACAAGGCAACAAGGATAACAAGGCAACAAGGATAACAAGGCAACAAGGATAACAAGGCAACAAGGACAACAAGAACAAGGACAAGAACAAGGACAAGAACAAGGACAAGAACAAGGACAAGAACAAGGCAAGAACAAGGACAAGAACAAGAACAAGAACAAGGACAAGAACAAGAACAAGAACAAGGAAGACGACTGCACGGGAGAGGTGGTCATTGGCTGGACAGATAATTTTGAGAAGTAGTTTCGACGGAAATCTTAAAATACGCAGTATGAAACGGGCGACCAAGGGGATCTGCACATGACTCAGGTAAGGGGAATGTGCGATACGTCGGAGGATAGATAGTAAAAATATGGAAGAGGATTTACTCGGAGTAGGTCGGGGTATAGGGGAAGTATGGAAGAGGGCTGACTCGGAGTAGGTCGGGGTATAGGGGAAGTATGGAAGAGGGCTGACTCGGAGTAGGTCGGGGTATAGGGGAAGTATGGAAGTCTGCTAACTCGGTCGGAGTAGGTTGGAGTATGGTGAATAAAAATACGGAAGTAACGCGATCAGGGGAAACTGGGCGTCGGATGATGAAATGGGGCGATAAGTTAAAGCTGCGGGTACGAGTGCATACGGAACAAAACGAAAAGAAATAGAGAGAGTGGTATCTGCACATGACTCAGGTAAGGGGGAAATGAGATAGGCTGGAGGACGGGAAGTAAGAATATGGAAGAAAATCGAGGGGAGGACGGAGTAGGGGAGGGGAGTCACCGTAATCGGAAAAAGCAATCCGGGAGAGTCGGGATGCCAGGGCGTGATTGCATCTTTGCGCGCTGTTCATCCGACTCGGGCGGAATGCGGTTAGGTTAAGAGATGTGGGT
The DNA here is from genome assembly GCF_003001675.1 of Cohnella sp. SGD-V74. Lineage (GTDB taxonomy): Bacteria > Bacillota > Bacilli > Paenibacillales > Paenibacillaceae > Cohnella. Next base: position 32,904 of record NZ_PVYW01000037.1, on the reverse strand, counting down.
CTCGACGGAAGGAAAGGCGTCGCCGCATTTTCCTTCGAGCAGGTCGATCAGGTGACGGATGGCGGGACTGAGCCATTTTTTCTTGTGATGAACGATTTGCGTGTAGAAGGTGATATCCGTATGCGTAAAGGGGAGAGTGACCAGCTTGCGCTCGATTAGTTCGCGGGTGACGGTGATCCGGGGGACGAGCGCGATCCCGAGACCATAGCTCACGCACTGCTTGATTGCTTCAAGACTGCCGAATTCGTGCAAGATTTGATAGTTGATCCCATGCTGGCCCAGCAAACGTTCCAACGCAGCCCGGTAAGTGCAGCCCTGCTCGGTTACGATCAGGTACTGGCCGTTGAGATCCGCGACGCCGACATGTTGCAGGGCGCTCAAGGGGTGCTCGGGATGGGCGACGAGGACTAGAGGCTCTTGGCGGACGATGATCGATTCGATGTCTTCGTCGTCGATCGGCAGATCCATTAGAATGCCGACATCCAACTGGCCGGTGCGAATGGCTTGCAGGATGGAAGGTTCGGTAAGCTCGTTCACCTGCAGGTTGATCTGGGGGAAGCTTTGCAGGAAGCGATGAAACAGCGGAGGAAGCAGAAAGGCCATCAGCGACTCGATCGTTCCGATTTCCAGAATGCCCTTCGCCTGTCTGGCGATCGTCCGCTTGGAATCGTCGTACAGCTCCAGGATGAGGGCGAAAGTTTCCCTCAGCTGCTCTCCGGCAGAAGTAAGCCGCATGGATCTGCCGTATCTCTCGAACAGGACGACTCCGTATTCTTGCTCCAGCTTCTGAATTTGCGCGGTTACGCTGGACTGCACGTAGCCGAGGTTTTCCGCCGCTTTGGTGAAGCTTTGACAGCGCGCGACTTCCAAAAAAGATTTCATGTAAATTAAATCCACGCTTATCAACTCCCCTTCGCGAACCGTTTGCTGTTATTTCGAAAAGTAATTCGCGGCAAACAGAATCGTCAGCAGTCCCACCCACTTTTTCCGCGAGGGGACGGCTTCGTTCTCGAACGCCTTGGCATGGAATTCCAACGCTCTCTCCAGCAGAATCCGATCGCTTTCCAATATTTTATATGCCGTGTATTCGTGAAGCAACATCTTTCTCGCCTCCCAATTTTTGTTGATAATCATCATATCAGCGCTTGGGGAGAACGAGTTAGCGAGTTTTTTTCATACTTACGATCGTTTTTTTCGATGGAAACGCCATCATGGCGATTTCGACAAAACGCAAACAGCGCGGGCCTGATTGTCGTCCGCGCTGCCGGGTCGTATGATGAGCGGGGATTAGCCCCGGAGCTTGCCCAACTCGGATACGAGGGCTTCGACTTCGCTGATGCTGAAGCGCTCCTTGGAATTGACCATGTCGTAGATGTCTTTCAAGTCCTCGTATTTGTCGACCGAAAAGCCGGAGGCCTGCATCGCGGAGCCCGTAGCCATGCGCAGCTTGGACTTAATCGCCTCGATCATATATTCCACGTTTTCTTGCGTCGGTTGGTTCAGATCCATCGGTTTCTTCCTCTCTGGCGTATATAGGATGCTGATATTGTACCATAGGAAGGGGCGATTCGCTCGCTTGCGTACGAATGAGCGCAGGCATAAAAGTGGAATTCCGCTTGCCGGAGTGGTAACCTGAGAAAAAGAAGAACGGAAGATGGGAGAGAGTCTGATGACCGATCGCAAGCCGGAGGAAGCCGACCGGGTCGACGCCGCCGGACTGCAGGCTTTCGCAAGCCGAATTGTCTCCGATCATGCGAGAGAGGAACTGATCTTCCTGTGCATCGGAACGGACCGGTCAACGGGCGACAGCCTGGGGCCGTGGGTTGGCACGCTGCTGGAGGAACGGGGCGTCCCGGGCGTGCTGGGCACGCTGAAGGATCCGTGCGACGCGAATACGCTGCCGCAGCTTGCGCGGACGCTGCCGGACGACGCGATCGTCATCGCGATCGACGCTTGTCTGGGACGTCCGGAGAGCGTAGGCATGTTCCTGGCGAGGAAGGGGCCGCTCGTTCCGGCTCGCTCGGTGAACGGGAGCTTCGGCGCCGTGGGGACTTACAGCATAGCGGGAGTCGTAAACGAGATCAGCCTCAAGCCTTACTGGACGCTGCAATCCACGTCGCTGTACCGCGTTATGCGGATGGCTGAGGAGATCGCCGACGCGATCGCGAGCGCGGTGATGGGACAGGATGAACAACATTTTAATCCGAACGCAGAAAGGACAAGCGCATATGAATAAAAAACAATTGTCTACCGGAGTTGCGGTTGCTTACGAGGAGGCGGGCGCAGGAGAGCCGCTCGTTCTTCTCCACGGTTTTTGCGGAAGCCGCGGATATTGGGAGAAGACCCTCCCTCATCTCGCCGAGTTCGGTCGCGTTATCGCCCCTGACTTGAGAGGACACGGAAGCTCCGATGCCGCGGGGACGGAAGACCGCTACGCGATGGAGGACTTGGCCGACGACGTCGCCGCCTTGATGGACGAGTTGAATCTGACGAAGATCAGCCTGTTCGGGCATTCCTTGGGCGGTTACGCGGCTTTGGCCTTCGCGGAGAAATATCCGGAACGCCTAAGCGCGCTGGGACTGGTGCACTCGACCGCTTTCCCGGATACCGAGCAGGCGAAGGAAAACCGACTCAAGGCGGTTGAAGCGATCCGCTCGCAAGGGGTGGCCCCGTTCGTCGACGGCCTCGTTCCGAAGCTGTTTGCCCCTAACCACCGGGAGGACAGGCCGGAGTTGGTCGCGAAGGCGAAGGAAATCGGCTACGGAACGTCTGCGGAAGGAGCTGTAGGCTGCGCGCTCGGAATGAGGGCAAGGCCCGATCGCGTGTCCGTTCTGGAACGGCTGAGTCTGCCGATTCTGCTGCTTGCGGGGGAGTCGGACGAGGTCGTGCCGCCCGAGAAAAGATTCCCGGTATCCGGGGACAACGTGACGGCGATTACGCTGGAAGGCGTCGGCCATATGGGGATGATGGAAGATCCGCGGGCGACGGCCGCGCGCATCGGGGAGTTTTTGAAGCGGAATCGGGGGATTGACGGTGTTTGAGAGGGATTATTTGATTCGTCTGTTAACGCAAGCCGGCCTTATGCTGGGCAAAGCGGCGGGACTGAGGCAGCAGCAAAAGCAGCGGGAGGCGCTCGATCTGATCGACGAGTTTCTCGGCCGGGAGTTAAGATTGCGTTCGCGGCTGGCGATGGGGCTGAGCGACGACGATCTGCTGTCGATGCTCTCGGTGACGGGAAGCCCGAATGCGGAATCGGTCGCCGTCGTTGCGGCGTTCTTGCAGCAGGAGGCGGATTTGCTGCACGATCTGGGGGAGACGGGGGAGAGCGTGCCGAGATACGCGAAGGCTCTCCGGTTAAGCCTGTTCATGCTGCGCCACGGCATGGAGATCGACGGTTGGGACGTTCGCGCCAGAGTGTCGGAGCTGCTGAAGGCGTTGGAGCCCTATGAGCTCGATGCGGAAACGAGAAGAGCGATGTGGCGATGGCATGAAGCGGAGGGCAGACTGGCGGAGGCGGAAAACGAGCTCTACGAGCTTGCGGACGAACAAGCCGTGACGAAGGCGGAAGGCGACGGTTTCTACGAGCGGCTGGCGGCTTGCGCGGACGACGTTCTTGAAGCCGGAGGCTTGGCGCGGGAAGAGTTGGAAGAAGGACGCCGGCAGTGGGCGGCGTTGATGAAGGAGAATGTGTCGTGAGCGGGAAAGTCGGGCAAGAGGAGTGGCTGGCGCTGCTGGAGAAGGTCGCGGAAGGGGAACGTCTGGTGCAGGCGGTATTCAGTTCCCCCAAGCGCAAGGACGGGACGATCGCCCGCAAAGCGACCGTAAGGCCCGTTCAACTCAAAAACGGACTGCGCTATCAGTTCGAACGGCTTGCGGACAACAAGGCGTTCCATGAAAACGTGAGCGCGGACGAGTTGGCGGACAAGCTGGCGGCCGAGATGAACGGCTACAAGCAGGCGCTGATCCAAACTACGGAAGCCGACATTCAGGCGCTCGCCAACAAGAAGGGCGAGCTGACGCTGATCTTCAAGGCGAAGTCTCCGGACGAAGGGGGAAAAGGCGCGAAAGCGAAAGCAGTTCCCCAGCCGCACAATCGGGACAAGCGGTATGTTCTTCCGGAGGGAGAGCCGGTTCCGTTCCTGATCGCTCTGGGCGTGATGACGGCTGAAGGCAGAATCGTCAAAGCGAAGTACGATAAATTCCGGCAGATCAACCGTTTTCTCGAGATGGTGGCCGACGCGGCGCCCGAGCTGCCCAAGGACAAGCCGCTGCACATCGTGGACTTCGGCTGCGGGAAGTCGTATTTGACCTTCGCGCTCTATCACTATTTGGCGATCAAGCTGGGGATGTCCGTCCGCATCTTCGGGCTGGACCTGAAGAAGGACGTTATCGCGGATTGCGCCAAGCTCGCTTCCGAGCTCGGCTGGAGCGATCTGACGTTCGCCGTGGGGGATATCTCGGATTTTGAGGAGCGGGAGTCCGTCGATATGGTCGTCACCCTGCATGCCTGCGACACGGCTACGGACGCCGCGCTGCTGAAGGCGATCGGGTGGGGGGCCAGCGTTATTCTGTCCGTTCCCTGCTGCCAGCACGAGCTGTTCCGCCAAATTTCCCAGCCGGTGCTGCAGCCTTTGCTGAAGCACGGCATTCTGAAGGAGCGGTTCGCGGCGCTGGCGACGGACGCGATCCGGGCGAATTTGCTGGAGCTTGCCGGCTACCGCACGCAGCTGCTCGAGTTCATCGATCTGGAGCACACGCCGAAAAATTTGCTGATCCGCGCGGTCAAAGCCAGAGGTAAGCAAGACGTCGAAAATCTCCGCTCCGAATACGAGCGTTTTCGGGACTTTTTGTCCGTTTCTCCGTTTATGGACAGGAAAATTTAAGTAATACGACTAAAGTCTCATAAAAATAAGTAAAAAAGTCCTTGAAAATAAATAAAAAATATATAAAATGAAGGCTTTCGGTGGATATCCGGTTGTCGGAAAAAGCGGCGATATGGTAAAATCAAACATGCCTGCCGCATTTTTTTATTCAAGCCCCTTTATGAAAAGGTGAATGCCTTGGGAGTCCAATGGATTGATTTTATCCTTTTTCTGATGCTCTTTCTATTATTCGTCGGCGTGATTGCCGTTAATAGAATTACGACGACGCATAAAGTGTATTTGGCTTTTCATTTTGTCATGATGCTGTGGCCGCTTGGGCAGTTCGCGGTTAAGCTGACGGATTTCCCGGGCGTTCAGCTGTTTTTTATCAACTTATCCTTCGTAGCCATGGGGATGCTTGGTCCCGGCTGGCTATTCTTCGTCTTCTTCCTCACGAGCAAGTCGGCCCAGCTGAAGGGCGGACGCATTCTGCTGTACATTACTCCCGCGGCGCTGTGCATCGCGGCGGCCATGTGGAACCCGAACAGGCTGTTCATGGCCCCGGTGGTCGACAGCTACACGGACCGGGACTACGGTCCTCTGTTTTGGCTGCTCGTGCTCGTCCAATTCGCCTACTTCTTCGTCGCTCTGTTGAATATGTTCCACGCTTTGAAGTCGGTAACGTCCGTAAACCAACGCAAGCAGCTTGCAACCGCTTTAATCGGGATGTTCGTGCTGACGGGACTCGGCCTCTTGGACGTGTTCGTCAACGTGCTTCTCGTAGAGTGGCTGCCGGTCGTGCCGGGCTTGCTCGCGCTGGGCATTCTGCTCTCCGATCTGTGCTTCGTTATCGCAATCTATCGATTCGGCATGTTCGATATTTTGAGCATGGCGCAGCGGGATATTTTCGAGCATATGACGACCGGAGTCATCGTCGTGGACGAGAACGGCAAGGTGCTGGAAGTGAATCGGGGGGCGTCCCCTCTCGTGCAGGTGATGAAAGGCGAGACGTTCGAGATGGAGAAGTTTCTGGCTCCTCTGCAGGTGCAGGGGGAAGTCTACGAATTTCTGTACCGTTACAATCATCATCCCCACGAGAAGCTGCAGATGGAGTTCTCGCTTCAGGATTCGTCGGGAAGACACGTATCGATCCAGATCTCTCCCGTCCTAGACAGCCGCAAAACACTGCTGGGAAGAATCATTACTTTCCACGACGTCTCGGAGCTGCGCAAGCTGGTCGTGGAGATGAATCGCAAGAACGAGGCGCTGCACGAGCGCAATCTGGAACTGATCACGATCCAGGAAGAGCTGTTCCGCGTCAATCAGAAGCTGGAGCAGATGGCCGTTACCGACGGGCTGACCGGCTGCTTTAACCGGAGATATCTGATGCAGCAGTTGGAGCATGAAGTGCTGCTGAACATGAGGTATCAAATTCCGTTCGCCATCTTCCTGTTCGATATCGACCATTTCAAGCAAATCAACGACAAATACGGCCATCTTGCCGGCGACGAGGTGCTGCGCAGCACGGCCGAGATCGTTCGTTCCATGCTGCGGAGAACGGATATTCTGGCGAGGTACGGGGGAGAAGAGTTCACCGTGTACCTGCCGCATACGAACCGGGAGCAAGCGGAGCTGCTGGCGGAGAGAATCATGCTCGCCGTCGGGGAGAACCAGGTGGAGGCCGGGGCGGACAAGGTCGGGGTCACGATCAGCATGGGCGTGCTGTCCGAGTCCAGCGAGAACTTGAAGTTCAACGATCCGAAGGAATATTTGCGAGAGGTGTTCTCCAGCGCGGACTCCGCTCTGTACAAAGCCAAGAACGAGGGAAGAAACCGCGTCGTCATGGCTCGCTGACGGGCTGGCGCTCCGGCGGATCGGCAAAAAAACATATGACGAAAAGTTGCCGAATATGGTACAATCATTCCATTAGAAGACGGATTTGGATAAAGGCAAACTTGCTGAAAAGCAAGGACGCAAAGCTACAGGGTCTAATGTCCCGAGGACGATGACAGCCTGGCTGCCGATAGTCCCTACATGGATGATTCAGGCGAAACGGGCTGCTCCCATAGAGGGGTTGCCTGTTTTTTTTCGTATAGAAGTCAAGCAGTCAGGAAGGTGGTTGGGCGGAGATGGCGCATACCGGAGACAACAGAGCCGCATTATCCGATCTGGACAAAGATTTGCTTCCCTTAAACGTGCTGTTGCACTGCCGGACCGTCGTGGAAGGGAAAAATTTCGTGACGACGGGCGTCATGACCCATGTGGAGGGTGAATTGTTCGAGGTTGAGCTTCCGGAATTCGAACAGTTCGAGCTCGGGGAAACGGTAAAGATGACCGTGTATTCGCCCGCGGGAATTCAATCGATGTCCTCGATCGTATTCGCCAAGTACGAAGGAGCGATCGCGCTCTTACAGCCTCCCGAGCTGCAAAAGCGGTTCAAAGAAAGAAGGGAACATCCGCGGGTCGAGATCGAAGGGAAGGCCCAGATCGTCCGAGTGCTGGGCAGTTCCGGCGAGGAGCGGGAGATCGACGATTCCGACGGCCTCACGATTCATGATATCAGCATATCCGGAATCAGCTTCTCGGGCATGGACGCGCCGCATTTCGCGACGAAGTCGAGGCTCAGGGCGACGGTCGAGATCGGAATCTCGTTCGACTGCGAGCTGGAGATCGTCCGCCGCGAGCGACAGGAGAACGGGATGCATTGCGGGGCCAAGATGCACGTTCTCGAACCGGAGATGCTGCGTCCTCTGCGCGCGCTTATTTTGCGCCAGCAGGTGCAGAAGAACGCGAATGCGCGCCGCAGTCTGAGCAAGAAACGTTAAGCGAAAGCGGGATACGGGATATTCGAGGAAATCTGCGAATATGGACGAGGCGATGGGAGGGTGTCCGTTTAGCCGTTTGCGACTCCGGCATAGATTGGAGGTAAACGGCAAGAAGGGGGGATATCCTTAATGGCCATTCGCTATCCGAAGCCCCCGAAAAGGGATTCCAAGCGATCCAAAGTGTTGAAGACGAATACGGTTCCCGCTCAAATTGCGCGCACCGGCAACAGCGGCCAGACGTTTAGCCGGCTTACGGTCGTATGGGTGCAGAGCACCGGCGTTCCGTTCGACACGACAGGTTTTTTCGCCCGGATATATCGCGGCAGCCAACTGGTGGACACGGCCGATTTCGACCGTTACGGCGTCGTGCGTTTCAATAACATCCGCACGTTGACCAATGTCGCCTACACGCTGCGCGTCTATAACAACAACGGCGTTCTGTTCCGTACCCGCACCATTCCGGCGGGCGTGCAGACGTTCGCGATTATCAACTGATCGGCTTGGACGGCCGGACCGAGGAAATGAAGAAGGGTTGGGCACAGCCGCAATCGGCGGCGCCCAACCCTCTTCTTTATCCCCCGAACGCTTCCCGGAAAGCTTTCGTCAGCTTCGTCCGATCGACGTTCCACAGCTGGGCGATGTCGCCGCTGACTTCTTCTTCCCACCAATCGGCCAGCTTTTTGCGATTGCTCTTGTTTTCGGAGATCCACATCAGATTGCCGATCACCCGCTTGAAGTACAGCTCCTCGGCTTCCCGGACGAGCGGGGCGGGGACGTGCTGCTTCAGCCTTTTGACGGTCCGGTACAGCTCGTTCGAGCATGCCCGGCGAATGCCGCGCGGCGTAGGCAGCGGGGAGGAGTGCTTTTCCTGGAACATTTTCATCGGGTCCACCTGCCTCTCTTCCATACCCTATGCGGGGAAGAAAGGGGCGGTCACCGCGAGTTACTGAATAACGAGATAGCCGACCATAGGGCCGCCGGTTTTCGGGTCGGCGTGCGTCTGGCAGACGATGGAGTAGATGCCGGCTTCCTTCGGGGTGAAGTTGACGACGGTCGTTTTGCCCTTGCTGATATTGCCCTTGATATCGAGTCCTTCGATGACGAACGGGTGGGACTGGCCGTTGATGCCGGTAATCCGAAGCTCGACGGGGACGCCTTTTTTGGCGACGACCGTGCCCGGGTAGAACAGGTACGTTTCCAGCTTCTTGCCGTTGTCCCCTTGAGCCGTGAATTCGCCTGTCGTCAGATGCAGCACTTGCTTGGTCGCTTCGCCGCCCGCAGGAGCCAAGGCGGGTTTCGATTGCTGCCAGCCGATATAGGCGCCGGCCAGGATCACGACGGCCGCGATGACCGCGTACAACTGGATTTTCTTACGGTTAAGAATGACGATTTTATTCATTCCGCTCTCTCCTCTTCAACTTTGTCCACCTAATCGAATTCTATGCGTAGGCCCGTCCGCTCATGACAAGCCTGCAACGATTTTGCGCGAGCGCCGTATAACTGGAAGGAAGCCGCGAGCCTGTGCTAGAATGAAGACGGCTGACGGAGGGGCAGAAGGTCTCTATCAATGGGGAAAAAGGCAGGTTGTAAACGATGATGGATACGCTGCACGAATGGTTGTCGCAATTGTTGGCCTGGGTCGAAAGCTTAGGGTACTGGGGCATTATTATCGGATTGGCGATCGAAGTCATTCCGAGCGAAATCGTATTGGGGTATGCGGGATATCTCGTCTATCAGGACATTATTTCTTTCCCGGTTGCCGTTATTTGCGGAACGATCGGCGCCATTTTGCAGCAGTGGCTGCTCTATGCGATCGGCCGCTACGGGGGAAGGCCGTTTGTAGACAAGTTCGGCAAGTACTTGCATTTGAAGGCCAAGCATATCGATCTTGCGGAAAAATGGTTCGAGAAATACGGGCCGATGATCGTGTTCACGGGCCGTTTCGTGCCGGTTATGCGCCAGGTCGTGTCGATTCCCGCGGGAATGGCGCGCATGAACCTGTGGAAGTTCACGTGGCTCACGCTGCTCGCCTCTATTCCGTGGTCGATTCTGTTCGTGTGGCTGGGGTCCTCTCTCGGCGAGAACTGGGAGAAGATCGACGAGAAGGCGGCTCCGTACATACAGCCGATCATCCTGATCGCCATAGCGCTGCTGGTCGTTTTTTTCCTCGTCCAATATTTGCGCAAGAGAGGCAAAAGCATCTAAAATAAAGACAACACGGAACGAGAGAGGAGCTTGGACGAATGAGCCAACTGATCGCCAGCAAATTACATAAAGGATTGTCGCCCAACCAGTTTATCGAGGGGATGACGAAAAACCGGGAAACGTTCGAATCTTGGCTGAACCGGTTCGAATGGCATACGGAGGAGCTCGAGGAGTTTTACGATTCGCTGAACAACCGGGATGACCTGCGCTGCATGATTTTGGCCGCCGATTGGTGCGGCGACGTCGTGCGCAACGTGCCGGTCGTGTTCAAGGCGATGGAGAAAGCGGGCATCCCGACGGAAGTGCTGATCATGGAGGAAAACCTCGATTTGATGGATCAGCATCTGACGATGGGCGGACGCGCCATTCCGGTCGTTCTGTTTATCGATACCGGCGGTCACCTGCTCGGCAAGTGGGGCGCCCGTCCGAAATACGTGCAAGAGGTCATGACCGCGTTCAAGACGGAAAACCCCGATCGCGAAGCGCCGGACTACCAGGAGAAACTCACCGAGGCGAGAAAGGAAATCGGCCGCCGCTACGGGGAAGACACTGCGTATCAGAAAGTCATTCTGGAGGAAATCCGCGACATTCTGTCCGGAGTGTGAGGGTCGACGCACGATGCTGACTTTTCAAAGATTCGCGCTTGGAGCGCTGCAGACGAACGCTTACGTTGTCGTTAACGAAGACAGAACCCGCGCGGTGGTCATCGACCCCGGAACGGCGGACGGCGCGCTGATGCGCAAGCTGGACGGCCTGAAGGTCGAGGCGATTCTGCTGACGCACGCCCATTTCGACCATATTGGCGGAGTGGACCATCTGCGCAAGAAATACGGCTGTCCGGTCTACCTGCATCCCGCCGAGCGGGATTGGCTGACGGACGCGGGGAAAAACGGCTCGGCGCGCTGGGCCGACGTCACTCCGCCGATCACGACGGAGCCGGCCGAGCATGAGTTGGCCGACGGCCAAGAGCTGGAGCTGATCGGCGAGACGTTCCGCGTGAAGCATACGCCGGGGCATTCGCCGGGAAGCGTCGGCTTCCTCGTCGGCGATCTGCTGTTCGCGGGCGACGCGCTGTTCCGGCGGTCCGTCGGGCGGACGGATTTGCCCGGCGGCAGCCAGGAGCAGCTATCCCGTTCGATCAGGGAGAAGCTGTACGTGCTGCCCGACGATACGCTCGTTCTGCCGGGTCACGGACCGGAGACGACGATCGGGGAAGAGCGGCGAGAGAACCCGTACGTGCGCTAGGCCGTGCATGCATATATGCCCTAGATGGGAAGTTTGTTAGAAATTGTTATAAAAGGTCTTTACAAGAGGGCTTGGGATTTGTTATATTGAGCCTAGTCAAGTCCAGCAAGTCTATATAGAACGTGAACTTACGCTGCGAAGAACGCATGCGATGGAGGTAACCCTCTATCCTTGCGTTCTTTTTTATTTTCCGAAGAGAGGGTGTTGGCATGAACAGGAGAAAACAAGCCGCGATCAGCCTGACTGCGGCGGTGCTGTCGGGAGTGCTCGTCTACGGCGTGTACTTGCTGCAGCTCAGGCAGATCGAGCTTCAGGAGATGACGGAAGTCGTCGTTCCGAAACAATTTATTGCGACGGGCGTTCGCCTGGAAGAAGCGCATCTGACGACGATGGCGATGCCGCGATCCGCGCTGTCGCCGGAGATGATGACCGACGTGTCGGAAGCGCTGGGGCTGGAGACGTCGATGCCGCTCGGCGGCCGAGAGCCGCTGCTGCGCTGGAAAGTCGACAAGTATCGGCTGCTGCCCAAGGCCGGGCAGTCGACGTTCCAGATTCCGCGGGAGTACGTCAAGTCGATCTCCAGCGGCATACGGGCGGGCGACGAGGCCGTCGTGTACTTGTCGGGCTCGGAGGCGGAACCGCGCAGGCTGTTTTCCGAGGCCGTATCGGTCGCGGGGGTGAAGACCGCCGCGAATCTGGAAATCGACAATCCGAAAAACTCGAATCTGATGTCGATGGCCAGCGGGGACAAGGAGGGCATGTACGCTTCCCGGCGCGACGCCAACGGGACGATTGACGCGATCAATTTGAATTTGACGGAGGCGCAGTGGTTGGCGCTCGACGCCGCCTGCAAGGACGGAACGGTCAAGCTGGTCATCGCGTTCCAGGCGTCGTCGATTCGGGAGGAGGATCGCCCATGAGCGGCAGATTGGCGGCATTCGCGGGCTCGACTCCGAATATCGGCACGTCGCTGACGGCGTTCGGAACCGCGTATCGCATCGCGGCGCTGACCGGCCGCAAGGTCGGCTTCCTCTGCCTGAACCTGAAGAGCGCCAAGACGCACTTGTATCTGGGCGTCGACAAGCCGGACGTCACGCTGGATGGAGTGCGGCCGGAGCTCAGGGCGGGGACGCTGACCGGCGACAAGCTGAGTCGTTACGCCTTCCGACCGTCCAAGCCGGGCGGACTGCACGTCCTGTTCGGCAACCTGTCGCGGGAGCAGGCGGAGTATTACGAGCCGGAAGACATGAAGCAGCTGCTGGCGGCGTCCCGCGAGGCGTTCGATCTGACGATCGCCGACGTCAGCGCTTATTGGGACAACGCGGCGACGATCTGCGCCATGCGCGAAGCGGACGAGCGTTTTCTTGTCACGACGGGCAGCCTCAGCCATTTTCAGGAGGACGTCCATCGCTGGACCGGTCAAGTCGGTCCGCAATTCGGAATGAGCCCGGAGCAATTTCAACTGGTGCTGCTCCAGGGCAATCATCGATCGACAGGGGGAGGATTCGGAATGAAGGAAATTCGCAAAGAAACCGGATGCACGGAGTTTACCGAACTGAAGCTGCTGGAGAGCGTGCATTTGCAATTGGACAGCGGCAGGCTGGACGAATGGCTGGCGTCGGAAGAGAAGCACGCCGCCGCTTTCGACGCGGTCGCCGAGCCGCTGATCGGCCGGCTGAACTGGTCGGACCGGCTGCAGAAGACGAATAGGCCGTGGATGCGCAGATTGCTCATGCACAGAAGGAGAAGAACGTGAGCGTGGAGCTTCGGACGGGAAGCAGCCGCTTCTCGCCCGCCGCTTACGCTGCCCAATTGCAGACCTCCACTACGGTCCCTGCGGCCGTTTCGCTCGACGACAGGGATTCCTCCGCAGGCTTGAATCGGCTAAGGGCATACACGGAGGAAGTGCGGCAGATGCTGTCGACGCCCAGAGGCTGGAGCGAGGAAGAGCGCAGGCAATACGCGGAGAAGCTGAACCGGGCAATTATCGGCTTTCCGCAGGAGCGGGCGGAAATGCTGGCGATCATCTCCGACTGGATTATCCGCAAGCGGCTGCAGCACGTCCAGTTCGGCAGCCTGCCTTATCCGACGCTGGCCGAGGCGCTGTTCGCCGAAGTCATCGGGATGAACGTCCTGGAGCTGGTGCTTCGCGATCGCGAGGGGCTGGAGGAGGTGCAGGTGGTCGGCACGCGCATTTTCGAGGTGCGGGACGGCCGGGCAGCGGCTTCTCCTTACCGGTTTCGGGAGGTGAGCGAGGTAGAGAGAATTCAGCAGAATCTGGTGCTGTTCAACAATGACAGGATCAATCCCCGCAAGCGCTGGGCGGAAGTGCTGCTGCTAGACGGCTCCCGCGTCACGCTGACGGGCTTCGGCTTTACCGCGCAGCCGACGCTGACGATTCGGCTCTATACGGTGAAGAAGTTCAGTCTAGACACGCTCTGCCGGCCTGAATACCGCACGATGGACGAACGGGTCAAGTCATTGCTGCTCGTAATCGTGCGGAGCCGCTTCAATATGGTCGTGATCGGGGCGACGAATACGGGCAAGACCCACCTGATCAAGGCTCTGATCTCGGCCATGCCGGATGAGGAGCGGATCGTGACGATCGAAGGAAGGTACGAGCTGATGCTGGGACGGGACTTCCCGGAGAAAAACGTCGTGGAATACGAGGCCGAGGAGGACGATCCGCTGCACGGTCCTCGTCAGGCGTTCAAGCTGGCGCTCAGACAGTCTCCGCAGCGGATCTGCCACGCGGAGATTCGCGACGAGGACGCGAACATTTACGTTCGCGCCTGCACGCGGGGGCACGAGGGGAGCATTACGTCCGTTCATGCCAGCGGTCTGGAGGACGTGCCAGATACGATCACCGATATGTGCATGTTGGATGGCCGGGGAATGAATCCGATGACGATGACCCGAAGAATCGCCGAACACGTCACGCATATCGGATTCGAGATGAGAATGATCGGCGGCGTGCGCAGGCTGGCCAGGGTCGGCGAGTTCGAATGGCGGGACGGAGAAGTGCATGTCCGCGATCTCGTTCGCTATGAGGAAAGCGAGGATCGTTGGGTCTTCCCCGGCGGCTTCTCTCCGAAGGCGCTTCGCAAAATTCAGCGAGCCGATCCGGAAGGCTATCGGCTGATCGCGGAAGGCGGGCCGAGGGGGGAGATATCTTGTTAAAGCTAGCCGTCCTTGGTCTTGCCGCTATGCTGTTCCTGCTCTTGGCGACCAGCGTATATTTCGGCTTGTCGGCTTGGTGGAGCGGCCAGTCGCGCAAGCGGCGATTGCGGGGAAGCCGCGGCGGAGGAGGCCGAGGAAGCGAAGAGCTGCTGCCGCCGCGATGGAATCGATGGAGCAGGCCGCATCGCCACGTGTCCGACTTGCTGCTGGCGCTGGGCTGGCGAATGAAGCCGGCAGGGTTCGTCGTCTGCTCTCTGGGCATGGGGCTGCTCGGAATCGTTGTCGGGGCCGTCGTATTCCAGTCCGCTCGCTCTGTGCTGACGTTGCTGCTCATGCTGAGCTGCACGCCCTATCTCGCCTTAAGAATGTCGCTGATGAACCGTCAGATGTCGACGCGCCTGGAATTTCTCCCCGCGGTCGAGCTGTTCTATCAGAGCTATCTCGTTACCGGGTGCCGTCATATCCGGATCGCTCTGCAGAAGACGGTGGAGGAGCGGCGGCTGCCGGGGGAGGTACAGGCGGTGTTCGACCAGCTCTACCGCAACCTCTCGGTCAAAGGAGACGACGAAGGCAGCTTGCGCCGATTCTCGCTGTCGTTCGGCAACATGTGGGCGGAATACTTCGGCAACATTCTGAAGATCGCCTTGGAGGAAGGCAATAACGTCTCGGACAATCTCCAGGAGCTGATCTCCGATATGCGCAAAGCCCAGCTCGCCAACCAGGTGGAGAGACATCGGATGCTCGAAATCCGCCTGGCGAATTATACGCCGGTGCTGTTTCTCGGCATTTTCATGGGCGTGAACTTCAAGCTCAATCCGACGGGGAGCTACGAATACTACATCGTCGACGCCGGAGGGAGGGAAATGCTGCTTAACGCGGTGCTGCTGCTGTTCGGTTCGTTCATGATGGGGCTTTACCTGTCCAGAAGGAAGCTATAAAAGGCAGTTCATGCACGGTGAGAAAAGGGGGAGGCGGGATGTCGGAGTTCATCATGTCGCTGACGTTCGGATTAAGCTGGCTGCTGCAATTTTCGCTTGCGTTCGGCGGCATCTATGCGGCGGCCAGGGTTATTTTCGCGCCGCGGAATCGTTGGCGCATTCATCTGAAAGGTTGGCGCAAGCGCCGCGCTCCCCGTTGGTGGTACAAAGTTTGGCGGACGGACCGGGAAAGCGTCGCCCTGCAAGAGAGGAGAGTGCTGCTCCTGGGCTGCGGCATCCGGTATTCACCGGAATCTTATCTGGCGCTGCGTCGCTGTCTGATGACCGCGTTCCCCGCTGCAGGGCTGGCGCTGTACGCGCTGCAGGCGAGCAAGGCGATGTCCTCGCTAACGGCTTGGAACGCGATCTTCGTACTTGCGGTCGCGACGGTTCTATTATCGCTCGATCGTTCGGCGCTGCACTCGATCCGCCGTCACCGGACGGACCGGATTCGCCGGGAGATCGTGGCCGTCATCAGCCAACTGCTGTATTACACGGGCTCCAGAATGCACCTCCACGGCAAGCTGATGAAATGCTTGTCCCTGACCCGCCACATCCGCAACGAGATGGGGCTGCTGCTGAACGAATGGTATCATGACGCGGACGCTGCCCTTAAGCGGTTCAAGGAACGCCTCGGCACGGACGAAGCCTATGGTTTCGCGGAGACCATCCGATCGCTTCGGCTGAACGAAAGCGAAGAAATCTACGCTTTAATGAGAGAAATCGTACGAGATTATAAAGCGCAGATCGAGCTGTCCAGGCAGAGCCGCAAAGAGACGACTTCCTACTTGTTGTTCGTGCTCGCGGGAGTTCCCATCTTGTACACGTTCCAAGTGTTTCTGTACCCGTGGGTGCAGGAGGCGGCGAAGCTGTTCGATGCTCTGAATCCATAGAAGGGAGGTACCGTCATGAGAAATATCCTGATTACGGTTATGATGCTGATCGTTGTCGCGCTTATGTTCAATTCGATTATCGCTCAAGACAATACAGGGACGAAAGCCCGGATCGAGACGCACGGAGACACGGCCAATACGACACTCGGCAATATGCAGCCTTAACCCATGGCTGGCTGAATAGAAACCCGGTAGTCGACATTCGGAAAGGAGCTTCGAGATGAGACAGTTGCTCATGACGATGCTGTTGATTGTTACGGTCGTGCTGCTGTACACGTCGTTCGCGCAAGGAGAAAACGGAGCGAACGCGAAAATAACCGATTCCGGCAGCCGGATGGCGGATCGGCTGTCCCGCATCAGCCCATGAAACAGCTGCTCGTATTCGTGCTGTTCGCCGCTTTGTTTTGCTGGCTGATGTTCTCTCCTATTTATAAGCATGTGCTCGTCATCCGTCAGGCGCTGCTGCAGCAGGAAGTCGATTACATGCTGGAGATCGGGGCGAGCGGCAGATACGGCTATATCGACGGCTGGATGGTCGAGGAGTCTCGCGCCCGGCTGGCGCAATACGGCTTTGCCCCGGCGCTGCTGGAGTATGAGATCCATACCGCCTCGGGGGCGGACGGAGGCAACTCGGCGAACCCGCTGCCCAGAGGCACCGGTCTGCGCCTGCGCATCGCGTATCCGTACGAAAACCTGCTCGATATCGACCGGTTGATCGGTCTTTCCCCGCCATCGGAATACGCCCGCATATCCGGCAGGGGAATGAAAATGAGCGAATACGTTCCCGATTGACCGGCGGGCGGAGCGGCTGCGGAAGGAGTGAACCTGGGGATGGCCAAGCTAATATTCAGCGTGCTGATGATCATTTTTTGGTGGATGCTCCATGCGTTGCAGATCGACGAGGAGGCGGCTATGCGGGTCGTTCACGAAGCGAAGCGCGCGATCGACCGCGCGGCGCACGCCGCGGCCCAGCAGGTCGATCGGGAGAAGCTGGAAATGGGGATCATATCGATCGATCCCGATGTCGCCGGGCAGACGGCTCTGTCGTATTTGAGCTACAACTTGTCGTTGGATGCAGGCCTCGAACCGCTGCCCGGGAGCTTCCTTCGCGATCCGGTCCAGGTGATTGCGTTCGATATTATTAATGAAGACTCGAGCTTTCCTTATACTTATCGCAATCCGCAGTACGATTACGAGGTGACGTTGGATCGCCCGGGAGTCGTGCTGATCGCGCATGTCAAATATCCGCGATTGTTCGGTGTGCTGGCTCCGGTCGAATGGGAGCTGAAGGGAGCGGCTGAGCTGGTGTTTTAGCGAGGGGCGTTTAGCGAAGCAGTGCTCGCCGGGAGCGTGCCGCATCTGTTAGGCGAACGATCGCGTCTCGATTGACGGTCGATCCCATCTTTGCTCTAATGGAGGGAGTGGAAGATGACTTCGATTACAAGGAGATGCGCACGATGAGCACGGTTCCGCCGAACGGAGAATGGTCCGGTCGCGTCCATAGATTGCAGGTTAAGCTCTCGGCCGCCGGTATGGCCGGCTGCCTGATCACGCAAAATGTCGGCATTTATTATTTTACGGGTTCGATGCAGGCCGGGTACGTTTTCGTCCCGGCTGCCGGAGAGCCGACCTATTACGTAAGAAGAAGCCTGGTAAGGGCATTGGAGGAGTCGCGGATCAGAACGACGGAGCTGCTGTCGTTTCGCGGGTTCGGCGAACAGCTGCGGGCGGACTATCCGCAGAGCTTTGCGGGAACCGAAGAAGGACAGCCTCCTCTTATCGGCTCGGATCTCGACGTGATGCCCGCGCAGCTTTACTTGAAGCTCGGGGAGGTTATTCCCGTCGCCCGCATCGTCGATTCGTCGGCGATGCTCAGATCCGTCCGCAGCGTAAAGTCCGACTACGAGATCGGCCGCATCTCCAATGCCGCCGAAGTCGTCGCCGCCGCCCTGGACGAAGGCCTGGCGGAGCTGAAGCCGGGAATGACCGAGCTGGAGCTGATGGCGGTCATCGAGCACGGTATTCGCAGAAGAGGGCATATCGGCTTGCTGCGCATGCGCGGCTACAACCAGGAGATTATGACCGGCATTGTCTCCGCCGGAGAAGCCGCGGCCGAGCCGTCCTATTTCGACGGTCCGGCCGGTGGGCGCGGATTGTCGCCGGCTTCGCCGAAGAGCGTCAGCCTTCGGCCGATCGGCCGCGACGAACCGATCTTGCTGGACCTGGGCTGCTGCATCGACGGCTATGTGATCGATCAGACGCGCACGGCGGTTATCGGGACGCTGAGTCCGGAGCTTGAAGCGGCCTACCGGGTAGCGGAAGAGATCATTCGCGACGCGGAGCGGCTTCTTCGCCCCGGCACGACGCCCGAGCAGATTTACGTCCAAGCGCTGGAAACGGCGGATAAAGCCGGATTGGCCGGGCATTTCATGGGCTTCGGCAAGGATCAGGTGAAGTTTCTCGGTCACGGCATCGGCCTGGAGATCGACGAATGGCCTGTGCTCGCCAGAGGCTTCCGCGATCCGCTCGAGCCGGGCATGACGCTGGCCGTGGAGCCCAAGTTCACGTTTCCGGGACAGGGCGTCGTCGGCGTCGAGAATACGTATCTCGTCACGGAGAACGGCTGTCGGGCGCTTACGAAATCACCGGAAAAACTGTATGAGTTATAACCTTTTCGGAATGTAATGGGCACCTTCTTCATGGGTTCAACCTGTATCGATATCGGGAAACTGCCGGAAACCGCGAAGGTTTTCGGTTTTTTTTATTTTACGTGAACGAACTTATCCCCTCGTTCGTATAAGCTGCGATAGACGAGAAATTCTACTACGATGGAACTTGAGGAGGCGGGAGCGAAGCGATATGGTTCGATCGGGCAAAAACTCCCGCGCGGGACGGATAAAGGATGCGGAGCTGGCAAACCTTCTGCGAGAGCATTACGCTTTCGTGTTTCACTATCTGCTGAAGATTACGATGGATCGCTCGATCGCCGAAGATATGACCCAGGAGACGATGATCAGAGCGATTGAAAAAATCGACCGGTACGACGGCAGCTCCAAATTTTCCACATGGCTCATTACGATCGGTACGAGGTTATTTCTGGACGTCGTTCGCAGAAGGAAGCGGGAAACCGCCATTTTGAAAGAAGAAGGCCGTATGTCCGCTTTTCAATGGGAAACGTCGTCCCGGGGCGCCGAATGGACGGAGCTGATGGCGTGTCTGGAGAAGATGGGACGCGAAGAAAGAATGCCGATTGTGCTCAAACATTACTATGGATTCACTTATGAGGAAATCGGGGAGATGATGGCTCTTCCGGCCGGGACGGTTAAATCGAGGATTCATCACAGCATTCGAAAAATCAGAGAGGAGTGGGGAGACGATGACGCGACCCGATAGGGAAAACGAGGAGAAGTTGGAGCAGGCGCTCAAACAGGCGTGGGACGATCTTGAAGCGGCTTATCCGATTGCTCCCGCCCATCCTGAAGTTTGGAACGTACTCGTGCGGGAGCAGCGAAAAAACGTCAGAAGGAAGTTATGGCGGGATCTGCTCGTTTTGTGGTCGGTCGCTCTTCCGTTCATTGCGGGAATGATGCTGCTAGGAAGGGGCTTTTCGGGATTTTTCGTTATTTTCTGGTCGTTCCAGGCTCTCTCTGCCGGAATAGGCATTTTAGTGCTCCTAAGCGAGATAAGGAAGAGAAGGAACAAGGAGCCGGCCGCTTATGAATGATTTGGCGCAAATGGAGTGGCTGCTGTGGCTGGGACTTGGAATGCTGCTGCTCGCGCAGAGTACGGGATTGTTCCTGCATGCCAGGTCGCGGGGGAGGAAAGCTTGGTTTTGGGGGCTGTGGGGATTGACGAATTTTCCTTCGCCGTTGGTAACCTATGCGTTATTGCAAGCTTGGAACGCGCGGAAACGGAAACGACAGACGAAATCGGCGGAAAACCACTCTGAAGGAGAGATGAGAGATGGATAAGGCCCAGCTTGTGCAAATTTTAATACCGGTCGCTGTCATTCAGGTGATTCTCATGACAACTGCGCTCGTGTTCTTATTTCGCGCCCATGCGGTGAGAGGGAACAAGTGGATGTGGGCCGCGATTATCGTTTTTATTCATATTTTGGGGCCGATTCTGTTTTTCGCTTTCGGCAGGAAGGATACGTGATGAACAACATTCTGGTCGCTGAAAATCTGTCGCGAAGCTTCGGCCGAACGGAAGCGCTTAGAGAGGCCAGCTTCGCGATCGGAGAGAACCGCTGCATTGCGTTGCTGGGGCCCAACGGAGCCGGTAAAACGACGACTCTCTCCATTCTCGCGGGCCTGCTGGAGCCGTCGTCCGGCAAGCTTGAGGCAAGCGGAGAGCTGCCAGGCGATCGCAGACGGTGGATGGGATTTCTGCCGCAGCACCCGGCCTTTTTCGGATGGATGACAGGGCGCGAGACGATGCTGACGGCCGGTCGGCTTTGCGGCTTGTCCGCAGCCGAAGCGGCTCGCCGAAGCGAAGAGCTTCTGGAGGCCGCCGGGTTAAAGGATGCGGCTCACCGGCGCGTCGCGGGGTATTCCGGCGGTATGAAGCAAAGATTGGGACTTGCGCAGGCGGTCATTCATAGCCCTCGTTTACTGTTGCTGGACGAGCCCGTATCTGCTCTGGACCCGATCGGAAGGCGGGACGTGCTGGAGATGCTGGCCGACTGGAAACAGAAAATGACGGTCGTGCTGTCGACTCATGTGCTCCATGACGCCGAACAGATCTGCGACGAATTGATTTTGATGAACAAAGGACGAGTCGTCATGCAAGGAGGCATGGAGCAGCTTCGTCAAGCTGCGGGGAAGCCGTTCTTAAGAATCGTCGCGGAACAGAGCGAGAACGCGAGCCGATGGATCGCCGGATTGCGAGAGTTGCCCGAATCGGCGAGGGTCGATGAAGAAGGATGCCAATGCCGAATCGAGACTGACCATATGGATGCTTTGCGCGATAAGGTGCTAAGAAGCGCTTTGGATCAAGGGATAAAGCTGACTGCGTTCGAAATCGGGAGAAAATCGCTGGAGCATTGGTTCATGGAGGCGGTGCGATCATGAGGAAATACGGGGTGCTGTTCGCCAAAGAGGTGCGGGAGGCGTTGCGTACAGGCAAACTGATCTGGCTGCCGGCAGTTTTCGTCCTGATGGGTCTTATTCAGCCGATCAGCGCCAAATTCATGCCGGACATCATCGCCGCCGCGGGCAATCTGCCCGAAGGCGCTGTGATTCAAATCCCGATTCCGAAGCCCGGAGAAGTGCTTGGGCAAGTATTAAGCCAATTCGGAATGATCGGTATGCTCGCGATCTGCCTGGCGTACATGGGGACGATATCCGGTGAGAAGAGGAACGGAACGGCTGCTTGGATTCTGGTGAAACCGGTCGCTCCATTGGCCTATGTGGCCTCCAAATGGACCGCATTGTGTTTGACCGTCGGTTTTTCTTTCGCACTGGGCTACGGCGCCGCCTGGTATTATACCGATCTGCTGATCGGGAGCGCTGACCCGGCAATGGTCGCCGTCTCGGGATTTCTCTATTATGCTTGGCTCGTATTCGTAGGGACAATGACGATCGCGGCCAGCGCCTGGATTCGTTCTCCGGCCGGAGCTGCGTTCTCCGCTTTCGGGCTGGCCCTCGTTCTGCAGCTTGCTCGAGGATTGTTCGAGAACAGGCTGACCTGGCTCCCGGCCGAATTGAACAGTGCTGCGATCAGGGGATTGTCGGCGGGTGAAAGTTCATCGTGGACGACTGCGGCTTTCGTGACGGCTATAGGTGTTTTGGCGCTAATGACGGTTGCGGTTAAAGGGGCGAACGCAGCAAGGCCTTAGATTTTCTCCTCTCCGGAATGACAGTGTTTGCATAAGGTTATGCTTTTCTAGTAGGATAGTAGTATTCCGGGAGAGTAGGGGAGGAGAATCGGCATGCTGCAACTGGGGGAAAGAATCGTCATCGTGGATGACCGGTTTGAGCAGAATTTGCCTGTGGGCGAATACGGCTACATTATCGCCTATGATCGTAATAACGACAGCGCATTCGATTATATTATTCGCGTGCCTAAAGCCAATAGACAATTTTACGTGCCGGATTCGGACATCGAGCTGGAGCGAACGCTGCTTGAGCTGGAAGCCGATCGGATCGAGAAGGAAGCGTTGATCGACTTCGCCTTGGTAACCCGCAACGAAGAACTGTTCAAGCGGATTATGAACGGCGATCAAGCGGATGAACAGCCGGCGGACGACTCTGGCAAGGAAGTGCTCAGCCGCGAGGAGTTCATACGCCAAGTGAACCTGAAGGCCTGGATCTGATCGGAAAACGCAAAAAGCATTGGACGTAACGGCTTGCGGGCCGCTCGCGTCCGATGCTTTTTTTGCGTTGCGCGCAACGCTCCGTCATGGCCCCGGCCGGGGCAGCCGATTCAACCGAAAGGAACCGGAGCTTTCATGGGAACCGGGGTTGCCCGGCCGAACAAGAAGCCTTGGAACAAAGGCACGCCCGCCTGCTTCAAATAGGCCCACTCTTCCGGACGCTCGATCCCTTCCGCGAGCACGACGCCGTGGAAGCGCGCCGCCCGTTCCAGCAGACGGTCGATATAGCGCTGCTTATCGGGATCTTCGTCGCAGCGGCTCACCCATTTGCGGTCCATTTTCACGTAGTCCGGCTTAAGCCGATCGACGACGTCGAGCGTGGCGTAATCGGTTCCCACGTCATCGAGGGCAAGCCGGACTCCTTCGCGCCGATAGATGTCGAATACGGCCGGAAGCCGAGGATCGTCCAGAGGTTCCGTTTCCATCACTTCGAAGACGCAGTCGCCGGGATCGGTGCCCGTCTCTTTGATCGCGTCGAACGTGCATCTTAGACAGGTTTCGGGCCGATAGAGGGACGAAGGAAGGAAGTTGACGAATCTTTTCGTCCCTGGCGGGAGGTGCGCCGCGCCCATTCGGATGGCGATCTGCCTGGCCGCCCGGTCGAGGAACGAATGCTGGCCGATTTTCCTGGCGGTCTCGTACAGCTCCGCGGGGCGGAAAGGCGCTTGCTCCGGCATCGGGCGCGTCAGAAACTCGTACCCCGCGACCGCCCCGTCGGGCCGGACGATCGGTTGGAGATACACGGTGAAGTGGCGATGCAAAATGTAGTCGGGAACGCTGACGCCGCCGATCTCTCCGAACAGCTCCGCAAGCGGTATCCAAGCGTCCTCGTCCGGCTCGTCTGCCGAAGAAGGATCGACATGCTCCGGAGCGAACCGGATTCTGCACCGAACCGAGCCGGCATCCGCTGCCGGGACCTGCCGCTGGAGCTTGCTTATCAGACGCAGCAGTTGCTTCTGATCCGCATAGTTCATCTCCAACGCAGACGATTGAGCGTTCTCCGGAGCTGCGAGCTCCGCGATTGCCCGATGCAGCGAGTCGCGCAGATCCGGGGCTTCGGCGGCGAATTCTACCGTTCCGGCATCCCTGAGAGGGGCGGAGGAGAAAGCCCGGTGATAGCGAGACATGGCGAATCCCCCTTTTCATTGAGTTCCCTTAGTTTGTCCGATATAATGAAAAGAATGAGCGGAAATGCGGAAATAAGGAGGGTTTTGACAAGATGAGCATTACGATCAAAGACGTCGAGCATGTCGCCAACCTGGCCCGTCTCGACCTGTCCGAAGCGGAGAAGGAGCAGTTCGCCGGACAACTCAACGCCATTCTTAAATATGCCGAGAAGCTGAATCAGCTGGATACGGACGGCATCGAGCCGACAAGCCACGTCCTGCCTCTCGCCAATGTGATGAGAGACGACGAAGTTAGGGATTCCTGGCCGGTAGAGAAAGTTCTTCGCAACGCTCCGGAAGAAGAGGACGGCCAATTCAGGGTTCCCGCGGTTCTGGAATAAAGATTAGGAGGAGCAAAAGCATGTCGGTGTTCGACCTTAGACTGTCCGAATTACATAATCGTCTTCAAAATAAACAATTATCCGTAACCGAGCTCGTCGAGCATTCCTTTAAGCGGATCGCCGAGACGGACGGCGAGATCGGCGCGTTCTTGACCTTGAACGAAGAAGGCGCCCGTAAGGAAGCCCAGGCGCTGGACGCACGGCTGGCCGAAGGCGGGGAACGCGGACTGCTGTTCGGAGTTCCGGCCGGCGTCAAGGACAATATCGTCACGGAAAGCTTGCGCACCACTTGCGGCAGCAAGTTCCTCGACAACCACGATCCGATCTACGACGCGACGGTCGTCTCGAAGCTGCGCTCGGCCCAATCCGTGACGATCGGCAAGCTGAACATGGACGAGTTCGCCATGGGCGGTTCCAACGAGAACTCCGCCTACCGCGCCGTTCGCAACCCGTGGAATCTGGAACGCGTTCCGGGCGGCTCCAGCGGCGGATCGGCGGCTTCGGTCGCGGCCGGCCAAGTGTATTTCTCGCTCGGCTCCGATACCGGAGGTTCGATTCGTCAGCCTGCGGCTTATTGCGGCGTCGTCGGACTGAAGCCGACTTACGGTCTCGTCTCGCGGTTCGGCCTCGTGGCATTCGCCTCCTCGCTGGACCAGATCGGACCGATCACGAAAAACGTGGAAGACTCCGCCTACGTCCTCCAAGCGATCGCCGGCCACGACCATCGCGATTCGACTTCGGCCAACGTCGACGTTCCGGACTATCTGTCCGCGCTTACGGGCGACGTTAAGGGACTGCGCATCGGCGTGCCGAAGGAGTATATCGGGCAAGGCGTTGATCCTCAAGTGAAGGAACGCGTACTGGAAGCGCTGAAGGTGTTCGAATCGCTCGGCGCCACTTGGGAGGAAATCTCGCTTCCGCATACGGAATACGCCGTTGCGACTTATTACTTGCTGGCTTCCTCGGAGGCTTCTTCCAACCTGGCTCGCTTCGACGGCGTACGCTACGGCGTGCGCGCCGACAATCCGGCCAATCTGCTCGATCTGTATCGCCGCTCGCGCAGCGAAGGCTTCGGTCCGGAAGTGAAAAGAAGAATCATGTTAGGTACCTATGCGCTGAGCTCGGGCTATTATGACGCTTATTACAAGAAAGCCCAGCAGGTGCGCACCCTGATCAAGCGGGATTTCGACCAGGCGTTCGAGCAGTACGATCTGATCATCGGGCCTACAGCGCCAACGACGGCGTTTAAGCTGGGCGAGCAGGTGAACGACCCGCTCACGATGTATTTGAACGATATTTGCACGATTCCCGTCAGCCTGGCGGGAGTGCCGGCGATCAGCGTTCCGTGCGGATTGGCCGAAGGGCTGCCGGTCGGATTGCAAATCATCGGCAAGCCGTTCGACGAGTCGACGGTTCTGCGCGCCGCGCACGCATTCGAAAGCCAAGCCGGTTTCCGCGATCTGCGCCCGGCGCTGTCTTAGGAGGGTCCCAACCATGTCTAAATACGAAACGGTCATCGGCCTCGAGGTACACGTCGAGCTGCACACGAAATCGAAAATTTTCTGCGGCTGCTCGACTTCCTTCGGAGCGCCGCCGAATACTCATACATGTCCGGTATGTCTGGGTCACCCCGGCGTACTTCCCGTACTCAACCGTCAAGCGGTGGAGTATGCGATGAAGGCGGCGATGGCGATCAACTGCGAAATCGCGGAATGGTGCAAGTTCGACCGTAAGAATTATTTTTACCCCGATTCGCCGAAAGCGTACCAAATCTCCCAATACGATCAGCCGATCGGACAGAACGGCTGGATCGACATCGAAGTGAACGGCAAGACGAAGCGGATCGGCATTACGCGCCTGCATCTCGAAGAAGATGCCGGCAAGCTGACGCACATCGACGGCGGCCTCGGTTCTCTTGTCGACTTGAACCGCGTCGGTACGCCGCTCGTCGAAATCGTCTCCGAGCCGGATATCCGTTCGCCCGAAGAGGCGAAGGCTTATCTGGAGAAGCTGCGCGCGATTATGCAATACTGCGACGTATCCGACGTCAAGATGGAGGAAGGCAGCCTGCGCTGCGACGCCAACATCAGTATCCGTCCGTACGGGCAGGAGAAGTTCGGTACGCGCGCGGAGCTGAAAAATATGAACTCTTTCCGCGGCGTTCAGCGCGGCTTGGAATACGAGGAGCTGCGTCAGGCCGACATTCTCGACGGCGGCGGAGAAGTCGTGCAGGAGACGCGCCGCTGGGACGAAAACCAAGGCAAAACGTTCAGCATGCGCGGCAAGGAAGAGGCGCACGACTATCGTTACTTCCCGGACCCGGACCTCGTTCGCCTGCATATCGACGACGAGTGGAAGACGCGCGTACGCGCTTCGATTCCCGAGCTGCCGGACGCGCGCCAAGCGCGCTATATCGAGAAGTACGGCTTGTCTTCTTACGACGCGGGCGTGCTGACCGCATCGATGAAGCTGGCGGATTTCTTCGAGGAGAGCCTCGAACATACGAGCGACGCCAAAGCGTCGGCCAACTGGATTATGGGCGACTTGCTCGGTTATTTGAACGCGAACAACCTGGAGCTGGACGCCGTCCAGATTACGGGACAAGGTCTGGGCGAGATGATTCAACTGATCGAGAAGGGCACGATCAGCACGAAAATCGCCAAGACGGTGTTCAAAGGCATGCTGGAGACGGGAAAATCCCCGCAGAAGATCGTCGAGGAGCAAGGCCTGGTGCAAATCAGCGACGAAGGCGCCATTCTGGCGATCGTCGACTCGGTCATCGCGGCTAATCCTCAGTCGGTGGAAGATTTCCGCGGAGGCAAGGACAAGGCGATCGGCTTCCTCGTCGGCCAGATTATGAAGGAGACGAAGGGCAAAGCCAACCCGGGTCTCGTTAACAAGCTGCTGATGGACCGTCTGAAGGGCTGAGCGAAATAGCGAATCAACGGCAACTCCCGCACGCAACCCGCGGGATTGCCGTTGTGTCATTTTAGAGAGAGAAAGACGAGGGGGCTTGGCCAGTTTATGAAAATCCAATCGTTGAACATTCGGCTGCGGGAGACGTCCGAGGAAGTATGGGCGCTGCAGCATCCCGCTTACAGGGTCGAGGCGGCGCTGATCGGCGTGGCCGACTTGCCGCCTCTGCGGGATACGATTCAGACGCTGCAGAACTCGGGAGAAATTTTCCTCGGGGGCAGGAATGAGGAGGGCGAGCTGGTCGGCGCCGTATCGTACGAGACCGACGGTCCGGGACGTTTTACGATCTGCCGCGTTATGGTTCATCCCGAATTCATGCGCCAAGGGATCGGCGCGAAGCTGCTGGAGGCGGCGCTGGCCGCGGAGCTCTCGTCGACCATTTGGAGCGTAACTGCGGAGATCCGCAATTTGCCCGCTCTCCGGCTTTACGAGAGATTCGGCTTCGAACGCGTGGAGACGTTCAAGCCGGTTCCGGGGATTACGATGGTTCGACTGGTGCGCCGGCCCGCGCCGGAGAAGCTTTGAAGGGCCGGTTCGACCTCCGACTTAAGCCTAGGTTTGCCCCCGTCCGAGTACCGTTGTTGGGCCCGGCGAGGGCATGCTACAATGAGGCAACAAGCCGGACGCGCGGCAAGATGACTTGCGAGAGACGCACATACCTTCGTCTCGCTGGAATGATACTGTCGGAGGGATAGGCCATGAAAGAATCGGACAATTGGAATCAAGAAGGAGGATTTCCGCCCCCTCCCAGCCCTGATGCGGCTAATGCGGGCGGAGCGGCGCAGCAACGACACTGGCCGCCGGGGTACGGAGCGCCGGGGCCATTCCCGGAACGGCTTCCGGAAACCCGGAGGAAGAAGAAAAAGTGGGTCGCGGGATTGCTGGCTTTCTTCGTTCCCGGGATCGGGCATATGTATTTGGGGCTGATGGTTAAAGGCATCGTGCTCATGATGCTGCTCTTCCTGGATATAACGGCCCTTATACAAGCCGCCGAAGGCAGCAACACGCTTCCGGTCGTCCTGCTCTCGTTTCTGATCCCGATCATTTACTTTTACAGCCTGTTCGATGCGATTCAACGCACGGATACCGTCAACGAACGCACCGCGGCCGGAGCGCCTCCTTATGGTTACCGTGCCGATTGGGGGCCTTCGCAGGCTCCGGCTCCAGGATCTTATCCGCAGCAGCACGGCAACTGGGAGCAAGCGTCTCCCGAAGCGGCATCCGTGCCGCCGCAGTCGCCGCAAGGGCCGCAAGCGCAACAAACGCAACAAGCGCGCAATCTACCGCCCGTCGGCATTCTGGTCGTGGCCGGAGCGGGAGTGCTGATGCTGGTGACGTCGGGCACGGGTTGGACGAACCGGCTGTTCAGCTCCGCCGGCTCGGTGTTCGGGGCCGTCGTTTTGATCGGAGCGGGCATCGTTTTCTGGTTCTGGGAAAATCGGGCGCAGAAGAGCAACAGGAACTGAATGGACCGGACTGAAGTTGCGGGGATGTTTCTTCCATTGACAACGACTGAACGCGAAACGTAGAATAAGTTATACGCGCGTCAGTACGCATAAGTTATACGAAAGGCTGTGAGAGCATGGAATCCAAGGTTGAGCATGCCGTGGACCAGCTCAAATCCGGCGGAATCCGGATGACCCCTCAACGATACGCTATATTGCATTACCTGATGGAATCGTATTCGCATCCGACGGCGGACGACATATTTCGGGCTCTTTCTCCGCAGTATCCGAGTTTGAGCGTGGCTACCGTTTATAATAACTTGAAATTATTCGTGGATGCGGGACTTGTAAGGGAATTGACTTACGGAGACGATTCCAGCCGATTCGACGCCGATATGTCGGATCATTACCACGTGACTTGCACGAGCTGCGGAACGATCGTCGATATCGATCATCCGCCGGTTATGGAAGTGGAGCGGACTGCGGCCGCCATGACGGGGTTCAGCGTGCTGGGACACCGGCTGGAAATTTACGGGCTCTGCCCGACCTGCAAAGGAATGCATTCTTAAAACCGATGGCAAGACATGAAGCACGCGGGGCGAAATCTCGGCGTGCTTTTTATTTGGCCTGCGCGAATAGAACCCGGATATTTAGCAACCTGATCGACGCTAGAATCGTACTTTTATCAGGACATGTTCATCATCCAGTCCAGCAGAAACGGAGTTGAAAAGGAATTGAACAACGAGTTTGCACCCAGAGGGAGGCGTTCCGGCCGGCGTTACGGAAGGTGGCTGTTCATTATGCTGCTCTTCTTCGCGGCGGCGGGAGGCACGATCTGGTGGAAGATAGCCCATTCGGCCAACACGTCTTACGTCGTTCCAACCTATGTCGCGCAACCGAATCCGATTATGTTCGGAGGGGAATGGACCGAGCAGTATGCCCGGGGCGACAAGGAAGGACTGCTTATTCCGATTACGATCGCTTCGCGCATGCTAGGAGACGGAGTCCGCTATGAGGAGAAGACGGAAAGCCTTATTTTGACGACCGACACGAAGGTTATGCATTTCAAGACGGACGAGCTCGACGCGACGCTGAATCGCGAACCGTTTACCCTTAGATTCGCGGCCAAGAAGCTGGACGACATTCTGTATTTGCCCGTAGCTCCGCTGACCGAGCTGTTCGGCATACAGGTGAAGATCTCCGAAACGTCGGGTATCGTCACTTTGTACGAGCCGGGAGAAGAAGTGCGTCATGCGAAAGTGCCGGTCAAAAAGGAAAAAGGAATCAAGCTTCGGGAAGGTCCGGACAAATCCTATCCGATCGTCGAAGACTTGGCGGGAGGGACGGACGTTCGCATTATGGAGGAGACGGAAGAGGGCTGGTACAAAGTCCAGTCCGAATCCGGTCATCTCGGTTATATCGCCAAGAATGGAGTCGAATTGGCCGAATCGGAGACGATTCCTTCCGAAATCGACGACGAAGAGCCTTTCATAGCTTGGAAGTCGGAAGGCCGGAAAATTAATCTGACCTGGGAAGCCGTCTATTCGGCTAACCCGGATACGGCGAAAATCGGGGAACTGCCCGGAGTCAACGTAGTCAGCCCGACATGGTTCGAGTTGGTGGACGGCGAAGGAAACATACGCAGCAATGCGGATGCTTCTTACGTGAAATGGGCGCACTCGAAGGGGATTCAAGTCTGGGGACTGTTCAGCAACGCCTTCGAGCCGGATCGGACGCATGAGGCGCTGTCCAGCTACGAGTCGCGTCTGACGATGATCAAGCAGATGCTGGCGTATGCGAAGACGTTTAAGCTGCAAGGCGTAAACATCGATTTCGAGAACGTCTATACGAAGGACAAAGATAATCTCGTCCAGTTTGTACGGGAGATGACGCCGCTGATGCACGAACAAAACCTGGTCGTATCGATCGACGTGACGGGCAAATCGAACAGCGAGATGTGGTCGGCGTTCCTGGATCGGAAAAGATTGGGCGCCAGCGTCGACTTTATGATGCTGATGGCTTACGACGAGCATTGGGCATCCAGCCCGGTCGCCGGTTCCGTGTCGTCGCTGCCGTGGACGGAAAACTCTCTGAGGCGAATTCTGGAAGAGGACGGCGTTCCGCCGAGCAAATTTATTTTGGGCGTCCCTTTCTATACTCGGATCTGGACCGAGGAGCCGAATGGCGAAGGCGGCGTTAAAGTATCGTCTAAAACGATGAGCATGAACGCCGTTAACAAGCTGATCGAGGAGAAGAAGCTTAAGCCGGTTTTCTCGGAGGAAACGGGACAGCATTACGTGGAGTTCAAAGAAGGGGAAGCGGTCAAGAAAATTTGGATTGAGGACGCGACTTCCATGAAAGCCAGAGCGGAGCTGGTCGGCAAGTACGACCTGGCCGGGGTCGCTTCGTGGCGGCGCGGCTTCGAGACCGCCGATATTTGGGGCGTATTGGACGAGACGCTGCAAAAGTAATCATACTAAAATCATAAAGGCGCAAGTCTCCTTTGCATCGGAGAAGCTTGCGCCTTTTTCTTTTTGTCTAGGACTGGGATTGCAAAGGGACTTCCTTGTTGGTCTCCGCGGGTTTCTCCGTCGCTAGCGCCGGATCCCAAGTCAAGATCGTATGGCAGTACATGCAGCGATCTGTCGTGCCGAGCACTTTGGTGCGTTTGCCGCATTCCGGGCATTCCAGCACGGGGGCGCTCGTAGAGAGCATGCCGATATAGAAGTACATGCCCATGCTGATGAAACAACTGATGATGCCGAGCACCATGAACACGGCGGCGATGATTTTGCCGACTTCGCCGAACATCAGAATGCCGCTTGTCCCGAAGACCATGACGCCCATTCCGACGAATACGAGCAACAACGCCCAAGTTCGCATTGTCGATATTTTGCTGGCTTTCCATTTCATGTTGTGATCCTCCGTCTTTTAATGAAGCTTGGCCCCGATTCCGACATGTCACGATATCCCGCTTGCGCAGGGAAGCAGGAAACAGGGCTTGTGTTGTAGAACTACACCATACTCGCAATTTTTATTATAGCTCACATCGCCCGGCCAGACCACCTTGGAGGTTGTCGCGATGCGGGCTGATATGCTGAACAGAGGTGTGATAACGTGGCGCAAGCGAACATGAAGGGATTCGACATCGAGAGGTTGGCGGAAGATGAGGACGCGGTAAGTCTTCTGTTGATTGCCAATCCATTCTCCCATCAACCGAGATTGGATGGTCTGGACCGTCTCGTTCTGATCGTAAAAGACGACGAGGTTGCCGACAAGGAGATCGAGCATTGGATGTGGGACGATGCCCGGGTCCAGGTTCGGAGGGTTTCGCGCGAGCAGTTGGAGAGCTGGATCGTAGGCAGCTCCAACCGAGGCAGCGCCTATTGGCTCATGCACGGAGAAATCCTGGTCGATCGCGACGGTTATCTGGCCGACTTGCGCAGCCGCCTTCTGGATTGGTCTCCTCTTATTAGGGAGCAGAAGCTGCTGAGCGAATTTTCCCGATTCGTCAGAGGGTGTTTGCAAGCGAAACAGGATCTTAAAGACGGACAGGTGCTGGATGCGTACTCCAATGTGCTCGCATGCCTTCATTATTGGGCGCATATCGCGCTGGTCGAAGAGGGAATGCATCCCGAGTCGACCGTATGGGAGCAGATGCGCAAAGTCAATCCCGGCATCTACAAGCTGTTTGAAGAATTGACGACAAGCTCGGAGACGCTGGAGCAGCGAGTTCAGCTCGTTCTGCTCGCCTGCGAATTTTCCATCATGAACAAAATGGAGACATGCTGCGAGTTGTTGATCCGGCTGATTGCGAGCCGTCACGAGGCGTGGACGCC
Source organism: Cohnella sp. SGD-V74 (assembly GCF_003001675.1). Lineage (GTDB taxonomy): Bacteria > Bacillota > Bacilli > Paenibacillales > Paenibacillaceae > Cohnella. The sequence goes on along the minus strand of NZ_PVYW01000037.1, from coordinate 574 downwards.
TGCCGAGCTGATGCGGCATCCCGATCTGGCGGGGCTGTCCCTTGAGCTGTCTGTGCTGCTCTACAAGCTGGTGAACCGGGGATGCATCCGGGAGATCGCCAAGCCTGCCCCTTCGCTCGGAAACGGCACTCTTGAGCTCAAATATACGTCCGCGTGAGCCGTCATAAAGATTAATCATAAAATGTCGAAAAAACCGTTGACTTGTCCATCCGACCTGTGATAAATTATATCTCGCCGCTGAAAAAGCACTAAGATGCGGACGCGGTGAGAATAAAGAAATGCAAACAAAGTTAAAAATAATGCTTGCATCGAAGGTTCGAACTGTGGTATATTATAAAGGTCGCTGTTAACGCGGTGACGAAATAAAGAAACACCGATTGTTCTTTGAAAACTGAACATTGAGCGTAAGAAACAACAAGCAATACCAGTTGTAAATCATGAGCCTCAAAGGCTCTGTGATTAAGAAGCTTCGGCTTCAACTTTCATGGAGAGTTTGATCCTGGCTCAGGACGAACGCTGGCGGCGTGCCTAATACATGCAAGTCGAACGGATTTAGGAGGGAGCTTGCTCCCAA
>NZ_PVYW01000036.1 GCF_003001675.1 Cohnella sp. SGD-V74 | reverse complement strand
ACGGGATATGAATAAAAAGCTCGCGTGGATGGGGTACGATGTGACTTGGTGGATTGGCCGAACGTTCCTGGGCATCGGTCCTAAGCACCTGCAGGCGTATCTTGATCAATTTTGCTATTACTACAATCGCGGCCGATCCACCCTCTACGTTCAGTTACTCGCGGATTGCATCCATTCTTCTAGAATCACCTACCCGGAGCTCACTAAGACTGCCGGCGGTTCTCGCTCTAACCGATTAACTCGAGCCTCACGGCAACAATCACTTAAACTTGGGTAATCCTCCCCTCTCTTCTTTGCGTTTGCAAACAGCTTCCCATAAATTTCAAAAAGCCCAGTTTTCCAACAATTTGGATTTGTACTGAGCGACGGGGATACTCTCAAGGGCGAATCAGTGTGAAATTCATAAATAGCACGAAATACATCAACTGACCGAACGGGATAGTCTCTTCACTAATGTCCGTTGATCAGGTTTCTGAGCAAGCGGGATTCCGGCAAAGCGAAGAGCAGACACGAGGATAAGCGATGTGGCGATCTTCGACATACAGTTGGCCAACCTGACCTGACGGGATACCGGCAAAGCGAAGGAGATACGGAGAATACGCGATAACGGCGATTTCGAACGAGCATTTTGGCTTACCTGACCTAACGGGATATCGACAAAGTGGAGAACAGACGCGAGATAAGCGATTGTGGCGATCTTCGATATACAACTGGCCAACCTGACTCAACGGGATACCGGCAAAAGGAGAGAATGATACACACGTTCAAGAGGGGGAGCCAACAAACTGACTCGACGGGATAGCGAAAAGCGGGGAAAAACGCGCCCAATCAACAGGAAAGTTGCGTCGACGCAAGGCAAGATACGAATTGGATACGCATTCATGGACAATTCCCCAGAAAGTCGGTATGATTAGGAGATGGGAAGGAGGACTTCATCATCCTATGAAACTGCTTATTCAGCGGCTTATCGCCATACTGTTGCTTGTCATTCCCGGTATTGCGGCCGCCTACGGCTTCTTGCTCATGAAAGATGCAGTATACGACTACTTCGCGAAAATCGGCGATATCGACGTCGTCTCCCCGGACTTCTCTTGGGGGATGTTCATCGGCGGAGCCATTCTTTTTCTGATCGGCATAGGCTTTATCGGAGGCTGGATTTTCTTTCGGGATCGCAAGCATAATTACCTGTCGCCGCGTTTCCGGCCGAAAGTGCCGCGCCCGCCCCGCCCGCAGAAGTCGCCGCAAGCGAATGACGGCAATTCTCAAGAGCACAGTTCATCCGATCGACCATGACGCTCAGTCAGGCTCTATCTCCTTCAAGGTGACAGAGCCTACTCATCTTAGGCCCCTCCCTCACCCGCTCACTTAGTCAACTCGCTTGCTCGCCTCGCTGCCGATCGCCTGCTCCAACGCCCTCGCGACCGCCTTTTTCCGGACAATCCGCTTGCGCTCTTCTTGATCCGACTGCCAGAACAGCTCGTCTTGATACAAATCCAGAAGCGCCAACCTGGCCGCGTTCCAAGCGAGAGCCTCTTCAACCAAAATATGGATACATAGAGAATAACAGAACGATTCCACCGACCTCAGCGATTCTAACCGATTATTGTATTCCTTCATGGTACAATCTCCTTCGACAAATTCAGCACACGGAGCCAGGTTTTCTTAAGACGGTTGTTCGGAAGAAGGTTGCGTTAAAGGAAGCCGTACGCGGAAATTCGTGCTGTCGCCGTCGCTCGTCGCCGTAATCGTACCGCCGTGCTTATCCACGAGACCTTTGGCGATGGCCAACCCCAGTCCGGACCCGCCTTTGTGTTCGGTACGCGACTTGTCCACGCGATAGAAGCGATCGAACAGATGCGGCAAATCGGCCGCAGGAATCGCTTCTCCATAGTTTACGATCTCGATAACGGCTGCTTCGTTCAACTTGTTGAGATAGATATCGACTCTGCCTCCTGCCGAGCCGTAGTGGATCGCGTTCGAAAGCAAATTTTCGAATACGCGCACCAACTTATCCGGATCGCCTTCGATTTGCAGCTCTCCGACGTTAGCGATCAGCTTGCCGGTCATTTTGGCCGTCTCCAACGATAACCGATAATGGACCAGAAGCTGATTCATCATTTCGACGAGATTAAAAGTTTGGCGTCTTAACGGGATGACATCGTGCCTCATTCGGGTATATTCGAACAAGTCCTGGATAAGAACGTTTAACCTCTCCGACTTATCGTAAGCGACTTGAACGTAATGTCTCAGCTCTACTTCGTCGCGATAACGATCCTGCTCGATCAAACCTAAGTACCCGATAATCGAGGTTAGCGGCGTGCGCAAATCATGCGACACGTTCGTAATGAGCTCGTTCTTCGTCTGCTCGGCTTTTCTCTCTTCGTCCAAGGATCGCTTCAGCTCCAGCACGAGCAAGTTGACGTTATGAGCGAGCAGCGAAACTTCATTGTTCATCTTGACGGGAACTTGGTCGTCGAAATTGCCCTTAAGCGCGATATGTTCGACGGATCGGCTCAGCTTGTCGTAATAGCTGAACCGCCTCCAGTTCAATGCCACCATATAAATAATAAACAAGACAAAGCAGCCGAGCATGATAAGCGGAGTCTCTCCGAACGTATAGTACAAATTGCGAAGAAACGAACGCTGGCTGAAATTGTCGCGTGTCATTCTCTCCAATACAATGATCGACAAGTAGCATGTGATCACCGACAGCACGGCACTGATGCCGATTTGCCACACCAATCGCCAAGCCATGCGGGCAGCGATGCTAGATCTCAATTTTGTAGCCTACCCCCCATACGGTCGTGATCAGCTTGCGTCCCATCTCCTGCTCCAGCTTGTCCCTTAGTTTGCTGATGTGAACCATGACGGTATTGTTCGATTCGAAATATTTCTCCCTCCACACCTGCTGGAAAATATCTTCGGCAGAGAACACGCGCCCCGGATTGCTTGCCAACAAATGCAAAATGCCGAATTCCGTAGAGGTCAAATGGATGGCCCTTCCGTCTACTTCGGCGGAATGGGTTGACTTGCTGATCGTAAGCTCGTTGATCTTGATCAAGCCGTCGTCTTCGACCGCGGGCGACGACTGCGCCCCGTATTGATAAGCGCGCCTGAGCAGCGTCTTGACTCTTACGACCAATTCAAGCGGATTAAACGGCTTAACGACGTAATCGTCCGCTCCCGTCATTAGCCCGAGAATTTTATCCATATCCTCCGCTTTGGCGCTCACCATCAAGATCGGGATCGAACCGGTCTCCCGAACGCGCCTGCAAACTTCCATGCCGTCCATTCTGGGCATCATAATATCGAGAACGAGCAGATGAAAAGTTCGGCTTTTCAGCTTGCTCAGCGCTTCTTCCCCATCGTGCGCCTGGTCGGTGTCAAAGCCTTCGTTGCGGAGATAAATATCGATCAAGTTGGCAATTTCGCGGTCGTCGTCAACGATAAGAATGGATTTGGACATCTTTCAAACGGCTCCTTCAGTTCGCTTAGCGAGATGCAATATCGCCCTTATTCTTCCCACTATACCGCATCCTTTTGCTTCCTGTCCGCAGTTTGCCGCAGGTTTTACACTTCTTAAGAAAGGCTTAAGGTAAACTTTAAAATCCGACGTCGCCGGAGACGAAAAAAAAGCAGCCGCCCCCGCAAAAGCAGGAAGCAGCTGCTATCCTAACTATCGATTATTGCGCTGCCTGCGAAGACTCGGGGCTTGCGGGAGCCGAAGCTGCCGGCGCTTCCGGAGTCTTCTCGACCAAGTTCTTGAAGTTCCGGTCCGTCTTCAGCGTTGCCAGCCAGGCGGTCGCTTCCATTCCCATCTTCTCGTCGTAATACGCTTGTTTGACGTCGGATTTGACCGCATCGTACTCGGGAACGACCGCTTCCTGGATATCCGTCACTTTAATAATATGAAACCCGTTGTCCGCCTCGACGACTTCGCTCGTCTCGCCCTTGGCAAGCGCGAACGCCGCTGTCTCGAAACGCTGGTTCATGACACCCCGGCCGAAAAATCCGAGGTCTCCGCCGTCTTCTCTCGAACCCGGATCCAGCGATTTCTCTTTTGCCAGTTGGGCGAAGTCCTTGCCGCTCTTCAGTTCCGCCAACACCGCGTCGGCTTCTTCCTTCGTCTCCACCAAAATGTGCGAAGCCTTCACTTCTTTCGGAGTCGTTGCGAACGTGGATTCCTTGTTGTCTTCGAAATACGTCTTCAACTCGTCCTCGGTGACGGGATGCTTGTTTTCGAACAGCAGCTTGATCTTCAGGTTAGGCAAAATTTGCGTGGCCTTGAGGTCTTCCAACGTGATTCCCGCTTGCGCCAACGCGACGGACATATCTTCGTCGGTCTCGAAGCCGTAGAGCTTCTTGAAATTGTCCAACTCGCGCTTAACGTCTTCATCGCTCACCGCGATGCCGGCTTTCTCGGATTCGAGCTCGATGATTTTGGATTGCGCGATATCGTCGACAAGAGCCGCCAGTTGATCTTCGCCCAAGCGGTTTTTCACTTCGTCGTATACGTCCGTCTTCTTGATCGTATATCCATCCATTTGCCCGAGCGCCTCGTTGCCTGTTGCTCCGGAAGTATTCCGGATCAGCACGAACACGAGCGCGGCAACGGCGATGACCGCGATCACCCACGGGACGATCGTGGCCGAGGAACTGCGAGAAGGAGCGGCAGCGGCGGATGCCGAACCCGCGACTGCCGGTGCGCCGGCCGTTACGACTCCCGCGTCGGCTTTGCCCAGATCAAGCGACGAACGCTGCTCGACCGCTTCCTCAAGTTCTTTTTCGATCGCTTCGTTCGTCGATTGTTGTTGATTATCTTGTAGATCCTTCTCGTTGTTGTTATCGCTCATTTCCGCAATTCCCCCTCGTTTTTATGGACAACCATTCATTCACTATACCAGATTTTTAGAAATAAACCTTAAAGGCTCCTAAATTTTTTGCGGAATTGTGACGGAGTACACGCATGAGTCGCGCTGAATTTTTTGCTGAAATAACTGAAATTCGTCAACCCGCTCTCCAGCGCCACTTCCGCGACGGACCAGTCCGTATTTTGCAGCAGATGAGCGGCTTGCCGTATCCGGTATTGGTTCAAATAATCCATCGGCGTCTTGCGCATGACGATTTTGAACATTCGACTGAAATGGCCGGCGCTCATCCCGGCAATCTCCGCGAGCATAGGAACGGACAGCGGCTGGGAAAAGTGAGTTTCCATGTACGCGACGACCTCTTTCAAGCGTTCCACGGTATACGTGCTTACCGAACGCCCGGGAGCCGCGCGCCGCCACTGTCCTCTATCGATAAGATCGGCCAACAGCGAGTATAACTCGGCTTTGATTCGCAGTTCCCTTGCGTCCGATTCCGACTCGCCCATTCGGAACATTCGCTTCAAACGGCCCGCGACCCGCCTTCCCGTCTTGGTGGCCCCGTCGTAATAAAGCGGAATTTCGGCTTCCCCGCCCGCAAGCGGTTGAACGTAACGGGAAGCGATTCCGTCCCGGCCTTCCGCCAACCAGTCCAAGCGGAACACCGCCGCCCTGTAAGAGCACGAAAAGCCCTCGTCCGAGAAACCTCCGTGAACCTCGCCTCCCGGCACGAAAATGACGTCTCCCTCTTCCAGCTCATAGGTGGAAAGTCCGATCTGAAACGTAGCCCGCCCCTGCTCCACCCACAGAAATTCGACTTCGTCGTGCCAATGGTTGTCCAATATCGTTTCGCCGGTTTGCCGGTCCATGGCGTACACGGCAAACGGAAACTCGGGAGTTCCGTGCCTCCGATCTTCCTTGAGCAGTCTCAGATCCATCCCCGGCCTCCGAAGAATCATAATATTGTTAGAAACAAGCATAAATTTGCGAGATCATCGTTCATTGTATCATTAAAATGTTATTAAGCGCATTCCATTCTTGTTCGACAAGGAGATGTGAGGATGAAGTTTACAGACGGATACTGGATGACCAGGCAAGGCTATCGGCTGCTCAGCCCTTATGAAGTTCATGACGTGCGGATCGGGGAAAACTCGATCACGGTGTACGCCGCGCACCGCGCCCTTGAGCATCGCGGCAATACGCTTAACGAACCGTTGATGACGATGGAGTTCTCTTCGCCGATGTCCGACGTCATTAGAGCGAAATTCTATCACCACAAAGGGAAGGCTCGCCAAGGTCCTTCGACCTTCGATCTGCAACATGTCGGCAACGCCTCGGTAATCATCGACAATAACGAGAGCTTCGTCAGTCTGACGAGCGGGGATACGACCGTCACCGTAACCAAGCGTCACCCCGTCCACATTACTTATACCTACGGGAACAGGAAGCTGACGGGAAGCGGAACGCGATCCACCGCTTACGTCCAGGCCGACGACGGAGTCCATTACTTCCGCGAACAGCTTTCTCTAGGCGTTGGAGAAACGGTGTACGGCCTTGGGGAGAGGTTTACTCCTTTCGTGAAAAACGGCCAGGTCGTGGATATCTGGAATGAAGACGGAGGAACCTCGTCCGAGCAGGCGTACAAAAACGTTCCGTTCTACGTGACGAATCGCGGCTACGGGGTGTTCGTCAATCATCCGGAGCGCGTCTCATTCGAGATCGGCTCGGAGACGGTATCGAAAGCTCAGTTCAGCGTGCAAGGCGAACAGCTCGAGTATTACCTGATCGGCGGGGATAACCTCAAGGCGGTGCTCGGCAACTATACCTCGCTGACGGGAAAACCCGCACTGCCGCCGGCGTGGTCTTACGGCCTATGGCTGACGACTTCGTTCACGACCGATTACGACGAGGAGACCGTAACCGGCTTCGTCGAAGGAATGGCCGAACGGGATCTGCCGCTTGCCGTCTTCCACTTCGACTGTTTCTGGATGAAGGAGTACGAGTGGTGCAGCTTCGAGTGGGACGAGCGCGTCTTTCCCGATCCGGCTGGCATGCTGCAGCGGCTCAAAGCCCGCGGTCTGCGCATCTGCGTCTGGATTAACCCATATATCGCCCAGCGTTCGGCTCTGTTCGACGAAGGCATGGAACGAGGCTACTTGCTGAGACGGCCCGACGGCAGCGTATGGCAATGGGATATGTGGCAATACGGCATGGGCATCGTCGATTTTACGAACCCGGAAGCATGCCGCTGGTTCAAGGATAAGCTCGGAGCGCTGCTCGATATGGGCGTCGACGGCTTCAAGACCGATTTCGGCGAGCGCATTCCGACGGACGTCGTCTATTATGACGGTTCCGATCCGCAACAGATGCACAATTACTATGCGCAGCTCTACAATCAAGCCGTATTCGAATTGCTGGAGGAGAAGCGAGGCAAAGGTGAAGCCGTCCTGTTCGCCCGTTCGGCGACTGCGGGCGGTCAGCGGTTCCCCGTGCACTGGGGCGGAGATTGCGAAGCGACTTACGAGTCGATGGCCGAGAGCCTGCGCGGCGGCTTGTCTCTCGGGATGTCCGGCTTCGGCTACTGGAGCCACGACATCGGCGGGTTCGAGCACAGCTCTCCGCCGGATCTGTACAAACGCTGGGTTCAGTTCGGACTGCTGTCCAGTCACAGCCGGCTGCACGGGAGCACGTCTTATCGCGTGCCGTGGATCTACGACGAAGAAGCCGTCGACGTGCTTCGCTTCTTCACGAAGCTGAAGCTTCGGCTTATGCCATATCTATTCGGCCAGTCCGTATCGACCTCGCGAACCGGCGTTCCGCTCATGAGAGCGATGACGCTCGAATTCGGCGACGACCCGGCCTGCGACTACGTCGATCGGCAGTACATGCTCGGGGATTCGCTTCTGGTCGCCCCGATCTTTAATCCGGACGGCCATGCCTCCTTCTACTTGCCTAAGGGAACGTGGACGCATTTTCTTAGCGGCGAACAAGTGCAAGGCGGAACTTGGCGAAGCGAAAGCTACGACTACTTCAGCCTCCCTCTCTACGTTCGCGAAAACAGTCTCATTCCGCTTGGCAGTCAGGACGCCCGTCCGGACTACGATTATGCGGACGGCGTCACTTTGCATCTGTTCTCGCTCCAGGACGGTGCGGCAGCGACGGCTGCGGTTCCCGACCAGCACGGAGAAATTCGCTTCTCCGTCTCGGCTAATCGAGCTGGAAATGAAATCTGGATTGCGGCGGAAGGAGCGGCGAAAGGTTGGAGTCTAATCCTTCGGGGAATTTCTGCGGTCGCCGCCGTCGAAGGCGGGCAAGCGGAACCGACGGAGCATGGCATACGGATCGTGCCTCACGATTCCGCATCTTCTATACTCGTCGCGCTTTCGTGATAAAATAATAGGATTGGATGGAAGCGGAAGGGGGTTCGGACGGATGAACAAATTTGGGAGCGCGCGCGCGTGGGAATGGAAGCAGAAGGAAAAGGCAGCCGTCGACGTCAAAACCGAATGCGCTTTGCTCCTCTACACCGAGAGCAGAGCCTGCGTCTATTTGAACCGCAAGCGCCACGCCTTGACCGGCAGCCACATGCTGTACGTTCAGCCGCAAACAAGCGTCTCCATTGAGCCGGCGGGCAAGGAGTGCACGGTCGTCGGACTGTTCTTCCGCAGCTATCGGCTGCAGGAGCAGGGGACGGATACGCTGCTCTACCGTCTGGACTACTCGAAGCTTCCGAACAACGGCTTTGTCCTGAAGCCGCTGCCTTCCAGCGTGCCGACTCTCGTCAGGAAGCTGCTCCGGCTGTCGGGAGCGAGCGGTCCGTACGACGAATCCGCCTGCGATCGCGCTGTCGACGAGCTTGTGCAGCTCATCCTTAAGCAAATGAACGCCAACAAGCAAAAATCCCGGGTTTCGGGACAGCAAGCGGTCGAGGAAACGATGCAGGCGATACTGCAGCGCTGCGAGCTGGACTGGAACCGGGACGACGTGGCCGAAGACAAGCGCTTCAACTCCAGCCACCTCTCGCGTGCCTTCAAGCAGCACAGCGGATACAGCTTTTCCGCCTTTCTCATCAAGGTCCGCCTCAATCGGGCGAAACTATTGCTGCTATCCACCGATCTGACGCTCGACAGCATCGCCCACGAGGTCGGATTTCTTAGCGGCCTGTACTTAAGCCGGCGGTTCAAGCGCGACTGCGGGTTATCTCCGAGCGACTACCGCGCGCAAATGCGCGAGAAATTCCCGACTCGCATCGCGGCGATGCACCAGGCGGGCAACCTTCTTGCGCTCGGCATCCAGCCTATCGCGGCCTCGCTCGCGCCTTGGAATACCGCTGCCGTGCTGCATAAGGAGCTGCTTGAAGGCGGAACCTTCCCCTGCTTCGAGCTGGAGGACCTGGAGCGGATGGCCGAGCTTCGCCCGGAGCTCATCTTGATTCCGGAATACACGCTGCTGCAAAACGCCCGCAAGCTTCAACAGTTGGAGCGAATTGCTCCCGTACTGTTTTTTCCTTCTTTTCGGGTGGATCCGATCGCGCAGCTCCGGCAGCTTGCCGGCATCGTCGGACGGAAGGCGGAAGCCGAGCGTTGGATAGCCGACTTTCTGCGCCAGGGCAAGCTCTGGAAGCAAAACCTGCTCAAGCGAATTCCCTCCTCCGAAACGGCCGCCCTGTACGAGCTCAGAGGAAGGAACCATGTCATCGTCTGGCCGCTGGGCTTCCGCGGAAGCTGCAACCTGTACCGCACGCTAAAGCTGCATCCGCCCTCTTCCGTCCAGCGCGACGCGCTCGACCGGGATACGGAACTGGTCATTCCGTTGGAGCGTCTTCCCGATTACGCCGCGGATCACATGTTCGTTCTGATCGACGATTCGGAGGATCGTTACGAGCGATTTTACGATCAGCTATCGGAGCATCCCGTCTGGACCGCGCTTGAAGCTTACCGCAAAGGCCGGATCTACAGGCTCCCGCTATCCGCTTTTTGGTCCGAAGACGCCCTGACGCTGGAACGGCAGCTACCTCTGTTGGCCGAAGCGGTCGACGAGGCTTTTCGTCTCGAAAGCTCACCAACACAATCGTAAAATGCAACGAAAGTCCATACAAATGTCGCGACATTGTGAAATGGCACCCACTTCTTCCGCTGGCTATAATAAGCTGTCGGATAATAACGAGAATCATTCTCAATAAAAGGAGTGGGCAAAAGTGAAAATCATGTTTAAGCTAGGCAATCATCGTCCAATCGGGGGAATATGGCTTTGTCTGGTCGCATCTCTGCTGCTGTTGCTTGCCGCTTGCGGAACGGACAAGCCCTCGGCTTCCACAGGGTCGACACCCCCGGCAAGCACGGCACCTGCAGCTTCGACCCCTTCGGAAAGCTCGGCCGATAATTCCAGCGGCGAAACGACAAGGACGTTCAACACCGTCATGGGCGACGTGGAAATTCCCGCTCATCCGCAGCGGATTATCGCGCAGGGGCTGCTCCCCTATTTCCTCATGTTCGACGTAAAGCCGATCGGGAGTACGAACTGGGAGATCCAATACCCTCATCTCGCCGGATTAACGGACGGAATCGAGGATACCGGCTTCATCGACGGCGCTTCCGTCGAAAAAATTCTGTCGCTGCAGCCGGACCTGATCGTTACGGTCGAGCCGACGCTGTACGAGCCATTCAGCAAAATCGCTCCGACCGTCGTCATTCCCTATGACAAGATCGGCGATGTTCATGCGGATACGCGCTTGTTCGGCGAGCTTCTCGGCGAGAAGGACAAGGCCGAGCAAATCCTGGCCGAATTCGACCGCAAAACCGCGGAAACCAGAGATAAGCTTCGGCCCGTTCTCGACAGCGGAGAAACTTTCTCGCTAATCGGCGCCTTCGATAAAACTCATTACATTTACGGAAGAGGCATTTATCGCGGCGGTCTGACGATGTACAAGTATATTGGTCTGCAAGCTCCGCCGCTCATCCAGGAGCAGGTCATCGACAAGAACAAAGACCTTCTGGAGATCTCCTTGGAGAAAATCCCCGAATACGCGGGCGACCATATTTTCCTCGACGTGTCCAACGGAGCCGAGTTCGACGAATCAAGCGGCCTCTGGCAATCCATCGACGCGGTCAAAAACGGTAATGTCCATAAACTCGACACCGACATCTTCTGGCCTTACGATCCGCTGGCCATCAGCCAGCAGATGGACGAACTCGTGAAGATGCTGCTGCCTTAACGGCAAAAAAACACCGCTCTCCGTCGACGGTTAACGAACCCGTCGGCAGGGGCGGTGTTTTTACGACAAGTGTTTAGCTCACCTTATGCTCAATCCGAAGCTTGTCAGCGACCATCGCTATGAATTCCGAGTTCGTCGGCTTCGACTTGGCGATGTTGATCGTGTAACCGAACAGATGGCTGATGGAGTCGATGTTGCCGCGAGTCCAGGCGACTTCGATCGCATGGCGGATCGCGCGTTCGACGCGGGATGGCGTCGTTTTGAACTTCTCGGCGATGGCGGGATAGAGCGTCTTCGTGATCGCGCCGAGAATCTCGATGTTGTTGTAGACCATCGTGATCGCTTCGCGCAAATACTGGTAGCCTTTAATGTGAGCGGGAACGCCGATCTCATGGATGATGCTCGTAATGTTCGCGTCGAGATTTTTCGGCTTGCCGATCTGAACGACGTTGGAACGGCCCGAGCTTCCGCTTGGGAGGCTCGAAGTCGTAATCGACGAATTCGCGGCGTTGCCGGCCAGTTGGCGAATGCGGTTAGCCAGAACATCCATATCGAACGGTTTAAGTATGTAATAAGAAGCGCCTAGTTGTACCGCACGCTGGGTGATGTTCTCTTGTCCGAAAGCTGTGAGCATAATGATTTTGGGTACGGGCGATAAATTCATATCCCGCAGTTTCTCCAGGACGCCAAGACCGTCCAGGTGCGGCATAATAATATCAAGGATCATGACATCGGGTACTCTACGTGTTTCTTCCAGCTGACGGATGACCTCTTCTCCGTTGTACGCCACACCGATGACCGTCATATCATCCTGTTCTTGGATGTACTCTGATAACAAGTTTGTAAATTCTCGGTTGTCGTCTGCTAAGAACACTTCAATACGTGGCAATGTCTGGTCCTCCCTTTCTCTTATGCGAGAATAAATTGACGAAAAACGCTCACCGTTTCTCTGATAATCCGTTTTCGACATCGCCTTGGCGGATTCCTTCTCGATTAAAAAATTTTTCTTTATTTATTATTGAAAATCGAATATAATTAATAATTTGCGTCATAACACGTCAAAACATGATCCATTTCTTACATTTTCGACAAACGTTCGGATTTTCGGTAAATAAACAAAATCTAAGGCGTCAAACCGCCTTAGAAATCGTTTGTTCGGGATTCAGCATAATTCCCGCATCCTGCAGCATCCATTCGATAAAGCAGCCGTAGCCGGAAGATGGGTCGTTAACGAATACGTGAGTGACCGCTCCGACCAACTTTCCGTTCTGAATGATCGGACTTCCGCTCATTCCCTGAACGATGCCTCCGGTCCTTTCCAGCAGCTTCGGGTCGGTAATTTTGATGACCATTCCCTTAGTCGCGGGAGACGACTGCTTGGACACGTGAACGATCTGAATATCGAATTTCTCGACCTTCTGCTTCTCCACGACCGTCAAGATTTGCGCGGGCCCTTCCTTTACCTCTTCCGCGAAAGCGACCGAAATGGGCTCCGGGTTGTAAGAATGTTCGGGCAACTGCCTCATTTTGCCGAAGATGCCGAACGGGGTATTGCGCTCCACACTGCCCAGCGTACGGCCTTCCTTCAGAAAATGTGCCCTCTTCTCGCCCGGTTCGCCGCTTTGGCTTTTGTTGATCGAAGAGACGCTCGACTGCAAAATTTCCCCGCTTCCGACGACGATCGGAGTTTGCGTATCCATATCCGTAATGACGTGGCCGAGCGCGCCGTATACGCCTTGATCCGGAGCATAGAACGTTAAAGTTCCCACACCGGCCGCCGAATCCCGAATGTACAGACCGAGCCGCCAAGCTTTGTCTTCCTCGTCATAAGCGGGAGTAATCGACGTCTTGAACCTTTCCTTGCCCCGTTGAACCAACAGCTTCAACGATTCGCCGCTGCGTCCGGCCTCTTCCGAATACGCCGCGATTTTGGATATGTCGTCGCATGGATGGCCGTTGATTTCGACGATCAAGTCCCCCAATCTGAGCTTGGCCGCCTCGCCGGGGGATACGCGAGAATGATCCTTGGCGCTTACCTGATGATGACCGACAACCATAATTCCCGCGGACTTTACTTTGACGCCGATCGTCTGCCCTCCCGGAATGACCCGCAAATCCGGAATGACTTGGAGCTTAACCGTCTTAAAAGGAATTTTGCCGAACAGCTTCATCTGCAGCTTGGTCACGCCGCTTGATTTCGGTTGAATGGATAAAGGCTGTCTGAGATCGACCTGAACCGATGCATTGTCGCTGCCGTTCACGGCCGCAACCCGCGGATTCAAACTGACCTGTGCGTGAACCGGAATCGTGTAATGCAACGAAACCGGCTGTCCCTGAAAAAGCCTGATCCGGCTCGGAAATTCCGCGAAGTGCTGGAACGGTGCCGAACAGACGGTGACGATCAGTATAAGAACGACGACAAGACCGATGCGGCGGCGTTTCCTGGAGTGTTGCTGGTACAAGATCTCACGCTCCCTTACAGTCTGAATCGGCTCTGGTATGTCGCCGATAACGTACCTATAAGGTAACCGCGGCTTGCTCCTTTTATGTTCTCAAAAAGCTTCCTACGCGATTGATTTTTCGCGTCGTTACGCGTTTTTTCGGATCTCCGCCAGACTAAGCATTTCTTGTGCATGATGACGGGTTTTTTCCGTTACTTCCACTCCTCCGAGCATCCGGGCCAGTTCCTCGATCCTTTGCTCCGGAGACAGCTGCGTAACCGACGTCCGCGTGCGGGACTGTTCGTTCACCTGCTTGCGGATTTCGTATTGATGATCGGCCATACAAGCCACCTGGGGCAGGTGCGTGATGGCGAACACTTGGCAATGGCGGGACAGCAAGCTAAGCTTCTCCGCGATCGCTTGCGCCGCCCTCCCGCTGACGCCGGTGTCCACTTCGTCGAAGACGAGCACGGGAATCTCATCGATACGGGCGAAAATCGCCTTCAGCGCCAGCATGACGCGCGACATCTCGCCGCCGGACGCGATCTTGGCCAGCGGCTTGGGCGGCTCGCCCGGGTTCGTCGACAGGATGAACTCGGCGGTGTCCGTCCCCGAGACCGTAAGCTCGGCCGTTCCGAGCTTGACCTCGAATATGGAACGCTCCATCTGCAGCTCGGCCAATTCCTGCTCGATCTGCTTGGCGAGCACGCGGGCCGCGCTGCGACGGATCGCCGACAGCTTCTCCGCCCGCGTCTGCAGCTCGATCCTAAGCTGAGCTTCCTGAGCCGTCAGCTTCTCGAGCAGCTCCTCGCTATTGTCGAGTTGATCGGCTTCGGCCTGAATTTTGGCCCGATAATTCAAAATGTCCTCGATCGTCTCGCCGTATTTGCGTTTTAATCCGTGAAGAACGTCCAGACGTTGCTCGATCTGAGCCAGACGCTCGGGATTGAATTCGATGTTATCCTTATAATCGCGAAGCTGGTACGCGCCGTCCTCGGCGCTGTAATAAGCGCTCTGAAGCTGTTCCACGAGCGGCTGAAGGGCAGCGGGATCGAATTTCACGATATCCTGCAGTCGGCTCAGGGAACGCGAGAGCGCGGATAAGCCTTTTGTTCCGTAGAGCAGGTCGTACGCTTCCGTTACGGCATCCGCAAGCTTCTCCGCATGGGCTAGTTTGCGCCGTTCGTCGGCAAGGGATTCATCCTCTCCCGGTTTTAACCTGGCGGCGGCAATCTCCTCCAGCTGGAACCGATACAAGTCGAGCATTTGCATGCCTTGCCTCGACTTCTCCTCCAGCTCGCGCCGCTCCTTGCTCACGCCGACATACTGCTGGTACACCTGGCGGTAAGCGGACTTCTCTTCGCGAATGTCCTCTCCCGCGAACAGATCGAGCCATTCCAGATGCTTCTCCGTCTTCAGGAGCGATTGATGCTCGTGCTGGCCGTGAATGTTGACCAGGTGCTCGCCGACTTCCTTCAGCATGGTCAGCGTGACGCTCTGACCGTTGATTCTTGCCGACGATTTGCCGTGGGACAGCAGTTCCCGGCGAATAAGCAGCGTCTCGTCGCGATCCGCCTCGATGCCGAGACGTCCGAGCGTCTCCCATACGGGGTGCCCGGAGGGAAGATCGAATACCGCTTCGATATCCGCCTTGTCGCAGCCGTGCCGGATCATCTCGGCCGAGCCCCGGCCGCCGGCCGCCAACGTCAAGGCGTCGATTACGATCGATTTGCCGGCGCCCGTCTCTCCTGTGAGGACGTGAAAGCCGGGATGGAAAGCGACGGATACGCTCTCGATGACGGCAAGATTATGGATGGTTAACTCGCGAAGCATGATAAGCCCCCCTGCACCCGACTAGTCTTAAGTCACAGCATAATATCGTTGATTCGCTTCAGCACGTCTTCTCCGAGGCTTTTCGTCTTTGTAATGATGAGCGTCGTATCGTCGCCGCCGATCGTGCCGATGATTTCCGGCCAGTCCATGCCGTCGATCAGCGCCGCGATCGTCCCCGCCGTGCCGGGCAGACATTTCAGAACGACGAGATTTTCCGCCGACTCCGCCCCCAGATAGTGATCGAGCAGCGCCCGCTTCAGCTTCTGGGCCGGATTGTAACGCTGGTCCTGGGGCATCGAATATTTGTATCGACCGTCCTCCAGCGGGACTTTGATCAGCTGCATTTCCTTAATGTCGCGCGACACCGTCGCTTGGGTCACCTGCATTCCTTCCAAGCCTAGCGCTTCCACGAGTTCCTCTTGCGTCTCGACTTCCCTGGAGCCGATCAACTCACGGATTTTGCGTTGACGTTGTCCTTTCATTTCTCGCCAGCCTCCACTTTGAATCGCACTGTTTTAATTTGACGTTGCTGCGGAAACACGATGATAATACCGTGGCAATCCGGAAACAGCAGCGCATAGACGAGCAGCCTTTCGCGCAAGCCGCTGGCCGTCCATTCGAACGGCTGTCTGGGCCGTTCGAGCTTCACCAAGTAATATTTATGATCCTTCGCGGCCAAATAATCGAAATAGAGGCGAGTCGGCATGACCGCGCCGTCATCCACCGACACTCCGAGCGGAATGCGGTGCTTGCCCGACAGCACTTGAAAGCCTTGCTCCTTCAGCAGGACGACATGCTCGTCCTCTTCGACGCCGCCAGCGGTCGCAAGCTTGCGCAGACGGGCATCGGGAGGTTCGTGCAGCCAACGGTCCAGCCTTCTGATCACCCACCATCCCATAATGCCAGCCGCAATCAGCATGATGAGCCAATCTCCTACGCTATCCATAACCGCCTCCCGAACGTTCCGTTACGGAGAGCCGCGCTGTCTGGACAAGTTGTATCCGTTGTTTTACCTTTTCGAGATCGGACGCCGATTTCCTCCAAGCTCGTGCAAAAACCCGGAGATGCGCGCCGGCCCGGATCGATCCTCAGGCCGTTCTTCGGCAGCTCCGGGTGTCCGGGCGATTGCTCTCTTATGAAGGAGTGCGGCGGAAGGTTCGGTTCGCTTCCTCCACCGTCATCGCGATCAGCTCCTCAAGCGGCCGATCCGTCGCGACAGGCGCGGACGGCTTCTCCTCGGAGGACGCGGAGCCGAGAAGCCAATAGGCGAGAAATTCGATGTTGCCCTCGCCCCCGGTAATCGGAGAATACGTGAGCCCCTGCAGCTCGAATCTCAGCTCCGCCGCCGCGGCAAGCACGTCCCGCAGCACTTGCGCGTGAACGGCCGGGTCCCGAATGACGCCGGACTTGCCGACGTGTTCCCTGCCCGCTTCGAATTGAGGCTTGATCAGGGCGACCGTATGCCCGCCCTTCCGGAGGATCTCGGCCAGCACCGGCAAAATCAGCTTAAGCGAGATGAACGAAACGTCGATGCTCGCAAAGCCCGGCTGCGGACCGTCCAGCTGATCCGCCGTCATGTGACGGAAGTTCGTCCGCTCCAGCACTTGGACCCGCTCGTCTTGACGGAGCGACCAGTCCAGTTGGTTGTAGCCGACGTCCACCGCATACACCAGCGCCGCCCCGTTCTGCAAAGCGCAATCCGTAAAGCCGCCCGTCGAAGCGCCGATATCGAGCATGACCGCATCCCGCAGATCAAGGCCGAAATGCTTGATCGCCTTCTCCAGCTTCAGTCCGCCGCGGCTGACATAAGGATGCACAGAGCCTTTCACGGTAATGGCCGCGTCGCGAGGCACCTTCGTTCCCGCCTTGTCGACGCGCTCCGTTCCGATAAGCACGAGCCCGGCCATGATGGCGGCTTTCGCCTTCTCCCGGCTTTCGAAATATCCCTGCTCCAGCAGCAGCAGGTCGAGCCGCTCCTTGGTCGTCTGCGTTTTCTCCATCAGGTGGCCCTTTGCCTCTTCCGCACGGAGAGCGAAGCCAGCCGCTGGGCGAGGCTTTCGGCCGTCAGCCCGACTTCCTCGCGCTGCTCCTTCACCGTCGCATGCTCCACGAATATGTCGGGGATGCCGGCCAGATGAACCGAAGCCGGTTGAACGCCTTGAAGCGCATAGAATTCCAGAATCGCGCTGCCCAGACCGCCCTGAACGGCGCCTTCTTCCACGACCATGATCGGTAATCGTTCTTTCGCCAACGACAGAAGCATTTGTTGGTCCAACGGCTTGACGAACCGGGCGTTAACGACGCGCACGTTAATGCCTTCGCGCTTCAGCAGATCCGCCGCTTCCTCGGCCACTTGAACCATCGGGCCGATCGCCAGCACGGCCGCGTAGTCCCCTTCGCGAACCGTCTCCCACGTTCCGATCTCGATCGCCGTCATCCGCTCGTCGTATTCGACGCCTACGCCTTCGATCCGCGGATACCGCACCGCGATCGGTCCGCCGTCGTAATCGACCGCCGTACGCAGCATATTTCTCAGCTCGTTCTCGTCCTTGGGCATCATGATGACCATGTTCGGAATGTGCCGCAGGAACGCGATATCGTATACGCCTTGATGCGTCTCGCCGTCGGCTCCGACGAAGCCGGCCCGATCGATGGCGAACACGACGTTCAAGTTCTGCCGGCAAATATCGTGGACGACCTGATCGTACGCACGCTGCAGGAACGTCGAATAGACGGCGAATACGGGCTTCATCCCTTCCATCGCCAGCGCGGCCGACATCGTCCCCGCGTGCTGCTCGGCGATGCCGACGTCGTACATCCGGTCGGGGAACTTCTCCGCGAACTTCAGCAAGCCCGATCCGCCCGGCATCGCAGGCGTAATGGCCACGATGCGGGGATCCTGCTCCGCAAGCTCGATCAGAGCGTTGCCGAACACTTCCGTATACATCGGAGGACCGACCGGCTTGATCACTTGCCCGGATTCGATCTTGTACGCTCCGGATACGCCATGCCACTTATGCGAATCGGCTTCGGCCGGGGAATAGCCCTTCCCTTTGGTCGTCAGCACGTGCACGAGCACCGGCCCGTCGACCTGGTCCGCTTGCTTGAACGCCTCCAGCAGCTTGCTCAAGTCGTGGCCGTCCACGGGACCGAAATACTTCAGTCCGAATTCCTCGAACAGCATGCCGTCCGGTGCGATCAAATATTTCAGACTGTCTTTGACGCGATCCGCCGTGCGGGCCAGCTTGCCGCCGATCGCAGGCACCTTGCGCAGCAGCCAGTCCAGTTCGTCCTTCGCCTTGCGGTAAATCTTCTCCGTTCTGACCTTGCCCAGATAATTATGGATAGCTCCGACGTTCGGAGCGATGGACATCTCGTTGTCGTTCAGCACGACCATCAATTTGCGCTTCTCGTGCCCGATATGGTTAAGCGCCTCAAGCGCCATGCCTCCGGTGAGCGCACCGTCGCCGATGATCGCGACTACGCGGTTCGATTCGCCCTTCAAATCGCGCGCCAAAGCCATCCCCATCGCTGCGGACAAAGAGGTGCTGCTATGGCCGGCTTCCCATACGTCGTGCTCGCTCTCGTTGCGCTTGACGAACCCGCATAGTCCGTCCTTCTGGCGCAGCGTATCAAAGCGGTCTTGACGGCCGGTCAGCATCTTGTGCACGTAGGCCTGATGCCCGACGTCGAAAATAAATTTATCCTTAGGGCTGTCGTAATGGTAATGAAGCGCCAAAGTCAGCTCCACTACGCCGAGGTTGGGCGCCAGATGTCCTCCGGTTACGCTCAGCTTCCGAATGAGAAAGTGTCGAATTTCTTCCGCCAGCTGAGGAAGCTCGGGCAGCGTTAGTTTCTTCAAGTCATCCGGACTGTCGATTCGCTCGAGCAGCAAGTCATGTTCCCCGCTTTCCCCACATCAATAATAGACCCATTATACCATAACCCCGATTCAATGCCCAAATTCCGCAACGAAAAGCCCCGACCTGACAAACGTCGCCCGCTGCGCCGTCCGTCCCGTACGGGGCTTCCTTGTATCGCGTCGTTTAATGATCCCGGTTCAGCAAGTAATCCGCGATCTCCAGCAGGCGGTCCGGCTTAGCCAGCCCGGCTTGAAGCAAGGCGTCGGCCGCTTCGCACGTCAGCTCGGAGACGCGTCTGCGGCTCTCTTCGAGGCCGAGCAAGTACGGATAGGTTACTTTCTGCTGACGCTCGTCGCTCTTCACCGGCTTGCCGAGCTTGTCGGCGGAGCCGGTCAGGTCGAGAATGTCGTCCTGGATTTGGAACGCCAAGCCGACGTTGCGCCCGAATCGTCCCAGCGCCTCCAGCTGCCGATCGTCCGCTTCGGCCGCGTGGCCGCCGGACCTCAGCGAGAAGGAAATCAGATCGCTCGTCTTGTGCAGATGAATATGCTCCAATTGCTCCAGCGACGTGATTCCCTGCTCTCCGAGCATGTCCGATACCTGGCCGCCGACCATGCCCGGCAGCCCGGCGAAGCGGGACAGCTCCCGAACGACGGCAAGCACGCGTTCCGCGGGCACGCCGGCCTCCGAAGCCCGCGAAGCGACATGAAACGCATGCGTCAGCAGCCCGTCGCCGGCGAGAATCGCCATCGCGTCGCCGAACACTTTATGATTCGTCGGTCTTCCGCGGCGATAATCGTCGTTGTCCATGGCCGGCAGATCGTCGTGGATGAGCGAATACGTGTGGATCATCTCGACCGCGCATGCGAAAGCAAGCGCCTTGGCGGAAGTTTCCTCCCTGCCCGACACCGCTTCGGCCGCCGCCAGCGCCAGAATCGGCCGGAGGCGCTTGCCCCCCGCCAGCAAGGAATAGTCCATCGCTTCCCGCAGCCGGCCCGGAATCGGCCAATCCTCCGGAAAAACGTTGCGCAGCGCGTCTTCCACCCGTTCCCGCTGCTCTTGCAAATAAGTGTGCAAATCCACCGAAGTCTTCACGTCATAACCCCTCTGCTCTTCAAAACCTATGTATGCCGGATCGCGCCCGATAATTACTCTTCTTTCCCCGCGGAGAACGGCTTGCGCTGCAGTCCGCCGTCGCCTTCCACGAGCATTTCGATGCGGCGCTCGACCTGCTCCAGCTTCTGACCGCACAGACGAGACAGCGTCATCCCTTCCTGGAACAGCTCGATCGCCGTCTCCAGCGGCACGTCCCCGCTCTCCAGCTTGGCGACGATCGTCTCGAGCTTCTCCATCGCCAGCTCGAACGACATTTCCGCCGCGCCGTTCTCCCCGGCTGCTTCGGCTTTCCCCGCGCCGTTGTTAGCCATTGACTTGCTCCTCCCCGTGTATTCCCCAGATTTGGCAGTCCAGTTTACCGTCCGTGAGACGAAGACGAATGAGATCGCCCGGCTGAACCTCGTTCACCGAACGAATCAGCTTCTGCTCCTGTTCGTCGTAGGCCAGACTGTAGCCGCGGGCCATGACCTTCAGCGGACTAAGCGCATCGAGCTGCCTGACCAGGGAGCCGAAGCGGCTCGCCTTGTCGCGCGCGATCGCGTTCATCGCCAGCTCCAGCCCCTTCGAAGCCGCCGTCACCCGCTGACGGGCATGAACGATCTGCTGCCGCGGATTAACCGCCTGCAGCCTGCCGGCAAGCCGCGTGGCGCGCTCTTGGGCCCGGCTCTGCTCCGCCCTGATCCGGTAGCGGAGCGCTTCCTTCAGCCGGTCCAGCCGTTCGGCCTGCACGAGCAGGCTGCGTCTCGGCTGCGTGAAATAAGGCGAACGCGCCGCATGCTGCCACCGCTCCTTCGCCCTTGCAAGCCCGCGTCCGAGCGCTCCGGACATTCGCTGCTCCAGATGGGCCAGCTCCTGCCGCAGCTCCCCGATATGCCTGACCGCGAGCTCGGCCGCCGCGGTTGGCGTTGCCGCGCGAATATCCGCGGCGAAATCCGAGATCGTAAAGTCCGTCTCGTGGCCGACGGCAGAGATAACCGGAATCGCGGAAGCCCGAATCGCCCGGGCGACGACCTCCTCGTTAAACGCCCACAGTTCTTCAAGCGAGCCGCCGCCTCGGCCGACGATCAGCACGTCGGCAGCGCCCAGCTCGTTCATCTCCCGAATCGCCTTGACGATGGAAGGAGCGGCGCCGGTGCCTTGCACGGATACCGGATACAGCAGCACGTGCACGCCCGGATTGCGGCGCTCGAGCGTGATCAGAATGTCCCGCACGGCGGCGCCGGTCGGCGACGTGATAACCCCGACCGTCCGCGGATAAAGGGGCAGCGCCCGCTTCGCCTCCGGACGGAACAGCCCTTCTTCCTCCAGCTTGCGTTTGAGCTGCTCGAAGGCCAGATACAGGCTGCCGATGCCGTCGGGCTGCATCGCCGTCGCGTAGAACTGATACTGGCCGTCCCGTTCGTAGACCGAGACGCCTCCCCGCGCCAGCACCTTCATGCCGTTCTTCGGAGCGAATGGCAATCTCTGATTGTAGGATGCGAACATGATGCATTTTAATCGGGCGTTCTCGTCCTTCAGCGTGAAATACATATGACCGCTGGAATGAAGCGTAAAGTTCGAAATCTCGCCTCGCAGCCATACGTCCTGAAGCCCCGGATCGCCTTCGAGCTTGTTCTTGATGAGTCGGGTGATCTCGCGTATCGTCAGCGCGCGCGCCGGTTCTCCTCTCATCCCCGAAGCCCTACTCGCGAGCGCGCTTGGCCGCCTTCAGCGTGTTGGCCATCAGCATCGTGATCGTCATCGGCCCGACGCCGCCCGGCACCGGCGTAATCCAGCCGGCCGTATCCAAGACGTCGTCGAAATCGACGTCGCCGCACAGCTTGCCGTCAGGCAGACGGTTAACGCCGACATCGATAACGACCGCCCCCGGCTTGACCCAGTCCTTCTTGACCAGCTTCGGCACGCCTACGGCTGCGACCAGAATGTCCGCTTGCCTGGCGATCTCCGGCAAATTCGGGGTGCGGGAATGGCAGATCGTCACCGTCGCGTGCTCGCGCAGCAGCAGCATCGCCACAGGCTTGCCGACGATATTGCTGCGTCCGATGACGACGGCATGCTTGCCGGACGGATTGTTGCCGGTCCGCTTCAACAGCTCGATAACGCCGGCCGGCGTGCAGGGCAGCAGCGTATCGTCGCCGATCATCAGATTGCCGACGCTCTCCGGATGGAAGCCGTCGACATCCTTCTCGACCGCGATTGCGTCGATGATCGCCTTCTCTTCAATATGCTTCGGCAGCGGAAGCTGCACGAGAATTCCGTTCACCTTGCTGTCCCGATTGTAGCCGTCGATCAGCCCGAGCAGCTCTTGCTGGCTGGTCTCGGCGGGAAGGCGGACGACCTCGGAATAGTAGCCGAGCTGTTCGCAGGCTTTCGCCTTGTTGCGCACGTACACCTGAGAAGCCGGATCTTCGCCGACCAGAATGACGACAAGGCCCGGAGTCACGCCTTCTCCCTTCAGCCGCTCCGCTTCCAGCTTGATCTCCTCGCGAATGGAGTCGGATATTTTTTTCCCCTCGATCAGTTGTGCGCTCACTTCCGGTCACTCTCCTCGGTTTTGTTCTCTTCTCTCTCTTTCATCATGCGGCCCAGAACGCCGTTCACGAACTTGCCGTTCTCCTCCCGGCCGAAATGCTTGGCCAGCTCGATCGCCTCGTTGATGACGACTTTGGGAGGCACGTCCTGCCGGTACAGCATTTCATAGACAGCAAGACGCAGAATTTGCCGATCGACCCGCGACAGCCTGTCCACCTGCCATCCCGTCAAATAGACGACGAGGCGCTGGTCGATCTCCTGCTGCTTGTCCAGCACGCCCTGCACCAGCTCTCTCGTAAAAGAGTCGATGCTACCGAGCTCCGCCACGTCGGTGCCGATTTCATTGTCTTGACGGGCTTCGTCCATCACCGTATTAACGGCTTCCAGCCCGGTCACTCCGTTCATTTCGATCTGGTACAGGCTTTGTACCGCGATTTCCCTTGCCAGTCTGCGCTTCATGAGTCCTCCCGAATGTTTCGTGTCGTTGAAGCCGTGTCCCCTGTTTCCTTGCATTCAGACTATAATTTTTTCCATAAACGCGCAAAAAATCCCGTGCATTCGCAGGGATTATCGCGACCAAGGCCAACGGTCAGACACCCAGTCCGTCAATCTCTCGAGCGGAAAGATCGGGCCGCGCCGTTCGTCCTTCTGTTTGCCAATCCAATAACCTATGCCAATGAGCAAAGCGCAAAACAGCATATCCCAAAATCCGCTGATCAAATAGATAATGCCGAATAAGAGACCGGCCGCGATTCCTGCTATTCTGCCGCCATAGGTTTCCAACCATGCTTTCCACATAGGCGGTCCCCCCTCCTATTCCACGCGGCTCTTGAAGGTAGCGGGCGCTTGCGTCACGTTCGCGATAAATACCGAAACCTCCGCCACGGGTATGCCCGTCGCTTCCTCGATCTGCTGCGCAACCGTGCGCTGCATCTCTTCCGACATTGCCGGAATGGAGCCGTCTCCGTCCACGAAAGCCCGAATCAGAATGCCGAGCCCGGCTTCGGATACCCGCACGCGCGCGCGCAAGTCCTTGACGCCCCGTGTCCGGGATGCCGCCTTCAGCGCGAGATTCTCGACCGTCTCCACCGAGATGCGGATGTCTCCGTGCTCCGTGCGTTGATTGATCGACGGAGCGGAATTGCCGTCCCTGCGAACCGAGACGAACAGGAATCGAATGCTGACGAGCAGCAGAACGATCGATACTCCGATGACCGAGGCTTGCACGACGCGCACGTCGCCCGTAAAGTCGGATACGACCTCTTTCAGCCATTCTTCGGAAAATCCTCCGCTCGCGGCCACGATCGCCACGATCGAAGCGACCGCGATCACCAAACTGTACAATAACAGAAGCAGCCTGTCCAACACTTTAATCAACGAATGAGCCCTCCCTGTTCCCAGATACAATGAAGCGCTATGATCGCGAAAAGGCCTCTGCGAGAGTTATCCCGCAGGAAACTCTCGTCAGAGGGCCGTCATCCGCAGACCGAAGCCGTTGTCCACGACGCGGTAACCGGGTACGGCTCCGTCGTTATCGGACGCGTGCGTGGGCTTCTTCTTCTTCGGGTTTCTCGTTCGTCTTGAAGTGAACGTCATGAATATGTACGTTGACTTCCACGACGTTCAGTCCCGTCATCGATTCGATCGAACGTTTGACGTTGCGTTGAATCTCGCTTGAAATTTCCGGAATTTTGCGGCCGTAGTGAACGATAATCGACACGTCCACGGCAGCCTCTCTCTGACCGACCTCTACCTTGACACCCTTGGACAGGTTCTTGCGTCCGAGCAATTCGGCGATGCCGGACGACAGGCCCCCGCTCATGCCGGCGACGCCGTCCACTTCGATGGTGGCCAGACCGGCGATCACCTCGATGACCTCCGGGGCGATCTCGATCGTGCCGAGATCGGTTCTTTCGTAATCCGGGGCTATCATTTCCATTTCGCAGTTCCACCTCCATATCCCGGACCTATTCGCGTAAGTCCGAGCGTCCGCCTTCACTACTTATAAATATAGCATTCCCGGATTATTATGACAAACGCTTGGCCGGTTTTTTTGTTCCGCGTGCGGAAAACCGGCGGCGGCCGGCCTTAGAGACCGACGTCGTGCTCCTCGAGGAACTTGATATCGAACGTGCCTTTGTTGAAGATCGGATGGTTCATCAGCTTCAGATGGAACGGAATCGTCGTCTTGACGCCTTCCACGATGAATTCGCTCAAGGCGCGGCGAGCTCTCGCGATCGCTTCCTCGCGCGTCGGCGCCCATACGATCAGCTTCGCGACCATCGAGTCGTAATGCGGAGAAATGACGTACTGCGGATAAGCCGCGCTGTCCACCCGCACGCCCGGACCTCCCGGCGGCAGATAGAAGCCGACGCGTCCCGCGGAAGGCATGAAATTGCGCTCCGGGTCTTCCGCGTTAATCCGGCATTCGATCGCCCATCCGTCGAGTCTGACGTCCTCTTGCTTGAACGACAGCGTCTCGCCTTCGGCAATGGCGATCATTTCCTTGATCAAGTCGATCCCGGTAATCATCTCGGTCACGGGATGCTCGACCTGAATACGGGTATTCATCTCCATGAAGTAGAAGTTGCCGTCCGGACCGAGCAAGTATTCGATCGTTCCGGCGCCGGAATAGTTCACGGCCTTCGCGGCGCGGACGGACGCTTGACCCATGCGCTCGCGCAGCTCTGGCGTCATGATCGGGCACGGCGCTTCCTCGACCAGCTTCTGGCGGCGGCGCTGCACTGAGCAATCCCGCTCTCCGAGATGCGCCACGTTGCCGTGCTTGTCGGCGATGATCTGAATCTCGACGTGCTTCATGCCCGTCAAGTATTTCTCGAGATAGACGCCCGCATTGCCGAAAGCTTTCTCCGCTTCCTGCTGCGCGGTCGTGATCTCCCGAACCAGCATCTCTTCGTTATCGGCGATCCGAATGCCGCGTCCGCCGCCTCCGGCCGTCGCTTTGATGATGACCGGATAACCGATCTCGCGGGCGACGCGAACCGCGTCGTCCAAATCCTCAAGCAGACCGTCGGAGCCCGGAATGACGGGAACGTCGGCGTCCTTCATCGTCTGCTTGGCGACAGACTTGTCCCCCATTCGGCTGATCGCCTCGGACGAAGGACCGATGAACGTTATATTGCACGATTCGCAGATCTCCGCGAAGTCGGCGTTTTCCGAAAGAAATCCGTAGCCGGGATGAATGGCGTCGCATTCCGTCAAGGTGGCGACGCTCATAATATTCGTCAGGTTCAGGTAGCTGTCCTTGGACGCGGTCGGCCCGATGCAATAAGCTTCGTCGGCCAGGCGCACGTGCAGCGATTCCCTGTCGGCTTCGGAGTAGACCGCTACCGCCGTAATGCCCAGTTCGCGGCATGCGCGGATAATTCTCACTGCGATCTCGCCTCGATTGGCGACCAGTATTTTGTTGAATTTCAAAGCGAAGTCCTCCTCGGGATTATTCCGGCTTTACTAGGAATAGCGGTTGGCCGAACTCGACAAGCTGTCCGTTCTCCACGAGAATGTCCACGATTTCTCCTTTGACTTCCGCTTCCAGAGGATTCATCAGCTTCATCGCTTCCAGAATGCACACGACCGTCTTGTCGGAAACTCTGTCTCCGATGTTCACGAACGGAGACGCGTCCGGGGACGGCGAACGGTAGAACGTGCCGACCATCGGGGAGACGATCCGGTGCAGATTGGACGTGTCGGCCGCCGGAGCGGCTTTCGCCTCTTCGGATGACGCGGCGGGAGCCGCGATCGGCGCGGTTTGCGCGATCGGAGCGGACGGCAAATATGTAGTAGGGAAGGAAGGCGCTTGCACGTTGACGACTTCGGTGCGGCCCGGTTTGCGGATCGACAGCCGCATGCCTTCGTTTTCGATTTCCAGTTCGTGTACACTCGTTTGGTCCACCAATTTGATCAATTCTTTGATTTCGCTCAACTTAAACATCTCGGTCACTCCTTGATTCGGGATTCCCCCGTCTGAAGAAAGCATGCTCGAACGCAGATCTCGTTCGAACCCACAACGGGATTATTATACCATAAACGTTCGAAATGGAAAGGGTTATGAGAGCTCCTGGGGCGCACAAGCGCGAAGAAGGCCGCCCGGAGACGGATCGGGAGATCCGCTTCCGAGGCAGCCTCGCCTCCGCTATTGTCCCTCGCAGAACCCGTCTCCCGATCATTCCACGTACTGAACGCTAACCCGATCGGGACCTACGTTAAGCTCTTTTGTCGCCAGATCGATGATGCCGATCGCCTGCGTCTTCTCGAGCTTGTCGCTAAGCACGATGACTTTGAACTTCGTATCGACTTCGTCGACGACCGCGTTGTCGAAGTCTTGCAGCAGCTTCTCCTGCAGGCTCGTAATTCGGGCGTCCAGATCTTCCAGACGGTCCAGTTCCTCGGCGGCGGCCGTCGCTTCCTCTTGGGTGACCTTCGTGTTGCCGATCACCGTGCTCAGTTCTTCCGCCCGCTTGCTTACCTTGTTCAGCCGCTCGTACGCGATCTGTTCGAGACGGTCGTTGCCCGTCGCGTTGGCGATTCCTTTGAGCACTTCCTGATCTTCCGGCGATACCGCGTCGCCCGTGCCGACAGCCCCCGTCTCGGCGTCCGTCAGCTCGTCGGTCATCTGGTCGACCTGCTGTACGGTGACGCCGTCGGGATCAGTCGCCGCGACTTTGCCGGCGTCCTCGATGACCTGATTCGGCCCGCCTGCGGCGTTGTTCGTCGACGGAGCGTCCTCGCTGAATAAATAATAGGCGGACAAAATGACCATCAAGCTAAGCATCGATACGAGCCAGATCGTTTGGCGTTTGTTGTTCATTGTTCCATTCCTCCCGGAATCTTCGATATTTTGTGGACTCGTCACGTTTTGCGGGGGACGACGGAGACGCGATGGATCGGCACGTCGAGCCCTCCCGACACGGCTTCCGCGATCATCTTCTTGACGGCGGCGCTCTCCGCGCCCTTGGCGACGATCATCACCCCGCGAAGCCGCGGCTTGATCTTCTTGACGACGATCGGCGACTGGACGCCCGACGAGATCTCGTACAGCACGACCTGACCGTCCTTGGAGATGTCCGTGATATGCCGTTTGGCGCCGTTGCGGTCCGTCTCGTCCGTAATCGTCTGCATCTGCTTCTCGTTGAGCTGCACGACCGTCTCTTCCGTGGAATCGACCGTGACGAGAACGTCGACGGTGCCGACTCCGACGATTTTCTCCAGCATCCCTTTGAGTCGGCTCTCGAACTCCGATTCGATATCGGCGAACGTCGAGACGCCTTTGTCGTCGCCGCCGCCAAGGAACGTCTCCTGCTGCGGAACGTCTTCGTCCCTCGGCGGCGAGAAGTTGGGCGTCCTGGAAGGATCGACCGGCTTGACGTTGAGCAGGGAAGCCGCGAGCAGCATCGCCGCGCCGATCAAGCCGATCAGCACGAGCCAGCGGAACGCTTTCACCCTGCGCGGTCCTCCGGAACCTCCGCCGATGTAGGATTCCAGCCGCTCCAGCCATTTCGCCATGACACACCTCTCCTAATCTGACTCATGCTTCGTCCGGCAGCTTGACCTCGACGATGCCGGGCGCGAGCCCGAAGCGATTCGATACGAGCGCGGTCACGTTTCTTCGCGTCTCCCCGTCGAGCTCCCGCTCCCCTTCGGTTCCTCCAATTGCCGGAATCGCACCGTCCGGCTCCTTCTCGGGCGCTTTCCCGCCTCCGACTTGGACTTTGATCTCGACGTCCGCCACCGCCTCCACGTCCCGGACCTCCCCGGACGAGGCGCCGTCGCTCCGTTCGCCCGCAGGGACCGTTTCCGGCTCGAGCTCGATCGATACTTTCGCGACCGCGAGCGAGCCGTCCGACACCTTCTCCAGATTAACCTTCACCCGGCGAACCGGATGGCCGCCGGCCTGCTCCACTTCGCTCCGAATCTCGGATTCGAGCTTCGTCGCCGTCAGATCGGCCGCTTGAGCCAGGCGACTCTCGCGCAGCTTCGCCCCGTCGGCTTCGATCATGGCCAGCTGCCTGCTCGCCCCTTCGGGGGTCTTCTCGACCGATTGCAAGCCTTGGGCCAGCCTGCTGCCGAAGTCCCCTTTGACCCACTGCATGATCGGTCCGGCCACCGTCAGCAGAATGAACAGCCCCGCGACGAGCCGCACGTAGCGCTGCATCGTGCGGTTCGGCAGCAGCAGGTCGATGAGCGAAGCGAGCAGGATGACCGCGATCACCTGACGCAGCCAGCCCGACAATCCGTCCATGATGTCCATCCGGCGATCGCCTCCCGTTCATCGGATCATAAGGGCGGCGTTGCCCGCCGTCAAAATGATCGTCACCGCCAGGAAAAACATCAGTCCGACCGATGCGAGGGCGGCGAAGACATAGATCAGCGTCTTGCCGATCGTCTGCAGGCAGTGCACGATCGGCGTGTCCCCCAGCGGCTGCATGACCGCTCCCGCCAAGTTGTAGATGAGCGCGAGCGTTAATATTTTCAAGGCCGGAAAGGCGCACAGGAAGATCAGGACGATCACCCCCGCCAGCCCGACCGCGTTTTTGACGAGCAGGCTCGCCGACATAACGGTATCGGTCGCGTCGGAGAACATCTTGCCGACGACCGGCACGAAGTTGCCAGTCACGAATTTCGCCGTCCTGAGCGCCACGCCGTCCGCGACCGCTCCCGTCGCCCCCTGCACCGACAGCACGCCGAGGAAAACCGTGAGCAGAATGCCGAGCAGCCCTACGCCTACATTGCGCAGCAGGTTGGCCAGCTGCGTCGCCTTGTACCTCTCGGTAATGGCGCTGACGAGATGCAATACCGCGGAGAAGAACAGCAGCGGGAACACGACCAGATGCACCAGCGTCCCGATCGTGTGGATCATGAACACGATAAGCGGATGAAGCACCGCGACCGACGTCACCCCTCCCGTTCCCGCCAGCAGCGTCAGCAGCAGCGGCACCATCGCCAGCATGAACTGCACCATATTCCCGATCGCTTCCGCCGCGTAGGCGGTCGCCGTGCGAAAGCTGTTCACGGCAAGGATGATGACGACCAGGTAAGCGATGCCGTAAGCGACTTTGCTGACCGCGTTGCGCTCGAACGCGTTTTGCATCGTCTCCAGCAGCATCGTGAAGACGGTCAGCAGCACGATCGTCACGAGCAGCTTGCCGCTGTACAGCACCTCGTGCAGGAAAAACTTCGCCAACCCGGACAGCACCTGCCCGATGTTCCAGCTCTCCCCTTGGGGAAACATCAACTGGCGCAGTTCCGGCAGCTTGCCCTCGGGGAAGTACCCGCCGTATTCCGACTTCAAGCCGTTCCAATACTGCTGGATGCGTCCCAGCTCGAGCTCTTCGCTCTGCCGCCGGGCCAGGTCCTCGGACAGCCTACCCTGTTCCTCGAGCGAAGGCTGACCCCCGCCCGAGCCGGCCGGATTCGCCAGCGCGGCCGAAGCTCCCGCGAACAGGAAGGCGAGCAGCGCCAGCAGCGACAGATTGAATGCTTTTCCCGTGCGACTCATCCCGTTCCTCCCGTCTCCGCGCCCGTCAAGCCGGCAGCAGGTTCAGCACCGTTTCGACGATGACGCTGATGATGGGCACCGCCATGACGAGAATGAGCATTTTTCCGGCAAACTCGATTTTGGTCGCTATGCTTTCCAGGCCCGCGTCCCGGACGATCTGCGCGCCGAATTCCGCGATGTAGGCGATTCCGATGATTTTCAGCATCGTCTTCAGATAGACCGAAGGAATGCCGGACCGGTCCGCAAGCTCCTCCAGCACGGAGATGACGTCGCCGATCTTGCCCACGAACGCAAGGAAAATTCCGACCCCCACGAAGGCGGCGAGCAGATAGGCGAACATCGGCTTCTGTTCCCGGATGACGAGAATAAGCACAGTCGCGAGAAACCCGATTCCGACGATCTGAAGTATGTCCATCCAACCCACCTACTGGAACAGGAAAATGGTCTTGATTTCCTGGAACAAGTCATTGAGCATGCGTACGACCATGAACAGCACGACCACGAACCCGATCAGCGTTACCCAGTGCGCCATATCTTCCTTGCCCATCTGCTTCAACACCGTGTGGATCATCGCCACGATAATGCCGATGCCGGCGATTTGGAAAATGGTGCTGATATCGATGTTCATCGCTATGGCCTCCTAAATTGTCCAACGACAACGAAATGCTCCAAGCCGCAATCGCCCGTCCCGCCTATAACATCAGAATGACGACCAGCGCCGCCCCCAGCATGCCCAGGCTGCGGCTCAGCTTCTCGTATTTGCGCTGCTCCTCGCGAGCGGCCGCCTCCTCCGCTTGAAGCTGGTGGAACGCGAGCTTCAAATGCTTGAGCTGGTCTTCGCGGCCGCTGCCGCCGAGCGACTCGCCGAGCCTGAGCACCGCTTCCTTCTCCGACTGCTTCATTGCCGTCGCCGGCCAGAACTCACGGATCGCTTTCTCCCAGCAATCCCGCACCGTCTCTCCCGATCTCGCTTCGTCCCCCGCGAGAGAACCTGCGATTCTGGCGAACATCGCCGACAGCGGCTTTGGAACCGCCGACGCGATTCTGTCCAGCGCTTCCGGCAGCGGGGTTCGGCCGTAGCCGATCTCCGTCTCCAGACGCTGCAAGGCGTGAAGCAGCTCGCGAATTTGTCGCGGCCTGGCGGCGTAGCGGGCCGATTGCACGAGTCCGATCATCGTTCCCGCGAACAGAACGAGCAGAACTCCGACGAACTTAAGCATCTCCGCTCCCCTCCCTTAGGCCGACGCTTGGCGAACGGATCACCGGCATCGGACGGGATTTGACCGTCACCCGGGCGACCGCGCCCGACGCGGCTTCCGGTTCCGGAGGGACCGCTCCGGCCGACAGTCCGGGAGCGTCCCTCGCCATCGCCGCTCCGGGACGGCCGCCCGCTAACTCCCGCTGCGCCTCTTCCGCGGCGACGATCCGGTGCGCCACGCTCCCCCCCGATTTGCTCAAGAACACGTAAGCGCCGAACGCCCCTTCCGCGGCCAGCCTGCCGAGCGCCGGCCTGGCCAGCACGTCGGCCATGTCGGCGGCGTGCGCGGTCGCGAGCACGCGTACGCCCGCGTGGATCGCTTCGCGGATCGCCTCCGTATCCTCCGGCCTGCCGATCTCGTCCACGACGAGCACCTCCGGCGACATCGAGCGGAGCATCATCATCATGCCCTCCGCCTTCGGGCAGGCGTCCAGCACGTCGCAGCGCGGCCCCAGATCGAACGTCGGAACCCCGCGCTCGCTGGCGGCAATCTCCGAACGCTCGTCCACGATGCCGACTTTGCGGCTGCCCCATCCTCTCGCGGCGGGATGGTGCCAAGTTCCATAGCTGATGCAGCGGGCCAAATCCCGAATCAGCGTCGTCTTGCCTTGCTGAGGCGGAGAGACGATCAGCGTATGCCGGATCGTCCTGGCCTGAACGTCCAGCAACCCCGGCAGCACCTGGCCTCCGAATCCGGTCCGCGCCCTCGCGATCCGGACGTTGAACCCCGCGATATCCTTCAAGTGGGAGACGGCTCCCCCATCCAGCACAGCGCGGCCGGCCAACCCGATGCGGTGGCCTCCCGCTACCGTGACGTATCCCCTGCGAAGCTCTTCCTCCGCCGCGTAGATGGAATGATTCGTAATCCGCTCGAGCAGCGCGCGGCACTGGTCGCGGCCCGGTCGATAGGCTTCCGGGCTGCTCTCCGTCAGAGAGCCGTCCTCGCGCACGAACGCATAGCGGCTTCCGTAGCCGATCTCCATCGGGCGATTCTCGCGAATGCGAATCTCTTCCAGCGACTCCTTGGCCGCCTCGGGCATTCGCTCGAGAACCGAGCGCAAGGAAGTCGGAAACAGCTCCATGATCGGTTGCGGCAAGCAGACTCCCCCTCTCCGCCGGTAGTGGATCATGCTTGTTCATATGTATGCTTGGACGGCGCGATTATGCCTGCTTGGCCGACTGGCGGGGAAAGTCTCATTTTCTTAATATTCCTATCAGCAGACAGCCGACCCCTGCGAGAATCCAGACGAACTTGGCAGGCGAGAGCTTGTCCGCCAAGCCTACCAATCCGATCGTCGTCGTGGAAATCAGAACGAGCGGGCCGACCAGGGCGAGCATCGAATTGACGGCCAGCGCCTTCTGAACGTCGTTGAGCCGAAGCATGACGATCGCGGCGATCAATTCGATGCTGCCGGATAATACCCTCAGCATCGCCATGCTGAATGCCGCCTTGTCCACAGAACATTCCTCCTTATCGATTGCCAAGTCGTCTTCGCGCTACTATCCTTATGCCGGACGAACCGTTAACTTGTCTCTTAATTTGCGCGCGGGATTCATTTCGGAAGAGTTGGAGAATAAGAGAAGAGCACCATCTTATGGGCTAACGCATATATTGGTCGGGTATTACCCACCTTTGCTGCGAACGAGGAGAGTTGAGCATGCGGAATACGACCCTGCAATCGGAGTGGCCCGATATGTTGACCGACCCTAGCGGGCGAAGAGCTTCCAAGCCCCGCCTGACGGGCCGCACGATGGTGTTGGACAAAGGCTTGGGCCAGAGCGCCTTCGAGGATCTGCTAAGCTTGTCCGGGGATTATATCGATATCGTCAAAATCGGCTTCGGCACGTCCCCCCTCTATCCGCCGTCCATCCTTCGGAAAAAAGTCGACCTCGCCTCCGAACGCGGAATCGCCGTCATCCCGGGAGGCACGCTGCTGGAAGCGGCGGTGAAGCTGGACGTCGTCCCGGGCTTCTTCCGTCAGGTGCTGGCGATGCGGTTTACGGGAATCGAGGTGTCGGACGGAACGATCCATCTCGATCGCGGCCTTCGCGACGAACTGATCAAGGAGGCGAAAAGTCTCGGCCTGCAAGTGTTCACGGAATACGGCAAAAAACGTCCCGGTTCCCGCATCGACTTCGCCGACTTTGCCGCCACCGCCGAACGCGACCTTGCCTGCGGAGCGGACATGGTAACGGTGGAGGCGAGAGAGTCCGGCATCGACGTCGGGTTGTTCGACGAGAAGGGGGCATGCCGGGAGGAGGATCTTTCCTATATCCGCAGCGCCCTGCCGAACCAGGACCGCATTCTCTGGGAAGCTCCGCTTAAAGAGCAGCAGGTCGCCCTGCTGAAAGCGATCGGAGCGCGCGTCAAC
This sequence comes from Cohnella sp. SGD-V74, assembly GCF_003001675.1. Taxonomy (GTDB): domain Bacteria; phylum Bacillota; class Bacilli; order Paenibacillales; family Paenibacillaceae; genus Cohnella. The sequence continues at coordinate 2,972 of NZ_PVYW01000036.1, read as the reverse complement.
CTCGGCAACATCCCGTTCCAGGACGTGCTCGCGCTTGAAGCGATGCGCCGGGGCCTGCGCTCCGATACGTTCGAGCTGCAGCGGACTCCTTACTTCGATTACATGATCTGACGGCATCGGGCCGCGGCAACGGGAACAAGCCTCGCGTTCTAAACGCGAGGCTTGTTCCATATCGTGTACCATCTGGAGTTGAACGGGAGCGTGACGCGGATGTTATACGGAGATTTGGTGCTGGTCGCGCTCATCGTCATCGGGCTGATCGGCAGGTCGTCGATCATCACGACCGCCGCGTGCATTCTGCTGATCGTCAAGCTAGCCCATCTCGACCGCTACCTGCCCGCCATCGAGAGGAGGGGGATCGAGCTCGGCCTGCTCTTCCTGACGCTGGCCGTGCTTGTCCCATTCGCTTCCGGCCGCGTTCAGCCCAAAGATATTATGGACGCCTTCTCCGGCTGGATCGGCTGGGTCGCCCTGATCGGCGGGGCGATCGGCGCCTTCCTGAACAGCAGAGGTCTCGAGACGCTCAAAGCGGACCCGCAGCTGATCGTCGGCATCGTCATCGGTTCGATCGTCGGCGTCGTGCTGCTGCGCGGCATTCCCGTCGGTCCGCTCATGGCCGCCGGCATTACCGCCGTCATCGTCAAGCTGGTCCAGTTGCTCGCGGGAAAATAAAAAAGCAGAGTCGTACAAACAGATTATCGATGAGTGCGCGGTTAAGTGCTTCTACTTCCTGGAGACAGGAGATAGATGCACTTTTCGCTTTTTCGATAATCTTGCACGACCCTGCTTAAGGAACAGGCCCTGTTTTTTTAACGAACGGCCCCTGCTTTTTAGCGCCGCTCGGAAGGACCGCCGACGAACGCAGTGTCCGCCGTATCCAATCCGTACGCGGTATGAAGCGCGCGAATGACTTCCTGCACCGGCTCGGCGGCGATGACGCAGGAAACTTTGATCTCCGACGTGCTCACCATTTTGATGCTGACGCCGACGCTGGAGATCGCCTCGAACATTTGTGCGGCGACTCCCGGATTCGACACCATTCCCGCTCCTACGATCGACACTTTCACGAGACCTTCCTCGAACGTCGCTTCGCGGTAAGGCACTTCCGTCTTAATGCCGGTGAGAACGTCCAGCGCTTTCGAACGGTCGGCCAGCGATACCGTGAACGAGAAGTCCGCCTTGCCGTCCTGCACGCCGCTCTGCACGATGATGTCCACGTCGATGCCTTGCTCCGCCAGCGCTCCGAACATTTTGGCCAATACGCCCGGCACGTCCTCGACGCCCAGCACGCTGATGCGGGCCACGTTTTTATCCGCTGCGATTCCTCTTACGACGATTCCTTGCTCCATTTGCGCTTCCTCCCTCACGAGCGTGCCTGCGTTATTCGTAAAGCTCGAGCGTACAACCAGGTTTACGTTGTAATGCTTCGCGTATTCGACCGCGCGCGGATGAAGCACCGCGGCCCCCAGATGCGCCAGCTCCAGCATTTCGTCGTACGAAATTTCGTCCAGCTTCCTCGCGCATTTGACGACGCGCGGATCGGTGGAATAGATGCCGTCGACATCCGTGTAGATTTCGCACACGTCGGCCTTCAGCGCCGCGGCCAGCGCGACCGCCGTCGTATCCGAGCCGCCGCGGCCGAGCGTCGTAATCTCTCCGCCCTCGGTCATTCCTTGGAACCCGGCGACGATGACGACGTTCCCCTCGTCGAGAGCAGCGAAAATCCGCTCCGGCGAAATGTCGCTAATCTTCGCCTTGCCGTGCGTCGCTTCCGTAACGATGCCGGCCTGCCACCCCGTGTAAGATTTAGCGCCATGCCCGAGTTTATGGATCGCCATGGACAGCAATGCGACGGAAATTTGTTCGCCCGTCGTCAGCAGCATATCCATCTCGCGAGCAGGCGGGTTGCCGTTAATCTCTCTCGCCTTGTCGATCAAATCATCCGTTGTATCTCCCATCGCCGACACGACGACGACGACCCGGTCGCCCTGCAGCTTCTTCTCCACGATTCGCTGCGCCACCCGGCCCATCCGCTCAGTCGTGCCTACGGAACTCCCGCCGAATTTCATCACTGTCAATGACACCGGTAGCCACTCCCCCAGTCAACTTTCCAAGCTAATAAAAGAACACTGCATACAGCATTATATTATAGCATAAGTCCATTGGCCCAAAAAGAACAAAAATAATGTCGACATTTTGAAGAGGCTGCCTCTCCGAATTCCAAGCAAAAACGCCTTCAGCGCCCGTAGGACGGCGAAGGCGTCTTGTCGGGTACGATGCAGATTATCCCCTTTCGTCAGGCCGGTCTGCTTTCTCCCGCTCCACTCTCCGCTTCTTTTGCCGCTATCCCCTTCCGTCAGTCCTCCCCCAGCCTCCCACCTGTCGTTCATTCCTTTTGCCGCTATCCCTTTCGATCAGTCTGTTCTATCTCTCCCCTTCCATTCTCTGCTTCTTTTGCCGATATCCCCTCCGTTCAGTTCACGACACGCCTGGCCCATCGCTTTTTCATCCCTTTTGCCGCTATCCCTTTCGATCAGTTCACACTTCCGCTGCCTTATGCTATCTGCACCTTTGCCGATATCCCTTTGAGTCAGTTGGTAGTCACGTCCAGTTGCTCGCGGTTTGCATCAATTCTTCCACAGTCACCTATCTTGAACTCACGTCGTCTAGCGACCGTTCCCGGTCCGGCAGACTGCCTCATGTCTTGCGGCAACACTCCTTAAAACTTGAATAATCCGCTCCTTTTCAAACGGGCCAAAGCAAATCCTCACACTCCAATCCTGTTCTTTTTCAAAGGTATGGCCTCAAACTGAGTCACTGGGATACCTGGCAAGTTGCTGAACGCTAAATCACAGTCGCGAGGGATAATCAACTGAATGGAGTTGTCAAGAAAAGTGCAGTTTGAAAACACACTCATACAGAAATCCCGTTGCTAAACTGCTCGTGAAAACAATCTTTCGCGATAAATAGCT
>NZ_PVYW01000035.1:47260-52610 GCF_003001675.1 Cohnella sp. SGD-V74 | reverse complement strand
GGATTTTTTATATAATCGCCATGAAAAACACTTATATTATTACATATATAGCTAATTGTAGTTATTTTCGCGTGAAGTTTTATGCAACGCTAGTGCGTACGGCGGGCTTATCTCTCGCGTCCGGGTCCGGTCCAGGTCGATACGCACGCATGGCGGGCTTATCTCTCGCGTCCGGACCCAGTCCAGGCCGATACGCCCGTACCGCGGGCTTATCGGTTTCGTTCCGCGAACACGAACTCGACGGCATCGCGCTCCCGGGCCAAGTCCCAATATTTCTCGGCGATTCGATCCGGATCGTAATACGTGCCGGGAGACACGTAGCCGCCGATGGTGACGGTGCCGACATAGACGTCGTGAGGCTTAAGCTCCTGCGCCAACGAATAGGCCAGCGAACGGACGGCGGCTTTGCCGATCGACAGCGAAGCGTACTCGGGGTTTGGATGAAGCGCGAGGCCGCCGCCCGTAATGAGGATTGTTCCTCTCTTCCGCTCGACGAACTCCGGCACGACCTGCTTCACGCTTGTCAGCGCCCCGACGACGTTCACTTGGAGCTCCTCGACCAGTCGACTCTCCTCCAACGTAGAAATACGGGCTTTCGAAATGACCGCCGCATTGTAGAGGAGCGCCTCCGGACTGCCGTGCTTGTCCCGAATGGTCTTGAACGCTGCTTCGATCGATTCGGGCTTGGCCGCGTCCGCCGCGACGGCGTGCGCCTCGATCCCTCGGCTTTCCAGCTCTTGCGCCAACACGTTCAACGAATCCTGACTGCGGGCGACAAGAACGACGCGGTATCCTTCGGCTCCGAACTTCCGGGCCACAGCCGCGCTCACTCCCGGCCCCGCGCCGACAATGACCAACAACGGTTTGCTCATCTGTATCGCTCCTTCGAATCTTTTTTATACTATACAATTCACATCGGAATTTAACAATATAGTCAAAGATGTGGAGCTGCTCTATCGTTTCGAGCAAATGCGCTGGATTCGCGGATCGCGCGGGACTATTCGGGATTGCACGGGATTCGTTGGAATGCACAGGTTGCACGGATGACGCAGCACTACTCGAAATTGCGCGGGACTATTCGGAATCACTCGGGGTTCGCGGATCGCGCAGAACTGCTCGAGATTGCGCAGGACTATTCGGAATTATGCAAGGTTCGCAGATTGCCCGGACGGATCGTAGAGAGATCCCCAGGCGGGCATGCCTTATATGGACGCTTCCTTCAGCAGCTTCTCGTCCGGCTCCGCGTCGTCCGGCCGTTCCTTCCATGCCAGACCCCAGCGATGCATCTCCTTCAGTACGTTCACGAAGTCTTTTCCTTTGTCCGTTAACGAATATTCCACGGTCACGGGCACCGTAGCGAACACTTCCCTCCGCACCACGCCTTGCTCCTCCAGATTTCTCAGAATAACCGTCAACGACTGGGTGCTCACATTGTTCAGGCTGCGGCGAAGCTGATTAAAGCGCTGCGCGCCGTAGCTCAAGTGGCCGATCACCAGAAACGCCCATTTGAACCCGATGACGTTCAGCACTTCCGCGATCGCGTTATTGCATATCCTGTTCGTCTCTTCCGTCTCCTCGAACATTCGGTTTCCCCTCCCATACCTCTTACAATTTTATAGTTAGTTCATTATACGTGATAATATCACAAAATATTGCCTAATTTCATTATTGAACCAGCCTGATTATACTGTCAATAAGTCGAAGGGAGAGATCGATATGAACGAAACGCCGGCCCAGGGCAACGGGGTAGATCGGCCGCTATCCACCGCCCGAATATTAACGGCATTGTCCGCCATTATCGTCGGGGCTTTCATGGTCATGCTCGACAGCACGGCGATGAACGTCCTGCTTCCGCGTCTGATGGAGGAATTCGCGGTATCCTACACGACCGTTCAATGGGTCGTCACCGGTTACCTGCTCGCGGAAGCCGCCGTTATCCCGCTCGCGGGCTGGCTCTCGGACCGCTATGGCATCAAGAAGGTTTTCCTTGCCGGGCTGGGAGTGTTCACCGTCGGATCGCTCTCGTGCGCGGTCTCGCAGGATCTCGCTGCGCTAATCGCTTCGCGGATCGTTCAGGGAGCCGGGGGAGGCATCATTATCCCGATCCTGTTCGCCTATACCTATCGGCTCAGTCCGCCCGAGCGGGTCGGCAAGATCATGGGGCTGGTCGTGCTTCCGATTATCGCGGCTCCGGCTCTTGGGCCTGTGATGTCCGGCCTCATCGTCGACCACGCGGCATGGAACTGGATTTTCGCCGCGAACGTCCCGATCGGCATCGTCGCCGTCTGGTACGGCGTTCGCAAGCTGCCCGCCGTCGAGAAGCAAGCGGCGTCCGTTCTGGACAAGTGGGGCCTGCTGCTGGGTCCGCTCGCCTTCGCGGCGCTGTGCTTCGCGGTCAGCGAAGCGGAGGAAGGCTGGGGTTCCGCGCGCTCGGCGATCGCCCTTGCCGTCGGAGGAATCGCGCTCGCCGCCTTCATCGCCCGCCAGCTGCGTCACGAGCATCCACTGCTCGAGCTGCGCGTATTCGGGTCGTCCGCGTTCGCGAGGAGCATCGTCGTACTGTGGATCGCCGTCTTCGCGCAATACGGCACGCTGTTCCTGATTCCGCAGATTTTGCTGCATCAGACTTCCTTCAGCGCGTTCGAGACCGGCCTGCTGATGCTTCCTCACGCCGCGCTGGCCGCCGTATCGAACCAGATCGGAGGTCGCTTGTTCGACAAAGTCGGCATCAGGCCGCTGGCCCTCTTAGGGCTGATCCTGCTCGCAGCCGGACAGTATTTGCTGTCACGGATTGACGCCGCCACATCCGCTCTGACGATCGTCGCGTACATCTCCGTCGTCGGAATGAGCGTCGGCTTCTGCATTACGCCGCTGGTCACCCACCTGCTCAAAGTGTCTCCTCAGCATCTCGTGAACCGGGTGTCCTCCTTATCGAGCGCCACGCAGCAGGTCGTCGTCTCCTTCTCGATCTCGGGGCTGGCCGCCCTGCTGACCGGGAGATCCCGGGAGCATTCGGCGGACGCCGCCGCGCGGCACGATGTCTGGGCATCGGCATTCCAGGACGTACTGATCGTCGTCATCCTTCTCACGCTGCTGGGAGCCGCGCTTAGCGCATGGATTCCCAAACCTCGGCCGCAATAGCCGCAACCGTTCCAGGGTACGACCGGACAACCGGAGACCGACCGCGCCCGCCCTCGGGTCGCGTCTTTTTTCTGCATGTATATCCAAGTATTTTCATCAAAATAATATGCGGAGGTTGTTCCCATGTCCATGAAAAACAAGTCGTATCGCACGAAGAAGCTCCCCCTCTTGTTCCTGACGGCCGCCCTGCTGCTGACTGCCTGCTCCAAGGATCGCGAAGGTTCCGCCTCTAGCGGCACTCCAGCTTCCGCTCCTTCATCCGCACCCTCGTCTGAATCTGCATCCGAGACCGTGCCGGAAGCCCCCGTCCCGGGAGGCGCGCTCAGCTATGGGCTCGCCTCTTCTCCGGACTCCCTGGACCCTCACGTCTCCGGCCTGGACGTCGCCTCACGGGTGATGCGCAATCTCTATGACAGCCTCGTCTCGCTGACGCCGGACAATCGAATCGAACCGTGGCTGGCGACCGAATGGTCCCTATCCCCGGACAACAAGAGCTATACGTTCAAGCTTCGGCAGGACGTCAAGTTCCACGACGGCACCCCCTTCGATGCCGAGGCGGTCAAATTCAATTTCGACCGAATCGTCGATCCCGCTACCGAAGCGAGCATCGCCTTGTCCTACTTGAGCTTGTACGAATCGTCCGAGGTGCTCGATCCTTATACGCTGCGAATTCATCTGAAGAGCGTGTCCGCTTCTTTCCTTCGCGATCTCAGCCTGCCGTCCCTCGGAATCGAGTCCCCTGCGGCCATTCGGAAGCACGGCAAGCAGGTCGGCCGGCACCCCGTCGGAACGGGACCTTTCCAATTCGTGAAATGGGACGAAAATTCCGCGATCGAGCTGGAGCGCAACCCGGACTACGCGTGGGCGCCCGGCTTCCATTCCAATCCGGGCCAGCCCTATCTCGAGCGGGTCGTGTTCCGCATTATTCCGGAGGAGGCGACCCGAATCGCGAGCCTGCAGAGCGGGCAAGCGCACGCAATCGAGGGCATTCCGCCCCAGAATGTTGCCGCTTTGAAGAACGACCCCGCCTACACGCTTATAGAACAGGATTCGTTGGGCCTCCCTTTCTCGCTCTTCATCAACGAGAGAACGCCGCCGTTGAATGAATTGAAAGCACGGCAAGCGCTCCAGTTGGCCATCGATTTCGATTCGATCGTGCAGTCGCTGTACCTTGGCACCTATAAGCGGGCATGGTCGCCGCTCACTCCGAGCACCTTCGGCTACGACTCCTCTCTGGAGAACGCGTTCGCCCCTGACCCCGAACAAGCGGCTAAGCTGCTCGACGAGCTGGGCTGGAAGCCCGGAGCGGACGGAATTCGGGAGAAGGACGGCAACAAGCTGACGCTCCGCTACGTCGAGTCGCTCCCTAACCGGGAGAAACGCAACGAGATAGCAGCCATCATTCAACAGCAATTGAAGGCCGTCGGCGTATCGGTGGAGGTGAATCTGACGCAGGACGTCTCGACTGTCGTGCTGATCGACAAAGCTTACGACCTGTTCGGCAGCAGCAACGCCGCGCTCGACCCGAATTCCCTGAAGACGTTCTATCACACGGACGGGCTTACCGGCTGGCCGTCCCTGTCCGGCTTCGACAACCCCGAGCTCGACCGTCTGCTGGAACAAGGGGAAGTGGAGTTGGACGACGCCAAACGGGAGGAAATCTACAAGGAAATTCAGCGCAGAATTATCGATAACGCCGTTGTCCTGCCGCTGTACGTCCATCCGTTCACCGTCGCGTCGTCGACCCAGGTGCGCGGACTGGCGTTTAACGCGCTCGGCTATCCGCTCCTTAACGAGGCCTTCCTTGAGAAGTGACGGCCGAAAGGAGCGATTCCCATGATCAAGCTTGCCGCCGGGAGAATGCTCGCGCTGCTGCCGGTCGTCTTCGGCTCCTCGGTGCTCGTATTCGTCATTCTCTACCTGATTCCCGGCGATTCGGTCATGTCCAGATTGGCTCTGGGAACCGCGAGCCCCGAGAGAATCGCCGAGCTGCGCGGCCAGTTGGGGCTGGATCTTCCTCTATACGAGCAATTCGCCCGTTACTTCGGCCGCCTTCTCCGGGGAGACCTCGGCAGCTCGATGATCACCTCGGAGCCGGTGCTGGACAAGATCGCCGCGCATTTCCCGGCCACGCTGGCTTTGACGGCCGCCAGCTCGGCCGTTGCGGCCACAGTCGGAATCGCGCTGGGCATGTTGTCGGCGATCCGAC
>NZ_PVYW01000035.1:0-47250 GCF_003001675.1 Cohnella sp. SGD-V74 | reverse complement strand
CGGATCGCCGACAACATGCCCAGCGCGATTCCGACGCAACGGAGCGACCGATGCCGTTATCCGGCTGCTCGCTCTGCTGAGCATATCCATGCCTTCGTTCTGGACGGGGATTCTGTTGATTCTCGCCTTCTCCGTCCATTGGAGCTGGCTGCCGGCAACGGGTTCGGGAGGGTTGCGCGCTTTAATTCTGCCGGCGATTACGCTAGGGATCGCTGGCGCGGGATTCATCGCGCGCATGGTGCGCAACGGAATGCTTGAGGTGCTCAAGGAGCCCTACATCGCCGCTCTGCGGGCCAAAGGGCTGACGGAGAGGACCGTGCTCTACCGCCACGCCTTGCGCAATGCGCTGATTCCGGCCGTCACGCTGCTCGGCATGCTCGCGGGAGAGATGATGGCGGGGGCGGTCGTCATCGAGACCGTATTCGCCAGACAAGGAATCGGCCGCGTGCTGGCGGACGCGATTCTGGCCAAGGATATCCCCGTCGTTCAGGGGGTCGTGCTCTTCTCGGCCGTCGTCTACGTCGTCGTGAATTTGCTGGTCGATCTCTCCTACTCGCTAATCGACCCCCGAATCCGGCGAACCCAATAAACTCTAGGAGGAAAGCCATGACGAGCGCAGAGGTTATCGCGCCCAAAAAAAACCTGGAGCGGCTGCTGCTCGCCTTGTCCGGAGGGGTGCTGCTCTTCCTGATCGCTTGCTCGATCGCTCCGCAGTGGATGGCGACCGCATCTCCCACCGACATGCGGATGGATCGCGTGCTGCTGCCGCCGGGAGGCGACCATTGGTTCGGCACCGACAATCTCGGGCGGGACGTCTACAGCGTCGTCGTCCACGGCAGCCGTTATTCGCTTCTGATCGGCGTCGCCTCGGTGGTGCTCGGATGCTTCGCGGGAACGCTGCTGGGCCTGTTGGCCGGCTACTTCGGCGGAATATGGGACGCGATTATCATGCGGGTCGTCGATACGCTCATGACCATTCCCGGCATTTTGCTCGCGCTGGCGATCGCGGCGTCGCTCGGCCCCGGCATGCGCAACATCGTGCTGGCCGTCGCCATCTCCTCCGTTCCGGGGTACGCGCGGATCATGCGAGGCGGGCTGCTGTCGCTCCAGAACCGTCCGTTCGCCCTCGCCGCGCGTTCGCTCGGAGCCTCGCGGCCGCGCGTTTTCCTCCTTCACCTGCTTCCCCATTCCCTGCCTCCCGTCCTCTTGATGGCCGCGCTCGGAATCGGCTCCGCCATCCTCGCGGGCTCGGGGCTGAGCTTTCTCGGGTTGGGAGAGTGGAAGGAGGTTCCCGATTGGGGCGCCATTCTGTCCCAAGGAAGAAGCTATCTGACCGTAGCCTGGTGGATCAGCACGTTTCCCGGCATCGCCATTACGCTGTTCGTCCTGTCGATCAATCTGATCGGCGATCGGCTTCGCGATGTTTTCGATCCGGCCGGACCGCTGGAATAGAACGCGCTTCACGACCTAATTCCCGACGAACGACTAACGAAGGAGATGACAAGATGACTATCCAATTAAGCGTGCTGGATCATAGCTGGATTACATCCGGACAAGACGCCGCAGCGGCATTCGCCCGGACAATCGAGCTTGCGCAGCGGACCGAGGAGCTCGGCTATTCCCGCTTCTGGGTGTCGGAGCACCACGATACGCCCAATATCGCCGGCTCTTCGCCGGAAGTGCTGATCTCCCATCTGCTGGCCAAAACCGATCGCATCCGCGTCGGCTCCGGCGGGATCATGCTGCAGCATTACAGCCCGTACAAGGTGGCGGAGAACTTCAATGTCTTGGCTTCGCTCGCCCCCGGAAGAGTGGACTTGGGAATCGGACGCGCCCCCGGCGGACTGCCGAGGGCGACGGCGGCGCTGAGCCCCTATTCTCCCCATGCGCCTTCCGTCGACGAGAAGCTGGAGCAATTGGCCTCGCACCTTAAGGAGGCCGTTCCCGAAGATCCTTCCGTCGCCGGATTAAGGGCGATCCCGATCCCCCCTTCTCCGCCGGAGCTCTACGTGCTCGGCTCAAGCGAGAGCAGCGGACTGCTGGCCGCGAAGCTGGGACTGCCCTACGTCTTCGCGTTGATCATCAACGAAGATGTAGATGCCGCGGCTCGGGCATTCCGGCTCTATCGCTCGAACTTCCGCGAGAACGCGGCCGGACCGCGGGCTCTGCTCGCTCTCTCGGTCATCGTCGGGGAAACGGACGAGGAAGCGCAGCGGCTCGCGTCGGAGAATGCCCGGATCAAATTTATTTTCGAGAATGGGCAGACTTACACGGCATTGTCGCGACAGGAAGCGGCAAGCCTCCGATTCCAAGGCCGCTATACGACCCGATCGCAGCCGCAGCAGACGGTGTTCGGTTCGAAGGTTTCCGTTCGCCGGAAGCTGCTGGAGCTGCAACGAGACTTCGGCGTTGAAGAGTTTCTCGTTACGACCATTCTGGAGGACTTCGACGCGCGGGTTCGCTCCTACCGGCTTCTGATGGACGCGTTCCCCGAAGCTGCGGAGAGCCGGACCGCTTCCGCCAAAGCCGCTTATCCGAAAAACGTTTGATCCCGATTGAAACCTCGGATGCGGCCGCACGTATTATTTTTCTAAATGAGACTTGCCGCAACCGAATAGTCCGACTCCAAAGGGGAGTAGCTGTACAATAAAGTCGTCAATACGAGAGCCGCGGCTCTCCGGCTTTGTTGGCATTGCCTTAACGGTGCTGTTAGCGAGACCTTTGTCCAACAAGGCGAAGGTCTCTTCGCATTCTTGGGAAGAATAGACGGTAGGCTCATCTTACTTTGCGCTAGGGGGACTTCGCATGGATATCGGATTGCTGTTGGAGTATGGATGGGTGCTGCTCGTACTGATCGCTCTCGAGGGGCTGCTGGCAGCCGACAATGCGCTCGTGCTCGCCATTATGGTGAAACATTTGCCCGAGCAGCAGCGGAAAAAGGCTCTCTTCTACGGTTTGGCGGGAGCGTTCGTGTTCCGGTTCGCTTCTCTGTTCGCGATTTCGTTCCTGGTGGACGTGTGGCAGGTGCAGGCGCTCGGGGCGCTCTATCTCCTGTTCATCGCGCTGAATCACATTTTCCGCAAGGTACTCGTGAAGAAAGGCGAACAAAGCGCCGAGGAGAAAAAGGAGAAAAAGCAGTCTGGATTTTGGGCGACGGTGTTCAAGGTTGAGGTCGCGGACATCGCCTTCGCGATCGATTCGATCCTCGCAGCGGTCGCGCTGGCCGTGGCGCTGCCGGCGACGACTTTGCCGCGAATCGGGGGAATGGACGGCGGACACTTCATCGTCATTTTCCTGGGCGGCTTCATCGGGCTGTTGATCATGCGTTTCGCCGCGAATCTGTTCGTGAAGCTGCTCGAAAGCCGGCCGTCTCTTGAGATCGCCGCGTTCGTCATCGTCGGATGGGTCGGCGTAAAGCTGGCGGTCCATACGCTCGCGCATCCGTCCCTGCACGTCATTCCGCACTCGTTCGCGGAGTCGACCGGATGGAAGCTGACCTTCTACGCCGTACTGCTGATTATCGCGCTGAGCGGCTGGCTCCTGTCCGGCAGGAAGAACAAAGACAACGAATCCGTTCGGGCGGCGTGACTTGCGTGGGCCGGGCGCTGCCTCGGGCGGCGTCCGGGCCTTTCTTCATTCCGGCAGCGCATGCGCTTGAAGCGCGGCTTTCGCCGCTTCCATGTAGCCGACACAGGTGGTTATCGCGCCTCCGATCACCATCACATCGGGGTTGTACAAATGAACCGGATTAGCCGGCGTATAGCCGAAACACGTATCGGCCCGGTGAACCCGCTCAACCGTCTGCTCGTCTCCGTCCGCAAGCTGGCTGGTTAAAAAAATCCGCCCAAGGCTTCTGGCCTTAGACGGATTTCGAGACAGTTAAGCCTGTCACGCTCAGTGCTTCAAATAATGATACAACCTGACGAACAACGCAGCGGTCTCCGCGCGTGTCGCTGCAACCTGCGGAGAAAACAACTCGCTCGGCTTGCCGACAAGAATGCCTTCTTGCTGCGCCCGATACACGGCGAACCTCGCCCAGACCGGAATCGCAGAGTCGTCTCCGAATACGGTGAACGGCTTGTCCGATTCCGTCTTCCAGCCGGCGATCCTCGCCAGCACAACCAACAGCTCGGAACGCGTAATCGAAGCCTGCGGCCTGAAGGAACCGTCTGTGTATCCCCGCAACCATCCTTGTGCAGTTGCAACGGCAATCGCTTGTGTCTCCGATGCCGAGAAGTCGGATTGATCCTTATAGCGCAATATAGCCGAGGCGCTATTCTTCTCCTTCTCTTCTATCAGAGATAGGAACTGAACGAGTGCTTGCGCCAATTCTCCCCGAGTAATCGTCCCGGTCGGCGCAAACCGAGTTGTTGACAGTCCATCCAAAATATCGAGCGCAACCGCTTCGCAAATTTCTTCTTTCGCCCAACTGCTGTTAATATCCTCGAACGAACAAGCGCCAGGCTTGATCGGAGGTTCCGGCGATGGGCTTGGCGACGGCTCCGGTGACGGACTTGGCGATGGGCTCGACGTTGGACTTGGCGACGGCTCCGGAGAAGGGCTCGGCGTCGGGCTTGGTGTTGGGCTTGGCGATGGCTCAGGCTGCACGCCTATGAGAACGCCGCTGGTGTCGCCAACGCTGTTAAGCGTCAAGTCGGCCTGAACGCCATAGCCAGCCAAACTAATCAATTTCCCGTTATTGCCGTATAGAGCGCTGTCCAGCGCAATGCCGTCCGTATCGGAATCCGTAGGTTTGATCAGATACTGGAAGGTCATGGCGTCCGTCCCAACGCCGCTATAGTAAAGAGCGTACTGAGGGGAGCTTCCGATCGTGATCGGCACTCGTGGGTAAGCGGTCTGCACAGTGACCGCCTCCGAGAAATGCACGGTAAAATAGATCGTCGTTCCCGATGCATATGTGCCTGCGCTCGGCACATCGACCGAAGTAATCGTCGGCGTCGGAGCGTTCAAAATAACCAGAAAATAGCTCGTTGGAGCAGCAACTGTCGGGTCGCTCGGATTGCCTCCCAGATCGACAATGGCGCCATTGGCGCTGTCCAGAGATCCGATCTTAATTCCGTCCGTGTCCAGGTCGGAGCTTTGCACCGTATAACGGAAGATGAGCTTTCCCGTTCCGCTTCCGGACACATACTCGGCGTAGACCGCCTGTGTGACGGAACCGTTGCCCATTTCCAGCCTCAGACGGGGATGATCGACCACTTTCACCTTCTCGCTGAAATCCAGCCTGAAATCAAAGCTCTCCCCTGTCGTATAATTGCGATTGGCCGGAATCGATACACTCGTCACTTGCGGAATCGTCGCATCTACTTGCACGTCCGCAAGCGCAAGCTTATACACAGCGGTGGACAGCGGCGTACCCAAGCCATTATCGATCTGTCCGCCGTTCAGATTGATCGCACTGCCGGCAACGATGCCGTTCGCATCCTCGTCTCCGTTTTGTACCGTATACCGGAACGTCGCCTGATTGCCGGTCGCTTGCAGGAAATTCGCCTGTCGGGACGCACTGCCCACCGTAAGCGGAATAAACGGGATGCCCGTCACGACAACAGGCTCGTGATATTCAATTGTAAAATCGATAAACTCTCCCGCACGATAGACGGCTGAGGCAGGAATTTGCTGTTTGACCGGCGGCACGGGCGTGACGATAGACGGCTGAATCGCAATTCCTTCCAAAGATCGATCCATTGCTGCGGGAAGCGTACGATTAATCGGATTGCGAGCCGGGTTGTCCTGGATCGCGCCCCCATAGAACTTGATTTCGTCGCCAACTGTAATTCCGTTAGCCTCAAGTCCGGGTTCTATTGTATAGCGGAAGACAACCTTGTCATGACCGATCGTGTAAAACTCCTCCGCCCGAACCTGAGTGCCACCGATGTCAAGCGGCAAGTACGGTATACCCCCGCCTACATTGACAACGATATTTTCTGAAAAGTCTACAGTAAACAGCAGCTCGTCCCCAGGCCGATACACTCCGTCTGCCGGCACGGTAACCGATTCAATCATTGGTGCGGTTGTGTCTATGAGTACTGACGTATGCAGCACGGAAGCTCCGCCTGTCCCGAAACCGGTTCCAAGAACGGCATCTTCGCCCGAACCGTTGCGGATCGTCGCTCCGTTTAATTGAATCGGACCGACTACATCAATGCCGTCCGCATCGTTGTCTCCCGGTTGAACCGTATAAATAAAGCCGACATACTGGCCGGATCCGCCGGAATACAGCGCCTCCCGCTCCGTCCCTCCGACATCCAGCTTCAAGCTTGGCGTACCGCCGACAACTTGCACGTTCTGGTCGAACACAACTGTAAGATTAAAAAACTCCCCTTCCGTATACGGCTTCACAGGAAAAGTATTAAGTCCCGTAATTGTCGGAGAAGCGGCATAAACTTTAAGCGCTCCAAGCGGTAAGGTAATCAGCCCAAACACAAGCAGTACGGCAACAAACCTTTTCCACGCCATCTAGGCACCCCTTCCGATTTGTACAGCCTCTCTCGGATTATATCATTTTTTTCGGGACATGCCTCTATTGTTCGTGCCTTGCGCCTGCTTACGATGCGATCCCGGCGAGCGACCGCAGCCATTTACGCTCAGTTCGCCTCTAGCTTGCGAATCCACTCTCTTGCACCGTATGCGATGACCCGCTTCGCAACGGCGGGAGACGCGATCGTGCAGCAAGCGAGCAATTCCGGCAGCGCGCGCTCCCGCAGCGCGGCTTTCGCCGCTTCCATATACCCTTCGTAAGTCGGCGTTCTTCCGCCGACAACGATCACATCCGGATTGTACAAATGCACCAGATTCGTTAACGCATACCCGAAGTAAGTCCCCGCCTCGCGGACCCATCCGGCAACCCGTTCGTCTCCGGCTAAGAGCCGCTGCCGCAAAGCGGCATCGTCCAGACCCGCGCGATTCAAGATGGCGTAGCCGCTCGCCAGCGAATCCAGCAATTGCGGCTCGCCGTCCGTCGATACGATCATGTAGCCCAGCTCGCCGCCCCATCCTTTCGCCCCGCGCAGCAGCTCGCCCTTGACGACGACGCCCGCCGCGATAAAAGCGTCGACGAGAACGACGATCACCGTATCGCGATCCGAATACCGCACGGCTTCGGCCATCGCCGCCGCTTTGACGTCATTGATAAAGGCGACGGGTGCCCCGGCGACCGAGGCGAACGCTTCGGCCGTCGCGCCGGTCAGCGCCGGAACGACATGGCTCAGCTCCACTTTATCGTTGCCCGCAACAAGCCCCGGCATCCCCATGCCGATTCCGCTCGGCTTATACGGAAGCTTGCCGACGAAAGTCGCGACCGCCTGCTCAAGCTGCTCCAGCGTACACTCTCGGCCGGTCGGAGCCTCGTTCTCCAGCACCCCGTACGGAGTGTCGGCCATCAAATAGATACTGTCCCCGTCGATCTCCACGCCTACATAGCGATTCATCTTTTTTTCTCCCCGTTTCTTTATCGTTCCGCTGACCGGTAATGCGTGCCGAGCTGACCGGCGAACCGCTCAAGGCCGCGCTCAATGCTCGCCTTCATCCGTTCGTCTTCCGTGTCTATGCCGTCTTCCCACCACCAATTATGGAAGGAGAGCGGCGCGTTCTTGCGATGCTTGACCGGATCGAACCGGGCGACGATCCGATCTCCATAGACGACGGGCAGCACGTAGTAGCCGTACTGTCTCTCAGCCGCTGGCTTGTACACTTCCCAGCGATAATCGAAGTCGAATAGCTCTCGGATCAGATTCCTGTCCCACATGATGTTGTCCAATGGAGCAAGGACGCTGGTCCGTTCGTTCGGGCTGTCGTCGGACAGCGCCTCCTCCAGCAGGGGCACGTCTTCGCTGCGCACATATAGCGGATGCTGCACCCCTTTCACTTCGACGGGGACGATCTTCCCCTCTTCCGACAGCAAGGCGAAAGCATCGTTTCGCTCCCGGCTCTTCAGCCCGCGGATGCCGATCCAGGCGTCGCTCGGCCTGTTCCACAGCAGCCCGACGCTGCCGATTCGCCTCAGCACGAACCAGGCGTAATAACGCCCGTCCGTCTCGAACGGGTCGGATGCCGAGAGATGCTCTGACGGAATGAGACGCTCGATCAGATCGTAATACTTGCGGGTATGCGACTTATGATGAATGCCGAGCCGCCCGGCATGGTACATCGCTTCCAGCGCCGCACGGGACAATCTCGTCGGTCCCCATGCCCAGTCGACCTTCTCGTTGTCGTCCAGATCGCCGGAGCACAGAGGTCCCCTGCTCTCGATCTCGTTCCGGAACCGCTCCGCGACGTCTTCGTTCGCCCGGTACCAAGCCCCATGCTGCTCGCGAAGACGCGAGAAGTACGGCCAGTCCTCGACGGGCAGAATCGACATGCATTTGTCCCAGTAATCGACCAGCTTGCGATCCTGATACAGCAGCTCGGATAGCATGGCGGGCTCGAAATCCTCGACTTTGGAGCGCAGCACCAGCTCTGGATTGGGGCCGACGACGTTAAGCGGGTCGAACTGGATGCAGCCGACGCGCCTAATGTAAGCAAGTACGCCCTCTTTGCCGCGAAACCGAAACTGGCCGCTCAACCCGTGATAGAACAGCAAAAACTTTCTCGCCTGCGACTTGGTCATCGATATTGCGGTCATTTTCGCACCTCGGGGGTTATTTGTCGGCGTCTAGCGTTTGCGCAGCTTATTCCCTGCCAGTTCCCCGAACATCCGGGACAGCTCCTCCGGTTGGCCGGTTACGATATCCGCCTTGGGAATAATGAAAGCTTGCAGATTGCTTATGTAGATGTAAAAGCTCGTTTTCGACTCGTAGATGCGGTAGACGCTGTCCCACCCCGTCTCCAGCGTGGTCTTGAGATTGGGGTTGACGGTTTCACTGAACAATGTGTTGCGATCGAAGCGATAGTATACATTTTTCATGCTGGCGTACATTTTATTCGTTTTCAGATGCCGCTTGCCGGCCAGCGCCAACGTCAGCAGCATCAAGAGCGGAGTACCGGCCGCGACTGCCCACAGGGTGTATGCGGGAGCAGACTCTCCGTCCAGAAAAGCCAGCAAACCTAGAATCCCGAACAAAACAGGCGGCAAATAGGATAAATACCAGGTTCTGCGGAAGAGATGAAACCGATTGAACCTATGATACTCTTTCCCCCCGTTCTCCGTTCGCACTTCGAAAAAATCCGACAATTGTTCCACCTCGACGAATAGGATGACGACGACCGCGCTGAGCCGTCGATGATCATTCACTTATTCTACCAAATCCGACAAATCTCCTTTTTTATGTAATTTCGATAAGGTTCACGGAAACTTTGGGTATGCATCCACGCAAAAATGGGACAATTCGCATTAGCTATCTTACACTACCGAATCCGTAAAGGAGCTGCTTCGCGAATGGGGTGCAATTGCTCGTCTTCCGCTTTATCCTGCTGCCCGGAGAAGGAATATGTCCAAGATAAAGTATGCAGTCCGTGGGCCGGGGCCAACACGACGACCTTGACCGTGTACACGAACAATCTGAGTCAAAATATTGTCGGCACCGGTTTTCTGCGCTTCGATTCGGGTCCGGGCACCATTACGCTCAACATTCTCGACAGCGCGGGCGGAACGATCGCCACTTTCCCCACCATTGCCGCAGGAACCAGCATCTCTTTTACTTATCGCCGATTCGCTACGATTCAAGTCGTCACCGCCGCGACGGTCGGTCAGTATGAAGGAGAGTTCTGTATTACGACCCGATATCCCGTGAGCTGATCCATTATCATTCTCGACAAAGGTGTTGATTCGAATTGGCCTGTAACTGCGCGCCATCGGCGCTAGCCTGCTGTCCGGACCAGGAATACGTTCAGGATAAAGTGTGCAGCCCTTGGACGGGAACGGTAACGGATACGGACGAGGATCCCGTCACCATTGTCGTCTATGACAACAACATTGGCCAGAGTCTGTCCGCGACCGGCTACTTGCAGTATGCATCCGGCCCCGCGGACATTTCTCTCCAGCCCGTCGACTCGAGCGGGAACGACATCGGAGCCCCTATCGTCATCTCGCCGGGAACGACCACTTCATTCACGTTTCGCCGCTTCGCCCAGCTGCAGGTCATTCTTCCCGCATCCGACGAAGGAGCGAACGACGGTATTTACTCAGGCGAGCTCTGCATCACGGTCCGATACCCGCTGCCCTAAGTTTCGTTCTCCCAGCCTGAAGAAAGCGGTCACGCAGTATTTCCCTTCGATGACTCCCGCCTTGTTCTCTGTCGGGGCAATATGAATCGATCTGATGTTTCGGTCCGTGAATGTTCCGGTCGTTCCCGGATCGATCCGCAGGACGAACGATCCGTCGCCGGCAATGATCGCTTCAAGGCTGCCGCTGCTGGAAGCATCGTTAAATATAGACACTTGAGTCAGCTCCGCCTGTATGCCTGGGGACATCGTCCACAGTTGCTGCGGGCTTGTTTGGTTTTCCTGAACGAGAAAGTTGCCGCAGCATTCCTTCTCCGTCAGTTGAGCGGCTTTCTCGACAGGAGGACGGGGCGCGGCGGGGTCCCACAATACGGTCGAGTTGTCGGTCGAGCGCCATAGTTGAGGAAAAGGCGGAGGCAGCTTCCGCGCTCTGCGGATTTTCCCGCGGGACGGGCGCTTGCGGGAAGGGCAGCATTTTCGGCAGAGACGGCGCTTTCTCCGTATGCGGCAGCGTTGGCGTCGACTGGTCGTTTTCGAGGCTTTGGTCGGCTTCGAAGCTTTGGTCGGCTTGGCGGCTTTCGCGAGACAGAGAAGGGATCGCAGCAAAATTGCGTATAACCGCGCTTTGCCCGACTTGTATATTCTCCTCTTCAATTGCGATCGCCCTCCCTTGCTCCGAACGGTATTACACCTGCTTTCTTGTATTAGATGAAAGAGGCGGTCAATTGGTTAGCCCTTTCGGGGCGATAGGGTCAAAAGAAGGCGATTGCCCACCCTCCTTCGACATGCGGGTCAAGCAATCTGGTGGATGGACCAGAAGATGCCTTCGTTCTCGGTTCCGCCGAGAGATATGTTGATCCCCAGCGTATCGGACGCGTAGACCAGGACAACCGTGTCGCCCGCATTCAGTTCGACGTCGCCCGCCAGCGTAATCGAACCGCTGCCCAGAATAACCCTGAGGGTGAGCAGCAGCGCGATATTGACGTTCAGCACCGGGAAAATACCGGTTATCAGCTCGGTAACGACGGGGGACGTCCTGCGCACTCTGAAGGAGGGGAAGACGCCGGCGCCTAGTTGAATGGTCAGCGCGGCGAGAGTTGTATAATTGATCGTTGCTTTAACCGAATATCTTCCCGTTACCGGCACCGTAAAAACGCCGGTAGTCGCGTTAAAAGCCGGGTTTCCGTAGTAGGGGCTCGCAGTCGACCAGTTCGTCAGCGTAGCGTTGGCATTGACGGTAACGTTGTTGATTCTGGCGGAAAAGCCGTTGGTTGCGAAGTTGGGGCCGGTTGGGCCGGTGGGTCCTCTGGCTCCGGTCGCACCTGTTGGACCTGTTGGGCCTGTTGGACCTGTTGGGCCGGTTGGGCCGGTCGCGCCTGTCGGGCCGGTCGGTCCAGTCGCACCTGTTGGACCTGTTGGGCCTGTTGGACCGGTTGGGCCGGTTGGACCTGTTGGACCTGTCGCGCCGGTTGGGCCGGTCGCACCTGTTGGCCCGGTCGGACCTGTTGGGCCTGTCGGGCCCACGGGCTCCTCCGTTCCATCGCAAAATAAAGGGGCGCAGACATGGCAGTGCGTCCTCTTGGAAGATGATCCGTCAACAAACCCGACTCCGTTCGCACAATCCGAACTGCAGCCGAAGTCGTCTCCCGCCTTCCCGCAGCACGACCTCATTCCCCATCCCCCATCTCCGACAATCTGTACAGGCCTTACACACTATTCAATGATTTTCCCTTCTATTTTGCTTGCGCTCTTGCCTTCGTTTGCTTGAATGGTTTTTTCGCCGCCCCGACTAATGGACAGCGGCCATGGCCGGGCATGACGGCTTCCGAGCCGGTACTCGGCACGCACAAATTCCAGCGCATCCCCCGCCGTCATCTTTCATCCCCTTCTTTTATTTATGGTGAGAATCGTTATCAATATAATGAAGGAAAGAAAACCCGGTTCCGGACAGGAAGAGGGACGACGGAGATCCCGATGTACTGTATGGCAGCTCTCTATGGAAGAACCTTCCGGCGGTCAAAAACGGTCATGTGTTTTTCATCGATCCGAAAGGCTCTTACTACAACGACCGATCTCCCTGGATGCTCAGTTGGAGCTCATCGCGGAAAGCTTCCTCGGCAAGCAGCATTGACAGTCGCTCAAGACAGAGCGAAGCTGACGGCCGCTTCCGCGTGAATAAGCGTCGTATCGAACAAGGGGACGTCTACGTCCCCTTGCTTCAGCAGGAGCGGAATTTCCGTGCAGCCAAGAATGACTCCTTCCGCGCCCCGTTCCCGAAGCCGTTCGACGATTCGCATGAAATCCGACTTGGAATCCGGATTCAGCTCCCCTTTGCACAGCTCGTTGAAGATGACTTCGTGTACGCGAAGCCTGTCCACTTCGCCCGGCACGATCGCGTCGAGTCCTTGCTCCCGGAGACGGTCCGTGTAAAAGCCATGCTCCATCGTATACAGCGTCCCGAGCAGCCCCACTTTCCGCAATCCGTTCGTTTTCACCCGATCCGCGGTCGCGTCCACGATATTCAGCAGCGGAATGCCCACAGCTTGTTGAACCTCGCCGGCTACGACATGCATCGTATTCGTGCAGATGAGAATGGCGTCGCAGCCACCCGCTTCCAGCTTGCGGGCAGCGTCGGCGAGCAGCGCCGCGGCTTCTCCCCATGCGCCGGCCTTCTGCAAGCGCACGACCTCTTCGAAGTCGCAGGAATACAGCATGCACTTGGCCGAATGCAGCCCTCCCAAACGCCGATTCACCCCTTGGTTGATATAACGATAATAGTCGGCGGTCGATTCCCAGCTCATTCCGCCGATAAGTCCGATCGTCTTCATGCAGCGTCGCGCTCCTCTCTATGCAGACAGCATAACATGATATACTGGTATCAATAAGATCCAGATCATCACGATATCGATAGTACCAGTTGCCGTACGGCAAAAAGGAGAATGGCGCAATGCTGTGGTTTCCGGTGGATCGAACGCTTCCAACCTCTCTGACCGTGCAAGTGTACGAGCAGATGCGCATAAGGATTTTGCGCAAGGAGCTGCACGAAGGGGAGCGGCTCCCTTCCAGCCGCGAGCTTGCTTCACAGATCGGTGTGTCCCGCAACGTCGTTCTGGAAGCGTACGAGCGGCTGTTGGCGGAAGGTTATCTGGAGGTTCGGCCGCAATCCGGGACCTATGTGGCGGCAGGTTCTTTCTTGCGCTCTTCCGAGCCGGAGCGTACCGATGCGCCCGTCTCCCCGGCCCGCTCTCCGGTTGTTGGCGAGGACGGCATCGACTTCCGGGCCGCCCATCCGGCGACCGACTATTTCCCTCGCGCGGTCTGGGCAAGAATTGCGCGGGAAGTCTGCTTGGACACGCCCGAGCGGGCGTTCGGATATGCCAGCGCCGAAGGAACGCCCGAGCTGAGAGGCGTGCTGGCCCGCTATCTGCTGCAAGCGCGCGGCGTACGCTGCCATCCCGAGCAGATCGTCGTCACGTCGGGAGCGACGCAGGCGCTGCACTTGATTACCGAGCTATTATCCGAAGGCAAGCAAGCCCGAATCGCCGTCGAAGATCCCGTCACAGACGAGATGCGCACCATCTTCACGTACGCCGGCGCTTCTCTGCAGCCCATTCCGGTGGACGACAAAGGCATCTTGCCCGAGAAGCTGGACGAATTCGCAGCGCCGGACTTTATTTTCGTTATCCCCTCCCATCAGTTTCCGCTTGGCGGCACTTTGCCGATTCAGCGGCGCATCCAATTGATCGAATACGCGCGGCGCACCGGCTGCTGTATCGTCGAGGACGATTACGACAGCGAATTCACCTACGAAGGCGTGCCCGTTCACTCCGTTCAGGGACTCGATCCCGAGCGCGTCATCTATGTCGGAACGTTCAGCAAAATTTTGTCCCCCGCGCTCCGTATCGGCTACACCGTCCTGCCCGCCCGTTACGTCGAGACCTATCGCCGCTTGAAATGGTTCGCCGACCGGCACACCTCCACGCTTGAGCAACTGATTCTTGCCCGCTTCATGGAGCAGGGCTACTTCGACAGGCATATTCGCCGAATGAGGAAAATTTACCGCAAGCGCCGCGAAGCGCTCGTCACCAGCCTGCGCCGGCACCTGCCTGAGGCGCAGATATTGGGCGAATCCGCCGGCATGCACCTGGTCGTGGAGCTGCCGGATCAGCGGTTCACCGAACGGACGATGCGCCGAATACACGAGGCGGGCGTGCAAGTGTACGCGGTCGAGCATTATGCCTTGCTGAAAGGAAAGCACGAGCATCAGATCGTC
This sequence comes from Cohnella sp. SGD-V74, assembly GCF_003001675.1. GTDB lineage: Bacteria > Bacillota > Bacilli > Paenibacillales > Paenibacillaceae > Cohnella. Next base: position 32,798 of record NZ_PVYW01000035.1, on the reverse strand, counting down.
ATGGGCTACGGGGGGCTTACGGCGGATGCCATTCAGGAGGGCGTGGTCCGGCTGGCGAAGGCGCTCCGGGGAGCCGCGCATCAGGGCTGAGGAGGGGACCGGCACTGCTCGGCGTGTAGCTCGGGGCACTTTCTTGGCCTTCGCGCGCTCCCCCGGTGTCCATCGACGCTGTAGCACGGAGGCTCGGGGCACTTTTTGAGCCTTGAAGCCCTTCCCCGGTCCTCGTCGACGCTGTGACACAGAGACTCGGGGCACTTTTTTGGCCTTGGCGCTCTCCCTCGATGCCCATCGACGCTGTAGCACAGAGGCTCGGGGCACTTTCTTGGCCTTGGCGCTCCCCCTCCCCCCAATTCTTGCTGAGACACCATAGTCTTTCTGTTGCAATGTTCCGCCGGCCTTGATACACTGGCAATAGATTTTTTGGGGGTGGCAAAATTGACTCATTCCATGCGTTTACGGTAGTGCCAAAATGAATCGGGCAAGCTCGGCTGTTTTTTCGCGAGGACGGCGGAGGGTTATTTGTGTTTCATTTATGGCATGATCTATAAACGAAGGGATGATTTTTTTAATGTCTGCCAATTGGAAAAAAACGTTTGCTATTCTGTTCTCGGGACAGATCTTCTCTATATTGACGAGCTCCATGGTGCAATTCTCGATCATCTGGCATTTGACGGCCACGACGCAATCGGCGGTCGTGCTGACGATGGCCGGACTGGTCGGTTTTCTGCCGCAAGCGATTCTCGGGCCTTTCATCGGCGTGTGGCTGGACCGCTGGAACCGCAAAATCACGATGATCGCGGCCGACAGCTCAATCGCCTTGTTCAGTCTCATCCTTGGCTTGTACTATTATTTCGGCGATCCCAGTCTGGGATTCGTCTATTTGATTTTGCTGATCCGTTCCGTCGCTTCGGCATTCCATGCTCCCGCCTTGCAGGCGGCCATCCCGCTGCTCGCTCCCGAAGACCAGCTGACCCGGGTGGCGGGTTGGCACCAGATGGTTTTCTCGGTCTCGACGGTCGTCGGCCCCGCGCTCGGCATCGCCGTGTACTCGGCCACCTCTCTGGGCGTCGTATTGTTCCTGGATGTCGTCGGAGCGCTGATCGCCAATCTGATGCTTCTGTTCATCCCCATCCGTCAGCCGAAGCCGGCAGCTCAGGGAGCTCCTCATTTTCTTAACGAGTTCAAGCTGGGATGGCAGACTTTCGTTCAAGCACGTCCGATCGTCATCATTACTGCGGCTACCGCGGTATTCAGCATCGTATTTATGCCTCTGGCCACGCTGTTCCCGTTCATGACGCTGTCCCACTTCGGCCGCGGCGGATACAGCGCCAGCCTGATCGAAGCGGTATTCAGCGTCGGAATGATCCTCGGCGGCTTGTTGCTGGCCGTCCTGGCTTCCAAGTGGAAGGATATTACGTATATTTGCTGGAGCTTGATCGTTATCGGCCTCACCTGCCTGGCGAGCGGGGTTATCGGGCCCGGCGCGTTCTTCGTCTTCGCCGTTCTGTCGTTCCTGATGGGAGCGGCTTCTCCGTTCTTCAACGGTCCTTATATGGCGATGATTCAGAAGGCTTACGCGCCGGAAATGCTGGGACGCGTCATCTCGCTGGTAACCAGCGTCATGCTGCTCGCCTCCCCGATCGGATTGCTGCTCGCCGGACCGCTCGTCGACAGATACGGCATTCAGTCGTGGTTTTTCTGGTCGGGCGTCGTCACGGTGCTGACCGGCGTTCTGCTCATGGCCGGCTTCAAGAAACTGCAGATTGCCGATCCCGCTACCCAACCGTAAGTCCGCAAACGCTCTGCCCTAGCAAAAAGCGCCGATCGAATCTTCCGATTCGATCGGCGCTCTTTTATCCCCGTACGGATAGATCTACCCTTTCGGCCAACGGTGAGGCGCCGCATGCCGGAGCATCGCATGATAGAGCGACGCCCATTGGTCCAGTGTTAACGAAGCAACCGCCTGCTCCGGAGCTACCTTTGCGTTCTTGCACGCCGTACTTAACTGAGCCGGAGTAAAAATCCCCTTAAACGCATCCGACGCCACCCGCCTCGGTTCGCTTAAAGCGTATGCCGCAAATGCGATGAATCTCTTCCCCTCTGTAACGGATATTAACGGACAAGGTCTGCGGGCAATTCGCACGATCGCCGCATCGACACGCGGAGGCGGGGCGAAATGCGTCCGAGGCACTGCCGTTCCCATTTCAAATTCGAAAATCATTCTCCACATCAACAGACGCGGGTCCAACGTAACGGGTTGCGTGAACCTTCGTGCCGCTCCATGCTCCAAAATGAAGGCGCCTCTTTGAAAGGCTCTTCCTTCGCTGCCCAGCAGCTTTGCAAGAATGGCCGTCGTGATGGAAAACGGAAGGTTCGCCACTACGGAAAACGGCCTGGCGGGCAACCGCACTTCCCTGATGTCGCCTTGGATAACCGTGATTTGGGGATACGGCTTCGCTTTGGCGCGCAGGGTGTTGGCGAAATCCGCGTCTACTTCCACCGCCAGCACTTTGCCGGCTATTTCGGCAACCGGGAAGGTGAGAACTCCCCGGCCGGCGCCGATCTCCAGAACGGTGTCGGTCGGCTGAAGGCTCGCCGCCTCAATCAGCCGTTGGATCGTTTTCGGATTGTGCAGCAGATGCTGCCCTGTAAAATTGGGGCCCGATTTGCATTTTCTTATCGTCCGATGCTTCTTGTTATGTCTGCGCATAGACAGATTCCTCCCTAGGTTGAATGACAAAAAACCGCAGGCGTATGCCTGCGGCGGAACTACGGTACCAGGGAGGAGCTATTGCGCGCATTCGAATAAACCATATCCTCGAAACGACAAGGAAAATAGTTGGACGGATTTCAATTGCATAGACGAATAAACGCCTCTTCTTGAGCACGCAAAAAAGAGACAGACGCGCTGTCCCCACATGATCCACCTATGCAGCAGGATATCCTAAAATGGGCAGTCCGATTCCGTTTTGCTCCGCACGCAGGCAGAGCCTTTGTTCACTATTTAGTTAGTGGCACAAAGCGACAAAACGCAATCTGACAAAATTAATAACACCCATAGCAGGACAACCCTCCGTTCCTCGAATTGAAGCTATTGTAGCATAGTATTTATTCCGTTTACAATGTTTGGTCTTTGGGTTCGAGTATGTCATGGCGTCCCGTACGAAGGACAGCGGTCCGAACGCGCGGAACGCTACGTAGCCCAACGCGATTTTCTCATTGCAAAGCTTCAGAATCGGGAACAAAGCGATGGCAATCCCGACGACGGCGGCGGAATTCAGGAGCTCGAGCAGCACCCCAAGGATGACTCGATCCCGGTTGTCAGCCGCATGCGCGAGATAATCGGAAGTGCCCGCAGCGGATTCGGTCAGAGCATTTCCCGGCATGTACGCGGCCGTAGCCGCCAAAAACAATGCGCCCGCTACGGCCGCCGATTTTCTATACGTCTTCATGATTTCCCTCCCGGCAATGTGCGGACGGAGCCGCATTCGATCATCCGCATTGTAGCCGAGGACGGCTTGATCTTGTAGCTGCGAAAGTATCGACGTGGAAGAAACTCGCTGTTACGCCCCCCCCCATGTTGTCAGGTTAAGCGCCGGGAGGCCCCGAGGCCAATAAAGTGCCTTGGCAGTACATTCCTGGGGCAGTTCCTGACAACATTGCCCCCCTCCCCCGTCTTTTCCGTGCAAAAAGTCGCAACTTTCATCCATTGCCGCTTCCGAAGAGCTCGGTGTAATCTAAATTGGCGAAAAAAAAGATAATGATAATCATTATCACATGTTGTAAAGTACAGATAGAACAGGAGAATGGAACCCCATGAACCAGACTGCCGTCGCTCATATCGAAGAACGCTTTATTTCTCGCGCTGATTATTTTGCTTGCCGCTTGCAGCCCATCGGCCGCGCAATCGCCCGCCGAAGCCTGGAATTTGGACGACGCGTTAACGAGCCGATTGACGCTGGAGCATTTTCCCGACCTATGGTGCTAGAGATTATCCGATAGAGGAGTGCAATACGCTATGACGCACAGTCCTTCAGCCCCTTCTCCGACATCGCATGCGCCGCATCCCTTCGCCATCCCTTTGCGAATCGCCGGGCTGACCGAGTATGCGGAGTCTGGATGCGCAGTGCCCGTGCCGGGCCGCTCGCAGCTCCTGATCGTATGGGGAGGCAAGGGAAACGTGCATCTCTACGAGCAGCCGCACCCGGCGGCTCGCGGCTTTGCGTTGCTTGGCCGTTCCTCCTCGCAGGCCATTGGTCTCAATCCCGCCGACTCCCTCCAGGGAGTTCACATCGAATTCGCTCACTATCCGTTAGGCAGCGCAGCCGATCAAGAGTTCGACCCGGAATTTGAAAAGCTGTCGCCCTGCTCGACCGTGTGCATGAGATTGGCTGCCGAGCTGTACGCCGCATGGAAGGAGCAGCCCAGCGAGGCCGAGCCTTACCGGGCGCAGCTGCTGTTCAGCCGATTGATGTCCGAGCTTCATCAGGAGCTGGCGACGGCTCGGGACGCGTCCGACGATTGGCTGTCCCAGGCCGTGCAGTTCATCGAAGCCAATTACAACGAGGATCTGACGAGGGAGCAATTGGCGGAGCGCGCGAACGTCAGCCCCGAGCATTTCTCCCGCGCGTTCCGCAAGCATACCGGCCGAACCTTCATCGATTATTTGACGATGCTGCGGATACGCAATGCCCAAAGCCGCATTCTCGTGGAAAATACCGCAATGAACGCGCTGGCGCCTCAAGTCGGATTCAAAGAAGGTCTGTACTTGAGCCGCAAATTCAAGGATGTCGTCGGCATGTCCCCGACCGCCTTCAGGCGCAAGCCCAAGCGGATCGCTGCGCTGAATCTGAATCATACCGGCATTCTGCTGGCGCTCGGTCAAACTCCGGAGCTTGGCGTCTATACCTCCTGGCTGGAGCAAAACAAAGCGCATGCGAAACCCGGCGTCTCGCTGAACCCTTACGGGCATACTTCCTCCACCTTGTACGAGGCGGTGGCCGAAGCGAATCCGGATATGATTATCCATTACAGCACCGCTGCGGAAAACAGGAGCCTGCTTCCTCTCGCCCCTGTCATCGAGCTGCCGTTTCGCACGATGAGCTGGCGGGAACAGTTGCTGACAATCGCCGGTATGCTGGACAAATTGCAGGAAGCTCAGCAATGGCTGGCCCGTTATGACGAACAGGTCGACCGGATCAATCGGGCTTTGGACGAGAGACTGGGCCGAAGAGGCACCGCTATCGTATGGGAGATCGCAGGGGACAAAGCGTACGCGTGCAGCGGGAGCTACGGAAGAGGCGCGCACATCTTGTACGGCGACCTTGGCTTCCGCCCTCCCGAACGGGACTGGTTGTCCCATGGCTATGTAGAGACCAAGGTCGAGGAGCTATACTCGCACAAGGCCGACCATATTTTCATCACGGGAACGCCCTCCTGTCCGGAATCTCGCCCGTATCTTCAGCGCTTGTTGCGATCCTCGCAGTGGTCGGGTCTGGAGGCCGTTCGCGGCAAGCGACTCCATTGGCTGCATGATTCCATTCTCTTCTGCGGCTACGATCCGCTCTCTACGCAAGCCCAGCTGAACCTATTGGCGCGCCGGCTGCTGCCTGATCACAAATTTGCATGAACGAATGTCATTTCCGCTCGTAGTCGAACGGACGGATACCTTGTATAGTTTCATTGAGAATCATTATCGATTGAATACTGGAGGGTATCCGCATTGCTGTACCGTTATGTAACCTCGTCTAAAGTCGCTTTTGTTGCAGCCGCACTGTGTCTCTTGCTTCTCGCCGCCTGCAGCTCGAACAACGCAGCCCCCGCAGCGTCCTCGCCGACAGCTTCCGAGTCCGCCAAGCTGCCTGCTTCGGAAAGCCCGTCCGCAGAGCCGGAATATAAGACGATCGACACCGTGAACGGAGCCATTCAAATTCCGCTTCATCCCAAGCGTATCGTCGCCGAGGAATACTTGGGCAGCCTGATCGCCTTGAACGTGATTCCTGTCGGAGCTCCGGGCCTGACGCTGCAAAATTACTACTTCAAGGAGGCGCTCTCCGGCGTAGCCGATTCGGGAACGTATGGCTCTCCTTCCCCCGAAGTGATCGCCAGCCTGAACCCGGATCTCATCATTATCGGCAACAAGGATCAGTACGAGGCATTAAGCAAAATCGCTCCGACTCTGACGGTTCCCTACGGCGAATTAAAGAATGCCCACGAGGAGCTGGTCTTCTTCGGCAAGGTGCTGGGCAAGGAAAAGGAAGCGGAAGCATGGCTGGAGGAATACGACCGCCGAATCGCGGAAGCCAAAGCCAAGGTAGACGCGGTTATTCCGGCCGATGCCTCCTTCTCAATCATCGAGAGCACCGCCAAGTCGATCTACGTCTATGGAGACAACTTCGGCAGAGGCGGACAGCCCGTCTATCAAGCCTTGGGACGCAAGCCTCCCGCTGCGGTCGCCGAGCAGATCATGGAGAAGCAGTGGGCGGAGATCTCTCCCGAGATGATTGACGAGTATGCGGGGGACTACATCGTGCTGACGGCCAACGGCCGCACCGTCGAAGATTTCAAGAATGATCCGGTCTGGAGCAGCATTCCGGCGGTGAAGAACGATCGCCTGTATGTCTGGCCGGAAGAGCGTTCGTGGTACTACGATCCGATAGCGGTGCTCACCCAGACAGAAGAGCTTGTGTCCTGGCTGACGAAAGAAAAATAGAAGATGCCGCTTCGACTTTTAATCCGCCGCTTGTAATTCTTATAATTCCGAGTATAATAGTATGTATAAGAGATGCAAACGAAAGAAGGCGCTTCTTATGCGTACTAGCCAGCAACGCGAGATTTGGTTAAACGACCATCTGGACCTGTACAATTATGCTTGCGAGATCGGAGACTCCGATTGGCAAGAGGAACTGATGGCCACGATTCGCAACGGTCCTCCCTCCGAGAGCGACGAGACCGATCGCGAAGAACGCCAACGGAAATTATGGCAGGAGTATCACGTTCTTAATAACAAATTGCTGGAATTATTCTCGCTGCTTAAGACGAGCAAATCGGACTTCGAAGCGCAGGGCATTCTTCGGTTAATGTGGGCTTTAAAGAGCAGGAGGCTGGAAGTCGGCCGCCGTCTGGTATTATAGAGGATGGGCTTGGAATGGCATGCAGGAGACTGCTCTGCCATGGATAAGTAGGGGATAACCGGGAGCATACACGCGAGTGTTCTGCCGTAAAGCTATCGCCGATCGAATCTGGGAAATTCGGTCTGCGAGCGGGAGCCAGGCTTGTCTTACATCGCCGCTTGCTTGGCTTCCGTCATCATCCTCATCATCTTGGTCATCATCTCGTCGCATTGCTGCATGCATTTCATCATCATGTCCATATCCATGCAAGCCATCATGTCCTCGGATTTCATGCCTTCCATCATCGTCATCATGCCGTCCATACGCGTCATCACGTCCTGCATGCACATCGTCATCATCATGTTCATCGCCATTTTCTCCATTTTCTGCTCACCGCCTCTTCTCCATAATTTACCTACTTTTCGAAGATACTATAATCTAGCAACGGGGTCAAGATTTTTCTTGATTTTTCCATCGGCTTATGTTATCATACTAAACTTACTAGATTGGTAGGTTTACTCGCGATGTTATCCTCCTCTGGCTGCCCCTCTCCGTTCTATGCCCTCTCCCCATCCGGAAAAAACCACTATCGGCTTCAAAAGGATTAAATCCCGATTGACTAAGTTGGATTGTGCTGGTAACATCATTTTTAACGGTGAATGAATATTCACGTTGTGAACGATCGACCGGATAACCGGAGACTTCCTCTTCAATTTTCGCCGGCCAACGCGGCGAAGGGGTTTCTCGCGTCTAATATTCATATTTTACCCATGTGTTTACTGAGAATGGAGGGGTGTCCGAGTTATGTTCACGCGTCACTGGCGACTGTCCGTCGCCGCGATCGCGGCCGCCCTCGCCTTGTGGTGGGGAGTAACGAAGCTCGAATGGGTCAATCCGCTGTTCGTGCCCTCGCCGGCTTCCGTATGGAACGCTTTTGTGGAAATCTGCCGGGAAGGGTATAAGGGCAGCTCCCTGCTGGTCCATGCCGGAGCCAGCTTGAAGCGGCTCGGAACGGCATTCCTGATTATTCTGGCCACGGCCATTCCGCTCGGATTAATCAGCGGTTTCTTCATCCGGGTACGCGCGCTGGTCGAACCGTTCATCGAGTTTTATCGGCCGCTTCCTCCGCTAGCGTACTATACGCTGCTGGTGCTGTGGCTGGGGATCGGCGACTCGTCGAAGATCGCCCTTCTGACGCTGGCCGGATTCGCGCCCCTGTACATCGCCGTCGCCTCCGGCGTCGTCAGAATCCCCCAAGACCGTATCAACGGAGCTCGATCGCTGGGCGCTTCGCGAGCCCGACTGTTCACGCGCGTCATCTTCCCTTCCTGCCTGCCCGATATTTTCACAGGTGTCCGCACCGCGCTGGGGATGACGTACACGACGCTCGTCGCCGCCGAGATGGTGGCCGCGGAATCCGGGCTCGGCTGGATGGTGTTGGACGCCAGCAAGTTTCTGCGCAGCGACGTTATTTTCGTAGGAATCATTCTGATGGGCGTCATCGCCGTTCTGATCGACTTATCAATTCGCTGGCTGGAACGCTCCCAAGTCCCGTGGATCGGCAAAGATTCTTAATGCACACTCGAAACGAAGGAGAGAAGAACTCATGTCCAAATGGAAAAAATGGCCCGCTCTCGCCGCAGGCGTCCTTGCGATCGCGCTAGTTCTCGGAGGCTGCAGCAGTTCAAGCGGAGGCAAGCTGCCTAAAGAAGTGACGATCGGCTACCAGATCATCCCCAACGCGGAGCTGCTCGTCAAGACGAAAGGGCTCGCGGAGAAGCAATTTCCGGATACGCGGATCAACTGGAAGGCGTTCGATTCCGGACGCGACGTGAACACCGCCATCGCCTCCGGCAGCATCGATCTCGGGCTGGCAGGCTCCGTTCCCGTCTCTATCGGAGTCGCCAACAAGCTGCCGTACAAAGTCTACTTCCTGCACGATATTATCGGCGATGCCGAATCGCTCGCCGTTCGCAACGAGTCCAACATCGCCAGCGTGAAGGACCTGCAAGGCAAGAAGGTAGCTACGCCGTTCGGCTCCACCGCGCACTTCAGCCTGTTGTCCGCGCTTAAGCTGGAAGGCGTCGATCCGAAGACGGTCACGATCCTCGACTTGCAGCCGCAGGACATTCTCGCCGCCTGGCAGCGCAAGGACATCGACGCCGCATTCGTCTGGAATCCCGTACTGGCGAAGCTCACGGCCGAAGGCGGAAGCGTCGTCGTCTCCGCCCAGCAGTTGGCCGACCAGGGAGCCATTACCGCGGATGTCGGCATCGTCCGCGCCAAGTTCGCGGAGGACTACCCGGAATTCGTCAAGCAGTACGTGTCGGTGCTGGACAGCGCCGTGCAGGCTTACCGGGATAATCCGGACGATGTCGCCGCGACGCTGGCCCCGATTCTCAGCACCGACAAAGACGACGCGCTCGCTCAGACCAAGCAGCTCGTCTGGCTGACCTCGGCGGAGCAGGCCGATGCGAAGTACCTTGGCACCGAGAAAGATAAGAGCGGCTTTGCCGACGTATTGAGGCAGACGGGGGAGTTTCTCGTCGAGCAGAAGCAGATCCCCGCCGCTCCGGAGCTGTCCGTCTATCAGGAAGCGATACTCCGCTAAGAGGAGGCGAACCCCATGACGTTATCCGGCATCGCGATTACGATGACCGATCGGGGAGAGGCTCTCGCCTCTCCCTCTTCTCCGGCATCTCCGCCCGTCGTATCCGTTCAAGGCGTCGACTTGACGTACGGTCGCGGCAAGAGCGCCAAGCAAGTGCTGTCCGATATCTCCCTCGACATCGGAGAAGGAGAGTTCGTGGTTGCGCTTGGCGCGTCGGGCAGCGGTAAAACATCGCTTCTCCGGCTGCTGGCCGGATACGAGCGCGCGAGTGCGGGCCGCATCGATATTCTGGACGCGGCCGCCGGAGCGCCGCGGCCCGAGGTCGGCGTCGTCTTCCAGCACGCCAATCTGTTTCCCTGGCTCACGATCCGACGCAACGCGGAATTCGGACTTCTGATGCAGCGCGTCGGCAAGCGGGAGAGAGAGCGAATCGCTGCCGAGACGATCGCGCAGGTCGGTCTGGGCGACTACGGCCACTACCTCCCTTACCAGTTGTCCGGAGGCATGAAGCAGCGGGCCGCCATCGCCCGAACCCTCGCTGCCGATCCGCGAATCGTGCTGATGGATGAGCCTTTCGGAGCGCTCGACGCGATCACCCGCGAGCATCTGCAATCTCTCGTCAAGTCGCTGTGGCAGCAGAAGCGGCGTACCTTCTTCTTCATCACGCACGACGTCGACGAAGCTCTCTATCTCGGTACCCGCATCATCGTCCTGAACGGCTCGCCCGCCCGAATCGGCACGGACAGGCCGAACCCGCTGTCCGGCGAGGCGGACAGCGTAACCCGCCTCAGACAAATCCCGGGTTACGCGGCCGAACGAGAATTTCTGCTGGCGTCCTTGGAGAGCCCGTGACGTGAACGTACAAAGCCCCTTCTTGCCCCGCGCAGCGTCGCGGAGCCCGGAAGGGGCTTTGTTGCGGATCAATGGCTGCCGGCGTTTCGTTCTCCCGGCTTGTAGTGATAGGCGACAATCTCTCCCCGCGCAGCGACGGCGGAATTACCGTCCCCCGCGGCAGGACGCAGCAGCGGGAATAACAGCTCGGAGACACGGTAGGCTTCCTCCAGGTGGGGATACCCGGACAGAATGAACATCTCGATACCCAGGGCGGCGTATTCCCGTATTCGTTCCGCCACGTTGTCCGGTGAACCGACGAGCGCCGTTCCCGCTCCGCCGCGGACCAGACCGATGCCCGCCCACAGATTCGGCCCGACCATCAGACGCGACCGGTCCCCGCCGTGCAGCTCCGCCATGCGCTGCTGCCCGTGCGAATCCATCCGCGCGTAGATCTCCTGCGCCTGCTTGATCGTCTCGTCATCGACGTGCCGGATCAGTTCGTCCGCCGCTTGCCACGCTTCGTCTTCCGTCTCTCTCACGATCACGTGCAGGCGCATGCCGAACTTGATCTCGCGCCCCGCTGCAGCAGCCCGTTCACGGACGCGTTCGATTTTCTCCTTCGCCTGCTCGAGCGGCTCTCCCCACGTTAAATACAGATCGGCATGATTAATCGCCGTCTCGATCGCGGCGGGAGACGAACCTCCGAAGTAGACCGGCGGATGAGGCCGTTGATAAGGCGGATAGAAGTTGTAGGACTTCTTCAGCCGAATGTGCTCGCCTTCAAGATCGACTTGTTCCTGCTGCAGCAGCTTCCTCCAAGCGGTCATGAATTCGTCCGTCAGAGCGTACCTCTCATCATGGCCCAGGAACACCCCGTCGGCCTCCAGTTCCTCCGGGTCGCCGCCCGCGACGACATTGATCAGAAGCCGCCCGCGCGAATGCCGGTCGAAGCTCGATGCCATTCTCGCGGCCAGTGCCGGAGACATGAGGCCCGGACGAACGGCAATGAGAAACTTCAGCCTCTCCGTAGCCGGAACCAGCATCGACGCCAGCACCCACGAGTCTTCGCAAGATCTCCCCGTAGGCAAGAGCACGCCTTCGTAACCCAGATCGTCCGCCGCCATCGCCACTTGCCTGTAATAGGAGATCGTCGCATTTCTCGCCCCCGTATCCGTGCCGACGTAACGCCCGTCTCCATAGGTCGGAATAAACCAGAAAAAGTTCATGCAGCTCACCTGCCCTCCACATAGCGAATATTTATTCACTATGTGGTTTAGCTTAAAATAATTTTTCCTATAAGTCAACTATGAATTGACAAGGCGCAGGAGAATGCAACGTACACGTAAACGCGAAAAAAGGCTGTCCCCTAAGTAGGGACGTACAAAATTATCGATGAAAAAGAAGGGCATCTATCTCCTGGAGACTGCCTCAGATGCCCATTACCATTCACCTATCGATAATTGTTCAGTACGTCTCTTTTACTTTCGGGACAGCTCGCAACGTCCGGGCCGGTCTCTATTCCGTTTTGCGAAGCAGCAAGCGCATCGAATTTTCCGCGATTCCCGCCGTCAGTTCGGGGGTATCCGGAATATCGTGCAGGGTCAACCCCTCCATCAAGGAGACATAGATCAGCGCCAGCTCCATCGCGTCTCCGGATACGAACTCACCGGCAAGCTGCCCCTCCTCGATGATCGCGGCGATCGGTCTCAGGTTGTCGATAAACTTGGCGCTGACCGCCTTCTTCAGCCGTTCCGGAACCGCTTCGGACGTGCGGGCGTACTGCAGCAGAATGGTGATCGCCCATTCCCGCATGGCAATCCAGCGCTCGGTATACCACATCAGCTTGTCCGACGGCGTGCCCGGCTGTCGCAACGCTTCCTCGGCGAATTCCCGATACTCCTTCTGCCCTCTATGCACAAGCGCTTCGAAAATCTCTTCTTTGGACACGAAGTATTTGTAGACGTTGCCGACGCTGACGCCCGCCGTCTGCGCGATGTCCGACACCTTCGTCCCGGCAAGGCCCCGGCGGGCGATGACCGTCAGCGCCGAATCGAGAATTTGCCGGCTTCGTTCCTCTCTCAATTGCTGATCTCTGACCCGATTTCTAGGCGACACGTCCGATCCGAACCTCCTCGACTTGCTCCCTCTCCGACTGCGGACGGCTTCGCGCGTTTATTTATTTCGCGAGTCCTGCCTGGAGATTTCTCCATACCGTCTTGTTGCTGTACTGCTTCGTCGAGCTGATATCGGGACCGAACCAACCGGGCGCCCGGAAGCTCTCGGCCTCTTCCTCCGATTCGAATTCGACCTCCAGCACTCTAAGCTCGACTTGGTCGTACGTATCGATCTCGACGGTCGTGCCGCTCCAATCCGCCGTCGTTCTTATCTTCGTCAACGGAATCGCTCCCGAAGCCTGAATGAGCTGCTCGTACAGGCTTTCCGAGATCGAATATTCGATCTCTTCACGCACGAGGCCGTTGCCCCTCTTGAACGTATGCGTAAACTCGTGCTCTCCCGAAGCCAAGTCTTTGATCTTCCGGACTCTCAGCTCCTGGGTGTCGTCCATCGCAAGGTAGGTTTGCTCGATTCGCTGCTCCTTGATCAGAACAAGCTCGCCTTCTCTTACAAGGGTGTCGGGGAACTCCGTCATCAGAAACTTTCTTTCGATTTCCTTGGCCATCTGCAAGTGCCTCCATTACTGCAAAGATGCGTAATCCGTTCCGAATGCTCGCGCCGCTTCTTCCTTCCATTATAGCACATCCCTTAACGCGTTCCCCTGAGGGAGCCTTCGAATCGGGAATCGGGCAATTAGATAAAAAGCTTGATAATAATTATCATTATTGTTAAAATAAAAAGGCAAGAGAGCTCGGCAAAGCCCTCTCGCCTTAAAGCAGGATGAACAACGATTATTTCACTTCGAAGGTGACGCAATCCGTTTCAGCAGAGCGATCCGCTTCCTTAACGCTGTTGCTTACGATCTTGATCGAAGCGGCGTTGCAGCGATTCTGTTCTGCCCAGAACCGGCAGGAATTCACTTCGCAAAGCACGTCTTTAGCCATGGAGATTCACCTCCTTGTTCAAGTTAAACGACCGTGCGCATCGAAGCCGATTTCGAGCAAGGTGACGCTTGTCCGAAATGAATTCGCCCCTAATCTCTAACCGTAGAGAGTAGGGTTATTTTGCGTTTCAGCCGTTATATACCCCTATATTAACAAAACGACGCTTAAGAGGCAACTGGAGTCTGCTCCGGAAGACGCGACGCTTCCCACGCGGAGCGCCCCGTAATCCATTCGCATCCGACGTCGACCGACATCACGAATCCCGGATGCGGCCGACATTGCGGTTCATCAGATGCCGGACGATTCGCCGGTAGATCGCCCTTCGGACCGGACTCAGCTTCTGCCGATGAACCGAGAAGAAGGCGTCCGGACTGTCGAAGATACCGAAATCCCGCACGATTCCTCCCTTCTGCACGTACGTATCGTTGCCGTCCCAATAGATTTGCGGATTCCGGAAGTTGAGAAATCGGATCACCTCTCCGACTCTGGGATCGGCAGCGTCGGGCAGAGCATATTCGACTTCGAATCGCTCCATGAGTCCCGCAAAGAAAGTCTCATAGCTTTCACAGTCCGCGACCGACCGATATTCGCTCTGTACGAAGGACGCGACGGACCGCTGCGCTTCCCCGGAAAGCTCGGCATACCCGCTCCCGGCGATCATTCGCTTAAAGCTCGCGGCCAAAGCGGAAGTGCCGTCCATGAGCAGCAGCAGGAGCGGCCGCCCCAACCCGTCCAATCGGTGCCCGACGTTAGAATCGACAACGATTCCAACCGTCTCCAGGCTCTGCCCCCCGATCTGAATCTCGAACGCCCCCTCCAGCGCTACCGTCACCTGAACGAAAGAATGCCGATGCTCGTCGGCCTCGATCGCATCGCTCAGCACCAGCAGATGATGATCGGCTCCGTACAGATTCATCAAGTTCGAGTACCTCCGTGCTCCGCCCCCTCTTGGACATACACGAAGCGAACGTCGTCGTACTCCTCCGCGGCTTCCCGGAATACGTCCAGAATGGCGGAATAGCGCTCCCCTTCGTCGGAGTCGGAGTCGGCCACCCACCGGATCTCGACAGGACGCGACAGGTACCCGGTTACGCAATCCCATAGCGCATCAAGGTTGCGACCGTAGGTCTCGGGCAGCTCCAGCTCCCGCTTCAACCATTCGTGCACGTCTTCATGACGATCCGCTTCCGACTGTCTCAGTTCGATCGTTGTGCTCATCAAGGGTCCGGACCTCCTTCCGTAATATCGGTGAACGACCGGTAATGGTCGGTCGTCATATAGATCAATCCGTCATTCGAGAATACGATCCGATCCGCACCCCTCGTTCCGCCTTCATAGTTGATATCCGCCTCGTACCAGATCCGGTTTTTCTCCTTGGGCAGCAGCCCCTCCCGATTGCCGAAGCGATCGCCTCCGATGCTCTTGCCCGGCGCCACCTTGCCCAGGTTGCCCTCGGAGGGTACCCATCCCAGCCGTTCCGCTTCCTTCTTCGTTATGAAATTGTCCGGAAGCGTTCCGTAACTTCGGATGTAATCGGCGACTTCCTTAAAACCGGTGAGCGGAGCTTGCCGGGAAACGTCTCGCGTCCCGGGAGCCTCCGCCGAATGAGACGCGATTCCTTGCGGCGAATCGACGCCGATCTGCCCGCAGCCTGCCAGCAGCATCGTAATCGCCGCCACGATCGCGGCTAACGCCGGAACCGCGAAGCGCCTCCATGCTTTCCTGATTCGTTCGCTCATCTTATCTCCTTGTCTATGCCTCTCGAGCTATTTTCAGGAATCCGACCGGATCCCTGTTCTTATCATAGACATAACTTTCTTCGGGGGAAAGAGAGAACAATCGCAGAACAACGGCCAGGCCCCGATCGAATCGTCTTCGATCAGGACCTGGCCGTTAGGGGGTGTTCGTCGTCATTCCTCCGACTTTCCGTGCAGACGATTGAGAAATTGTACGGCTCGCGGAGTCTTCGGATGATGAAGCACCTCTTGAGGAGATCCTTGCTCGATGATCTGCCCGTCGTCCATGAGAAGAACGTGATCGGCCACATCCGCGGCAAATTTCATTTCGTGCGTCACGATGGCCATCGTCATCCCTTCAGCGGCCAGCTGCTTCATCACCTTCAGCACCTCCCCGACTAATTCGGGGTCCAGCGCCGAGGTCGGCTCATCGAACAACAGCACCTGCGGGTCGACCGCCATGGCGCGCGCGATGGCCACCCGCTGCTGTTGTCCTCCGGACAGCTTATGCGGGTAGGAATCGGCTTTGTCCGCCAGCCCCACCTTCGCCAGTTGCGCCTTCGCCCGCGCTCTGGCCTCGCTTTTGCTCCTCTTCTGCACGGTCACTTGCGCTTCGATTACATTTTCGAGAGCGGTCATGTGCGGAAACAAATTCAGAGACTGGAATACCATCCCCGTAGCTTTGCGCAGCGCGATAACGTCCTTCCCGGATATTCGGGCGCCCTCGCGAAACTCGAAGGCGTGATCTCCAAGTTTAATCGAACCCCGGTCGGGCATCTCCAGCAGGTTGAAGCAGCGAAGCAGAGTCGACTTGCCGGAGCCGGAAGGACCGATGATCACGAGCACCTTGCCCTTCGGGAGACTGACGTCGATCCCCTTCAACACCTCGTGAGAACCGAAAGACTTATGCAATCCGCGAATTTCGATCATCGCGCCGCCTCCTCTACACAGCGGAGAAACGTTCCAACCGCTTCTCCAGACGATGCTGCAGCACCGACAGAACAGTGCTGAACGCCAAGTAAATGACCGCCGCTTCGCTGTACAAGATTAACGGCTCGTAGTACAAAGCGACATACTCCTGCGACTTGCGGAACATCTCCGAGAAAGTAATGACGGACACGAGCGACGTGTCCTTCACCAGAGCGATAAAGGAGTTCCCGAACGGAGGCACGGACACGCGCGCCGCTTGCGGAAGAATAATCCGCCTTAAGGCTTGCGTGCGCGACATGCCAAGCGAATATGCCGCCTCCCACTGTCCCCTCTGAATCGACAATACCGCCGCTCGCGCGATTTCCGAGCCATAGGCGCCCACGCTGAGCGACAGTCCGATAACGGCGGATACATATGGACTTAGAATGATACCCGCGCTGGGCAAGCCATAAAAAATAATAAACAGCTGGACCAGAAGGGGCGTTCCCCGGATGACCCACACGTAGAAGCTTGCGATAAACTTGGGGACCATCCAGTCGGACAGCCGGACCAGCGCTGTGATTACGGCGATAATCAAGCCCAGCGCGAAAGTAATCAGAGTGAGCGGGAGAGTGTAAATAACCCCTGCTTCCAACAGGGGCCAGAAAGTATCCTTGATAATCTGAATCTGACGATCGTCCATCGTTCCCTGCACCCTTTGTAATGCCATTTTTATTTGGACACGTCCGCCCCGAAGTATTTCTCGGAGATCGTCATGTAGGTTCCGTCGCTCTTGATCGCGGCCAGCGCTTCATTTACCGCTTGGACCAAGTCGTCATTGCCCTTCCGGAACAACGCGGCGCTGGAGGAAGCTTCGTCCGTCTCGTCTACCGCTTTGATTTTCACGTCCGGCCTTTGCTTCTTCAGATCGAGGAAAGACAAGTTGTCGTTGATGGTCGCGTCCGCCCGCTTCGACAGCAGCAGATCGACCGCCTGGTTGAAGCCTTCCGTGCCTACGATCTCGGCTCCGTTCGCCTGGGCGATGTCCTTCAGATTGCTCGTCAGCGATTGGGCGGACTTCTTCCCCTTCAAATCCGCCAGCTTCTTGATCTCCTTGTTGTCTTCATGAACGAGGAGCACCGCTTTGGAGACGATGTACGGATCGGAGAAATCGTATTTCTCCTTGCGGTCGTCCCGGATGGCGACTTCGTTAAACACCGCGTCGAATCTCTTGGAATCCAGTCCGGCAAAAATACCGTCCCACGGCGTCTCGATAAAATCGGCCTCGACTCCGAGGCGTTCGCAGATCGCTCGCGCGATCTCCACGTCGAATCCGACCAACCGTCCGTCTTTGTCGTGATAGGTGAAAGGCGCATAGGTGCCTTCCGTGCCGATCTTCAGCTTTCCGCTCGCCTTGATCGCTCCGAGAACGCCTTGCGTGGAAGGACTTGAAGGAGCGGACGAATCGGCGGGCGCCGGGGACGCGGAATCCGGCTTGTTGCCGCATGCCCCCAGCAATAGAGCGATCAGCGCGAGCAAGCAGACTAACGGATACGTTCTTCTCACCGCGAAAAATCTCCTTTCCGTGAAAAAACCGGCATTTTGAATTGATTAAAGTATGCGCTAAACGAGGCAATCTTATTGCACGGTTGCGTGTTGAAGGCGGGTTTTTGCCGAGCTCCGTGTCCGTTGCATATTGGAGCGCAGATCGCACATATGTTTTACGAGAAACGGAGGGAGACGATGACTCCAAACTTGGGCCTGAACCTTGCCAAATTCGCGGATAGGCTTCCCGTACCGCCTGTGTTAAAGCCGCTTTACAAGGATCGCTTCCATACTTATTACGAGGTACGCATGACGCAATTCCCGATGTCGCTGCATCGGGATCTGGGGCCTGCAACCGTATGGGGATACGAAGGAAATTATCCCGGACCTACTATTGAAATAGAATCCGGAGAGCGGGTATTCGTCAAATGGATGAACCGGCTGCCGGACAAACATCTTTTTCCCGTGGATCATACCGTGCACGGAGCGCACAAGGACGTGCCGGATGTGCGGACCGTTACCCATGTTCACGGCGCCGTCGTCGAATCGCAAAGCGACGGTTATCCGGAAGCTTGGTTTACGAGAGATTTCGCTCAAACCGGGCCTTATTTTTCCCAAGAAATCTACCGCTATGACAACCCCATGCAAGCGTGCGCCCTATGGTATCATGACCATACGCTAGGCATTACAAGACTTAATGTATACGCCGGCCTGGCCGGAATGTATATCATCAGAGACCGGCGCGAGCGCTCTCTCAACCTGCCCGCCGGCCCTTATGAAATTCCGCTTGTCATTCAGGACAAATCGCTCAACTCCGACGGATCACTCTATTATCCGAGACAGCCCGATCCGCCCGTCCCCGGACTCGAGACGTCGATCGTCCCGGAGTTTTTTGGCGACATCAACCTTGTAAACGGCAAAGCCTGGCCTTATCTGCAGGTAGAGCCGCGCAAGTATCGCTTCAGATTGTTGAACGCGGCCAATGCCCGCTTCTATAACCTGTCGTTGAGCTCCGGGCAGTCGATGTACCAGATCGGCACGGACGGCGGACTGATGGAATATCCCCTCGCTCCCCGGCAACTGCTGCTCGCCCCGGGCGAAAGAGCCGATGTGATCATCGACTTCGCGAACATGGAAGGGCGACGAATCCTTGTAATGAACGACGCACCGGCCCCCTTTCCTGCGGGCGCTCCTCCCGAGCCTCGCACGACAGGAACCGTTATGGAATTTAGAGTAGAGCTGCCGCTTGCAGGCATGGATACGAGCGCTATTCCAGCTTCCATGGGTTGCATCCCCTGGCTCGATCCTGCTTACGCAACCCATTGCAGAAACCTGACCCTGGATTCGACCAAGGACCGCTTCAACAGACACCTGATGCTGCTGGACAAGAAGACGTGGGACGACCCGATATCGGAAAAGCCGGTGTGGGGCTCGACCGAGGTATGGTCCATTATGAATTTGACGGAACAGACGCATCCCATCCATATCCATCTGGGCTTCTTTCAGATCGTGGACCGCACTCCTTTTGACGCCGAGCAGTACAAGAAGGACGGCAAGATCCGGCTAACCCGGCCTAGTCTGCCTCCAGAGCCGCAAGAAAGGGGCTGGAAGGACACCGTCCGTTCCAACCCCGGGGAAATCACGCGCATCATTCGAAGATTCGTCACCTACACCGGCCTGTATGTCTGGCATTGCCACATGCTGGAACACGAGGATTACGAGATGATGCGTCCTCTTCTCGTTGTGCCGCGCGACCGATTCTAGCAGTTGCGGAACCTCGGATACGATTATCCGTACTATATTTATACAACGTATCCGAGGAGGTAATTATGAAAAGCAGAAAACCGTTTCGTTTTTTATCCCTGACGTTGATCCTTGCCATGCTGGCTCCTGGGGGCGCCTTGGCAGCCTCCGCAAGCGAAGAAAACCCGACGACTTACGAAGCTACGCAGAAAGCGGCATCCGATGCGGCGGATCTCCTGACGGGACAATACGGCACGACAAGCGTGCAATACGCGCTGATCGATCAAGGCCGGATCATCGTCTCCGGGCAATCGGGCATTAACGACCAGGAAGGCAAGAAGCCGCTCTCCGCGGATACGATGTACGGTATCGGCTCTGTGAGCAAAGCATTCACTGCGGCAGCCGTGATGAAGCTCGCGGACGAAGGCAAGGTCGATCTGGATGCGCCCGTCACTCAGTACGTTCCGGACTTCAAAATGGAAGACGAGCGGTACAAGAACATTACGCCGCGCATGCTGCTGAACCATTCCGCCGGATTTAACGGATCGTCGCTGACAAACGCTTTTTTACTCGAGGATAATGATACATACGCACACGATACGCTGCTGGAGCAGTTGGCCGGACAGAAGTTGAAAGCCGATCCGGGGGCTTATTCGGTCTATTGCAACGATTGCTTTACTCTAGCGGAAATTTTAGTAGAGAAAGTCGGCGGCACGGATTTCACGTCCTACATCCATCGTAATTTTACGGAGCCGCTGAACATGAAGAATACGATGACGCCGCTGGATCATCCGAGCGTGTCGGCGATGGCGGGACTTTATCTTCCCCACTTCGCCAATCAGCTGCCGAACGAGACGGTGAACGTCATCGGAACGGGAGGAATCTACTCCACGGCGGAGGACCTCGTGCGATTCTCGCAAATTTTCACGGGGCAGGTTGAAGGTATCCTGTCGTCCGAATCGGCGGCAGAGACGGCGCAAGCGGAGTATGCGAGAGGATTCTGGCCCGAGGACGCCGACAACTGGGTCAACTACGGACTAGGTTGGGACAGCGTGGACCTGTTCCCGTTCGGGGATTACGGCATTCAGGCTCTGGCCAAGGGCGGAGACACCATTCTGTATCATGCGGCGCTGGTCGTTCTTCCCGAGAAGAACATGGCGGCGGCCGTGCTCTCGTCCGGAGGCTCCAGCACGACGAACCAGCTTCTGGCGAGCCAAATCCTGCTTCATGCTCTGAAGGAAAAAGGCGAGATCGGCGAGTTCATAGCGGATAAGTCGTACGGCAAACCTTTTAAAACCGATATGCCTTCGGAATGGTTGGAGTTCTCAGGAATCTACGGCTCTACCAATCAATTGATCAAGGTAGACATCTCCGGGGACGGAGAAATGTCGATCTCCCTTCCTCAAGTGCCGTTCTACCCGGCCGAGATCTACGCCTATGCGGCAGACGGCTCGTTCAGAAGCGCGGACGGAAGCGTAAGGATCGACTTGGTGAAGGAAAGCAACGGGCGCACCTATCTATGGACCCGTCAATACGTCTCTCTCCCGGGACTCGGACAGTTGGCTTTGTCGCAGTATTCCGCCGAGAAGCTCGAGCCTAACTCCGTCTCCGAGGAGACGTTGGCGGCTTGGACGAAACGCGACGGCAAACGTTATTATCCGCTCGACGAGAAGTATACTTCTCTCTCATACTTGCTGGCCTCGTCCGTGCAGCTTCAGTTGATTGAAGAAGCCTCGGGGTACGTACTGGATAAAAAAATAACAGGACCGAATACGGCAGCGGCCGACCTGTACCTCCCGGCAATGGGTGGAAGGGATGCCAATGAACTCAACTTTTACGAGGAAAACGGCATCGAATATTTGAAGCTTGGCGGCAGTCTGCTCGTCGGCGAAGAGGCCTTGAAGCCGATCTATTCGGGCGGCAGCTCCTCGCTCACGATACTGGACAACGGGTACGCCAAATGGTTCTCGATCCCGGAAGGCGCCGCTGGTAAAACGATGAAGGTCGCCCCTTCGTCCACGGGCTCTTATGCCGTATACGACGAGAACGGGATTTGCGTGGATTTCGGCGTCGTCAGTCCGGACCATACAACCGTGCTGCCCGAGAACGGCATCATCGTATTCGCCGGCGATGCCGGAACGAAGTTCGACATCCGTTTAACCAAATAGCATTGGACGGGTAGCTCTCCGGTCTCCGGCTCCCTCGACGCCTTTGCATGCGGAGCGTGATAAGTAAAACGCCCTTTCGTTTCCCTACAGGAAGCGGAAGGGCGTTTTTATGCTTGAATAGGCGAACAGTTGATCGTGTTTTCTGTTGCTGATAAACTACAAGAGAAAGTAAAAACCCACCCCAAGGTTCCCAGGCCAAAGGTGGGTCTGTACCATTCATTAACTTGAAGGGGCATCCCATCCAAGCCAATTGTATAGGCCGAGTGCTCGCGCACTCGGTCTTTCTGATGCCATTTTAACATATGCACACCAAATAAAACAATTGCCAAGTACCGACTTCACTATGCCTGAACGCAAGTAACTGCAAAGAAAGTAGAAACTCCCTCGGTTATAAGAAGTACAATCGGAGCAGTTCTCAGTATCCCTTGAAAGCTATCTGAATTGCGCATTGGGAATATTGGTTGAGTTCTATGGATTTTCAGGCTTATTGACGTCCCTCGCAGCTACAGAATGGGACTATACTCGCCGCTAAAATGAAATGCATAGTTGTTGTCGATTCGGATATATCCGAGGATGCAGCGCCCCCGATCTCTGTTCACAACGCTTGAATAATTCCGATTATCCCTATTCCCCTCAGCGACTGTTATTTCTTTCTCATCGCAAGCTAGAACAATCCCAATATGGTCATGCGGATCGTTCGAAAGCAGCTTGTCATAAATCACGATATCCCCGCGCCGCGGAGCAAACCCGTCGTGTTCATCATGATACAGAAAACCCGTTTCGGACAGTTGAGCCCACTCTAACCAAGCGCCCACACCAGCTAACCTGTATATCCCGTTCGGGTATCGAATCGGCAACTGAAATCCAGCTTGCCAACAACAATAATATACAAAAGCGGCGCACCAACCGTTTTGCAATTCTTGATATACGGCCGGGCCGGGCCAATATTTGCAGATTTCCCGGTATCGTCGATCCCCTGGCACCCCAGCTATGTTCAGTCCCGCCAACGTCTCCGCAATATCAGCCAGCTTACTGCGTCTATCCATGTCTTGACGATCCTCTACGCCACCAGGGCTATATTCTTCTCCTGGCAAATCTATTATTGGAATCGTTAATTCATGAAGCACCTTTCGCAGTCTGGCGGAATCCTGCGGTGCAGCACTGCGCCCCGTATTCTGAAAGTAA
Source organism: Cohnella sp. SGD-V74 (assembly GCF_003001675.1). Taxonomy (GTDB): domain Bacteria; phylum Bacillota; class Bacilli; order Paenibacillales; family Paenibacillaceae; genus Cohnella. Next base: position 9,896 of record NZ_PVYW01000035.1, on the reverse strand, counting down.
CCCTGCAATAGGCCGGCATCCTTGACGATCTCCTCATATGGACCATGAATTCCGCTTCTATCCCCCTGGTAGAAGATCGCCCGCAAGATTGTCGTCTGCTCTTTTTCGGATAAGATGTTCATGTCCCTTAGCAGCGGTCTCACGGCCTCGGAACTACTGATACCAGGAAAATCGTCAATGCCGGTCTTATAAAAGTAATAGTTGTGAAGCAGCCCCGCAATCGCCGCCAGTTCCTGATTCAGCCCGCGTTTCATAGCGAGCATCGCAGCAAAAGCAGACACCCCGTACAACCGAATGCATGACTCTTGTTTCTGGATCTCGCAAGGAATGGACATTATCATATCCTCAACAACGAAACGAACGCTATCAAGTCTCGTACTCGTTTTTTCGCCTATCACCCTTTTCTCCCCCTCGCTCAGAGCCTCAACACGGTTATAGACTCGTCATTGAAGATTTCGCCGTTGTCACGGAAGCCGAAGCTTTCATAGAGCTTTTTGGCGGCAACGTTATCGGGTTTATAAGGGATCCAGCAATACTGAACAAAACCGACCGGCAGCTCATCCGCATAAATAGCAAACGGAAACGGATGTCCCCCATTTACAGCCAGAACATAACACGAGGCCACGCTTGACAGATTGGACGCAACAAAACGCCGTTGATCCTCGGAAACCTCCAGATTAAATATAGCGCGTCGGTTCTCCAGAGTGATTTTTCTGAGCGTAATCATGCAGAACTTCTCCCTTCATGGATCGTTTTGCGCCGCGGTCGCTTATATAACATATAGCCTACGCTCAAAAAGAAATAGACTTATGTTGATTTTTTTTATAAGCTAGTATGTATCCATGACTTTTTTAGGGTTCTTCCCTTGGCTTCCGAAGATGACCAGAGTGACGATAAAGCTGTCTGCTAAATAAAAGGCCCGTGTCGGTTATGAACCAACACGAGCCTTTTAATTTATTCAAACAACGCGGGGTATATCTCCTTGGCCAATTGCTCCATTCCATCAATCGTATTGTAGCTATACCCGAACAAGTAGTTATAATCCACAATATAAATTTGCTTATTTTTAATGGCTTTCATACTGGATAACTTCGGATTGACGTAGATTTCTTCTCTCACTTTGTCGAGATCCGTATCGTCCCATTTAGGCAAGATGAGGATATCCGGATCTTGAGCAATCAGCGTTTCGACGCTGACCTCTCCCTTTTCGTTCACAAATACATTATCCAGCTTGATCATGCTGAAAGCATCGTTGAAGAACGATTCGTCGCTGGCCGGGTATACGTATAACTCTTTCGGATCGTTGGTGTGCAGGTAGGCGAACGTTTTGTGGTCTTTAATGCTTTCCAATTTGGAAGAAATAGAAGCTTGCTTATCTTTCAGCTCTTTGGTGAAGCGATCCGCCTGATCTTTAACGTCAAATATTTTGCCGATATTTTCGATATCTTTATAAATCGAATCATAGGTTCCGCCGGTAATCGATGACTCCAGCACATATGTTTTGATTTTCATGCTATTGAGCGCATCTACCGTCCCTACTCCCCATTCCGCATCTGCAAATAGCCCGCTTCGACCAAAGACCAAATCCGGATTTGTGCCCAGGGTGACTTCTTTCCCGACATACTCATCGCTCAGGATGTTCAATTTCGCATATTGTTCCGCTACGGACGGGTCAGGCACCCCGAAATTGGCTCCCACTCCAACGATCTTGTCACCGAGGCCCAGATGCAGCAACAGTTCTGCCGCCGGGCGTGTATTCGCCATAATTCTTTCGGGCGCACGATCGAATACTTGATCCTTCTTCTCCCAGCTTGCTCCTTCCTCTGTTCTGGAATAGTTTTGAATCGTCAGAGGATAGTGCGCTTGTGTCTCGGATTTCTCCGCGGTCTTGGTATCCGAACTTCCACAACCGGTTAAGAGCAGCGCTGCAGACAAAACCGTACCGAACAATAACGTCTTTTTCATCCTGTTCTCCTTATAGGCCATAAGCAAAACCAATTCCATTCGTAACCGGATTGGTGTAGGTTTGGCATTTGATTTGGTATAGGGTTTCAATGGTCGTCGAAGTCAACACTTCTTCAGGCGTCCCGTGTGCATAGACTTCTCCGTCTTTCATCGCATACACGTAATCGCAATATTGGGCTGCCATCTCCAAATCATGGAGCGCGGCCAAGACGCCGATGTTCAACTGTTTGACAATCGATAAAATCTCAATCTGGTAACGGATATCCAGATGGTTGGTCGGTTCATCCAAGATCATGAACTTCGGCTGCTGCGCAATGGTTCTGGCGAGAATAACCCTTTGTTTCTCCCCGCCGGATAACGATAAATAGCCGCGATGTTTATACTCAAGTAAATTTGTTCTAGCCAATGCTTCCTCCACAATGGCCAAATCCTCTCGATTATCGGCCTCCAACAGTTTCTTGTGCGGAGTTCTTCCTAACATCACCATTTGCTGCACCGACAAATTAAAGCTGATTTCATTAAATTGCCCGACCACACCCAAGTTTTGCGAAACCTTTTTTTCCGAGCTTTTCAGCACATCTATGTCATCTAGAAATACGGCTCCTCTCTGCGGGGGCAGACTTTTATAAATGCTCTTTAGCAAAGTTGATTTTCCGCAGCCATTCGGGCCTATCAACCCGACAAACTGCTTGTTTTTCACGTAGACCGACACATCTTTCACAATTTCCTTTTTGCCGATCCGCACTCCTATTCCCTTGGCAGTCAGCTCCATTTTCTACCCCCCAAAATTGTAACCTCTCTTGACAATCATATAGATAAACAAAGGAGATCCGATAACAGAGGTAATGATTCCGATCGGCAGTTCGACGTTGTGGATGATCGTTCTGGACAGAATGTCCGCCCAGATCATGAACAGCGCTCCCAGCAGCAACGTCCCCGGCATCAATCTCTTATGATCGGTGCCAAAAATCCCTCTCGTAATGTGCGGGACAACCAAGCCGACAAATCCAATCATTCCCGAATAGGCAACCATCGTTCCTGTAACCAGCGCAACAACAATCATGTAAAATTTACGGTATGCGCTTAAGTTAATGCCCAGTGTAACTGCCGACTCGTCGCCCAGCAGCATCGTATTCAAGATGCGATGTTGAAAAAGAAACAGCACTGCCCCAAGCACAACGACCACAGCCATAATCGGCACTCTATCCCAACTCGAAGAGGCCAGACTGCCCATCGACCAGAAGGTAACCGTCTTGATGCCTTCCGCATTATTGGCAAAATAAATGATCAGACTGGAGAATGATCCGCATAACGCGCCGATAACAACGCCGGATAAAACAAGCTTCACGGACGTTGCTTTGCCCCCGATGCTTGATAAAAGCAGGACGGCGATCGAGGTTAACATGGCTCCGGCAAAAGCGCCAAAAGCGACGCCCATCTGCAATAAGAATGCACCGCTGCCGAATCCCACCAATATGGCAAAGGTTGCACCCAACGATGCGCCGGAAGAAATCCCGAGGATGTAAGGGTCCGCCAGCGGGTTCTGCACCACTGCCTGCATAACCGTTCCGCATAGCGAAAGTCCGATGCCGATCAGCAACGCATAGACCACCCGAGGCATCCTTACCTGCAAAATAATGTTTATAAAGGAGTCGTTCTGAACTTTATCCAGCGACCCCAGCATACCATTGGTCAAAGCGTGCAATACGATCTCCTTCGATTGCGCAAAGGGAATGTTCACTTGTCCAATGGACACCGAATACACGACAGATAACACAATCAAACCGAGTAGAAGGAAAATAAACACATAGTAACGCTTGCCCATCCCGAGGTTGTCCAGGTCATCTTTACTCAACATTTCACGCTCTTCCCTAAATCTCCGTTATATATGATAATGATTATCATTATCACGTTGATAGTATAAGACGAGATCCGTAAAAATGCAACAAAATAATGATTCGGAGATCGGTTTACGCGGATATGCCAATAAACCGCCATGAAGCCCAAGGGCTTTGGCGGTTTATTGGTCGTTCGGGATATGGCTATTCTTCTTCCCGTAAGGTACTGAAACGAAAAGGTCGGGTTACGATCAGCGCAGCGGGAATGTTTAGTTCCAGTATGGGAACAGTTACAGGACGGAAATCTCGAATTGTGTACCGGCATCTCCGATGAAAACAATGGAGCCTCCCGCGGGCAGCACAACCTGATCCTTGTCTCCGGTGATGCTGAAGTGGATACATGTTCCACTCCCGTCATAAACGGCGAAGGAAGCGTTCGAGGGCATGCTCACCTTAACGTTCTTCCCCCCGTCGTTGTCGCTTATCGTATACCACTCCGCGTATCCGCTCGATGGAATCATAACGATTGATTTCTTAGCGACATTCATGGGCTTCACGCCATCCTCGCCCCCCCATATTCTTCCGTCTTGTTCCAGGTACTCAACGCCATCCTCCGTAAAGAACGTTAAACTTGAGAGGTCCCGCCCATTTATTCCCGGAATTTGCAATTCGGAGACTGCCGTATTCGGGCCTGTTATTCGCTTATCCGCCACGTACCCCGGCAATGGTTTCGACAAATTCAATGAAGTGTGCGGCATCACCAAATAAACAAGCGATGTATACTTCTCATTCAGCAGATAATATTTCTTACCGTCGCGCTGAATCCATGCCTTCATGGTCTCTGGCGGAAGATCTTGGGGCTCGAGCTTCTCGGCGGAGTACGTAGATAAAGCCGTCTGTCCCAGTCCTGGAAACGAAAAATATTCCCTAACCCAGAAGTAGGTGCGACCGTTCTCCTCCGTCACGAAGCTGACCATCCCATTCCCATCCATGCTCCGGAACGTGCCGTCCTCCGAATATTTGTAAGTATCATTCGTATTATGGAACAACCGCTCCGAAGTGACGGACATGATGCCACCTTCGGTAATATCGATGTTAATCGTTCCATCGAACAAGCCATAGATTCCCGAATACTGTAGCATGGACTTCGGCATATCGGCCTTTACCGGCACGCCGTACGACTTCTCAGGCTTGAATTCGGCAATTGTCCCTTTCTCCTTCAGCGCTTGAAGCAAGATTTCGGTTGCCAGAAGCTGGCCGTTCAGGCCGTTGCCGCCGGAAGTGACGACAGCGGCCGCCATGCCCTGCTCGGGAAGCACAACGAGCGATGAGCAATAGAATATCGTGCCTCCGCTTTTGGTCAGCGCCTTTATCCCATATTCGCTGAAGGGGTACAGATTGACGAGGTCCCAGCCCAGACCGTATTCAATCGAGCCGTCCGCATCGTCAGGCCATAAAGGCGTCCGGTACTCGCCTTGCGCCATGGCCGAAGCCGTTTTGCCGGACAAGACTTGTTCCGCTTCCCCCGTAAAAATTTGCGAGAATCGAGCCAAATCTTCCGCCGTGGAATAAATGCCTCCCGCTCCGATTACGTTGACCGTTTCATTGGGAAATTGTCTTGTATAAGCAGGATAATAGAGTCCCGCCATCTTCGCTGCGTTCGGTGAATCTAGCGGTGTCTCCGTATTGGTCATCCCTAGAGGTCCCGTAATATATTGATGAATATAAGAGGTAAAGTCCATGCCGCTGACATACTCGACCAGAATCTCGGCCAGCGTAAATCCGTCATTGCAATAAACCGAGTAAGCACCCGGATCCGCCTTCAAGGTCTGTCCGGCCAGTTGCTTCAGCAGGGTGTCGTGGGCGTAAGTATCGTTATCTTCGAATAAAAAGGCGTTCTTGAACGATGATCCGTTCAGGCCGGAAGAATGATTCAGCAGCATGCGCGGCGTAATCTGCTTGTAGCGTTCATCCTTCATCGTAAACTCCGGGATATACTGGACGACCGGCGTATCGAGATTGATCTTCCCTTGGTCGACCAACTGCATGACGGCAACTGCGGTAAACACTTTACTCGTTGATCCAATCCCGTACATTGTGTCTTTCGAGAGCGGCTTCTGTCCCTGCTCATCATTTTTGCCGGAATGACCGGTTACAATGATGTTGCCATGATCGATAAGGGCGTATTGCACGCTGTTCGCACCGTATCTTCTCGTGAGGAGATCGGCCTTCTCCCTTGCCACGTTCCCGGTGGTTTCGTAGGTGATCGCGACCTCGTTAGACGGCAAGTCCGTAGCTGCCGCCGGCTCGATCGTCTCCGTACTCGGCGTTATTGCCGTACTGTGCGTCGCTATCGGTGTATGCTCCTCATCACAGGAGGTTAACAGCAGACACAAAGCCAGCACAGCTCCTGTTAGAAAGGTCAGCCGAGTCATCTTTAACAGCTGTCGCAAAAGGTTCATCAATCGTATCCCCCTTATTAAATATATAGAGAGTATAATAAATGAACCTTTGATTTTCCTTTGAGAAACGTCCGCATCTTGACAAACCTGCCGCCAAGTTGATCACACTAACTCTGAAATAAACATAGGCGTAGCTCCGTCTTCCATGGAAAAGCCGCATTTCCGATAGAAATCTATCGCACTTCCATAGGAAATTAACACTTTTGTTTTACATCCGCTGTATCTATCAAGCATCATCTTCATCATGTTCTTGCCTATACCTTCACCCTGATAGCTCGGATCGACCAGCATGTAGTGAAAATATACGGTTAAAATTCCGTCAGACAAAGCATTGATCAGACCGACAAGCTTGTCTCCATCCCACGCTGCAACAATCGAATGAGACCCGCGGATAGATTGCAACAGCTCGCCCGGATAGTTTCCGGATTCCCATTTTACCGAAAGAAATAGCTCTTGGAGCGTATCTTTACTAATAGCCTCAATGTTGGAATCATAACGAATGCCCATCGCAGTACCCGCTTTCGAGAAATGGATTATAGCGTTGTAATGCTTCCAGCCTCTTTGCTTGTTCAAACGCTTTATGTAGAAACTCTTTAGCTGATAAATCTCCATAATCCCAATTCATGGCCTCTATCGCAATTGCGCCTGAATAGCTCGTTGCCGCAATTTGTTTCATGGCTGCAGACCAGTCAATCGTCCCGTCAAGGGGTAACCCGTGTTGGGCGTAGCTACCGTTATTATCATGCAAATGCAGGGCCATCAGCCGAGAACCGTACAGGGATAATAAGTCAGTGTCCGGATAATGGCGGTAGTGATGCCCGCTGTCATAGCAGAATCCGATACGCAGGGAGTCCACTTGCTCCAGCACACAGGTCAGATTGGAAAAGTTCCATAAGTTCTCCAGCGCGACATTGACGCCAAGTTGTTCCGCTTTATCAGCAATTCTCTTCATTCTATCCAGACCCAATGCGTTGCATGGATTGTTTTCGTTAGGAAGGTGCACAACCATAGTCGGAATCTCGAATTCGGCGCAATCTGCAATACATTGCAGGTAGCAATTCGTTACGGCTTCTCCGTCCAGATTGTCAAGCCAGAGGCTGTTTTCGTTTTCGATTGGCGCGTGGATATTTTCTATAAAAAGACCCGCCTCCCGCGCAATTTGCGGCCCATTGCGGTAATCGCCCCGGCCAAAGCAGTCACGACCAAAGCCATCGCTCCACCACAACAAGACGCCATCAAATCCAGCTTCTTTTATTAACCGATATCGCTCCTTATTCTGCAATTCATAGCCAAACCAATCATAAACCGTAATCATGGGCATCTTCCTTTCTTGTTTTTTCCATTATAGCTTTAAATTCTGCATGGCCACCATGCGATCCGGTCTTGTACAACACGGGTAAAAACCCACCCCAAGGTTTCGCGGCCAAGGGTGGGCTTATGTCTTTTTCAACTTGAAGCGGTCTTACGCCTTATCTTCCTATCTTGCAGTGCCGGGTCCAAATACCGGAGCCAATCGCGACTCGGAAAGCTGATCGCTTAAGCCAAAATATTCACAGAAATTCATGATCATCGGATTCCATTTGGACGGGTCAATATAGTTAGGATGATCCCCCATCGTCAAAGCTTGCTCCACGTGAATTTTCTCAATATGGACCTCCAATGCGACTAAGGAACTCGGCTCTTCGAATGGGTGTACCTTTACGAGCTTTGCCTCTAAGTGAACCGGACATTGTTGCACGCGGGGCGCCCTGACATCCCGGGAAGGCAGCGGGGTCAACTTGGATACGCCGAACTTATCCGGTTCGAATCGATAACCCCTGGCTTCCTTCGATTCCGGGACCGGATTGCGGCCGGTCAATAAAGTGAGACTTTCGATCGCAGGAATCAAGTCGACGGACGGCAAGTTCAGCACGCATTCGCCCTCTCTGATCAGGTTCAAGACGGTCTGCGATTTGCTGCTTAGCCCAAGCATGCAAGAACGATTCAGCCACCAGGCCGAAGACATCGGAGCCAAGTTCGGAGTGCCATCCTCGTTCACAGTGCTGATAAGCACGACCGAAGTGCCAAAATACAAGATTTTCGGTTCAATTTCGACATGCATTTTCTCGCTTACAACTCCTTCCAAGGGGTCACTGTGCATTTACTATAGCACGAGTCGGCAGACGACTATGCGGATTTGGAATGAGACAGCAAGATATCGAAAGATCGAACGGACAGTTTTCAGTACACCGTCTTGTTTGCAATCTGTTCAGCCCAAAGAGGGCCCGCAACAGGTCAAACGCTCATAACCTGTCACAGCCCTCATACCCGTGTCCGATAGTGCAATTACCTTTCAACTTCCGGGACAAAAATCGTATATCCCATATAGCCTAAAAATAATGCGGCTTGAACGATTAAACGATTGGGCATCCTTCTCGTTTCTTGACGCAACAAGCCGTTCGTCCGTTTCTTGTATTACTCTGCTTTTAATCGTTTCACTGGAGTTTATCGGTTTGGAAAACCTCGTGAAATAAACAAGGGCAACGCTTAACGGGATGAGCGAAAGAGCAATCAGCCCCTTGTTGCTCGATACGGGATTGATTCCTGCCATACTAAACGCTGTACCCGCAGCTAGAAGAATAACACCGACGATCAGTGCGGTTCTCATAATACATCTCGTTTCCTTCGCAGCATTCTTCGTATCCATCCTTCATTCCTCCCAGAATAAATCGTTTAAATTCTTGTTCAGCGCTTTGTATCTGACGATGCACACAGTTTAAGACTCAGATTTTAGTTGCCCGTTTCGTTCAAATTGATCGTTTGCCTGGTTACGCCTATGGTCTCGGCCAATTGTTCCTGCGACAAGTCGGCTTCCGTTCGAGCTGTTTTCATTTTGATGTTTTTCAATCACTTCAAACTCCTTTCGCTCTCATTGTAAATAAACACGACAAGAGTAAAATATATATTACATTAGGCTGTTTGCGCGCTGTTGAGCGTGAACGCCAAAAAGAGCTGTAGGAGGTCGTTTGCTCACGACCTCTTACAGCCCCATACCCTCATCTCTAGCAAAGTCTAAAGGTTGTTAGGTTCCCCTGGCATTTTGATGAAATGTTCTTAAGCATGCGATAACATAGGGGCACAAAATGCAAAGCTTAAGTTCAACTTGTTCTTCGACTTAATAAATAATAAATCACCTTGACTCTTAAGTTCATAATTCACATTTTCAGTAAAACGATCAGGTGTGAAGTAAAATTGAATTATTTCAGTATCCCTGTTACTAATATGAGAAAGTAACCTTACTAAATCGATCTTGGACTTACTCACCACATCATACAGGTGAAGTACATTCCCTTCAGATTGATAAACGATGATAGCCCCTTCGTCTTCAAAAAGATAAATCGAATCTTGAAAAACATTCAATGCATAGAACATAAAAATCCCCTGATTATCGCTAATACCAAATTGATTTGAAACAGGAGTGCGCGTTTGAAGAATTTTATTGATCATTTTTAAATCTTCTTCATTGGCGCAATCTATTTTTCGTAATCCGTTATTAAGTAAGCGTCAAATAGCCCCCACCTAGCGGCGGGAGCGGAGTAAGACTAAACTAATGTTACTTTTTACTTATGCGGCAGTCAGCCGGCAGCGCCTG
>NZ_PVYW01000034.1 GCF_003001675.1 Cohnella sp. SGD-V74 | reverse complement strand
TCTGGCCATAAAATATCCTCCCCCGAATTGATTCTGAGGAGGATTATCTCATGGTTGCTGCAAAGAACGAAGGTGGGTAGGGTTTGACGCTTACCGAGCAACAACGTAAACGGTTGCTCCAACAATAAGTATAAAGATGATCGCCCCGATGTACATCATAATGCACATCAGGACCATCATTGAACGATCCAACATCATGCTATCCATCATTATGAACACCTTTCTTTATGTACTTGATACAACCGTCCAAATGCATTTAGCACCGGAATATAGTCGTCCCCTCCTCAATTCATCAAAAGTAGGCTCCAACTGTATCCAACAGCCAAAGCCTACCCATCAATAAAAACAGCCTGCCTCCCAGAAATCTGGGAACAGGCTGTCATTGTAATTAGCTCGCCATAGCCCGACAAGCTTTTGCACAAGAAAAACAGGCGTCGGCACAACGCTGACAGTGCTCTTCTTCATGCTTTTTGCACTCAGTCCCGCATGCTTCGCAAACATCGGCGCAAATTCGGCAAAGCTCCTTCGCGTAGGAACTGTTATGAGACATCGCTTGCGCAGCAAAAGCACAAATGTCGGCGCACTCCCGGTCTAGCCGGATACATTCTTTCATCATCGCTAGGTGCTCTTCATTCAAACAAGCGTCGTAACAGTGATTGCAAGCAAGCATACACTTTATGCACTCATCAATGCAATGTTGAAATTGCTCATGTGACATGGGTTTTACCCTCCATTCCAGATGATGTACATGTTATGTTTTACCCAAACGAGCTGATTTGATACACTACAAACGGTTTTTTCTTAAAGCCAGTCTTACCGCTATATAAACGGCAACACCTATGATGGCGGACATGAACAACGCACAAAACAGCATCATGACCCATGGCCATCCATAATTACCCATCATCCCCATCATCGGAAGACACTCGCTTTCTTTTAGGAATTTGCATTCGGCCGCATCATCAATGCTTCATGCCCGGCATATTTGTCATATTGCCGCCCTCGGTTGTACCTTCACTTGGTTTAGGTGATGGTTCCGTCTTCGTATTGCCACCGCCATGTCCGCCGTGACCTTCTCCGGTCTCCGATACGATTTCCAACATGGAATCGATCTCCCCTTGTGCCGCGGCTGTCAACGAATCCTCACTACCCGTTAGCCAAGCATGATTGTATGGCCCTTCCGTTGGTTCCTTTTTATACTTCGGTTGAACCGACATGACATAGGACATCACCGTATCCGGCAGCTTGCCTTTGTCCGTCCAGAGGAGCGCTGCATGTTTACCTAAATGCGAGAATGGAGCCGCCGCGAGTGCCAAGACTGCGGAATCTTTATTTACGAACGAAAAATTATGGCCTGGCGTTGTGATTCCCCAGCCAAAGCCGGTTGCCGAATCTTTATACTTCGCGAAGGCAACAGCATTTGCATAAGGGTCATTGCCCGCAATTCGAACGACTTTCCCGTACTGACCCAATTGTTCTTGAACTTTGGCCGAGATAACCGATTCTGGCCCGAGCAAATAAATATTGGCTTTTCCGCCCCGTGTCTTTAAAGCATCCACGGTTTCTTGCGGAACCTCATCCTTTTTAACATAAAGCAGCGGCTCCGGCATGTGAGCAATCCAATTCACCGCTGGCATCGTATATTCTTCGCTGTCCATAGAACCAATGATGACCGAAGGCGGATTTTCCTTCGCGACAGCGGTATAATAAGCATCTACGGCTTTGGCTACGGCCGCCGGGTTGCCCCCTGCAATCTTGTCCGTCTTGTAGCCAAGCACTTTTACCTGTTCCTCAACCTTGGGATCAAGATCTCCGACCAATATAACCTGTGTTCCTTTATTCGTATCCGTCCCTATTGGTTTTAGTCTTTTCAATTCGTTAAGCGTTACATCCGGCACATTATCTTTATTGACAAACAGAACTGGACCGTTATTCGGGTGATGAATCAAATCTGCACTAACGAGGGTCGTTTGCCAATCTTTCGGGTTCGCCAGAATGACGCCTCCGGGACGGTTCGCATCACTGGTTGCCATCCACAGCGTTTTCGAAACAAGTACAGCAACTTCCGCCGGGTCACTTGTGTTGATGCGCGTCGTGTTTTTTGAGGCAATCCACGGCGTAGATACCGCACTAGTCGGGCTTTGTGCCGAACCGGTTTGCTGGCCCATGTTGTTCATATCGTGTGGAGTGGAAGAATTGGATTTGTTAAAGCATCCGGTCAGGGCCAATGCTGTAGCCGCCGAAATGATACCAACTTTCAAGCCTTTTTTCATGCTTAAAAACCTCCTATTTTCGGTTGATAGTTTTGCCTTTCTCTGCAATTTGTATCCATGTAGCGCCGCGATCGGTAGAAAGATAAACATCTTTGGGTTCCGTTGCGATGGCCAACTCTTTCGGGTTCGCCGGATTCTGGACAACATAGGTGATCGTATCCTTGCTTGGCGTCTGGATCGCCAGCGATTGTTCGCTCTCTATATTGATTTCAAGCAGTGAAGCATTGGGGCCGGAGGTAGCTGCCAGTACGGTACCGGAATCCGTGAAAGTCAGGGCCGAAACCGGTTGTTCCGGAACCAATGGGGTAAACTTTTGACCGTAATCCCTCGTTAGATAGGCGCCTGTTGTCGTGCCGACAGCAGCGATCGATGCATCAGAAGAGTGAGCTGCGATTGCTGTCATCTGCCCTTGGAGGCCGGTTGCAGGACTGCTTGTCCAGGTTTTCCCTTCATCTTTGCTATAAAACAGCCCTGCCTGTTTCATTTTGGAGTTAGGTTCCGGGTTCGCCACGTATAGCGTATGCGAACGATATCCGGCTGTCATACCGTGTAGATCGACCTCTCCCTCAAGAGCAAGAACCGAGATGGTTTTTCCGTCATTCGTGCTTTTCACAAGGCCTAATGGATTTTTAAACTTCGAACCCGGTGCTGGATGGCCGCTGCTGTAAAATCCGTCATCGACCATGGTGAACCCCATATAATCGTGCTTCTCCCCCGGACCTTCATTCCATGCACCGTCTGCATATACCTGTAGTCCGTTGTGAACGGGAATGAAAAGCCGTTTTCCGTCTGCGGAGTAACCAAGGCCATGTAGGTGCATAAAACTGGTATTCACAATGGAATTCTGCCCTTGCTCTGCCTTTTTCGTGCATGCCGTGGTCCCAATCAAGAGCACTGCCGCTAGTGCAAGCATCGTCATCTTTTTCAAAAAAATTACCCCCATATCTAAAAAAGAGACCTGAATCCAGTGTCCCCATGTGTGTCCAAACCATTCGTTAAAATGCAAGTCATATACAGTGTAATCGATACTTTTGAAGATTCGATGTAGAACGCTCTACTGTCTTTTGGGAAGCCGAATTGTAAAGGCGGCACCTTCCCGATTCTCGGCCGAAATTTCTCCGCCGTGGGCTGCAACCAACTCCTTGACAATGGTTAACCCCAGGCCGCTGCCCCCGGTCTTCCGATTGCGGGACTTATCCGCCCGGTAAAATCGCTCGAACACATAGGGCAAATCCTCCTGTGGGATTCCCGTTCCCGTGTCTTGAACTCGGATCCAAACATGTCCGCTGTCTTCACTCCCCTCAATTCGCACTTCTCCGTATTCAGGAGTAAATTTCAGCGCGTTGCTAAGCAGATTCACAAGCACCTGAATCATGCGATCATGATCGACAAAAACCTGAATATAAGGACTTACGGAACACCGTAGATGAACGTTTTTTTCACGATAGGCAGCAGCAACCAGTTCTTCGCCTCTCTCGATGATGGCCGCCAATGATTCTTCTTTTCGTTTCAATTGAAAACCGGGCGACTCCACATGCGTCAGGTCTTCCAACTCAGCCACTAGCTGCGTCAATCGTTCGATTTCTTCGTAGCAGGAATGGATACGCTCCGGCGTAGGCTCCCAAATCCCATCCTCCAGGGCGCGCATATGGCTTTTGAGCGTAGCCAAAGGGGTTCGCAGCTCATGCGCGATGTCTTCGGTCATCGTGACGCGCAGTTGCTCATGCTGCTGCAACTGCTCCGCCAGCGTATTTAGCGATGCGCCCAAGTCTGCAAGCTCATCTTTCCCTTTAATGTCCACTCTCGTACTCCATTCCCCGTCCGTCATGCGTTCCGCGACTCGCGTCATATGAACGAGAGGAGCCGAAATTCGTTTGGCCACATAAAAACCGAGAAATACGGCAAGTACAATCGCAACTAAACACGTCCAGATGATCGTTTGCATCATCGCTTGCTCCAAATGATAATTCAGTTCGGGTAATTCGTGCGTCATACCGGCTTGCGCTTGATACAAGGAGAAATGATAGTGTGTCGTCAAAATGACGCTAATGGTTGAAATCAGGACAATGCCGGCAGCAATCCCGATAATAATCAGAGCCAAACGGGTATGCAGACGCTTATTCATGTTGTTCCTCCTGCAAACCGATAGCCGGTTCCATACACCGTCACAATATATTTGGGGGACTTGGGGTCACCCTCTATTTTTTGCCGGATATTTTTTACATGCTGATCGATCGTTCGGCTATCACCATCAAAATCATAGCCAAGCACGCGTTCCACAAGCTCGTCTCGTGAAAAGTGACGCTGCGGATGCTTGGCCAGGACAAGCAGCAGCTTATATTCATTCGGGGTCAGGTTCACCGGCTGGCCGTCACAGAATACTTGCTGCTTTAACGAATCAATGATAAGTTCCCCTTGATTAAAGGCCAGGCGATCCGCAAGCAAATGATACTCGTCCGTACGCCGCAGGATCGCCCGAACCCGAGCCACTACTTCGCGTGGGTCAAAGGGCTTGATCAAGTAATCATCGGCCCCCATGGATAACCCCTTAATCCGATTGTTCTCGGAAACCTTGGCGGTAAGCATCAAAATCGGAACAGAATGGATTTGACGAATCGCTTGGCAAACCTGCTCGCCCTCCATATCAGGAAGCATAAGGTCCAGGATGACGAAATCAATCGATTCGTTTTGCACGCGCCGAATGGCCTCGCTGCCCGTTTCGGCTTCAACAGTCTGAAAACCGTCTTTTTTCAAGTAGGATACAACCACATCCCGAATTTTCGATTCATCATCGACAACCAATATCGTTTTCATGACCATCCTCCGTGAATAACGCCCCTATGTATCACTTTACCCATGACTTATGTAGAACTGATGTAGATGCAAAGATGCCGTGCAGAAACAACAAAAGGGCGACCCGAATCAGTCCCCTTTTCCTCTATAGTATTCATCAGCCGGTTCTTTTTTATAAAGGGGTTCCATCCAGCGAAGCCATCCTCGATAGCCTACGTATACAACCACCAGAAAGAACATGTAAATGAACAGCGTCCGTAGCATAACGGGCCAGTTTGAATCCAACTGACTCCCCATGACGGCAAACATAACCATGACCGGTACTTTCCCGACTGCAGTGGCCATAATAAAACTTCCAAAGGACATTCGAAAGAGGGCCGCACCGATATTGACGATTACCGCAGGGACAAATGGTAGCAGGCGAGCCAATATGACCGCAAAGAACGCATTACGCTCCAGAAGGAAGATAAACCGTTCTGCTCCTTTCACCGAAGACATGAGCTGACGGCCTCGTTCCTGAAAAATCAACCGAACCGCCCAAAAGGTCAAGGTTGCCGCGGCGGTTGAACTGGCCACATTGATCAAACTGCCCCAGACCGGCCCATACGCGGCCCCGATGATTCCGGCTACAATCCCAAAAGGAACGACCGGAATCATCGCAAGAAGGATGGCAGCCCCGATCATCCATGGAAGACGCTCCACACCTCCAAGAGAGAGCCATGAAAGCAGAGATTCCTTGAAGATCATGACGGCGGCAATCACGGCCCCATAAAGAAGAATAACCAATCCTTTTTTAATCATTATCCATTCCGTTCTCCAAAGGAAAGCTGCGCAAGCCCATTTATTTGATTCCCACAACCAGGAGCGATTCCGAAGGCCCAAAAAATCCTGCCGGCCCTTCGAATGTCTGCAGCGCGCGAATAATTTCCATATGCATCTGCTTGCGTTCTTCCTCACTGAGGCGTTTAATAATCTCGCCTAACGGACCGGCGGAAACGTCTTCTCGCCCACGACGGCTAAACTCCACAGCCGACGCATATCTGTGAACATGCGGGACAACTTGTACCGTTACATCCCGGAAGCCCGCTGTCTGAAAGGCTTCTGCCAGAAAGTCGGGGTTACCAAGTGAGAACACGCCCGGTTTATTGCCGCCTTCCATAATGGGGATGCCTGCATATCGTGAAATGATAGTCATCGGCAGGGACAAGGTCGGGTTCTTATCCGGACTCGACCATACGAGTGCCGCGAATTTACCGCCCGTCTTCAACACCTCTCGGATACCCGTTAAGGCTTGCTCCAGCTGCGGAACAAACATCAAACCGTGACGGGATATAGCCGCATCAAAGATGTCTGTCGGCAAATCTACATGCTGGGCATCCATCACATGCGTTTGAATATTAGCGAGCGACTCTTGTTTCGCGATCTCGGCAAGGACCTGAAGCATGGTTGCTGAGATATCGGTAGCAACAACATTTCCCGCAGGACCGATCATCCGGGCGGCCTTGAACGTCTGGTCCCCCGTCCCCGCCGCTATGTCCAGAAGCTGCGTTCCTTCACTAACGCCAGCTTCCCGCAGCATAAGCTCCGTTGCTTCCCCAAGAAGCCTTTCTCGATCGGCTCTGCTTCGATTCCAAGCCGCTACTTGCTCTGCGGTTTCCCATGATTTTGATGTTTCTTCATTTTGATCGGACGCCATGATAGCCCCTCCCCTTATGAATGCTCCGAACGTTCGGTTGAAGGCAATCCCTTTTTAGTCACAGACACAAATGTAGCCTGCGCGAGACTTCTATCAGTTCTTAGCCTACAAGGAGTTTGCTTATTTCATTCAAGTTCTCGGCAAAACCGACAAACACCTTGTCCCGGATGACGATGGTCGGTACGACCTGCTTTCCTGTCAGCTCCAGAACTTCTTTCGCATATTCGATATTTTCTTCGCAATTGTAGTCAACATAGGGAACTTGATGCTCATTGAAATAACGCTTGGCAAAGTGGCAGTCGCTGCAGGTCGGGATCGAGTAAATTTTGATTGGTTCTTTCGGATCGATTTTCGGCATGGCAGTTCGCTCCTTTACGCGACGATTTGTTTCAATTGCTCCATCGTGATCCGATCCACGAATTTACTAAACTTCTCTTTTCCTTTTGCTTGTTGCTTGTAGAAATCAATAAGCGTGGATACAACAGGAACAAGTCGTTCCCCGGTTATGCCGGAGATAAGCAGCCGGCCCGTCGCAGCTTTGATGCCTTTTGGTTCTCCTCCAACGTAAATATCGAACGTATCCCTCATTTTGACGACAGCGATATCTTTCAGCAGCGGCTCACTTGTGCCCAGCGCACAGCCTGCGTAGCCAATCTTCAGCGGCGTGGGCGTCGCGATGCCAGCGATCGCCCGATTCAAGATGCGAGCCGTCTCCAGACCGGCTTCTTCCGCACCTTTGCAGAAGTTGCAGGCGATCAGGCTCTTGGTCGCAAACCCGGCCGGATACACTTCCAAGCCCGCACGCTCCAGTTCTTCCTGGATGGCTTCTCGCTTATCAAGAGGCACTTCCACGTAAAGCTGCTTGAAGGAGGTCATTTCAATTTTGGCGTCCAAATCGGCAACCGTACCGATCTTGGCAAGTTGATCCGGCGTAAATAGGCTTCCCCCGACTTGAATCGCAGGCGATACCGCCAGTTTCGTCTTTTCTCCCATGATCATTCTCCCTTTGCTTTCTCTCACAAGATTTGCGTCAGTTGCAATCGCGGCATGCTTGCCTTCTTTGCCTTTCACCTTCACCCACTCGCTGAGCGTTGTATTGGCCCCGCCAGCCTGGAACGACGTATTCACCGTAAATGTCCCGTCCACTTCATTACAAGTTCGATGCAGAGCGCACTTTTACACGCTGTAGCCGCAAAGCGTTAAGGACGACGGACACCGAACTGAGCGCCATCGCTGCGCCTGCAACCCAAGGGGCCAGCAGTCCAATCGCGGCAATCGGAATGCCGAGGGTGTTGTAGCCGAGTGCCCAGAAGAGGTTTTGGCGGATGTTACTCATCGTCTTGCGGCTCATGTAGATCGCATCTGGAATGCTCGTCAGATCGCCGCGCATCAGGGTGACGTCGGCGGCCTCCATAGCCACGTCAGTACCGGTACCGATCGCCATGCCGATATCTGCCATAGCGAGCGCGGGGGCGTCATTGATGCCGTCGCCGACCATCGCCACTTTCTTGCCCTGCGCTTGCAGCTTCTTCACTTCTTCCGCTTTACCTTCCGGAAGCACTTCGGCGCGAACATGATCAATGCCGACTTGCCCCGCAATCGCCCGTGCGGTGCGTTCGTTGTCACCCGTGATCATGATGACCTCAATGCCCATTTCTTTCAGCCGCGTTACGGCTTCCTTCGATGTTTCTTTAACCGTATCGGCCACCGCGACGAGACCCGCATACGCTCCGTCAACCGCGATCAACATCGCCGTTTTCCCATCCTCTTCAAGCTGCGTCATCCGATCAAGCGCCGGTTCCACCGAAACGTCATATTTCGCCATCAGCTTGCGCGTACCGGCCAGAACCTCTTTGCCTTCGACAACGGCACGGATCCCAAACCCCGGAATCGCCTCGAACTGTTCCGTTCCCGGAAGCTCGATGCCTTTGGCCTTGATTCCGGCAACGATCGCTTCCGCAAGTGGATGCTCGGAATCCTTCTCGGCAGCGCCAACCAAGCGAAGAAAAGCATGTTCATCCATATGTGCAGCGGCAACATCCGTAAGTTCCGGTTTCCCCTTCGTTACGGTGCCGGTTTTGTCGAGAATGATCGCATCGATTTTGTGTGTGGATTCCAGATGCTCGCCGCCTTTGAACAGTACGCCAAGCTCTGCGGCGCGGCCGGAGCCCGCCATAATCGATGTCGGTGTAGCAAGCCCTAGTGCGCAAGGGCAGGCGATGACCAGGATCGCAATCCCTTTCTCCAGCGCATTTGCGAAATCGCCGGGTGTCACCCAAAAGTACCAAACGAGAAATGCGGCAACCGCAATCCCTACGACGATCGGCACGAAGATGCCGGAAATGACATCCGCTACCCGTTGAATCGGCGCTTTCGAGCCTTGCGCTTCTTCCACGACCTTAATGATTTGGGCAAGTGCGGTTTCCTTGCCGACTTTGGTCGCTTTCAATCTCAATCTGCCATTTTTGTTGACGGTAGCACCGATCACGCTGTCTCCGGCTTTTTTCTCGACCGGGATGCTTTCGCCGGTTAGCATCGATTCATCGACCGACGAACTTCCTTCCAGCACTTCCCCATCCACCGGAATCTTCTCCCCCGGTTTTACCACTACGATATCGCCGACAAGTACGTCTTCGACCGGAATCGTCATTTCCTGCCCGTCCCGAACAACGAGAGCCGTTTTCGCCTGAAGGCCCATCAACGTCTTAATCGCTTCGGATGTACGGCCTTTAGCCAGCGATTCGAACAGCTTCCCGAGAATAACGAGAGTGATCAGGACCGCGCTCGTTTCGTAGTACATCGATGGACCGTGATGCGCCATGCTGCCCATTGAGGCCCATTCAATGGTTAAGTATACGCTGTAGAAATACGCAGCCGACGTTCCGAGCGAGACAAGTACGTCCATATTGGCACTCTTATTCCGCAACGCTTTGAACGCGCCCACATAGAACTGTTTGCCAATGTAAAATTGAACGGGTGTAGCGAGCACCAATTGAAACCACGGATTCATGAAGAGCTCCGGCATCCAGATCCAGGATAGGAACGAAAAGTGGCTGACCATGGACCAGAGCAGCGGCAACGAAAGAACGGCGGAGATCAGCAGTTTGCGCTTTTGCTCTGAAATGGCTTTCTCGCGATGCTCCGAAGGATTGGCTTCGTCTTGCTTCGGTATAGCTTTATAGCCTAGCTTTTCTACGCGTTGCTGCATATCGGCGATAGATATATCGGCCGCGTTGTATTCGACCCGTGCGGTTTCCATCGCGAAGTTAACGGAAGCGTTCGTGACGCCGGGCAATTTCCCAAGGCCTTTCTCGATCTTATTCGCGCAAGCCGCGCAGGTCATGCCTTCCAGTTTGAAATCGACGGTTTCTTTTACCGTGCCGTAGCCGAGTTTCTGAATGCTTTGTTCCATTTGCGCGATATTTACTTTTTTCGGATCGTACGTAACCGTCGCCCGTTCCAGGGCAAAGTTCACATTCGCTTCCGTCACGCCTTCGAGTTTACCCAATCCCTTCTCAATCCGGTTTGCGCAAGCGGCGCATGTCATACCGGTTAATTGCAAGGACGTTTGCTCCGTTTCCAGCCTGGCTGCTTCCATCATGAACACCTCGTTTCTTTTCCGATTCGTTACACCACGTCGTATCCTTGTTCTTCAATGGCTTCCTTAATGGCAGCGAGCGTCAGTTGGCTTTCATCGAATGCTACGGCTACCGTTCCTCCCGAGAGATCGACTTTACCGCTTGCCCCGATTGTTTTCAATGCCCCTTCAATCGAATTGACACAGTGTCCGCAAGACATACCTTCAACTTTCAACGTTACATTTTTCATGGTTTTATTTCTCCTTTGACTGTATATTGGTTTTTATTTCATCAGCTTTTGAATGGTATGCAGCAGCTCGTCTACGACTTCGGCATCGCCTTGTTGGATGCGCTCCACCACACACTCTTTAAGATGTCCTGTTAAAAGAACTTTTCGCACACCGTTCAGTGCAGCTTGGATGGCGGCAATTTGATTTAACACCTGATCGCAATAAGTGTTTTTATCAATAAGGCCTTTCACACCACGAATTTGCCCTTCAATACGATTTAGGCGAATGGTCAGGTCCGACTTTACGGCAAGTGAATGGTGACTTCTTCGGCCATCATCGGACAAACAACATGCTTCTTCCACCTTCACTTCCATAACGTCCATCGTCAGCACCTCCTTGATTTGTAGTATACCCCCCTATACTATATATGTCAACACTCACTTTACTATACCACCCCATCCTATATTTGAAATCAAACAAAAGGGATTCTCACGAATCCCGGGCCATTCTTTATTTCATAAGTTTATTAATGGTCACTAGGAGCTCGTCGATCACTTCGTTCTCTCCATCTTGAATACGCTCGATCACACAGCTCTTCATATGGTGCTCCAAAAGAAGTTTTCCTACACCGTTCAATGCAGACTGGACCGATGAAATTTGATTTAGCACATCGTCGCAGTAAGTATCCTTCTCAATCAAACCTTTAAGCCCCCGAACCTGACCTTCTATTCGGTTGAGGCGGTTTATCAAATTGTTTTTCGTCTTTTCAGAATGGTGACTTTGCCGCCCATTCGTGCAGCATGAATCGTGGGTAGGCGTCTGGGCAGCATCTTGCGTAAGTTCCTCCATCCAAATCACTCCTTTCTCTCACCATCTATTGTACCATAGCCCCCCTACCCTATACAAAGAAAACAAAAAACGACCCAGCCGAGGCTGAATCGTCATCGTCAAATTCTTATTGCTTCGGTTTCCGCAAGAAAAGCAGGGCAATAAGCGCGCCTGCGGCTGCGACGCTCGCCGCGCCGATGAACGCCGCATGGAAGCCGGTATTCAGTGCGACGATTTGCTCGGTCCCTTGCTCAAGCTGCCCTCCTGTCCAGGAGGCTGCTACCGCAGACATGATGGCAAGACCAATCGCAGAACCGATCTGATAGCTTGTATTGGCGATCCCTGATGCGAGTCCCGTTTCTTCTGGCTTCGCCCCAGACATCGAAGCAATGGTACCGGGGATGAAGGCAAGCGCCATTCCCAGTGCGCCCAGCAAAGATGCCGGAAGCACATTGGCCACAAAGTTCCCATTGATCGGCGTATAGCCAGCTAACAGGAACAGAGAGCCTGCCAGAACAAGAAGCCCGATAACCAGAATACTTTTAAAACCAAACCGTCCGACTAAACGTCCCGTTAATCCGATCATGACAACCATGACGAGAATCGTCATCGGGACAAGAGCTGCGCCGCCAGCAAATGCTGAGAACCGCAATACTTGCTGCAAATACAAATTCAAGAAAAACCATAACGGAATCCACGCACCCGCCAGCAGGCCAAAAGCAATGTTGCCGACAAGCAAGTTCGGCGCGGCAAATATGCCAAGCGGTATAAGAGGCTCTCTCTTTACTTTTTGAATCACAAAGAATACGAATAATAGCAACGCGGCAATGAGAAGCAAGGTAATCGTCTGAACGGATCCCCAGCCAACTTGCTCCGCCGTAACAATGGCATAAACAGCGAGGACAAGCGCCGCTGTGATCGCCAGCGCGCCAATAACATCAACGCTCCCCTTCTGACGAACTCCGACTGGAAGGACCCTCATACTATAAATCAATGCGAATATCCCTACCGGGATATTGATGAGGAATGTCCAGTTCCAGCTAAGCCATTCGGTAATGACACCGCCAAGAAACACCCCTGCCGTACCTCCAGCTGCCGCTGAGGCTCCCCAAAAGCCGAGTGCCTTATTCAGTTCTTTCGGGTTATGACTGAATAAAATCATCACAATCGTCAGCGCGGCTGGCAAAATGAACGCCGATCCTAGCCCCTGCAGGGCTCTACCGGTATTCATCGCTGCCTCCGACCAGGCAAGACCGGCTAATAAAGAAGCCATGGAAAGAATGAGAAAGCCCAGCATAAATATTCTTCGCTGGCCAAACAGATCAGAAAGCCGTCCACCAAGGAGCATGAGGCCCCCCAGGAATATGACATATGCGTTGAAAATCCATTGCAGGCTATCTTGAGAATAGCCGAGCGCTTCCTTGATGGCCGGAAGTGCCACCCCAATAATGGATGTATCCATAATCACCATGAATTGTGCGAGACAAAGCAAAAATAAGGCTTTCCATCTTCGTGCGTCCGGCGCTGCAATTGCATTTGCTTGCGTTGACATGTTTGATTCCCTCCCTTACTGAAATATTGAATTGACCAGTGTATTTGCTGATCACCTTCGATAAAATAGTATAGCCCCCTACCCTATTTGTCAAGAAGATTTTGTCAGCGATTTTTGTTCACGCAAATTGAAAAAGACAACCCCTAATGTAGGAGTTGCCCCTTCGCAATTATAAATGCTCCGCCGACTTTCAAAAATCCGAACGCTATGGTCGTAAGACTGATTACTCCTTCACGCGCCGGGAAAACGTTATCATCCAATTTCCGAAATATTAAATTACTGCAACACCTTGTAGGCTTCCGCCACCTTCCTTGCAAAAGAAAGCGGCTCTTCAACAGAAGTATAATGAGCATAAACTAGATGAGGAATGTCCATTAACCAGTGATTATGCAAGGCGGTTAACATGATTCCGTTTTTTTGCAAATGCCAAGTAAACGGATAAGCTTCTTCCTGGAGAAGTGCCGTCTCCCCTAAGTTTAAGGTCCTTCCTTGTAAATCCATTGATTCAAAAGACCACATGGAATGAAGAGCAAGTCCGGAATGGCTTGGCCTTCCCAATATGTTTATCTTAATATGCGGTCGATCTCTTTCGACCATACATACCCCATATTTTACGTTCGAAAGCCCGCCAAGAATATGGGCAAATTCCTGGCAAAGTACGTCAATATCGCGCATGAGGAATCCTCCTCGCTTATTTTTTTATCAGCTTATGCCTACCTTCACAAGTCGGTGTACGAAAGTATAACCTGTCTCTGCGAACTCCTTCCGTTCTTCAAAAGTTCTACACAGGCTTCGGCTATGATTGATCTATGGGAAGTTCAGTTACAGAAAGGAATGATAAGCTATGAAGCTAGGTTGGAGGTTTAAAAGTATAATGGCAATCGGAGCTTTATCTGTTATATTGGCCGGTTGTTCAGGTTCGATTGGTGGAATGAGCGAAATGGATCACTCGAAAATGAATATGGAAGGAACCAAGGAAACTCCGGAAACGCCAAATGCTCAAACGGAAAAATCCGTTGTATTAACGGGAAAAGAATTTAATTTGATTGCCGCCCCGAGCAATCAGGAAATAGCCCCCGGAAAAACGTTGCCGGTTTGGACGTTCAACAATTCCGTTCCTGGACCGCAAATTCGGGTTAAACAAGGAGATACGATAAAGGTCAATCTTAAAAATCAGTTGCCCGAGCCAGTCACCATTCACTGGCACGGCGTTCCTGTACCGAACGCAATGGATGGCATTCCAGGCGTGACGCAAAACGCCGTTCAACCAGGCCAGTCGTTTACGTACGAGTTTAAAGCAGATGTTCCTGGCACCTACTGGTACCATTCGCATCAGGATAGTGTAAATCAGTTGGATCGCGGATTGTATGGGGCATTCATCGTTGAATCGAAAGAAGATCCCGACGTTGACCGTGATTATACACTTGTCCTCGATGAATGGATGAGCTCCGGGGAAATGTCCGGCATGAATATGTCCGGGGGCAACATGTCGGAAATGGATCACAGCAAAATGAATATGGGCAGTTCGAATGACAATAAATCCAGCATGAACATGTCTGGCAATATGTCCGGCATGGATCACAGTACGATGAATATGGGGAACGAAAACAAAGCGTCGACCAAGACCGACAATAGTTCCATGAATATGGGACACGATATGAGTATGTACGATCTGTATACCATAAATGGAAAATCCGGCTCGCTTGTAGATCAGCTCCCTGTTAAGGAAGGAGAGATAGTTCGAATCCGTTTGATCAATGCGGGCTATCTGTCTCATCAAATTCATTTGCACGGACATGAATTCAAAGTTATGGCTACCGACGGACAACCTATAAATAATCCAGGTATCCTGAAAGATAATGTCGTAAGTATCGCTCCAGGAGAGCGTTACGATATTGAATTTGTCGCCAGTAATCCGGGCCAATGGTTGATCGAGGACCACGGCGACAAAGCTGCTGTTAAAGGGATGAAAGCCATGATTGTTTATGAAGGAGCTCCCGCCGGTTCCGACAAAGCGAATGAAGCAGAGAAGCTGACGGCTGTCGATATGAGCCATTACGGCCAAGCAGGCAAAACCAACTTTACGTTAGATCAGAAGTATACGTTGGAATACACGATGAATTTGAATACCGAAATGAAAAACGGTGAAATGGTCTACACCATAAACGGAAAAACGTTTCCAGAAACCGAACCGATCAACGTCAAAAAAGGAGAGACCGTCAAGGTTCGCCTCGTCAATAACTCGAAAACTGACGACCATCCGATGCACCTGCACGGTCACTTCTTTCAAGTGCTAAGCAAGAACGGGAAACCGCTTGAAGGATCCCCAATCATAAAGGATACGTTGAATTTGAAGCCGGGCGAAGAATACGTTGTCGCATTCGAAGCAGATAATGAAGGCAACTGGATGTTCCACTGTCATGATCTGCATCATGCTTCTGCCGGCATGGTAACGGAGCTGAAATATACGGACTATAAGACAAATTTTGTTGCAGACCCGAATGCAGGGAATAAACCGGAATAATGGCCAGGGGATGGCTTCAAACCATCCCCTGTTTCCCATTCTCTGCATCGTCTTTTAAAGCAACGAGCGATTGCTTGTTCCGTCCATTTGCTCCCTCATACTCCCTGACTCGCCGGTAAAACGTCGGTTTTTTCATACCAATTCTTCGCATTGCCTCGGTTGCCGTGATTTGCCCTGCTTTCCATTCCCGGTATGTCCTGATAAACTTATCGTCAATTTCCTGCCTCGGCCTCCCGAACGTTACGCCATCCGCTCGGGCAACTTCAATCCCTTCCGCCTGCCGCTGCCGGTTCTTTTTCCGTTCCTGCTCGGCCACATATGCCAGCAGGCTTAAAAACTGGTCCTCCATGACTTTGCCGAAATCACCCATTTGTTTGAACTTTCGGGAATCGAACAGCGTTTCGTTATCCAGACATACGATGTCCGCGCCGATCTCCCGCGTAATCGCTTTCCATTCGGCAATTATGCCATCATAATCTCGGCCCAGCCGATCCAGCGCATCCAGGTAAACCAGGTCGCCCTCTCTAATCATCAGACGCATTGCCTGATAGCGCGGGCGCTCAAAATCCTTGCCGCTCTGCTTGTCAACAAATATGTATCTTTCATCAACGCCCAGCTCCCGGAACTTGACGAGCTGCCGTTCCGGATTTTGGTCTTTTGCCGATACCCGTCCATAAGCCAGCTTCAAGTACCCCACTCTCCCCTAATTACGTCTCAAAATGTAGTTGTTTGAAACGGAACGTTTCTAAAGTGATTTTAATACATTTTGATACGTATAAACAGAGCAAAAAAATATGTATCAAAAAGCATGCTTTTTGAAATTACATCTAAGCACCCAGCCCGCGTATCAAACCTATCCGGAAAACCAACTTTCGACTCCCAAACAAGCCACTCCTGCATTCGGTAGAGTGTCACGCTTTACAATGGAGTGATACATGCTTCGTCTCCCCACCATGCCACACGTTTTTATCCTTTCCCTTCGTTTGGAAGCCCGAGTAAGATAACCCGTATCTGTACGATATGTCGTATAATAGATTTATTTTTTATTATAATGGTTTAAACCCAGATTTTAGAGAAGAAAAAAGGGGTAGCAGCCCAAACGGGCCCAACGACCACCGACGGACACGAAAAATGGACCCCTATGATGCCAAAATCAGCTTAGAATACTGTCTACGCGGCAGCAAATTCCGCAACATTTTGTCAGTGTAAAAGAATCTGAGACATTCGCGCAGTCCGGAGTCACGTTGAATTACATACTGCCGGTCGCCCCCCAAAATCGGTTCATCCACTGGCCTAAGAGTGACCCGATAAACGTTGGGTATCTTCTTGGACGTACCTTTTTGCTTCTGGTCACGTCTCGCCACTTCGATCACGCCGAGATCCTCTAAGTCCTTAATTAACCGCATCGCAGTTCGCATGTTGATGCCCGCCGTTTCCTCCATCTGCTTGAAAGTCATGTAGAACGTCCCACCCTCGCCGGCTGCCCATCGTTTCGAATGAATTAATATCGCGTACATGAGTGCCTTCTGATTCTTCTCCCCACAACGTCGGATTATCGCATCGATCTCGTCAAAGCTTACCGTCAAGTCGCGTTCTTCCATTGCAAGCGTTAGATTATTTGTGTAAACAAAATCGACGATATTCTCCGCATCCTTGACGCAAACATCCCGTGTGGAACGATAGAATCGCTTGTCCTGTACGTCGAGCCAGTCCATAATCATTCGCCTTGAGTCCGCCGGATCTACACCATTATGGTTCATTAATCGCGCCAGGAGCATAAACGAATTATGGCGCTGGCTCGGTCCACTCATGCCTTTATAGTAGAGGTCGGTCGTGCGCGACACTGTGTAGCTCTCGGATTGGTCGTACGCCTCAAGCGGCTTGTGAGCAGCGATCGTATCCTCCATATCCGTAATGTCACCACTGCTATATGCGTACTCATCAGTTATTACGTTAAGTATGATGTCACTATCCGTCTTCTTGATCGTAAGCAGGTACGAAATAGACTCATCTCGATCCATCACGCGCAGTCCGTCGGACACACAGCAGAATCCGCAAAAATCCCCCGTTTTCTGATGAACGCCGAGCGGCAACTTAACGCCTTGAGTGGTGGACGGTCGATATTCGACTTGTCCCGCGCCGTCAACGGGTATCTCTGCGGCACTTAAGATAAAAGAGAAAAACCGACGTGCCAGCTCCGTCGAGATCGCTTTGTCCAGGAAAAACTCAACATGGTAGCCCTTTTGACCGCTGAATGAAACTGCATAGTTTTGTATGCCAACACGAGCAAGGACGTCTGTTATTTTGTACGTTATCCATTTCGCAACTTTCGGCTCAGGATAATCTATATCGAAGCAAATAAACTTCGTCAGGTGTGTCCCGGAGAATGTTCCAATTGTCCGCTCACCTTCAAGATGTTTTTGTAAATGATACAGTTTCAAAGGTTTTTGTGCTTTA
Source organism: Cohnella sp. SGD-V74 (assembly GCF_003001675.1). Lineage (GTDB taxonomy): Bacteria > Bacillota > Bacilli > Paenibacillales > Paenibacillaceae > Cohnella. The sequence continues at coordinate 44,396 of NZ_PVYW01000034.1, read as the reverse complement.
TTTTGTTTATACTCTCCACCTTTAAACTGCATGAGATATCGCTTGTGTTGAATGAGATACAGGTCAAAAAACCTGTCCATAATTTGCTGCTGCATTTGGCCCCCATCATCTTATTAATTTAAAATTCGGTACCCCTCTTGGCTGTGGCTAGTTCTGCATCGGCCAAGCGTCCATAATAAAAAAGGAAAGCCCCCGATAAACAGGGGCCAAAAACAATTATTGCGATGACTTTAGTGACGGGTGACATTAAGCAACAACCTAACTACGGCAATGCTCAGACACGAGAGAACCACTGCGGATGTGCTCTGAAATCCATACGCGTCCGTAACGCATGTTACGGAAATGACCGCGGACGAAATGAGCTGACCTGTCGTGTTCTCTCACGCGGGTAGACCTGGGAAAGTAACACATCATCATGAGAGGCGACCTCCTTTTCTCTGAAACTCAGAGAGGTCGGTATTGCTATGTACACCTTGTCCTTTCCGTTAGGGCCGGTGGATTGACGGTCGAAGTTCACTCGGAATTGATTACAGAGATCATCTTATATCGTACCAAAGTTATATGTCAGATATTTTCGCTGGGCAGAAACAACTTGACAATGAACTGTAAGATTTGATATATTGGTGCCTGTAAACAGTTTTTGTGGATGAATGAAGATCGTAAATCCTGATGCTACCAACATCAGAAAACCATCTGGCACCTAATAAGTAATTCCGTCTCTCCTGTATAGTGTTACTTAGTTATGTTTCTAAGTACCATTATATCATGCTTGTTTCGTTTTGTCAAGTTTTGGGTATGAAAATTTTGTAATATGGACATAAATGCTGTCGAACCAACCATCGGTTCGGCTTTTTTTGTGTTCAAAGGAAGGAATTTGATTGTAAACGAGTTCGCTGTGACAAACTATCCAATCAGATCAAACCCGAACGCCATTCAATAATCAAAATGACTTTTACCCCTTCTAATGGTCTGTACATCTGTCATTGGGGTAGCACCAACATTTTGACTGTTTTATACGCTTAGCATTAGCGGACATGTATTATGGCCGTTTTTGAGTACCTTAGCGGACGTAACAAGCCGAACTACGGCACATTAATGACCGCTAATGAGGTTTAGCGGTCATTATGACGGGCTTACGAAACGGGCAGAAGTACGTAGAATTAACTGTTTCTTTATGAAATGTAAAACATGGGTACCCTATCTGTAAAATCGGATGAGGTGCATTTTATGATTATGAAAAGTAACATTGTTGCTATTTCTTTAGCTGTGGTATTGACCCTACTATCACCTATGCAAGCCAATGCTGAAAATAGTTATCGCCCTCCTCAAGAAGACTCAACAGAGTTAAGATTACAGGATATGCTTATGAATTTTTTAAACCCGTATATAAATGATGCTGTTCGAGCTTATTATCGACATTTATTACGGGAACCGCCGCTGGTATATCCGTATTTCGTTAATGTAATTGAGTCCCACAGGGTGAATGGATTTCGCGGATTCATCTTATCAATTACTCTCGATGTTACCCCTGTTGTCGGTCCACATATTTCTGTCGGTGAAGACAGATTGACGTTTGAAATCTCAGCAGGACCTAAGGTTAAGCTCGAAAATTACACTCACTTAAAGACATATGAGCTTCCCCCGAATTGGCAGGACATTGTCAAGAAGCCTAAGAAATACTGACCAACGATAGCACAATAAAAAAGCAGCGGCAGTCTAGGTATTTCGAGTGCTTAGAGTAAGAAGAAACGTCAAGCAGGACGCGATTCAGGGCTTAGCGTATATTTTCGTTAAAATGTTGGCCCACCCCCTCATTGAGAAAATATTTGATACGGCAAAGCACGGTGACCGGCACCTATGCTTTGCCTTCCTTCTTATCCAACCCAACTGTAAGCCCTCATTACTTACCCCCACCGAAGAACAACATCAAAACAACAGTTAGCACTGCGACAACCAACGGCGAATTAAGGAACTTCCATACGAGCTTCGACACCTTGCGGCTTGCCTTCTTTACTGTTTCCCACATGCAATACCCCTCCTTTCTTTTCACTCGTCTACAATATAAGTAGGAGATTGAATTCTTTTATCAGAGCTGTGAAATGATTTACTGCTTGTCCTGATAAAACATCATAAGCGGTTGTAACTTCACTCATAACTGCTGGACGCAGTAAAATGGTTCTAATCCGGCCTGAGTCCAAGATAAGCATTCCTTCTATTAGCGCAGCCATGTCATGGATTTACAAGCTCTCAATGCAAAAAAAGCAGCCCCCGCATTTGCGTAGATGCTGCTTTCCGATCATGGCTATATTAGCTCATATGTGTTCCCGTCTTTGTTCATTTCGGGCATCCAAACATTTGAAGGTACTGAACGAAGCAGGAATTGTTGATGTGCGACCCGAAGCCAACCGGCGTATCTACAGCCGTAAAACAAGACATAGCCCCCCTCGTAATGGATAGACAAGTTTCCGCACTTCGGATATACTAAGGGCATAATCCGAAAGAATCGGTCGAAGCAGCTCCGGGCAGAAATGTCTGGAGCTGCTTTGTTTTTAATCGTTCGTCTTTTGTCGTTTTTTTGGCCGGCGACGCAGCTCCGATCGTTCGTCTTTCTGGCGAGATCCCCGCGCCTGAAGTCGGCTGCAGGAGATCCATTCGTTCAAAAATCCCGAACATTACAACCCTATAAATGGAGACGGATCGACGCGCCGCCCATTAACAAAGATTTCAAAGTGCAAATGCAAGCCGGTGCTTTTGCCCGTGGAACCGCACACGCCAACCACATCCCCTGCCTGAACGACATCCCCGACATGAACGGTCGTCTGTGACATATGCGCATACGTAGTCTTAAAGCCGCCGCCGTGGTCTACCCAAACAAATAAGCCGTAGCCTTTGCTATGATCGTTTGCGTCCTGCCAACCGGCAAACACGACCTTACCGGCCTTGGAAGCCGGAATGCGTTGCCCGGCCTGACAAGCAAAATCGATGCCCTCATGAGATGCGCCCGGCTTACCGGTTACCGGATCGATCCGAATACCGAAACCGGATGTAACCTCACCGGCAACCGGTCGTGCAAAGCCGCTTTCGGATGGTTCAATCACTTCAATCGGAATAAACCCTTCGGTCACGTAGAGTCTTGCATACATCATTACTTCCGCTACATAATCCTGACTGTGATTGTAGGCGAAAATGGCACGTTCCAGGTTTCCGGTAGCCGCGCCGTTTTTGGTCAAATAGTTCGCGGCGGAAAAGATGGAGTCCCGCAGGCTCCACATGCTCGCCCGGCCGTCACGGTCTGCATCCACACCATATCCGCCGTAACGGGCGATCATGGCCAAATTTGTCTTTTCTTCTTCGGTAAAGCTCCCTTTCCCTGCACCATAGCACGATGGATGCGACCAACCTACCCACGTACACGGCATAAACTGCATGTGTCCTTCCGCCCCGACGCTTGAAATCATGGGCTGGAGCGTAGAAAATACCGTCTCGACGCGGTGATGTGCGGCCAGCAAATTCCATGGAACGCCGTACCTGGCTTCCGCCTCTTTATAGATTGGAATATATTCGACCGGTATTTCACGTTCCCCAACCGGCGAGATTGCCCCTCCCAAAAAGCCGTATCCGATATTTCCCCCACCCATGAACAACAGCGGAAAAAGAAACATCCCGCATAAGGCCACAACGAGCAGGATCGGAATTGCTGCGATCAGCCATCCCCATTTTTTCATTCCGGAATCGCCCCCGATCCCGGACGAATGCCGACATCATCAACCTTCCATTTCCCATCAACCAGTTTGAGCAACACCACATAAAGCAGCAAACCATCTTCATTCTTTCCGTTGATATCGGTATGGGTCACCGTTACATCCACGTTGTACCATTGCTCGTCTGCTTTCAGCTCGGCCGGTGTCCATTCGGCTGTGACATACTCGGTCTTCACGCGAGAGAGCGTTCCCCGCCGCTGAAACGTTGAAAGCTGCTTGTAAAAGGAATCGGTAATATAGAGTTTGGAGCGATCCACGTAAGCGTCCGGCTGTTTGCTATCAAACGGCACATACGCTTTCAGGAAATCCGGAAGAACGGCTTGTGCGCTACTTACTGCTTCCTCGGTAATAGGTGGTGTTTTACTTGTCGTTTCCTCTGGCTCCGGCTGAGCCTCGTACTGGTGTACGTCTCCTTGTTCATGGACCGCAGCCGGTTTGGTTTCTTTCGGCTGCGCGGCGCGTCTTCCGGAAAAAAATGATCCGATAAAAAGCGCGATCAGCAGCAGACCAATGATAATACTGAACCATGTTTTAGCCCGATCCGGGAGCTGTGGGGAACGCGCCATTAGCCCTCACGCTCCCCTTCGTCCTCCTCTAAGGAGACATTCTTCGAGGGCAGTTCCCTCGCCCCGGTCCGGGGGATAAGATTATCCTGTGAAGTCATCGGAGCTGCTTCATGCGAAACGAACGGCATCTCCAATGATTCCAATATGGCCGATCCACGCGCTGTCCGGAACGAATCGGAACGGGCCTCGGGTTTGGCCTGCCTTCTACGCTCCCCTCCCTGACGTCGGGAGTCTAATGAAACGACCTCTGTCGCTGCCGTTCTCGTTCCATGTGGAATAGCTTGGACATATTCCGTAACGGCCGATGGAACATCTCCCCCCTCATGATGCTTCGGCTGTTGGATCGAACTATGAACCGGTTCCTTGATTGGTTGCTGTGGCGGCATCATTGCCGGTTCCTGGGTTACTGGCTTGTCCATTGCCCCCGAAAGGCTTGTATTGGGCAAAGTTGCTGCCCGGCCCTGTTCTCGGTGAACGGGTTCGGCTGCCGTCATATCAGGTGAGGTGTTTCCATATGGCGCTATCGGCATGTTAGCCGCATTTCCGGTGTTGGCATAATTCCGGCCAGGTATGGCTTGTCCGCGCCGCGCAGTTATTGCAGCTCTGCCCATGCCGCTCTTAGACAGACGATAGCGAGAAGGATTTCTGCTGCCTCCTGCCCCTGCCGCAGTCATCACCATCGGCAAAGCTTCTCCGGCACCCGGCGTTTCGCTTGCCGCTGCCGCCTCTGCTGCCGCTGACGGACCGCCAGGATGCCACGACCCTGCATCAGATAAACGAGTGAGCGGCATATCGATAATATCGGGTTCTCGATCCGCTTGCTTACTATGCGGCACGACTTGCGATCCGGGTGAAACAATTTCCGCATCGGCGTATACCGTTTCGTCCTTTTCTTTTCCTTCATCATCGTGCATCGATACATTTTCAAGCGGTTCGCTTTTGTTATCGTCGCCCATCGCTCCATCTGCGGCAGCACCGGCGACCGCCGCCCCTTCCGGACCGGCAACCGCTGCGCCCGCCGCTTGCGCAGCCGCCTTGGTCGCTTTACGTTTCATTTCGCGCGCGGTATTACTCACATGATGGTCAAAGTTCGATACCTCATGGGCTACGCTGCGGATTAGACTATTACCCTCCATCAAAATCCGCATGAACCGCTTGCGCAGTACAAAGATAAGCAGCAGCACAATAAATTCTACAAACGCCGTTGCGAAATAACCGATGCTGTCCGAATTGCTGACTTCATATACGATGGCCGACATGGTGAAGACGACTAAAGCAATGACGGAAACCGCTATTTTCAGCAGCAGTGGCAACGCCAATTCCTCGGTGTATCGGCGGAATACGCCTCCCCCGCCAGGAAACGCGGCAATCACCATATAGAACGGCGCGGCAACCGCAATCGTCAAAAACCAAAATTGGAATAGAATGAGCAACAGCGCTAAAGCGAAAATCGGTATCGACGTAATGCCGTTGACAATCGTATACAGGACGGTAAACACGAGCCGATCCGGGACCATTGAATAGGTCATCATCATATTGGAGCGCTTATTTACTTCAGTTCTCTCAACATACTCTTGCCGATCCTCGCCTGGCGGAAGCTTGAGCAGCGCATTGACCCGATCTTTTCCGACTGTGCTTTCGTCATCATTGCCGTACTGCATATAGAGATAAGGCCGGTGAACGAACAGATTCCACATATTTTCACCAAGGCCGCTGGTCGAATCACCTTCCTTCCCTTCAAACAAACCGGAAGACGCACCGATGACATGACCCGTCAGTTCGGTTGTAATATTGTTCGCGCCTTTCAGAACCGTGCCATAGTTCGTGAAAAAGAACAGAGCCGCCACCAGAATGATCACGCTTTTTGCAACACTGCCGGTCGCCTCAAGCTGCGCATGTTGAAAGAAATATTTATAGACAAACATCAAGCCTACACTTACACCTATGGCGATAAGAAAATCACCGTAAAGCCCATATTGCTCAAAATGAAAATTGGAGATGCCGGTAATTTTTTGAACGACACCTTCGATTTGTTCGATGATCCGGTTGATCACATCGAAATGGTAGGCGTAGTTCAGGACCGTGAGCATCATGTTCGTCATGTACACATTGACCTTGAACAAAATGTTAACAACGAAATTCATGCCCTCATAGAATTGAGCCAGCACGGTATCCTTAATGGCGTCGCCGGAAATCCAACTCCCTATGGTCTTGAATGGGTTTTTGAAACCTCCACCGTCGTCGTCTTCACCCGGTTGCTTGCTTGTTACATCGATTTGGTAATATGCCTTGGAACCGTCGCTAGTCACCTCATGTTTGGTATCAAACAAATTATCAGATATGCCCGTACCCGTGTTTCCGGTTGCTGCACCCGCCGCCGTTACCGGCAAAAAGAGGAACAGTACCATCAATACCAAGAGGGGCCGCAGCCGTTTCATCAGCCCTCACCTTCTTTTACATATTTGTGAATGTAAACACCATCCTTCGGGTTCTCGACTTTTTGTTCTGCTTCCTCGGCTTTTAATTCACGTATTTTCCACTCGCCTTTTTCTTTCTTCATTTCCAGGAAGTCTTTAGCGTTTCCATTATGGTTTGGCAAATAATAAATCACTTCATAATGTAACACTCCTTTTTCGCCTGGTTCCTTTTCAAACCGATAAATACTGTAACGTTCTCCAATCTCTTTAAATCTTCCTGGAAACGTAAGCTCGTCTTTCTCTAAAATGCGATAGTGCGGTTCTTCTGGAGAGAGAATTTTCCGGAAAAGCTCGTCATCTCCATCGACTGACGCTTGAACATATTGCAACGCTAGGTCATCCGCTGCTTTTACATCGGCCGATGGCTTGCCGCCGCTGGATGATCCGCATGCGGCCAACAGCAGCAGCGCCCCGATCAGCATTCCTATGAATAGTCCTTTTCGCATTTGTCTCACACTCCCGTCCGGATGCGTTCCTGCCTTTGGCGTTCGTAGGTCCGTTCCTCTTCGGTCGCCGTGGAGCTGTCGAACGCTTCCTCGATTTCCTTATAAACCGGATGAATGCGAATCGCCGCCGTCCGGCCGTAAATGTCTTGGAACAGCGCCGTTCCCCGATCTAAACTGTTCAGGTATTCCGCATTGGCCGGAGTGTCCGGCAGATTGAAGTAACGCAACATTTCCAGCGATTCATCATATTTCTTGAGCGCAAACGAGAACTTCATCCCCATATTGGCCACGTCCTCGTCATAGTCACTGGCGTTTTGCGTCCCTTTCATTAAAGTTGTGTTGTAATGCCGCCCCATACGCGTAATAAAGTCGAGTTGGGCCTTGCCTTCTGCGGATCGCTCTACCGTTTTCGCCTCATCCTGCACCACTATTTTATGAATGTGCCGGTCCTGATTGAACATGTACTGCTTCGTAAAGGCCGCAATCGAAATCAGGATCGCTTCGGAAATCTTTTCAATCGGCCGGATCTTTCCCCGGTCCTTATCGTTTTTCGGGAGCTGCAAGTTTTGCACCATCAGCACTTGCAGCGGCTTGCTCACTTCCAGGACGCGATAGCGCTGCCCCTTTTCGCCAAACAGCAGACGCGAGATTTGCAGACGCCCCAACGTCTCCAGCGTTTCGATCAGCTCCATGCAGGATTCGCGGCGGCGATCCGTCGTTTCTTGCGGCAACCGCGCTTTCAAATAATCCCGCAACCCGCCCAAGCAAGGATCGTCCTGTTCCCCTTCATGCTCGATGGCTTCGGAGAGCTGCGTAAAGCCAACATCCCCCAGGTGCTTGTCGCACAGGAACGAGAGAATGTCCATTGCAATATCTTTGGCCTCGGAAGTAGAAACGCTTGTCCGGAACGGATCAAGGCAACCCGCATCGCGCTCGTCGGCTCCTAGTGTCCACACCGATATAAATTCCGGAGGAATAAACGGCAACCCCTCGGCCCAACGTTTCCTGTCGCCTTTCGGGTCTACGATCAGCGCAAGCGATCCGCTCAAGACGGACAAGTATGCGAACAGGTTGATCAAGAACGATTTGCCTTTGCCGGTCATTCCGGCAATCATGACAGCTAATGAATCGACAACGTTCTGGACGCCTTCAAATGCTTTTGCGGCCAAGTCCGGCTTGATGAATACCGGCCGGTTGAGTTTAAGCGTTTGGCCGAGATAGAATCCGCGGTTGTCTCCTATATTCGTCGTGGCCGCGAACATCATTCCCGCGAGCTTCGTCGGCTCAACATATTGCAAATAGTCAGCATTGTAGCGCGGCGAAGTTGGAATGAACTCCATAAAATACGAAATCATTTCCCCATATGGCGACAGCAAGTGCATGCCAAATTGGTTCATCTCGCGTTTCAATTCGTCTACCCGGACGCGCAGCTCGTCGGGGTCTTTGGCCGTCACTTTGAAAACAAACGAGCAGACATACGCCGGATAGCCTGTTTCTTGGAACCGCGCCTCCATCTGAATTGCGCCGCTCTCCGACTTGGATACCTTCAGGTCAACTTCACTGCCGCCCTTGGCCGCTTCTATTCGCTGATCTTCATAGGCCAAGCGCACATCAGAGAGTTGCTTAATAATCTGATCGTTACGCATGAAGCTTGCTTTAATCGACACCGATACCGGAAAGCGCAGCCTGTTTTGCAAATGAAGCATCCATTCTGATCCCGGATGCAAGCTGCGCGGGCTGATTTTATCGGCAACCAGGTATTGCACATAATTTTCTTCGATCTCTTCCCCAACCATCTTATAAAGCTTGAGCGTCTTTTGGTCGTATTCCTCGATTTCCGCATTTTGCAGCTCGTAGAACGCTTTGGAATTACTGCGCCGTGCCTCATGAACCCGGCCGCTATCCTCGATCCCGGTTACGTCCATGCCGGTTTCATATCCCTTTCGCAGCCGGGTATCGTTATGCGTGACGCTAAAGTTCTGTTCGATTAAAAAAACCGTTTCTTCCTTCGTCAGCGCCCGCACGAGCGACGACATCGATTGGCCGAGCGTTTCACGCAGCCCATCGGCCTGCCGCCTCCATTGCTCAATATCCCGTTTGAGGATGTCGTTCGGTTCCAGACCCACAGCTCGGTAAACGGGAGAAGTAAATCCGGCAACCAAGTCTTTTAGCGTTGTCACCGCTGCCAAACCCAAATTGCCGATTTTGCGCATTTCGTTTTTCCTCGGATCGAGCTGCACCCCAATATAGGAATGGTATTCGTTTGTCTCTCGGGACGAACGCTGCGCGGCGAGCGTTCGTTTCAGACTTTGAAAATAACGAATCCCGTTTTCTTTTAGCGCATAGTCCTTGCGGCTGATCTCCTCTATCGTCTCGTCAATGATCCCGGAAACGTCCGTCAGTGACGGTATCATCAGGAAATGCAGGTCGTGTACATTTTCAACGTAGAAAGAGAGCTGCCGATTGTATGGATGGATCTTCTGCATCGTGTCTCGAAAATCGTAGCCGAACCCTTCCACTTGATAATAGGCCCATACGCTGCCGTCCCTGCCAAACGCCAAATTGCCTTCAATATGACGCACCGGAAAGTCCGTAAATACCTTCATGCACATATCACCCGCCTTTCAATCGTCTACTGTAAAGTAGCCTCGAAATTGATAGCTCGGATTGGGCTTTTTCTTGGCGACGGGAAAGTCCTTGGCGGCCAATTGGCCGCCGAACCCGTATGACTTGGATTGCTCCAGCTCCTTGCCTTTGTAGTAGGTCACGCGTTTTCCTTTACGCCAGTGGTAAGCCGCAGCGCTTTTCAGAAATTTGATCGGAGGCCGGTTTTCTGTTCCGACGTCCATAAGCAGATAGGTTGCTGCAAACGGCAAAGCAAACAGGATCGATTCCGGAAGCAGCCGCAAGGGGAAATTCAGAATCGGAATCCAGTACCACACGAATACAACGCCCGAAAACGACAGCCAGTAGAGAACCGCTTTGATTTTGATTTCACGACCGAATTTAAAACCCGCAAACTGATACAGCCTGCGTTCAAACTTCAAAAAATCGTTTAAAGCCCACAGCTCTTTTCGCTGTTGTTCCATCGCTGGCCCTCCTTCACTTTTTCAGGCCGATCTTCTCGGTGAAGAACTCGGAAATGTTGCCAAGTATCGTTGGATTTTTGACGACCGCATACCCGATGATCAAAATGACAAGCGTACCAACCGCCCCGATGAAATGTCGCCGGAACGCCAGGACAACAATGAAAATAATGCCGCCAAACAGAATAAGATACCCGCCTTGCTCGGAAGCCCAATCCAATAGTCCCTTGAAGTCCATAGCCGATCCCTCCTATTTTTCGTCCATTTTGGTTACGATATATCGGCCTTCCTTTTCGGTTACGGTCAGCCGGTAGTTGGTCATAAAACGATCTTTGGAAACCGGGTCTTCGTAGGTTACGCTGCACAGCACGATATACGTTCGCGTAACCGGCGTTGCCGTTGCCGCGCCAGTCACTTCACCGGACGCAGGGGATGCCGCTGTTCCGGCTTGCTGCGATCCGTTCGCTTCCGTTTCCTTCGGAGCAGCGTCGGCCGGTTTTGTCTGACTCTCGCCCGATTGATAAATCTCGGTCGAAGTGACACTGACAAAATGTAAGGCTCCATTTAACCCGTTTTGATGCTCCGGATCGGACAACAAATAGCCTAGCTTGTCCTTCGGATCGGCGGCAAAGGAGCTAAAAAACGTAGTCAGGAAATTGCGGATGTTTTCTTTGATTTCATACGGTTCATCCGCAGCCCGCAACCCCTTGGCCCGATCATCTGCCTCCATCGTCGTTTGCCGATCAATGTGCGTGAATTTCGGCAAGTCGTAGATGCCGTAATTTTGGTCGTACCCAACCGGCACAACGAAAAATTTGCTGACTTCTTTTGGCTCGTATTGAATCGTCTTCGTTGGAGGCTGCGCCGTGTTTTCCGGTGGGGGAGTTTGTCCGGCTTGGGCCGTACCCCCATTTGCAGCATCCGTTCCGGACGGTGGCGACGCCGGGGGCTGCTCAGCTTCTTTCGGCAGACCAAGCTTATAGAACACTTCCAAGGTTACATACGCCCGGTTCGGCCCCATTTCTTTAATGTGCTTGATTTCGGCCTTCAGGAAGGTCGAAGTTGTTTTCAGGCCGGAGGTTTGGAGACCGGCTTGCGGATCAAGCCCTTTCGCCAGAAACGGAGTCAGCCGCTTTTTCCGGTCTTGAGTCGCCTCGTCGCCAGGCTTCCACGTAAAATACTCCCTGGAAAAATTTTCGGCATATTGGACGGCCGTCGTTGTCGTGGCCGGATTTAGCGTCAGCTCGGTTCCTTCATTTCTCGTTTGGGCGTCTGCCGGATCGTTCGGTTGAATGGCCGAGAAAAACACAACCAGGAACATAAAGGCAAAGGCGAGCCAAAATGCGGCAGCTCCAATTTTGCGCGTCATATAACCGCGCGGCCGGTAAGCCCGCCGCTTCTCGGGCTTCTCCTTACGCATCCAACTTTTGAATTGTCGAAGGATCGCTCCTTTTTCCCGCTGCGGCGCATCAGACGCCGCTTTCAGTTTGGCTAAACTTTTAGGCATACTGCTGCTCCTTTCTCGCAGGAATGCCGGTTGTATCCAGCGCATTTCGCACGTAAACGCGGGCTACATACGGCTCCCCGTTTTTCTCAATGGTCTTCCGTGCTAAAAATACCTCGCCGGTCGCCAGCGTCTTGATTTCGTCCGGATGCGCCCGGAACCGCTGCACGCTACGAACCGTCCCCATTTCCGATTCCATCCGAAGCTTGACGGCTGTTTTCTGGACTTGCTTTGTAATGTCACCGTCCTCATAGGTGCCAAGCGTGGCGGCAAGCGTGGACGCATCCTCACTTTCGTTGACGCGACCGACGAAATACGTATTGCAGTTGTTGATGATCTGCCGCGTCAACACCGGATCAACGGCGTCGATGTCAGATAAGCCCTGCACCGATATAAGGCATTCAAACCCAGCCGACCGGCTCTTGTTGATCACGTCTACAACCTCATGGGAGACATAGGCCGAAAATTCGTCATAGACGGACATGATCGACTTTTTGCCTTCCTTCTGCCGGTAATCGACAAGCGTGTTCACTTCGGATATAACAAGCCGCCCGAGTGTCTTGATATAGTCCCGGTACTTGTTCCCGGATAGCGAGAAAATAGCAACCTCGTCCCGGTCCGTAATTTCTTTCAGGTCAATTCCTTCGCCGGTTTCCTCAAACAATGGCCCAAGATCGCTTTCCATCAGCTCCGCAAGCTGATTGCGCAAACTGGTAAGCGTGTCGAATGGAATCCCGGTGCTTTCCTCTTCATCGTCTATCCCAAAAAAGCGCTCACGGTAATACTCCACTCTGGCCCGCCGCGCCTCGTCCCAAACCAATCGACGCGCGGCCGCAGGTGCTTCCTGTTCTGTTTCTTCTTCCATACCGGTAAATAAAGCGCTTGCTTTGGCCGGTTGCACATAAACGGTATCGCGCGGCAGCTCCCCTTCTTCCTCCGATTCGGAAACAGGCTCCTCCTGCAACGGTTCTTCCGCCAATGGATCTCCTTCACTCACATATTCCGCTTCCGGCTCCATATCGAGAGCGACTGATACAGGCGCGGGTTCTAAACCCTCAAATAATGAGGCAGCCGATTCAGGCACGTTCGCTGTCGCTACGGTTGGTTCCCCAGCGGTCTGTCCTTGTAGCAAAGCATCGATTTCCTCTAATGACAAAGCTGTTTTCGGCTCTTGTTCATGCTCTTCCAAAATCGGCTTCGCATTCGGTACATCTTCAATCGCCGTCGCTTCTGCTGTTGTTACTTTGTGTTCATCTTCGTATGTGAAATTGGGTTCGTCGTGATGGGGGACGGCTTTTTCATTGCCTTCGTCAGTTACGAAAACTTCCGTTTTGGCCAATTCTAATTGCCGGTTCAACACAGCCGCAACCTTAGATGGATAGGTGAGGTCATACAAATTTTTTAGATCGATCGTCAAATCAAATTCTTTCATCATTTTGAGAACAAGCTGCAAAAAACGGGAGCAATTGAGCTTGTAGTACGGCTCGGACCATTCAAACAAATTCATAATTTTGTCCCGGAGCTGCGTCGCGGAACCATGCCGCAGAAAGTTAAAACTAATCTCGTCCACATCCGTAAACATATGGACGCGCTTGCCGTACCGTTCGCAAAGTTCCTTAAACTCCAACATCGATGCCCGTTCGCCCTTACCGTCCATAAACACAACCGGCTTGTCCTGGCGTATAGCATTTTCAACCATCGTCCCGATAATGACGGTCTTCCCGCCACCGGTCGTCGCTACCGCAAACACATGCTGATTCGGCTCATGAGGCTCTAGTGCAACGCGCTCTTGAAACTCGTCGTAGCCGATAAAATTTTCTTTCGAGTTCGATTTCCGGAATTTGAGCTGCGCCTTCTGCACCAATTTAAACCGCTTGGCCCGGAAATACCGATAGCTTCCCGAAGAGCGTTTTTTCCGTAGCGCATCGTATTTCGTTTTCACAATTTTGCTTCGGTAATAGTCAATAAACGGGTGCGCTGCCCCTGCCAAAAGGTTGCCGAAAATGAAGGCGGACGCATAGCTAAAACCGGTTATCGGGAAAGGTTCGTTCCCATGTAAATACTGTTCAGCCGCTTCCGTAAGAATGGGTATGTTCAGAATCGACAAAAAGCCCAGTATCGACGCCCACTCCCCTGCGCCGTGCAGCACAAATAGACCGATGCAGCTCACCGGCATGATCGCGTACAATATCCAAGGTTTCTTTATTACGAACACAAACAGGCCATAAAGTACCGCCGCCGTAAGCACGGCTGAAAGCCCCACAATAAGCAGGACGAATGCCAGTACCGCTATGACGATATAGCCAACCGTTGTTGCACCTTCACTCTCCCGCTGTTGGGGAAGCAATAATTCCTCCTCGCTCCGACGAGCCATTGGTTCACTCTCCCACAACCTCCGCAGGCAGCGACCGTACTTGAATCTGCTGAAACACGGTTTTTCCGGATTGAGTTTGCGCCGGGCGTCCGACAGATCGCCATTCCTGCGCCACATGCTCAATCGCTCGTTTGAGGGCATTCCCTATCGTTTGGTTCGGGACAAAATACCACACATCGGTATACTTTCCTGCAACCAGCTCGGCTGCATACCGATGCATCTTTTTTTGCAAACGGCCGTTCGATTTGGTATGCAATTCGGCCTCGACTGCAATCGTAAACCCCGGAAGCAGCAGCACTACATCCGGCAACGTATCCCGAATTTTGTTCCATTTTTGAAGCATTTCCTGCTTGCCCTCGGTATCTTCCAGCAGCTCAAAACGGTATTCCCGCTCGGTCTTGTAATCAAAACCTTCAGCCTTCACCGACGCCTTCAGATGCAGGATAAGATCATTGATGATTAAGTCGTGTTCGGCCGTGTACAATGACGTATCGTTCGCAACCGTAACCGGATAATCCAGGTAATCCCTCGCCTCACGTTTCGGAAAGTACACATTCAGACGCAGCGTTAATTTCTTCTTCCACACAAGCCCCGCCGCTTCCAATTTCCGAAGTCTCCTGTATACGTTGTGTAGCGAAGTTTCTCCGGTGTACCGCAAAATTTGCTGAGACGTAACAATTCCCTGCTTCAACACAAAGCGTAAAATCTCAAGGTCTTTCTCCTTGAAATCCGAGTATTTCGTTAACATGAAACGACTCCCTCCATGCTACCGTTTCTAGCGTCACCACGCTCCCCACTATCAGTATCAAAGCTTCGAAGCCCGCTCATAACCGTCCGTGTCGCCTCCTGGGAACCGTCTGCTCAAGGTACAACTAAACTCGCAACTAACTACGCAACAAAAATCGTCAGCGGAAAGCCGCTATTCTTCATTTGATCTCCCTTCAAAATACAAATGGGATGATGCGTTGAGCATCATGACCGTCATCCTAAATCAGCTTACAAACTTCCCCGATCAGCTCCCCACGGCATCATTGATTAGGCATTCAAACTTTGAACAAGGTATGCGACAGCATACCAACCATCTTCCCTGAGCAGCTCACAAAGATTTGCATCCATGAACTTGCCCACAGGTTTTTCTTCCTCGAACAACTTTCAAGGTTTTGACTTTGCTTCTCTGAATTACCCACAAAGATTTTGCTTTTGATCTTATCTTTCGACTTTGAACTTAAATCCCTTTCTCCTCGAATCCCTCCTTCCTCACATTATCCTGTATCCTCTCCTGCATTTAAAAAGTTTCTCCCCTCACCCAAAGTATCTGCGTTCTGGTACCGCTCGTTTTCCCGACCCCAGCCTCGGACGTTGTGAGGGTGGGGTCGGGAAATGCTTTCGAGCGGTACCAGAACGCCTGCACGCAGCCACAGCAAGGGTTCTCCCATCAGAAGAATAACAACTAAAACCATACACCATGTACAGTCTAGTTAACGCCTTAGTTATACACTTATAGTCTAGGAGAGTTAACAGAGAGGATATACGCGGAGTATATCACTACCGTACACGGGATGGAATAAAATTGGGTAAAAATGGATAGTATCTCCTAGTCAGATTAGGAGGAAAGAACCGACACGAAACGGAAAGTCCTAGACAAAATCTGCCTCCCGCGCCTCCGCTTGGGCTACGTCCCCCAACCCTAGAACCAGAAAGTTGCCCCACCAAAAAGAGAGAGAATCGATCAACCAGAAGGACCCGAAGACGGAACCAAGAAAGGATGCCCCCACGAATACGATCCCCGGAAGAAGGCGGCAGGACCCCACCCACCACCCCAACTAGGGTAAGTGTATTGGAATCGGGTACATTTCGAGCCGGTGTTACAACTGGCATTTCTGAAGCCGGTTCGGTGGCTGTTTCAGGACTTGAAGCCAGTCTTAACGTAGTTGCTGCTCCGCGCCCTTTACCATGTACCTCCACGGTAAGTCTGCCGGACTCCACCATCAGGGCGACAACTGCCTGATAAGTAGATAGCGACATACCGAAATAAGACGCAAGCTTGCGCTGCGCATCCGTAATAGACCGATCCGGAAGCTGCTGCAAAACACGCTCCACATCTTCGGCCCACTCGCTATAATGACTCGTTTTTCGTTCGCCTCTTGGTTTGGCCGTCTCCCATACTTCATAGGAAAATGGTACGCCGGAAAGGTAGGTGATCCACTCCCCCGTAGGCCCGGCCGGAGCGTCCCCCTTGTAGGCGCTCTTAACTTTCCGCGATACAATACGTTGCGGCATCGGCTCGTCCAATCGCGTGTTCCACTCCTGCAATTCTGCCTCGGCATCCTCCATACTATAGCCTTCTCGCTTGAAAGCCAGGGCAAGAGTATAACACGTATTATCCCGTTTCCCGACTTCTACGCCCGCTAGAAGCGTTTTTATGGCAGGATGGTCCAGTAACCCTTTTTGGACAAGAGAGCCGCGTTTAGCCTCTTGTATGGCGTCCTGGTTGATACTCTCCCAATCCAACAGCTCTGCGAACGATACGCGTTGCTCGGACGCATAAACAAGCGTTTCCGGAGTCGGCAAACGGAACCAACGTTCGGCCCCAATCGCCTGCCGATCCCCTCCGATGGCTGCTGCAATGGCCGTCTGAATGCGCCGGTAGGTCTGGATCGCATTCGTGTATGCCTTACGCGGTGCATTTAGCAGAAAGTAAACATGATATCCCCCTGACGGAGTACGGACAATCATCGTTGGACATGGCAAACCGGCGCTTGAGATGCGTTCCAGGAGATCGGACAGACAAAGCCCTGCATTGGGATTGTCCGCTCCCTTTACGTCCACATCAATGACAAGCGCATTTAAGTACCGGAGCGTCGCTTCCTCGCGTCGATCATTCCGGTAAAAAGTATTCGGCGTATAGTATGTATGTTGGCCACTCATGGCCAAAAGCGTTTGATAGGTTCGGCATGCTTTCATGTTTCGGCAATCGGAGCTGACAAATACCCATCCTAGCGTTTTCGCTCGGCCGGTTGCTTCCGTTGGGAAGCGTTTGGGCGTCTCGGTGAGCTGATTGCCAAATAGCAGCCGAAATGCCTCTTGCGTCCCGACAGCGGCCGGGCGCACAGCAATTGCAGGCAGCATAAAAAAACTCCCTCGTTTCGCGCCACGCCTCAAAAAAGGCAATAGGAAAGAGAGAGTAGGTTCTTCACTTTTTTTCGCAGATAGAGTATAATATCCCTATAAAATGCGTATAAAAGTAGAAGCTCTCACTCTTGGGGCACTTTTTGAATGCCGGTCGGCAAACTAGTCATTCAAAAAGTGTGAGGTGTGGGGCTTTTATTTTTTTCTTATGTAATTGGAGCATTTCCAGTAATTCTCTGAATCTATCCCTACTATACGACACGATATTTAAGTTTGGCAAATTGCGCCGTTTTCATTTTTCCGTAGTAAAACGGATGTTTTGAATCCCATTTCCGTAGTAAAACGGATGATTTCAATTCAATTTCCGTAGTAAAACGGATGTTTTGGCCTTTTTCGCCCGTATTCGACAAAGTGTTTTCATCAAAATCACGATTTTTTAATTTTTTTTGCTCATTTTCCGTAGTAAAACGGATGTTTTGATTTTTTTTCCGTAGTAAAACGGATGATTTGCTGATTTTCCGTAGTTAAACGGATGTTTTGCCGCTCCTGCCCAAAAAAATTTTCTCGCTCAGGCTTCCGCGCCTCTCATTTTCCCTCCTTCAACATATCTTTCCGACCAGCTAGCGCTTCCGCCATAAGAGAAACGCCGAGCTGAAAGCCATACTCAAACGATGCAGCCAGGTCCATTTCTCCGGCTTGAGCACGAAGGTTCAGCAAATCCTCCAACTCCTTATACTCCGATTCGTCCAATCGCTTCCGCCAAACGCCCATCGCTTCCGTAATCTGCCGGTTGACGGGCCGGTATGCCGTTTCTTTCGATACGATCTGCTCAATCGGGCATAGCTCTCCGTTATACAGCTTCCGCAACAAGGTTTTCATCATGTTTCCCGTCCCTTCCCTTCGCTCTGTACGGAAACTTTATGCGAAAACCGCATAAATGTCAATATGCGGTTTTCGCATAGCTTACTATGAGCTTGGGTGATGGAAATGTACGCAAGAATTAAAGAGCTGCGAGAAGATAACGACTGGACACAGCAATATGTAGCCAAGGTCCTTAAGGTCAATCAGACCACGTATTCTCGATACGAAACGGGAGAACTGGATTTACCATCCGCTTCAATAATCAAATTGGCCGACTTGTACCAGACCAGTACGGACTATCTTCTCGGCCGCACAGATCAGAAAAAGCCGTATCCTTCCAAAAAGGCAAATACATGACCGAAACAAAAAGCCGCGCATTCCTGATAAGGAAGCGTGGCTTTTTGTTTCGGTATTATTCGCTTTTTTTGTCGTAGCTCGCCCCGGCCAAGTCAGATCGGGGCGAGCTGCAGGAGGCATTCAACCTTCAAGTCCGAACATTCAATTGCTGCCTATGGATCGATCGTTCGATTTCGTTATGCATTAAAGAGATCCAATTGAACCGGCTCGTTCAGTTCCCGGGCCGAACGGACCGGAGCGTTTAAGAACACCGGATTTTTCGTCACGGTCAAAAAGCGTCCCAACAGCCCTTGTTTCTTTCCGGAAAATTCAAAGTGGTCGATGAAGCCTACAGTTTGCAATTCCTCGCAAGCCTGTTTGATGCGCTCCACGATTTTATAAACCGGCATAATCGGTTCGCGATCATCATCCAGAAAGTGAAAATGTCCGGCTAACGTTGACAGCTCTAGCGTCACAGCCGGTTCATCCGGGTAGGAAGATACGAGCCAATATAGCCCCTGCGCCAGATAGGATTTCAGATCGTTCATGAGAATGAGCGATACATCAAACAGGTTCCCTTCTCTGTTCGCCTCGACCAACCATTCCGGAAGCTTGATTTCAAACTTGTACTGATAATGGCTTGGTGTTCCCACTTTACGCCGGAATACAATTTGGTCAATCAAGCGCGTCAAGGCGATCTCCTCGTATTCGGCGTTCTTGGAACGCTGATATTGGGTAAGCGTCACTTCGATGTTCCACAAGCGCGTAAGGGCTTCTTGAACGCGCTTGTAATTGGCTGCACCATCCGTCAAGCCCAATTCGGCCAAAATATCCGCATACTTTAACTCAATAGTGGGTTGGCCGTTCACGTTTTTCTTAAACCAAAGCGATTGAATGGCCCCCATTACGCGGGCCTCATATGTCGTCAGCACTTCCCCAGTGGTTTGCTTGATATACACATTTCGGACGCCATGAGCAGTTGTCGGGGTCTGTCCGTTTGCCCCTTTCGGATTGGCCGAGAATAGGGCGTGTTGGGCAATATTCGTGTTAAATGGGACGACTTCACGCAAATAATCTACCGATTTGACGCGGAGCGCCCGTTCGAGAATATCATTTTTCGCTTTTATCAGTAGCCGGTCGTCTCCACCTTCCAACTGCTTTGACTTTAACGTTTCCCCCCATTGATTCGCATACATAAAAAGGGCCTTGACGGATACGCGCTGTACAAGTGCCGCGCTTAGTTGTTCGATCATTTCTTGATGAATACTCGCAGCTTTCAAGGGGTCGGCATGGCGTTGAGTCTTTCCGATAAACTCATGGGCCATTTCATTGAGCTGTGTATCCACTTCGCGCAGGGCGTCCATATCCATCGCACTCACCGCCCGCCTGATTTCTCGATGTTGTTAAGCTCTTTTTCAAGCACGTAATTGATAAAGCGCATCTTAAAGCCCTTTTTCTGCCCTGCTGCCAGCTTGTTGAAGCGTTCGAGCAAATCATTGCGGATTAAATACGTGTCACGTGTATGGGTATCCTCAACACGCGGCGGTTTTCTTTCTTCGGCGTAAATGCTTAAAAAGCTCTCATACTTTGATTGTTCAGATTCACTGTTCAGTTTTACTACTTCGTTTGATTGTTCAGATTCACCGTTCAGCTTTACAGCTCCGTTTGATTGTTCAGGTTCACTATTCAGTTTTACTGCTTCGTTTGTTTGTTCAGATTCACTGTTCAGTTTTATCGCTTCGTTCGATTGTTCAGATTCGCTGTTCAGTTTTATTGCTTCGTTCGATTGTTCAGGTTCGCTATTCAGTTTTACTGCTTCGTTCGATTGTTCAGATTCGCTGTTCAGTTTTATTGCTTCGTTCGATTTTTCAGGTTCGCTATTCAGTTTTACTGCTTCGTTTGTTTGTTCAGATTCACTGTTCAGTTTTACTGCTTCGTTTGTTTGTTCAGATTCACTGTTCAGTTTTATTGCTTCGTTCGATTGTTCAGTTTCACTGTTCAATTTTACTGCTTCATTAGATTGTTCAGTTTCGCTATTCAGTTTTACTGCTTCATTTGATAGTTTAATTTTATTATTCTGTTTCACTTCACTGTTTCTATGTTCTGTTCCATTTAACTGTTCAGTTTTTTTTGAGGAAAATGTATCAAAATCAGCCAATGCTTTGCGCTGTCTTGCCATGCGTTAATACCTCCTCCAAAATATCATAATAAGATTTTACGAGATGGTTTCCAGGATCGGCCAGAACAGCCGGTTGTCCTTCGTAGGCAGTAGCATTCGCGAAACGGATCGATTTGGAGATGACGGTTTCGTACATATGTAAACCATGTTCAAGGCAATATTTCCGAGCCTTTGGCAGCATTTCTGAATGCAGTATAGTCCGAGAATCAACCTTCATCGCAACAATACCATCAATGACCAGTTCAGGCCGATGCTTTTGTTGAAAATCTTCAACAACTTCGATGACTTGAATAATACCCGCAACGGCAAACGTTTCTGGTTCAAACGGTATAATGACGCGATCCGCAGCAGCAAATACATTTCCGGCAATCAAACCCATATCCGGCGGCGTATCGATGAATATAAAATCGTATTGATCCCGAATGGCATCTAACGGGCCTTTCAGCAAATATAGCGGACGCCGGTACGTCTCCACGTCAGCCAGCACATCAAATACGAGAGTGGCCATATCCTTGTTGGCCGGTACAAGATCAAGCCGATCCATTAAAGGCACCTTTACGGCCTCCATCGATACACCATCCACGAGCACATCGTAAATCGTTTCCTCGAAATGAGCAGGAACCTTCCCGAAAGCCATGGAAGCATTGCCTTGCGGATCGGTATCAATGATAAGTACCCGCGCCTTGGGCTGTTTCGTAACAATGGCCGTCGCAATATTGGTGACAAAACTGGTCTTCCCAACCCCGCCCTTGTTGGCGGAAACTGCGTAGACAATCGCCATACTTTCGACCTTCTTTCATGTAATAGTTTTTTTATTCAGATAAACTGTTCAGTTTTAGTGTTCAAGTTCACGTTTCAGTTAGATGTTTCAATCATAGCATAGCCCAGTCATGTAGAAAAGCTCCCCCTCCGCCCCCGGAACGGGGGAACGCAAAGGGCTTGCGCCCTCTGCACACCGCCCCCCGCCCTAAAGGGGGCGGGCCATGCAAGGGGTTGCATGGCGTCGGATAGCGTCGGCGGTCGGAACCGCTCGTCAAGGGTTCGCTAACGCCGCTGACGCGCCCTGGACGGCTCTCTGCCTGCTTCATATGCGACCAAGGCGAAAGCTCGACAGAAAGCCTTTTTACGTTGCATGACACGGTATCACGTGATAAAATAACGGGTATAAAGACATTAGAACGAATCTCACCGTAGGCGGCCAGCCAAGTACGAGGTATACGGGTAACACGTTGATCCGTATACTAAGAAGAGCCTTCACCGCAGCGAACGGTAAAGACTCTTAGGACCCGAAAGGCTGTGGATCATCACGGCGCGCGTGAAACTAAATAGCTAGTTCAAGCGAAAACCACCGTTTAGGCTCTCCAACCTACTTAGCGGTGGTTTTTCGCTTGTTACGAAACTTACGACGCGCCCAGCGATAGAGCTTCCGGATACCAAACACAAGGCTTAGTATCGTTACGATCCAACGCAGCACATCATAAAACGCCACAAGTGCGACCATCGGCGTCACCCCCTTTCGGGAAGCTGCGCCGTGGCCCGAAAACATCCACCACTATTCAAAGTCCATAGAGTCGATTATAGCATGTCCGTTCCGACCACTCTACTAAACTCTCAAATTCCGAACAGTGGATCTTCAGAGAGTGGAAGAATCGTTCGGCATTTCAGGCGTTTCTCGCCTTCAGCTTGCGCCGATCCAGCCCCCTTTATTGCTGCGGCTTATCCCCGCCCCGACCTTTCGATGCAGCGGAACGCCCCTGCGTTTGCAATTGCTCCCGAAGCTCGTTAATCTGATCATATAATTTCGTGATTTGCGCCGTTGACTCCTGCTGCTTCGCCGTCGCTTCCGCGCTAACTTTCTCTAACTTCTCTTGGTACTCGCTCCGCGCCTGAACCAACTCGCGCTCCCGCTGCACATCGAGCTTTTCTTTAAGGCGTTCCAGTTCTTCCGCATGACGCGCCTCCAGTTGCGCGATCCGCTCCGCATGCTGCTGCTCGATGCGCTGTTGTTCCCGTTCGAGCGATGCGATTTGGTCGGTTTGTTTCTCCGCTTGCCTCGACAGCTCGTCCACTTGCCGGTGCAGTTCCTTATTTTCGTCCATCGTCGCTTGAAAATCGGTGAGCTGCGCGCTCAAAGCCTTGTTCTTCTCCTCGTACTGCTCCAGGAGCAAATTAGACTTTTTGGTGTTATCCTCGTATTGCGCAATCTGCTTCGCTTGGTCGCTGTTTTCTTTGCTCAAGCGCCCGCCTTCATCCTTGAGCTGCTTCATTTCAATCGTCATATCGGCAATGGTTTGCTCCTGCGCCAGAAATGCCGCATTTCGCTCGGCCAATACCGCCTCATGCCCCTGTGTAAGCTCCAATCGCGCTGCCGCCTCAGATTGAATCATCATCATAAAGATTTCTTCGTCGCGGCGCTTGTGGTATTCACGTTCTTCCAACAGCTTGCGATAGCCCGCAGCAACGCCTTCTTTGAGCTGCTGCATCTCGACGAGCTGCGCCATGTATTCCAAAAACTCGCCTTCTGTGGGCAAACCGCTTTCCGCAAACAATTCCTCAACCTTTTGTTTGATTTCAGGACGTACCCGGATCGATTTCGTGACGGTTGGCCCTTTTGTTGGTTCATTCATGGACATACGCTTCACGCTCCCTTGTTTACTTTTCTTTATTATACCACATAATGTTTACCGTGTTTACACTGTTTACAACATAATTTTAACGAATAAAAGGAAAGAATACGAACCACCGCGCGACCTCGGACGCACTCCCTCAACCTTCCCCCAAAAACCCGGACCCCCTCTTGTTCGATTTCTGACATTCTGTAAACGTTTGAATCCTCATTTTTCAGTATATTTACATAGATTACAAAGTAAACTGTCTTGATTCTATCTTTTCCATTATGCAAACATTTAAACCCTGTAAACATAGTATGTTTACACCGTTTACGATGTTTACATCACATAAACCGGACTTCGGCCGATCCGTTGAGGTAAGCGGCGACGGCGCAGCATGCGCGGTCGCCGGGGTTTGGGAGCCGGGCCGGGGGGTCCGGGGGGCGGAAAGCCCCCCGGCCGCGCCGAACGCAGCAGTCAGGGCAGCACGTCTATATATGCAGACGGCGGCAAAATTCCGGGTCGAGCGCCCGCAGCCGATCAATAGCCCGGCCAAGAGCAGCGCGCGGCATGCGGAGCTGATAGCCGTAGCGCCCTTGGGCCTCCAAGTCCTCGAGCCGCCGCAGCCGGTGCATGTATTCGCTCCAGGCGGCTTCCCAAGCCTCCATTTGTTCAAGGACGGAATGCGTCTTCTGGTTGATGATCTCCCGTTCAGCGGCCAATAAAAGGGGCTTGGTGGCATCCTGCATCGATACGCCCTGTTCGGCCAAACGCTCGGCGACGCGGGCGCGCCTCGCAGCGCTCAAGCGGCGGCTTGTGCGCAAATACTGCGCCCCAACAATGCGCCGCCCCTCCCAACCATAGCCGACCGCCTCGCGGCGATCCTCGCCGCTGCTGCGCCGTGTCTCATAGCTCTGAAAGGCATGCAGAACGTCTTCCACGTCCGGCACAAACGGCCCATCTTCCCAATTCACTAAAACGCTATCGGCCGACGAACGCACGGAAAAGGTTTGCCCCGGAAAGGCGCGCCGCAGCGCCGCCCGAATTTTTTTTGCCGTCTCGGTTCCGCTTTCATAGTGCATCGGTTTTCCTTCCTTTCGTATGGGGGGTCCGGGGGGCTAGTAGCCCCCCGGCCGTGCTTTACAGAACGAGCTGCCGGCCGCTGGCTTTCAATTGCATCATGGAATCATAGAGCGTGCTAATTTCTTCGTGCGCATCTTCCCAGCCATCCGCAATCGCCCATGTAATCGCCGCGCCATCAAAGGAAATGACGACATTCGTTTTATAATTGCTCTCGTCCCGAAACGTGGCGTCGTACGTATAGGACGGCGTTTCCCCCGGCTCCTGCTTGATGTCGCTTTCCTCGAAATCGAACAAATTCCATTCCTGAAACGCCTTGCAAAAAAACACGTAATCCGGATACGTCACCGTTTGCATCGCTGCCCATTCCCTTCCTATGTGGATATGGGGGCCAAGGCCCCCGATTTGTCGGTTGCCTTGGCTGCTATTCCTCGCCGTCCGTGAAGCTGATGCCCTGCATGTAGTCCGCGGCGCGCTGCGCCTTACCTGCGGCCAGTACAATCATGCGTTGATCGTCTTTGAGCGCCCGCAGCCAACCGTTAATATAGGACGCGCTGTTTTCAATGGTCGTATTGTCGATGCCGCAGACGCCGCACATCATGGCCGCGCCGATCTCGGCAATCAATTCTTCTTTGCTGTAATTCTCGTCACCGAATGCGGCCAGCTCCGTAATGCCGGACCGGTTCAGCCGCTTGGTATGGCCGGTCGAATGCACCAGTTCATGAAACAGCGTGCAGTAATATTCCTCGGGCTGCTTGTAATCCACCATCGGTGGAACGCTGATCATGTCATCTCCTGGCCGGTAGAACGCCCGGCCCGGCGCGAAATGAATAGGCGGCCGGTCCGCATAGCCGGTTACAAGCCGTTCGGCTTCCTCAATAGGGTCATGCTCATACGCCGGTTCGCTGTTCCGTTTGCTTTCCAGTCCTTCGCATTGCGTGGCAATATTGAACACCTTGTAATAGCGTAAAAGCGGTATTTTCTCCGTCTCGCCGGTTTCCTCGTCCTTCTTCTCCAGCCACTTCCAGAAAACCACGATTTCGCCTTTTACACCCTTCTTCACGGTGCCGCCCGCCTCCGTGATCCGCTTGAATGTGGCATACTCCCCGGCGTCAAGCAGCAGCGCGTTAATGCCCCGATACGGCTTTTGCGTGAGCCAGTTCACCGCCGCGCCGCTTCTCCATGGCCTGCGCCACGGCACGACGCCGCTTTCGAGTAGCTTGACAATCCGTTCCGTCACCATTTCATAAATTTTTTGGCTCATGTTTTGCCCTCTCCTTTACATGTGGTAAAATAGAGGGGCGAAGGGGTTCGCAAAATTTCTTCGCCCCGGTCCGATTGCTCCCTAAAGCAAACGGGCCTTTTAATATTCGGAAGGTAATAAAAACGTGGTCGCGCTGTGGTCGCGTTCCGTTATAATCCAGAATGTGACGCCTGCCGCCGTGTGATAAACCGACAGCAGCCGTTCCCCCGTTTGCAGCGCCTCGTCATTAACGGCCCGGTCGTCATCGCAGACGTCGCCCCAATCGCCACCAATATGCCGGGTCAGCGCGGATATGCGTTCATCCTCGCTGACAACTTCTAGCGCGCCCGGCGTGGTGTACACCTGCCCCAATGGAAATTTGCCTCGGAAAACATGAATCCTCATGCCTGCTCACTCTCCCTTTTTCAAAGCTCGGTTGTATTCGTTTAGCAGCTCGTCCAATTCTTGCGACTTCAAAAGCACTTCTTTCGCCATCGCGCCTACCTGTTTCGCAAGCGTGTTCAATTCCGCGCGCACCGCTTCGATTTTTTCGCGCAGTTCGTTTACTCCCCGCATGCTCTCACCTCCTTTCACGCCGCCAATATCCGGCTAAAATCGCGCGGATGCTGCCCGCATCCTTTGCTTGTCCATCCCGTTTTTTCCTTCTTTGACTTGACTTTTTGGCCCTGAAACCCTCATCCTGGTCCCGCTTGCCGGTCGAGCCAGCGCGGAGCGTCTTCTTTCAAGGTTTGGAGCGTAGGGGCTTCCTTCGTGCTTCCTGGTCTTGCGTATGGAGTTTTCAAGGAACAGGTACATCCTGTATACCGCAGCCGTCGCAGATTTTAGAGCATATCCGGTTCTGGCTGGCAAGGGTCTGCCCGTCAGGGATAGGCAAAATTTTTTGAGCGCTCTTCTCAAAAAAATTTGCCTACCCTTGCCAGCCACGGTTCGGATATGCTCCCATGCGACGGATCGGCTGCGGTGTACAGGATGTGGGCCTTGAAAAACGGAAGGAGCAAGGCCCGCGCGCGAAAGTACCCCTGCGCTGCCAGGCCGTTTTTGCTTCCTGGAACCCGCTTGCAAAGCTTTTGGCTTCCCCGGCCTGCCCGAATCGCTTTTGGCACGATGATGAAATGGAGCGTCAGCGAAATGGAATCATGGTGCCGCCCTGCCCCGTAGAGCCATGATGGGTGCGGCAGCGTAAGCGAGAGCGCCCATCATGGATCGAGCGTTACCCAGAGAAACGCTTTTGCTTCCCTGCGAGGCCCGTTAAAAATCCCAATGGAACCCGGCGTCTTTCCGGGGTCGCTTGGGATTTAGGGCCGGTGAACCGGGGGAACCGGTTTCCTTCATTCGGATTTTGATGTTTTTGGATCCAATGGCCACAAAAAAACGTTCGGCTTTCCGCCGAGATCCACGCAGGTCTTTCCGGCTGCAGAAGATCCATTCCGCAAAAAAGCCGAACGATTCGCTTCATGCCAAACGTGAACCGCATAAAGCTGTGAAACAAAAAAAGAGCCACAGCGCAAGGCCGAAGCTCAAAAAAGGGTAGAACAGCCGGAAATGACAAAACCGCCCCCTGGTGCGGCATTGGACGCAAAGCCTCCCATAACGGTATGCCGGTGGCCGTTAGCAACCCTATGCGTCTACTCCAAGTCACCGGCCTTCCGGAGCGAGCTGCGATCCGTTGGCGCACGATCTATTCGTCGAAGCATTGAACGGCCGTGTCCGGACCATCCGGATTAGTCTAATTTAGAAGGAGGCTGCGAATCTCGCCCCTCTTGCTCCCGGCGTTTCACTGCCTGCCGGTCCAGGACGTACAACAAGATAAAACAGATGACACCGAGGACGAAAAAAGCAACTCTTCCGGCAGGAGACATGTTGAAAAATAGTTCGGAAAACATCGCCTGTCCCTCCTAAAGCGCAAACGAAACGAATTGATAAGCGTAGTAGATCATGGCGCATAAGGTAAGCACAATATAACCAACAAAGCCGGAATAAACGACAGCCATACCGCCATAACCCCACAGCTTCCAGTACCAAGCGATCGGTTCCTCTTCTACCTCTATCCAAACCGAACGCGGCCGAGGCAAAGTCCGGTAGAAGCCCCAAACATTTAGGTATGAGCGGTCTTCGTCATCGGACGCCTTCACTTCCCATCTTTTTGCCGCTTCGCCTTTGCCTCCCCCTCCTGCCAAATCGCGAAAAACAGCAGGATCGTCAACAATAGCAGCGGCAAGAGCATGTCTGCCGGTTTCGTCAAGTTTGGAACCAGGATATTCCACATGATCTCCTCCGATTATCTTTTAAGTTACAAATCATAAGTGAAAAAGCATATTATATACTACATTTTATCTTATACGATAAATATATGGTTAAAAACTTATCTTTTAATCATCTGCATAGTTAGGCCCAAGTTGCTTACACTCAAAAGGAAAGAAAGGAGTGTAACGACCTTGGGATATACAACACTGCAACGGGTTGGCAATGCTGTCCGGCATACCCGATTAAGCCAGGACTTGACGCAAGAGGAATTGGCCGAGCTGATCGGAACCAGCTATACCTATATCAGCTCCCTGGAACGCGGACAGCGTAACGTAACCATTCAAACCCTAGATCGAATAGCAGAAGCTTGTCGAACCGACTTGTTCCGGATGCTACAGCTCGACGGACCGGAGGATGAAACCATTATTGAAATGTTGGCTCTTTTAATGAGCCGTGACCCATTGGATCGTAAAAAGGTACTCAATATCGCACGAGAAATGTTCCGGTCCCAATGAGGAAATGAGGGCGCGTTTAAAATCCCAAGATGTGGAAAGTATACACCAAAAGAACCCGTGAGTTCAATTATATTTTGTATATTTGAACTTTTGATACTCTCCAAGCACATCATATCGTTGGTCTACACTTCTTAGTAGAAAGAGGTGAACGACCAACGTGAGTCATCTAGCCAAAACGATAGGGGAGCAGATACGGCACTACCGCACATTGAGGGGTTGGACCCAAGAGCAATTGGCGGAAGTGCTAGAATCGCAAGGAACCTATATCGGCCGCGTCGAACGCGGCGAACAAAACATACAGCTTCAAACCTTGGAAAAAATAGCCGATGCGCTACATATAAACGTATATGCCCTGTTCAGTGAGCGCGATCCGTTTGAGCATCTAAAACAGGATGAATGGATATGGCAATCCGTGATGCTCCTCAAAGAGCAGAACGTGCAGGATCAGGAACGAGCCTTTCGGGTTTTGCGTGAAATGTTGAAACACTAAAGGGATGCTGCCCTGTTCAATTTCGGACATGGCTTTGCCCCCGGTGCTAAGAAAAATCCCCCTACTGACTTCACTCCCTCGCTACTCCAATAGATCGGTACGATTTCGCTCTATCCCAACTGTCCGTTGCACAATCCGGGTTTCCGTTGTATAATATACAGGCAAGATAAAGTAATCGGAGCGTAAGCTCGCACCATGGGCAACGTGGTGTTCCCTGCCGGGGGGACCATAATTTCCGTGTTTACCGACCGTTTGTGTTGCCGAATGATATGGATTTTCAGCAATTAGGAAACACTTATATATAGGGATCGCCAGCGATCCGCACCACCGGGTAGCGTGGTGTTCCCCGCCGGGGGGACCATAATCTCCGTGTTTACCGACTGTTTTTGCTACCCATCAGCTTAACAAGGCGGCTCTGATGTGGATACATCAGAGCTTTTTTTGTGCAAGGAGACATGATTCCATGACGCTAACACTCGAACAATTAGTTGCCCGAACGACCAAACCCTTGATTGCGGATATTAGCCTTCAAGTGCTTCAGCAGTTATATGAGCAGTATCTTCTCCCTTATACGTTTACATATGAACTGGAGAACCATGAACCTGTTAAGCTGCACTTCGAAAAGGACAACTTCTGTCACCTGCTGGGATTAGAAAAGATGGTCGCGGGCAAAATACGGCCTCAAGATTTGAAATTGTACCGGGGGCCGGAAGGCTGGGACAACATCAAAAACGGCACGATTGACCGGGAACATATGCGGTCCCGCGCAGGCAAACCGAACTTTAACAGTCTGAAAGGAAAATGGATTTATTTTCTCGCCATTCCCCGCATCCTCACATCCGACACAGCCATGATTAAATTTCATAAATTAGGGGCAGAATTACTCATATACGGCGGTTTTGATAACGCCATCGTACACCTTGGCATATCCAGACGAGAAGAAACGGAATTTAAAACGTGGTGTCCGCGCACCATCCTGGAGGAAGGCAAGACACCGCCGCTGTACGGAACCAAACATATTGATGGACAACCAACACTTCGCATTCTTTCTTTTAAGCAGGATGCGAAATAAAATGGATTATAAACCAAAGGCGCGGCTACACGCGCAATGACGAAGGCGCTACCAGACTAACCGGCAGCGCCTTCGCTTTTTATCCAACTATTCGTCCCCCCCTAACTCAACTGAATGTTTAGTTTTATGCCCTTTATTCCTTGACTCTCATCAGTCGCAAACCGTTTAACGCAACCAGAAGCGTTGCTCCCATATCGGAAAGGATAGCAATCCAAAGCGTTAACCAACCCGGGATGACGAGCAGTAAAGCAATCAATTTAATGGCCAGCGCAAAGGTAATGTTTTGCTTAATGATATTTAAAGCTCTACGGCTTAATTTGATTGCGAATGGAAGTTTCCTTAAATCGTCTCCCATTAAAGCTACATCTGCCGTTTCAAGAGCTGTATCCGTACCGGCTCCGCCCATGGCAATCCCAACCGTAGAAGCTGCAAGTGCTGGAGCATCGTTGACACCATCGCCAACCATGGCGACATTGACGTAATCGGCTCGGAGCTGTTTAATAAAGTCTAATTTATCCTGTGGCATCAATTCGGCCTGCACATCCGATACGCCAACATGTCCGGCGATCGCATTTGCGGTACCTTTGTTATCACCGGTAAGCATGATCGTTTTCTTGATCCCGAGCTGATGCAGCCTTTGAATAATTTCTTTACTGGATTCACGTACTTCATCGGCTACCGCGATCACCGCGAGAATGTCTTTGTCCGTTCCGACAACCATAGCCGTTTTTCCTTGACTTTGCAGTGTAGTCACCAGTTGTTCTTGCTCGTTACTAAAATGAGCAGTAGCTAATTCTTTAAAGAGTTTCGGATTACCAATGTAATAGATGGTTCCGTTAACCGTACCTTTAATTCCTTTACCAGTGATGGAAGAAAAGTCATCAACCACGACGTCGGAATAAGATATATGTTCCTGTTCCGCTTTCTTCATAATCGCCGAAGCTAGAGGATGCTGCGAACGGTACTCTAATGCAGTAATGATGGAAAGCAATTCTTTATTATTTGTTTTTTGGCTGAATACGTTGAAATCCGTTACAACCGGTACTCCTTTGGTGAGTGTGCCGGTTTTATCAAACGCAATAGCCTTTATGGCCCCCATTTCTTCGAGGTAAATACCGCCTTTGACAAGTACGCCATTTTTCGCTGCATTTCCGATTGCAGATACCATGGAAATTGGAGTGGAAATCACGAGTGCGCAAGGACAACCAACTACAAGAACGGATAAGCCTTGATAAACCCAGGTAGCCCAGCTTCCATCAAAGAAAAGTGGCGGAAGTATCGCGACTAATGCGGCAATGACCATAATGATCGGCGTGTAATATTTCGCAAACTTATCGACAAAGGCTTGGGATGGCGCACGTTCTCCCTGTGCTTCCTCAACCAGGTGTATGATCTTCGCGATGGTCGTATCATCGACCAACTTGGTTACTTTGACTTCAAGGAGGCCTTCTTCATTTAATGTCCCCGCAAAAACCTCATCATCCACCGTTTTGCCAACGGGAACGGACTCACCGGTGATCGCGGCCTGATTGACGGCAGAGTTGCCGCTGACCACCACACCATCCATGGCAATCTTTTGACCGGGCTTCACAATCATGATATCACCAACGGCGATGTCATCGACATTGACCATCATTTCTTGTCCGTTACGCCTAACGAGTGCTTCTTTCGGTGCAATGTCCATTAAGGAACGAATCGATTGTCTAGCCCGATCCATCGAGAAGCGTTCCAACGCTTCACTGATTGCAAAGAGGATAACCACAATTGCACCTTCGGCCCATTCCCCAATGATCGCAGCTCCGATTATGGCAACTGTCATGAGTGTCTTCATGTCAAATTCAAATCGTATCAAGTTTTGAAAACCGACTTTAAAGAGCGAGAATCCCCCGATCACAATAGAGGCTGCAAATAACAGAGAAGTGATTAGGTTTTCTTCCCCATTTACATATTGAGAAATATATCCGAAAACCACCAATAAGACTGCATTCAACAATGTGCTATGTTTTTTGTAAAACGGTTCTTTCACTTCTTTGATGCCTTCTGGTTTCGCTTCCCGTGCTACTTTTTCCGGGGTCACTTTTAAATTTTCAAACGCACCAGCTTTCTCCAGTTCTTCAATGGAGGCATTACCATATATTGCGATTTTCGAAGCCCCGAAATTCACTTTCGCATCCCGAACCCCTGGAAGCTGCTTCACGTTATTTTCAAACTTCCCGGCACAATTCGCACATGTAAATCCTTGAACGTTGAATACGTTTTTTTCCTCGTCCACTTCCGGTTTTGCCACCCGTACCGGTTTTTCAGGGATGACTTTAAGATTCTCAAATGCACCGGCTTTCTCCAGTTCCTCAACAGTGGTTTCACCGAAAACGGCAATTTTTGAAGCGCCAAAGTTCACTTTCGCATCTTGAACGCCTGGCAATTGCTTGACATTATTCTCAAATTTCCCGGCACAATTCGCGCATGTAAATCCTTCAACGCGGTACACGTTTTTGTTCTCTAAGGGTTCAGCCACTTTATTCAACGCCAACAACCTCCTTTTGATGCTCAATGGCGAGCCTTATCATTTGTTTAAGCTGCTCATCCCCCAATGAATAAAAAACGAGCTTCCCTTCCTTCCGATAATTCGCAATGCCCATGTTCCGCAGCAGCCGTAAGTGATGGGAAGCCGTCGCCATCGTGGAGCCGATGATATTGGCCACATCACAGACGCATAACTCGTCTTCATCGCACAGGGCATAAGCAACCTTTAGCCGCGTATGGTCTGCAAGCACCTTAAAGATTTGCGCCATATCCTGAAAATCATTTTTGCTTAATTTTTTCCGGACTCGATTGACCTTATCCTCGTCATAACAAAAGATCTCGCATGTATCTTGGTTCTTCAATTCCCATCACCTCAATCTAATATTCATTTGATTATTATATTATGCTTGCGCCATTGTTTTGTCAAAGGCAAACAAAACTAAATATGAATGGGATGGCCAAGGGCAACTTTGAGACATACACCTCCGAGTCCCGATTATCCACCAGCAACACTTTCTTGCCGAGCTGCGCGGCTCGTATAGCTGCAACAATAACCCCCAGAACCACCGCTGCCCCGAATCAACTTGAATTTGTCTAATTAATTTGTTCTTGAAGATAGACTCCCTCATTGCATAAAATGATGTAAGCCAGTGAAATTTCAGGGCTGGTATAAAATCTCTATTGTCTCGTTTATCAATCTTTCATCCTCTATCCGGCCATCTTGCCAGTAGTTTAAGCTTGGATTTTACGAAGTATGATTTTCCGATACATACCGTTAAATAAGGCAGACTCATCTTCCTCCACTCGAATATGGTTTCCGTATGGTTTTACGACTTGTTCAAAATGACGGCCAATGTCCGTCCCCATCAATGCTACGACGGGACGGAGGAATTTCTTAATTACGGACAATTCCTGCGAGGGAGGGGCAAATTTATCGAAAATGACTATGCGTCCCCCAGATCCAGTAACCCGAATCATTTCTTGAAAACATTGATCCGGATCGGGTACGACAGATAGGATCAGATTCGCAATGACCATATCGAACGATTCCGGAGAAAAGGTCAAATCTTGCGCATCCATTTCTGTGAACGTAAAGTTTGGTGCATCATATTTATTTCTTGCTTTATCAAGCATTTCGGATGACAAGTCGATTGCAGTAACAGAAATATCTTTGCCCATAATGAACTGCAAGTCTGCTCCCGTACCGACGCCTACAAAAAGAATTTTGCTTTTCGACTTAATGTCGAGGTTCTCAAAAATCTTTTTCCGGGCGTTTAAAAAAGGGCCAGAATTAAAGAAATAATCATAGAAAGGAGCCCAGAACCGATAAATCACTTTGTTCCAAGAGTTATTCATAGTCGATTCTTTGCCCCCTAAAACAATCAAATGTTAATTTGATTATTATAATACACCAAACCTCTCGAAATATTCAAATACATATTTGATTATTTGTTCGACTTGAAAAAATCATAAGTTCCGAATAAGTAGCTCAAAAAAGTGTGAAGGAACTGACATGCTGCCCCCTCGGTGGAAAGGATACGGCATTGGACCATATACGGAGATTTTGATAACGCCATTGTACACCTTGGCATATCCAGGTGATAAAGAAACCGAATTTAAAACGTGGTGTCCGTCCGCGCACGATTCTGGAGGAAGGCAAAATACCGCCGCTGTATGGAACCAAACATATTGATGGTCAGCTTCGCAATATTTCCTTATAAAGGGGATGCGAAATATATAGGGTATAAACCGCAAAGCGCAGCTATACGTTGCAAAGGCGAAGGCGCTGCCAGCTAACCGGCAGCGCCTTCTTATTTATGCTTGTTCGGCTCAACACGAGCTGCAACAGCTCGGCCCGTCATGGCTCAAGGCTTGATGGCACGTATCGCGGCGGACACTAGGTATTGTTCGACATTTGCGTCAGGAATCCAATCCTTGATGAACGTGCGGGATTCGTCTTTAGGTTCGATCTCAATTTGGGTAAAACCGCTTTGCGCAAGCATGGCTTCCAGTTCGCTGATGGAGGAAGCTCCTGAAATACACCCTGAATAGATACGGTCGATATCCTGCTTGATTTCATCCGGAAAATCGGCTGTTGCCACGACATCCGATATGGCCAGTCTGCCGCCGTTACGCAGCACACGGAACGCCTCGTCAAAAACCTGCTGCTTCGATGGGGACAGATTAATGACACAGTTTGAAATAATTACGTCAACCGAATGGTCCTGAACCGGCAGATGCTCGATCTCGCCCAGCCGAAATTCCGTATTGGTAAATCCGCTTTTGCTGGCATTTTCGCGGGCGCGGCTGACCATTTCCGGTGTCATATCCACACCAATGACGCGGCCAGAGGCGCCGACCTGACGGGAGGCAAGAAAGCAATCAAACCCGCCGCCGCTGCCCAGGTCCAGCACGACTTCTCCCGGTTGCAAAGCGGCAATGGCTTGCGGATTGCCACAGCCGAGGCCCAGGTTCGCCCCATCCGGAACGGCTGTCAGTTCTTCTGACGAGTAGCCCATTTTAGCGGAAACGTCCGCGGGCGACTCGCAGCAAGCATTAGCTGGCGCTGGCGTACAACAGGACCCTGCCCCTACGTCCTGTAAGGCGATTTCTTTATACCGATTCCGAACGTTTTGACGAATTTGATCATTACTCACTTGATTCATGAAAGATCACTCCTTAGTTTTTTATACAATCAACAGCAGCTCGCAGCGCAGCAAGCCGTTGGTGTTGCACGAATGATTGGCCGCCTACTAAAGAATCGGACCGATTGCTTTCGCATAACGTCTGACCATTTCCACGCTTCCCTAGCCGATCGTTCAATTTCCCTTTGGCGTTGTTTCATGAGCATTTCCGCAGCAAACCAATTGAGGTTCAAGTCGGTCCCATCCTTTTATCAAAAAATGTAAGCATCAGTGTTTAAGATGATGCAAGAGCTTTTTCACAACAAACTGCGCGTCCGGCCCCACCCCCCTTAAGGTAGCAGAAGCAAAGGAACGCTGCCCTTCCAGCCCCACATAATAAAGCCCCGGAACGTCGCTTATGCCTGCTTGATGTAACGGCCTTCCTTCCGCATCCAGCGCGCCAATCGCTTGAAGGTAGGGAAGATGCGGCCGGTAGCCTGTCGCAAAGATCACCGTATCCACCGGCTCTTTTGTCCCGTTCGGCCAAATGACGCCATCCTCATAAAAGGATGTGAACATCGGTTGTTGATCCGGTTTTCCTGCCGCTACTTTTTCTTTGTACCCGCCCGAATCGTTCACCGCACTTGAACTCGGCGCGGTTTTCCCGAACCGCCAAAATGGAAAGGTGTCAAACCCAATCAGTTTGATCCAAAAATGCACATCCTGACCCAACAGCCTCGATTTCATGAATTGGACCGGCCGGAGTACCGCTAAAGACGTCTTGCTCACCTCGGCCAGCTCAACACCGATCTGTACGGCAGAATTGCCGCGCCCGACCACCACTACGCGTTGATTGCGAAATGGCTCCGGATTCCGGTATTCGGAGGAATGAAGTGTGCGGCCTTGAAACGCCTCCTGCCCCGGCACAACTGGCGTATAGGGATTGTGAAAGGAGCCGGTCGCATTAATGATGGTGCGCGCCCGAAACGTATCCCCTACCATCGTACGAACCGTAAACCCTTCTCCATCCCTTTCGACCGATGCTACGCGCTGATTGGTTCGGACCGGCAATTGAAATTTTGCCCGGTAATCCTGTAAATAACGAATGACTTCATCACGCTTGGGATAGCCATTCGGATCGCCGGGGAACTTCATGCCTGGCAGCGACGAGAAACGTGCTGGAGAGAACAGTTTGAGACTATCGTAATAACGCGGCCACGAGCCCCCCGCCTCGTCACCCGCATCCAAAATCAGAAATCGAAGTCCTTTCTTCTGAAGATGATAGCCGGATGCAAGCCCCGCCTGCCCCCCTCCAATGACAATCGTATCCAATACCTCATTCATACCCAACATCCTCCGATTTATTTGCAAATTGCAAGTATAAGAGAAAAGAAACCATCACCCGATGGGGGTGGAACAGCATAGGCTGGATTTTGACATCGCTTCATTCAAAAGCTTAATGGAGCGAATGACCGTTTCTTTTTCAAAATCGTTCATGTGAGAGAAAATCTCTGCTAAATAAGCGTTACATTGCTGGTCAATCGTTGTGGCCACATATTTGCCTTCTGTCGTGAGAGAAAGCACATATACCCTTCGGTCGTTGGGATCGGGCGATTTTTTCACTAAGTTCATTTTGATTAACGATTGGATTTGTCGGCTAAAGGTCGTTATATCGGTTCCTAACGCCTCGGCTACCTGCTGAATGGACGGTTGATGCTGACGATCGATCTCGTAAAGAATATGGCTTTGCACTAAGGAAATATCGCAGCCACCGGCGGAGCAGCAATTTTTATTGAGAAACCCAAAACGGCGTGTCATGATTTGAAATAGTTCGCGTACATTTTCCACTGTGGTTTCACCTCATAAATTAGTTATACAATAATTATTTGCAAATTGCAAATACATTAATCACAAAAAGGGGTTTAGTACCATCGTAGCTGACCACCCGCAAACACATGTAAATAAATGGAGTTTGTATCAGAAACGAAAAACCAGCTAAACACTAACTTAATGTGTTTGACTGGCTTTCATTTCATTACCTGTAGAAAGGTTAAGACATATAACTTAACGGTTGATTTATCAACACGTCATTTATTTTATCCAGCACAACATGACAATTTTGATACGTCTTTATTGAATGTAAGAGCTGCGAGTTTTAATCCTTCAGCCATCGTTAAATATGGTGCTAAGCTTTCGCGTAGATCCTCAACAGTTAAACCGAACTTGACTGCAAGTGTAGCGGCGTAAATCACATCTCCGGCGTTTTCAGAGACAATATGAACACCAAGCAGTTTTAACGACTTGGAGTCAGCTACCAATTTAAATACGCCTGTTGTTTCGCGATTTACAAGTGCTCTAGGCACTGAATCCAGAGGCAGCACAGACGTTATCACTTCATACCCTTTTGCTTTGGCTTGTTCTTCCGTAAGTCCTACGGTTGCAATCGATGGTGAAGTGAACGTAACACCAGGAACAGCTTCAAGATTTACTTTTTTCTCTAAGCTACCAATGGCATTATCCGCCGCGATGCGACCTTCATAAGCTGCCACATACACAAATTGCGGCCCCATCGTTACATCTCCTGCAGCATAAATTCTGGGGTTTGAAGTTTTTAAAAGATCATCAACCACGATTTCACCTTTTGCGCCTACTTTTACATTTGCGGCAGACAGATCCAGGGCTTCGGTATTTGGTTTTCTGCCAGTTGCAATAAGTAGCTGCTCTGCTTTGATGACTTTCTTTTCGCCATTAACGGAAATATGAACTTGCTTTACGTTGCCGTTTGCTTCAATCCGCTCATACGTGACGCCGGTAATCAAGGTAATACCTTGCTCCGTCATTGCCTTTGTTACTGCTTCGGAAATTTCTGGGTCATATTCTTTTAAAATGCGTGGACTTCTCTGCAAGAGCGTTACTTCTGACCCTAAATTATGAAACAGCTGACCTAATTCCATAGCAATATAACCAGAACCAATTACAGAAAGTGTTTTAGGTAAATGTTTAAGGTCGAGTAGTGACGTACTTGTTAAATAATGAACGTCTTTTAATCCTGGAATATCTGGAACGGAAGGTCGGGCACCTGTCGCGATTAAAAATCGCTTTGCGGTAAGCTTTCGACCACCCACCTCAACTGTTTTTTCATCAATG
Organism: Cohnella sp. SGD-V74; assembly: GCF_003001675.1. Lineage (GTDB taxonomy): Bacteria > Bacillota > Bacilli > Paenibacillales > Paenibacillaceae > Cohnella. Next base: position 6,109 of record NZ_PVYW01000034.1, on the reverse strand, counting down.
AATTTGGCTTCACCGCGAATAAGCTCAAATCCGTACTCTCCAATTAAATGTTCATACTTTTGTTCACGCATCTCAGCTACCAATTCATCTTTTTGTTTTACCAACTGCTCCAAATCGACCGTTTTTGCGGATGTAGCGAGTCCAAAAAAAGGGTTGATTTTGGCCAAATGATTGATTTCACCGGCACGAAGCAGGGTTTTGGATGGTATGCAGCCAATGTTGACGCACGTACCGCCTACGGTTCCCCGCTCGATCATAGCTACCTTTGCTCCATGTTCTACCGCTTGTATTGCGGCAGCAAATGCTGCTCCACCGGAACCGATGATCAGAAAATCATAATCGCCCTCATTACCCATAACCGGAGCATCATGGGATTCAAGCACTTGCGCATCTCCGGGTTGATATCTCGTTTCGTTAATGGCTTTTTGGGCTGTATTAATATCCACATCGTCAGGCAATTCAAACGTGGCTTCATTGCGGCGAAAACTCGCCTCAATATTAACAGCTCCAATGCCTTCAAGTGCAGTTGCAACGTGCTTTTCACAGCCGCTACAAGTCATCCCTTGCACATACATTCGGTATTTTTTCATCGACCAACACCAGCCTCTACTATAGAATTTGCAAATTAATCATGAGCCAAGAGCAATGAGGGACCAAGGCAGCAGCTAGACATGAGAAAAGCCGATAAAACCGCTCCCCAGCTCGTTAGTTTTTCTCTCAAATTCATTCCCCTCGTTTTCGCGGTGGAACCGAGCAACAATCGTGTGCTGTATCTGTTTTCGCTTGCTTATTTGCTTGTTTGAACATCATCAAAATGGAAATCACAAATATAACGGCCAAAATAACGCTTCCGATTGTTTGATAGGCGCTAAAATATGCACCAAGCGTTGTTCCAGCTAGCAGAGGCAGTATCAAAACCAGATGACAAGGACATGAGAGCAAAGCTAAAAAGCCCCATCCAACTTTTTTGACATTTTCTTTCACTGAATTCCCTCCTTTTCCTCTTGATCATTGTCAATAAGCGCTTCGATAATTGGGCAATCATGAATGGCCTTCTCATCTGGACAGCGAATTTGTAAATCCTTTAGCATCGTTTCGATTCGTTGCAGATCTCTGATTTTAAACTGAACTTCCCGCAACTTTTGCACAACGAAGTCATTCATATCTGCACATCTCACATCGTCTTTATCAACGACGCCGAGCAATTTATTTATTTCAGATAACGTAAAACCAAGCTCCTGAATACGTTTAATGAATTTGATTCGGTTTATCGAATCTTCCGGATAAAGCCTGTAGCCTGCATCCGACCTTACAGGTTCAGCAATCAGACCTTTTCGTTCGTAGTATCTGAGCGTTTCTTTATTCACACTACATAATTTGGATATGTCTCCTGAACGATATTTCATGATTCACCACCCCGTTATAAGTGTAAACACTGTACCATGGTACATAGTCAAGACATTTTTTTATTATTCACTTAAAGTTCCGATATTATTTCTGGCATTGGAACTTTGGATTGCTTTAATAGATTGTTTCCTATTTTTCATAGGAAATATAAACTTAATCCAATATAATAGTTCCGATTCTGACCATATAAAACGAGGGAAACCAAGATTGGATTCGCTATGTTATTTAAGTTTTTTCAGAACGTGGCCCGTTTTCCGACACACAAGTTCGAATTGCCAAACAGATTTTTTCCGATCCAGAACTGTATGCCAGGACGATTGGACTGGCCGTTCCATCACTTACCATCGAACACAGATCCGTGAGTTCTTTGAATTTCGCGAGGATACAATAGAGGACTCAGATGAAATGACAGAATGCAAAAAGAAAACCACTCGGCTGAGTGGTCTCCTGGCTTGCTTATTTATCGGGATATAATTTATGCAAAGATTCTCTCTGTGATGGTTTAATATCAATGATGGTGCGAATGCTCTTCGCCTTGGCCTCGGCTTCGTCAAGCGTTTCACTTAATCCCAAAGCAAGTAAGGTGCCCGCGGCTACCGTACCGGTCCGCCCCTTTCCTCCGCCACAATGAAAAGCCACTTTCTTGTTTTGATGATAAGCTTCGGTGACGGCCTGGATCGCTTGCTCGAAGGCTTTTTCTTGTGGCATAGCGGCATGATCCGCTAACGGAATTTGAATCCATTTCGCACTCGCCGCTGGATAGGCGCATTCCGTCGCTTCGCCGCGAAGATCCACGATCACGTCGATACCTTCATTTTTCACCATCGATTCCACATCAGTTGCCGCGCCCATGAAAATTTTATCGGGAATCAAAGCATGGTAGGTTTTTTTAGACGCCATGGACTATACTCCTTTTTTGAGCGATCCAAACTCAATAGGAACCGGGGCCGCTGGCGGCGCGCAGCACAGGGACAAATCCCTAGCTTCTCCGGCGGATTCGAATTCGGAATCTTCTTTTGTGTAGAAAATCTCCCAAGCGTTGCCGTCCGGATCATATACCCAAACTTTATCCTGCACCGCATAGCAGCATGTGGTATTCATCTCGTCAATCAGCAGCAGTCCGCTTTGACGAAGCCTCTCCCCCATGGCCAGCACTTCTTCCGTATTATTCACTTGAAATCCCAAGTGGTTCAGTACACCCTTTTGTTCGAAGGGACGTACATTGAGCGAAAAATGAAGCGCCGGTTCTTCTAACTCGAATTTGGCGTAGTTATCTTTAACCTTACTCGGTTCGGCCCCAAAAAAAGCGCGATAGAACTCCAAAGACTTGTTCAGCTCCGTGCAGTTTAAAGCAACATGCATTCGTTTGATCATCTTCGCCACCTCATTTCCCTTCTTTGACGAATTGTTCAATCCGGTTCTTAATCGAATCGCGAACGGTGCGGAACTGGTTCATGATTTCCTCTTCCGTTCCGGTTGCTTTTGCCGGATCATCAAAACCCCAATGCCATTTCGTTACGTTCTTGTTGGAGATCACAGGGCAATGCTCGTCGGCGTGGCCGCATAAGGTAATGACATAATCGGCGCGATTCAAAATGTCCGGATCGATCACATCGGAGGTGTTTTTGCTAATATCTACGCCAGCTTCTTGCATGACTTGCACCGCACGCGGATTCAGTCCGTGTGCTTCAAGACCTGCGCTTTTGACTTCATATTTGTCGCTGCCTAGCGCGTTTAAAAACCCGTCCGCGATTTGGCTTCTGCAAGAATTTCCGGTGCACAAAAAATAAATTAACGGTTTTTTCTCCATGGTGAACAATCTCCTTTGATTTCAATTCGTTAATCGCCTTGATGAACTCTTTTCGCTTGTTTACTTCCAATAAAAGACTTCATGATCAATGCAACCACCACCAGGACGACTACAATCGCCTCAATACATAGCCATACATTCACCTGTAACGTCTGGAGAACATAAAGCCATACATAAAGACCGGTGAGCGTAATGAACAACGTGGGAATAGTTAACAGGATGCCGACTTTAAAATAATAGCCCCATCTGATTTTCACGTTTTTCGTGGATAGAACATGCAGCCAAAGTAGCGTGGCCAAGGAGCCGATTGGCGTAATTTTCGGTCCTAAGTCCGAACCGATCACATTCGCATAGATCAGCGCCTCACGAATGAACCCATCGGTTTGCGTACCTTGGATGGCCAGCGCATCGATCATGACCGTGGGCATGTTGTTCATAATGGACGACAGGATGGCTGCAATAAAGCCCATACCTACGGTAGCCACAAATAACCCTTGGTCTGCGACCGCTTGAATGACGCTGCCTAGTGCATCCGTAAGTCCGGCATTGCGCAAGCCATAAACGACCACATACATGCCGATAGAGAAGATCACGACAGCCCAGGGAGCGCCTTTTACCAGTTTCCAGGTATGAATCGCAGGGCTTTTTCTCGCCGCGAACAAAAAGGCAATCGCGGCAACCCCGGCAATAATGGATACAGGGATCGAGAAAAATTCGCTGATAAAATACGCAACAAGCAGCGCGGCTAAAATGACCCAAGATAACTTAAACAGCCGCATATCCTTAATGGCTTCCTTCGGCCTTTTCAGTTGCGTGAGATTGTAAGTATTCGGGATGCTTTTCCGGAAATACAGATACAGCACAATGAGGCTCGCAATGACGGAAAAGAAATTCGGAACGATCATGCGGCTCGCGTATTCCGCAAAACCGATGTTGAAATAATCGGCGGATACAATATTCACCAAGTTGCTGACAACAAGCGGTAAAGATGCCGTATCCGCAATAAACCCACTGGCCATAATAAACGGCAGGATCATCTTTTCATCAAACTTAAGTGCCCGGACCATGGCGAGTACAATCGGGGTAATAATCAAGGCCCCGCCATCATTGGCAAACAAGGCGGCAACCGCCGATCCCAGCAAGATGATAAATACAAACATGAGCAGGCCGTTTCCGCGGGCCAGCCGCGCCATATGCAATGCAGCCCACTCAAAAAATCCGATTTCATCCAGCACCACTGAGATTAAAATAATGGCCACAAATGCCAAGGTGGCGTTCCACACGATGCCTGTTACGGTGCCGACGTCCGCGAAGCTGACCACGCCAAATAGCAAAGCAAGGATCGCTCCGGCACTTGCCGACCAGCCGATATTTAATCCTTTCGGTTGCCAAATGACAAAAAGCAACGTTACCAAGAAAATGAAAATCGCTACATAAACCATATGCTTCCTCCTGAACTACGTACAGCAATCATTGGTTTCGCAAATAGCAGGCTCAATCAGCGCCGCTTGCGAAGGAATTTCTTTTAGAATATCCAAAATATAAGGCTTGTCTTCCAGACAGAGCGAATAATAAACCCACTGTCCCCTGCGCGATTCTTTGACCAAGCCCCCGTCCCGCAGCTTCCGCATATGCTGACTGATATTGGGCTGGCTCGTTTTCAAAATATCCACGATCTCGCACACGCACAGTTCCTTCACCTGCAACAAGGCTACGATAGTGAGCCTGTTCCGATCCCCTAATAGCTTCAGGGCATCCGCAACTTCTTCTAGTTTGCTCAACTGCTTCACTCCTTTTAAGCGACGGGAATGTCCATCCCTTTTAACAACCCGATCACTTTCTCCCGAATCTCGTCACGCGCTCTCTTCACGTCTTCCAGGCTGCCGCCGTCTACAGCCAACGGGTCGGGGATCTTCCACTCAACGTTCATGATCTTGAACGGTACGATAGGACAACGTTCCACATTTTGTTCGCACAGCTTGACGATCGCATTCGACGCTAAAAAAACCTTCATATCAATTTTTTTGCAAACATGCTGGGAAAGATCGATGCCTACCTCACGCATAGCTTCAATGGTGTAAGGATGCACTTCTTTGGAAGGATCTAATCCAGCACTCTCCACCGCTACATGGCCCCCGCCATAATACTTGGCAAAGGCTTCGGCCATCTGACTTCGGCACCGATTTTGCCCGCAAAGGAAATATATCCGTTTGACTTCCCGTTTCATTCTCCCACACTCCCCTACCCGGTGTAAATAGTAATATAATTATTTGCTTATTTCTATTATGATCATATACGCCAATTGTTAACGCAATATCAACGTTGAAAAAAAAGCCGCTACCAGTGAAGAAGCTGCCGATTATTGTTTCCGGGCCCAAAAAAATCCTTCGTCCCATCGTAGTAATGATGGGCACGGACATCGGACGATATTTCGAACAAATCATCATACCGTACGAGAAACAATTCGGGTAGAGGAAGATGCGTCCGCCCTGTTTAACGGTATGTATCGAAAAATCATGCTTCAAAAAATTACAGAGACTAGTTGAATCGCTGTGGCAGCGAAGTAAACACCCCTCAAAGAGCTTGCTGTTTGGGCAATGTTACGCGTATGTATGTAGTTTAAACTAATGAAAAATGGGCATTTCCCCCATTTCAGATTCCCTTATTTCACTTCATTGATGACTTTTCTCATTCGCAAATACTCATCATCATTAATTTCTCCTCTGACATACCGTTCTTTTAGCATAATCAAAGGACGATCAACAACACGGCTCTTCATCATCAGTAATCGAGCAACGTAAGCGTCAAATAGCCCCCACCTTGAGATCAGTGGGAGCTGGCGTAGGCTAAGTATTAAGACTGATGCATTCGGCACGTGTTCGGCAACGATTG
>NZ_PVYW01000033.1 GCF_003001675.1 Cohnella sp. SGD-V74 | reverse complement strand
CTCTGGCCATAAAATATCCTCCCCCGAATTGATTCTGAGGAGGATTATCTCATGGTTGCTGCAAAGAACGAAGGTGGGTAGGGTTTGACGCTTACGCTTCGAGCGCAATCGCATTTTACTTCTGGAATGCTCTACTACAACACCTTATCCAAAAATCGCGCTGAGCGTCACCTTCAATACGTTCGCGCCGCCAGTCCGAGAACGAACATTCGCGCCGCGCCGCCCTGGCAATGATGGAGAGCCCGTTGTGGAGAAGCTTGCCGGCGGTTCGCAGCGGCTGCGTCTACGCGCTCGGAGCCGACTCCTGGAATTACAGCGACGCCAAATTCCAGGAGCGGCTGCTCGACATGCTTCCGCCGATCCTCCATCGAATTTCTTGAGCGCGGCGCCTCGTCTTCATTCCAAATAAACGGGGTTGCCCAGCGCGGCAAGCAGCTCGCGGTCCGCTTCGGGAAAGTAACGCCACACCTCGACCCGATAAAACTTGCGGGCCAGAACGGGCCACGAATAGCTGCACTCCCCGTCCTTCTCCGCCGTATATCGCTGTTCCTCTCCGAGAGCGGAGACGATTTTCACCGTATCCCCCTTCAACAGTCCCGCGAGGCTCAAGCGGGCCTCCCCGTCTTCTCCCGAACCCTGTTCGTACGCCTCTCCCATGATGCACGTTCCGATCTTCAGATCTATCGTCGGCCCGTCCGGCGCATACGAGAGAAAGACATGGCCTTTCCTGACGCCCTCCAATATACCCGCGGATGTGCGGGAATCGGCGTACACCCACGTCGTGGGCATGGCGTGACGGACGTAAGGATGCGGCCGATGAACATCGCTCCCGCCCACGGCGACCAGCCGCTCGCCGGCGGCGAGCCGCGACTGCCACCAATTCAGCGCCCTGTCGTTGCGCTCCGTCCATGGCCCGTTCCACACCTCGACCGCGTCGCTCTCTACGTCGAAGCCCCATTCCCACGGGCAAAACTCGCAATGCGTATGGTTCAGAACGACCAACGCTCCGCTGCGCTTCGCCTCGTCCAGGCGGCTGCGGAGATCGTCCGGTCCGGCCGCGCGGAAATCCCGGACGGGCTCTCTCACGCCGAGCAGGTTGGCATGCCCGCGCGTCGTCGTCAGCTCCATGCCGGGGATGAACACAAGGCCCGTATCCTTCGGATGGGCGTCGTTTTGACTGATCGTGTTATGGTCCGTCGTGGCGATAAAATCGCATCCGAGCGACTCCATGATCGCCCCCGCCTCCCGCAGCGTATACGTCCCGTCGCTGTGCTCGGTATGGGTGTGCAAGTCGCCCTTCAACCATCTGCGCGTCTCCGGCACGCACCGGATGCTTACCGTTACCCGGCACCCGGCCGGAGGAACGCGGTATGCGCCCAGCAGCACCGCCCAAGTTCCCGCGCGCAGCTCTCCCGGCAGATAGCCGGGCGTTGCCTTCTCGCAGCCGACGAAGACCGACGTCCTCGCGCCGCCGCTCCAGCCGCGAATGCGGGAAGCGTCCTTCAGACCGAGATCGATAACCGCCCTCCCTTCGCCGAGCGGCTCGACCTCGATCCCGATATGAAGCTCTTCCGTGCGCTCCGGCAGCTCGAACGGAAGCTCCAAGTAATAATCCCGCTCTTCTTCATGCCGAATCGTCCTTACGATCGTCAGGCTTGCAGTTTCTTCTCCTCCCATCGCCATCCTCCTACTCCTTCACCGACCCGAGCATAATCCCGTGAATGAAATACCGCTGCAAAAACGGATAAACGGCGAGAATCGGAATCATCGACACCATGATTTTGGCCGCGTTCAGCGTCTTGTCGGACATTTTGTCCAGCAAGTCCATGTTCGTCGAATCCATATACTCCGGCGGCAGCTGCACGACAAGCTGCTGGATATACGTCTGGAGCGGGTAGTTTTCCACGCTGCGCATGAAGATCAGCCCGTCGAAAAAGGCGTTCCAATGCCCGACGATGCTGAACAGCGTCACGGTCGCGATGGCCGGCAGCGACAGCGGCAAGAAAATGCGGACGAGCATGTACCACGGGCCCGCTCCGTCGATCAGCCCCGCCTCTCCGAGCTCCTTCGGGAGGTTGCGGAAGAAGTTCATCAGCAGCACGACGTTGAAAACCGGCACCGCCCCCGGCAATACGAGCGCCCAGATCGAATTGAACATGCCCATGTACTTGACGACGAGATAGAGCGGGATAATCCCTCCGCTGAACAGCATCGTGAACAGCACGAACCACATGTAGTAATGCCGGGCCCTGAACTCGCGGGAACTGCGGGACAGCGGATACGCCATCAGGACGGTCAGGACGAAGTTGATCGCCCCCCCGAGCAGTACCCGCTTCGTCGACACGAGGAACGCATTGCCGAAATGGGGATCCTCGATAATTTTCCGATACGATTCGAAATTAAAGCCTCTTGGCCAGAACGTAATGAAGCCGCCGGCGGCCGCCGCGGAATTGCTGAACGACACGGCCACCGTATGGATGATCGGAGCCAGCGAACCGAAGGCGGCAAGCGCCATTGCCGCGATCAGGCAGACGTTCCATGCGCGGGCCGATAACGAGCGATCCCGTACCATTTTCCGTTGACACCCGCCTCTCTCCTAGAAAATCCGATAATTCGCGAACCGGTACGCCAGCCGATACGAGACGATGATCAAGACGAATCCGATGACCGACTTCAGCAGGCCGACCGCGGTCGCGAAGCCGTACTGCGCCTGCACGAGACCGACCCGATACACGTACGTATCGATGACGTCCCCGGAAGCGTAGACGAGCGGATTGTACAGGTTAAAAATTTGATCGAAGCCCGCGTTCAAAATGTTGCCGATCGACAGCGTGGCCAGCAAAATGACCGTCGTCGCCAGACTGGGCAGCGTAATGTACCTCATCTTCTGCCAGCGCGTCGCCCCGTCGATCTCCGCGGCTTCGTACAGAGTCGGATCGATGCCCGCGAGCGCCGCCAAATAGACGATGGCCGCGAAGCCGAAATCCTTCCACGTGTCGGAGCCGATCAGAATCCACGGAAACCAGTCGTTGCTGGCCAGAAACATGATTTTTTCCCCGCCGAACGAAGCGATGATCCGGTTGACGATGCCGCCGGTCGACAGCATATCGATCAGCACGCCGGCCAGGATGACCCACGACAGAAAATGCGGCAAATAAACGACCGTCTGCACCCAGCGCTTAAACGCGGCGGCCCGAAGCTCGTTCAGCAGCACGGCGAACGTGACGGGCACGATAATGCCGGCGATGATTTTGCCTCCGGATATGAACACCGTATTATAGAAAATCGTTTTGCTGTCCCGGATCTGGAACAAGTACTTGAAGTTTTCCAAGCCGATCCACGGCGATCTCGCCAGTCCCAGCCCGATGTTGAAGTCCTGGAACGCGATCGCGACGCCGAACAGCGGGATGAGCTGGAAAGCGACGAGCAGCGCGATGCCCGGCAGCAACATCAGGTGGTAATGCTTCTGAAAGCCTCTCATCCTTACCCGTTCGCCTCCTTTCGCAAAGCATGGCGAAAAGCGCCACCGTCGCAGAAGCCGCAATGGCGCTTTCGCTCGCCCGCTTTATCGCTGCTTCAGCTCTTCGCCGATTTCCGCCGCAATCTCGTCGCCGCCCTGCGCCTTCCAGTCGGAGACGAACCGGTCGAACTCCTCCAGCGGCTTGTTGCCCATCACGATCGAGAAGAAGGCTTCGTCCTCGAGCTTTTTCAGATTCGCCCATTTGCGATCCATCGTCGGCGTCGTCACCGTGAACTCGTTGTAGATGGAGTTCATCGAACGCTTCAGCATTTCGGCCGGTTCGGTATAGCCGTAGAATCGGCCCCAGCCCGCCAGATCCGCCTTGGGCGCCGCTTCGTCCGCCTTGGCCAGATCGTACAGCACCTTCATCTCCGGAATCAGATCGTCCGGCTTGACTCTGCCTGCGAGCGCGTCGGCGAGAATGACCGATTTTCGCTCCACGGCGTCGGCATAGTCGAACGTCGGGTTGCCGATCGGCCAAAACTCCGTGCTGATCGACGTATCCAGCTTGGCCGCGTCCGGCTCCGCCTTGCGCTCCGCCCGGATGAACGTGTTCATGTAGACCATCGCCGCCTCCGGACGTTTGAACCCTTTTTTCACGACGACGAACTTCTGGCTGACCGGCATCTTCAAATTATTGATCCGCCCTTGTTCGTCTTCGATCATGTACACCTTGAACGATGCATCCGGATCGTTGGCGTACGTGTCGCGCAGCACGCCCCCCGACCACCACGGACCGAAGAACATGCCGGCTTGGCCGCCAATGACCGTCTGGTCCGTGTCCTTGCGAATCGCGAATTCCTTGTCGATCAGTCCGGCTGCATACATGTCGCGAAGCTTGCCCAACGCTTCCTTCGTTTCCGGCAAAATCGAACCGTATGCGAGGTTGCCGTCCTTATCCTTCACCCAGTTGCCCGGGAATGCGTTATAGGCGGCGTAAAATCCTTTCAAGTCGTGCCTGCTCGATTTCATCGGCACGGTCAGCGTGTTGTTGGGCCCGGTCAACCCGATCGTCCCTTCCCCGCCCATCTTGTTGTCGACGAAAGCCTTGGCGATGCGCTCCACGTCCGCGATCGTTCTCGGCCCTTCCAGTCCGAGCTTGTCGAGCCAATCCTGGCGAACGAACAGCATGCTCGCGGAATCGGCCTGCACCGAGATGTTCGGAATCGCCATCAGCCTGCCCTGGATCGTCGCCGCTTCCAGCGCCCGGCCTTCCGTCGAATCGAGAATTTCCCGCGTCAGCGGGGCCGCATACTGATTAAACACCTCCGTCAAATCCTCGATTTGCCCAGCCTTGGCGAGCGTCCGAAACGTCTGCTCGTCGACGACGAAAATATCGGGAATATCGCCGCTTCCGATGGCCAGCATCGACTTCTGATCGAAGTCGCTGCCCGACGCGTACCACAGCACTTTGCCGGTAATGTTCGCCTTCTCCTGCAAATATCTCGTGTACTGGTTGTTCTCCACCGTATCGCCCGCGGGCAGTTTGGCGTTGGCTCCCACATGCTTAAACGTGGTGAATTCGACGGGCTCGTCAAGCCGGTACGGATCGATCTCCTTGGCGGAGCCGGACGGGGATGCCGAGGGGCTCGCCCCGCTCGTTGCGCTTGCTCCTCCGGTATTCGAAGCGTCGTTCGTTTTGCCCCCCGAGCACGCCGTAATCGTCAGCGCGAGCGCCAGCAACAAGCCGACGATCCTTGCGCTTGTGGATTTTGCCATTTTACAGCCTCCTTTGATGAAGTCGCTTTCTTGAGTTTTATCCTACATGAAAGCGCTTCACCCCATCGTCATGACGCGTCCTGACTCCGGTCGCAAAACGTCCTGCAATTCGGACTGATCCAGCCCCGGAAAAGACGAAAGTGCACTTTCGCGCGGATCAATTGTGACTTTTCAGATGTTTTCTCCGGTAATCGCGCGGCAGCTCGCCGGTCGCTTCGCGGAATACCTTGCTGAAGTAGCGCTCGTTCGGATAACCCGATTCCGACGCGATCCAGCTGACCGGCTTGGACGTATGGCGAAGCAGCCGCTGGGCGCGTTCGATTCGGCAATCCCTGACGTATTCCTGAAACGTGCGGCCGGTAATGTCGCGGAAGCATTTGCTGAAATAACTCCGGCTCATATTTACTTTCAACGCGATGTCGGGAAGCTGGAGGTCCTCGTTGATATGCTGCTTGACGTAATCGGCCGCCTTGAAAATGCTGGCGACGATGGCCGGAGAATACGCCTCCCGGTTCGCATAGGCCATCGCGCCCGAACGGATGTCCTGCAGCCGCTTCACCCACGCCCCCCACGTCTGCGGCCGGTTGGATTCGTCGAACCGAAGCAGCTCGGGATCGCATGCTTTGGCCCACTCCTCCATCGCGACGTACAGCATCTGCTCCAGCTGCGCCGCTGGCAGCTTGAGGGCGGCCGTACACGCGCTAAGCCGTTCGAACGCTTCCGCGTCCGTCAGCCATTCCAGGCCGGACCAGCCCAGCCCGAGCCGCACGATCTCCTCCCGGGACGCGGCCCGCTCCTCCTCCAGAATCGCGACCGTCCATTCGTGCTGACGGACGCCGTCCTCCGCGCCGTAAAACAGCTCGTTCTCGCCGCGAAGCCGCAGCTTCTGCAGCAGTTCCGGCCTGGCCATCCCCTTCACGCCCCGCAGCTTAACGACAATGCCGTCCAGCGGATGGCGATCGCGGCGGGCTGCGGCGGCGGATGGGGCATCCCTGCCGCTATCCGCGCGGCTCGCGTCGTCCGCTTCGGCGGCTTCGGCCGTCTCGGCGACGATCCACCGCCGCTCCTGTCCGCGCGCACGGAAACAGGCATAAGCCTCGTCCGTTTCGAAGCTGCCGTCGGCATTGCGCCCGGCATCGGCCGGAGAACGCGCCGGCTGCCTGCGAATGCGATCGGAGATCCGCTCGAGAATCGAAGCCAGTCTGTCGTCTTCCAGCTCGACCTTCGTGATGTAATCCAGCACGCCGAGACGAAGCGCATCCTTGACCAGCTCGAATTCGTGATGGAACGTCAGTACGACCATATGCACAGGCGGATACCGCTCCCTTACCCGCTTGATCAGCTCAAGCCCCGACATGCCCGGCATCGCCAGATCGGTCACGAGCAGGTCGACTTCGGCTTCCGCCATCTTCTCCAGCGCTTCCTCTCCGTTGCTGGCCTCGCTCGTGACCTCCATCCCGTAACGGGCCCAGGGCATCACGCGAATAATGCCCTGGCGCACGAGGTAATCGTCATCCACGACCATCACTTTCAGCATGTTTCTCCTCCTTCTCCCTTACGACGGGCAGCAGCAGCGTAATCGTCGTTCCTGCCTCCGGACCGCTCTCCACGCGCATGTCGGCCTTGCCTCCGAATTGCAGCTCCAGCATTCGCCGCACATACTGCCAGCCGATTCCGAGCCCCGTTCTGCTTTCCTCCTCGCCTCCGCCGGACAGCATCCGCTGCACTTCCGCCTCGGTCATCCCGTAGCCGTCGTCCCGCACCTCGACGCGCACGCGTCCGCCCTCCTCCTCGATGACGGCGACCTCGATCACCCCCGGATCTCCGCCCTTGTTCCGCAGGCCGTGCGTAATCGAATTTTCCACGAGCGGCTGCAAAATAAAACGCGGCACGGGCAGCTCCAGCAGCCTCGGGTCGGCTTGGTACCGAACTTCGAAGTGGAAGTTGTACCGCACCCCCTGCAGCAGAACGTAATGCTTGAGCGCCTCAATCTCGTCCCGAATGCTTGCGGAACGCCCCTTGCCGAGATTGTAATAGAGCAGCTTGTTCAGCGTGGAGACGAGCCGGTCCGTCTCATGATGCCCGTTGACCCGCGCCAGCCAGCGGATCGTATCGAGCGTGTTGTGGATGAAATGCGGGTTGATCTTGTACAGCAGGTTCTCGATTTCGAGCCGCCGCTTGCTCCTGGCGTTGCGGTCGATGTCCCGGATCAATTCGTTGATCCGATCCCGCATCGAGGCGAACTGCTGATGGATTTCCGCGAATTCGAGCAGCGGCTCGCGATCGTATCCTTTCAGCTCGGACAGATGGTTGTTCTTCAGCCGACGAATGTTGCGCTGCAGATGCAGCAGCGGCTTGTAGACCATGCGCCAGATCGCCAGCGCGAGCAGCGACCCGATGCCGACCGACAGCACGGCGATGACGGCGAACTGTACGATCCAGCGGACGATCTCCTGATTGTAGGAACGCTTCGGGACGGCGGCCACGACCCGCCACGACTGGTTGCTGATCTCCTCGAACAGGTAATATCCGCCGCTTTCTCCCCGAACGCCGGACAGCTGCGGCAGCGTCTCCCCGGTCCGGAACACGTCCTGTTTTTCGCTGTAAGCGATCGTGCCGTTCTGATCGACGAACAGGTGGAACGTCTCCCTGTAAATGTCGTCGGTATTGAGAATCCGATCCGTCAGCTTAAAATCCGTCTCGATATACAGGTAAACGTCGTCCCTGGCCGGAATGTTCACCTTGCGGATGACGGACAGCACCCGGTTGCCGTCGAGTGGATTGATCGAGGTGTGCGGACCGTAATACGTCATGCTGAGCTGTTCTGCCAGCACCGGCAGCTTAAACAGATCGAAATTCGGCACGAGCTGCGAGTTCTGGAAAATCACTTCCTTCGTGTCGGCCAAATAGTAGAAAATGACGCCCAAAGTCGGGTTCGTGAAATGAATGAGGCTCATCTCGTTCATGATTTGCGTGCCCAGCTGCCTCTTGACGACCAGGTTGTCCGTGCTTAAATACGTATCGAGCTTGCTGCCCGTCTCCCCCTCGAATACGAGCTGCTGGGAGGCGCGGTTGAGCTGGCTCAGCGTGTTCTCGAACGACAGGCGCACCAGGTGCAAATTGCTCGCGATCCCTTTGTCCGCCTTGTTCTTCAGCATCGCGTACATGGAAGAATACGAGATGCTGCCGATGAGGACGACGGGAAACAGCGAGCTGAGGAGCAGCAGTACGATAAGGCGGTGCTTTAGCGTTTTCGGCAACGGCATCCTGTCTGACCTGCTTTCTGTCGGGAAATCGCCGCAACGGGCGTTGGAAGCGCTTGCTCACTTTTGATCATAAAGAATCGCGGCGGAGAGCACAATTGTGAATTTTTATTTCATTAGAGCCGGCGTGAAGCCGTTGGCGAGCGGATCGTACCGCAGGCTGCTCCCATCGCGCGCCGCCTGCGCCGAATGAGACCCATAGCCCTGAAGTCGGTCGGCCGCGCTGCCGTTGACAGCGGCTTTCCTGACGTGTATGCTTGTATCAATCGCAATATTCTCGGAGAGGAAGCACCTTTCCCGTCGCCATGATCATGGACGGAGGAGGTGTTTTTTTTGTTATGTATGCGAAAATGATGAGCGCAAGCGTGCTGGGCATCGAAGGGCGCTTGATCGAGGTTGAAGTGAATATCAGCTCGGGCTTGCCTCAGGTGAACGTCGTCGGGCTGCCCGATTCGGCGGTGCGGGAATCGATCGACCGGGTGAGGGCGGCGATTCAGAACGGGGGAATGAAATTTCCGCTGGACCGGGTGACGATCAATCTTGCTCCGGCCGACTTGCGCAAGGAAGGCAGCGCGTTCGACCTGGCCATCGCCGCCGGCATTCTGTGCGCGAGCGGACAGGTCGACCCGGAGCGGCTGGCCGATACGCTGTTCATCGGGGAGATGTCGCTAAGCGGCTCTATCCGCAGCGTTCCCGGCGTGCTGCCGATGACCGAGCTCGCCCGGCGCAGCGGCATTCGCCGGATCGTCGTTCCCCGCTCCGCCGTGGCCGAAGCCTCCCTTCTCCCCGGCATCGAAGTGGTGGGCATCTCGTCCCTGTCGGAATGGATCAACGGGGAATCCGAAGAGGAGCCGGAAGGAGCTCCCGCCGGCTTCGGGAGAAAGCGGCTGCGCAGATTGAAGCGGGCCGTGGAGGAGTCTGGAGACGACGTAGACCTTGCCGACGTCGTCGGGCAGGAGCAGGGCAAGCGGGCGCTGCTCGTCGCCGCCAGCGGCATGCACAACCTCGTCTTCGTCGGGCCTCCGGGCACCGGGAAGACGATGCTGTGCCGCAGATTGCCGACGATTCTCCCTCCGCTGAACGACGAGGAAGCGCTGGCCGTGACGAAAATTTTCAGCGTCTGCGGCAAGCTCGGCGGAGAGCGGACCGGACTGATCCGCAGCCGGCCTTTCCGCTCTCCGCACCATACGATCTCGGCCGCGGGTCTGATCGGGGGCGGCTCGATTCCGAAGCCGGGGGAAGTGACGCTGGCCCATCACGGCGTGCTGTTCCTCGACGAGCTGCCCGAATTTTCCCGCGCCTGCCTCGAGACGCTGCGCCAGCCGCTCGAGGACCGCGAGGTGACGATCGGGCGCGCCAGAGCGGTATGCCGCTTCCCCGCCGGATTCATGCTGGCGGCTTCGATGAACCCGTGCCTCTGCGGAGGCGAACCGAGCGGCAAGCCGTGCGCTTGCTCGCCCGCCGCCATCGCCAGATACCGGTCGCGCATATCGGGCCCGCTCGCCGACCGGCTCGATCTTCAGGTCGAGCTCTCGCGGCAGCCGCTGCAGGGCCTCTCCTCCGGCGGCAGCCTCTCCTCCGCGCAAGCGCGGGAGATCGTGGCCGGCGCCGCCGCGAGACAGCGCGCCCGTTATGCCAGGCACGGCTTCCAATGGAACAGCCAGCTCCAGGGAAGCCATCTGCGCAAGTACGCCAAGCTCTCCTCGGATGCCGAGACGCTTCTCCAGCAAGTGTACGATCGGCTCGGCTTAAGCTTCCGGGCGCACGACCGCATCCTCCGGATTTCCCGCACGATCGCGGATCTGGCCGACCGGGAGCCGATCCGCGCCGAAGACGTGGCCGAGGCGATCAGCTACCGCTGCCTGGACCGGGGGGTGCTTCTTTAAGCGGCGGATGCAGAATATCGGCGCAGTACTTCGCCAGCCGCACGCCGATCTCCGTGCGCAGCGCTTCGCGCACGATGGCGAACCTGTCTTCGTAGCCGCGACAGCAATAGCGGTGGTAGATAATGCCGTCGAGCATCTCGTCCTCGTACACTTTAATGTTTCGTCCCCGCAGCTCCCGGCGGAGGGCGAACATCTCCCGGCTGATTTTGTCCATGACCATTTGGATAAATTCCCCCAGCTGCTGCTTGAACAGATTTGGCGTCCGCCGGATCTCCTGCAGGCTCTTGTCGCACATCGTGAGCATGTTTTTAATCTTTGGACACTGAAAGAATCAAGTGGACAGAAACAAATAATAGCGCGGGTTTTGAGCATTCTTAAATATCCATTAGTGGACACAAAGATACACTATTTAACACATTGTTTGTGGGTAATGTGTGGGTAATAGAATTAGAAAAATAAGCCCCGAGTAATCGGGGCTTTCCCTCTCTGTCCATACCATCCTCTTGGAACTTCGCCATAATCCGAATAATGCCGGCGGCTACATCGGGTTGCTTACCCTCATAACATCCAAGAACGGAACCTTGATCGTCTCGCCGTGCCGGTAGACGTGGACAAGCGTCGTCCTGGAATCCATCTCCGTTATGACACCTCGAACAACCTCATCCCAACCCCATACACTTAGCACTACCTCAGTCTCCTCGTTCTTGGCCTCGGTCAATTGGTCTGCCAATTCTTCAAGCTCAAACTCATCCCTCGTTGGTCTCTTCGCCTTGTATGTCTTTCCCGGTTTCGCAATCGCTGGCATAAGATCACTCCTTAGTTGGTTTAAGTATGCTTTCAACAGCTTTGGCAAGGTGATTCCCGATTTCCGCTCGCATCACCTCTCGCGTCATACCAAACTTGTCTTCGTATCCTCGGCAGAGGTAGCGATTATACACGATGTCATCCTGAGTCTCGTCGGACAGGATCTTGATATTACGTTTTTTCAGTTCTCTACGGTTGTTGAAGGTTTCGATGCTTACCCTATCCAACAACACCCGCATAAATCGAGTCATGACATTATGCATAGATATTTGAGATCGGCTTATCTCATCAAGCGATTTCTGAACCATTGTCATTAAGTGCGGGAGCAACACGGAATCTCTAATTAAGCGGAGTTCTTCGGCTGTTGCTTTTCCCGCGGCTGTTCGATTACGTTGCTCATATTGCTCCTGATGCTCGGTCAGCAGCATCTTGCCGCCCCAACGGCCGTTTCCATCAAGCTTGCTCATTTGTAATGACCTCCGATCTGTCCAGCTCTCTCCCGTGCTACGCCCGCATCTTGTAATGACGACGCCTTCATGATCGCCGCACTCCCGTATCGATCCTTTATTGCGTCCGTTGCTCGCTCAAGGTCATAAGCCCTCGCGCGGTCGTCAAAGAGCGTCAGCTGCGTTACATTATCGTCGGTCAACTGCGTTATGGATACGTAGAGGAAAGCAACGGGCAACCCTTGCCAATATTCCCTAAATAACCGTAGGACAGCAGCCTCGATTTCGTGCGTGAGGTTCGTTGCGTGGGCTAGTGTAGTCTGCCGACCAAAGCGGAAAGCCCGTTCTCCGTCCGTCTCCCCAAGCCCCACAGATACCACACGGCCTTGCTTTCCCAATCGACGAGCCCGACGACAAACCTCGATCACGAGCTCTTGCAGCACAAGCTCGATATCCTGCCGTCTATAATACAGGCTGGCACGCAGCGTCTTGCCGTGGCTGATGGACTTAAGCTCATTACGGATCGACGGCACGACCGGGCTCGGATCGATTCCACGCGCCGTCTGCCAATAGTATTCCGCCTGGATGTCGCTCTGTTTACCCATCCGCAATCTCATACGGCGTTTAAAGTCTTGGAGCGACAGCCGGGCGATGTCCCCGATCGTCGGAAGTCCCATGATGTTAAAATGGGTCGCCATCTTGCTGGCCACCATAAACATCTGGTGCACCGGCAGCGGCCACAAAGCGGTCTCGATGTTATCGTATCCAAGCCTGAAGATACCCTCGTCGGTTTTTTTAGCGAAGTTATCCGTCGCCGTCTTCGCGAGAATCTTGCTCGGGCCGATCCCGACGCGGCTCCAAACGCCTGTAGACAAAAGGATGTGCTCTTGTATTTGACGAGCCAGCGCTTCCGCAGAAGCATACTGTTTTAGCACGCCAGTTACATCCAGAAACTGCTCGTCAATGCTGTACGGCTCGACCAAGTCCGTGTAGGTTTCAAATATCTCCGTTATAGCTAACGATATCTGAATGTACCTCTGCATCCGAGGCCGGATAATTACCAAGTCCGGACACTTGGCGAGCGCCGTAAAATTGCGTTCGGCCGTCGTTACTCCACGAGCTTTCGCGATCGGGCAGGCGGCTAGCACGATCCCTGATGGGCGGCTCGGGTCACCAACGGCAACAGGCCTATTGCGGTACTCTGGATGAGCAGCTTTTTCACATGATGCGTAAAATGACTGGCCGTCCACCAAAAAGATCGTACGCTCAGGAGGCATGCACGATCACCGGCTGCACCGCCAAAATCCGTTCGGATGCGAACCTCCTCGGCGCGTTGCGGGACATATCGAACGCGTAGATCGTGCCCGCGTCGACCCGGATCACCCGTATCGTCCTTTTGCTGATCCGCTCCTTTTTGTCCATATACACGATTACGACCGTCCGGCCCACATACTTGGCTATGGACATTCCTCTCGCCTCCATAGAGAACGTTTATTCTTATCATAATACGAACAATTGTTCCCTAGCAATACTCAATTTATTCCTGCTTGTCCGTATGGAACGAACGCATTTGTTGGGGAGAGCAACTAAGTACGTTAGACGTTAATCGAAAATGTAGAACAACGCTAGAGTGTAAGCGCTGTATAATGAGGCGTTAATCGAAAAGTTAGAACAACTCCGGAATGTAAGCGCTGTATCGTGAGGCGTTAATCGAAAAAGTAGAACAACGTCAGAATGTTGGGTGGGGGCGTTGCTCGGCGGACTGAGTTAACGGGAGCAGAAGCGGGACTTGGCGGGAGCGTTGCTCGGCGGATTGGGTTGACGCAAACAAAAGCGGGGCTTTGGTGGAGACATTGCTCGGCGAATTCGGTTAACGGGAACAAAAACGGGGCTTTGGTGGGGGCGTTGCTCGACGGATTAGGTTAACGCGAACAGAAGCGGGCTTGGTGGAGGTGTTTCTCGGCGGATTGGGTTAACGGGAACAAAAGCGGGGCTTTGGTTTGGGCGTGGCTCGGCGGATTCGGTTAACGCAAACGGGAACGGAAGAATCGCTCTTCCGTTCCCGTCCCATGCGTTTGCTATTCGTTGCCTTGCACGCCGTCGATCAATTGGAGGAATGCCGCCGGAATCGGGTATTCCTGGTCGCGGATGATAATCCGTTTGGAGCCGCCCGGAGGGGCGTTTTCCATCCGGTTCTCCTTGATCTCGAGCACTTCGTTGTGGAGCCGCTCCATCTGCTTGTCGAGAGCCGCGGCGGAATCCGCCGCTTCCTTAAGCTCGCGAAGCAGTCCCGGAGGCACGGACTCGTTGTACTTGTAGAAAATTTTGTGCTCGAGGCTCGCCCAGAAGTCCATCGCGATCGTGCGAATCTGCACTTCGACGCATACCTGCTCCTGACGGTCGGACATATATACCGGCACCTCGACGATCAGATGCAGGCTCTGGTAGCCGTTCGGCTTCGGATTGCGAATATAGTCCTTCGTCTCGACGATAGTCAGATCGCTCTGGATTCTAAGCATATCGGCGATCCGGTAAATGTCGGAGACGAACGAACATGTGATTCTCAGTCCGGCGATGTCCTTGATGTTGCTGCGAATGCTCGGAAAGGAGATGTCGCAGCCCTTCCGGTACATTTTGTTCAGGATGCTCTCCGGGGACTTGAGCCGCGATTTCGTATGCTCGATCGGATTGTAGTCGTGCAGGAAATGAAACTCTTCCTTCAAAATCTCGATCTTCGTCTCAAGAGAGTCCAGCGCGAATTTGTACATCATCAGAAAGCGGGTAATCTCGTCCTTGAATCGCTTGAACTGCTCCATCGGTAACGGTAAATTAGTCAGAATGGTTCACCTTCTGCGTCAGGTCAAGCAATCATTACTTGCCCAGTAGGATGCGAGTGTACGGCGAATCGATCGGCAGCAGGATGACCGGCTCGTTGTTCAGCGTCGTCACGTAGCTCTGCAAAGTCCGGTAGAAGCTGTAAAACTCGGGATCTTTGCCGTAAGCCTGGTTGTAGATTTGCGCGGCTTCCTGTTCCCCTTGCGCGATAATCTTCTTGGCGTCCGCTTCGGCTTGGGCCAACAGCTCGGTCGCCGTGCGGTCGGCTTTCGACGTGACTTTCCGGGACTCTTCGTCGCCCTCGGACAAATAGCGGGCAGCGATCGCCTGACGGTCGGAAATCATCCGGTTATAGACGCTCTCCTTGTTGCTCTCCGGCAGGTCCGTCCGCTTGATGCGCACGTCGACGATCTCGATGCCGTAGTTGTCGCGAATGATCGCGTCGGACACGTCCTTCGTGATGTCGTCGTTGATGTTGCCGCGCGCCGTATTCTCGCTAATTATATTATCATAGTTGACCTCGGAAAGCTTGCGCCGGACGGAATTGTATACCGCCTCGTCGATCCGCTGGATGCCTCCGCCGACCGTCTGTACGGTTTTCAGGAAGTTTTGCGGATTGCTAATTCTCCATACGGTGTAGTTATCGACGATAATCGGCTTCTTGTCCTTCGTCAGAATCGAAGTCGGATTGCTCTCGTACGTCATTTGGTACTTCGGGAGCATGGAGACGCTCTCGATAAAAGGAATTTTCACATACAGGCCCGGACTGCTCTCGACCCGCACGGCCTCGCCGAACTTCAGCACGACCTTGTACTCCCCTTCTTTGACGACGAACAGGGAACCGCCGAGCAAAATCAAGGCGAGGACGATCGATCCGAGCCAGATTGCAAGCTTTCTATTCATGGCGACGTCCCCCCTTGCTGTTGCGTGCCGGCAGAGCTCGAAGCGGAGCCGGAGCCCCGAACCAGCTCGTTAAGCGGCAAATATTTGACCGTATCGCCTGCCGCAGAATCGGAGATGATGATCTTCGCGTTCGGCAAGATTTTCTCCAGCGTCTCCATAAGCAGACGGCTTTCGGTAATGCCTTTGTTTTTCGTGTATTCCGCGTAAATCGCGTTGAACTGGGCGACGTCCCCTTGCGCGTTCAAAATCCGCGACTTCTTCAAAGCTTCGGCGTTTTCCAGCAGTGCTTGGGCCTCGCCGCGAGCTTTCGGAATTTTGTCGTTCTCGTATTTGGCCGCGTTGTTGATTTTCGTATTCTTCTCTTCGCGAGCATTCGTGACCGCGCGGAAAGCTTCCTCTACTTGGCCGCTAGGAGGCTCGATGTCCTGGAACTTGATGTCGATGATCTGGATGCCGGTGTGGTATTTGTTTTGCAGCTCCAGCAGCTTCTCCCGGACTTTGTCCTGAATGACCGTCTTTCCGTCCGTAATCGCGTAATCGAGCTTCTCCGAGCCGATGACGGAACGAATGGAGGAACTGGCCGCGTTGCGCAAAAACTGCTCCGGATCACTGATATTGTACAAATAATCGCGAACATTGCTGATTTTCCACTGGACGACGGCGTCCGCGGATACGATGTTCTCGTCCCCGGTAATCATCATCGCCTCTTCCTCTACCGGCGTCGAGACGTCTCCGTTTACGCGATAGCCGATATGGATGCGCTGCGTCAGCTCGGCAGGCACGATAACGACCTTCTGAATCGGAGAAGGCCACTTGAAGTGCAGCCCCGCCGTCGCCTCTCCCGTATACTTGCCGAAAGTCAGTATCGCGGCCCGTTCCTGCTCCTGCACCGTGTAGAAGCAAGAAGACCCGACCACTACGGCGATGAGCGCAACCGCCCCGATAATGATCTTCTTCAGCATTCCCGGCGGCAAGTTCAGCGGATTGTCTTGCCGTTTCGGTATTTTCACCAGTTCCATGCGGCTTTGTGCCTCCTCGTCAGTTTTCGAAAGTGTCTCTATTTGTTACGTATCAAGCGGGCTTTGCGTTTCAACTCATTTTCCGATCGGGGTTCGGGGAGAAGCCGAAGCGAAGCCCGAATGTCGAAAAAACCGCCTCGAAGGGCGGCCCGCAGCAGCGTCGCAAACGTCAAAACGCGTTCGGAACGTGCCGGACGTCCGCCGCGTCTCCCCGCAAGGTAACGGCAACGACGTCGAACCGTACGGACTCCGCTGCGGCGCCGGTCGTTCTCAGATAGATCGCGGCCAATTCGCGCACTTGGCGGCACTTGCGCGGCGTGATCGCTTCGATCGCCTCGCCGAACCGGGAAGGGCTCGTCCGCGAGCGAACTTCCACGAAGACGAGAATGTCCCCGTCCCGCGCGATCAGATCCAGCTCTCCGGAACGGCAGCGCCAATTGCGCCGCTCCACGACAAGCCCAGCTTCGGCAAGATATGCCGCTGCAGCCTCCTCGCCCGCCCGGCCGACGGCTGCTTTCGAGCTTTTCTCCGGCCGTGCGCCGACCGCTTCCCTCATCGCTATCCCTCCCTAAGACAACGGCTTGCGGCCGCCCTTGGCGTTCAGTCCCGCCCGGCGATCGGAGCGGTACACGAAGCTGAGCACCTCTGCGACCAGCTTGTACAGCTCGGGCGGGATTTCCTGGTTCAAATCGAGCTTGGAGAGCACCTCCACGAGAGAGGAATCCTCCTGCAGCGGAACTCCGTTCTCCTGCGCCCGCTTCATGATCTCTTCCGCGATCGCGCCCTGGCCTTTGGCGACGACGATCGGGGCCGAGCCTTTCTCGGGCTCGTATTTCAGCGCGACCGCTTTTTTCGGAACGAATCTTTTGTTGCCCTGCCCCGCCTCGTTCATGCTCTGTAGTCGACTCCCTTGTACGGTTTGGCGGCATAGGCGCCCGCGGCGACGGCTTTATGTGCGTGGTCGGCCGATTGGAGCGAAGCGAGCGAGCCGGGCTTCCACTGCGGCAGCGGCAACGCGGTCAGCGACAGCAGTTGGAAGCCGGCCGACGACATCCCTTCCGTCAATTCCTCCCGCGCGCCCTCGATCAGCTCCGCCATGCCCGGAAAGTCGCTCAGCAGCTTCAAGGACACGATCCGGTCGACGACCTGCACGTCGACGACGGTGTCTCCGAGATGACGCATGCGCAGGTCGAACAGCAAATGGCAGTTATCGATGTCCCATTCCCCCCGCCGAACGCGCCTTGTCTGCACGTGAACGGTCGCGGTCGTATCGCCGTTCTCTCCGCGCATCGGAACGAACAGCGTCATATGGCTGAGCGGCGCCGCCATCCCCCGGTCCGAGGAGAGCAGCAGCTGCTGGCCGGTCACCTGGCTCGCCAGCGTCTGAGCCGCCTCGCGCAGCGCCGGCGGCACGTCGTCCCGCGCCGCAAGGGCGAGCAGCGCGCCCTTGAGCGTCTCCGCGGCCGGCCGCGCCTCCTGCCCGGGGGCGTCCGCTCCCGGCAGCGTCCCGGCCGCGGCCGGGTTAGGCCCGGCGTCCGGAAGGCCGCCGGGCAAGCGCGCTTCGGCGGCGTGCAGGAGCTGACGCTCATGCCCGACGCCGAGCCACTGCAGGAAGCGGCCGATCCACGCCGCTTCCGGCTTCGCCGCCGACGCCTGCTGCTGCCCCGCAGCAGCGGCGTCGGCACGGCCATCGGCGCGGCGGCCGTCCGCGGCCGCGCCATCCTGGGCAGCGGGGCGGCTTCCCGCCGCCGCTGCCCGCTCTTCGGCCGCCGGCGCACGGGCGGCGGCCGCGGGTTCGGCAGCCGGGCGCGAAGCTTCCGGCTGCAACTGCTGCGCGCCCGCCGCGGCTTGCGGCTGGGCGGCTGCTCTGGCCGCGGCGGCGGCATCGCCGCGGGCCGGGGCCGCGTCTGCGGCGGCCCTGCCCGGCTCGCCGCCCGTACGCGCCGCTGCCGCGGCATCGCGCTGCGCGGCGCCCGCTTCCGGCCTCGCCGCTTCGGCCGCTTCGCCTCTGCCCGCTCGCGGCTCGCCTGCCAACTGCGCCTCTCCCTCCGCCACGATAGAAGCCCCTTGCGCCAGCAAAGCCGCGAGCCGCTGGCCGAGCGCCGCTGCCTCCGGAGACGCCGTCTTGGCCGCCCCGCTTCCGAGCCAGCCGTCCAACGCCGTGCGGAAGCTCGCCAGCTCCTCATGAACCGGCGGCCCGAACAGCGCTTGCCTGAGCGACGCCAGCGTCGTCTCCGTCGGCTTCAGCCCGCGGCGGAACGCGACGTCCGCCGCGCTCGCCCACGATTCCGCGTCGACCCCGGCCGGCTTCAAAGCCGCCGCCGCGTTGAAGAACGCCGCCGTATCCTTCCCGATCGGATAACCGTCCCGCTTCAGCCCCCGCACCAGCTCCATCGCCCATTTCTGGTCCGACAGACCGAACGTCTTCAGAACGTCCTTCATCCCTTCTTCCGGCAGCGCGTCCGTCGCATCGGCCAGCGGCTTCAGCGTCACGAGGCCGCCCGCTCCTCCCGGCTGAACCTGCAGCAGGGTGCCTCTGCCGAGCGGCATCTCCGCATCCAGCTTGGCTCTCACCTGCATCCCGTTAATGTTCACGAGCGCCTCCTGGTTGTCCAGCATTTCCATCAGGACGCCTCTGACGATCTGACCGATTCTCAGCTCCAGCGAGCGGCTGTCCGTCGGCACCGCGTCGCCCATTAGCGCCCGCAGCATCGGACCGATATTCATGTTCATGCCTTTTCCTCCCCGCTAACGCCTTATCCCTTATGTATCGGCACCCGAAAAGCCTTTCGTGAATGGCTCTCTCCGGCTTCAGAACAGAACTTGCTGCTCGACGCTTATGCCTTTCAGGAAGCTGCGCCTGTGCAGCGGCGTCGGCCCGAGCTCAAGCAGCGCCTGACGATGCGTCTTCGTTGCGTAGCCTTTATGTACCGCGATCCCGTAGCCGGGATACAGCGAATCCCACACTTCCGCGCACAGCCTGTCCCGCGTCACCTTGGCGACAATCGACGCCGCCGCGATCGACTGGCTTAAGCTGTCTCCCTTAATGATCGCCGTCTGCCCGATATCCAGATCCACGCTCTCCGCGTCGACGAGCAGATGCTCGGGCGCGATTCCGAGGCCGAGCACAGCCTGCTTCATCGCCAGCCTCGACGCCTGCCGGATATTGATCTTATCGATAACGGACGGCTCTACTCGCGCGACCGACCACGCGGCCGCTTCCGATATAATTTGCTCGTAAAGCCTGTCCCTTTTTTTCTCGCTGATCTGCTTCGAATCGTTGACCTCTTCCAGCACGAGCCCGACCGGCAGCACAACCGCGGCCGCCACCACATCCCCGAACAGACAGCCTCGCCCGACCTCGTCGACTCCCGCCACCGCCGTCACGCCATGCGACCACAGTTCGCTCTCGTAGGCCAACCGATTGATTTCTTCCATGTAAGACGTTCCTCCCCAATCCAATCCGTTTGCTGCTTTATTGTCCGTCATAGCCGCCCAAATGCCAAGCCTTTTTTGGCTTCGCCCCTCCGGCAGCACGCTCTCAACTTTCGATAACAAGCACTTGCCTTATTCCCCGCATTTAGGATATACTTACAATATGGCACATACGTTCGCATTCAGAAACAAATCTTCCTTTTATTTTCATTGCGCGGAGGGCGAAATTGATGAACGATGCGAAGCTGGACCTTTTGTTGAGCCAAATGGAAGCCATGCAACTTCAACAAAATAGCCAAGGGGAGCATGTCAGACAACTCATTCACATTGTCGGCTCAACCAATGCCAAGGTGGAAGAACTGACCGAGGACGTTCGACAAATCAAACAAGACGTAACAGTCCTTAAAGATGACGTTTCCTTTCTCAAACAAGACGTAACAGTCCTTAAAGATGACGTTTCCTTTCTCAAACAAGACGTAACAGTCCTCAAAGATGACGTTTCCTTTCTCAAACAAGACGTAACAGTCCTCAAAGATGACGTTTCCTTTCTCAAACAAGACGTAACAGTCCTCAAAGATGACGTTTCCTTTCTCAGACAAGATGTCGCGGTCCTCTCGGAAGACATGTCCGATCTCAAAAGCGATGCGCACCAGCTTAAGTCGAGCCAACAGACTTTGCTCGGAATCCAAAAAGAACAACAGAAAATTTTGGAGCGCCTATCCGTTCGTTCGCTCTCTCAAGAAGCGGATATTGCTGAATTGAAAAAATTCTAACCCTTCAATAAAACCAACCGCCGTCCAACGGCTCTTCTTCCGCTTGCTCCTAATCCAGAAACCGCGAGCGCATTTCCGGAGTCGGCAGAAGGCAGCTTTCGCTGTGGCCGAACCAGCGGTAACGCCGGCGCGCGACGAAGTCGTAAACCCGATCCCGCACGAAACGCGGAAGCGCGATGGCCGGATAAGCAAGCGCCCAGGGCCCTCCCAGCTTCCTCCCTATTCTCAGAGCCGCCGTCGACTTCGTAAAATATTTCCCGTTATCGACCATAACGAACGTTTCCAGCGCATCCTCGCGCATGCCGCCTTCCTTCAGCAGACGCCTGCCCAATTCCGACTGCAGCGAAGCGAACCGGAAAATCGCCCGCTTGTCCCGGCGGATAACGAACTTGGCAAGACCGTGGCACATGTTGCAGTGTCCGTCTATCAGCAGCACGATCGGCTGGGCTTGGCTCCCTTTGCGGTTCATGACCACCGTCCCCTTTCAGAGGTTGTTCAAAAACTCCGCTTTTGATCACGAAGCCTCTCGGGATGCATACTCGACATCGAATCTTGAATTCAGCCGTCTCTTCCGGTGCTCACGTAGCTTCCACTACGCTTTACGACCGTTCCTCATCAACGGTCTTCATCCAACCTTCCAGGATGCATGGGCGAGCAGTTCGCCGTAAGGCGAACGACCAGCCTCGGTGCTGAAAACCGGACTTTTTGAACTCGCACTTTCCTGCTTCCATTGTAACTCTATTTTCCGCGCTCGCCCAGCGTATATAGGACCGTAAAGCCGTCTGTCGGGACCGGCGAAGTCCCGACGACGATGCCGTTCCAGAAGCTACCCTATCGTCCTTCCCCGGCTCTGCCCGCTACCTCCTCTTGCCCCGTCCATTCGTCCTTCCCCAGCTCTGCCCGCTACCTCCTCTCGCCCCGTCCATACTTTTCCGCATAGTCGGTTGCCCGCTCGTCCATTCCCAACTCTGCCCGCTACCTCCTCTTGCCCCGTCCATACTTCTTCGCATAATCGCTAATGCGCCGGTACGCCGATCTGTCCACGTTTTTCAAAGGATAATACTGCGGACGCGTGTTCGCCTCAAGAATCCAGAAGCGCCCCTCCTTGTCGATCGCGACGTCGAGTCCGATCTCCCGAAAGCCGTCCAGGTGACGGTCGAAGCAGGCTCCCGCCGCCTCTCCGAGAAAGCCCAATCTTCTATACGCTTCGCCGATCGAGGAATCGGAATAACCGGCCCCCTTCATCGCGTCTTTAAAAGCGGCCACCCTCCCCCCGCTGTGATAGTTGGTGACAACTTTCCCTTTCTTCCCGATCTTGGCGAACAAAGCCGTCGTAACCCAACGCCCCCCGTCCTTCTGCGTCATAACGCGAAGATCGAACGGGCTGCCTCCCGTAAGCGCCAGATCGATACCCCTTTGCAGTAAGTACCGTTTGCCGCCCGTGAGCGACTTAAGCCGAGCGTACAGCTCGTCCGTCGACAGACCGTTTCGGGTTCCGCCGGTTCCCTTCATGCGGTAGCCCCCCGCAGGCGACCGTTCGATGCGGGTAATCTTTTTGCCCCCTGTTCCTCTTGAAGGCTTGAAATAAAGCACCGCGTAACGACCCAACATCGCCTCCAGGTTCACTCCGGTGAACAACCGCGTCTCGGGAACGAAAGGACGCAGACTGGAATCCTCGAGCATCCATCCGGTTTTTCTCCATTTGCTTGCGATCGACTTGCTGGCGTACTTCACTTGCCTCCCTCCCTGACGGTTTTATTTGTTAACATAAACTATGTCAGCTTGCCGGCTGCCCGTCACCGCGCCAGCGTACTTCGGATCAATTGAGAAAATTTGCCCATCTTGTTGCAAGGGAGATTAACGCCGGGTTCTCTGACAGGTATAATAAGAAAATATGGATCACGTAAAAGGAGGGAAAGCCGATGACAAAATGGAAGGATCCCTATATTCGAAACAACGAGGAAGAAGCCCGGGCAGCCTGGGCGGAGCAATTGGCGGCCCGGTTCGCGGAGCGCGCGGAGCGGCACGACCGGGAAGGTTCGTTCCCTTTCGAGAACTTCGCCGAATTGCGCGAAGCCGGTTACCTTAAAATAACGGTTCCCCAGCAATACGGAGGCGACGAATTGTCGCTGTACGACCTCGTCCAGCTGCAGGAACGGCTGGCGTATGGCGACGGATCGACCGCGCTGGCCGTCGGCTGGCACGTCGGCCAGACGCTTCACTTCCGTATGAGCGGGAAGTGGCCTCAGCCGCTCTTCGCCGACCTATGCCGCTCCATCGTCCGGGACGGAACGATGATCAATACGTTCGCGAGCGAAGCGGCTTCGGGCAGCCCGAGCCGCGGAGGCCGCCCCGAGACGACGGCCGTCCGCGCAGACGGAGGATGGCGCATTACGGGACGCAAAACGTTCAGCACGTTGTCCCCGATTCTGGATCGCTTCGTCGTGACGGCGTATGTTCCCGAAGATGACGTCGTAAGCGAGTTTCTCGTGAAGCGCTCCGATCGGGTAAGCATCGTCGAAACGTGGGATACGCTGGGAATGCGCGCGACCGGAAGCCACGACGTCGTGCTGGACGGAGCTTACGCCGGAGCGGACGACCGGATTCCCGGCAAAGGGATCGACGACGGAGGAGGCTGGCTGCTGCATATTCCCGCCTGCTACATCGGGATCGCCCGGGCGGCGAGAGACTTCGCGCTGCAATTCGCGCGATCGTACCGCCCCAATACGTTAAGCGAGCCGATCTCCTCGCTCCCGACCGTCCGGCAGACAATCGGCGAGATGGAGGCCGAGCTGCGAACCGCCCGCGCGCTGCTCTACGAGGCCGCCGAACGATGGGACCGCGAGACGGAGGAACGACGGCCTTCATTAAGGCCCGAGCTCGGGTTGGCCAAATACGCCGCCGTCAATAACGCGCTTCGGATCGTAGACCTCGCCATGCGAATCGTCGGAGGCACGAGCCTGTCCCGCCGCTCGCCTCTGGAGCGGTACTATCGCGATGTCCGGGCCGGCCTGCACAATCCGCCGATGGACAACGTCGCGCTCCAGATGCTGGCCGACGCCGCGCTGCGCGAACAGAACGAGCCCGGTTCTTCGGCCGAATGATAATTCCCGAAAAACAGAACGTACGTTTGTTTTTCGGACAAAACTGTGGTATCATCCTTTCGAATCCATTCGATGAGGAGTGAACCCGCTTGCCGTTAAACCCTTATTTGAATTTCGACGGAAACACCCGGGAAGTCGTTCAGTTTTACGCACAGGCGTTCGGACTCGAGGAACCCCAGATGATGACTTTCAGTTCGATTCATTCCGAAGAGGAATTGCCTCCGGGAGCGGCGGACCGAATCATGCACACGTTCCTGACCATCGGGGGGAGCACGCTGATGTTTTCCGACACGTTCCCCGGAATGCCTTTCCAGCAAGGCACGAACAACTTCTCCCTCGCTCTCGTGCTGAATGACGAGAACGCACTTCGGGATGCCTTCCATAAGTTGAAAGAAGGCGGAACAATCCTAATGGAACTCCAGGAAGTCCCTTGGAGCAAGGTATATGGCAGTCTGACGGACAAATACGGAGTCTCCTGGCAATTCAGCATGGAAGCGAATTAAATCTCGTCTCCATTGGGCTCAAACACGCAAAAGCCGCGTCCGGCCGGACGCGGCTTTCTTAATTTTCCGCGACGCGATGATGCGCGGGTAAGACGGATAACGTTCGCACGGGATCGGCCGGTCATCCAACCGGCGTGACCGCGGTCGCGTCCAATATGCCGTGAAGCATGCGAAACGAAGCTTGGCTGCGATCAAGCTCGTCCAGAATTCGGCCCGGCTGCTGGATGTAAGGGGCGTCGATCAACTCCTCGGACCACCGCTCGAGCATCGTCCCGATGCATGCGGGCGTCGCTTCCAGATGAAACTGCAAGCCTACGGCGTGACTTCCGTAAGCGAACGCCTGCCTCTCGCACGCTTCCGAGGCGGCGAGCAGCGTCGCGCCCGCGGGAAGCTCGAACGTGTCGCCATGCCATTGAAACGAATGAAATCGTTCGGGAAGCTCCGCCAGCCACGGGTGCCGATTCGAAGTTCGCCGAATCTCGTGCCAGCCGACTTCTTTGAAGTCATGACGGCGCACCGACGCACCGAGGACGTCCGCGAGCATCTGCGCGCCCAAGCAGATGCCGAGCACATTGCGCTCCGCCGCCAGCATTCCTTCCACAAACCGCTTCTCCTCGACCAGCCAAGGATGTCGCCGTTCCTCGTATACGCTCATCGGACCGCCCAACACGACGAGCAAATCCGTCTCTTCGATCCATTCCTTCTTCACGCCCTCAGAAGGGTCGTGAATCGTCAGCCGATAATCGCGGCGGCCCGCCCAAACTTCGAGCGCCTCCGTATCGTCGAATTCGAAATGTTTGAATGCCAGAATGCGCATGGCGAACTCCCCTATCTTCCCTCGCAAGTCATGTTAGTTTATCTATCATTGTAATACGCGTGCGCTGCGATTGGAAGATAGAATTTGCGGCCTTACGCAAACAAAAGAAGCCGCCGTACGGGTCCCGGACCCGTGAAAGGCAGCTTCTCGCAAACGATTTATCGTTGCTGGACATCGGCACGGTGCCTGCTTGATGACGAGGCAAACCACTCGTTGCGCACAAGCCGATGCCGTTGCCGACGAACGGCGGCCAAGCAGCTTCCTATTGCGCCTCGCCAGGCATTTCCAGCGTCATTTTTCCCAGCTTGCCCGAGCGCAAGTCCCGCAGCAGCACCGTCGCCGCCTTCTCGTAGTCGACATTGCCGCCGCTGACGATACAGCCTCTGCGTCTGCCGATGCTCTCCAGCACTTCGACCGCCGCCTGCATGTCCGGCAGCTCCTCCGGCAGGTCCGTCAGACCGTAACGGTCGCCCAGCACCGAACCGTATTCCTCGACGAGCACCTTGAGAACGAAACAGGCGACTTCGTCGATATGAATAACGTCTTCTTTAATAGCGCCGGTTGCCGCCAGCCGGAACCCGACGATCGGATCCTCGAACTTCGGCCATAGAATCCCCGGCGTGTCCAGCAGCTCCAGCTCTCCGCCGAACCGAATCCACTGCTGCCCTTTCGTCACCCCGGGCCGGTCTCCGGTCACGGCAATGTTGCGTCCGGCCAGCCGGTTGATCAGCGTCGACTTGCCGACGTTCGGGATGCCGACGATCAACGCGCGAATCGGGCGCGGCTTCATGCCTTTGGCGATCTGCCGGTCGATCTTTTCCTTCAGCAGCTCTTTCGCCTTGCCGGCCAGATCTTTGACCCCTGCTCCGGCGTTCGCGTCGATCGCATGAACCGCCAGCCCTTGCTCGCGGAAATGCCGGCTCCACTCCGCCGTTCTCTCCGGATCGGCCAAATCCGCCTTATTGAGCAGCACAAGCCGCGGCTTCGCGCCCGTGATTTCGTCCACCATCGGGTTGCGGCTGGAGCTTGGGATGCGCGCGTCGAGCAGTTCGAACACGACATCGATCAGCTTCAGCTTCTCTTCGATCTGCCGTCTCGCGCGGGTCATATGTCCGGGAAACCACTGAATCGTCATGATGCTTCACCTTCCTTACCTATAGAACGGGGCCGTCCCGTCGGTCATCGCGCGATGATCGGGGATAGCCCCTTGTGAATGCTATAATCGGTTAATGCTTGACCAATTTGAAATCCGGGATCGGCCAGAAAATCAGATCGGCGCGGCCGACGATCTCGTCCATCGAGACGTAGCCGATCATTCGGCTGTCCTCGCTGTTCGGCCGATTGTCGCCCATCACGAACACCGTTCCCTCCGGCACGACACCGTCCGGGAAAGAGCTGTTCGGGAAGTTGGAGCGGTCCCCGTCGTAACGATTGTACAGCACGCCTTGCGAATGGGCTTTATCGTAGGCTTCCTGTAAATAAGTTTCGGCGAGCGGTTCCCCGTTTATGTATACTTGGTCGCCTTCGACCTTGACGGTCTCGCCAGGCAACGCGATTACGCGTTTGATAAAGTCGCGGCCTTCCTGCGGCACGTGGAACACGATCACTTCCCCGCGCTTCGGCTCGCGAATGTCGTAGATGATTTTGTTGACGATAATCCGCTCGCGGTCCCAGAAATTCGGCTCCATGGACGGTCCGTCGACGATAAAAGGACTGACGAGAAACCAGCGGATGACGAACACGAGAACGCCGGCGATCGCAAGCGCCTTGATCCACTCCAGCAGCTCGTTGCCCGGCCGCTTCGCGTCTTTGCTATTCCGGTTCGCTTCGGAAGAGGCGCCCGTTCCGTCGCCGCGAACCGCGCGGTCGTCCGCAGCCGAGTTCGCGTCCAGCTCGGCCGATTCGTTTGGTTTGGAATTGTTATTGTGGTCCATTCGTAATCGCCTCTAGCTTTCTGGAATACATGCAAAAAGGAGGACTTGAACGTCGCCAAGCCCTCCTCTGTCGTCCATTATCGAATTTCCTTGATACGTGCTGCCTTACCGCGCAGGTTGCGCAGGTAGTACAGTTTCGCGCGGCGAACTTTACCGCGGCGAGCCACTTCGATTTTCTCCAGACGCGGGGAATGTACCGGGAAGGCACGTTCTACGCCTACGCCATACGAGATTTTGCGAACCGTGAAGGTTTCGCTGATTCCGCCGCCGCGGCGTTTGATAACGACGCCTTCGAACAGCTGAACGCGCTCGCGGGAACCCTCGACGACTTTCACGTGAACTTTCAGCGTGTCGCCCGGACGGAAGCTAGGGATGTCCTTGCGCAGCTGCTCTTGCGTGATTGCTTGAATCAGATTGCTCATTGCGTGTTCACTCCTTCCCTAACAGACGTTCGTACCCCGCTCCCCGAGTGCCTGGCATCCGGATCTTGGCGTGCAGAGGACCGTCCTACTCGATCAGCGTATCCGCTTCACCCGAAGACGGACACAACATTTCAAATTTTAGCATAACCCTGGGCAAAAAACAACCATTCCGTCCTCTTCTTTTTCAAAACAAATAAGCGCCGCAATTTCCGGCCGACGCCGCTATCCTCATTTTAACGACGTCCCCGCCCATTTATTCTGTCCGCTCCGGTTCGTTCCGCACCATGCCCAACGGCCGACTAGAGCGAACGCCCCCGCTCGGTCCGCCCTGCATCTCCGAAGGAGGCAGGACGTACGCGAGCGGAGGCGCCCGATCACTTCAATTAATGGTAGGTAATCGTCAGCTTAGGCCGATAAGACGCGTTGCCGTATTGGTTGCTCGGCACCTGCTGGATGTTGATCGGACTGCCCGAGGCGGGCCGGATGTACCAGCCTTGGTTCGGCGCGGTTCCGTCGATCCATGCCTGCACGTCGGCTTTGACGTCGGTCGAAGCGTTCCAGCCGCTCCCCGTCGTCATGGCCACCGTGCCCGAAGCGGCAAGCGCGGCGTCCAGCAGCGTGCTGCCCGAAGTCGACGTCCATCCTTTGGTCACCGTATTGCCGCTGCCCGCTCTTCGCGTCCAGGCGGCTCCGTCTTTTAACGTATAATCCGTATTGGCGCCTTCGTCCCATATGCCCAGGCCGTCCGGATCGACAATCCGCCTTAGTTCCAGCGTGCCCGCCGTATACGAATCGGTGCCCGTATTGTACAGCGACAACACCGCCGAATCGATCGTCGCGCCGTTCGGAACGACGCCGGTCAGGTCGAAGTAAAGCAGCACGCCTGTCGCGAAGCCTTCGCGCAAATAATAAGTCGTCGCTTGGCCCGCTCCGTAGTGTCCTTCGTTCGGCGAAGTTTCCCGGATATGGCTCTGATCCTTGCCTCCCGTGTAGCCTCCGACTCCCGCCTGCAGCGTCACCGAATCCGGGTCGGGCGATGGAGTCGGCGTCGGGGTCGGACTTGGCGAAGGCGAAGGCGTCGGCTCTCCATCCTCCGAATACGTCAGCGTCAGCTTAGGCCGCAAAGCCGAGTTGGCGTACTGGTTGCTCGCCACGTCCTGCACGTTGATGCCGCTGCCGTCTCTCGTCCGCAGCAGCCAGCCTTGATTGACGTCCGTGCCTTCGATCCACGTCAGCACGTCGTCGAGCACGTCCGTGGACGTATGCCAGCCGCCGCCGGTGCCCAGGGCGATCGTGCCGCTCGGCGGAGTCGCGACGGCATCCATCGGCGTGCTGCCGGATACGTTCGTCCAGCCGGTCGTCACCGTATTTTCCGTACCGGCGCGCCTTGTCCAAGCCGCTCCGTCCTTCTCCGTGTAATCGTCGCTGCTGCCTTCGACCCACGGTCCGAGATCGTCGGGATCGACGATCCGGTACATGTCGAGCGTGCCGCCGGAATACGCCGCGGTTCCTTCGCTATACAGCGACAACGTCGCCGATTCCAGCACCGCCCCTTCCGGCAATACGTCGTCCAAGTCGAAGGAGATCAGCACGTTCGTCGGAAAACCGCCGTCCCGCAAATAGTACACGGGAGCTTGCCCCGTACCGTAGTGGCCTTCGTTTGGCGAAGTTTCCCTTAGGTGGCTCTGGTTTTTGCCGCCCTCATAACCGTTTACGCCCATTTGCAGCGTAATCGTTCCCGGTTCCGGCGACGGAGTCGGGCTCGGCGTCGGAGTTGGCGTCGGCGAAGGGCTTGAAGTCGGAGACGGCTCAGGCCCGGTGCCCGCCTCCGGAATATCTCCCGGTTCCAGGCGAATCATATAGGCATCGATATTCGTGCCCGACGACGTCTCCCAGTTGGAGTTGAACAGTATTTTCGTAAAATCCCGGTTAACCGTCGCATGCGGCTCCGTATCGTATCCCGCGTACGTGAACACGTGGTGATGCGCGAGATTGTAGATGCGGGGACTGGCCTTGAGCTCGACGGCGAAAATTTTCTTGTTGAACCACTGCGGCGACGCATTCTCTCCCCCGTAAGTGGAGATAAGCGCCCAGCCCGGGTGATCGTACGCTTTGCCCGATACGTGCAGCGCCGTCGTCTGGCCGCCCACGTAGGTCGAGAAGAGCACCGTTTTCTCCCCCGTCCGCAAATTCACCATGAAGACGTCGCCCGAGTTCGACTGGTAGTCAATCGAGACGTAGACATCGTCCCCGTTCGCGTCGATCGCCAGATCGGAATGCTCGCTCTTGTGGTGCAGCGTGCGGACCGGCGTGCTCAGGTCGTTCCGCGCGTAAGCGACCGTACCCGACGCGTCGTCGCCGGACGTGACGAAGTAGTCTCCCGAAGGACTCATGCTGACATGGTCCGGCTTCACGCCGTTCGTGCTTCTGGTCGACAGAATCGTGTCCGTCTGCAGGTCGTACGTAAATACGCCAAGGCTTTGCCAGCTGGCGTTGTCCACCTGGAAGCCCCAATACCGTCCGTCCGCCGAAGGAGAGCCTTCGCTGCGGGTCGATACGTGAGCCGCTCCCGTCCACGGCAATCTGCCGGCGAAGTTCGCCGCTACGGTCGTCGTGCCCGTAGAAATATCGAGCCGGTTCAGCACAAGCCCGCCTTGATTCGGAACGTAGTAAATGATGTCCGGATCGGTCGGACTCCATTGCGGCTCCGCGGCCCCTGCCAAGTAAGGCAGCTTCTGCAGCTTCGCGTACGTGTCGGCATCGTACGAATACCAGAAGCCGTCCAGCGCCTTCACAAGATACTTGGAATTGTCCTGATTAAACGCCGGTCTGCGGGAATAGTCGTTGCGAACGAAGACCGGATTGTTCTGCACGTTCACGATGCCGTCCGCAAGGTAATCCGTCGCCCTGACGACCGTCGTCTGGTAGATCGGATCGGTGTACGGCACTCCTTTGACCGGCTTCGTCATCGACGACGGCTGCTGATTGTCGTAACCCTCGATCAGGGTCGTCGAAGCGTAAGACCGTTGCATAACGAAAAACAGCGCGACGAGCATCGCGCCTGCCAGCAGAGCGGCCAGCGCCCGCTTGGCCGGTTGAGACATTGAACCGTTCATGTTTCAAGCCTCCTTTGTCATTTTGCTTGCCCGTTCCCAAATACACCCTTCATCGGCGACAGCCCCTCCCCCTGGGGGCGCAGTGTCAAATCCCTCCTTCCAGGCTGCAAAATTCGGCTTCGGCGCATGTTGTCGACTTTCTTATGTTCGCGCGCTTCCCCCGTGACTTTATCGTACGGCTGCCGCCCCTCTCCCTTCCTCCGTCATCTTCTTGTTTTCTCCCGCTATTTTATCGTTTTCATCAGCCGATGCAGCCCATCCGTCGTATAACAGGCGTCATCCCGGCCGATCGGCAGCCGCACCTCCGCCCCCGTCGCCGCGGACTTGTAGATCGCCGTCACGGCTTCGATCGTCCGGCGCACGGACAGCCCTCCGGTGATCGGCTCCCGGTCCTCGCGGATAGCGGCGAACAGATCGCGGATCGGACCGGCGAAGCCTTCCGTGACTTCTTCAGCAGCCAGCGCGTATGCGTCCGCGGCTTGCGCCAGCTCAACCTCTGCCGCGGCGTCCCGCATCGGGTAGCCCGCATCGTTTTGCGCGTATGCGGCAAAGGAGAGCGGATAGCGAACCATCCTGCTGCGTCCCGAAATTTCCAGCGAGCTGCCGTCGACAGGATGCGTCGTCGTGCAGACGAATTGGGCGAGCGCGCCGCACGTGAATTTGAGCGAAGCGGCCGCGGCGTCCTCCGTCTCGATCCGGTTGCCGAGCGTGGCCATATTCGCCCTGACCGCCGACAGTTCGCCGAGCGTCCAGAGCAGCACGTCCAGCGTGTGGATGCCGAGGTTCATCAGGACGCCCCCGCGCTCCCGCTCCCATGTGCCGCGCCACGGCTTGCCGTAATATCGCTCGCCGCGCCAATGATGATTGGCCGCCGAAGCGAACAGCGGCTCGCCGATCGCGCCAGAGGCGACCAGGTGGCGGATTTGCCGGACAGACAGCTCGAAGCGCGTCTGCAGCATGACGGCCAGCTTCCGGTTATACTTGGCCGCCGCCTCCAGCATGGCGTCGCATTCCTCCAGCGAAGCCGCCAGCGGCTTCTCCGCCATCACGTGCTTACCCGCGGCCAGCGCGGCCACGATGGGAGCCTCGCGCACGTACGGCGGCGTGCAGACGGACACAATGTCGATATCCTCCCGCTCCAGCAGACGACGGTAGTCGGCGAACGTCTCAACTTCCGTTCCGGCCGCCTCGACGAGCCGCCGCGCACGGTCCTCGTCGGTATCGGCAATCGCGACCAACTCGCATTCCTCCGCCAACTCCCCGTACGCCTGAGCATGCATGACGGCGATGTCCCCGGCGCCTATGATGCCGACCCGGAACTTTTTCATCGCGCTTCCCTCCCTCGTATGCTGAACGTTCATACGCTGCCGGCCTGCAGCAAAGTCGGAACGTCGACCGGCCGGCCCGAAGAGATCGAGCGGTTGGCCGCGATGCCGATCAGAATCGACTGCGCGCCTTCCCATGAGCCGGCTTGCTTGCCCAGCGAGTCGGCCTCGCCGCCGACGAACAAGCTCGACTGCAGCCGCTCGTCTCCGCCTCCATGCACGCCTTGCACCTGCGGCAGATGGTAGACGACCGCTTCGCCGCGGCGATTGAACACGCGGATGACGTCGTTCGCGCTGTCCGCGTTAAGGGCATGTTCGTACGATTCGGCTTCCAGCCGTCCCTCCGTGCCGTTAACCGACACCTTCCAGCCTTCGTAAGGACAGAACGCGTTCAGAGAGTAAGACAGCAGCGCTCCGCCTTGATAGCGAACCTGGACGGCCATCGTGTCGTAGGTCGTAATGCCGTCGCCGAACACGCAGCGGTCCCGGTAATAGCCGTCCTCGTCTTCGTTGTCCACGTACAGCCGCCGCAGCTCTTCGTCCGCCGTCACGTCGAAATAAAAATCGCAATCCGTCCGATGCCCGCAAGTCAGGCAGCGCTCTCCCCGCTCCTCGCGCGTCGGCCCGTAGAACACCGTGTCTCCGTAAGCGTGAACCGTGCTCGGCTCGTCCTCCAGCCACCAGTTCACCATGTCGAAATGATGCGTCGACTTGTGCACGAGCAGCCCGCCTCCGTATTCCTGATGGCGATGCCAGCGGCGAAAATAGTCCGCTCCGTGCGACGTGTCCAGCATATACTCCAGGTGCACGCTCAGCACCTTCCCGACCGCGCCTCCTCGGATCAGTTCCTTGACCCGACCGACGTAAGGAATGTAGCGCACGTTAAACGTCACGATCACCTTGCGCCCCGTCTCGCGTTCCGCCTCCAGAATGGCCCGGCATTTCTCCTCGTCCGTCGTCATCGGCTTCTCCGTGATCGCGTCGCAGCCCGCGCGCAGCGCGCGGATAATGTATTCGTGATGGACGCTGTCGATCGTCGTCACGATGACCGCATCGGCCCCGCTCGACGCCAGCATCTCCTCGAAATCCTCGTATACCGGCGCGCCCCCGCACATGTCGCTCATCGTTTTCGCCCGCTTGGCGTTAATGTCGTAGATGCCCGCCAGCTCCGCAACGTCCCGGAAACGGCGGACGAGCGGCAGAGCGAACATATGCAGCGCGCGATGGCCGGCGCCCGCGATGACATATTTCTTGCGCATTGTTGTAACAGCCCCCCGGAGGTTATTGAAAGTTATTGAGGTTGTTGAGGTTGTTGAGGTTGTTCATAGATAAGTTTTGAAAAAGTCGAACGCCTTGTTGCCCGCGAACGCGTGAGGACCGGGGAAGACGTCCGAATCGAGATGGTCGCCCGCCCCCGCCGCTTCGTAAATCCGCTTCACGCCTTCGTAGCCTTTGAGCAGATCCTCGATCCGGAAGCAATCGTCGTAGATCGCCATCTCCACCAGCAGCGGACGCGGCGCGATCAGGCCGGCGATGTCGTGCGTATCGAAGTATTTGAACACCTCGGGGAACACCTGGGAGCCGCAGAAGTTGCCCCGCTCCAGTCCGAAGCCGCGGAACGAATTGATGTAGCCGCTGAC
Organism: Cohnella sp. SGD-V74; assembly: GCF_003001675.1. Lineage (GTDB taxonomy): Bacteria > Bacillota > Bacilli > Paenibacillales > Paenibacillaceae > Cohnella. Next base: position 34,756 of record NZ_PVYW01000033.1, on the reverse strand, counting down.
GTCGGCCGCCTTGATTCTCGGCTCGATCGCCGCCGTCAACGCCGTCATCGTCCCGCCGTAGCTCAGCCCCATCATGCCGATCCGGCCCGGATCGACTTCCTCTCTCGTCTCCAAATAATCGACGCAGCGCTTCATGTCCCAGATGTTCAGCGTCTGCGGGTAGATGCCGAGAATCGAGCCTTTGACGTAATTGATGTCGCAAGCGTCGCGCCGCCCGAACGTATCGTTGCGCTCGCCGAAGCCGCGCAGCTCGGGCATAATCGTCAGAAATCCCGCCTTGGCCAGCTGCTCCCCGTAGTTATAGTTCATCCGCGCGATCGCCTCGTTGTGCTCGGGCTCGGAGCGAACGCCAGCCACTGGATCTTTGCCCAGCGAGACCGGGTGCCCGTTGCAGCATATAATGGCGGCGTTGGCCCGATTCGCCTGCATGTCCTTCGGCCGCAGCACGACGCACGGCACGGACGCGAACTCCTCCGAGTCGAAGACGACACGCTCGCGGATCAGCTCGCCGTCGGGCACGGCGTACTCCACCTCTGCGGCCAGATCGACCGGCTCCGGGAATTCCCCGAGCAGCTCCAGCAGCTTGGCCAGCGCCTCTTCCCGCCATGCCTGCCACGCCTCCGGTCCCTCTCCCCGAAACGTCATCCGAGGCTGCCACCGCTTCGCACGGTTGATCCAATATTCGGTCATGCCGAAATGTCTGTTCGCCATCGCTGAACCTCTTTTCCTCAATCAAAATAAGTGCCATCCCTATGCTTGCCCATTGCCTTCGCCGATCTCAGCCGTCCGGCGAACCCGGCCGCGGCGCACGCCGACAGCACCAAGGCTGCGCCGAACAGCGCCGTTCGTCCTCCCTCCTCCAGAAGAAAGCCGCCCAGCAGATTGCCGATCATCCCCGAGAACGAATACAACATGACGAACAGCGCCGCCTGCCCCGTCGCCAGCATCCCTTCGGGCAAAATCTCGCGCAAATAGACGGTGACCGCCAAGTAGAGCAGCATCGCTCCGCCGGCGAGCGGCGCCTGAGCGGCCGCTAGCGCGTACAGCGACGAAAAGCTCAGCAGCGCGATCCAGGCGCAGACGTACAGCACAGCCGCCAGCAGCAGCGCGCGATCGGCGCCGTAACGCCGGATGCCCGCCATCCCGAGCAGCAGAAACGGGATTTCGCAAGCCGGCTCCAGCACGGACAAGCCCGCCACGGTCAGTTCGTCCGCCCCCAGCTGCTTGGCGTTCAGGCTCAGGAAGCTCTCGAAGGCCCGCGCCGGAACGGCGGCGAGCACGACGAAAGGCAGCAGCTTCCATATCGACGGATGCCGCAGCACCCGCCCCGCCTGCCGCCAGTCTGCCGCGCCGGCCCGCGGGCGTCTTCGCTCCTTCATGCCGATGGCGAGCGCGGCTCCCGCCGCCAGCGCCGCCCATTGAAAGACGTGCACCGCGGCGAGCCCCGAATCCGACGCGGCCAGTCCCATGCCCGCCGTCAGCAGCACATAGCCGGCGCTGCCCCACAGCCGGTAACGTCCGAAGCCGGCCGTTCCCGCTTCCAGCAGCGTCCAGCTGTCCGTCAGCGGCTGCAGCGACGTCGTGCACAGCCGCACGGCGACCGCGCAAGCCGCGGCCGCCCATATCGCCGCCGAGGCGTACAACCCGCCGAGCAGCAGCCCCGCGCCCAGCAGCAAGGGAGCTAGAATTCGCCGCGACGTGCCGAAGCGGTCGCTCAGCGCCCCCCAGAGCAGCTGGCCGAACAGCCCAACGAGCGAGCCGGCCGCCAGCGTTGCGCCGATCTCCGCCATTCCGAGTCCTTTGGCCTGCAGCGTAAGCGGCAGGTAGACGGAGACGAACGCGAGCGGAGCGGCGACCAGGAAGTGCAGCGCGGGCAATCCGCTTAAGCGACGGGCAGCCTCCGGCTCCCCGCGCTCGGTCGGAGCCGTCTTCATCCCTTCAGCCCCGTCGTGGCAATTCCCTGCATGAAGCGCCGCTGCGCCGCGAAGAAGACAGCCAGCAGCGGAACGACGGACAGCGTCGTCATGGCGATTGCCACGCCGACCTTGCCCGTTCCGGCTTCGTCGAGGAACGTATTGATCGCGACCGGAACGGTGAATTTCTCAATACTGCTCAGGAAGATAAGCGGCGTGAAGAAATCGTTGTACGTCCAAGTAAAGCTAAGAATGACGATCGTAATCAGCACCGGCGAGCAGAGCGGCAAAATAATGCTCCAATAAATACGGAACGTCGAAGCGCCGTCCAGCCGGGCCGATTCGTCCAGATCGAAGGGCAAGCCCATGATGAACTGCCGGATCAGGAAAATATAGAACGCGCCGCCTCCGAAAAACGCGCCGATATAGAGCGCGGCGTACGTATCGATCAGATTCAGGTAATCGAAGATCAGAAACGTAGGCACGAGCGTCACCTGCGTCGGCAGCATCATCGTCGCCAGCAGGGCGACGAACAGCACGTTTTTGCCGAGGAAGCGCAGACGCGCGAACCCGAAGGCGACCAGCGTCGACGTGAAGACGGTGGCGACGACCGACACGATCGTCACATACGCCGTGTTCAGATAGACCCGCGCGAACGTGACGCTTCCCATGAACCGCCAGCCGTCCTTGTAATGCTTAAACGTCCAATCGACCGGCCACCATTCGAACGGAATGCGGAAAATGGCCGAGAGCGGCTTAAAGGAACTGACGACCAGCCAGTAAAGCGGGAACACGAACAGCAAAGACAGCAGCGACAAGACGACGTACAGCGCAACTGTAGCCGCGGCGGAGCGAAACGAGCTGCTTCGCATCAGCGTTTGCCTCCTTTCATCTCGGTCTCATAGAACACCCAGGCGGAGGAAGAACGCAGCGTCAGCAGCGTCAGCAGCAGCACGATCAGGAACAGCACCCAAGCGAGCAGCGACGCATAACCCATGCGGAAAAACTTAAACGCTTCCTCGTACAAATACAGCACGTAGAAATAAGTCGACTGCGCCGGCCCGCCGCGCGTAATGACGAAGCCGTTCGTGAACACCTGCATCGCGTTGATGATGCCGAGAATCAGGTTAAACAAAATGACCGGAGTCAGCAGCGGCAGCGTGATCGAACGGAAGCGCCGCACCGCGCCCGCGCCGTCTACCTTGGCGGATTCGTACAGCTCGCGCGGAATTTGCTGCAGCCCGGCCAGGAAAATCAGCATCGCCGTGCCGAGCACCCAGGCGTTGATGCCGACAAGCGTATACAGCGCGTTGTCCGGACTGTTAAAAAACTTGACGCGGTCCAGCCCGATGCCGGTCAGCAGCGCATTGACGACGCCGCTGTCGCTGAAAATCATTTTCCACATGATCGCCACTCCGATGGAGGAGCTGACGAATGCGGGCAAATAGAACACCGTGCGGTAAAAACCGATTCCTCTGATTTTGACGTTCAGCGCCATCGCGGCGAGCAAAGCCGTGCCCAAGTGGAGCGGAACGGACAGCAGCGCGTACACCGACGTAATGCGCAGCGACTTCCAGAATACGTCGCTGTCCAGCATCTTCCGGACGTTCTCCGTCCCCGTCCATACCGGCGGCTTCAGAAAGCTGAAGTCCGTGAAGGCCAGATAGAGCGACCAGCCTGCGGGAATCAGCATGAACACCAGAAAACCGATGAACCAAGGCCCGATGAACAGATAGCCCTCCAGATGTCTTTTCCACGTTTTACCCATGTGCGGCCAATCCCTTCCGGTATCGTGTACTGGTTATGCGGAGGCGGGGCAGCCCTCTTGCGCTCTGCCCCGCCCGGCAGGTTACTTGGCGGCTTCCTGCAGCTTCTCGTTCATCGTCTTCTCCGCTTCCGCGAGGAAGCCGTCGATATCTACCTGTTTGAACAAGTACTTCTCGAACGCGGTCTGGAACGCGGCGTTCGCGTCCGGAGCGCCCAGCGGCTGCGCGGGCAGCCAGTATTCGTCCGCTCCTTGCTGGGAGCGCTTGACGACGTCCAGCATCTCGCTCTCTACGCCGGTTCCTCCGAACACTTCGGTCGACAGGTATTCGAGCGATTCGGCGACGGCGGGCACGCCCGTCTCCACCTTCAACGTCTTGATCGCGTCTTTGTCGGTCAGCAGGAAGTTGACGAGCAGCAGCGCTTCTTCTTTATGCTTCGTGCGGGCGTCGATGCCCCACAGGCTGGTCGGCACCGGCGGCATGGAGATCTTCGTCCCGCTGCCGTCGAACGTCTTCGGCAGCGTCGCGAAGCCGAGCGGATCTTCGGTCATCGCCACCGTGGACGGAATAACCGATGCGGCCGACAGCGAGGATGCCAGATTGCCTGCGTCGAACCCGATCGTGTCGCTCGAATCGCGCGGAATCGCGTTCTCTTCCCACAGCTTCTCCGTCCAGGTCCAGACGGTTTTGGCCTGATCGGGATGCATGCTCGCCTTCGGCGGATTGGAAGCGCCGTCGATCAGCTCCGCGCCCAGCTGCTTCATGATGAGCGGATACGCTTCCGGCATGTAGAACCAGCCGGAGTCGCCGAACACTTTAGGATTGGCCTGGTGCACCTTCGACCACTTCTCTCCGAGCGACAGCCATGTTTCGTCGTCGGTCGGAACGGGCACCTGGGCTTCTTCGAACACCTTCTTGTTGTAGACGAGCACCGTGGACGTAATGCCCGTCGGCATGCCGATCAGCTTGTCGCCGAACTTGTAGTAAGGAGACTGCATGATCGGGTCCAGCTCGGCCAGCGCCGGGATCAGCTCTTTGTGCTCATAGTAATTCAGCAGCACGTCGCTCTGGCCGAACTGCTGCGTCAGAGCGCGGGAGAACATGAACACGTCGGGCGCGTTATCGGTGCTGAGCTGAACGGTCAGCTTGTCGGCATAGCCGTCGAATCCGGAGAACGTCGGCTTCACCGTAATCCAATCGTATTTCTGCTGGAACAGCTTGAACGCCTCTTGCAGCGCGGCGTGGCGCGTGTCGCCTCCCCACCAGCTGATCTCGAGCGTGACCGGATCCTTCTTCTCGGGACTGGCAGGCTCCTGCGATTGCTGCGACGGAGAAGCGGCGGACGGGGACGGGGAAGACGAGGCTTCGCCCCCCGACTTGGACGAACAAGCGCCCAGGACTGCGGATAACAGGACGAACAGGGCGAGAACCGCCGGCATTGCGAACCGTTTGTTGCTGAACATAGATCAAGACCCCTCTCTTGAATGAAGTGACGTTGGGGCGAACCCCTTGCGTCTGGCTTTCAGTCTACAAAAATCGATATTCGCGTTCTTCTGCAAATCGGTTGCTTAACGATGGTATTTTATCGACTTGCCGGCGGCCGGAGGATACGATTTTGCGCACATGACTGGGAGAGACGCCGACGTTGCACTTGAACAAGCGGTTGAAGTTCGAGAGGTTGTGAAAGCCGCATTCGTAAGCGACGTCGACGATTTTCCGGTCCGAGCTTTCCAGCAGGCGGACGGCGTTCGAAAGCCTGACTTTGATCAGATACTCCATCGGGGATACGCCGAGAGCCTGCTTGAACACCGCGCTGAAGCGGGCGGGGCTTAAGTAGACGCGGTCGCTGAGCGTCTTGAGATCCCATTCCCGGGCGTAATGCCGCTCCATCAGCTCCAGCGCGTCGCGGATTTTCTCGAGCCGCCCTTCCGGCGTGCTGCCCGCCCTTGCGCCTCCGACGACGGAAGCGAGCCTGCGGCAATCCCTCGCGACATAGGCGAGAAATCGCAGCAAGTGAGAGCGCACGACGGAAATATGGGATACCGCCTTATGCTCGTCTTCCTTCTGGAGCGTCAGCAGAATCGCCCGCAGCGTCTCAATCCGGGGATGATTGCGCGAGATCAGATGGCCGTAGTGCACGCCGAGCTCCCGGAACGGGGACAGCAGCGCGGGATCGTATCGGAGATCGGCCAGAAACCAATCCGGACTGAACGTGATGACGAGCATTTGCAGGTTTTCCCGTTCGTACGCGCGATGCAGATCGTTGGCTCCGATAAGCAAAATGTCCCCTTGGCGAAACTCGACCGTTTTGCCGTTAATGTGGTAGTATCCTCTCCCCCGCTTGATCAGATTGATTTCCAGCACGTCGTGCCAATGCAGCCGCCGATACTGGGGAGCGATGCCGGACGACTCCGTGACGAGAATCGGATAATCCGCATCGAGCTTGCAGTCGTCCCTCGGAATTCGCCCCGCCGATGATTCGCTCATACGCAGCACCTCCAAATAGGCTTAACGACTCCGTCTTTGCGCACAATCGTCAACTCCCGCCCGGTCCGCCTTCCGCTTGCCGATAGACCGTCTCCCCGGCCACTACCGTCTCGACGATGCGGACCGACGCGCGTTCCCCGCTTCGCTCGCATTCGAACAGCGTCAGATTGCCCTGAAGGCCGGGCTCAAGACGCCCGAAGTTCTGCCACCCCATCGCCTTGGCCGGGCGTTCGGTCACAAGCGCGATCGCATCCGCCAGCGAATATCGCAGCGGGCCGACCAACGTCTCGATTCCCTTCTCCAGCGTGGACGCGGAGCCGGCAAGAATGCCGGGATCGTCCGCCAAATACAGCCGACCGTCCTCGCGAAGCACGACCCGCTCGCCGATCTCGCCTTCGTACTCCCCGGGCGGCATGCCCGCCAGACTGACGCAGTCGCTGACGACGAATGCCTGCTCCCCCTTGGCGCGCAGCATCGCCTTCAGTGTCGATAGCGGCAGATGGTGCCCGTCGGCAATAAACCCCGCGATCAGGCGCTCATCAGCCAGTTGCTCCCACAAGTAGTTCGGGTGGCGAGGCAGCATTAGATGGCTGCCGTTGCCCAGATGCGTCGACATCGACGCTCCCGCTTCGGCGGCGGAGGCGATCTGCTCGCCGCTCGCGGCGCTGTGCCCGATGCTGGCGACGATACCCCGGCCGGCGAGCTCGCGAACGAACGGAATCGCGCCCTCCCTCTCGGGAGCCAGCGTCACCAGCACGATTCGCCCTCCGGCGCTCCGCTGCAGCCTTTCGAACTCCTCCGCGTCCGGATCGCGGACTTGCCGCGCGTCGTGAGCCCCCCTCGGTCCCCGCTCGCCGGACAAATACGGCCCTTCCATATGAATACCGCCGATCGTCCTTCCGAGCGGCGTCGGCTCCGCAGCCGCTTCCGCGATTGCCGCCATCGCCCGGTTCATCCGTTCGAAGCTGCCGGTAATGACCGTCGGCAGGTAGCGGGTCACTCCTTTCGTCCATAAGTACCGGGTCGTCCGGTCAACGTCCTCCAGCGTCGTCTGCTGCCCGTTGAAGTCACCGCCGTTGGCCCCGTTCACCTGCAAGTCGATCCACCCGGCGCTGATCCAAGGCAAATCTTCTTTCTCTTCCGTGCACGCCACGGACAAAATGACGCCGTCCTCGATCCGCACCTCCACCGCTTGCCCGTTCGCCGCCCTGCCCTGCCAGCAGCCGCTTCCCGTCGCCGCGCTCATGTGCGTATCGGCAGCAGCGACGCCGATTCCGGGTCGAGGAACAGCGACCAGTCGTCATGCCGTTTCAGAATGGTGGCGGGAATATCGGGCGTGATTTCGTTGCCAAGCGCACTTGAAACCGCTTTCGCCTTTGCCGAATGAGGAACGCAGGAAATGATTTTCCGACAGCTCATAATGGCGCTTACCGTCATCGTGATCGCTTGTTCCGGCACCTCCTCCAACGAACCGAACCACCCCTCTCGAACCTGCTGGCGCTTGCACGCTTCGTCCAAAGCGACGATCTTGTACGTCTGCCCCGCTTGAAAATCCGCCGGCGGGTCGTTAAAGGCGATATGCGCGTTCTCGCCGATGCCGATCAACCCGAGATCGAACGGCGCTTTGGCAGCTTCCGCTTCCAGCTTCGCGATGACCGCCTCCGGCTCGCCTTCTCCGTCGACCAGATGCGCGTAGCCGATCGGCACCTTGGAGAGGAAGCGTTCTCGCAAATACCGGCGGAAGCTGGCAGGATGCTCAGCCGGGAGGGCGATGTATTCGTCGAGATGGAACATTTCCACCAGCCGCCAGTCGACGGGCTGCCGAACGAAGCTGTCCAGAAATTGAAACTGCGATGCGCCGGTCGACAGAACGAGCCGGGCCTTTCCCTTGCTCTCGATGCAGGCGTTCAGCCAAGCCGCGGCCGCCTCGGCCGCTCTGGCTCCAAGCTCTTCCGGATTGCTCAAGATGTTGATTTGCAAGCTGTTCACTCCTTGAAATAAACGATAGTAATCGATTGCTGTTTGCTGTAAAAAGATCGTCGCCTCCTTGCTTAAAGGCGGCGAACGGAATTGCGCTCCACCAGCCTGGGCTGCAAAATCAGCTCTCCCGGTTGATTGACTTCGTTGTCCATCCATTCCATCAGCATGCGGCAGGCCATTCGGCCCATCTCGTATTTCGGCTGCTCGATCGTCGTCAGCGCCGGAGATACGATGCCGGCGAAGTCGAGATTGTCGAAGCCGATAACCGAGATGTCCTCGGGCGACCGTACGCCCTGGGTCATCAGCTCGTTCAGCACGCCGAACGCGGTCATGTCGTTGCAAGCGAAGATTGCGGTCGGCCACGGCTTCTTGCGCAGCAGACGCTCCGCCAGCCGTTTGCCGTTCTCGAACTCGCCGATCGTCTGGGAAGCCAGCTCTCCGTCTTCCTGCTTGCCTCGGGAGACGATCAAACGGTCTTCTCCGACCGGCAAGCCGTGCTCCTCCATCGTCTCCAGGAAGCCCTGGTAAATTTGCTTGCGGCTGGGCAGACTGAGCGGAGCGGTCAAATAGGCGATATCGCGGTGTCCTTGGTCGATCAGGTAGCGCGTGCCGATTCTTCCCCCTTTGCGATAATCGAAGTTGATCTGGAAAGCCGAGAAGTCGTCGATCGTCTGGTCGATGGAGACGACCTTCAGACCGCTCTTCATGTAGCTCTTCAGTTCCTCGTTGCCGTCGGAGACGGAAGAGAGGATTACGCCTTTAACCTGCTTCTCGAACAGCGTCGTCAGATGGCTCATCTCCAGCTCCGGGCTTTGCTGCGAGTTGCAGAGCAGCACGTGGTAGCCTTTCTCGCTGGCCACCTCCTCGATTCCCGAGACGACGGCGGAATAGAACGGATTGGTGATCGACGGAATAATGACTCCGATCGTCGACGTCTTGTTCGTCTTCAGCTGCCTTCCGATGCTGTTCGGATGGTAATTCATCTCCCGCGCCGTCTCCCGGATGCGCTTGGCCAGCTCGGCCCGCACGGGATACTTGCTGTTGCTCAGCACGCGGGACACCGTCGCGGCGGAAATGTTCATTCGCTTGGCGATGTCGTATATGGTGGTCGGCTTCTGCAAAGTTCACACTCCCGTTTTGATGATTAGCCCGATTATAACCCGGATTTTTCCGTTTAGCAATCGATTTCTTTATCTATTGCCGGAACAATCGATTTTTCTGTAAGTATCAATAAGCAATCGATTGCTGTATTGTGTATTTTCAATAGAATCCCAGGCAGCCCTCTTGTCTCCTTTCTCCCGTTCCACGCTATCCCCTTCCGTCAGTCCGCCAGCTTCTTCCCGTTCCGCTTTCCACTTCTTTTGTCGCTATCCCCTTCGGTCAGATCTCCCCAGCATCGCACCTCCTCTTCATCCTTTTTGCCGATATCCCTTTCCATCAGTTCGTTCTATCTCTCCCCATTCATTCTCTGCTCCTTTTGCCGCTATCCCCTTTCGTCAGTCCTCCTCAGCATCGCACCTCCCTTTCACGCCTTTTGCCGCTATCCCTTTGAATCAGTTGAAGTCACGTCCAGTTGATCACAGATTGCATCATTCTTCCACAATCATCTATCCTGAACTCACGAAGTCTAGGGACCCTTCCCGATCTGACAGACTGACTCCGGCCTCACGGCTCTAACTGAATCATTGGGATACCCCGCAAGCTGCTGAACACTAATTTACATCCGTGAGGATGATCAACTGAATGAGACGAGATAGCCAGCTTGTTGCTAAACGCGACAACCAGATTTCTGAGCTGTCGGGATACCGACAAATGGAGGATGTAAGACCAACCTGACTAGACGGGATAGCGGCAAAAGAACGGAAAAGGCACTACGTACGTATTCAGAATGTGGCGCAGACAACCTGACTGGACGGGATACCGGCAAAAGAGGCAGAGAACGATACAACCCGCCACCGGATCTCTGCTACATCCTCATTTCACATTGGGCATTCCAAGCCAAAACGTCTTTGGCGTCCTCTGGACGCAAAATCGAATTTTATCGGAGGCGGTTCAGTATAGCGGATTGTGTACTTTGTGAATCACTCAAAAAGCGGCAAAGACGGTTCTGGGATTCGGTTCCCTGTGCCGTCTTTGCCGCTTTTTCGTTATGCCGTATCCTCGTCCGTCTCTCTCGTCCGCGACCGTCTTCGACCGCTGCGACTAAGAATTCTTGCCTTCAGTCGCCGGACGGAGATGCCGCAGCTTCCCTAGCTTGCCTAAGCCACGTCCGCTCCTTCTCCGTCAGCTCCGCCTGTTCCAACAGCTCGGGGCGGCGGGCCAGCGTGCGCTCCAGCGACTGCTGTCTCCGCCACTTCTCGATCTCGGCATGATGGCCGGACAGCAGGGCGTCCGGCACCTTCCAGCCTCTGAACTCCGCCGGCCGCGTATAATGCGGATATTCCAGCAGTCCGTCGCTGAACGAATCGGTGACAGCCGACTGCTCGTTGCCGAGCACGCCCGGCAGCAGCCGGACGACGGCGTCGGTGACGACCATCGCGGGCAACTCCCCGCCGGTCAGCACGTAATCCCCGACCGACAGCTCGTCCGTCACCAGATGCTCTCGAATGCGCTCGTCGTAGCCTTCGTAATGGCCGCATATGAAGATCAGATGCGACTCCTTGGACAACTCCCGAGCGATCTCCTGAGTGAATGGCCGGCCCTGCGGACACATCAAAATAATGCGCGGCTTCCGCGCTTCTTCCCCGTCTTCCGCCTGCCGCTCCAGCACATGCTCGACCGCGCCGAAGATCGGCTCAGCCTTGAGCACCATGCCTCCTCCGCCCCCGTACGGGGTATCGTCGACCGTATTGTGCTTATTGTTGGCGAAATCGCGAAAATTAAGCGTGTTCAGCGACACGATTCCTTTGTCCTGCGCCTTGCCCAGAATGCTCGAGCCGAATACACCCGCGAACATTTCCGGGAACAGCGTAAGTACGTCTATCCGCATGCTAGAGCAGCCCTTCCATCAGGTGGACTTTGATTTTGCGCGCGGCGACGTCGACGTCCAGCACGACGTCGTCGATGACCGGCAGCAGCAGCTCCTTGCCCTTCGGCATTTTCACGACCCAAATGTCATTCGCCCCCGGAGACAACGTATCCGTAACGGTGCCGAGCAGCTCGCCCTCCTCCGTGAACACCTCGCAGCCGACGATATCGCGGACGTAATATTCGCCTTCTTCGAGAGGCACGCGATCTTCCTCGGGCACCTTCAGTTCCCAGCCCTTGTATTTCTCCACGTCGTTGATGTTGTCGAATCCTTTGATCTTCACGACGTACATCTTCTTCTGCTCGCGCGCCGAGACGATCTCGACCGTAATCGGGTTGCCGGCTTCCGGCGGAATCATCAGCAGCCGGTTGCCCGCCTTGAACCGCACCTCCGGAAAGTCCGTCTGCGGCCACACCTTCAGCTCTCCCTTGATTCCATGCGTGTTGACGATTTTCCCTACGTTAAGCAAACGCCCTTCCGACATGCAACTAACTCCTTCCATTCTGCGCCAAAAATCCTCTGATCTTATCATATCCCATCGGCTGCCGCGATCGCAAACGGCGCTTGCGCCTATCACGAACCTCCGCCCGAGCGCTTTCCTTGCACGTATGCTGGACCTGCCCCCACGCTATGCAAAAGGCCGCACCATGCTGATGCACGGTACGGCCTCCTAGCCTATTATTCCGAGACAATATCCACGATGACGCGCTTCCGCTCCTTCACGGCGGCGGAAGAGACTACTGTACGCAGCGCCTTGGCGATGCGTCCCTGCTTGCCGATAACTTTGCCGACATCGTCGGGATGCACGGAAAGCTCGTACACCAGGCCTCTCGCGTCTTCCCTGACCTGAATCTGCACGTCTTCCGGATGATCCACAAGCGCCCGGGCGATAACCCGAATCAATTGTTCCATGGCTCAGCCCTCCGGTTAGAGACTGCATTGAAATCAAGATCGTTCATTTCGCCGCAGCTCCTTGGAGACTGCATCGAAATCAAGTATCGTTAATTTCACCGCAGCTCCTTAGTGACAGGATTACTTCTGGAGCTTGGATTCGTGGAACTTCTTCAAAACGCCGGCTTTGCTGAGCAGGTTGCGAACGGTATCGGAAGCTTGCGCGCCGTTTTGCAGCCATTTCAACGCTTTTTCCTCGTCGATTTGTACTTGAGCCGGTTGAGCTACCGGATTGTACACGCCGATTTCTTCAATAAAACGACCATCGCGCGGGGAACGGGAATCCGATACGACTACGCGATAGAACGGTGCTTTGTGAGCGCCGATCCGTTTCAAACGAATGCGAACTGCCATGTGACTTTCACCTCCTTGACAAGAGTAGGAATGGAGAATCCTGTTCGCTTAGAACGGGAACTTCATGTTTTTGCCTTTGCCTCCGAACATGCCCTTGAGCGCCTTCATGCCGCCCTTCGGACCTTTCGGGCCCATCATGCCGGAAAACTGCTTCATCATCTTCTTCATGTCCTCGAACTGCCTGAGCAGCCGGTTGACATCGGCCAGCGTCGTGCCGCTTCCCGCGGCGATCCGCTTGCGCCGGCTGTAGTTGATGATGTCCGGCTTCTGCTTCTCCGCCTTCGTCATCGACTTGGCGATCGCTTCCGTGCGGGCGATCTGCTTCTCGTCGATCTTGAAGTTCGGATTGTTCTTGACCTTGCTCATGCCCGGAAGCATGTCGAGCAGTTGATCGAGCGGCCCGAGCTTGCGGACCTGCTCCATCTGCTCGAGGAAATCGTCGAAGGTGAACTCGGCCGTGCGCATCTTGCGCTCCATCTCGGCCGCCTTCTCCGCGTCCATGTTCGTCTGCGCCTTCTCGATCAGCGACAGCATGTCGCCCATGCCGAGAATCCGCGAAGCCATCCGATCCGGGTGGAACGCTTCGAGCTGGTCAATCTTCTCGCCTGTGGAGGCGAATTTGATCGGACAGCCGGTCACCGCTTTGACCGACAGCGCCGCGCCGCCGCGCGTATCGCCGTCGAGCTTCGTCAATACGACGCCGGTCAGCGCGAGCTGCTCGTGGAAGCTCTTGGCCACGTTGACCGCTTCCTGCCCCGTCATCGCATCGACGACGAGCAACACTTCGTCGGGCTTGACCGCGGAGTGGATGTCCTTGATCTCCTGCATCAGCTCTTCGTCGATCTGGAGACGACCGGCCGTATCGATCAGGACGTAGTCGTTGCCCTGCTCCTTCGCGAGCTGTACGCCTTGCTTCGCAATCTCGACAGGACTGATCTTGTCTCCGAGAGAGAACACCGGAGCGCCGATCTGGCCGCCGAGCACTTCGAGCTGCTTGATCGCCGCCGGACGGTAAATGTCGCCCGCGACGAGCAGCGGCTTATGGTTCTGGGACTGCAGCAGCTTCGCGAGCTTGCCCGTCAGCGTCGTCTTACCCGCGCCCTGGAGGCCGGCCATCAGGATGACCGTCGGAGGCTTGTTCGCCTTCGCCAGCTTCTCCTGCGTACCGCCCATCAACTCGGTCAATTCCTTGTTGACGATGTCGATGATCACCATCGCGGGCGTAAAGCTCTTCTGCACTTCCTGCCCGGTCGCGCGCTCCTTCACCTTGGCGATGAAGTCTTTGACGACCTTGAAGTTCACGTCCGCTTCCAGCAAGGCGAGGCGCACCTCGCGCATCGCTTCGTTGACGTCGTCCTCCGAAACTTTGCCGCGGCCTTTCAGTTTCCCGAATACGTTCTGCAGCCGGGTTGTCAATCCTTCGAATGCCATCTTCCCATCCCTCCTTCGGAACGGTTATTGTTCATCTTCTGTCCGACGGTCGCCTTCGCGACGAACTCCGTCATTCCGCGCTTCTCAGCAAAGCCGCAGTGCGGGAGAGCGTCTGGCGCCATTCCGCCGGCAATCCGGCGATCTGCTCTTCCAGCAGGTCGATTCCGGCGTTCAGGCGGCTGTGCCTTGCCGCGAGTCCGAGCTTCGCTTCGTACTCCTCCAGCACCTGCCCGGCACGCTTCAAGTGCTCGTACACCGCCTGCCGGCTAATCCGGAAGTCCGCGGCGATCTCGCCCAGTGTATAGTCATCGTGAAAATAACATTTCAGAAACGTCTGCTGCTTGTCGGTTAACAAAGGTCCGTAAAAATCAAACAACACATTGATTCGGTTCGTCTTCTCGAGCGCGTTCTCCCCGTTCACAATGGCTGCTCCCCCTTATTCCCATGCGACGCGATGCGAATTCCGACGTTCGTTTCGTCCCGCATCTCCGCGCTTGCGGTGTCAAGGAAAAACACTTTACAACCTAATCACATTGCCTATCATAACGAAAACAAAACAGGATGTCAAGGTGAATACCTTAACATCCTTCTCGCCGCTTCGCTTATTCGTGCACTCATGACTATGTCACGCAATTAGTAACACCTCGCAAGCTTATTCGTATGCCCATCGCTGCTTCCAGCACATTAGCCACGCTTCGCGAGCTTATTGTCTATTCACGCTGTTTCCGACGATTACGGTTGATTTTCGCCTTCCGACTCCTCAGTCCCGGACATGCCCGCGAACAGGGCGTGGACGAACTGGTCGGCGTCGAACTCCTGCAAGTCGTCCATCTTCTCGCCAAGGCCGACGAACTTGACCGGCAGCTCCAGCTCGTTGCGGATCGCGATGACGATGCCGCCCTTGGCCGTGCCGTCCAGCTTCGTCAGCACGAGTCCGGTCACGCCGCTCTTCTCGCCGAACAGCTTCGCCTGCTGCAGCGCGTTCTGCCCGGTCGTGCCGTCCAGCACGAGCAGCGTCTCATGCGGAGCGCTCGGAATTTCCCGCTGAATGACGCGGTGGATCTTCGCCAGCTCCTCCATCAGATTATGCTTGTTCTGCAGGCGGCCGGCCGTATCGCAGATCAGCACGTCGACATTGCGCCGCTTCGCCTCCTGCACCGCGTCGAACATGACCGCCGCCGGATCCGCCCCCGAGCCCTGCTTGACGACGTCCACTCCGACGCGTCCGCCCCACACTTCGAGCTGCTCGATCGCGCCCGCGCGGAACGTGTCGCCCGCGGCGAGCAGCACGCTCTTGCCCTGCTGCTTGTAGCGCCAGGCGAGCTTGCCGATCGTCGTTGTCTTCCCGACTCCGTTGACGCCGACGAACAGAATAACCGTAATGCCGTTCGGGTTCTCCTTCAGCCCGACCTCGTCGCCGGAGCCTCGCAGCATCTCCACGAGCTTCTCGGACAAAATCGGCTGCAGCTCGGCCGGCTCTTCGATCTTACGCTTCTTCACCTCGTCGCGCAGTTCGTCGATCAACGCCATGACCGTGTTTACGCCAACGTCGGCTCCGATCAGAATTTCTTCGAGCTCTTCGAAAAACTCCTCATCGATCTTTTTCCGACGGCTGAACAGCTCGCCAACCTTGCCCACGAGCGCGTCGCGCGTCTTCGCCAGACCGTCGCGGAATTTGCTTGTTACCGCCTCCGTCTTGGACGCGATCGTTTCCTTTAATCTTTTGAAAAAACCCATTCTCGTTCCTCCAACCCTGTCGCGTTTGCGCCGATGAGCACGGCGTTTGCAGCCAACGGTCTCACAGACCGTTACTTCGCCAACAATCCCGCTCTAACCCCTGTTAACAGTCTGACAGACCGCTATTCCGCCGAACATCCCACTCTAGCCCCGGCTAACGGTCTGGCAGACTGTTATTCCGCCGAACATCCCGCTCTAGCCCCGGCTTAACGGTCTGGCTGACCGTTATTCCGCCGAACACCCCGCTCTAGCCCCGGCTAACGGTCTGGCAGACCGCTATTCCGCCGAACATCCCGCTCTAGCCTCAGCTTACGGTCTGGCGGGCCGTTAATCACCATCTACCGACTCATTTGCCTGCGATAGCGGTCCGCGAGACCGTTAAGCTTGCCAGCCCCGCCAGACTTACGTAACGAACGCCCCATCGTCGGCCCTAAGCCGTTGCGATCATGTCGTCCGTTTCTTCCAGACGAACCGATACGAGCTTCGATACGCCGCCTTCCTCCATCGTCACCCCGTACAGCACGTCGGCTTCCTCCATCGTGCCTTTGCGGTGCGTAACGACGATAAACTGCGTCGAATCCGAAAACTCGCGCATGTACTGCGCGTAACGAGCCACGTTCGCCTCGTCCAATGCCGCTTCGACCTCGTCCAGCACGCAGAACGGCACAGGCTTGACGTGCAGAATCGCGAACAACAGCGCGATCGCGGTCAGCGCCCGCTCTCCCCCAGACAGAAGCTGCAGGTTCGTCAGCTTCTTGCCCGGAGGCTGCGCGACGATGTCGATGCCCGTGTCGAGCGGCTTGTCCGGCTCGGCCATGATCAGATCCGCGCGGCCGCCGCCGAACATGCGCGAGAAGACGACGACGAAATGCTTGCGAATCTCCTCGAACGTCGTGCGGAACCGCTTGGACATCTCCTCGTCCATCTCGCGGATAATGCCGTGCAGCTTCGTCTTCGCCTCGATCAGGTCGTTCTCCTGAGCCGCCAGGAAGTCGTAGCGCTCCGATACGCGCTTGAACTCCTCGATGGCGCCGAGATTCACGTCCCCAAGCGACGAAATTTTGCGCTTCATGTCGCGGACCTCGTTCTGGGTGCCGACGACGTCTTCCGGAATCGGATAGCGCTCCTTCGCCAGCTCGAAGCCGATCTCGTACTCCTCCGTCAGCTTCCGAAGCAGGTTGTCCAGCTCCACGTCCATCCGGTTGACGGCGATCTCCGCCTGCCTCAAGCTCTCGTCAACGTTTCGCAGCTTCGCGCGCTGGTCCTTCGTCTCGCCTTCCTTGCGCTCCAGCTCCCGCTGCTTCTCAGCGCGATCGGCTCGCTTGAACTCGAGGTTCTCGGTCAGCTGCTTCTTGCGGATGCGCAGATCGTTAAGCTTCTCCCGCTGCTCGACCGAATCCTGCAGCGTTCGCTCCGCCTCCGCTTCGTTATGCTCAAGAGACTCTCTGAACTGCTTGATCTCGCCCGTCAGGCGACCCAAGTCCGACTTGTGGCGGCCTAGCTGCTCGTCCAGCGAAGCGCGATCCTGCTCCATCCGCGCGATCGCGACCTTGAGTTCGGTCAGCGCAGCCTGCAGCTCTTCCTTCGCGGATGCGCTCTTGCGGCGCAGTTCCTCCGCTTCTCGTATCCGCTCCTGAATGCGCTGCTCTTCGCTCGTCAGCTCGGCCAACCGCTTCTCGGCCTCTTCCTTGCTCGCGGCCAGCGCTCCCGCCTCCGCGGCGAAAGCCGCTTTCTCGCCGTCCGTCGCGGCACGCTGCTCTTCCAGCAGCCGCTCCTCCTGCTCGAACTGGGCGCTTTCTGCAGATACCTGCTGCTCCCGCAGACGCTCCTGCTCTCCCTGGCCGCGGAGCTGCTCGATGTTTTGCGCAACCTGGGCCAATTCCTTCTTCAAGTCGTCTACCGCAGCCCGCGCGTTCTCGCGAGCCTTCTCCGCCTCCGCGATCTCGCGCTCCAGCTCTTCGAGCTGCCGTTGGCGTCCGAGCAGATTGGCCGACTTCTTCTGCAAACTCCCCCCCGTCATCGAACCGCCCGCGTTAACGACATCTCCGTCGCGAGTCACGACGCGGTAACGGTACTGCAACCTGGAAGCAATGCGGTTCGCCTGCTCCAGCGTCTCCGAGATGAGCACGTTGCCGAGCAAGCTGCCGACGATCGCCCCGTACTTCGGCTCGAAGCCGACCAGCTCGGCCGCGACGCCGATAAAGCCTTCCGCCTGCTCCAACGTCCGCCGGTCGCCGTCGGAAATCGACCGCGCCCGGATAACGTCGAGCGGCAAGAACGTCGCCCGCCCGGACTGACGCTGCTTCAAGTGGGCAATCGCCGCCCGCGAGCTCTTCTCGTCCTCCATGACGATATGCTGGAGCGCCGCGCCAAGCGCGGTTTCGATCGCCGTCTCCAGATGGCCGGGTACGCTGACGAGCTCGGCGACAGCGCCGTGCACGCCGTGCAGCGAACCGCGCTTGGACGCTTTCAGCACTTCGCGAACGCCGTGCTGGAAGCCGTCATAGTCGTTCTGCAGCTCCTTGATCGTATCCCGCCGCGAGACGAGCGCTTCTCTGCGCTGCTCGTGCCGCCGCACCGACACCTGGGCTTCCTCCAGCTTGCGCTGAACCTCCGAAGATCTGGCGCCCTCGGCCACGTAGCGGTCGCGAACTTCATGCAGCGTGCGGGTTACTTCGGCGAGCTTCTGCTCCAGCCGCTCCCGCTTGGCTCCGAGCGCCTCGAACTGCTCGCGCCATTTCGCTTCCTCTTCCGCGATCCGCGCCATCCGCCGCTCCAGCACCTCGCGCTGACCTTCGCCGTAGCGAATATCGTTGCGCGCCTGCGCCATCGCGTTCAGCGTATCGAACAGCTCGGCCTTCAGCCGCTCCTCGACTTCGGTGCTGCCGTCGGCCAGCGCCAACCGGTCCTCTTCCTCCGCCAGCTTCGCCAGCGACGTTGCAAGCTCGGCGTCGAGCTCGCTGCGCTTCGCCTGCAGCTTCTGAGCTTCCTCCGTCGAGAGGGCATAACGCTCCTCAGCGGAAGCGAGCGATTGCCGCAGTCCGTCGCGCGTGCGCTCCAGATGGCCGCGGCGCTCGTTCAACAGCTCGACGTAGCCTTCGGTTTTCTCCGTCTCTTCGCTGCAGTGCAGAAGCTCGTCCTGCAGCTTCTCGAGCAGTTCCTCGAGCTGCGCGAGCGTCAGCCGCTCTTCCTCCAGAAGCGCGTCGTGCTTGCTCACGAAAGTCGACAAGCCCGTCTGCTCCTCGCGAAGAGCGCTCAGCCGCTCGCTCGTCTGCGTCCACGAAGCGTGAACGCCTTCGATCTGATGAACGTACAGCGCGATTTCTTTGCTCTTCAATTCTTCCTTAAGCGTCTTGTACATTTCGGCTTTGGCCGCCTGGTCTCTTAGCGGCTCGATCTGGCCGTTCAACTCGCTGACGAGATCGTGAATCCGCAGCAGGTTGTTCTCGGTGTCCTCCAGCTTCTTCTGGGCTTCCTTCTTCCGGCTCTTGTATTTCACGATGCCCGAAGCTTCCTCGAAAATCCCCCGGCGGTCTTCCGAACGCGTACTCAAAATCTCTTCGATCCGGCCTTGTCCGATAATCGAATACGCTTCCCGGCCGATCCCGGTATCCATGAACAGCTCGGTTATATCCTTCAGCCGGCAAGGCTGCTTATTGATCAGGTATTCGCTCTCCCCGTTGCGGTGGACGCGGCGGGTGACCGTGACTTCACTGAAATCAAGCGGCAGCGCCTTGTCCATGTTGTCCAAGGTAAGCGACACTTCGCCGAAATTGACTGCCTTGCGGGAGTCGCTGCCCGCGAAAATAATATCCTGCATGTTGCCGCCGCGCAGCGACTTGGCGCTCTGTTCCCCGAGCACCCAGCGGATGCCGTCGGAGATGTTGCTCTTGCCGCTTCCGTTCGGCCCGACGACGGCGGTAATGCCGCGAACGAATTCGAGTTCGGTGCGGTCCGCGAACGACTTAAACCCAGTCAGCTCGATTCTTTTCAAAAACATAAGGACAGTTTCTCCTCTCGAGTCGGTAGGTCATCTTGAATCCTGTTTCGCAAACGACGCCAACGCTTGGGAAGCGGCTTGCTGCTCCGCTTCCTTCTTCGAACGTCCGATCCCTTTGCCCAGCTGCCGATCACCTACCCCGACAACGGCGATAAATTCCTTATCGTGGGCGGGTCCTTTCTCCTCGACGATGCGATAGTCGAGAGCGCCCATGGACAACTGCTGGATTTTCTCCTGAAGCTCCGTTTTGTAGTCCTTCATCGGCGCTTGGCCGTTCCGGGGCAGCTTCGCGAACATGTGCCGCTCCAGGAACGCCCGCACGGCTTCCAGCCCTTGATCCAAATACAGCGCTCCCAGGAACGCTTCGAAAGCGTCCGCCAGCAGCGACGGTCGGGTACGCCCTCCCGTCTGCTCCTCCCCTTTGCCGAGCAGCACGACCTGCCCGAATTCGAGCGCCTCGGCAAAACGGACAAGCGACGGCTCGCAGACGATGCTCGCCCGCAGACGGGTCAATTCCCCCTCCGGAGAATCCGGATAGAGCCGGTATAAATATTCGGACACGGTAAGCTGCAGCACGGCGTCTCCCAGAAACTCCAGCCTCTCGTTGTCCGGAATGCGCGCGCCGCGCTGCTCGTTCACATACGAAGTATGCGTAAACGCCTGCTTCAACAGCGCGGGATTGCGGAAGGTCAAAGCGATGCGCTGCTGCAATCGTTGAAATCCGTCCTTCATGAACCGTCACCTCGATCGCGCCTCATACACAACCGACGCAGACGGCTAATGCCGCCTGCGTCGACGTTCACGCGCACTTTTTGAACTTGCTTATCTTCAAATGGATTACATTAATCTTCGAACTTACGCATGATGATCGTGGCGTTATGTCCCCCGAAGCCGAACGAATTGGACAGCGCCACTTGAACGTCCGCATTGCGCGGCTCGTTCGGCACATAATCCAGATCGCATTCCGGATCGGGCTGGTCCAGGTTAATCGTCGGAGCAATGACGCCGTTCTTCAGCGTCAATCCGAGAATAACCGCTTCCACGCCGCCCGCCGCGCCGAGCAGATGCCCGGTCATCGACTTCGTCGAGCTGACGGCCAGCTTGTAAGCATGGTCGCCGAACGTCTTCTTGATCGCCGTCGTCTCGGACTTGTCGCCCGCTCCCGTCGACGTGCCGTGCGCATTAATGTATTGAATCGACTCGGGATCGATCCCCGCGTCCTTGATCGCTTTCTTCATGCAGCGCGCCGCTCCGTCCGGATCCGGATCCGTCATATGATAAGCGTCGCCGCTCATGCCGTAACCGATCACCTCGGCATAGATCCGGGCTCCTCTGGCTCTGGCATGTTCGAGCGATTCGAGAATGAGCACGCCCGAGCCTTCCCCCATGACAAACCCGTCGCGGTCGACGTCAAACGGACGGCTCGCCTTCTCGGGTTCGTCGTTGCGGGTGCTCATCGCCCTCATCGCGCAGAAACCGGCCATGCCGATCGGACGGATCGTCGCTTCCGCGCCTCCGCAGATCATGACGTCGGCGTCGCCGCGCTGAATCGTCTTAAAGCTGTCGCCGATCGAGTGCGTCCCGGTGGCGCAAGCGGATACGGCCGCGGTGTTCGGTCCTTTGGCGCCCGTGATCATCGAGATTTGGCCGCTGGCCATGTTCGCGATCATCATCGGGATGAAGAACGGGCTCACCCGGCGCGGACCTTTCTCCATCAACGTCGTATGCTGCTCTTCCCAAGTGCCCAGTCCGCCGATTCCGGAGCCGACGATGACGCCAACCCGCTCGGGGTCGGCATTTTCACCGATTGCCAGTCCCGCGTCTTCGATCGCGAGCTTGCTCGCGGCCACGCCGAACTGCACGAACCGGTCCATCTTCCGGGCTTCTTTCTTATCGATATTATATAGGCTAGGATCGAAATCCTTGATTTCTGCTGCAATCTTGGTTGTATATTCCGTCGTATCGAAAGCTTCGATCTGACTGACTCCTGATTTGCCGTCGAGCAAGTTGCTCCAGAACGTAGGCAAGTCGGTGCCGAGGGACGTGACGACCCCCATTCCTGTAACAACGACGCGCTGTGTCAAAACCTATTCACCTCTTCAGGCTATATCATCCGTCGCGCGCTCGGCGCGAATCGGCGTTTAGAATATACAGAAGTCCCGTCGCAATAACGGGACCCGTCGATCATTACGCATGAGATTGTATGTATTTAACGACTTCTCCCACCGTTGTGATCTTCTCTGCATCCTCGTCGGAAATCTCCAAATCGAATTCGTCTTCGAGCTCCATAACGAGTTCTACAACATCCAGAGAGTCAGCGCCCAAGTCGTCTTTGAAAGATGCTTCGGGTGTTACCTCTGCCTCTTCTACACCCAGGCGTTCGATAACGATGCGTTTTACGCGATCCAGTACATCGGACATCCGGTTCACCTCCCTTAACGTATTATACGTGAATCATGGACAAAAAGCCATAGAGGCCTTGCATGAGTCCGGCCGGCCCCGGAGACGCCGCTCTAGCCGCGAGGCAAGCGACGCCGCTTCGGCCGGCGGTATTACATGTACATGCCGCCGTCGACGTGAACCGTCTGGCCCGTCATGTAGGATGCCGCGTCCGACGCCAAGTAGACGACGATGGAAGCGATATCTTCGGGACGGCCCATTCGGCCCATCGGAATTTCACCGAGCAGCTTGTCGCGGTATTCCGCGGGAAGCTTGTCGGTCATATCCGATTCGATAAAGCCGGGAGCGACCGCATTGACGGTGATGCCCCTGGAAGCAAGCTCCCTGGCCGCGGACTTCGTCAAGCCGATGACGCCGGCCTTGGCCGCGACGTAGTTGGCTTGTCCCGCGTTGCCGAGCACGCCGACCACGGACGAGATGTTGATGATGCGGCCGAAGCGCTGCTTCATCATCGGACGGGTCACCGCTTTGATGCCGTTGAACACGCCCTTCAGGTTCGTCTCGATGACTTCGTCGAACTCGGCTTCCTTCATTCGCATAATTAGATTATCACGAGTAATGCCGGCATTATTCACGAGAATGTCCAGCTTGCCGAAAGCTTCGAGCGAAGCCGTCACCAGTTCGTCGAACTCCGCGGCCTTGCCGACGTTCGCCTTGACCATGATCGCCTTGCGTCCGAGCGCTTCGATCGCTTTGACCGTCTCGGCCGCCGCCGCTTCGCTGCCGGAATAGTTCACCGCCACGTCGGCTCCGGCTTCCGCCAGAGCGATCGCGATCGCCCGGCCGATTCCCCGCGACGCGCCCGTCACCAGGGCGCTCTTGCCTTGCAAATCCCACATCGCCATTGCCTGTTCACCTCTCTGCCATTGTCGCCCGGATCGGCGCTTATTCCGCGGCGGCGCTTGCCGCCGCCGCGCTGTTCACCGATACGATCCGCACAGACTTGTCGATCTTCTTGATCAGGCCGGCCAGCACCGTTCCGGAGCCGATCTCCACGAACGTGTCGACGCCTTCCCCGATCAGGTACGCGATCGTGTCCTCCCATTGTACGGGCGACACGATTTGCTTGACAAGCAGCTCGCGAAGCTCCGCCCCGGAGGTAACCGGTCTGGCGTGCACATTCGCAACGACCGGCACCGACGCGTCGCGGAATTCCGCTTGCGCCAGCGCTTCCGCCAGCTTGTCCGCAGCGGGCTGCATCAAGGAAGAGTGGAACGGGCCGCTCACTTCAAGCGGAATGACCCGCTTGGCTCCCGCCTCCTTGCCCCTCTCCACGACTGCTGCGACGCCGGCCGCGGAGCCGGATACGACGATCTGGCCCGGGCAGTTGACGTTCGCCAATTCCACGACCGTTCCCGCTGCCGTAATCTCCGAGCAGAGCGCTTGCAGCGCCGCCCGTTCCGCCCCGAGGACGGCCGCCATCGCGCCCTGACCTCCGGGTACCGCCTGCTCCATAAACTGTCCGCGAGCGCGAACCAACTTAACCGCGTCCGCGAATTCGAGCACACCCGCGGCTACGAGAGCGCTGTACTCGCCAAGGGAATGACCGGCGACGTAATCCGGTTTCAATCCTTGCTCCTTATACACTTCCAGCAGAGCGACGCTGGTGGCCAGCAGCGCAGGCTGCGTGTTCGCCGTCTGGCGCAGCTCTTCCTCCGGCCCCTCGAAGCTCAGCTTCGATATCGAATAGCCGAGCGCCTCGTCCGCCTTGTCGTAGATCGCCTTCGCGGCGGCGCTGCTCTCATAGGCGTCCTTCCCCATGCCGACCGCTTGCGCGCCTTGGCCGGGAAACACGAATGCGATTTTACCCAACTCGATTCCTCCTCTACCAGTTCAGCACGGCCGCTCCCCAAGTCAAGCCGCCGCCGAAGCCGACCAGCACGAGCGTGTCGCCTTCCTTGACGCGGCCTTCCTCGACCGCCTCCGCCAGCGCGAGAGGGATTGAAGCCGCCGACACGTTGCCGTACCGGTCCAGATTGATCATCGCCTTGTCTTCGGATAAGTCCAATCTTTCCAATGCCGATTGAATAATGCGAATGTTGGCTTGGTGCGGAATAAGCAAGTCGATGTCCGCTTTCCCGTAGCCTGCCGCGGCAAGCGCCTCTTCGGCCGCGCTGCCCATAACCCGGACGGCGAACTTGAACACGTCGCGCCCGTTCATCTCGATGAAATGGCTCCGGTCCGCAAGCGTCTCGCCGCTGGACGGACACCGCGATCCGCCGCCGCGAATGCGGAGCAGCTCTCCGCCGGCGCCGTCCGCCCCGAGCTTAAACGACTTGAAGCCCCGGTCCCCGGACAACGGTCCAAGCACGACTGCGCCCGCTCCGTCTCCGAACAGGATGCACGTATTGCGGTCTTCGTAATCGGTAATGCGGGACAAACATTCCGCCCCGACGACGAGCACGTGCTTGTACATCCCCGTAGAAATAAATCCGGTCGCGTTCGCCAGACCATAAATAAAGCCCGAGCAAGCCGCCGACAGGTCAAACGCCGCAGCCTTCTTGGCTCCGAGCTTCTCCTGGAGCAAGCAGGCCGTCGAAGGGAAAAACATGTCCGGCGTAATCGTCGCCACGATGATCAGGTCGAGCTCCTCAGCCGTAATTCCGGCCGCGCTCAGCGCCTGCAAGGAAGCTTCGTAAGCGAGATCCGACGTCGCCTGCTCCGGAGCGGCGATACGGCGCTCCCGGATGCCGGTGCGCGTCACGATCCATTCATCGTTCGTCTCGACCGTCCGTTCCAGCTCAGCATTCGTTAACCGGCGCTCGGGAACGTATTTGCCCGTCCCGAGAATGCCTACGGATACTCCATTCATTGCACTCTCTCACTTTCCGCTGAATTCGTCCGCCAAAGACGCGATCAATCGGTTGCTTATCGCCGTGCGCGTCTGGCGGATCGCCGTTTTCATTGCGCTCGCGTTGGACGACCCGTGCCCTTTGACGACCAGGCCGTTAATGCCGAGCAGAGGCGCGCCGTTGTATTCGTTGTAGTCCATCCGGGTGCGGATTCGACGGAAGCTCGGCTTAAGCGCCGCGGCGGCCAGCTTCGTCTTGAAGGACGCGGTCAGTTCCTCTCGGAGCAGCTTAAAGATCGACTGCGCCGCCCCTTCGATCGCCTTCAGCAAAATATTGCCCGAAAATCCGTCGCATATAATGACGTCGCACACGCCTTCGAGCACGTCCCGAGCTTCGACATTGCCGACGAAGTGGATCGGGGCGTTCTCCAGCAGGGCGTAAGCCGCTTTCGTCACTTCGTTGCCTTTGGCCGCTTCGGTACCGACGTTAAGCAGTCCGACGCGCGGCTTGTCGATGCCGTGAACCTTGCTGCGATACAGGCTGCCCATAAGCGCGTACTGGAGCAGATGCTCCGGCTTCGCGTCCATGTTCGCGCCCATGTCGAGCGCAAGCAGTCCATTGTTGTCGAGCGTCGGGAAAATCGCGGCCAAGCCCGGACGTTCGATGCCCTGCATCCTTCCGACGACGAGCAGGCCGGCAGCCATCAAAGCGCCGGTATTGCCGCATGAGATCATCGCGTCCGCGCGGCCTTCTTTGACCATCCGTCCCGCCACTACCATCGACGAATCCGTTTTGCGGCGCACCGCTCTAACCGGCTCGTCGTCGCTCCCGATAACCTCGGCGGCGGGTTCTATAGACACGTTGTCCGGAAGAGCGCCGCCGAGATGAGGGCGAATCGCATCCGGATCGCCGACCAGCACAAGATGGATATCCGGCCATTCGGCAGCGGCGGCCAGGGCGCTCTCGACCTGGGCCTGCGGCGCATGGTCGCCCCCCATCGCATCTATGGCAATCCGCATGATGTACAACTCCTTTACGATGTCGCTGTCAGAGGCTGTTCAAAAAGTCCGATTTTGAACCTCAATTTGAACTCACCTATCTACCTACCTATTCGCCGGCGGATCTGTAAATAATAAAGTTCCCTTGGAACACCATTTCGTCGCCGACATATGTAAACACTTCGACTTTAGCTTTCCCTTTTTGCCCGCCGCTCGATCGGACGAACGCTTTGGCGATGCATTTCTCACCGAGCCGCGCGGGCCGGATGAACCGAATGTCCGCCGAAGCCGTCAGCGCGATCTCGTCGTTGATGACCGCCACCGCGAGCGAGTTGGCTTGCGCGAAGACGTGATGTCCCCGGGCGATGCCGGAACGGGAAAAGACGTGCTCCTCCGAGATCTCGAACAGCGAGATGCCGCTCTTGTCGAGCTGCAGGTCGAGAATATCGCCGATAACTTCGTGCAAAGGCAAAGAACGAACGGAATCGTAAGACCGTTCCGCCATCAGCTTCAATCGTTCCCTCAGCTCGGGAATGGCCAGCTCCAACCGATCCAGGCGGATCGTTTGAATGCTCACTTTAAGCAGGCGGGTCAACTCCCGGTCAGTAAGAAAAGGGTTCTCTTCCAACAGCTTGCTGAGCTGTTGATGGCGCTGTCTTTTAGGAAGCCGCTCCACGCCTCTCCACTCCCTTCTGCGCTCGATCCTGTTCGCTCGATCCACGCCGTTTGTCGATCATTTTTTGAACTCTCATTCTAATACCTGGTGCCAATACGAGTATAAAGAAAAACGCGCCGGCATGCAACGACCGCAAGTTACGCTAAGCCGATCGTTGCCGACCGAAGCGCTTGCCCGTCGTGATTCCAGACGCGTTCAAGCTTATTGCTTGATAATTTCACGGGACTTGTACGTACCGCACACTTTACATACGCGGTGCGACACTTTCAATTCTCCACATTGATCGCATTTCACCATACCGGGAACGACCAGTTTAAAGTGGGTCCGGCGTTTGTGTTTGCGGGCTTTCGATGTTTTCGCGAAAGGGACTGCCATGCTGCCACCTCCTTATCAGTCGGAACAAGCTTCGACGACTTGCGCCTGGCTTACTCTTTCTGAGATTTAAACCAATCCTGAAGCGCAGCCATACGGGGATCGATCTTCTCCGTATTGCAACCGCACGATTGTTCGTTCAGGTTTGTCCCGCACTCGGGGCACAGCCCTTTGCAGTCTTCGCTGCACAGGGGCGCGTAGGGCAATTGGACGACGAACTCCTCCATGACGTAAGGAGCCAGGTCGATCCGCTCTTCCGTTACCGGTACGGCTTCTTCGACGTCTTCGCTTGCTTCTTCTTCCTCTTCCGCAACAATGCGAAACTGCTCCTCGAAAGGAACCTCGATCTTCTCTTCGACAGGCTCCAAACAGCGCGAACATTGCATGCGCACGTCGCAGCTCATCCGGCCCTTGACGATAATCAGATCGTCGGCGGCGTTCGCCGTCAGTTCGTATTCCAGCGGAGAGAGCGGGTTGTACTCCGGATGATTCCGGAACAATTCCGCCAAGTCCAGAGTTCCTCTCAGGCTTACCGGTTGCTGCCGGGATGCCAGCTCTTGCACTTTAAGCAACAATTAGATCACTCCAAACAAACAAAATTTATTATATCGAGATTCCTATTCACTTGTCAACAATTTCTGCGACTTTGCCTGGACTGTCGAACACCTTGCCCGATCCGGATTCGCTTCATACACTCGATCCGTCCGTTATTCCGCTCCCCTAACTCGTACCATCCGCCTTTTACGATCGCGTGCCGATATTTCGTCCTCCTCCGCTTCTCTTTGGCGCTTGCTCATGCTATATTGTGGAAAATACGCATGAAGGCGCGTTCGAAGGTCCGTTTCCGGCACCGAACGACCTTGTAAGGAGACGGTCATGTCCACGGTCGGCGTCATCGTAGAATACAACCCGTTGCACAACGGTCATCTCTATCATTTACAGCAATCGAAGAAAATAACGCGCGCGGAAAACGTCGTCGCCGTCATGAGCGGCAACTTCCTGCAGCGGGGCGAACCGGCATTGGCGGACAAATGGGCCCGGACGGAGATGGCTCTTCGCGCCGGCTGCGACCTCGTGCTGGAACTTCCCGTCGCTTACAGCTCGCAGCCGGCCCAATGGTTCGCCTATGGGGCCGTCTCCGTTCTGGATGCGTCGGGCGTCGTGGACTCCCTGTGCTTCGGCAGCGAGAGCGGTGAACTGGAGTCCCTTCTGGAGCTGGCCTCCCTGCTGACGGAAGAGCCCGAAGCGTTCGCCCCTTTGCTTGCGGAGAGGCTCAGGGCCGGGCAGCCCTATCCGTCGGCGTTCACCTCCGCGGCCGAAGCTTATTTGCGCGAGCGCGGCATGGCCGAGCACGCCTATTCGCTCTCCCAGCCTAATCATACGCTGGGACTGCATTATTTAATCGCGCTGCGCAAGCTCGGCAGCGCCATCAAGCCCTGCACGCTGCGCCGCGAGAAGTCCGGCTACGGGCAAACCGACATTACCGACGCCAAGATCGCCAGCGCGACCGCGCTGCGCAAGCTGCTGCTCGGCGAATCCGGCTCTCTGGATCAGTTGGCGGCGTATGTGCCCGCGTCCACTCTGGACATCTTGCGCCGAGAGACGGAAGCCGGTCGCGCGCCGATTCATTGGGAGAGCTTCGCCAGGCCGCTGTTCCACGAGCTGCATCGCCAGACCGCGAACGGATTGGCGGAGTTCGCCGAAGTAAGCGAAGGGCTGGAGCACCGCATTCGCGGCATTCTGACCGAGCTGCCCGAATATTCCGTTGCCGCCCTGCTGCAGTCTCTAAAGACGAAACGCTACACCCGCACGAAGCTGCAGCGAACGCTGCTGCGCGTCCTGCTCGGCCACCGCAAGGAACTGCTGACCCCGGAGCGGCTTGCTGCCGGCGTCGACTACGTGCGGGTGCTCGGCTTTACCGAGCGGGGCCGGTGCCTTCTCCGCGACATGCGCCGGAGAGCGAAGGTGCCGGTCGTCTCCTCCGCCGCCAAGCACGATTCCCCGTACTTGGCGATGGAAGCGCAAGCGACCGGCGTATACTCCCTCGCCTTCCGCGGCGCCAAACCAAGCGACGCCTTGCGCGACTTCACCCTTTCTCCCCTTCGGTTGCAGGACAAGGAGGTCTAACCCGTCCACCCGAGACGTACACATTAGAGGAAGTTCAAAAAGTCCGATTTTGATCACGAAGCAGACTCAAGGAAGCGGGTTCGACGTCGAATCTTGAATTCAGCCGGACCTTCCGGTACTCATGTAGGTTCTCCTACATTAAGCGATCGCTTCCTCACTTCCTAGCTTCATCCAATCTTCCTGGATGCATGGGCGAGCAGTTCGCCTCCAGGCGAACGACCAGCCTTGGTGCTGAAAACCGGACTTTTTGAACCTCATCTCAACGGTAGTTCAAAAAGTCCGATTTTGATCACGAAGCGGACTTTATTGAACGTACATGCGATGATCTCTGCACGCTCGGGAGGCGATAAACTGTGGCCAAGGCCAGTCCATCGAATAGCAAACGCGCGATTTTCCTCTCCCTGCTGCTGGGCGCCGCCTCCATGTTCGTCGTAGCCGGAATCGTCCACTCCCCTGGAGAAGCTTTCCGCGCGTCTTTGTCCGGTCTGCAGATCTGGTGGCAGAACGTCTTTCCCGGCCTGCTCCCTCCGCTTATGCTCGCCGAGCTGCTCGCCGCTTCGGGCTTGCTGCACGGCTTGGCCGCGCTGGCCGAGCCCCTCACTCGCGGACTGTTCCGGCTGCCGGGAGCGGCGGGCTGGGCGATCTCCTTCGGCTGGTCCGCCGGCATCCCCGCGGGAGCGAAGGAGACCGCCCGGCTGCGGGACAATGGCATGATCCGGGACGAGGACGTCGACACCGTGCTGCTCGTCTCCCACGTCCCCAATCCGTTCCTCATCGTGCTAGTCGTCGGCTTCGGCTTTTTACATTCTCCCGCACTCGGTTGGGCGATCGCGCTCGGGCTGTGGCTCTCGGCGATCCTGTCGGGCATCGTCTGGTCTCGCATCGCCAAACCGCGCGGTCCGCGAGTGCCGGCTATCCCGATGACGCAGTCTCGGGCGCTCTTGATTCGCGCCGTCCGCGCGGCGGCCGACGCCCGTAAGGAAGACGGACGCCCCCTCGGCAAGCTGCTCGCCGACTCCGTGACGGGCGCCGTCGGCACGCTCATGACGATCGGCGGCCTGATGATGATGAGCGCGGTCGTCGTTCGCCTGCTTCAGCTGTTTGTTCCCGGCAACGATCTCTGGCTCCAGTTTCCCGGCCTGTACGAACTTCATCTCGGCGCGTACGAGAGCAGCCAATCCGCCTTATTCGCCTCCGATCCGGCGCAAGCCTGCGCCCTGCTTGCCGCCGCTCTCGCCTGGACCGGCTGGAGCGGCCTGCTTCAAGCCAGAGCGGCCTTCGGACTGAACAAGCCTTTTCCTTGGCTGAGGATCATCTCTTCCCGCCTGCTTCACTCAGCCGCCGCTTTGCTGATCGTGTATCTGCTGGCGAAGCTCTTCCTGGCCGAACCGGTCAAAATGCGGCTGGCCGATCGCTGGCCCATCCCTTCCGCCAACCCCGAAGCCTGGTCGGCTTCCTCGGGCGTGCTGCCAAGCGGCTGGAGCCATCTCTCCGAGAACGTGACGGTGGCGCTCGCCAGCTTCGGCGTTTTCCTTCTTCTGGCGCTGATTGCCGCGCTGATCCGGCCGAAAGCGCCATCCGGAAAGGATAAGCCGGGCAAGCCCGGAACCTAGAAAGGAGCTTCCCCTTGTCGGGGACAGCTCCTTTTTCCGTTCCGAGCCGATCACTTGGCTGACGCTCCGTCCGGCGTGTCGTATTTCCCCTTCAGCTCCGTCTCCACGACGGGCGGCACAAGATCGTGCACGGGTCCGTGGAACTTGGCGATTTCTTTGACGATGCTCGAGCTGAGATAAGAATACTTCGGATTGGTCATCATGAACACCGTCTCGATGCTCTCGTCGAGCTGACGGTT
Organism: Cohnella sp. SGD-V74; assembly: GCF_003001675.1. Classification (GTDB taxonomy): domain Bacteria; phylum Bacillota; class Bacilli; order Paenibacillales; family Paenibacillaceae; genus Cohnella. The sequence continues at coordinate 3,832 of NZ_PVYW01000033.1, read as the reverse complement.
CGTCGAGGCCATCTGCAGCTCGTATTCGAAATCCGTCACCGAGCGAATGCCGCGGATAATGACCTTCGCATGGCGCGACCGCATATAGCGGACGAGCAAATCGCGGAAACTGTCAATTTCCACGTTGGGCATATCCTTCGTCACTTCCGCCAGCAGCGTCTTCCTCTCTTGCACGCTGAACAGCGGCGTCTTCGTCGTATTGTTAAGCACGGCCACGATCAGCCGGTCGAACTGCTTGGCCGCTCTGCGGATAATATCCAGATGGCCGAGCGTGACGGGATCGAAGCTTCCGGGGTATACGGCGATGCGATACTCGTTTTCCGTTCCGGTTTGCTGTCGGGTCATCGTTCGTTCGCCTCCTCCGTTTCCATAGTTGTTCCGGCCGATGCCTCTTGGTTGGATTCATAACGGTAGATGGATATGGCAATATCGCCGTACTTGGCGTATCTCGTGCGCTCGAAACCTCCGAAAGCTTCGGGATAGCTCACGTCCGGATGATGCTCGACGACCGCGATCGCCGATTCCGCCGCCAGTCCCCTCTCGGCTATTTCCGTCAAAAGCGCGTCGCAATCCTTCATCATATAAGGAGGATCCAAAAAGATCAGATCGAACGGCCGGCCCGATTTCTCCAGCACCTTCAACGCTCTTCTCGCGTCGTTTCGGTACACGGACGCCTTGCCAGCCAGCTTGGTCGATTCCAGATTGCGTCGGACGACCTCCACGCTCTGCGGGCTGGAGTCGATGAATACCGCGCTTTCCGCCCCGCGGCTAAGCGCTTCGATGCCGAGCCCCCCCGTTCCTGCGAACAGGTCAAGCACTCGTTCCCCGTCGTCGAAATACGGTCCGATCATGCTGAACAAGGCTTCTTTGACCTTATCCGTCGTCGGACGAGTTGCGCTTCCCGGCACCGCCTTCAGCGGATGCCCTTTGGCTTGTCCAGAAATGACGCGCAATTGCTTCAACCCCTGCAGTCGTACGAAATGTGATAGTTAACGGTGTAATGTTACCACAAACTCCCTCGCTGCAAAAGCTCCATGCCGGCTTTCCCCATTACGTTCCTCTCGAAGTTTTCGCGACTGTCGCCACGGACGGCAACCATCGCAGCGAACATTTTTTTATCTCGTTCGACACTATGCGACAAAAGTCCCTGTCAACTCTCTATATAATAGAGCTAATAGACTAGACGACCAGCCAGAGCCATAGATATCCCCGGATCGACGATTAACGGTCTTTTTCCGAAGGATTTCGAAAGGTTTGAACAGAGCGAATACCCGAACCGATCGGGACGAACACGGGGAGCCGAACGATGAGACCGCTTTTCCTTCTTCTGATTGCCATGATGCTGCTTGCGGGTTGCAACGATAATTCCGCGGATGAAATTTCTTCTCTTACGTCCGAAGTAGAAAAGTCCAAAGAAGAGATTGCCAAGTTGTCTTCCGAAAACGCCAAACTCAAAAAAGAGCTGCAAGAAATCAAAAACGGACCCGACAAAATGTTGGCGAAAGCGAAGCAGTATTACGAAAACAAAGATTTGGACGGTTTGAATTCCGCACTGGCCTCGCTTAAAGAGAAACACCCCGGTTCGCAAGAAGCGGACTCCGCCCAGGAATTGAGCGATAATCTGGCTCAGTCGCTGGAGGAGGAAAAACAAAAAGCCGAAAAGGAAGCGGCAGAAAAAGCCGAAGCCGATAAAAAGAGATTGGCGAGCGCGACCGGCAAACTCAAGAAAGACTTCGACGAAGTAGAAGGCATAACCTGGTACACGGATAAGTCTTCGCCCGTCTACGTGGACCGGAACAGTCTTCATGCCTACATCGGCGTAAAAGACGGAACGGCATGGCTGAGAATCCGAATCCAGTATACCGGCGACGATTGGGTGTTCATCGATAATTACAGGATCAACGTCGACGGAACAAATACGGATATCGCGGCTTCTTATTATACTATTGTTAGAGACAACGACTACGGACGGGTATGGGAATACTACGACGGACCGGTCAGCGCTTTAGAATACGGCTTGCTCGTCTCGATCGCCGACTCCGACAAAACGATCGTTCGCCACCAAGGAAGCGAGAAAAGATACGACAGAACGGTTACCGCAAAAGAAAAGCAAGCGATCAAAAACGTCTTGGACGCTTATGAAGCCTTAGGCGGCACCCCTCCTCTTTATTGAGTGCAGTGGGGGCCCTTTCGAAATTCCCAAACGTTTGAGATTTCCCCTCTCTTCAAAAAACACTTATATAGATGACGGCATTTCGGTCCGGTTCCCTGATCTGCCTGGATGCCTCACCTGCGGTTACAACGATGACGAAGCCCACGCAATGGCGCGCGAAGTGCTCGAAGGTTTTATGTACGGATTGGAGACGGACAGTGAGGAAATCCCTCCCCCTTCCCCTCTTAGTGAGATTCTGAAGGTTCTTGAGGATGGCGAGGCCGCTGTAGAAGTTCAAGTCTATATGCCAACTGTTCGGGAAGCCATGGAGTCCAAGGCCGTCAAAAAGACGCTTACTATTCCGAAATGGCTGAATGACGAGGCTGAAAAACAAAATATTCATTTTTCTCATGTACTTCAAGAAGCGCTAAAGCGAAATCTATATAAGTTGAACCAATGATGCTTATCTACATGCGTATGCATAACCGATCTATGATCTTTAATGGTTCCTTCATGATTCGGTCCATGAATGCTTGGACATTGGTTCGGATTTCAGCTGTTGTATGGTAAAAGACGTTGTTGATTACATCTGCCTTCAGCCATTTCCAGAGTCCTTCAACAAGATTGAGCTCTGGACTATACGGCGGGAGGAATACCAGTTTAAGACGACTCTTGTTTTCTTGAAGGAAGCTTGAAAGCAGCTTCGCGTGATGAATTCGAGCATTGTCCAATACCATAACGATCTTTCCCGTTGGGTAGGCAGCTAGGACTTGTTCTAGAAACGCCAAGAACGATTCCGCGTTGTATTGCTCGTCTTCTTTCCAGACGATCGTACCTTCTGCATAATCCAAAGTGGCCAGCAATTTTACACCGCGGTGCTTTCCAGTTGTCTTAATGATCCGTTGCTTGCCCTTGGCAAACCACGTCTTTTGAAGTGCTTGATAATCTCGAATCATGCTCTCATCTTCAAACAATAAATGATCAATTTCGCCGTTCTCGTAATTTTTTTAACCTTGGGAAGGTGCTTTCGACAAACAATCGCTGCTTTTCTTCATCAGCCGCCGCCAAGGTGTAGGTAGGTTTCGTGTAGCTTAAATCCATGCGATGCATCAGTTTGGATACTCCGCGGATCGAGTATCTCCTTCCAAATTCACGGCTGATGTAGTCTCCAATAAGCTCTAGTGTCCAATTAAACTTTGCTGTATAGCCGACATCATGCGGAATATGATCACAGATGGTTTTCTTTAATTGCTGTTGTTGCTCTTTGCTTAGCTGTTCCGGAGGACCAGGTGAAAATTTCATCTGTAATCCGTCAAGGCCTTGCCTACGATATTGGCGTAGATACGTATCGACCGTGCTTTCCTTTCTGCCGATGCTTACTGCAATTGCAGCATTGTCATGGCCGAGAAGATGGAGACGAACGGTTTGGTATCGCTCAAACATTCTTCTGCTCTTCTCATGCTTAAGCCTTTGTTCTACGTCTTTCAATTGCTCGTCTATCGTTTTCATTTTCATCACCCGTCCAAATAGAATGGTTTCTACCTATTCGACGGATACGACTTGAAATTCCTTCCAAGCGACTTTAGTAGAGTAAAGGACTGGGTATACCAGCCCCTCCTCATCAAACCGTACGTGCGGTTTTCCCGCATACGGCTTTCCGACGTTCTTCACCTTGGCCAG
>NZ_PVYW01000032.1 GCF_003001675.1 Cohnella sp. SGD-V74 | reverse complement strand
ACGGGATATGAATAAAAAGCTCGCGTGGATGGGGTACGATGTGACTTGGTGGATTGGCCGAACGTTCCTGGGCATCGGTCCTAAGCACCTGCAGGTGTATCTTGATCAATTTTGCTATTATTACAATCGCGGCCGATCCACCCTCTACGTTCAATTACTCGCCGATTGCATCCATTCTTCCACCATCACCTATGCTGAACTTACGAAGTCTAGCGGCCGTTCCCGATCTGGCAGACTGACGCGAGCTTCACGACAACCATCGCTTAAGCTTGGATGATGTGCTCCTTTTCGAACGGAAAGAGGCTAATCCCTCACCCTCCACAATCTCGTTCTTTTTCAAAGGCTATGTAAATCCTGATGTTGATCTTTACGACAAGGAAACCTCCTCGTTGAAGAGACGGCTTATTAAGCTATCGTACCCGTTGGTTGAGTTCTCAAATTTGGTTTTGCATTGATTTCCGTTAAAGTTCATGTATCACGAAGTCCCCCGCGAGTTAGAACAGCTTGCTGCGAGCCGCGATACGGGTAGTCGGTGCGAAAATACTTCCTCGTTCGGGACCGAGGGTCGCCTAGACCCGGAGTGTGAATGCAGTGTTTATATGTATATTTCAGTTAATTACCCCTTTAAACGTCACTCATTTATTACCGAGTTGTTCCGCCAAACCGATTAGAAGCCCTTCATTTCCACGAATGTAGCAGAGCCGATACGAGTCCTCGTACTGAACCACTTCGCCAACAAGCTGAGCACCATGTTTAGCGAGTCTGGAGACCACTTCGTCAATATCTTCAACGGTGAACATGACGCGTAGATAACCGAGGGCATTTACAGGAGCGCTTCGGTGATCTGATATAGTAGGTGGAGTAAGAAATCGCGAAAGTTCAAGTCGGCTGTGGCCATCTGGGGTAACCATCATAGCAATCTCTACACACTGTGAACCCAGCCCGGTTACGCGACCAGCCCATTCCCCTTCGACAGTAGCTCGCCCTTCAAGCTTCAAGCCAATCTCCTCGAAGAAAGAGATTGCGCTATCAAGGGATTCTACAACAATACCAACATTGTCCATTCTTAGTAATTTGTTTTTTACCATAGTTTTATCTCCTCATGTGTACAAATTTATTACCTGATCATCTTCATAGCTTTATTCTAGCAAGAATTACTAATTGCTTCCAAACAATTAAGAGAAGAGGCACTATACCTACATTCTGTGATGCAGAAAAACTGAGCAGACGGGATAGCGGCAAAAGAACGGAAAAGGCACTACGTACAGATTCAGAATGTGGTGCAGAAAAACTGACTGGACGGGATAGCGGCAAAAGAAGAGAAAAGGCGCTACGTACGTATTCGGAATGCGGTGCAGAAAAACTGAGCAGACGGGATAGCGGCAAAAGAAGAGAAAAGGCGCTACGTACTTATTCGGAATGCGGTGCAGAAAAGCTGAGTCGACGGGATAGCGGCAAGAGAGGCAGAGAACGATAAACTCAGCAGCGGATCTCTATATGTGTTTATGCAAAAAGAGGGAGCACAGGTTTTCCGCCGCCGATCGGCAGGAAACGCCCGCGCTCCCTATATCGCTGTATTCCCGTACCTCTGTACTCCTGTATCACTGTATCACTGTATCACTGTATCACTGTATCACTGTATCACTGTATTCCTGTATTCCTGTATCGCTAGATTGCTATGTCGCTGTATACCTGTATACATAAATTACTGTGTTGCTAGTTTGTTATGTCGTTATGCCGCTTAGTCGTCCAGCTTCACGATCCATAAATCGCGGCCCGGCAGTTCGGTCTCGCCGCTCAGTGTGCGGCCGCTCAGCAGATCGACGCCCGTTCGGTCGCCCAGAGATACCGAAGCGGCTTCAGCGTTGTGATTCAAGACGAACAGATAGCTCGTTCCGTCCTTCTCCCGCACGGTCGTCTCGACGCCTTCCGGGGCCGAGGCGACCTGCGGCGCGATGCCGCGGGAAGCGCACAGCTGCGGCAGCCAATCCTGCAGGAACGCTTCCTCTGGACTCGTCGCCAAGTACCACGCCTCCCCGCTTCCGAACCGGTTCACCGTCAGCGCCGGCATGCCCTTGTAGAAATCTTCGCCGTATTCGGCGACGACTTCCGCTCCCTCCGAATGAACGAGATCGCACAGCATGCCGCAGGAATACGAGGCTTGCAATCCGTCTACCGGATTTCGGACGACGATCGTATTGCTCTGGCTCGGCAGCAGCGCGTCGATCTCCTCAGCCCAGATGCCGAGCAGCTTGCGCAACTCTCCCGGATACCCGCCAAGCGTGACGAGATCGTTCTCGTTCACGATGCCGCTAAAGAACGTCGTGACAAAAGCGCCGCCGCCTTGCACGTAATCTTCCAACCGCTTCGCGACTCCGGGCTTGACCATGTAGAGAACCGGCGCGATGACCAGATCGTACCCGCTCAAATCCGCTTCGACGGACACGACGTCCGCCGCGATGTTCGCTTTGTACAGCGCGTCGTACATTTTGTGCGCCTCGTTGACGTACTTCAGAGCGACCGTCGGACCGCTGGACAGCTCAACCGCCCACCAATTGTCCCAGTCGAACAGAATGGCGACCTTCGCCTGCACCTTCGCGTCCAGCAAGGAATCTCCCAGCTCGAACAGTTCTCGCCCCAACTCGGCGCTTTCCCGGAATACACGCGTATGCTCATGGCCGACGTGTTCGATAACCGCTCCGTGGTATTTCTCGCACGCTCCGACCGAGCGGCGAAGCTGGAAGAACATGACCGTGTCCGCGCCACGCGCCACCGCCTGGTAGCTCCACAGCCGCATGACGCCGGGGCGCTTGAGCGAATTGTACGGCTGCCAGTTTTGCTGGCTCGGCGTCTGCTCCATCAGCATGAACGGCTGGCCGTCCTTCAAGCCGCGCATCAGGTCGTGCATCATCGCCGTATAGCTGTGCGGAGTATCAAGACCGGGGTAGTTGTCCCACGAGACGACGTCCAGCTCCTTCGCCCACTTGTGGTAATCCAGTTCCTTGAACGCGCCCATCAGGTTCGTCGTCACCGGAATGTCCGGGGTATACTTTTTCACCGCGTCGTATTCCAGCTTGTAGCATTCCAGCAAACTGTCCGATTGGAATCGGCAGTAATCGAGCGAAATGCCCTGGAAGTTGGACGCCGTCCGGCCGTTCAGTCCTCGCCACTCTTCACTCAACGCGCTCGGGGGCACGATGTCCTCCCAATCGTAGAACGTATGGCCCCAGAAAGCCGCGTTCCACGCCCGGTTAACCGCCTCGATCGATCCGTACCGGCCCTGCAGCCACTTGCGGAAAGCTTCCGCACAATTGTCACAGTAGCAGTAGCCGCCGTATTCGTTGGAGATGTGCCAGATGAGCAATGCCGGATGGTTTTTGTAGCGTTCGGCCAGCTTCTCCGCCATCTGAACCGAATATTTCCGGTACGTCGGACTGTTCGGGCAGGAATTGTGGCGACCTCCGAACTTGCGCTTGCGGCCGTCGAAATCAACCCGCAGCACGTCCGGATACTTCCTCGCCATCCAGGCCGGATGAGCCGCCGTGCTCGTCGCCAGGCAGACGCCGACGCCGTCGGCGTGCAGCTTGTCCATCATCTCATCCAGCCAGCCGAACTCGTAAGTCTCCTCGTCCGGTTGGTTGCGCGCCCACGCGAATACGTTCAGCGTCGCGACGTCGATGCCGGCCAGCTTGAACATTCTCAGATCCTCGTCCCACACCGGCTTCTCCCATTGATCCGGGTTGTAATCCCCGCCGTACCATATTTTCGGCTTGCGCGCATTGATCATCGAAGGCACCCCATCATATTGTAAAATGTCGTATCTGATTAGATTATATAGGCAACATTGAACCTTATCCCATATAATAAAAGAGTTCAAGCATATAAGAATATGGAGGTTAGATAGAAATGATGCGCCGAGCCGTTCCGCCCATCCCAGCAGAATCCTTGCCCTTGCAGTTGGAGACCATCGGCAACAACCCCGATCAGGAGCCGATCCGGCGCCCCGAAGGGTATCCCTGCTATCACTGGCTGCAGACGCTCGAGGGAGAAGGGGAGCTTCGCGCGGACGACGCTAGCTTTAAGCTGCCGGAACGGTCCGGCATTTTGCTGCCGCCGCGGCGGCGGCATTACTACTTCGCGAAAAGCCCCGTCTGGAAAACGGCCTACGTCACGTTCGCGGGAACGATGGCCGACGGATTCGTCTCTGAACTGGTCGGGTCGCTGCCCGGCAAAATCCAATGGGACGACGGAGACGACGCGATAACGGAACAAACGGAGAATATGCTGAAGCTGGCGGAATCGGGGACGGACGCGTCGGGGTGGCAGAGCTCGGCGGAACTGTACCGGTTTCTGACGCTGCTGCGGACGAACGGCAGAAACAACCACTTGCCGTCTCTGAACCGCCGTTTGGAGAGGGTGCAGGACTTGCTCCAGTGGCTGGAAAAAGAATACGCCAACCCCGACTTGGGGCTGGCGGTTATGGCGGAAAGATTGGGCATCGGCGAGCGTCAATTGAACGAGCGGTTCCGGCAATCGTTCGGGCAGACCGCTTACGCCTACCTCATCCAGCTGCGCCTGCGCAAAGCGAAGGAGTGGCTGCCCGCTCGCCCCGACTGGAGCGTGCGCCGAATCGGCGAGGCGGTCGGGTTTCGCGACGCAAGCCATTTCGTCGCCACCTTCCGCCAGAAGGAAGGACTGACGCCCGAGCAGTACCGCAGGCTTCACGGCCCTTCGCCGATCGTCGCGGACGAAGAGGAGGATCTCCGGTTCCATCCGAGGAACAGCGACACGTAGACGATCAGAATGAGCGTGCCGAACAGGAGCGTGAATCCGGCCGCCTGGGCGTTGATTCCTTCCAGCACGCCTTCGATCAGGCGGAATGGGCTGAACAGCACGTCCCAGCTGTTCAGCCGGACGACTCTGCCCAGATAAACGCCGAAGCCTCCCAGGAACGATACTGTCAGGATGAACGCCCACCCTGCCAGCAAGCCGAAGTAATGGCCGACGATCTCGTGGAAATGCCGCATCGACAAGTACCCGAGCAGCAAGCCGCACCAGGAGAACAGAAAAAACAAGACGAGGTCGTACCATAGAAGCAAGCCGTCCTTATCGTAACGATTGTAGAATGTATCGAAAATGAGATGGACAAAATCGGTCGTCAAGTACGGCGCATTCGGGTACAAAAGCAGCCAAGCGACGCCCAGCACCGCCAGTCCCGTTCCCAGAACCGCGCCGCGGGCGACGCGAACGAGCGTCAAGGCGGCCATCGATACGATCAGCGGAAGCCAGGCCAGAAATAGGTTCCACAGCAGGAACCTGTACTGCACGTCCTCCATCCGAAGCGCCCTTATGGCGATAAGAGCCGCGCATAACACCGACGTCGCCGCCAAGGCGTAAAACAACGGTTCGACGATGTCGGGTGCGAATCTCGTTTTTCTCGTTCTCTCCATTTCCCTCCTCCTTTCTCATTCCCGGTTGCACTCTTCCCGCCCGCTCATGCTGATTCGACTCTACCGTTAGACCGGAAGACGGGTCTAATCTAGTAGGAGCCGCGAATATGCTCGTGAACGCTTTCCTTATAGAATGCCGCCAATCTAGCCTGCTCCTCGTCCGTGAAGGACGCCGCGGATTGCGCGGCAAGATTGTCCTCGACCTGGGCGACGTTCTTGAAGCCCGGAATGACGCACGTGATTTCCGGCTGATCGAGAATCCAGCGCAGCGAGGCGCGGGTCATGCTGTCGCGACCTTCGGCGATCCAAGCCAACTCTCCGGCCAACTCGACGCCTTTGGCGAACGGCAGTCCCGCAAACGTTTCTCCCACGTTAAAATGCTGGCCGTCGCGGTTGAAATTCCGGTGATCCTCGTTCTCGAACCGGCTGTCGCTCGTGAATTTGCCCGTCAAGAGACCGCTCGCCAGCGGAAGGCGGACGAGCAGCCCGACTTCTTGCGCAGCCGCCCGGGGAAGCAGTTCGGCAAGCGGCTTCTGGCGGAACAGGTTGAAAATAACCTGAAGCGCCTGAACGCCCGGCTGCTTCAGACAGAACAGTCCCTCTTCGACGCTCTCGACGCTGACGCCGTAAGCGCGGATTTTCCCTTCCTGCTGCAGCTTATCCAGAACCTCGAAGACGGAGCCTTGCTGCAGAATCGCCAGCGGAGGACAGTGAATCTGATAGAGATCGATCGTCTCGCGGTCCAATCGCTTCAGACTGGCTTCGCACCACTCGCGAACGCGCGCTTCCGAATAGGTGGCCGGATCGTGAATATCGCCCGCTCGGCAAAACTTCGTGGCGATATAGATGCGATCCTCCTTGCCCTTCGTCGCCTGAGCGAGCAGCCGCTCGCTCCGTCCGTCCCCGTACACATCGGCGGTGTCGAAGAAGTTAACCCCTTCGTCCATCGCCTTGTCCAACGCCCGCAGCGACTCCCGCTCGTCCGTCTGCCCCCACGATCCTCCGATCGCCCATGTCCCGAAGCTGATTTCGCTGACGTTTAATCCCGTTTTCCCAAGAGGTCGATATTTCATATAAAGGCTCTCTCCTTTATCGCGAATCTATGAACGCGCGTCCAATGCGCACCTGTCCACAATTGTATCAAAAATGGGGCGCTTTTCCCAATCGCCGCTCCTCTTGACCGCAACGGAAAAACCTTGAAGGGATCAAGCCCCTCAAGGTTCGGTTTAGCGAGATACGCTCGGTTGCCTTGTAATCCATAACCATTCTCACTTCAAGCTCCAAAAACGGAGCCAAGCTTGCGCATCCGCACGCTTAACTCCGTCCCTCCGACTATCCTCGTTTACGAACCGGCTTTCTCCAGGAGCATTCTAGTGATTTCTTCGATTATCATTTATCCGCCCGCCCCGCCGGCCTGAAGCTGCTCCAGCTTGCGCACGTACTTGCACACCGTCGACACGTAGGTGGCGTGCGACCACGTGAGCGGCGCGACCGACAGCGGCTCGCCCGTCTCCGGATGAAGCTGCTCCGGCAGATTGCCGCCCGCGAGCGCGAAGCCGGCCACCTTCTCCAGCGTGCGGCGCGGCTCCTCCAGACCCGACGGGTCCCGTGCGGTCTCGATCTGGAAGTTCGCCACCCACAGCGTGCAGATGATCCACGGATTGCCCGGCACGCGTTCGATGTCGTCCGACTGGCGGAAATAGTAGTCGTTCGTGTAACGGGCGATGCCGCCGATGTCGGTGTTGATCCGCAGCTTCTCCGAGATTGCGCCCATCGTCTTCGCGACCCGCTCGTCGTCCGCCGGGAACACGCCGAATTCGAACAGGCCGAACATGCTGCTCTCCACCGTCATGTCCTTCACCCACTCGCCATCCTGGTGCACGAGCCCGCGCGCGTACCGCCCCGACTCCTCGTCCCACAGCCGCTCCTCGATGCCGCGCTTAACGCGCTCGGCTACTTCGCGATACTGGTCGCTGCGGTCGTAGTCGCCGAACAGATCGGCGAAATAAGCGGCCGCCATCAGCCCGCCGTATACAGAAGCGACCGTGTACGTCCAGATGCCGTAGCGCTCCTCCCACAAGTCGTAGCTCGGCTTCGGCAGATCCAGCCCCGGCTCCATGTAGTCGCACAGGAAAGCGGACGCCTTGCGGATGAGCGTGCCGTACAGCGACTGCGCCAGCTCGATCTCGCCGTGCCGCGCGTAATCTTTCCAGAGCGCGTACAGCACGAGCGCCGTCTCGTCCTCCTGAATCGGCAGCCTGGGCACGCCGTTCACCACGTAAGGATGCCAGCTCGACCCGACCGTCCCGTCCGGGTTGTACTTGTGGTGCAGATAGCCTTCCGGAGACAGGTTGCGTCCGCAGAAGCGGAAGAAGGAGGCAATCGTGCCGTGATAACCGGCCAGCGACATTGCGTCCGCGATCAGCGCGCCGTCACGCGGCCACATATAGCTGTAATGATCCCGATTGTACTGCAGAATGTCCGTGTCGTTCGCCGCGATAATCGCGCCGCGCTCGTCGGTCTGCGTCTTGACGATGAGCAGGCTGTGCTTGAACTGGCGGACGACGGCGGACGGCAAGTCTCCGAAGCTGCTCCCGACGCGCGACAGCCAGTGATTCCAATAAATGACGATGCGGCTGAGCAGCTTCTCCGGATGACTGTCCTGCACGTACTGGTCGAGCCGCTTGACCTCCTCCATGTTGTCCCCGACGGACATCCAGTAATAGACGGTGCGCTCGCTCCCCGCAGGCACCGACGTGCGGAAGCTGATCGTGCTGTCTACCGACCCCTGCGAGATGGCGTTGCCCATCAGCTCTCCGTCTTCGGCGTCCCGCCATGTCCCTTCGGCCGAATGGAACCTTTTGATACCGGTAGAAAACTGAAAGATGCCGCCCTGGTCCGACTTGCCGTTAAACATGAAGTACGACGATCTCTTATAATGGAAAACGGTGCGGTTAGTCGGATAGAAAGCGGCGGTATCTCCGACTTCGTTGCCGTCGATCATCAGGTCATGGTGGAAAAATACCCGGACGTCCCGTTCGTGTTCCCGCAAATTCCGCACGACGACGCGCTTCAGATAGATGCTCTCCCGCTGATGAATGCCGTCGTTCAGCTGCAGCTCCAGCCCCAGCCGATCATGACGCGCCGTGACGTTCGTGACGAGCGAATCCTCGATGTATCCGAGCTCGATGACCCAATCCGGATCGTCCAGCCAGGCGAAAGCTCCGTCGCACCAAATGCCGAACCGGCAAGCGTGTCCCCCGACGTGATTGAGCTGTCCCACGTACGGGAAATAAACGTCCCGTATAAAACAGCTGCTGTCCAAATTGACGAGCATTTTTCCGTTTCCGATGACCAGATGACGTGCCATGCTATCCTCTCCTTCTCAGCTGACGAGCTCGCGGTATAATTTGCAATAAAGCTTAGCCGATGACTCCCATCCGTAATCCTTTTTAGCGCCGTTAGCCACGATCCGCTCCCAATGCTCGCGGTCCCCGTAGAACGCCAGAGCGCGGCGAATCGTGTACAGCATGTCGTGCGCCGTCGGCGGGCCAAACGTAAAACCGTTTCCCGTACCGGTATATTCGTTATACGGCGCAACCGTGTCTTTCAGCCCGCCCGTCTCGCGCACGATCGGCACCGACCGGTAGCGCAGGGCGATCAGTTGGCTGAGTCCGCACGGCTCGAAGCGCGAAGGCATCAAGTACATGTCGGAGGCCGCGTAGATCCGCCTCGCCAAGCCTTCGTTAAAGCCGAACCAGAGCGCCATCTTGTCCCGATTGACCAGCAGCGCGTCCCTCAGCATCGCTTCGATGCCGGGCTCGCCGGAGCCGAGGACGACGAGCTGAACGTCCAGCTCCATCAACTCCGGCAGCGCCTCCGCGATCAGGTCGAAGCCCTTCTGCTGCGTGAGCCGGGAGACGATGCCGACGAGCGAAACGTCCTCCCGCTCCGGCAGACCGAGCTCCCGCTGCAGCGCGAGCTTGTTCTGGCGTTTCTTCTCCAAGGAGTTGCGGTAGTTGACCGCCAGATTCGGATCGCTCATCGGATCGTACACGTCGGTGTCGATCCCGTTCAGGATGCCCCACAAATCTTGCGCGCGTTGGCGGATGACGCCGTCCAGCTTCTCTCCGTACTCCTCGGACTGGATCTCGTGCGCGTACGTGTAGCTCACCGTGGACAGCTTGTCCGCGAAGCGCAGCCCCGCCTTCATGCAGCTGGCCGCCCCGTAAAATTCCAGGCTGTCCTGCGTGAACGAATCGTCCCCCGTCGACAGCAAATCCTGGAGCAGCTCTCTGGAGAAGACGCCTTGATACTGCAGGTTGTGAATCGTGAACACCGTCCGAATGTCCCGATAGCCCGGCCGGTTGGCGTATCTCGTCTTCAGCAGGAACGGAATAAGGCCCGTCTGCCAGTCGTGGCAGTGCAGAATGTCCGGCAGCCGATCGAGCTTGTCCAGCATCTCCAGCACGGCGAAGCTGAAGAACGCGAACCGTTCCGCCTCGTCGCCGTATCCGTACAAATACCCCCGCTTGAAGTAGAACTCGTTGTCGATCAGAATGAAGCGGACTCCGTCGACCGTCACCTCCTGAACGCCGCAATACTGCGTTCGCCACCCGAGCCGGACTTCCATGACGGCGATCGTCGTCACGGCGTCCGCGATCTCCTGCGGAATTTCCCCGTATTTGGGCAGGACGACCGTCACCTCCGCCCCCTGCTTGGCCAGCGCCTTGGGAAGGGCGCCGGCGACGTCGGCCAGCCCGCCGGTTTTCACGAGCGGCATCGCTTCCGATGCCGCGAACATCACTCTCATTCGCCCGCCCCCTCTTCGTCTGTGAACACTCTCTCTTAGATCACCTTGCGCTTGAGCGCGATGAACGGCACTTCCGACGAGCCTCTGAGCTGCGTCTGCGGACGAATCTCCACATCCTTATCCAGGATGCAGCTGTCGAGCGCGCCGTTCTCCCCGATGACGCCGTTCTGCATGACGATGCTGTTGCGGACGACCGCGCCCTTGGCGACTTTGACCCCGCGGAACAGAATGCTTCCCGTGACCGTTCCTTCGATGTCGCAGCCGTTGGCGATCAAGGAATGCGTGACGTCGGCCCCGCTCCGGTAATGCGTCGGCGGTTCGTCCTTGACCTTCGTGTAGATCGCGCTCGGCTTGAAGAACAGCTCGCGCCACACCTCCGGCTGCAGCAGCTCCATGCTGTGCCGGTAATAAGCGGCGATATTGTTGACGACCCCGAGCACGCCCTCGTGCATGTACGCGTGGACGCGCAACTGGTTCAGTCGGGACAAGACCGAGTGCCTGACGAAATGATCGCGCCCTTGGGCCAGCGATGTCTCCACGAGATCAAGCAGCAGCTCCTTGCCCAGCACGTACATTTCCATCGAGACGATGTCGCTGTCCAGACGTCCGAAGTGATCCTGCATTTCGACGATCCGTCCGGTCTCGTCGACTCTCGCCTTCCTGGCGAGGCCGGGCGTCCCTTCCGGCGTTTGCTTGCAGACGACGGTAATGTCCGCCCCCGATTCGCGGTGCTGGTCGAGCACCTTGGCGAAATCGACGTTGCACACCATGTGGCTGCGGGCGATAACGACGTGATCCGAGGCGCTGCGCGCGAAGTAGTCGCGATGCCGATAGAAATGATACAGATCCCCTTTGCCGAAATCCGTCTGATCCTCCATCGACGGAGGCAGCACGAACAATCCGCTCTGCTTCCGGTGCAGATCCCAGTTCGCTCCGGAGCCGAGATGGTCCATCAGCGACCGGAATTTCCGGTGCGCGAACACGGCTACCTTCGGAATGCCGGAATTGACCATCGAGGACAGCACGAAATCAATCAGGCGGTACCTGCCGCCGAACGGCACCGTCGCCAGGCAGCGGTTGGCCGTCAAGGCTTCCATCTCGTCCGCTTCGTGAATCAGGTTGATGACTCCCGTCAAGGGCAGCTTCATACCGGTTCAGCCTCCTTTTGCTCCTCGGGCAGACGAATCGTCTCTCCGCTTCCTACGACCGCGATTTCCGCCGCGTCGACGCTGCCGACCCGGCAGCCGTCCCCGACGACGGCTCCTTCGCCGACGATCGCGCGAATGATCTTCGCGTTCTTGCCTACGACCGCGCCGGGCATCAGAATCGAATCCTCCACCAGACTGCCTTCGCCGACCTGGGCGCCGTTGAACAGCACCGAACGGTTGACCGCGCCTTCGACGACGCACCCTTCGTTAATGAGGGAACCTTGCACTCTGGCGGTCGGAGCCACGTATTGCGCGGGCTGGTTCGGACTCGCCGTGAAAATCCGCCACGAACGGTCGTTCAGCTGCAGCGACGGACGCTCCTCCAGCAGATCCATATTCGCCTCCCACAGGCTGTCGATCGTGCCGACGTCCTTCCAATAGTCGCTGAATTGATAGGAAAACAGGCGCGCCCCGTCCTCCAGCAGCGTCGGGATGACGTCCTTGCCGAAGTCGTTGGACGACTGCCGGTCCGCCTCGTCCCGGATGAGCGCCTCCTTCAGCACCGACCAGGTGAACATGTAGACGCCCATTGACGCCAGGTTGCTGGTCGGATTTTTCGGCTTCTCCGCGAATTCGACGACCCGTCCGTCCTCGTCCACGCTCAGAATGCCGAATCGGCTCGCGTCCGCCCAAGGCACGCTGATGACGGCGATCGTCGCGTCCGCGTTGTTTTTCTTATGAGCATCCAGCAGCAGGTCGTAGTTCATTTTATAAATGTGATCTCCCGAAATGATCAGCACGTATTCGGGATCGTAGCTTTCGATGAAGCCGAGGTTCTGATAGATGGCGTTGGCCGTGCCTTTGTACCACGTGCCGCCCTTCTGGCGGACGTAAGGCGGCAGGACGTGCATGCCTCCCTCGCGCCGGTCGAGCCCCCAAGGGGAACCGATCCCCAGATGCTGGGTCAGCACGAGCGGCTGATATTGCGTCAACACCCCGACCGTCTCGATGCCGGAATGCACGCAGTTGCTGAGCGTAAAGTCGATGATGCGGTATTTTCCTCCGAAAGGCACGGCGGGTTTGGCCAAATCCTTCGTGAGAACGCCCAATCGGCGGCCTTCGCCTCCGGCGAGCAGCATGGCGATGCATTCATTTTTGCGCATGCGCATCAATCCTCTCTGGTTAGTTGACTAGCGGAATCCGTCCCTCTCTTTCTCTCCGTTGCCCGGCTGTTCGCGTTCATGCTGCTTTTATTGCTTTCTAGCCGGCGTCCGGACGATCGCTCTCCGCCTCCCACAGCAGGACGGTCAGAGCGGGCATCGGGATTTCGATGCTGAACGCTTTGCCGTGCAGGGGAACGTCCATTGCCTCGACTCGCTCGGGCATCGGATAGCCGGTCCCTCCGTAGTCGGAGCGATCGCTGCTGAGCAGTAGCCGATACGCCCCAGGCCTGCCTACGCCGATCCGATAGGAAGGGTAGCTATGCCTGGAAAAATTGCAAGCGACGACGACAGGGCGTTCGCCCGACTTGCTCGTGCGCTGGAACGACAGCATGCATTGGGCGGCGTTGTTGACGTCGATCCACTGAAAGCCGTCCGGACGGTGGTCGTTCTCCCAAAGCGCGGGCCGATCGAGGTAGACGCGGTTCAAGTCGCGAACGTATCGGCGCATGCTGTCGTGCAGCGGATATTGCAGCAGGCTCCAGTCGAGCCCGGCGTCGTCCTTCCATTCGTCGAATTGCCCAAATTCGCCGCCCATGAAGAGCAGCTTCTTGCCGGGATGGGTCATCCAATAGCCGTAAAATAATCTGAGATTCGAAAATTTCTCCTCGTAGCTTCCCGGCATCTTGTTGAGCAGGGAGCGCTTGCCGTGAACGACTTCGTCGTGCGACAGAGGCAGAACGTAGTTTTCGGAATAGGCGTAATGCATGGAAAACGTGATGAGAGAATGGCGGTCGGGTCTGCGGGCGGGATCGGTCTCCATGTAGCGGAGCATATCGTTCATCCAGCCCATGTTCCACTTATAATTGAATCCGAGGCCTCCCAGATAGGTAGGCGAGGTAACGGCCGGATAGGAGGAAGAATCTTCTGCCATCATGAGAGTCTCGGGATAATAGAGAAAGACGGTTTCGTTCAGCTTGCGCAAAAAAGCGAGCGCTTCGACGTCCTCGGTGCCCCCGTAACGGTTCACCGTGCGCATCGAATCGGGTTTATCGAAATTCAGGTCGATCATGCTGGCCACCGCGTCCACGCGCAGGCCGTCGATATGGTACATATCCAGCCAGAACAGCGCGTTGGAGATCAGGAAGCTCTGCACCTGGGGCTTGCCGAAGTCGAAGGCGAGCGTCCCCCAGAGCGGCTTCTCCGCGCGGCGGTAATCGGACGGCTCGTAGAGCGGCGTTCCGTCGAACAGCCTGAGCCCGTGTTCGTCCTTGCAGAAATGGCCGCCGACCCAATCGAGCAGCACGCCGATGCCGTTGCGGTGGGCGCAATCGACGAGCTCCATCAGCCCTTCCGGAGAACCGTAACGGCTCGTCGCGGCGTAGTAGCCGGTCGTCTGATAGCCCCATGAGCGATCGAGCGGATGCTCGGCGAGCGGCAGCACCTCGATGTGCGTGTAGCCCATGTCGCGTACGTAATCGACGAGCTCGCGGGCCAATTGCGAATAGCTGCGGAATTGCTCCGGCGCGTCCATCTTCCAGGCGCCGAGATGCGCCTCGTAGATGAGCATCGGTTTGTCGTACGGGGGATTGCTTTTTTTCCGCTCCGTCCAGTCCCCGTCCCGCCACTCATAACGGGAGAGCGAGCTCACGACGGAAGCCGTGTTCGGACGCAGCTCGGAGGAGAAGCCGAACGGATCGCTCTTCAGACGCCGTTCCCCCCGGGAATCGACGACTTCGTACTTGTAGCGAACCCCTTCGCCCAGGTTGCGGCCGAAGCCGGCCCATACTCCTGTCGTTCCGATCCTCTCCAGCGCGATGGCGCGGGAACGATCGGCGCTGCTCCAATCGCAGAAATCCCCGATGACGAACGCTTCGCGCGCGTTCGGAGCCCAGAGGACGAAGCGAACTCCCCATTGACCTTCTACTTCCATCACATGTGCGCCAAAGGTAAGGTATGCTCGAAATAGCTGCCCGGTATTGAACAGGTACAGGTCGTCCGATGACACAAGAGCCGGCGATGCCTGCATGCAACGTCACCTCCCTAAGGGCTTTTCGGAACCGAAACGTAAATTCGACATCAAGTTTTGTTAATTTTCTGTCAACTTTCCTCACAACTCACACGAAAATTACATTCATTATAACGAAAAACCTGAAAATTATCACCCCATTTTCAAAAAAGTCGTAGGAAAGATCGCGGTTTTGTCCCCACGTCGAACTATATATTTATGCCTATTGAGTAATTCGCATTCCTCGCTTCCGTTTCCTGCCGACGTTTATTTTCCTTCGGGAAAAGTTAATTTTATAATAAGCTTAGTCGAACATTCGAAATCGCAGAAAGAGGTTATCTTATGCCGCAAGGAAAATGGTTTCGCATCGGTTACGGGATCATCGTCGTCCTGCTCATCGCTTATCTGGCTTCCAAAGTCGATTTCCTGTTCGACCCGATCGGGGATATTTTGGCCGCCTTGTTCGTGCCCGTCGTCTTGTCCGGGATGTTCTACTACGCGCTGCGTCCCGCGGTAAGGCTGCTGGCAAAACGGCTGCCCCTGGCGCCTTCGATTCTGATCGTTTTCCTGCTCGTCGTCGGGCTGATCTTCCTGTTTTCCTGGCTCGTATGGCCTCCGATCCGCCAGCAATCCTATACGCTCGTACAAAACTTCCCGGACATTCTGGAGCAAATCCGCCGCTGGCTCATGTCGCTGCAGGAGCATCCGTGGATTCGGGACATCGGCAGGGAAGATTCGTTCTCGACGGCCAACATCGCCTCCCAGCTGTCCTCCGCCTTGGGCGACTTGCTGAACTCCGTCGTCGGAAGCGTCCGCGGCCTGTTCAACGTCGTCATGAACTTTTTCCTGCTGCTCGGACTTGTGCCTTTCATCATCTACTACATGCTGAAGGAGGATCACAAGTTTCCCGCGCTGGCGACGCGGTTCATGCCCGCCCGATATCACCGCGAAGCGCTGGAGGCGATACAGGAAATCGACGCCTCCATCGGCTCGTTCATTCTCGGCAAGGTCATTACGTCGCTCGTCATGGGAACGCTGACGTTCTGCGGCTACTTGATCATCGACCTTCCCTATCCGCTGCTGCTCGGGCTGGTCGCCGCGGTCACGAACGTCGTCCCCTACCTGGGCCCGCTGCTCGCCGGCATTCCGGCCGTCATCGTCGCCTTGACGATCTCTCCCATCGCCGCGCTGGAAGTGTGCGTCGTCATCGTCATTTCCAACCAGATCGAATCGAATCTCGTCGCCCCCAAAATCATGGGCAGGCAGATGAACGTCCATCCGCTGACGATCATGCTGCTGATCATCGGCGCGGGAGCGGTCATCGGCCCGGTCGGCATGATCATCGTCGTCCCGGCGTACGCGATCGTCAAGATCGTCGCTTTGCGCGTCTATCGCTACAAGCAGCGCAATCGAATCGACGGCGAGCCCGATTTTCTGCAGCAGCCGCCGAGTAAAGCAACCCCGAAGTAACTGAAGCAATCCCGAAGCAACATAACGAAGATGCCGAAGAATCCAAGCCGACTGAATCGGGCTACAGCGGCAAATTGCGGTACAGCGAGGCTGCAACCTTGCTCGATCGGGTTAGAACAGCCGCGTGGCGCATGTTCTTACCGTAAGCCGGCTGCATCGGGTTCGAGCAGTATCCCATTTATGGAACATGCCGCTAGGGCGTGTATGCAACCTCCGAGGAAAGCAGATGTTGCCGAATTTTCGTTCCATGCAAGGAACTTTTGTGAAGGCGTACCGGGGGTACGTCAAGCAAAAGTGACGCAGCAGGGGATGATAGATGCCCCTGAGTGGGTTTGCATACACGCCCTAGTCAATAAATGGCGAAGAGGCCTTCCCCCGACTCGTCAAGGGAAGGCCTCTCATGGCAATCGATAGCGTTTATTTCCAGGCGGCCTGGCTCCAGCGAAGCTCGCTGCGAAGCCGAACCGGGCTCGTCTGCTCGTCGATGACGACGCATTCGATGCCGAAGAGGTCGGCGAAGTCGAGCATCTGCTCGGTCGTCGCCGCGAACGAATAGACGGTGTGGTGCGCGCCGCCGGCCAAGATCCAAGCCTCGGCGCCGAGCTGCAGCGAAGGCTGCGGCTTCCACAGCACGCGGGCGACCGGAAGCTTCGGCATCGCCTTGTTCACGGCAACCCCTTCCACCTCGTTGACGATCATGCGGAAGCGGCTCCCCATATCGACGACCGACACATTGATTGCCGAGCCGCCTTTGCCGTCGAATACAATCCGCGCCGGGTCGGCTTTGCCGCCGATACCGAGCGGATGCACCTCGATGCGCGGCTTCGAAGCCGCGAGCGTAGGGCACACCTCCAGCATGTGCGCTCCGAGCACCAGCTCGTTGCCCGGCTCGAAATGATACGTGTAATCCTCCATGAAGGACGTATCGACGCCGCCCGCGATAATCTTCACGAGCCGGGTCAGCGCGGCGGTCTTCCAATCCCCTTCTCCGGCGAAGCCGTAGCCCTGCTCCATCAGCCGCTGTACGGCGAGTCCCGGAAGCTGCTCCAGTCCGTGCAAATCCTCGAATGTCGTCGTGAAAGCGGTGAATCCGCCTTCTTCCAGGAACGACTTCAGCGCGATTTCAAGCTTCGCCTGATAGGCGATCGCGTCTCTGACCGGCCCCGGCTTGCGCCCTTCTTCGGTAATCTCGTAGGCCGCGTCGTACTCCTCCAGCAACTGCTCGACCGCTTCCGCGGACACCGCGTTCACTCGCTCGACGAGATCGCCGACGCCGTAGCCGTTCACCGACCAGCCGAAGCGGATTTGCGCTTCAACCTTGTCGCCTTCCGTTACCGCGACCTGCCTCATATTGTCCCCGAACCGGGCGACCTTGAGCTTCCGGCTCTCGACGCTCGCGACCGCCGTCCGCTCCCAGCCGGCAATCCGTTTCCTGACCTGCGGGTCCCCCCAGTAGCCGACGACCACCTTGCGGGAGATGCCCAGGCGCGCGCCGATGAAGCCGTACTCGCGATCGCCGTGAGCGGCCTGGTTCGTGTTCATGAAGTCCATATCGATCGTATCCCACGGAATGTCGCGGTTGTACTGCGTATGCAAATGAAGCAGCGGCTTGCGCAGCTCGGACAAGCCCGCGATCCACATCTTCGCCGGAGAGAACGTGTGCATCCACGTAATAATGCCTGCGCAGGCATTATCCGCATTCGCATCCGCGCACAGCTGGCGGATCTCCTCCGGCGTCTTCACGACCGGCTTGAACACGATGGGATAAGGAATGCCCGCATCGCCGGTCAGCGCCTGCGCGATTTCCCGGGAATGGGCGGCCACCTCCTCCAGCGTCTCCGGTCCGTACAAGTGCTGACTGCCGGTCACGAACCAAAATTCATAAGATTGCAGCTTTAACATTGCGCGAATCCCCCTATTAGGAAATGGTGATAGATAACTTGTACGTACATGTTTGCCACTTTATTTTAGGGGAATTCTTCATAGAATACAACTGTTTCTTTGGCGCCATGCGCGAAAATGGGACTGAGGTTGTACATACGTGCGAGGGTGGGATGCAGGGCTCTCCGGGCCAGGCTGAATTGGAGAGCGGCTTGGTCCGCTTGGTCTGCTTGGCCTTATTGGTATCGGAGCTGCGGCATCTCGGCTACGGGGTCGAGGCCAAAATAGTGCCTCGGCAGCTCTAGCTCGGCTCCACGGTAGCGAATCAGGGCCAAAATAGTGCCTCGACGACGTCGGAGCTGTGGAGCCAGGGCCATAAAAATGCCTCGGCAACGATGGGCGCGTGTCGGGGCACTTGAGCGGAGGCCATAAAAGTGCCTCGGAGCATTTTGATGGGGCTGGCGGCGATGGGGTCAAGGCCAAAAAAGCGCCTCGCCACTCTGGCATCGCTCCTCCGTCCCCCTATGCGAAAAGGCGCATCTCATCCCATGGAATCAGGAAGAAGATGCGCCCGGGCTCCGCCGGCAAGCTTAGAATGTCGGCAGATTGTCCAGATTGTTGTCCTCTCGGCCGTCGGGATCCGAGCGAAGATGCTCGTCCCCGTCGCGTCCTTTGAACACGTTGACGTTGGCGATTTGATCGTTTTTGGCCATCTGCTGCGCTTCCTTGTACCCGACGACTTGTCCGGAAGAGAGCTGCAGCTCCACGATGTCGCCGTCTCCGTTTTTACGGACGGCCTGGACGTGCGGCTTGCCGCCTTGTTGTTCCTGTTCCATGAGAGACCACCTCCGGTACATAGTCTCCGCGGAACGCAGGAAAATTATGCAAGATTCGTCCGTTCATGGCCGGCTTACTGGCGAACAAGCCTCCATACATGGCTTTCGTAGTCGCCGTTCGCGCGGGGAATCGGCAGACCGACGTACATGAGTTGGTCGCCGCCGTAGACGTCGCCGCTGCCCTCAACGCGGTAGCGGGCTTCCGGATCGAGTCCCTTGAGTCTAAGCCAGTCCAGAGGAGCGTTAGGCTCGGCCAAGACGCCGACGTGCACGGCAAACGCTTCAGATCCGTCCTCCGCTACCGACATCCAGGCCGCGTCGTTGCCTTCGAACGGACTGCGGAGACGATAGAACTCCCCGAATTGGACGACATGGCGGATTTCCTTGTACTGCTTGACCTGTTCCTTGACTTCCGCTTTTTCCTCGTCCGTCATCTGGGTCAGATCCAGCTCGTAGCCGAAGTTGCCCGACATCGCGACGTCTCCGCGCGTCTTGAGCGACGTGATCCGTCCGGTCTGGTGGTTCGGGACCGCGGACACGTGGGCGCCCATCGCGCTGACCGGATAGACGAGGCTCGTTCCGTACTGAATGCGCAGCCGGTGAACGGCGTCCGTATTGTCGCTCGTCCACGTCTGCGGCATGTAGTAGAGCATGCCGGGATCGAAGCGTCCGCCGCCGCCCGAGCAGCTCTCGAACAGGATGTCGGGGAACTGCGACGTAATGGTCTCGAGCACCCGGTACAGTCCGAGCATGTAGCGGTGGGCGGTTTCCCGCTGCCGATGAGGCGGAAGCAGCGCCGAACCGATCTCCGTCATGTTGCGGTTCATGTCCCATTTGACGTAGGAGATCGGCGCCGATCGAAGCACCGCTCCGACCGCTTCGATCAAGTAGTCGCACACATCTTGGCGAGACAGATCAAGGATGAGCTGCTGGCGCGCCTCCGTCCTGCGGCGTCCCGGAACGTGCAGGCACCAGTCCGGATGCGCGCGGTACAGGTCGCTGTCCGGCGACACCATCTCCGGCTCGAACCAGAGGCCGAATTGCATATCCAGCCGGTTGACGCGGGCGGCCAGATCCTCCAGCCCTCCGGGCAGCTTGCGATAGTCGACCTTCCAGTCGCCCAGCGAGCTATTGTCGCTGTCGCGTCGGCCGAACCAGCCGTCGTCCAGCACGAACAGCTCGATGCCGAGCTCTTGGCCGACTTGGGCGATGCTCTCGATTTTGTCGGCGTTGAATTGGAAATAGGTCGCTTCCCAGTTGTTCACGAGCACCGGCCGCGTCCGATCGCGATGAACGCCGCGGCAGAGCCGGCTCCGGTAGAGCCGGTGATAGATTCTCGACATGCCGCCGAGTCCGTCCGCCGAGTAGACCAGAACCGCTTCGGGAGTTTGGAAACTTTCGCCCGGCTCCAGACGCCATTCGAAGTCGAACGGATTGATGCCGATCGATACCCGGGTCGTCTTGAACTGGTCGACCTCCGCCTGGGCGACGAAGCTGCCGCTGTAGACGAGGCTGAATCCGTACGAATCCCCGCGATCTTCGCCGGCATCCGGCGAGAGCAGTGCGATGAACGGATTGTGCTGGTGGCTGCTGGAGCCTCTGCGGCTCTCGACGGACTGGATGCCGGGGACGAGCTCCCTTCCGTAGAGATCCCTTTCCCTGGCCCACGATCCGGACAGTTGAAGCATGCGGAACGAATCGCGGTTGAAATCGATGCTCGCGCTCATCGCCCGAAGCAGGCGAAGCGGCGACGTTCCGACGTTCGTCAGCCTGACGGAGCGCGCGATCGCGTCGTGGTCCGCGAACACGGTGTAGCGCAGCACCGCTTCCAGGCCGGAGCGGTCGTCCTTCAGCGTCAGCTCGAGCGTCTGCGCTTCCTCTTCCCGCTCGGTATACGTGGACGGGAGTCCCTCGAGCCCCGGCTTGCCCGGAATAATGCGGTGAGCCGCATAGGCGAACTCCGTTACGGTCGTACCGTCGTCCAGTTGCACCTGGTAAGCCGGATGACGGAAATCGCTGCCGCCGTAAGCGGGATACTCCTGCGGAAGCGTATCGAACGATACGGTCCGGTCCTCGGGATACGGATTAGGCGAGAACGAAGACCGTTCGGTGTAGACGAGCATCCCTTTCAAGTTCTCTTCACGGATTTTCCGGCCCCAATATGCGTGCACCGGAACTCCTTTCGGATTTAATTGGATAATGTAGCTCGTGCCCGGCCCTTGCAGGTGAAAGGCGCGCTCTTGTTCGCGATATCGAATTCCCATGGGGCTTGTCTCCTTTGCGACCGGCGGGACGCCGGCTTGCCTTATCGGTTATAATATAACTATATTCGTATTATAAATTCGTTCTATCCCTATTCCTATTTTAATATTTTCATATCGCTATCAAAATATGAAAGAAGGTATTCCGATGGTTCAACCCTCGTTTCCGATCGTGACCGAATCCGATTCCCGTCTGCCGCTCTATCTGACGAGCATCGGCCATTGGGAGTATCAAGAACGCACGAGAAGGCCGGGCGGTTTTCCGGACTATCAGTGGCTGCAGTCCGTTTCGGGCACGGGGGAACTGGAAGTGGACGGAACGCGCTGGCAGGTGAAGCCCGGCCAAGGCTTCTTCCTGCTTCCCGAGGAAGCGCATCTGTATTATCCGACTTCGGAGCCGTGGGGACTCCATTGGATCGCCTTTAACGGCAGCCTGATGCCCTCTTGGATGAGCATCTCGGGAATCCGCCGGTCCGGCGTGTACGGCCTGTCCGATCCCGACAGCCTGATCGGGCAGATGAAGGCGATCTACGCCATGTCGCTCACCGGCCGCCCCTTTCTCGGATCGGAATGCTCCAAGCTGCTGTACGCGCTGCTTCTGGACTTGTCCCGCAACGTGAAGAACGGTTCCGCCGCCGCTCCTCATCATTCCCTGAAGCTGCAGCCCGTCATCCGCTTCATCGAGGACAACTGCCATCGGGTGCTGTCGATTGACGAGATGGCTGCGCAGATCAGCGTCAGCGCCCAATACTTGTGCTACCTGTTCAAAAATGCTTTCCAACTGCGCCCGATGGAATACGTCAATCGCGAACGAATCAACCGGAGCAAGGAGCTGATGCTGAACGAACCGCAGCTCAAGCTTCGGGAAGTGGCGCTTCGCGTCGGCTTCGACAGTCCCAGCTACTTCAGCTCCGTCTTCAAGAAGATCGAAGGCATGAGTCCGGAACAGTTTCGCGGTTCCCGCTCGGCCACTTAGCCGCCGCCTGAACACGGGATGCCGCGCCCATCCGACTGTCCGCAGCTCCGGTGCACCCGCCTCCCCGCGCCCACTCACGCGTTAGACTTCAAACGGCGAACCGCCGGTTTGACATCGGATTTCGTTTGCATTAGGATATAGTCAATAAATTGACTAATGGAGCGTCCGCCTTGAACCAAGACGAACAGCTGCACGGGAACATCGTCGTTAACCTTTTCCGCTGCTCCAATCTGCTCGAACGCATTGGCCGCAAGCTCGTCGCTGAGGCCGGTTTGACGAGCGTGCACCAGTGGTTTATTTTGTCCGCTCTGTCGGACGGCGACTTGTCGCTGAAGCAATTGAGGCAGAACGCGCACGTCACGAAGCAGAACATGACGGGCATGATCGAACGGCTGAAGCAGGGAGAGCTTGTCTCCACCTGCGAGGACCCGGAGGACCGCCGCGTCACGATGGTCCGCCTGACCGACAAGGGCAGGCAGGTGCTGAACCGGCTCGATTCGTTCGACGCCTTCGGCCAGGAAACGAACCTTAAGCATCTGTGCACGGAAGATTTGTCTTCCTTTAACCGCTGCCTGCAGCGGCTGATCGACAATATGAACGACGGTTGACTGCCGTCGGCAAGGAGGCTTTCTCACGATGACCCGACCTAATGCCCCTCTTTTCTCCGTCCTGGATCTCGCATCGATCACGCAAGGCAGCTCGGCTGCCGTTTCCTTCCGCAATACGCTCGATCTTGCCCGCCGCTCCGAGCAATGGGGCTATCACCGCTTCTGGCTGGCCGAGCATCACGGCATGCCCGGCATCGCCAGCTCGGCGACCTCCGTGCTCATCGGCCACGTCGCCGGAGGCACGTCCACGATCCGCGTCGGCTCGGGCGGCATCATGCTGCCCAACCACGCCCCGCTCGTCATCGCCGAGCAGTTCGGCACGCTCGAATCGCTCTACCCGGGTCGGATCGACCTCGGACTAGGCCGCGCTCCCGGATCCGACCAGGCGGTATCGCGGGTGCTGCGGCGAGGCCTCGGCGCCGGAGGAGAGGATTTCCCCGAGCTGCTCGCCGAGCTTCGCGCTTATTTCCAGCCGGACTCCGCTCCGGCTAACGGCATCGTGCGCGCTATCCCCGGCGAGGGGCTGAACGTGCCGATCTGGCTGCTCGGCTCCAGCGGCTTCAGCGCGCAGCTCGCCGCCAAGCTCGGGCTCCCGTTCGCGTTCGCCAGCCATTTCGCGCCGGATTACTTGATGCCCGCGCTCGAGCTGTACCGCTCGAACTTCCGGCCGTCCGCGGCGCTCGCCAAGCCTTACGCGATGGTCGGAGTCGGTGTGACCGCCGCCGACACCGAACGGGAAGCAAAAAGGCTTGCCACTTCGCAGCAGCAAGCCTTCCTGAATATGATCCGCGGACGCTTCGGCCAGCTTCCCCCTCCGGTCGACAGCATGGACGGCCTCTGGACGCCTCACGAGGAAGCGGCGCTGAACCGGCAGTTCGGCTTCGCCGTCGTCGGCGACAAGGAGCAGGTCCGCGAGCGGCTTAAAGGCGTGATCGAATCCACCGGAGCCGACGAGCTGATCATCGCCTCGCAGATCTTCGATCACGGCGCACGGCTTCGCTCCTACGAGATCGTCGCCGAAGTCGGCCGCGAGCTTCAAGCATAGGCGACGAGCCGTTGCAGCCGCCAGGCCCTTTCAGCCTCAGACGAGCAAGGCGGCGACCAGCAGCGCCGCGCCGACCGCCAATACAGCCGCATCCGAAGGGCGCACCCGGTACTCGCGTATCGGCGTGCGTCCTTCTTCTCCTCTATAGCCCTGGGATTCCATCGCAACGGCCAGCGCGCCTAAAACAATAATTTGTGTTCGTTGATTCATGCCGTTCACTCCAGGTTAATGTATGGGCAGGCGATGCCGCCGCCGGAATGGTAATGCCGCAGAGCTTCCTCCCTTGTACATAACGAGCTGCCGCCTTTCCGGCCGAAGACGACGACTCAACGATATGCCAAAAAACCGAACAACCAAGCGCGGTCGTGCGCTGCAGTTTCCCGGTTGTTCGGCAAATCACATAGTTATCCGATTGGATTTATTTTAAAATATAACATCCAAAGCGTCTGTCAATGGATTGACAGCATTTGGACCGGGTGATATGATCGATTTTACATTTTGTATCCCGATCTACATAGGAGGTTTTATATCATTATGAAGCATCGCTCGAAAGCTGTGATCGCGTTATCCCTGGCAGCGGCTCTGGTCTGGACCGCTCCCGCTGTCGTGCTTCCTCAGCATGCAGCTGCGGCTTCCGCTACGGCCGCCATTTCCGTTTTGTCTCCGCAGGCGCAAGAGTACGCAGCCTACCTGCAAGAGAAGTACAGCGTCTCCGTCGGAGATTCCTGGACGCGGGGACAATTCGCGGACGCTCTGAACGCCATCGCGGCTCCGGAGAAAGCCGTCGACCTGACCGGCGACGCATCGGAGCCCCTGAAGGCGATCGAGGCCGTAGCGCTCGCGCTGAAAGCAGCCGACCTCGAAGAACTCGCTTATACGTATCCGGCAACCAAAGCCAAAACCGCTCTGGCGTGGGTCAAGCTGGGCTGGACGTCCGAGCAGTACGCTGCCGACCAGGCCAAAATTCTCGCCGCCGCGGTCAACACCGGCTTCCTCGTCTCCAGCTATTATCCGGAAATCCGCAACGACGCAACCGCGTCCCCGTCTTTGGCCGCGGTGCTTCTCGGCAAAGTGCTGGAAGCGAAAGGCCTGTACAAACGCTATATCGGCTACACGACGGACGCTGACATTCTCGTCAAGCTCGGCGACGCTTACCGGACTTCGGACATTATCCAAGCTCCGGAGCTGCGCAAAGTCGTCGACGAAGCGCTGAAGCAAAACCTCGTCACCGGCTACAATCTGAAGGACAGCCGCTACGACGCCAACTTCCTCGATTCGTTGTCGATCGTGTACGGCCATTCGGACTTCAAGCACGCGCTGCAGCTCATCGGCTTGCTCCGCAGCGAGAACATCAAAGCGAAAGTCCAGTTCGAGCCGAAAACGTCCGCCTTTATTTATTTGAAGGAATGGGGCGACCCGGGCGAATCCGAGCTGTACGAGGTCGTGCAGATCGAGAACGGCAACTACATCGAGTATGCCAAGGAATACGATCTGGCGCTCGAATTCGCATCTGAATACGATAAAGATCGCTTCGACCGGATCATTCTGACGTACGCGAAGAAGAACGAAGACAAGCAGCCGGGCCTGATCTACGGTTCGTGGTGGCAGCCGCTCTATTATTCTCTTACCGAGCTGAGCGGCTACAAGGAGATTTCCAATAACAAAATCTCCACAGGCAAATATTATGCGCAATCCTTCTCGCTGAAGGAGCAGTCCGCAGACGTAACCGAAGGCTTCAAGAAGATCGATCCGTCCGCGAACGTCGTCAATTACGACTTCTGGGTCGACGGACCTTTCTACAACTACTTGCAAGGCGAATCGAAATAATCGCAATCGGTCAGAAAGCTGTCCCTTAAGAAAAAGAGGCGTACAAGATGGATCGATCATCTTGTGCGCCTTTTTTGTCGCCGCAATGTTCCTTATATCAAATCCGATTTTTGAAGCAATCGCTGCACGATCGCTGCGACCTCCGCCCTCGTCATGTATGCCTTCGGAGCAAGCTGGGTTCGGCCTCGGCCCGATACGATACCCGCTTGGATACAGTCTGCTATGCCGCTCCGAGCCCAAGCGGATGCGTCCGCCGCATCTGCGTACGGCCGAAGCGCCGACTCCGTCGTCCGAACGGGAAGCTGGGCTTTCAGTCCTGTGATCTTCATCGCTCTGGCGATGATTGCCATCGCTTCTTCCCGGGTAATGCGGTCATGCGGACGGAAGGCGCCCTCCTTGGAACCGTTGATCAGTTCGTGCGCATATGCCGTGCTTATTGCGCTGCCGTACCAGTCCGACGGCGCTGCATCCGTAAACGGCATCGTTTCACGCACCGGCTCGAGTCCCAGTCCGCGTACGATAATGGCCGCAAATTCGGCCCGGGTAATATTGCGGTCCGGACTGAACCTGTCGCCTCCCGTCCCCTCAAGAATCAAGCGCGTCCCCATATCGTTAACCGCATCCTCCGCCCAATGGTTCGCCATATCGCGGAATTCAACCGGCTTCCAGACGACCGAGTATGTGCTGTTGGTCAAGCTGTTGATTATGGCGTAAGTGCCGCCGTCCTTCACAACAATCTTGGTCGGCACGTGGCGCACCGTTCCATCCGGGTCGACGACAACGCCTGTCGAAATTCGATTTGGCCTCACTCCGTCCGGAAGAGCAATCGTACGCTCCACATAAGCATTGAACCTCGATACTTGAATCGCGGAGTGACCGTATAACGCTCTGATCGTAAAATCAACGGGCGGCGCAACCAGTTCGAACGTTCCTTTGGCCGCCGCGTTCTCCGCGACTTTCACTCGATCGGCCGGCGACTTTGCTACCTCTATCTGTAACTTGATGTCCTGCAAGGCTGTCGGTTGACCGATCTGATCGCGCACGGAATCCAGGTTGATTTGCTGCGCCGGAACCGTATACGTTGCCCGATCCTTCTTGATTTGCAGAACCGCCTGCTTGTCTTCCAACTGGTTCACCGTCTCGCCGTTCAGTTCGATCACGATGACATCGAACCCGGCATTCAGCGAAATCGTCACGACCGCATGTTGGCCTTCCGTTGCGAGAATATCGCTCAGTTTGTTCTGGTCAAGGGCGATCGCGATGACGGTTTGACCGTTCCGGTTGCCTGTCGTTGCCGTTCCCGCATTTACCGCTTTGCCATTGACCAGAATAACGCCCTGAGAAAAGTTAGACTCCGATGGAGACGGTGGCGTTGCAGGCTGGGACGGCGCTGTCGGCTGGGATGGCGTATTGCTGCCGCCGGTCGGCGAACTCGGGACGACCGCATCGGACCCGGTGGAAGGAGCGCCGCTGCCGACCCGATTGATCGCCTTCACGATAAATGTGTAGCTTGTCCCGTTCGTCAAGCCGGTTACGGTAATCGGACTGGCCGTTCCGGTTACGACGATGTTGCCCGGCGAGGCCGTTACTTCATACCCCGTAATCGCGCTTCCTCCGTGATCTGCCGGGGCGGTAAAGCTGACGGTCGCTCGACCGTTTCCGGCAACCGCCGTCACATTGTCCGGCGCTGCAGGAACGGTGGCCGGAGTCGCGCTTACCGGCGGGGAAGCTTCGCTGTCCCCCAGGGAGTTGATCGCCATCACGGCAAAATAGTACGTTGTACCGTTAGTCAGACCCGTCACGGTATAACGATAAACCGAGTCGCTGACGGTCGTAATTTCGGTTCCGTGAGTCCCGGGAGTCGCGCTTTGAAATACTTTGTAGCCCGCGGCCCCCGCCACAGGGCTCCAGGCAAGCTCTACTTCGGCATTGCCGGCTACGGGCGGCTGCAGTACCGGAGCGCCCGGGACGACGCCATCGGTCGTGACGACCGCCGTATTCGAGATGCCTGCGTTCGATCCGCCGGTAACGACCAAACGGAAATCATAAGCGGTTGACGCGCTCAATCCCGTTACCGTAGCGCTGGTCGCATGGGCCGCAATCGCGCCTGTCTCTGCTGCTGTCCATGCGTTCGCCCCAGCCGGCGACTGTTCGATGCGGAGGGCCGTCGCTCCGCTTGCTGCCGTCCAGTTAAATGTTGCGGTCGCGCTTGTCTTCGCTACGCTTGCAAAGTCGGCAATCGGAGTAGCCGGTATTGTCAGCTTCTGGATGCGATGGTTTTCATTATCGGAAACATACACGCCGCCGCTGCCATCTACCGCTATTCCGAAAGGTTTCTTAAACTCTCCCAAGCCTCCTCCCGAACCTCCTCCGAGCTTTCCCCACTCGCTCCAGACGTTCGTGGATACCGTCAGTCTCTGGATTCGATGGTTGCCGCTGTCGGCCACATACACATTCCCGCCGCCATCTACAGCCACACCTGTCGGCGTGAAAAACTCTCCCGGCCCGCTTCCCAAACCTCCGCCAATCTTTCCCCACTCGCTCCAGGTGTTCGTGGACAGAGTCAGCTTCTGAATGCGATGGTTGCCGCTATCCGCGACATAGATATTCCCGTTGCCGTCCACCGCCACTCCGCTTGGATCGTTGAACTCGCCCGGCCCGCTTCCCGAACCTCCGCCGACCTTTCCCCACTCGCTCCAGGTGTTCGTGGATACGGTCAGTTTCTGGATTCGATGGTTGGATAAATCTGCGACGTACACATTCCCGCTTCCGTCTACCGCTACGCCTGCCGGCATGAAAAACTCGCCCAAGCCTCCTCCTGCACCACCGCCAGCGGCCCCCCACCCGCTCCAGGTGTTCGTGGACCGGGTCAGCTTCTGAATCCGATGATTGCCGAAGTCCGCGACATACACGTTCTCGTCGCCGTCTACCGCCACTCCGAGCGGCGCAGTAAATTCTCCCAAGTCCGTTCCCGAATCGCCGCCTGCCTTTCCCCACTCGTTCCAGGCGTTCGCGGACAGAGTCAGCTTCTGAATGCGATTGTTGCCGCCATCCGTCACATACACATCCCCGTTGCCGCCTACCGCTATGCCAAACGGGAAATGAAACTCGCCCGGCAGACTGCCCGAACCAGAAACCATTGCAGACCACTGACTCCATGTATCCGTAGCTGCCTCCAGCTTCTGAATGCGATTGTTGGTGCTATCCGCCACATACATATTCCCGTTGCCGTCTACCGCTATGCCAAACGGCGAATCGAACTCGCCCAGTCCGATTCCCGAACCTGCGCCGCTCTTTTTCCACTCGCTCCAGCCGTTCGTGGACACGGTCAGCTTCTGGACACGATGGTTGACGCTGTCCGTCACATACACATTCCCAATGCTGTCTAAAGCTATGCCAGTCGGCGTAAGAAACTCGCCCAGTCCGGTTCCCGGGCCTCCGCCGCTCTTTACCCACTCGCTCCAGGCGTTCCCGGACAGAGTCAGCTTCTGGACGCGATGATTGCCGCTGTCCGCCACATACACGTTCCCACTGCCGTCTACTGCCACCCCGCTTGGCCGATTGAACTCGCCCAAATCGCTTCCTGAACCTCCGTCGCTCTTTTTCCACTCGCTCCAGGTGTTCGTGGATACGATCAACTTCTGGACACGATGGTTGGAATAATCCGCGACATACACGTTCCTGTCGCTGTCTACCGCGACCCCGATCGGGGTATTAAACTCGCCCAGGGCGTCTCCCGGACCTCCGCCGCTCTTTCCCCATTCGCTCCAGGTATTCGTGGATACGGTCAGCTTCTGGATCCGATGATTGCCTAATTCCGCGACATACACGTTCCCGATGTTGTCTACCGCCACCCCGACCGGCGCATTAAACTCGCCCAAGCCGCTTCCTTCTCCGCCGCCTGCCTTTCCCCACTCGCTCCAGGTGTTCGTGGCTTGGGTCAGCTTCTGAATCCGGTGATTGGCGAAATCCGCAACATACATATTCCCGCTGCCATCTACGGCTACGCCAGTCGGCATATTAAACCCTCCAGGAATCGAACTGCCGGTCGCCGTCAGCCGGCCGTATTGACTCCATGCATCCGCCGCATGCGCCGGAACTTCAAATAAGCCTGCGCATGCGATACACAACGCTATGCTCAGGAGGCTCAGCTTTCTTATCCATTGTTTTACTTTTCTTTGATCATGCACCGTAACTCGTCTCCCCTGCTTCTCCGAATGGCGAATTTCCTTGGAATAGACTAAGCCTGTCGCCCTGAAAATTCCATACCTACAAAAGGGTATATTTCTCTTAATCCATCCGTTATCACCGTACGGGCACACATCGCAAAGAGCCCCGAGCGTCCCCCGAAAAAGGGAAACCCGGAGCTCATCTGCGTCTGAGGATTCGGTCTAGCCCACCATCAAGCTCTTGTGCCTCGTCTCCACGATCGAGCGGCTGAACGCGTTCGCGAGCCCTTCCAAATACATATAGTCGGTGACGCCGATAACTTCCTTCTCCCCGGAGGAAAACACGAGCGTCAGCTTATGGACCGGTTTGACCAAAATATAAACCAGAACGTTGGCGAGCAGCCCCGCTCCGCCGAGCAAGGACACGAGCTCATGGAAGCGGAAATCCCACAGCAGGCCGGTCGCGATCAGCAGCAGCTCGAGGACGAGCAGCGCGTACGGAATCTCCCGCCTAGACTTGACCAGCTTGATCGAGCACAGGTGTTGGATGGCAAACCGGGTATTGCCGCTAATGAACAGCTCTCTCGTGATGGTGAAATTGTTGTCCTTGTAGATCGGTTGGTTTTCCATCGTAGTTCCTCCCTGAGGATAGGTTCATCCTGATAATTCGACGTCCGCATGGAAATACCTACCTAACAACGCTTACATCGTCAAAAAAACGAGAGTCATGCCGTCCCCTTTCCGTCCTCCTCAACATCACACCTATCGTTCCTTTCTTTTACCGCTATCCCTTTCCGTCAGTTCGTTCTATCTCCCCTTTCATTCTCTGCGTCTTTTGCCGCTATCCCCTCCGTTCAGTTCACTCCACTCCGTGCCTTCCGACCGATTTTTCGCCCCCTTTTGCCGCTATCCCTTCCGGTCAGTTCACGCCCTCTGCCCCGCCGCTTTCTGGCGCCCTTTTGCGGCTAACACGCAGCCGTGAGGACGACCAACTAAACTGAACTAAACTAAACGGGATAGCTTATCGTTAAACGCTAAATAATCAGGTTTCTGAGATATCGGGATAAGGACAAGTGGAGGAAATACGACGTTGTTGAGCTCGCAAGAAGAGTACGACCAACCTGATTGGAGGGGATACCGGCAAAAGAACTGAAAAGGCGCTACGTACCTATTCATAATGCGATGCAGGCAAGCTGAGCGGACGGGATACCGGCAAAAGAACTGAATAGGCGCTACGTACCTATTCATAATGCGGCGCAGGCAAGCTGAGCGGACGGGATACCGGTAAAAGATAGGCGCGCTATGCCGAACGCTATGGCGAAGAAGGGACCGCCGACCGATGTTCTCGAATCGACAGCCCCTTCGGGTGAAACTATTTCACGGCGATGTAGATGTCGACTACGGCGTCTTCCGGGTTGGCGCTGCGCTCGTCGTACAGTTCGAAGTCGCCCGTGTACGCTCGCTCCGGTCCCGCGGAGGACGACGCCCATCTCCAGATGCGCTGCCAGGCTTCCAGGACGACGGCCCCGATCGGTCCGCGCCTCGTCGTGAAGACGGCGTATTTCGCCGCGGGAACGTCTAACGTCGCCAGTCCTTCCGGAAGCTCCGCGGACGGCTCCTCCCTGCGGCCGATCAGAATCGTGTACTCCCCGGCGGCTCCGTCGACGTAATCCGCGTAGCAGCCGTAGATACGCGAGTCTCCTTCCAGCGCCGCTCCGGACAGAGCACTTTGAACGTCTCCGCTCCAGAAACGCTCCCACAACGCTCCGATTTTCCCCTGTCCGCTCATCTCCGCCGCATTGGTCGTCCGCTCGCCGATTCCGACCAGTTGGAACGGCTCCAGATTCACGATCGCGAAGACAGGCTCGTCCGCTTCGGTCGCCCACCGCTTCAGTCCTGGAAGAGACCCGGCGAGAATCCCTCTGGCCGCCTTCTCCTCCATGCCCTGCTCAACCAAGAAAGGCACGCAAAACTCGATCATATCCTCCACCTTAAACTCCGGCTGAGTAAACGCCCCGTTTTCGTAACAGTAAATACAGTAATCTTCCGCAAACCCGCCCGAAGCGTCCGTTCCTTGAACGTCCGTACCCGTCAGCGGCATTCCGCAGCTCTGGCATTGCAGCGTCGTCTGTTCCATCACTCGTTCTCCCCCGTCCGGCCGTCGCCTTTTATTACAGAAAATCTTAGCACCGTCTTCAGCCTGGCCGGTTCGGTCTTGCGGGGATCGGACAGATAGATTTCCCGATGGAGTTTGCTTGCGCGGATAAAGCCATGCTCCGTACAGAACGCTTCCATTCGCGCGAAGCTTGCCGGCTCGTCGTCGAAGCTTCCGATATGCATCATCTGACAGCTCAGTCCGTCCGCGATTTGCTCGAACCGGGCTTGCTCCAGAAACGGATTCGGCTTCTTCCTCTTCGTCCCTTCCAGGAAACGCTTGAAGCCTTGTACGGTCAGAAAATCGGGCTGGCGGATCATGATCGTGTACTTCAGGTTGTTTTTGTCCGTTGCGGGCTTCGACCGATCAAGCAAGTCCCATACGCCCTCAAGCGGGAAAACCGTGTACTCGTAATAGCCATCCGGCACGTCGTCGCTTCGGTAAGACATTTTCACCGCGTAGCTCAAGCTGTACAAGGCTTCCGTCGCCTTGGCGAACGCCTCGCCGTTCGGGTCGCCGGAGCCGTCGACCGCAATGAACGGCATGCTCGGCACTTTCACGACTTCCGGCGTCGTACCCGGTAAGTAGAGCGTCTTGAAGTCTTTTTTATAATCAACCTTCCTGCTCATTGCCAATCTCCCTTCGATCGCGATCTATATAGTTTGAACCCACGCAAGGGAGCCCATTGCATTCCGAAAGGGATGGCTTTGCCGGCTTCAGACAGGTTGTTTTGAGTTGCTCTGATCGATAAGATCTTCATAGGTATGCAACTCAAAGCCAAGAGGCGCGGGCAAAACCATTCCCTTTCTCCATTTCATTGGGGCACACTCTTCGATGCATCTTGGTTCAACCTATATAGTTCCACTATACCGAAGCAAACTGGACAATAGTCTGTCAGGTTTATGCATCGTACTTCCGTAAAATACCTTCGGCCTGCCGCCGGATCTCTTCGCGAATCGATTCCGGCTCCAGCACTTCCGCGTCCGGACCGAAGCTGAGGATAAAACCGTACAGCCAGCGATCCTCGGGAAATTCGGCCCAGACGACGTATCGTTCCTCTCCGTCCTCGCCTGCCGTCTCCGCCACGATCGCCTCGACGCCGAACCACTCCTCGGCAAGATGCCTCGCCCTGCGGCTGAACCGGAGCTTCAGCCGGGTCGTCTTGCCGGGGGCTTGCCATTGTTCGTTCCACGGCAGGCGCTCCGGCTCAATCGGCCTTCGCACGGCAAACCGCTCCCCGACCGCGATCGATTTCATCCGAAACAGCTTGAACAAGCGGAATTCCTTCCTCGTCCGGCAGTAGGCGTACAAATACCAGGACTGCCGCTTAAGCACCAGCGTATACGGCTCGACGATGCGAGCCGATTCGTTGCCCTGCGCGTCGCAATAAGCGAATTCGACCAATCGCTCCTCTTCCGCCGCCTTCTTCAGCAGCGCCGCCTTTTCCTCCAGATGGCCGCTGCCTCCCCACGGAGACAAATCCACGATAAGCTGCCTCGTCCGCAACTGGAATTGTTCCGATTGCGACGGCGGGACGACACTTTTCATTTTCTCCAGCAGCAGCTTGCGGTTTCGGTCCGGGTAGATCGTCGAGACGCTCTGAAGCGCGTTAACGATTTCGACCAGTTCTCCGTCCGTCAGCACGCTGCGATCCAGCCGGTAGCCTTCGGACAAACCGATTCCGCCTCCCGCCCCCTGATAAGAGATTACGGGAATGCCCGCCTGGTTCAGGACATCGATGTCCCGATAGATCGTCCGAATGGACACTTCGAACAGCTCCGCAAGCTCCTTGGCTTGAACGAATCTTCGATTGACGAGCAAAATCACGATAGATAGAAGGCGGTCCAGCTTCATGGATTTCCAGCTCCGTTTCCGGCCGATTGTTTTCTTCTCCTATCTTAACAGGCCGGAGCGCCTTAGGCGATCATGCCGCCGCCGAGGCCGTCTTCTCCCGAGCCCCCGCCCTCGCGGCCAAAATGAAGCTGATCATCAGCACGACCGCTGCCAGCACATACGGATAGTTGACGTCCACATCGAACAGCAGTCCCGCGATGACCGGACCGGCAATGTTCCCGAGGCTCGTAAACGCCGAATTGAGCCCCGCGACGTAGCCCTGCCGCTCTTCCGCCATCCTCGACATCTGCGTGCCGATCGCCGGACGCAAAATATCGATCGACAGGAAGACGATAAACGTAACCGCGAATACCATCCAGAAGCCGCTGACGAAAATCGTCAGCAAAATAAACACCCCGCACGAGAGCAGACAGAACGTAATGACGTTTCTCTCCCCGAACTTGTTCAGAATCCATCCGAACACGGTCAGCTGCACGACGGCCCCCGAGATGGAGCCGAACGTCAAAATAAAGGCGATGTCCTTCGGCGTGAACCCGAACTTGTGATCGACGAACAAGCCGAAGATCGTCTCGTAGTTGGCCAGACCGAACGACATGACGAAGACGAGAATAAGGCTGAGGAAATACGGCTCCCGGTAAGAGCGGATCAGCATGCTCCACAGACTCTGCCGCTTTTGCGGAGCCGCCTTCTTCCCGGCCGCTGCGGACGAGAGGGATTCCGGCAAAATGAACGCGGTCAGCGCCGCAGCCGCAAGTCCCGCCACGGCCGCCGCATAGAACGGCACGCGGATGCCGTACTCCGCCAGGTAACCTCCGATTCCCGGTCCGATAATAAACCCCGTCGTAATCGCCGCGTTAATGAGCCCCATGCCCCGCGCCCGTTCTTCGTTCGTCGTCATATCGGCCGTGTAGGCCATGACTGCGGGCATGATCAACGCCGCGCCCAACCCGCCGAGAAAACGGGCCGCGAAGAGCAATACGGTCGAGTTCGCGATTCCGAACAACCATTCCGACAAAGCAAACACGAGCATGCCGGCGACAATGATCTTCTTCCGCCCCAGCGAGTCGGACAAGCGGCCCGCGAGGGGCGAGAACAGCAGCTGGGTCAACGAGAAAGCCGCTACCAGCAAACCTACGACGCTGCCGCTGATGTCCAGAAGCGTCATATACTTCGGCATAACCGGAATGACAAGTCCGATTCCCATGAAAATAAGAAACAGGTTTAACATAAGGAGCAGAATCGCCCCTCTTTTTCTAAGAAGCAGTTCCATGATGAAAAATCCTCCAACATTTATACTGAATATTCATTCTAGATAATGACGTAAAAAAAGGGCGACTTCGCCCGCTTCACCCTTCCCGCTTGGCAATCCCGTAGAGAAACGTCCCCATCGCCAAGCGATACAGAGAGAGCGCCTCCTGTTGGTCCAATCTTCGCGAATGCTGACTCAGTCCGTAAACCAGACTATCCAATACGACGGCCAGCCGGTCGGCATCGAACGGCACGAACTCTCCGCTATCGATCCCTTCCTGAAGCAATTTGCGGTTAAAACTAACATACCCTGCGATCATCTCGGCCATTCGCTCTTCGACGTCGCTCGCCTTTTCCGAATTGTTGTAGAACTCGTCCGAAGCTTTCGTCAGCGGGTGATTCAAATTTTCAAGCACAAGCTGCTCCGCCATTCCGAAGAGCTTCTCCTTCGTCGTCGAGTAAAGTCGTTCCTTCTCGGCCCAGCGACTCTCCCATTCGCGGTCCCATTCCTGCAGCAAGTACAGGAAGAGCCCTTCCTTGCTCTTGAAATGATAATAGATGTTGCCCGCGCTGCTGCCGGTCGCGTTCACGATATCCTCGATCGACGTTGCTTTGTACCCTTTCTGAACGAACAACGCTTTCGCCGCGTCGGCTACCTTCTTCTTCGTCTGCTCGCTTTGCAGCTTCTTCTTGTTCATCCCGATCCGATCACCGCCTATAATACTGAACATTTATTCAGTATCTTAACGAAAAAAAGCCGGAATTGCAAGCGGTACTTGCTTCCCGGCTTTCGAATCTCGCTTGTCGCCTCGCTATTTCGGCTTCTCCGTTCGAGAGCGCCGTTGACTATTCCGGCTATTCCGCGATAACGCCCTTCTTGAGGATCAAGTTGGCGTACAGCGCACTCTCTCCCGTAGCGACGATCGCATAAGCTTTCTTGGCGCGCTCGTAGAAGGCGAATCGTTCGACTTCCTCGAACGGCGCGGTCAGGCCGGTCCGGGCTTCGATAATTTCTCCGTACGTGTTCCAGATCGGCGTCTCGACCGTGTCTCCCGGCATGACTTGCATCAACGCGACGGGTTTGTCTACATATTGGTCTAACGGGAACAGCCGCAGGATCGCGTCCAGCAACTCCGGCGCGCCATGCCCGTCGGCGCGAACGAGACGCTGCGCATGGCTGGCCGCCGGAAAATTGCCGTCCGCCAGCACGATCTCGTCGCTGTGGCCCATCTCCATCAATATTTTCAGCAATTCCGACGAGATCAGGCTCGATATCCCTTTTAACATCCGAAGCAACCCCTTTTCGACTCGATCATAACGGGTTCATACTCGTCCGAAGCCCAGAAATGTCCCGTAAGCTTCCGCCCATCCGGCATCCGCCTCCGGCTCGTAGACGTCCACCGGGAACGACGCGGCGACGAGCTCGCGCGCCTCCTTCAAATCCTTGCACTCTCCGAGCGCGACGAGCTGCATCAGCATGTTGCCGATCGCGCTCGCCTCGACCGGACCGGCCCATACCGGCTTGCCGATCGCGTTAGCGGTAAACCTGCACAACAGCTCGTTCTGGATGCCGCCGCCGACCATATGAAGGCCGCCGTACACGCGCCCTGTCAGCTTCTCCGCCTGCTCCAGCGCCTGGCGGTAACGCAGCGCCAAGCTTTCGAGAATGCAGCGGACGATCTCGCCCTCGCTCTGCGGAATCGGCTGATTCGTCTCCGCGCAGAACGAGCGGATCTTGTCTGCCATACCGCCGGGCGAGAAAAAGCGCGGATCGTCGGGATGGACAAGACTGCGGAACGGCGCGGCTTGCCCGGCCAGACGAACCAATTCCGGGAAGCCGATCTCCTTGCCCTGTTCGTCCCACTCCCGCTTGCACTCCTGCAGCAGCCATAGGCCCATGATGTTTTTCAGCAACTGGTACGTGCCGCCCACGCCGCCTTCGTTGGAAAACTCCAGCTCCATCGTCTCCGCGCTGAGCAGCGGTCCGTCCATCTCGGTTCCGAGCAGCGACCAAGTTCCGCACACGAGAAAGGCGAACGGCTCGTCGCCGGCCGGAACGGCGGCGATCGCCGATTCGGTGTCGTGCGTGCCGACCGCCACCGCCCGAATCGCGGGCACGCCAAGCTCCTCCTGCACTTCCGGGGAGAGCGGGCCAATGATCGTGCCGGGCTGAACCGGCTCCAGGAACAGATGGGACGGAATGCCGAGCCGCTCCATCAGCTCGACGTTCCAAGCCTGCTTACCCGGATCGAACAGCTGCGTCGTCGTCGCCATCGTGAATTCGCACGATTTGACCCCGGTCAGCAGGTACGCCAGCAAGTCGGGCGTCAAGAGCAGCGTCTTGGCGACCTCCAGCTTCGGAGAAGCGGCTTTCACCATCGCGTAGAGCTGGTACAGCGTGTTGAACGGCATAAACTGCAAGCCGCTCTGCTCGAACAGCGCGCGCTGGCCGATCAGACCGCTCACTTCTTCGATCAGCCCTTCCGTATGCGGATCGCGGTAATGGTACGGATTGCCGAGCAATTCGCCGCTGGCGTCCAGCAGCCCGAAGTCGACGCCCCACGTATCGATGCCGAACGTCGCAGGCTCATAGCCCTTCTGGAAGGCGAAGCGGATGCCCTTCTTCATCTCGTGCAGCAGCCGGAGCGTATCCCAGTGCAGATGCTTGCCGACCTGGATCGCATGATTGGGAAAACGGTGAACTTCCGTCACTTCCAGCCTGCTTTTGCCGTTATCCCCTTCGGTCAGCCGCCCGACAAGCGCGCGGCCGCTGCTCGCGCCCATGTCGAAGGCCAGCACGGCAGCTCCTTTGGTCATCGCGGTTCACTCCTTCTCTTCTCGCGGCGTCCGCCTTATTTCATTTTCTGCAGCAATTGAATCCGGTAAGCCTCGCTCTCCAGGGAGGCGATTTCTTCGAACTCTTCCTTCGTCAACACTTTAGGCTCCTTGATCGCCTTGGCGATCAGGAAAATTTTCGCGCTTTCCTCGACGACTTCCGTCCGGTAGTACGCCTCGCGCAGGTTGCGTCCGGTCGTCACCAGACCGTGATTGCCGAGCAGAATCGACGAGTGCTCGATTTTCTCCACGACCGCGTCGGCAAGCCGATCGGTCGTCGGCAGCACGTAATCGACGTAGACGGTTTTGCCGACAAGCGCGGCCTGGTCCGGGAACATAATCGGCAGATCCTTCTCCACGAGCGTAAAAGCGATGCAATACGGCGGGTGCGTGTGCACCATCGCGCCGATGTTCGGGTTTTGACGGTAGGCGTACAGATGCATCAGCACTTCCGATGAAGGACGCAGACCGATATCGGTAATATGGCCGGTCTCGATGTCGACTTCCACCCACTGCTCCGGCTGGATTTCGTCGAGCGCGAAGCCGCTCGGGGACAAGTACATTTTGCCTTCGTGGCGCGCGCTGAGGTTGCCTCCCGGTCCGACGACCAGTTTGTTGGCGACCGTCTTCTGCGCGTATTTGCATAACTCTTGGCGAATTTCCTGGCTGCTCATAATCGCGTGGCTCCATTCTATGGACAAACGGCTGCCGCCTGTCCCGGAAGGGGGTAGGGCGTGTCTGAACACCCGCCCTCGGAGTATTCAGACACGCCCTTGCGACAGCGTCGTCGGATTTATTATTTGTACAGCGGTCCGAAGTTGCCGCACGCGCGGTAGTCGGCGCTCTCCGGGTTGTCGGTTCCGAACAGGCCCCATGCCCGCGGACGGAAAACTTTCTCATCCGGCACATTATGCATGCTGACCGGAATGCGCAGCATCGACGCGAGCGTGATCAGGTCGGCGCCGATGTGGCCGAAGCTGATCGAGCCGTGGTTCGCGCCCCAGTTGTCCATGACGTCGTACACGTTCTTGAACGAGCCCTTGCCCGTCAAAATCGGGGCAAACCAGGTCGTCGGCCAAGTCGGGTCAGTCCGCTTGTCCAGCGCGTCGTGCACTTCCGGCGGCAGATCGACGGAATAGCCTTCTGCGATCTGGAGCACCGGTCCGATGCCTTTGACCATGTTCAAGCGCGACATCGTCATCGGCATGCCGCCGCGGGTCAGGAAGTCCGAGGAATAGCCGCCCCCACGGAAGTATTCGACCGACGCCGGACGCCAGGAGGTGGCGTCGAGACATTTCTGCGCTTCCTCTTCGGTAATTTCCCAGAACGGCTTCATAACCGGCTTGCCGTCCTTCGTCTGCTCGCCCGTGCCGTCCATCGTCGCCGAGCCGGAGTTGATCAAGTGCAGGATGCCGCCCTCGGCCGCTCCGGACAGCTTATGGCCCGTTACGCGCTCGACGGAATCGGGACTCCAGTACGTGCGGACGTCTGCGAAGATTTGCGCCGTGTTCGTCAGCAAGTTGCCGAACAGCATAACCGCGCCGTTCAGGCTGTCATTCTCGGTCGCTACCATATACGGAGCGCGAATGCCGTTCCAGTCGAACGAAGAGTTCAGAATCGTCTCCAGGAAGTCGCCGTTCGGGAAGTGGTCGGTCCATTGGCGCTGGCCTTGGAAGCCGCCCACGATCGCGTTGTGGCCCTGCGCTTCTTCGCCGAAGCCAAGCTCGGCCAGACGCGGGTTGCCAACCATCAGGTCGCGTGCGATCAGTGTCATTTTGACAACCGTCTCCCAATCCTTGTCCTTCTGCTCGCGGGAAGTTTGCAGATGAGGCGGATTGTTGTCCGGACCTTCGATGCAGTTTTCCTTCACCCAGGCAAGCGCTTTCTCGAACTCGACCGGATCATAGATCTTCTCGTCGAAGCGGCGCACGAATTCGCTCATGTCGACGTATTCCGTGCGCAGGCCAAGGTACTCCTGGAAGAAGGCGTCGTTGACGATCGAGCCCGCGATGCCCATCGATACAGAGCCCATCGACAGATACGACTTGCCCTTCATCAGCGCGACCGCCAGTCCAGCTTTCGCAAAGCCCAGCAGCTTGCCTTTAACGTCCTCCGGAATGTCCGTCGAACCTGCGTCCTGAACGTCGTTGCCGTAGATGCCGAATGCCGGCAGCCCTTTTTGTGCATAGGCGGACAATACGGCGGCCAAGTAGACCGCGCCCGGACGCTCCGTGCCGTTAAAGCCCCATACCGCCTTCGGAATCGCTGGATCCATGTCCATCGTCTCCGTGCCGTAACACCAGCAAGGCGTAACCGTGATCGAGACACCGACGTTTGCCTTGGCGAACTTGCTCGCCGCGGCCGCGGATTCCGCGACGCCGCCGATCGTCGAGTCGGCGATCACGCACTCGACCGGCGTGCCGTCCGGATAGCGAAGGTGATCGGAGAGAAGCTTGGCAACGCCTTTTGCCATGTTCATCGTCTGCTCTTCCAGAGACTCGCGGACGCCTCTGCGTCGGCCGTCAATCGTCGGACGAATGCCGATCTTCGGGAATTCGCCTTTCCACCTGAACTGTTGGTCTGCCATGTGATTAGCCTCCAATGGAATTAAATAATGTTACCGATAACCCCAAGTTACCAAGGAAAACGCTTGCTGTCAATTCTTTAATTTTGTAAGATAAAAGAACATAATGACGACAAGGAGCTTATCTCCATGGTTACGATCTACGATATCGCCGCCAAAGCCGGAGTTTCCGCGATGACCGTATCCAGGGTTATCAATAACACTGGCAAAATCAGCGACAAAACCCGGAACAAAGTTCGCCGCGTCATGGAGGAGCTGAACTACGTTCCGAACCATATGGCCCGCAGTCTGGTGCTGCAGCAGAGCAACGTGCTGTTCCTGCTCATTACGGACATTACGAACCCCTTCTATACGACGGTCGCGAGAGGCGCGGAGGATGCCGCCAGGAAGCACGGCTACCGCCTGCTGTTCGGCAATTCGGACGAGAGCGTCGAGAAGGAAAAAGATTATATCGACACCATTCTGGCGACAAGAGCGGACGGCGTGCTCGTCGCCCCGACCGGCGATCTGTCGCTGCCCCACTTGGAGACGCTGAGAAGACACCGCGTTCCGTTCGTGCTGCTCGACCGCGAGGTTCCGGGCATGGACAGCGACGTCGTGCTCGGCGACAGCAAGGAAGGCGCGCGCAAGCTGGTCGACCATCTGACGTCGTGCGGTCATCGCCGGATCGCGCTG
The DNA here is from genome assembly GCF_003001675.1 of Cohnella sp. SGD-V74. Lineage (GTDB taxonomy): Bacteria > Bacillota > Bacilli > Paenibacillales > Paenibacillaceae > Cohnella. The sequence continues at coordinate 35,675 of NZ_PVYW01000032.1, read as the reverse complement.
ATCAACGGCTCTCCGCTCATCTCCAGCGCCAGGCTTCGGCTGGAAGGATACCGTGAGGCGCTCAAACTGAACGATATCCCCTTCGATCAGAACTACGTGCTGGAAACCGCGTTCGAGCCCCGCAGCGACCTGAGCGAGATCGAGAGCTGGCTGGACCGCATGTCTCCGCCTCCGACCGCCATCGTCGCCGGCAACAACGTGCTTGCCGTCGAGGTCATTCGCACCTTGCACGCGCGGGGCTTCCGGGTTCCCGAACAAGTATCGGTCGTCTGCTTCGACGATCTCGGCCCGTATTCCGAGATCGACCCGTTCCTGACCGTCATCGCCCAGCAGGCTTACCAATTCGGCTATCTCGGCACGCAGATGCTCGTCGACCGCATCCAGGAGCGCGACGTCACCGGCCTGCCATGGAAAAAAATCGTGCTCCCCGCCGACATGATCGTTCGTCGGTCGGTTAGCACGATTAAGTGAGTCTGGTTTTGCAGCTGCCCGGGAGCCGGTGGCGGGGTCCGAGGCCAAATAAGTGCCTCGGCAGACACGTGACCGCGTGCTCAAGGCCAAGAAAGTGCCTCGACGGTACGCGCCCGAGAGACACCGGCAGGGTCCGAGGCCAAAAAAGTGCCTCGGCAGACACGTGACCGCGTGCTCGAGGCCAAAAAAGTGCCTCGACGGCCCAAGCCCAAGCCATGCCCGCCCCCTGCCTCGAGCGTACAGCTTGGCGTCTCCGCCTGGCATGTTCCTATTCGTCGTCGCGGCCTACGTATCGGAAATAGTCGAAATCCGCATGCTTCATCGTCCCCGATAAATCCTGCGCGCACAAGCCGATCAGCGTTCCGGTGAATCCGAGCTTGCCCTCGTATTCGTCAGAGAGCTGTCCCAAATCGAGCTCGGGGCCGACGGCCTGCCATTGTTCCCCGTCCGGAGAGCAGAAAAACCGGACGCGATCCACCTCGACGCTAACCTTCAAATAACAGCGCGTCCACCCCTCGGCCGACACGACGGCCCCTTCCGGCTCATCGTATTGGCCTGATCGGGTCGTAACGAGCGCGACGTGCTTGCCCCTCTCTTCGTCCCGGCTCACCCGCAAATAAAAATGATCCGACTCGTCGTAATAGAGCGTTAACCCGGCCATTTGATTAAAATGCTCCGGCTCGAACTCCACGCAGATTTCGGCCTCGCAGCTGAAATCGGTCAGCCTTCTGGCCACCATGCTCTGCTGAAACCAGGAGAACAGCGACTCCCGTCCGCGCAGCCGCAAATATCCCGGACGCTCAGACAAACTGAGCCATTCGTCGTCCGCAGGCACGCGCAGCGTGAAATACTGGCCGCCAAGCTGCGGTTCGTCGAAATCGTCCGTCTCCGGCAGAGCGGGAAACGGATGCGGAGGCAGGTTCGGGCCGTCCGAGATCAAGTCCGGCGCTTTGCCGCCGCCGGCAAGACGCAGCCAACCGTCCTCGGTCCATTCCACGCGGACGAGTCCGGTTTCGCGTCCAAGCGGACACAGACGTCTTCCCGGCAAGGGACGAGCGCATATAAAGGATAAATACCATTCGCCGTTCTGCGTCTCCACGACAGCGCCGTGTCCGGCCTTCTGCAGCGGATGCTCGGGCCGATCGATCGTCGTGATCAACGGATAGTCCGGATCGTATTCGTACGGACCTTCGATACGCCGCGACCGCGCCAGCGTCGCCGCGTGATTCCACCCGGTGCCGCCCTCGGCCAGCAGCAGGTAGTACCAACCGTTCCGTTTGAACATGAACGGCCCTTCGGTAACGCCAAGCGGCGTCCCCGTGGCAATCGTCCGTACAGGACCGACAAGCGCTCCTTGCTCCGGCGAAAATTGCTGCATAACCACCCCGCCGAAACGGTTTTTCCCTTGGCGGAAATCCCAGCGCATGTTCAGCAGCCATTTGCTCCCGTCATCGTCATGGAACAGGAACGGATCGAAGCCGCTGCTGTTCAGATAAAGCGGCTCCGACCACGGCCCTGCAATGTCAGTCGCCGTCAGCAAATAGTTATGCAAATCCTTGAACACGCCCCGGCGTCCGACGACGTTCGTAATCATTAAATAGAACGTGCCGTTGTCGTACGTCAGCGCGGGCGCCCAGATGCCTCCGGAGCTTGGAACGCCGCGAAGATCGAGCACAGACGCGCGGTCGAGCGGACGCGACAGCAGCCGCCAGTGAACCAGATCGCGCGAATGGTGAATCTGCACGCCCGGAAACCATTCGAAGGTGGACGTCGCGATATAATAGTCTTCGCCGACGCGAAGCATGGATGCGTCCGGATTAAAGCCCCGCAATACGGGGTTGCGGATTTCCCCCATTCGATCATTCCTCCTCCGGCCGCAGCCGGCATTTCTTACCACAGATACAGATCGTCGCCTTTCAATTTGAAGACGGCTTCCATGAAGTAATAGTCGCCGTAAATGATGGCATGATGATGGGCTGCGGCGTGATAGGCGCCGGAGCCGTTCTGCAGGATGGCGTCGGAGCTCTCCGACCAGTCGCTGCGGGATTTGTCCAACGCTCGCAGCAGCTTAAGCGCCGCATTCAGATAGACATCCTTCTCGTAAGTGCCGACGGCTTTGGCGATTTCGATCAGCCCGCACGCCGCGATCGCGGCGGCCGTGTCGTCCTCGCGCCGAGGCTCCGCCGGCTGCCGGAAGTCGACTGGAATGACGCCGCTGTCCGGAATGTTGGCGATAAAATAATGCGCGATCCGCTTCGCCGTATGCAAATATTCCGCTTTGCCCGTATGAGTGTAGCTCATCATGAATCCGTACAGCGCCCACGTCTGTCCTCTCGTCCAGGACGAGCCCTCCTCGTAGCCCTGTCCGCCGTACGTTTTCACCACACCGCCTTGATGCGGATCGAACTCGACGATATGATTGACCGATCCGTCCGGTCGGACGAAAGCTTCCATTGACGTATCGGCATGCTTCATGGCGATTTGCTTAAAGCGCGGATCGCCCATCTCCTCCGAAGCCCAGTAGAGCAGCGGAATGTTGAGCATGCAGTCGATGATCGCCCAGCCCCGCGTATCGTTGTCCTCCAGATCGTTCCATGCGCGGATGAAGCCTCCGGCCAGGTTAAACCGGCCGGCAAGCAAGTTGGCGGCATGCAGCGCTCGCTTGCGCGACTCCGGGTTGCCCGTCACCCGATAGTTGGCCACGCTGGTCGGCAGCCACATGAAGCCTACGTCGTGATGCAGACCGTAGAACTCCTGAAAGCAGCGGTCCAGCTTGGCTTCGGAGATTTGGGCGATCTCTTTGTACTTATCGTCGCCGGTCTCGTGATGCATCAGCCACATCATGCCGCCCCAGAAGCCGTTCGTCCACCAGCAGATGCCGTCCGCGACGTCGCCGGACGGGTTGCTGACCGAACGATCGTCGTAGGTTCCGTCTATCGTCGTGTACGGAATTTTGTGCCGCGATTTCTCGCTGACCCAGTCCATTTTTTGCGTGATTTTCCCGATTACGCCGTCAAGCCAAACCTTGTCCTCACCCGTTATCAGCGCCATGAATAAACCCTCTCTCTGTTTGCTAAACCGGCCTCTTCATAATTGAATCAGCCCTTAATCGCACCTGACGACACACCTTTGACGAAATACTTCTGCAGCGACAGGAACGCGATCAGCACCGGCACGAGCGACATCGTCGTACCCGCGAAAATCATGTCCCACCGCGACGAAAATTCGCCGACGTAGAAGAACAGCTCGACGATCATCGTCTTCGGCTCGCCGGAAGGCAGCACCAGCATCGGCATCAGGAAGTCGTTCCAGATGCCGAGCCCTTGAAGCACAACCATGCTGGCGGTCACGGGGCCGAGCAGCGGAAAGACGACACGCCAGAAAATGCCGATTCGCGAACATCCGTCGATCTCGGCGGACTCCTCGATCTCCCGCGGAATGCCCTTCAGGAAGCTGGTGTACAGCAGAACGCCGAAGCCGACGGAGCCGGCGATGTAGATCAGGATCGGTCCCGCGAGATTGCCGAACAGCCCCATCGTCTTCAACTGCTTGAACAACGGAATCATATACACCTGAAACGGAATCATCATGCCGAACAGAAAATAAATATACACGCCGTTCGTCCACTTGCTGTTTTTGCGTTCGATGCCATACGCCGCCATCGGAATAATGAAGATCATGCAAATAATGGACCCGGCGGTCAAAATCGCGCTGTTGGAGATCGCCTTCGGATAGTCCGTCTTAGTTAACAAATACTTGAAGCTTTCCAGATAAAAGCCGCTGGGAAACGCGATCGCATCCCGCAAAATTTCCCCGTTCGTTTTAAACGCCGACATAATGTTGAAGTAGATCGGAAAAGCGAACAGGATCGCGACGATCAACGTTACGGCGAACAGGACGACGTCTCCAGGCCGGATTCGCGCTTTCGTTTTTCTCATCTCACATTTGCACCTCTCTCTTGCGGAGCACTTTGATCTGAACGAGCGAAATGAGCAGAATGAGAATGAACAGCACGAGCGCCAGCGCCGTTCCGAAGCCTTGCCGCCCTTCTCCGAAGGCGACTCTGTAAATGATGTAGGTCAGTGTTTCGGTCGCGAAGCCCGGTCCGCCGTTGGTCATGACCGCGATCTGATCAAACATCTTGAGCGAGCCGATCATCGACAGCATCACGCAGACCGTTGTCGCTCCGGCGAGCAGCGGGAACGTAATATGGCGGAATTGCTTCCATCTCCCTGCCCCGTCGATGCTGGCCGCCTCCATCAGCTCCTGGGGAATGCCTTGCAGTCCGGCCAAATAAATGATCATATAGTAACCGGCCGCCTTCCACACCGTCGACAAAATGATCGAGAGCAAGGCGAAGTCGGGGTTGCCGAGCCAGTCCGTTTTCAAATTTCCGAGCCCGATCGCATCCAGCAGTTGGTTCACGACGCCGAAATTGTAATTCAGGATGATCATCCAGATGAAACCCATAATGATGCCGCTCATCAGCACCGGAAAATAGAAGATGCTGCGAAACAAATTGCGGAACCAGCGAACCTTGTCGACCAGCACCGCCAGAGCGAGCGCCACGATGTTTTCGAGCAGGACGAGCGCGATCGCCAAATAAATCGTATTTATTAAAGCGTTGTGCACGCGGGGGCTGTTCCACATTTCTTTAAAGTTCTCGAAGCCGATATAGCGAATGTCCGGGTTGATGCCGTCCCAGGACGTAAAGCTCAAGTTAATGCTGCTCAGAGTCGGCCAGATGACGAATACACTGTACAGCGCAAACGCCGGCAAAATGAACCACAACGCGTAATCTTTCCACCACGTCTTTCTTTTGGTTTTAACGAACGAAGCGCTCACGGCTCTCTCCCGCCTTCCTTAGTAGACTGTGCCCGTCAAGCAAAATGCCTTTGCGTCCTCCAGATGCAAAATCGAGTTTTTGTCGGAGGTCATTCAGAAAAGTACAGCGAATTTTTTACTTTTTGAATCACTGATTAAAACAACCTCCGCCTCAACCGGCAGAGGTTGTCTGTTCCTTCATCTCGGTCCGCTTGTATCCGTTATTGCTGATTGGCCTTCACGTTGCTGTCGTATTCGGCGTCGGCCTGCTTCATGTATTCGGCGACGTCCCCCTTATTGACGATGAGCTCCTGAAGCAGCTTGTAATACCAGTTGCGGAACTGCGGAGGAATCGCGTTCTCGCCATACCATTGATTGATCATCATCGACTTTTGGATGCCGGGATCGGCCGCGATCGCGAGCACCTGCTGCATGATCTCGTTCGCCTCGATGTCCATCTTCGCCGAAGTGGAAGGAATGCTTCCGCTGTTTTCGATAAACGTCTTATACTGGGCGGGATCGAAGAAAAACTTGACGAAGGCCGAAAACGCTTCAACCTTGTTCGAATCCTTGGCCGCTTCCGAAGACAGCGACCATCCCGAGAGGCCCGGCAGGCCGACGACAGTCGTCTTGCCTTCCCGGTCCGGCAAAGCGTAGAAGCCCAGCTCGAAGTTCGGGTCGGCCTCCAAAATCTGTCCGATCATCCACGGTCCCGAGAACAATTGCGCCGCCTTGCCCGACACGAGAATCGAAGCCGTCTGGTTGTCGGCGGTGCTGAGCCAGCCTTTGTCTACATACTTGGAGAACAGCTCCTTGTAGTCGGTAATGGCCTGAACAACCTGCGCGTCAGTGAAGCTCGCCGTTTGCGCCGTACGCTTGGAGTTCCAGTCCGGATCCTTTGCGTACACCTGGCTGATGAGGAAGTAGTTGACCCAGAAGCCCATATGCCACAAATCTTTGCCGCCGACCACGATCGGGGAGGTACCCGAAGCCAACAGCTTTTCCTGGATTGCTATGAACTCGTCGTACGTTTTTGGAAGCTCCGTCACGCCGGCGTCGGCATACGCTTTCTTGCTGTACAGAATGCCGTTCGGCGCGTTGGCGGAGAGCGGCGCGTTATAATATTTGCCTTCGTAGGAAGGCAGGTAGGAGAACAGGCCGTGAAGCTCCTCCGGCAGCTCGGCCAGCTTGCCGGCGTCTGCGAACACCTTCGTGTCCCTCATTTCGACGACGTCCGGGAACTCGCCGACCGCATCCTTCGTCTTCAGCCAGTCCAGATAGGAATCGCTTGTCGTTTCGCTCAGGTTTTTGATCGTGATGTGCGGATACGCCGCGCTGAACGCGTCGAGGACGTCTTCGATCGCCTTTTTCCCCGCAGGGTCACCCGTCGCATATCCGATCGAAAGCGTTACCGGAGTCGGCGTGTCTTGCGACGCTTGCGGAGAGCTTGAGCCGGACGACGCGCTCGGCGAAGGACTCGGAGAGCTGCTGCTGCCGCTGTTGCCGTTGTTGCCGCCGCAAGCCGTCAACACGAGCGATGCCGACAAAATGCCGGATGCCAATTTCAGTAACCGTTTGCTTGCCATGTTTGGATTTGCCTCCCTTTGGATGTTGCTTCTGTAAGGATCGTTGTCCTTGGTTATAAGCTTAGCATCGGGCTTTCGCTTGTGAAATGAAGTTTCTTAAGCCCCATGTGTGGGAGATTTAAGCGTTTGGCCTCATATCTTCCTGACAGGAAAGCTCAGCCTGACCGACGTGCCGACATGCTCCATGCTGCTGATCTCCAGCCCGTAGCCGTCGCCGCACACCGTTTTGATCCGGTCGCACACGTTTTTCAAGCCTACGTTTTTGCTCGGGGCTTTCGTCTCCGCGAGCTGGTCCTTCAACCGCTGCAATTGAGTCTCGCTCATGCCGACGCCGTCGTCGTATACGGTGACGGACAGCGTGTCGCCGGCCCGCTCCATTGTGACAAGTACGCTGCCTTTGCCGCCCTTGGGCCGAATGCCGTGCTGGATCGCATTCTCTACGATCGGCTGCAGCGACAGCTTCAAGATCGGGAAGTCCATGCGCACGTCGTCGGCGACGTTCAGCCGAAGGTCGATCCGATTCTCGTAACGGACGCGGATAATATGAAAATAATCGTTCAGATGGTCGATCTCCTCCCGTACAGTAACCCAATCCTCGCCGTAATCGATCACGTACTTCAACTGATTGGACAGGGCAAGAATCATGTCGGCCACTTCGCCGTCGTCGTTGTAGACCGCGTTCATGCGGATCACTTCCAGCGTGTTGTACAAATAATGCGGGCGGATCTGGCTTTTCAGCGCGTTCAGCTCCGCTTGCTTCTGTTTGATTTCCGCGACGTAGGCGTCGTTGATGAATATTTTGAGCCGTTCCACCATCCGGTTGAATCCGAACGCCAGCCGGCCGAGCTCGTCTTTGCCGTAGGATTCGATCTGCGTATCCAGATTGCCCATCTCCACTTTGTTCATATGCTGCAGCACGTCGCGGATCGGCGAAGCGAGCCGCCTGGACAGCAGCGTGCCCATAGCCAGCAGCGCGATCGCGCAGACGACGATGGCGAGATAGACGGCCGATTGCGTGGAGGTCAGTTGGGCGAACAGGCTTCGCTCGGACACGCGCATGAGCACTTGCCCCGACAAGTAAGGAATCTCGTCGCTGAACACGAGATAATCTTCGTCGTCGAAGCGCTCGGGCGCTGTCTCCGCCGCCTCTTCGCTCGCCTTTTCCCGATCCGTCCGGTTGCTGTAATAAATCCGATTGGCCCCGTCCAGCACGTACAGCTCGTCGTCCTTGTTCAGATTCATCTCCTGGAAAAAGCTGTCCAGAACCCCCGCGTCGACGTCGATAAACAGGCTGCCCACCACCTTCGGTTCCGCAGTCAGCGTGCCGGAGATGTCGATCAGATTGCGCCCGAACGTAATGACGCGCCGGTCGGGAGAATTGTAATAGTGCTCACCGTGGGTCGGGTAGATCGACAGATGGTTCGGTTTCTCCGCGAGCGGCTGCAGCCACTCCGCGACAGGCAGCTTCTCTTCCAGCAACGGCTTGCTCTGCCTCGTCTGGAAATACAGCTTGCCGTCCAGCGAGCGGACGAAATACACGCTGCGGATATGTTTGTCGCTGTAGAGCACCGTTCTTAGAAAAGCGGCGATCGGAATGCTGTTGATCTGCTCGTACTCGTTCACGTTGGCGGTCTGGTTGACGGAGATTGTATGCGAATAGCCCTCGTATCTTCCCGTATACATCAGGCGGGTAATGTCGTCGTAATCGGAAAAGAAGTTGTTGACGTTATAGCTCAAATAAAGCGACATCTGCTTCAGATTGTTGACCGTAAACTGCTGAACGTGCCCTGTGAACGCTTGCAAAGAAAAGATGCTCAGCGCGATGAGCGGCACCAGGCCGACCAGCAAAAATGCGGCCGAAAATTTGACGAAGACGCTGTTCCACCATTTTCGTACGAAAGACATGGCGTTCCCCCCGGCAATCTGGATGACAAGCGCGCGTCCCGCGATCCCCCTCGCTCAGTCCCTGAGAGATTGCTTGAATTCCTGCGGCAGCTTGCCCGTATGCTTCTTGAACATGTCGCTGAAATGCCTCGCATTGTTGTAGCCGACCTTCTCCGCGATCTCGTACACCATCAGATCGGTCGTCTTAAGCAGTTGGACGGCCTGCTCCATTCGCAAGTCGGTGACATACTGCTTGAAATTGCGCTTCGTATGCTTCTTGAAGAAGCTGCTGAAATAATAAGGGTTCATAAAAGCGATCGCGGCGACCGATTCCAGCGAAACGTCCTCCGTATAATGAGCTTCGATGTACCGGACGATTCGGGCGATCAACGTTTGCTCCTTGCCGGCCGGCTTGTCCCCGATCCGGTCGTACAACTCCTGGAGCATGTCGACAATGCCGCCGCACATCGCCTCGTACGTCTCGTATTGTCTCAATCGGCTTTGCAGATGCTGAATGTCGAAGCCCAGATCGGACATCGGCACGTCGGACTTTTTCACTTCCTGCACGATGTACAGAATCGAAGAGAAGCAGGTGGACACGGCAAGCTGGCGGTTGCCGATCGTCGCGGCCTTGATGACCTGCAGCAGCGCCCTCATCGTGGACAGCGCATGATCCCATGCGCCCTCGGTCAGCCCTTTCACGATCTCGGATTGAAGCGTGAACCATTCGTTCTCGCTGTCTTTGCGCTGTTCGCGCACGCGATAGCCGATCGCCCGGTTCAGTCCGGTAAAATAGGTCATCTCCAGCGCCTGTTCCGCTTGCTCGCGCGAGACGCGCACTTGGGACAGGACGCGGACGGGATCGCCTACTCCGACAGAAACCTTCAATTTGAGAAAATTAAGAATGTTGTCCCTGATCGCCGACGCCAGCTCCATCGGGACGCCCGGCTCCTCGCAGCTCAGCACGAAAACATGCTTCCCCGCCCGGACGAACGAATATCCGGCGCCGACAGCTTCAACGCTCTCTTGCACGATATTGCGGACGGCGAATTCGACCAGCTTCTGCGTGGCCGCGGGCCAGCGTTCGTTATCGTTGCCCGTCGGATCGATCCCGACAATACCCGCCGCATACAGAGGTCCGGCAAGCTGATTGCGCAAGTACGCGTAGCCTTCCGAGTGCTCCGACAACACGCCCTCCGCCAACTGCTCCACCCATACGTCCACTTCCCCGTCGCGGTTTTTCCGCTCCAACTGGTCCAGCTTGCGCCTGCGGCGATCCTCCTCGTTTTCCTCGCGGATCAGGGACAGCGTCTTGGCAATGACTGCTTCAAGCTCCGACTTCTTGACGGGCTTGACCAGGTAATCGACAGCTCCGTAAGCAACGGCATCGCGCGCGTACGAAAACTCCTGATAGGCGCTGATAAACACGGTTTTGATCGGCAGCTCGCGCCGCTTGATTTCTTTAATGATGTCGATGCCGCTATAGTGAGGCATGCTGATGTCGCTAATGACGATGTCGGGCTTGAGCGCTTCGATCGTCTCCAGCAGCTCCTTCCCGTCATAGGCGTAACCGACGATCTCCATCCCATACTCTTCCCACGGAATCAGCTTGCCGAGCCCCTTCAAAATAATCGGTTCGTCGTCGGCGAGCACTACGGTTATTTTCATGCGGCTACCCCCTTCCCGGATCGTCTCGTCCATAACGCCAAAACAGGGACGCGAATGGTCTCGTGCCCCTGTTCCAGCTCTCCCGTTATTCAATATACCGCGATGTCTTTCTTTAAGGTTGTGCAATTTTCCACGAAGTAATCTTCTCTCGTATCCTCACGCAGAGCATGGAGCTTCAGCCCGTCCAGCACAAGCCGCTCGACGTTGCGGACATCCATGAACGTCGCCCGGCTCCAGTCCGGGTAATAGTTTTCGGACACTTCCTCCGGATGCTCGAGCCGCATGTCCCAAACCTGCGGATATTCGGAGGGAATATCCTCTCTTTTGACGCCGCCTACGAATGTGTAGGTCACGTTTCTGAGCGTCAGATCGCGGATCGGGCGATCGGCGCAGGCATCGACGCGAATGCCGTTAAAGGCGGGACTGCCCATAACATCGTCGGCGAAGCGGTAGTGGGTACGGTGCATCTCCTCGTCGTCCGTGCAGACGAGATCGGAGAGCGAGATCCGCTCCAACGCGCCGATCTCCGGCATCCGTTCCAGGCCGACAGAGGAGCCGATGACGTCCAGACGATTGTTCAGCAGCACGAAAACCGGCCGCCGGACGTTCCGCATGACCAGCCCTTGGGCGACGATGTCGGTAATGCTGCCGCCTTCGGTGCATTCGATTTTGATCCCTTCGCGCCATACGTTCTCGAACGTACAGTTGCGGATGGCGACGTTGGAGATGTCTCCGATCGACTTCAGTCCGATGCGAATGCCCGCGCAAATGGAAGAAAAGTGACAATTGGTAATGTGCACGTTTTTCATCGGATAAGCTTTGCTGCTGGCCTGCAGACAGAGATTGTCGTCCGTGCCGCGAATTTTGCAGTTGGCGATAAACACGTTGCGGCAGCCGTCGTAATCCAGTCCGTCCCCGTTGTAGCGCCTCTCGTTGCAAATGTCCAAATCTTCGCACCAGATGTTCTCGCTGTCCAGGAAAGCCGTCGTCCACGCCGCCGAGTTATAGAGCCGCAAGCCTTTGACATGAACGTTGCGACAGCGGAGCATGCGGATCATCATCGGACGGTAAATGCTGCCCTCGTTCGGGAAGCAATCGGCGTTTCCATTAATCTCGCCATGGCCGACGATGCCGATGTTGTGAGCGTCTTCGGCATAGATCAGACATTTATCCATTTCTTTCTCATTGATATACCGATTATAATGCGTCCCGTCCGGATAGTCGACAATATGCGGACTGGCCAGCAGCGTCCCCGACGGATTCACCCGCAAATAGACGTTCGACTTCAACACAATCGTTCCCGTCACGAACGTGCCTCCGGCCAGCACGACATAACCGCCGCCTGCCTCAAAGCAATCGTCGATCGCCGCTTGAATGGCTTTCGTATCGACGGTCATTCCGTCGCCCGAGGCCCCGTAATCTTTTACGTCGAATAGATCCCGCATCCTTCATTCCCCCGCAACGGCTAAGATGGCTGAAAACCGGCAATCCTCCGAAACGGCTATCGGATCGCGCGGTTGTGTGTGTTCCATTGTAGAGCACGCGACGGGAAAGGGGTATGCGGCTTTTTAAGCGGCTTGTGCTCCTTTTTTAAGAACTTTTAACGGTGGTGTCGGATTCGTAATCCGGTTCATCGGCTTTTTTCCGCCCTGCTTTGGCAAACAGAGCGTACAGCGCGCAGCCGGCCATCCCGCCCGCCGTATTCAAAATCAGATCGTCCACGTCAAAGCTGCCTATGGAGAAAATCGCCTGGGACATTTCCAGCGCCAAGCTGAGAAAGAACGAGATCGCCAAGACGTTCTTGGCGGACCTCGTTCCCTTGCGGGCTCCGAGCGCTGCCAGCAGCAGCCCGAGCGGCACGAAAATCAAGAAATTTCCATACAAGTTCATCGAGCTGTGTCCCGTACCGGCGTTCAGCGCGCTCGTGATTTCATGCAGCGGAATCAGGTTTCCCTGCTTGATCCTCGTCAGGATGCGTGCCGGTTCCTGGAAGCCGATCTTCAGTTGCTCCGTCAACAAGGAGACATCCGCGGAATGACCTTTGAACAGAATTATTTTAACTAGAAAATACAAATAAACGGCGAGAATCGCTTGCAGCACGATCGTTCTCAGCTTCACGAAGGTCCGGCCTCCTTCGCGCCCGGCGAGCCGGCGCCCCAAGTCGTAACGATAACCCCGCCCATGTTGTCCCCGGAAAGCTCGTAACTGCCTTCGATCGGAATGGAGAAAGGCTTTCTCGCCTTCACGGAGTAGTAGGACACGGTATACGCCGTTCCGTTCACTTCCGCCTGAATCCGTCCTTGTTCTTTGAGGTAGTCCAGATACTCTTCCAGCACCATGCCTCGCTTCTGCATGATCGCGCTGTGCGGGAGCCCGACGTAGCGAAAATGCCAAGGCTCGTGCTTAACGCCCGTTATTTCCGTCTTGTCCTCCGGATAGCGCAGCACGAAGCCGTGCTTCCAGGCGTTCTGCTCCAGCCACTTGCCCTCCGGCGCGTCCTTCATCAGCCCGAGCGAAGAACCGACATCGAGCGACAGTCCCAGATTATGCTCGCTGTAGCCCGGCGGATTGGCGTAGTCTGCCCCCATCTTCTCGTACAGCTCGGCTTGTTTTTCCTCGTCTCTGTAGCCGCTCGTAATCAGAAATTGATCGACTCCGTCCGCTCTGGCCTCATCGATCATCGCGGCCAACTTGCGCAGCAGATCCGGCGGCAGCTCGACGCTGTTGTCCAACACGCCGATTCCTTCCATTAAATCCGGCCGCTCGAACAGATTAACGACGTCGGGCAGCTTCGCCCCTTTCGGCACGGGGTGGCGGGAATTGACGAGCAGCAAATCTCCTTGATGCGCCTCGTCCGGACCGATATCCAGCATCGCCGTTTCCGCCGACTCCGGCTCCGGCTCCGGCTCTTCCCAGCGCGCAGACTCCCCTTCCACCACGACGATTTTATTTTCATCCGAGCCCGCCGGCTTTAATGCATTCCACCCGTAGCCGAGCATAAGCGCAATTGCTGCCGCGAATAATAGTTTTTTCATGCTGCGAATCCTCCCTTATCTTTCTTCAGGATAAAGGAGAGTTTTTAAGAATAAGGCGGGAAAATCCTAAAGAATTTATTAAGAGGGGGAATAGGCAAGAGGCCGCCCCCCAGATCCAATGTCGACCTGACGAGACAGCCCCGCGATATTCGATCCATTTCTCCGCCGTTGTCCGGCAGATCGGGAAATGCCGTACATGACCGGTTCCGTCCTTACGCTCGAACCTGGACATTGGCTATTTTCTCAGAAAACCCTGCTTCATTAAGAAAGATTGCATGTGCAGACGCGAAGGAGACGCCATTCGTTCCGCCATCTGCTCCGACCAAGAGCGGCTCGTTCTGCCTTCGGACCTGGCCAGCATATATTCGCGGGTCGCTTCGTCATACTCGGCAATCGCCGCAAGCTCGTTATTTGTATGATAAGATTCCCGATGATAGACGGCCCTCAGAGGCAAGCGCGGCCGGGAGATAGGCGATTGATCCGGATAACCAATGCACATGCCGAATACCGGATAGACGAGCTCCGGCAGCTTAAGCAGTTCGGCAACCTCGGCGATGCGATTGCGGATACCGCCGATGTAGACGATGCCGAGGCCCAACGACTCAGCGGCTACGGCTGCGTTCTGGGCGGCGAGCGCTGCATCGACGGTCGCGATAATAAAATGCTCCGTCGTGTCCGTCTGCGCTTCGGTCCCGTGCATCGCCGAAGCGGCGCTTAGTCGGTGAAGGTCCGCGCACCATACGAGGAAAAACGGACATTGCTCGATGTATACCTGATTGCCGCACAGAACGGCAAGCTGCTTCTTGAGCTCGGCATCGGTAACTCCGATGATGCTGTAGGCCTGCATATTGCTCGAAGTGGACGCCATTTGTCCGGAGTGCAGAATGGCATCCAGCTTGTCTTGTTCGATCGGAGTCGTCAAAAATTTGCGGATGGAGCGGTGGCTTTGCAGCAAGCGGATCGTATCGTTCATTTGGCTGCCTCCCCTTGCCTCAACACCTTACATATTTGCGCTTGAACCCTAGTTGTCCTCTTGCTTCCGCCTTCTCGATATTCCCCAAAGCGTTCAGGACTTTCTTCTTCACTTCGACTTGGCCGATCGCTTTAGCAGTCTCGACCGCTTCCTCATGGAGCGGCAAGTAGGAGACGCCGACCGTGTAAATAAAATTGCTCATCGCGTATTTGGTCCGTTCGGGACGATCGTGAATCGTGTTTCTCACGAGCTCGAGCATATCCCTAAGCTTGTTTTCGGAAAATTCGTGATCCGGACGGTTGCCCAGCAGCCAGCAGTAGCAGTTCCACCCTGCTGACATTTTCAGCTCTTCCCCGCTGGCGATCCATTTATCGGACACTTCTTGCGCAATGTCCGTCTCAGAGAGCGTAACCGCGACGACGAAGTCCGACAGCATATAGAAATAAGCGGTCTCCATCCACCGATCGAAATCCGCCTCAGTCATTGCTTTCGGATCGGCGATAACTCCGGCAAAATACATCGCGTCGTAATTGCCCGTAGCATACAACTGCTCGGCCAGCGGCTGATTTTTCTTGATGATTCTGGACATCGGCTTCATCTCGCCTGTAGCGACGCCGAACAGCGGCTCATGCGCTCCGTTGGACATGTACATCTTCTTTAACCGTTCCTTGCCGAGTGCTTCGAGCTGCTGCATTACCGCTTCGAATTCCATCGTGATCCCGTCCCCTTTCTAATCAGATTATAACGCTAACTTGTCCTAAGTACGAGCCTCCTGCCGGGACAGCATCCGAAAAGCCCTATAAATCGTTTTGATCGCTGGATAAGCAAAATGTATAATCGTTGTGAAATCAATTCGTATATTCGTATGGTCAGGTTGAGCGGATAGAGCCCGTTGCGATGAAGGAGACAAGGCAAATGAATGATGCGAGATGGATGGCTGCCGACACGCCGGAACAGTTTCGAACCGAAAGAACGAGAGGCATCCTCTATATTGAAGACAACCGGGAAATCGGCCAGTGGGTCAAGGAGGAATTGGAGCAGCGCGGCTATGCGGTACAGTGGCTAACATCCGGAGAAGGCGCGGAACGGGAAGTGCTTGAGAAAGATGTCGTCATCCTCGATATTATGCTTCCCGGGCTGGACGGTTTTACGATCGGTCAACGATTAAAAAGAGCAGCCCCGTCGGTACCGATTTTGCTCCTGTCCGCTCGGTCGGCTGTCGATGATAAGCTGGCGGGGCTTAAGTTCGCCGACGATTATGTGACCAAGCCCTTTCATATCGACGAGTTGGCAGCGAGAGTGGAAGTTCTGCTTCGCAGAAACGGATCGGGGATTCCGAAGCGCCTGAAGCTCGGACAGCATATCGTCGTGAACATGACCGAGAATACAGTGCTGAATGAAAGTACGGGAGAAGAAATTATACTGACGGGCAAGCAGCATCAAATTTTGATGTATTTTCTGAGCCGGCCCAATCAAATTCTGCCTAAAGAACACATTTTTGAAGCGATCTGGGGTGAACCGTACATGGAGGGCGACAAAACGCTGATGGTCCATATTCGCCACCTCCGCAAGAAATTGGAACGAAACCCGGACGCGCCGGAAATCGTTGAAACGGTTCGAGGCATCGGATACAGGGTCAGGCTATGAAACGTTTTGGATCGTTTTTCCGCCGGTATTTGCTGTTCCATTTTCTAGTTCTGATTTCCCTTCCGCTTCTGGCGATTTTCTTGTTTGCCGGCGTATCTCCTTCCGAAGAACCAGCGGGTACGCTCTATGAATATCGCAGCATGGTGGTCCTGATCGGCCTCATCTTTTCCGTATTGATCTGCATTTCGTGGATATTCTTCTATCGCCTCCGCCAACGGCTGATCCGTCTGCAGGAAGCGATGGCCGTCCCTGCAGACGGCGACCGGCTTCCCCGCCCTATGTCCGTTCGCTCCGCGCGCGTGGACGAAATCGGCCAGTTGGAAGCGTCATTTAACCGAATGGTCCTCCAACTCGAAGACAGCCGCCGCCGGGAACTGGAAGAGGAATCGCTCAGGCGAAGATTGATTGCGAATTTGTCGCACGATTTACGAACGCCGCTTACCGTTATTCGCGGACACGCCTCAAGGTTGAGCAAAGAACCGCTCAGCGTGGAAGGGCGCGACTCGCTGGGGGCGATCGATCATACGATTACACGCGTCGGAGAACTGATGGACGACCTGCTGGCGTACACGCTGCTCACCTCGGGCAAATACCCGTATCACCCCGTTCCAACGGATATTGTACGGTTGGCGAGAGCCTCCATCGCCTCCTGGTATCCGGCATTCGAGCAGGCGGGCTTCCACATCGAAGCCGATTTGCCGCTGCGGACGACGTTCTCCTGGGAAGTCGATCCGCAATGGATGACACGCGTGCTTGACAATCTGTTTCAGAACATCCTCCGACATGCTGGAACCGGCCAATATGTCGGTATAGCCGTGAATGCGGAATTGGAGAGACTGACGATCGCAGATCGCGGCCCCGGAATGGACGAGCCCTCCGCCGACCGCGGCGCCGGTATTGGCCTTGCGATCACTGCGCATATGTTGAAGGAAATGAAGCTTCAGGCGGATTGGGTATCGGATGAGAACG
The DNA here is from genome assembly GCF_003001675.1 of Cohnella sp. SGD-V74. Taxonomy (GTDB): domain Bacteria; phylum Bacillota; class Bacilli; order Paenibacillales; family Paenibacillaceae; genus Cohnella. Next base: position 18,618 of record NZ_PVYW01000032.1, on the reverse strand, counting down.
GCACAAGCGTGACGATCTGCCAAGCGAAAAATTAAACTGGATTTAAACGGAGCCCTCCCCGGCATTTAACCTGAACCGGTTAAAATGAAAAGCAGGTTAAGAAGGAGGGCTACACATGCTTACCATCCATCGACTCGTCAAACGCCGCGGTTCCCGCACGATTCTCAGCGGCATCAGCTTCCAGGCGCGGTCCGGCCGGGTGACCGGCTTCCTTGGGCCTAACGGTGCAGGCAAAAGCTCGACTCTCCGCATTTTGCTAGGGCTTGACAGCGCCACTTCAGGCGAAGCGCTTATTAACGGAGTACCGTACGCGCGTCTTCGCAACCCGCTCGCCACCGTTGGCGCCTTGCTCGACGGCTCCGGCGCTCACCGCGCCAGAACCGGACGCGCGCATCTGAACTGGATCGCCCGTTCCGCAGGCTTGCCTCGCTCCCGGGTCGACGAAGTATTGGCGATCGTCGGTCTGACCGATGCTGCGTCCCAACGAGTCGGCAGCTACTCCCTCGGCATGGGGCGCCGACTCGGGCTCGCTGCCGCGCTGCTCGGCGATCCCGAAGTCCTGATTCTGGACGAACCTGTGAACGGTCTCGATCCGGAAGGCATCCGCTGGATCAGAACGTTGGTGCGCGAACGAGCCGCAACGGGCCGTACGGTGCTGTTATCCAGCCATCTGATGGGAGAGTTGGCCGAGACCGTTGACGATGTCATTGTCATTAACCAGGGGCGAATCGTCGCCGACGGGACGCTTGCTGAAGTTATTGACGGTCACGGCACGCTTGAGAACGCGTTTTTCGCACTTACGACCCCGAACGGCGGCAGGGTCGCGCAATGAGGGCGATTACTGCCGAGTTGTCCAAGCTGTTCTCCCTTCTATCAGTCTGGGTTGCGCTAGCCATAGGGATGATTGTCCCGACGGCTATTGCCGCACTCAACTCTGTATCGACCCGGAAAGAGATTGCTCTTGGCGATCACACAGCCGTCGGTATCGACATGGGCTATCAAGAATTGGCGTTCGGCGTTATCGGCGCGATCATTATTGGCGTTGTCGCGATCAGCCACGAGTACTTCGCCGAAAGCGGCGAATCCGGCGGCGGACGCCAGATTACGACCAGCCTGATCGCGATACCATCCCGCCTCCGCTTCCTGTTTGCGAAAGCAACCGCTGTCGCCATGGTCAGCGCGGTGCTGGCCTCAGCCGCTGCAATCGCTACGATGGCTGCGATCCGGATCGTCCTTGGGGAGCATGCGCCGGAGATCGGAAGCGAGGACGTTCCGCGTCTGGCCGGCATCGTTTGCTACTGGGTGCTGACTGCGCTTCTGGCATTTGGGATTACTGTCCTTACCCGTCATGGCATCGTTCCGCTCGCTATCCTGATCGTGAATACTTCTGTCGTCACCGTCACTTATCTGCTCACTCGTCTTACATCGTTGGCATACTATTTCCCCGATATGGCCGGAATTCGCATGTTTATTCGCAACCTTGAAGACTCGACTGTCGAGATTGCCCCGCTCGTCGGCGGACTGGTCATGACAGCCTGGGTCGCGGCGCTTCTCATCATTGCCGCCATCGTATTTTGCCGGAGGGACGCATGAGCGCCGAAGTCGCCCGGCCTCACAGCCGGGAGTTCGTTCAAGCGCTCGCAGCAGAACTGTCCAAGCTGTGGTCGCTGCCAGCCGTATGGCTCACCTTGGGCGGTTCGCTGATCCTCAATCTCGTTCTGGCAGCTGCCTTCGTCAGCGCCGGATTGCAAGACTTAACCGGCACGCCAAACGCACTCGATATCGGACTAGCCTCGATTAGCTACATACAAGCCGGGTACATCGTTCTCGGGATCGTTGCTTCCTGCTCCGAGTATACCGGAGGGCAAATTCGCACAACCCTTACAGCGATGCCCCGGCGCAGCCTTCAACTCATTGCCGCGCATCTTGCTCTGATGATCGTGGTTGTCCCTGCCGCACTCATCACCGCGACGTCCGGCGTCCTGCTCGCCGCAATCGCTCTCGGCGACGCTTCAGCGCCTGTGGAGTTGGGAAGCACTGTCGGTATCCTTGCAGGTGTAACGGGGTACCTCGGTCTTACCACTCTCATCAGCGCGTCCTTCGGAGTTTTGCTGCGCCGGACGCTTCCGGCGGCAATTGTCGTACTCGGCTACTATTTTATCGCCGGCCCGCTCTTGCGAGAGCAAACCGCTCACGCGAAATACCTCCCCGACACTGCGGGCCTCGCCATGTGGTTCCCGCAACCCGGCGACGCAAGCGCGCTGTCCCCGGTACACGGGGCTACCGTCTTGGTCGCTTGGACTCTTGGTGCGTTTGTGGTTGCTTTGGCAGTGTATCGTAAGCGGGATACTTGACTGTAAAGAAAGCTGGCGACTTTTCGCCAGCTTTCTTGTCCCAGTCCTCATTGCGTCTCTTTATGTGAGCTGCCGTCCTTTCTCATAATCCACCCTATAGCTCCTGCAAAGTTCTTTTTCGGTTTCGGAATAGACGAGAAAACCAAATCTTTCATACAACCTCGCTGCCGCGTGATTCTCTTTGCGGTGATTGATATGAATGCAGGGGACATGGTACTTGCCGATGAGCTCATCCATCATCAAACGCATGGTTGCTGCGGCGATGCCTTGACGTTGATAACGCTCGTCTATCATTAGAGGATTGATGTACCCGCTAATGCCGTCCTCATCCAAACCGCCGCCAATCAAGCCCGCGTATTCCTCGCCGCATTTTATAGCAAATAGATCGGTATGTTCTTCATATCGGCTAATCCCGATCCAGTACACATTGGGGACAGCAAATACTTGCTTTTGTTCCTCTGAAACGGACAATTCGCAGACTTTCAGCCAATTGTTACTGTCCAGTGGCTCAAGGGTTATGTTCATCTATCTATTCCCATCTCATAGATTTTTTGCAGAGTATGGATGTGCAGCATTTTTTCATCATCCGTTTCTTCGAGTTTGTTTTCCTCCTCTGCGTTCATATACCACTCGACGAGCCTGTAGCCGAACATAAGCAAGATCAACTCATAAACACAATCATCCGTGATGTGCGAAATATCCGCGTATTCCGAAAAGCCTTTGAAGTACGCCGGGATGCATCTGCGGTAGTATTCAACCATATGCTCAACATCGGCTTCGTCCGCGATAAGGCTTGCTATATCTTCACCTAAATAGCCCCATCCGGCAGTATCCCAGTCGATGACTGTGGTTTTACCGTCTGAATCGAATAGGTTCGCCACCCAAAAATCCCTATGACACAGCACGATGGGAAGCTTTTCAATACGGTTGAATATTTCATCTGCGTCTTCATCGATGTCGATGAGCATTTTGCAGAGGTGTTGCGGAATTTCGCAATCGTCGGAGCGTATATAGTCGTACACTCTTTTCCATGACCGATATCGAAGATAGAAGTTCTTCATATACTCCACTTCGCTCAGGTTGGTCAGTTCCTGCAAAAAAGCTGGCTGTTCTGCATACAACCTACCTTGAAAGCGCCCCAATTCCTCGGCAGCGCGTTCATAACTATCACCGGTCAAGTCTAAACCCGATGTGCCGTCGATATATTCCATCCATAGGCGCGTTTCGTTTGCTTCTTCGTTCATTTCAACGTGGTAACATTCAGGCCAACGGAATCCTTCGGAAAATAGAGCGCTAAAATTGGATTGATACAAATCATACTCCCTGCGCCATGAATCGGTGTCCCCGTAGCGTTCCCATTTCTTCTGCGTTTTCGAAACGATTTTGTAGGGTAATTTCCTGCCGTCAGCCGATATTGCACTGCCCGTTACAAGCTGTACATCCCCCAATGTACCTCCATGTAATTGCACGGTTTGGAAATCAACGTGGATTATTTCTGTGTCGAGCATGTTGCTTAAAACCTGTGTCAGAGTTTCGGTTTTTATTTCGCTCATTATGAAGCCCTCCTATCGTTTTTTGCAAAACTGTTTGTGTACATAAAAATACCGCGAACAAGCAGCCTCCTGGGGAGCTGTTGTTTCGCGGCGAGAAGCCATAAGTCGGCTTATAGTCAAAAATAAACCGCTCCTTTCGCAAGAACAAGTTAAAGGTCTGATTCACAACTTTAGTGTGGCACAATCCTTTATAAGGGAACAATGGAAAGTTTGGTTATAGGCAAGTTTTATTGATCAGCTAACGAATCAATAGCAGGCAGGCCGGTTTGCTCTAATCGTTCGTTTTATAACTTTTAACTATTTAACGGCTAATATTTTTTAGTTGCTCCTTATAATTCCACACCGCTGGCTTAGGCGGAAATGCCCACAATGCTCCTTTATTTATCCAAGATTGACGGTATTCATCTATAGTTGTCTCTTGATCTTGATCTTGATCATGGTAACCGGATTGAAATCCGCAACAGGGACAAATATTAAACATTGGGCCTCCGTCATCGGTATACTGTGGCATTTCTAACTTATCAAATTCACAAACTTTGCATATAAACATTTTCTTACGATCCCCTTAACTAAGGTTTAGCGACCGCTTCGAATTCCACTAACTTGACCCAAGTACGAGCCTCCTGCCAAGAACGCCCAAGAAGCCTCGCGAATGAAGGCTTCTTGGGCGTGCATTATCTGGAACATCGAACGGCTATTGCGCGTAATCCCCGGTGTAGTTAACCAAGGATGCATCGCTAACTCCAGGTGCTTCAATGATCGACTGCAGAAACGAGGTGTTGTCGTCTACCAGCTTGATTTCGTAAGTCACTTCCGTATAATTTTTGCGTACGTTTTTCGATTTCAGCTTGCCGCTGAGCTTCTTTATTTCCGTCCGCAGGAAAGCGGTGGCTTCGTCGGTGTGGCGGATGATCAGCAGATAAGCTTCCTCTCGGATTTTGCGTTTGCTAAGCCAGACGATGACAAGGCCGATCAACAAGGAGCCGCCCAGCGCGATCGGATAGACTTTGGCGCCCGTAGCGATCCCGGCTGCCAACGCCCAGAACATATAGACGACATCGAGCGGGTCTTTAACCGCGGTACGAAACCGCACAATACTGAGCGCGCCGACCATGCCAAGCGACAAGACGATGTTCGTGCTGATTGTCATGATGACAAGCGTCGTAATCATCGTGATCAGTACGAAAGACACGTTGTAGTTGTAACTGTACACGACGCCCCGAAACGTTTTGCGATAGATGGCGTAAATAAACATTCCGATTGCGAACGAAATAGCCAGACTGACGAATGCCTCGTAATACGAGACGGTCTGGAAACTCTCCAAAGTCAATACGCTTTTCTTAATAATGTCCTCAAAGTTCATACGGATCCTCCAACCTCATCATAAACAACATTATTGTGTATGCAGCAGCATCAGCTTTTCCCGGCATAGAACGTACTTTGAAATCGTAGATCGCAGATGATGTACCGGCGTTATCTGCTCTCTGACGACATTAGGCAGCATATCGTCGAATTTGACCTCCATGATCGTAATGCCAGGCATGTTGATCTCGGAGAACGACAGCTCCGGGTGAAACAGATCAAGCTGGTTAGTCGCTACCGCAAGACGCTTGTCGAAAGTGATTCTCACATTCCCTTGCGGATAGATGAACGCTTCGCGCCAATAATCGACAATCACGTTCGGCGTATAACCGCCGACGGTCAAGGAAGCGTAGAAATCGCGAGCTAACGGATCTTCGCTTGCATACAAGCTTTCGTATTTTCCATGCAAAATTTCCTCGTACTGCTCCCTGGAGATGCGCCAAGATTCCTTTGCCACGTATTCTCCCAGCTTGCTCTTCCGCTCCAGAGCGATATGCTTGTCCGAACCGTTATAGATGCGTATCCGAAACTTTTGCCGTCTGAATACGCCGTCGTTTTTCGTTTCCAGCGCGGTTCTGCGCAGGTCGTCAAAATACAGGCTGCGAATATTGTAGCCGTCAATATCGACCGAATTCGGATCCAGCGTCATCAGATGAGCAAGCTTCATGCGAAGCGTCAAGTAATCGTGCAGATGGATGTAGTATTTTTGCTCCGTACGCAGCCGTTTGCCCCTAAGCCTCATTCAGTTCACCTCGAAATCCTTAATGCCGTAGTACATATCACCTTCAACGTCCGTATAGATTTCAAAATTGAACTGCCGATTGCCTTTACCGTCCACAACGTCTACCCGCCAAAAATATCGTCCGGGAGCCAACTCCGGAATCGAATGCGAGATGTCCCGCAGACTTCTGTTCTCATAGACGATGTCCGTGAACTCCTTGTTTTTGGATATGACCATTTCATAGGTCAGCTCGTCGTCTTGCAGATCGAACGATACGCCCCAATCGAAGTAGATTCGGCCGTCGCGCTGCGTCGCTTCATTCAAATAAAACGGCTTGGGCTTTTCCAGATCCTCGTAGTAACGTTCCAGCGCCTTTTTCGGCGTATCGATAATCCGTTGTATGTCTTGATCGTAAGCGGCCAGACGATCGGGCAAATATTGAACATCCGGCATTCGGCCGACGAACGGCTCTACGGTATCGCGGTATTTGCCGATTTGCTCCTTTACGGTTTCCTCGTTGATGTAGCGGCTGAGCTCTTCGATCTTCCGAGTCAACTTGTCGACATTCTCCTGGTTCCGGAAAAAGCGGTTATGCAATTCAACTCCCCAATAGTTGCTCAGACCGGTTTGATAGGGACGGATGAAATGCATATTTCTCTGAAGCTCCCATCCCCCATCGTAATCCCATGGAAGGAAGTACCACTTCTCGATATTAAGCGGAGAGTACAGGAAGAAATTGTTGGCATCCGTGTCCATATTGTCCATTAAAATGTTCATGGCAGTCCAAGTCAGGAAGTTGTCGAGATCGAAATATCTCTCTACCGTATCTTCAATCGGAATGCTGTAATCGTTGACGGCTTCCAGCATGGAGATCAGCTTGTCGTGCTCTTTGCGCCCTTTGATTTCCAAAATCTCCTCGAATTTGGCGACATCGTAAGTTTCGTCCGTCGTCGATTTGATCCTGTCCGGATAACGATGAAACTCGAAAAACTTCACTTTGTACAAAAATGCGTTCGGGTCCAGCATATGGGCTTTCAAAAAACGTTTGTTCGGCTGTTCGACATTCGTGTACAAGCCATAATCGACATAAGGAGCTTGCTTGTCTCCGTTGGAAAGATCTTTGACATAGAGCTGGACGAACTGCGTTCTCAGGCTTGTCATATCGGGGATCGTTTCCATCAGATCAAAGCTAAGCTTGTTGCGCAGACGCGACAAATCATCGATGTGCTTGTTCAGATTCAGCGTTCGCTGATCCATGTACAGACCGGTCTCTTCATAGAGACTCAGCTTATAGGACTTTTGAACGCGCGACCAAGCCGAATTGCCGCGCACCGCAATCGATGCATTGGGCGCCGTCGCATCGTGCTCGAACATCCCCGGCTTAGGTCCGAGCCCGTCCGGCAGCCCTTCCTGCACGATAGCTTCAAGCGACTGTCCCGATTCCTTGTCGACTTGGCGGTTTAATGCGTACCAGTCGAATGAAGAATTCTCTTCTTTCGTCGGCAGGACGGTGATATACAGCACTTTAAGCGAATCGTCCTGATCTCGTTTGTACAATCGTTTGTCGTCTTTTAACCTGTAGTCGTGGTCGACCGTAATTACCGTGGCGGGACTATCGTTCGTCTGGGAAGAAGAAGCGCCCGAACTGCATGCCGTCGCCAGCAAGCACACGATAACCATCGTTGCAGCAGCGCTTGCTTTGGCGTTGCCTCTGCTTCGGCTGTATTGCTTGTTGTTACTGATCGGTTGTGCGCAGAACGTGTAGTAATCGATATTCCTCAGCACATAGAGCAGCCGCGCGCTTACGGCCAGCAACGAGACGAACGAAGCGATGAACATGCCAAGACCGTCATAATTCAGCTTCATCGTTACGATCGTGCATCCGATATTCAGCGTTACGAACAGCAAGCCCGTCCAGAGCACGCCTTTCCGATCGTCAAAGTACATCAGAATGTGCACAAGCGAGAAGAAAATAATGAATAAGTAATAAGCGAGCGACAAAATGATGAACAGATCCAACTGCTGCATCGTAAAGCCGATTTTCGGCAATAGCAGCATGCCTGCGCCAAGCGACAAGATTGTAACGAGAAGCTGGATCTCCATCAGAAAGCTGATTTCCCGCATCAGCGTTCTCTGCATCTGCTTTTTGGCATTTTGAATATCCTGTATCGTTCCGTCGGCATTAACGTTCAAATAGTAATGGCGAAACTTTTCAAAGAAGGACGTTTCGACGGATACGACAAAAGCGACGAGCGTAGGCAACACGGTCAGAAACGCGTAAAAGACGGGCACATCGTAAAACATGAACACCCGATAGGCGCCTCCGATCACTTGCCCCTGATCGCTGAACCAGTAAACGAAATTGTGCAAGTAGATTCCCGAGTATATAAGCATGCCGCTGAAAAACAACGCCGGGTACTTCTTCATATGCTGCAGAAACTCGTAGTAGCTGCCGGAATCCGCTTTGGGGAATTTCTGGTGCATATGAAACCCCGTTAAGAAACATATGGTCAAAAATCCGGCGTCCAGTCCGATAAAGGCTCCCAAAAGAGTAGAGATCGAGAAATACTTCATCAATGCCCATGCGACCAGCACAGCCATCAACGCGCCGGCCAGGAAGCTTCGCGCAATGCGCATGTAGTCCTTTAACGCGGACAAATAGATGCCCTGTATCCACACCATCACAAGAAAAACAAAAAAGAAAAAGGCGCTGAATTTGTACGCAAGACTCCCTTCTACCCGGCTCAAGAAGATTGCCGCAATGATCGAAGAGATCGGAATAATGATGCTCAGCACTCCGTAGTAAGAAGACATGAGCTTGTTAAATTGCTTCGTATACAAGCTGTCCGCAACGTAGCGTGTAACGATAAGGGAAATTCCGGAACTGATCACGATCGAAAATATAAAGCAATAGGATACAGTGGCGATATACAATTCCCAGTCCAGATAGGTTCCCTGATGGATGGACATCAAGCGCTGCAAAATAATGATCAGCGACATACAGAGGATCATGGGGCCGACCGTAGTCATGGAGGAATACGCGTAGGCTCGCAGATTGTTGAGCAACCCTTCCTTACGAAAGAGCTTGCGCAACTCGAATCCTATCCCCGCCATTGGCCTCGCCTCCTAATTCTCCGTATAATTTGCGATAATTCGCGATTACATCTTCTTGCCGATAGTAACGGCTGACGCGCGCGTAAGCGTTCCGTCCGTACTCTTCCCTTGTCTTCTTGCTGTTGGCCAGTTGAAGCACCGCTCGGGCAATTTGCTCGACATGCATAACCGGAACCACTAAACCTGCCGGACCTATTCCGTCATCCAATCCCTCAAGCAGTTCCTTGCAACTGCCGACATTCGTTGCAACGTAAGGCTTGGCGGCGGCCATGCCCTCCAATATCGCGAGCGGCTGTCCCTCGCTAATGCTCGTCAGCAGCAAAACATCCATTTTGCCTATGTATTCCAAAACGTTGACCGCACCGGTAAAAATGACATCTTTCAACTGCAGGCTGTCTACCAGCTTAGTGCACTCCTCGTAGTACTCCTCGTCTTCTTCGTAAGAGCCCATAATAAAAAACACGGCATCTGGTCGTTCTTCCTTAATGAGCATGAAGCTCAGCAGCATCGTTTTGATGTCTTTAATCGGCACTACGCGGATAATTGCGCCGAGATACAGCTGATCTTCGGGCTTTTGCCGATCCAGCCCATCGTACCTTTCGACTAGAACTCCGTTCGGAATAATTCGGATTTTATCCGCGTCGCAACCCAGTTCAATTTCAATCTCGCGATTGCGGTTAAACAGCGTCGTCACTTGGTCCGCGTTCTCGTACGCGCTGCCCGACAAGCGGTAGAAGTATTGAATCCACAAATCTTTGAAGTACCCTTTCACCCAATCGGCCTTAATGATTTCTTCTTCTCTCTCCCTCGAGTAGATACCGTGCTCGGTTAGCAGGAACGGCTTCCCGTGAAGCTGTTTGGCCAGCGCGCCGACCACTCCCGCATAACCGGTAGATACGCTGTGATACAGATCCGCTTGCGGCACGTTCTCTCTGATAATCAGAAAGAGCGGAAGAATCATCGAACGAACCGTCCAGAACATTTCCGTGAAAGGAACGAGCGGATAGCGCTTCAGGCAGAGCGCTTGCAGCACGTCATAGAAATCTTTGCTCTGCAAAAAATCCGACACTCTCGCATATTTGTCTTGGCGCAAAAGCGCAAACAGTTCCTTCCACTCCACATTCCCCGTATCTCCGAGCAGCCTCATCAGGTTGTCGCGATTGGCATCTGTAAGACTGACCCGCGTTCCCCATTGGCCTTCCTCGGTCAAATAGGTATCGAGGAAAGTTTCCTTGACTTCGATGACGTTGTCAGGCAGCTTGTACTTGAACTTGCCCTGTTGCGAGCGTTGCGCCGCGATCGTGTAAATGATGAATTCATGCTCCTGCATTTGCGTGGCGATTTGGTGAATCCAACTGGAGACTCCCCCCGTGACATAAGGGTAGGAGCCTTCGGCAATCATGCATATCCTCAAGTTTCCACCTACTTAAGTTCAATATTGAAATGCGCGTTTGTCGCTTCGACCAAATACGTATTTTCATCAATCAGTTGGACATGGCAATGAGTTAACTTCCCGATTTTCTTGTCGGTGCGAAGAATGAAATATTGCTTTGTGCGGTAGTTCTCGATGTCGACGGCCAGCTTCTCCTCCGATTGCTTGCGCGTGATCCGGCTGTTGAGCACCGCCGCGACATGCATCGCGGCATCTCCGGAAGTTTGCGCCTTTAACCAGGGGTAGGTATCGCTGATCCGATCAAGCAGATTCCCGAAATCTTGATACAGATTTTTCCAGCCTTTCTTTTTGCCTCGATGCTCGTCGAGCAAATCATCCGGGTGGATAAAGTGCGAGAAATAACCGTGCGCAGTCATGACGCTCGCTTCCAGCCATAGCATATCCGGCGCTTCGCTGTAGCCGGACGTAATGCGCGGCATCTCCACTATGCCGTCGGGAGCAATTTCAAATTCCTGTACATAGGAGAAGCCTCTTGGATCGTCCTCGTACAAGCTCGCAATGACGCGAAGGCTGTCCCAGTTATCGGCAAGAGCTTTCCTGCCTTGCTCGCTCAATACGTTGGAAGGAGGCACGTAACTGACCGTATCGTAGCTCGGAAAAGCCTTCTTCAAGAACGCGACGACAGTCTGCACGGAAGTCTCGATATCCTCGTAGGAACTCCAAGTTTTGTAATCGTATTCTTTGGCGATATCCTCCCGAAACTGCAAAGGCTGATGATTGTAGCCGTGGATGCCGATCTCGCCGCCAGTCTTCAACACTTCGCGGCCGTATACGATCAGATTGGTCAGATCCTCCTGCCTGTAAGCGGGAAGCGGCGCCGCGACAACCTCGTTGTAGTCTTGAATCGCAACGGCAGTATACTTCAAGTCGTATCTATTCGCCGCCCGTATCATATCCGGCCACCAAATATCTTTGAAGAACGAAGCGATATTGCGCTTGTAGTCCGCGTAAATGCCAAGGTCTATCGCTTTGCTCAATGGTGCCGGATAATCGTCGATGTAGAAAAGCTTGGCGTTAAAAATCGGATAGATGTAGTCGCGAATCAGCATGCTGAGCGCACCGACGATCAAGCCCCGGTTCGATTTGGTGAACAGATTGTTCCCGTTATAGACCATTACAGCCCCATCGCCGTACTCATAGCGCCAAATGATCGGCGAGAGATCTCCCTTGGCAAGCATTTCGCTGCTGTGATCCAGTTCTACGGAAAGCGAGTCGTTGTAGAAATGATCGTCGGCAAACTTCTGATTTTTCTGCCCGATCAGCACGTTCGAAGTAAATTCGATGTCGTTATTTCCAATGACGTACCGATAGTTGACAATTCCGATTTTACGGTAGATTCGAGTGAATACGGGACCTGGATGATCCATTCTGGTCATGAAAAGATAGCCGCCTTCGGCAATATACCGCTCAAGCTCGTCAACGGCGTCCGGCATGGTTTCGATGCTATTAAGCAGTAGGACGGCCCGGCACGATTCGAAGCGGATCTCGTCCGCAGCGACGTCCTGAATCGTATAAGGCTGCTTGATATAGCGATACACTTCGCGGAAGTTGTCGTAATACTTCACGCTTAGTTCATCCAAGCTGTCGTATACCATACAGTGCGCATCGGAAGTCGACTCGTCCGTTACGAGCATGTTCGCGGCCTCGAACTCTCGAAGCTCCGCCAGAGACATCGGATTGTTATTCGAGACATACTTCAGCACGAGATCGGAGCGGGCAATCTGAGAAATAATGCCGAAAGCAAGGATGCCCACCAGAATGATATAGACGTTTCTTCTAAATTTGACGTTGTTGTCCATCTGCTTCCCCTTCGGACCAAAACCGCACTGCAGTCAGACCTGCATTCGACAAACGAATTGGCGAGTTTTTCAAGCGATTTAGCGTCAGCTCCAGCTTCCGGCTGGAACGGACAATGAAATAATACTTCAGCAATGCCATGTAAGCTTGCTCGCTTAACGGATAACATTCGACGTACCGCTGGGCGGTCTGCTCAGCATCCGAATAGAGCCCCAGTTCGATTTCCGTTTCCAGCTTGGCGGCAAACAGACTTTCTTCTTCCTCGTTCTGGTTCAAATAATTCGTCAGAACGAACAAATACGTATATTGATATTTCCTTTTCGTACGCTCATCAAGAAATCCGCTTTTTACATAGGCAGTCAGTATCTCGATATACGCTTTCGCGGTTTCCGCATGATTCTGATCTTGTTCATAACGAACTTCCAATTCCTGCAAGGAAATCAATAGCTTACGCTTAATTTCCATTATCGCGCTTACCGCATAATGCGAGGTCTCGGTATCTTCGTTATTGACCGCGAGCTGCAGAACTTCGATGTACTTGATCGTATCCTGCTTCAGCACCTCGATCAGCGCTTGCCGCCGATCTTGATGCCGGCTGGCGACCAATGCGTCCTCGATCGGCACGACGTCCAGTTCGCGCTGCTTTTCGACACCGTGGAATACCCCGATTCGGCGAATCGTATGCTCCTGCTCCTGCTGCTCGACATATTCCGCAAACTGACGCTCGAAGCGATGACGCGGCTTTTGCAGCCACACCGTCGGCAAGAGCCAGCCCAACACGGGAACGCAGGCTACGAACAACAGCTTGATGAACATCAACTGTTTGTCATGCCGATTCAACAGCGCAAGAACCGAAGCGGACAGGATGAGATACAGTCCGTAATAAAGCCAAAGCATTCTCTCACTCCTCGTTCACGACGGTAAAGGAAATTTGCGGATGGGACAATCGCGGCATGATCGTGTTCAAATCCTGCTTGCTCGTATTCGACAGCAACAGTTGAAACCGCCCTTCTTCCGCCAAACCTACGTAGTCCGTCTCGCGCAACAGCGGCTCGATGAATTGCGCCGCCTCCTGCGGAGAAAATTGGTTCAAGCTGCATTGCAGCAGCAGATAAGGAATATGGTGTTGCAGCTTGGCCTCATGCTTGGTCTGCACGATTTCCTTAAAAACGGCGGGCTGCATGATTCTGGTTCCTTCAACGTACCGATGATTTTCCGTAGCCTCAATAAAGGTAAAGGCCTTGCTTAACGACGAAGCTATTAAATCCGCCGTAATTTGGAACAGATTTTGCTGGTACAAGGAGAAGCTTTCGAATTTCATGCCGTCAATGGCAATGACTGCGGCAACCTGGTCATGATGATAAAGCGGAACCGCCATCAACGGCAGGCCCGGCTCAAGCTGTTTGTTCGTGTACATCTGTCCGTTTTGCAGCATGTGCTGCAGGTGGCCGAAATCTGAAACCCTCAAGGACTTGTCCAGCGATTTCGCATCGTATCCCGAACTCGCCAGCAGCCGCAAAAAGTTTTGATACTTGTTTATGCGATAGATGGCAACCTTCTCGACGCGCATAATCGACTTGACAACGTTCACCGCAGAGTTAAACACCGCTTCGGGCTCCAGACTTTCGAGCTCTTTGGTAGCGTAATAAATTTTGCCGTAGCTGTCTCCGGCGTTCATGATGCGAAGTTGAAGCTCATCTTTTACCTCGCGAACCTCTTTGTAGATATCTTCAAGAAATTCGTAGCGTTCGCTGGCTTCGGCAGCTTTTCGCTCTTGCTGGGAGATCCGTACGTTTTTTCGCTGTATCGCGTAACCGACGACAAGTCCGATAAACAGATAGATCGCAATGCTGAAAAAGAAATCCGTGTCATAGGTAAGCGACACAAGGTCTCTGCCTGCCTGCAGTTCCTGATAGGTCAGCAAGCCAATTGATAACGCAACGGCCAGCAGCGCCTGACGATTTCCGTATAGGATACCGACGATCGTTATGTAGAACAGCTTGACGTCGATGACTCCGTACATGTTGCTGACAATACTCAGGCTCAGCCAGGCGGTTAATGCGAACGCCAGCAAATTCTCGAACGTCGGCATCAGCCACTTCGGCAGCTTGGGACGCGCTCTCGCCGGCGCGGGATCGGCTGCGGCGGTTGCCGCGGCCTCCTTCTCCCCGGCCTGACTGGCGAAGTAAGCGTATGTACGCTCCAGGCCTTCTTTAAGGCCATAGAGCGGAGACCAGTCTAAATCTCGCATTACCGCCGAATTGTCCAGTCGCGAATGCAGAATATCCTGAGGACGAGGCGGCTCGTGTTGAACTTGCAAGTCCGGCCGGATTTCCGAGAGGGATCGAATAATCTCGTTGACGGAATCCTGCCGGTTCACGGAAAGATTGTAGATGCCCGTATGCGAAGAATTGGCGCTGCGGTATACCGCGTCCGCCACGTCCTCGACATAGATGAAATCCCTGGTTTGCTCGCCGTCGCCAAACACCTTCAGCGGTTTGTCCTGCAGCATGTTGTTCATAAATATCGAGATGACTCCGCCTTCGCCTTCGGCACTTTGCCGCGGGCCGTATACGTTGGAGAAGCGGAACCCGATCGTAGACAAACCATGCAGCGCATGCCACTTATCTGCGTACAGCTCGTTCACGTATTTGCTGATGCCATAAGGCGAAATCGGCTCTACGCTCTTCGTTTCCAGATGCGGCAAGGTTTCGTCTAAGCCGTATACCGCGGCCGATGAGGCATAAATAAACCTTTTCACCCCGTACTTGACCGATAAATCCAGCATGTTCACGGTCCCCAGCACGTTAGAGTCCGTGTCCAACTGGGGATTCGCGAGGGATTTGCCGACGCTGATCTGAGCCGCGAGATGAACGACCGTATCGAAGCGATACGCGCGGAAAATTTCTTCGCATTTGGGATCCGTCACATCCAACGTATAGCCGCGATGTTTGATTTGCACGTTCGCTTTATTTCCGGTCGACAGATTGTCGATGATGAATACTTCGTAGCCTTCCTTGAAAAACCGGTCCGCGACATGGGAACCGATAAAGCCGTATCCTCCGGTAATCAACACTTTCATCTCTTGCATACCTCGCTTCTCGCATAAATGACGTTGTGCAGGGAACATGAACTATTTCGTAATTTTGTACTCGACCAGCGCCTCCACTTCGGGAAGCTTCAAAGTCTTCTGATCGTCAAGCATAACTCCGATCGCAATCGTGCCGCCCGGCCCGATGCCAAGCTCCTCCAATCTCACTCTCATTTCTATGAAACCCGGAGAATTGGCGTACGAGGCGTTGTCCAGCGACGATCGCTTGCGGAAGTCCCAACTCTTGTTATCTCCTTGGTAACGGTACATCGCACCATTTTCGATCAGATCGTCTATGCCCGATTTCTTCCACCTGGAAGACTGGTAGCCGGAAGTCGAGTCGTTATCCGTATTGATATAGATCTGGTTTTTCTTAGGCGTGCCGTTGGTTCGAATGGCGATAAACAGGAACTCCGAATCATTCGTAACGTAAGCGGCAAGCGACTGATCCGCTTTGGCGGTCAGAGCCTGGAATGGCTTCCAATCGTCGGCCCGGCCATCGATGTGAATACCGACGGAGGGCGTCGGAGTCGCTTCTTGCGTCGGCTGCGGAAGATCCGGAGCGCCGCTTACAGCGACCATGCTTCCCCCGAGCGGCAACTGATCCCTCTTGGAATCCTTCCACACGTACCCGACTGCAATGCTCCGCTTATCGTGAACGTTCAAGTCGGTTAACGGAATCGCCATTTCGATTGCGGCATGGTTAAGCGCTACTTCGTAATTGCGGTAATCTTTGACCTGCCGCCAGCTCCAGTCTTTGCCGCTTCCCGCGTACCGGTACAGAATTCCGTTCTCCAGTAAATAGTTCGCTTGTTGATTCGACCAGAACGGGACAGCGAAGGAATCGGCTCCTTCCGTCCGAATGTACAGTTGCCCTTTTTCTTTCAGCAATTGCCCCGTTATGAGTACGTATAGCGTCTCGCCTATAACAGCGCCCTTCAACTCCTTTACGTTCGAATCGCTTGTTGCCAGCGAAGCATATTGCCGCCAGTCTTCGATCAAACCATCGATAATAAAAAGCGGTGGTGTCGAAGATTCCGGTTCCTCAGAAGGCGCTGTCGGCAATTCCGGCTCTCGAGGGGGGACTGTTGGCAACTCAGGTTCCCCCGGAGGCGTTATCGGCGATTCCGAAGTTGATGCTGCATATTCTATCGCGCCGATGTCTATTGCTTGTCCGATTACCCGTGAAGAAGCGATCAGGTCCGAAGTCCCGACTTGCGAATAGAGTTGCGTTCCGGCATCGATCGCAGGGGAACCGGCGATCAATTCCGGTCGGCCGTCGACAAGCAACCTTAACATCGGATCGGCGTATTTAGCGTTCGGATCCTGATTCGCCGATTGTCGGTAGCTGTCAAAACTGTTGTAGACAACATTACCGTAACGCCAAGATGGGCTTGCTTCGTTCTCTGTAAAATAAAGATTGTTATCCAGAATATTGTTCATGCTGGTCGAGCGGTTATCGAAAATAAACGGCGTATCCTTGCCCGCAATCACTAGATTGTTGACAATGACGTTGTTCTGCACATGATGCTGGAACGTAATCTCGCCGTCTCCGGTACGCAATTGATTGTTGCGATAGAACGTATTGTTCAAGATGGCGCTGTCTCTAACTCCACCGTTGTCCGACGAGGAGCCGCCCATAATCAAACCGGACATATGATTGTCGTGGATGTAATTGTTCCTCACGGTGATCATGCTGGCGGCGGCACCGCCTCGCTCGCTTGCGATCTCGATTCCATAGTTGCTGCTGAACACTTCATTGCCTTCAATAACCGTATTTGTACCGCCGTCGACATAGATTCCCGCCGCTGCCCGATGACCGCGATAGGCCGGATTGTGAATGGTGTCGACATAAGAAACTTTATTACCCGCGACAACCCCATTGCGGGCTTGGTCGACGCAATTCCCGGAGCAGGTTCCGTAGAAGCCGGCCACATCGATCCCGATATTGTTGACTCTCTCGATGACATTGCGATTTACGTGGAAACCGTCGACATTCCCTACGATCGTCAGCGCTTCGCTGGAACCCAAAGTCAGATCGTGCAGGTAGTTGTTAGAGATCGTAACGTTGCGGATCGGCGTGCCGCTGTTTCCGTAAACGACGATTCCGTTGGCGTTTCCGTTCGCATCGGTATTCGCTATGTTGTGAATGCGGTTGTTCTGAAGAATCAGATTGGAAGAGCCTTCGACGACTTTGATTGCCGAAATGTATTTGCTTCGGTCGGCGACCCGAAACTCGGTCAACTCGAATCCGTCAAAAATAACATGGCTCGCGCCGTAAAACTGAACAAGGCTCGAACTTCTGCTCTCCGCTCCGCTGATCACGGGAGTCTCTCCCGGATAAGCCTGAAAAGTAACGTAGTCTCCCGAATCTGAGAAGCTTTTGATCGTAATATTCTCTTTGTAAATTCCTCCCCGGACAAACACCGTTTCACCCGGACGAAGCACCCCTGCTGCATGCTGAATCGTTCTCCATGGCGAGGCTTCAATGCCCGTATTGGCATCGGAGCCCCAGGGCGCCACATAATAAATGGCCCCCGGCGCCGCATTCGCTTTGACAAATGCCGGAAGATTGGAAACAAGAAGCATTATGCTCATCAGGACCGTAAAACCGATTTTTACATTTCTCATCATGATGCGGTAATCGATGTGCTCCTTCATAATGAAGTCTCCCCCCGCTCAGAAAGGCTCATGTTGTCGCTGCACTGGCTATACTTGTACAACTTTTTCCCAGAAATGGTCATAGCCGCATCAATCGTTTGTACAAGCCGAGGAATCCATAAATTACGACCGGAACCAACTTTGTAAATTGAGATCTCGATAACCATATTATGACATATCACTTTAAATTGCGACAACAAAATTTTACATTCAGCAAATGAACAAGAACTGAACATCCAAAATCTAGGAAGCATTCAGAAAAAACCGCTTCAAATTCTCCCGAATTCCCCGGTTATTTGGCGCCATAAAACCGAAAATTTCGATGGAGCTCGAAGCGGACCGCTATTATTACGATGACGCGAATAAGCCTCAGCCTTCAATATCTCCGAGCCAGGTGGTATGATCTGAGTGTTGGTAGGTTTATTAATGAGGATAGCTACGAAGGAACGCTAACAAACCCACTAACACAGAACCTGTACACGTATGTCTACAATAATCCGCTGCGCTTCAAC
>NZ_PVYW01000031.1 GCF_003001675.1 Cohnella sp. SGD-V74 | reverse complement strand
GGGCTTATCCTAACGAATGACACGACAAAGCAAGACACTTCACCTTCTTCTTCGCTCCGCTTGGTTCGCATCCAGTTTTCAAGGCGTAAGCCTTGTTACAAATGATCTGGTCTGGTGATGACGGCGGAGGGGTTCCACGCGTACCCATCCCGAACACGACCGTTAAGCCCTCCAGCGCCGATGGTACTTGGACCGCAGGGTCCTGGGAGAGTAGGACGTCGCCAGGCTGGATGCATGCCCGAGCAGTCGAGGAAGTCGACGACCAGGGCCGGAGTAAACAGAGAAGCACCCTTAGCCGGGTGCTTTTTTGCGTTATTCGGAGGATTGCGCGTCAGCGGGGGAGCAGCATAACGGCCTACCAGACCGCTAATCGGAGAGAGCTACCCGGAAGAACGCAGCTAACGGCCTGCCAGACCGCTAAACGAAGCCAACTGCCTGGAGGAGCACAGTTAACGGTCCACCAGACCGTTAACAGCGGCGAAAGCGCCGGAACCTCCGAGCTAACGGTCTGCCAGACCGCTAAACGAAGCCAACTGCCCGGAAGAACGCAGCTAACGGCCTGCCAGACCGTTAACTGCGTCGAAAGTGCTGGGCCTCCGGGTTCCCGAGAGATATCGCCGCGAAATCCAATAGCTCACGAACCGCCCAAGCCCGCCAATCTGCGTTCAAGCTCGAAAATGAGCTCGTTCGCTTTTCGTTTATTCAGGGAGTATCGTCCCGGTTCGTTCAGCTTCCCCGTGAGTTCTTTGATCTTCGAGATCTGCGTTGCCGTCGGAGGCTGCTGCTCGATCAGCCGCTCATAATTCTGATAAGCGACTTTCACTGCGGTTTCCGGGGACAGCAGGTCGATCATTTCGAACATGGCGTATGCCGCGCGGGTTTTGCCGATTCCGTATCCTCCGTCGGTGGAAAGGAAGACGCGATCCGGATAGCTTTCGAGCAACGGAACGAAATCCTCCAGCTTGTTGCCGCTGCCGGGATCGTATGCGGTGAACCCGGGGAAGAAGTCGATATACAGATTCGGAAATTCTTTGATCATGCCCTCGATATGGGAGGGAGGATTAAACACATTCGCATGTGCGAATACGAAAATCGTATCCGGATGCTCTCTGAGCGCTTGAACAAAATAAGCGATCGGCATCCCGTTCGGCGGATCGATATGCAGCAGGATCGGAACCTTGTAAGCGGCGGCCAACTCGTAGATATCGGGCAGGTAGCCGTCGTTAGGGTGCTGCGCTTTCCACTCCACTTGGCTGACGACGGGGGATGCGGTGGAAGCGGCGACGATTTCCCCGATGGCCAGATAACCTTGTTCAAGGTTCCTCTCGACAATACGCGGTCCTTCCTCATCGTAGACCGGAAACCCGGCGAACGACGGATAGATGCGCTCCGGATTCGCGCGATAATGCTCCCAGGCCATCGCATCGGTGATTTGCGCGCTGGGCTCGGACACATCTCCGAACAGGACGAGGCGATCCATCCCCTGAGCGCCCCACCATCCCGCGGGATCGCGGGTCGAAGCGTCGTGATTATGAATATCGATGACGGTCAGCGGTTCGTAGACATCGGTCAGATAAGCATCGGCTCTCCTGCTCTCGCGAAGCCGGATGATCACGTCCGCCGCCGACGAATCGGGAGCATAGGCGATGTCGGCTTCCACGATCGTCTCGGCAAGACGCTCCCCGCCGGAACAGCCGACCGTACCGATCAGCATGCCGATCCCAAGGCCGAGCTTCAAGGCGAACGGGAAAATAACCTTCTTTTGCGGAACGAAGTCGGGATGCATGCGACCGCTCTCCTTCGAAACCATTTACTTCCATTATACGCCTCCGAACGGCCGGCTTTGAGGTGCGAATCTACGCGTTTTCAAGCGAATTTTCCGAGACTCCGACGTCCGGCGCCTTCCAAGCTCCTTCCTTTGGCGACGTTGTCGCCTAAAAGCCCGCCCTTTTTTGCCGAATGCCCCGCGTATGCCCATCCCCTCCAGCCAAGGAAACATACGATAACCATGTGCACGATGAAGACCTCTGCGAACGGTGGTGAATCGATCGGATGAACATTGCGTTCGACATGTTTTTCGCCAAGACGGAGGCGATGAAGAGGGGGATCGGCCGCTATTCGCAAAACATGATCGAAGCGATTTTGAAGCAGGAGACGAACAATTCCTACTATTACTTCTATCCCGACGTGAGCAAGGGCGCGGACTATCTGAAGGATCAGCTTCAGCAATTTCTGTACCGCAACCGCATCGACGTGTACCATATGACGAGCCCGTTTAATCTGTTCCATCTGCCCGCGAGCCTGTTCCAGGCATACAGCGATACGATGCTGAACAAAGCGTGGTTCGGTTACACCCGCGTGGCGGCCACGCTGTACGACGTCATCCCGCTCGTGCTGGAGCATCAGTACATGAACGATTTCGTTAGGCCGATCTACATGAGGGTCATCGAGATGATTCGGTCGTGCGACATTATCTACGCGATATCCGAGACGACCAAGGCCGACGCCGTCCGCTTGACCGGCATGGACCCGGCCAAGATCAGCGTCGTCATGGGCGGCTACGACCCGAAGTTCAAGCCGCTCTCCCCAGGAACCGCAGCAACGGCGCCGCTTCGCTACGGCATCTCCAAACCTTATGTGCTCTGCACGGGCGGAGACGATCCGCGCAAAAACCTGGCCCGCCTCATCGAAGCTTTCATTATCGCGAACCGCTCCTTGGCCGAGCGGTACCAGCTTGTCATCGTCTACAACTCCTCGGACGATGAGAAACGGGCGATGCTGGAGCAAGCGCGCCTGCTCGGAGGGGAAGGCTCCATCGTCGTGACCGGTTACGTTCCGGACGGCGAACTGGTGGAGCTGTACGGAGGCGCCGATCTGTTCGCTTTTCCGTCGCTCTATGAAGGATTCGGACTGCCGATCGTGGAAGCGATGGCTTGCTGCACGCCCGTGCTGACTTCGAACAACTCCTCTCTCGCCGAGATCGGAGACGACGCCGTCTACCAGGTCGACCCTGCGAGCCGGGAGAGCATCGCGCAAGGGATCGTCCATATGCTGTCCGATCCTCAATTGGCGCAAGGGCTGGCGGCCAAGGGGCTGCAGCGGTCGTGTCAATACAATTGGGAATCGGTCGCTCTCAAAGTGACGGAAGGCTATGAGAAGGTATATCGGCGCAAAATCGCCGTCTTCGCTCCCCGTCATCCTTTTTATCCTCAGACCTACGGAGCTCTGTACCATGCGGTCCCTTATCTGACGAATCGCGGCGAGATCGACGTGTTCGTCGAAGAACGGTTGGACGACCGAATCGGGGAAGAGAGGACGGAGGAGGAGAGCCCGATCGAGGTCTACCTTCATACCGAGTTCGAGAGTCGTAAAACGAAGTACGATTTTATCGTTTACGAGATCGGCAACGGAGAGCGTTATTCGTTCGTCGTTCCTTATTTGGCAGAAATGGCGCGCATTCCCGGCATCGTCGTCTTGAACGGCAGCCATCTTCACGAGCTGGCCTGGATGAATACGGTCGAACGCAACGATCTGCACGGCTACTACCGGGTGCTGGACAAAGAGTTCGGCCCGGCCGCTCCGCACTGGATGGACGCCGTGCTCGGCGGAACGGCTCCTCGTTCCGCGGCCCCGCTGGACCGTTATTATCTCGAGCATGCCAAATCCGTCATCGTCTATGGACGGCAAACGAGGGACCGGCTTCTCCAGCGCAGCTACCGCAATGTTATCGAAGCTCTCGCCCCTGCGGTTGCGCTCCAGGCCGACAAGTCCGGAGGCCGCTCTCCGTTCCGGTTTGCAACCGTCGCTGCTGACGGAAGCCGTCCGCCGCATCGTCTCATTCTGCGCTGCCTGCGCAAGCTCATCGACGAGGGCTGCTCCAACGTCTCCTATACGATTCTGGCCGGCCGCGAGGCCGAACTGCCGCAAGGAGCGGCCGAACTGGTGTCCGAGCTTGGCCTGGAGCCGTACGTTCACCTTAAGGTCGAGCCCCAATACGCGCAATTCAAGCGTCTGCTGTCCAGAGCGCATGCCGTGATCGCGCTGAGCGACCCGAGCGCGGACGCTTCGCCCGATATCGCTCTCGAACTGATCGCTTCAAGCATTCCGACAATTGTATATGACGGCGACTTCTATCGTTTCGTTCCGGACGACGCCACGGCGAAAATTCAGCCCGGTGACGATGAGGAAAGCGTCTTGCTGCTGACGATGCTTAAGCTGTATCGCGACAAGGAGGAGAGGGAGGGGATGTCTGCCCGCGCCTCCGCTTGCATGAGCGAGCTCCATACGCTGCCGAATTTCTCGGAGGCGCTGCAGGAAGCGATCGAGCAGAGCAGCTCCTTCGGAGAAAATCCGACGGTGCTGTGGCGAATTCAGGAAAGTCCGGGAGGCGTCCCGCAAATCCGAAACACGTAACGAAGGAGGGCGCGCGATGCTTCAATCGCAATTATGTCGGGAAACGGATTTCACGCAGCCATGGTTCCTCAACGCATGCGTCAAGCTCAACGAGCAGATGAGGTTTCACCGCAAGCTGTGGGAGTGGTGTTATATCTACGAAGCGCTGCGCGAGCGCGGCAAGCTGATGCCGTTCAGGCGGGGGCTCGGCTTCGGGGTGGGCAAGGAGCCGCTGACGGCCGCATTCGCTTCCCACGGAGTCGAAGTCGTGGCGACGGATTTGGACGTGGCGCGCGCCAAGGAGCAGGGCTGGGTGGATACGAACCAGCATGCCGTCAGCCTCGCCGATTTGAACGAGCGGGGGCTGTGCGATCCCCATCAATTCCAGCAGCTCGTCACTTACGAGAGCGCCGATATGAACAATATCAGCCCCAGCTATGCCGGACAATTCGATTTTACGTGGTCCTCCTGCAGCTTCGAGCATCTGGGGTCGATCGAGCACGGCAAAAGGTTTATCGTCAATCAGATGGAATGCCTGCGTCCCGGAGGGGTTGCCGTCCATACGACCGAGTATAATCTGACCTCCAACGAAGATACGCTGGAAGCTCCGGTACTCGTTATTTTCCGCAATCGGGATATCGAAGCGATGATCGCGGAGTTAAGAGGCCGCGGGTACCGCGTAACGGTGAATTATACGGCCGGAACGGGACCGTTCGAGTCTTACGTCGATCTTCCCCCTTACAGCAATCCGGTCCATCTTCGTCTCCTGCTTGGCCAATATGTATCGACATCGATCGGCTTAATCATCGAGAAACTGTAAATAACAGAGAGGCGCATAAGCCTTCGGATACAAGCGGGAAGTCGCTCCCGCCTGCTCCGAAAGGCGATGCGCCTCTCTTTTTTTTAATGGCGAACCATGATCAAGTCCAAATGCAACTGGCCGGTATGTGCGGCAAGCTGGTCGAGCGTAACGGGCGTCATGGCCGATCTGTCCATCGGAACGTTGAAAATCGCAAAGCCCCGGTCGTAAAACTTCTGCATGATCGGACGAGGATCGATGCCTCCCCACAGCAGGGGCAGATACTCCATGAAGATGACCAACGGTCCGCTCGCATCGATCACCTCGAACAGACTGTCCATAATGTAAGGCTCTCCGCCGTCGATATCGATTTTGATGACGTCGACTTTAGTATGGGGAGCGATCAGGTCCTTGAGGATCGCTTTGCGCACCTTCGTTTTAGTAGGCGTAATGAGCGGAGCCAGAGCCGGATAGACAATGCTTGAACCTCCGTCCCCTAGCGTCTCGATCATTTCCTCGCCGTTCTTATTCGAAACCATGACGCGATGAAGCTGGACATGGGCATATCCGTTGACGGCAGCGCTCTTGATCAGATTGCGATGATGGAACGGGTTCGGTTCGAACGCGTGCACATAACCTCTCGGACCGACCTGCTGGGCGGCCAACAGCGTGAAGTAGCCGCTGTGGGAGCCGATATCCAGCACAACCATTCCCGGCCGGACGACGGAGAGGAACGTACCCGTCAGCCAGCCCTCCCATTCTCCGGTCAGGTAGATCGCCAGGCAGACCGGATCGCGCAGGTCCAGGAACATGGCCGGACCGGCATTCAAATTGGTCAATATCGTGTGATCCCCTACGAAGACGTAAGGTCGGGTCAGATCGAACACTTCAATTCCTCCTAAATTCGTTTACGCTTCGTTCAAGACGAGAGAAGGCACCCGGACGCGGCAATGCGCGGCATTATGCTGATAGAGGCGGATTTCCGCCTGCTGTTCTTCGCGCTCGATTTCGATCGGCGCGGACAGTCGCTCGCTGCGAACGATTTTTCGGCTCCATAGGAGGCGCCTGCCTTGATTCGAAGTGACTTCCAACGTGAACTCGCCCGGGCCGTCGATCTCGATCGACGCTTCAAGGGAGTAACTTCCGGGAGCTAACGTTAGCGACGGACCGTAGAAAACGTAGCCGGGACGAACGGCGGGAAAATAACCGTCTTTGTCAAAACCGGCAGGGCGGACGAATGGGGCGAAATAGACGCTGGAGACGGTTGGAGCGGACAGGTAGTTCAGCGGCTCGTGGGGCCGGGGGGCGATCGCGACGTCGCTGCCGATCTTCTTCATGTGGATGACGGCGATGCCGTTGGCGAACATGAAGGGGCTGTCGAACCGCGCGTCCGCGAGCTCCTCCTTCCCGCATTGAATCCAGCACTGCTTCGGATTGTTCAGATGCATATCCATATCGAGCTTGCGGAAATAGGAAACGTTCAGCGCTTCCGCCGGCACGCCGTAGCTGTCGGTCAGAAGCCGGAGGTATTCGTCGCTGAATTGGATGAGCCACCCCATGTCCATCAGCTTGCCGAAAGGCACGGTAACGAGCGCGGAGCCGTCCGGCTCCAATAGATTGTACAAATGGCGAAGGGCAAGGAGCGGGGCTTCGCGATCGCCCGATTTTTGCTCCCCGTACGCATGCTGTCCGATATGCTCTACCGTGGAGAGACAGAGAATGAGCGAATGCTTCCTCTTGTAATCCATCAGGTCCTCATTCAGCACGCCGGGAGCTTCCTCGAACTTGTCGAGAACGATGCGACTTTTGAGCTCGGGATGCGGATCGAGCAGCGGCAAGTAGTTGGCGAAGACGTTGCCGATCTCCAGATAGGGCTCCCGAATTCCCGCCTCCATCTTCCTGAGAAAGCGAATGGCGATCGGAATTTCTATCGTTCGTTCCGAGCAGTTGCCGTAGGGCAGTTGATTGTAGGGGAGCGGCTCCCGGTCGTACAAGAAGTAATTGAACAGCTCCAGGCCGGCAATTCCCATTGGGCGCACTCCTTCCTTAACGGGGTAGATGATTCACGCCAGTAATGAAGTATATGCGACGAGCGTTATTGTGCATGGACAAATGTCGGTGCAGGACGCGTTACGGGCGGGAAGGGCGAAGCAACGCCGCTTGCGCGTTCATATACTGACGGAAACGGGAGAAGCAACGAAAGGGAGGCGATGGCAGGTGACCTGCACGGGAGTCTACTGGGTCGGTCCGGTGTACGACATGGGCGGTTACGGCAACGTGTCGCGCAACTATTTGCGGGCGCTGGAAGCGGCGGACGTTCCCGTCTATATTGCGCCGACGATGGCGAGCCGGCACAAGACGGAGATCGGCGAGGAGACGGTGAATTGGCTGGAGAGGCTGTCCACGGACAAAATCGGCGCCCGGCCCGTCTGCATCCAGCACGGAGTCCCGGCTCATTTTCACATGCATCGTCCCGCCGCGCGCGTCGTGAAGACGATCGGCGTCACGTTGTTCGAGACCGATCGCGTTCCTGCGGATTGGCCGCGCCTGTGCAATCAGCTGGACGAAGTTTGGGTTCCTTCCAAGTTTAATTACGAGACGTTCTCGCGAAGCGGCGTCGACACCTCCAAGCTGCGCGTCGTTCCCTACCCGATCGACGTGACGCGCTTTTATCCAGGCAGACCTTACAACCGGATCGTCTTCTCTCCCCCTCTGAGAAATTTCTCGTTCCTGTACGTGTTCGGATTCGATTTTCGCAAAGGCGTGGATCTGCTGGTCTATGCTTTCTGTCGGGAATTCGACCGGACGGAGGACGTGTCCCTCGTACTGAAAGTCTACGTGCACAGCGGCTACAAGCCGGAGGACGTGATGGCGGTCATTCGCTCCTACGTTCCCGCGGATCGGCTGTTCTCGCAAATTATCGTCATCGTCGAACCGTTCGGCGAGCAGGAGCTCATCGACTTGTATTTGAGCTGCGACGCCTACGTGTCGGTGGATCGGGCCGGCTGGGGAATGCCCGCGATGGAGATGATGGCGCTCGGCAAACCCGCGATCGGCTTGAATTGGGGCGGGTACACGGAGTTCATGAACGAAGACAACAGCGTGCTGATCGAACCGGAGAAGGAGCTCGTCCCGGTCGACGCCAAGCTGCAGACGGAACGCCCGGAATATTACTACAGCCACATGTGGGCCGACATTCGGCCGGATCGCGTCGGGGAGGCGATGAGGGAGTTGTACGAGGACCGGGTCAAGCGGGAGAAGATCAGCAGGAAAGCGGCGTTCGACGTGCACTTCGAATATTCGCCCTCCGTCATCGGAAGCAAGATCAGGCAGTTGCTCGGCATGCGATGAAGGCGTCCCCGGGAGCGGGCGGCGGAGCAGGGCGGATGGACCATTTTGCGCGCGGTAGTTAATCGTCCATGCCATCCGGGTGGGCAGTCCATACAATAAACCGTGCATTTGCAGCGGTCGATCCGCCGAGATCGGATTCCGTTGATACCAGCGAAGGGGATCTGACACATGAAAATCGTCATAATGGCAGGCGGCAAAGGCAGTCGCCTGTGGCCGAGAAGCGTGGAGGATCGGCCCAAGCAGTTTCTCGCGTTGACCTCGGAGGAGACGATGCTCCAGATGACGTACCGCCGCCTGGCCCGAATCGTGCCTCCGGAGCAGATCTATGTCGTCACCGCGGAATTGTATCGGGCGCTCGTGCTGGAGCAGCTGCCGGAACTGAACGAAAGTCGGCTCATTCTGGAGCCGGTACAGCGGGATACGGGGCCTTGCGCGGCGCTGTCGGCTTTGCATTTTCTCCGGCTGGAGGACGACGAGACGCTCGTCATGATGCCGTCCGACCAGCATATCCCGAATATTCTTGCGCTGTATGAAGCGTTCTGCAAGGCGGAGGCGATCGCCGAAGCGTCCAGCGCGATCGTGACGCTGGGCATCGTCCCGGTGCGCCCCGAGACGAATTACGGTTACATTCAGACCGCCGGCGACAAGGGCCCGGAGGGCGCGCGCCAAGTCGTCTCGTTCCTTGAGAAGCCGGATTTGGAGACGGCCCGCCAGTTGGTCGCGAAGTCGGATGTGTTCTGGAACAGCGGCATTATCGTATGGCGGCCGTCCACGATCGCGGAGGCGATGGAGAAGCACCAGCCTGCTCTGTGGAATGCGCTGACGGAAGCGGGACGGCAACCTGAGAAGGTGTACGCGAGCCTGCCGAAAATCTCGGTCGATTACGCCGTTCTGGAGAAGGCGGGCAATCTGTTCACCTTGCCGTTCCGCTACGAGTGGGAGGACATGGGAAGCTGGGCGTCGCTGGAGAGAATCCGGGAGGACGACGCGGATTCGAACGGCAATATTTTGCACGGGGCCGTTCATGCGTTCGAATCGAGCCATAACATTATTTTCTCCGAAGGCCGCAAGACGATTGTCATCGGAGCGGAGGACCTCATTATCGTCTCCACGGCGGAGGGCGTGCTGATCTGCCATAAGTCGATGGAGCAGAATCTGAAATCGATCGTTCAGCATGTGGAAAAACAGGGAGGAGGCGTCGGTTGATGAAGGCGCTCGTGACCGGCATATCGGGTTTCGTGGGAAGTCATATGGCGGAGTTTCTGCTGCGCCAAGGCGTGGAAGTCGTCGGAACGATCCGCAACCGGAGCCGTATGGACCATATTTCTCATCTGCTGAAGGACATTCGTCTCGCGGAATGCGAGCTGCGCGATCCGTTCTCGGTAGAGACGCTGATTGGCAGGGAGAAGCCGGATCTTATTTTCCATCTCGCGGCGCAGAGCTTCGTGCCGACGTCGTGGAATTCGCCGATCGATACGATTCACAACAACGTCGCCGGACAAGTGAACCTGTTCGAAGCCGTTCGCAGATTCGAATTGCCGACGAAAATCCAGATCGCCTGCTCAAGCGAGGAATACGGCCAGGTGGAGCCGGAGGAGACGCCGATCCGGGAGACGAATCCGCTTCGTCCGCTGAGCCCGTACGCCATCAGCAAGGTGGCGCAGGATTATTTGGGATATCAGTATTACAAAAGCTACGGCCTGCACGTCGTTCGAACGATCACGTTTAACCATACCGGTCCGCGCCGCGGAGAGAACTTCGTGACGTCCAACTTCGCCAAGCAGATCGTCGATATCGAGAAAGGCAGGAAACCGCCCGTTATCCATGTCGGCAACCTGGAGGCGAAGCGGGATTTCACCGATGTGCGGGACGTCGTTCGCGGCTACTGGCTGGCGTTGGAGCGAGGGCAGCCTGGAGAAAATTACAATATTGCCTCGGGAACCTGTTACACGATCGAGGAGATGCTCAATACGCTGCTGAGCTTCAGCAACGTCAGCATCGAAGTGCAGACCGATCCGAGCCGCTTGCGTCCTTCGGACGTGCAAATTCTGCTCGGGGATTACCGCAAATTCCATGAAGCGACGGGATGGAAGCCGGAAATTCCGTTCGAGCGGACGATGGAGGATCTTCTTCAGTATTGGCGCTCGCGGCCTTGAAGGAGGGAGCGGAATAATGGATAACCTGTGCACGATCGTCTCCAAAAACTACATCGCGCTGGCGCGAACGCTCGCGCAGTCGTTCCTCGAACATCATCCGGCCGGCAAAGTTTACGTTCTGCTGGCGGATGAAGACGAGGGGATGTTTCAAGCTCCGGAAGCAACGTTCGAATGGGTGCGCCTGACGGAAATCGGTTTGCCGTTATGGCCCGATATGAGGTTCCAGTACGATATTACGGAGTTCAATACGGCCGTTAAGCCGTATTTTCTCGAATATTTGCTGCTTCGGCGCGGATTGGAATCGGTCGTGTACGCGGATCCGGACATTCTCGTGACGCATCGAATGGATGATCTGTACCGGCGGCTGCCGCAGTATTCGATTGTGCTGACTCCGCATATTTTGACGCCTTTGCCTTCGGACCGGCACAAGCCGGGAGAGGTGGAACTGCTGCAAGCGGGAGTATACAATCTGGGCTTTATCGCCTTGACCCGCACGGACGAGACGCTCAAGATGCTGCGGTGGTGGAAAGACAGGCTGACGAGCCAATGCCTGATGGATCCCGCTCAGGGCTATCACGTCGATCAGAAATGGATGGACTTCGTTCCGGCCCTGTTCGAAGGCGTCCATATTTTGAAGGACCCCGCCTATAACGCCGCCTATTGGAATCTTCACGAGCGGCCGATCGTCTGGCGCAACGGGATGTACGAGATATACGGGAGCCCGCTCATTTTCTATCATTTCAGCGGTCTGACTCCGGACCTCTCCCGCATCTCCAAGCATCAGACCCGCCACCAGTGGACGGACGCGCCGGATTTGCACGGACTATTCAAAGACTACGTCTCGCGGCTGATCGCGAGCGGATACCCGGCCACGGCGGGCTGGCGCTACACCTACAATTACTTCGACAACGGCATCGCCATTCCGGCGATCGTCCGCAAGCTGTATCGGAAGCTCGGAGCGCCTTCGCACTTCGGCAATCCCTTCCACACGCTGACTCCGAACGGCTTCTATCGCTGGCTGTTCGCCCCGGCAAGCAGCGTCTCTCCGATGCCGAATCTGCTGAAGGAAATTTACGAGACCCGGGTTGACCTTCAGCGACTGTTTCCTGACCCCCACGGGGCAAGCCGGCACGGCTTGATGGTTTGGGCCCGGCAGTTCGTTCCGATCGAATACGGCATGGATCCGATCGTCTGGCATCCGGTCATCGATTCGATGATCTACGCATAGGAAGGGGAGAGGGGAATGCCGTCCGGCATCAATCTGATCGGCTACGCGAGATACGAGATGGGCATCGGGGAGTCGTGCAGGCTGGCGGCCAGGGCGCTGCGCGAGGCAAGCATTCCTTTCGGCATTCTGAACTATTCGGGCGGCAACATGTCGCGAGATCAGGATCTCTCCTGGGCGTCGGCGGAGGTTGATGTGCCGCTGCATCCGATCAACCTGTTTCACATCAATGCCGATCAGATGCCGCTTGCGTACGAGGAGCTCGGCGACGAGTGGTTCGGCGGAAGATACAACATCGGTTACTGGCACTGGGAGCTGCCGGAATTTCCCGACGAATATGCCGAAGGCTTCCGCCATCTGGACGAAGTCTGGGTTCCTTCGGCGTTTATCCGGGACAGCGTGGCGCGCAAATCCCCGGTTCCCGTCTCGGTCGTTCCGCACGGCATTCAGGTAGAAGTGCCCGACGGGGTCGGGCGGAAGTCATTCGGACTGCCGGAGAGGAAGTTTCTGTTCCTGTGCATGTACGATACGTTCAGCTATTCCCCGCGCAAAAATCCGTCCGCCGTTCTGAAAGCCTACCGCATCGCGGTCGAGCGATACGGACTGCAGGCCGGGCTGGTCATCAAGATGAACAATCCGCAGCGCGCCGAAGCCGATAACCTGCGGCGCGAGGCGGAAGGACTGCCTAATGTGCGGATTATCGACCGGGTGCTCAGCCGCTTGGAGGCCAACGCTTTGCTTCAGTGCTCGGACTGTTACATCGCGCTGCATCGCTCCGAAGGCTTCGGCTTGCCGCTGGCCGAGGCGATGTATTTGGGCAAACCCGCCATCGGCACGCATTGGTCCGGCAACGCGGACTTCATGGACGAGACGAATTCCGGCGCGGTTCGCTACAGCCTGACGCGGATTGGAACCCACTACGGCCCGTATAAAGCGCATCAGCTCTGGGCGGAACCCGATCTGGAGCATGCCGTTCATCTGATGTGGAAAGCGGTATACGACGAAGAGTGGAGGCGCAGGATCGCAAGCAACGGACAGAGAACGATTCGGACTCTCTTCTCCCCCGCATCGGTCGGCCGAACGATCCGCGAGCGATTGAAGGGACGGCCGGCATCCCGAGGCCGCGTCTAATTCGCGGCCTTCGAGCTATAAGTTTAGACCAAGCTCTTCTCTCCGACATACTATGCCTCTATAGATTCTCGGCGGAGCAAGATCCGCGAAATCTGGCACGATTGAATCGGTATCGGAGGGAAGGGAACATGAGAGTCGTATGTATAGGAGGGGGATACGTGGGGGCCGTCACGGCCGCCGCGTTGGCATCGATCGGTCATCGGACGACCGTGATCGACGTCGATCCGGTTAAAGTCCGAATGCTGAATTCGGGGCGAAGTCCGATCTTCGAGCCGGGACTGGACGAGCTGTTGGGGCGCTTGGCGGGGAGAACTTTGTTCGCCGACGAAGGATACGATGCCGTCGCGGAGGCGGATGTCGTATTCATCTGCGTCGGCACGCCCTCCAGGCCGGACGGCACGGCGGATCTCGGCTACGTGAAGCACGCCGCGGCCGGAATCGGCAGTCGGCTGAATTCCGGCCGCTTCACTGTCATCGTGGACAAATCCACGGTTCCGGTCGGGACCGCCGAGCTCGTGGCAAGAATCGCGGAGGAGACGTCGGGGCTGTCCCGGGACAAGTCCTTCGCCGTCGTCAGCAATCCCGAATTTCTGCGAGAGGGCAGCGCGCTGGACGACGTATTCGGCGCCGACCGCATCGTCGTCGGGACAAGCAGCGCCCGGGCAAGGCGGGTCATGAGACGGCTTTACCGAGGCTTGCTGACGGAAGGCACGCATTATTTCGAGACCGACGCGCGCACGGCGGAGCTGATCAAGTATGCCTCCAACGCGTTCCTGGCGATCAAGATCAGCTATACGAACGAATTGGCCAGGCTGTCCGACGCGCTCGGCGCGAACGTGTCCGATCTTCTGCGGGGGATGGGCATGGACTCCCGGATCGGGAACAAATTTCTCGAGGTGTCCAGCGGGTGGAGCGGGAGCTGCTTTCCGAAAGACTTGCGCGAGCTGATTCTGACCGGGAGGCATTACGGAAGCGAGCTGATGCTGGCCGAGGCGGCCGTCGCCTCCAACGAGGAGATGCTTCATTACAGCGTGGAGAAGCTGAAGCGCCGGCTGCGGACTTTGAACGGGAAGCGGATCGGGATTCTGGGCTTGACGTTCAAGCCGCATACCGACGACGTGAGGGAGACGCAGGCGGCGACGATCGTTCGCCAGCTGCTTGAGCTCGGCTGCGAGATCCTTGTTCACGATCCGCAGGGAATGTCTGCTTTCCGCAAGCTGCACGGGGGGCTGGACGTCCGGTTCTGCGATCGTCCCGAAGATGTCGCCAGGCAGGCGGAAGCGGTCGTGCTGCTGACGCATTGGCCGATCTATCGCGAGCTGGACTGGCCGTCCGTACGGAGCGCGATGAGGCACCCCTATCTGTTGGATACGCGGAACTTCCTGCCGCCGGCAAAGATGCGCAAGCTGGGGTTCGTCTACGAAGGAATGGGCAATCCCATTGGATGAGATTCAGGATCAGGCTTGGGCCGCCCGGGGGGGGGGGGGAGACTGCGGGCGGCTTTCTTCATGCGCAGGCTCATCGGTTTTCCGCCCGCCTCGCCTTGAACTTGTTTCTGACGTAATCCGCCGCGATCACGAAGGACGTGACAAGAACGGCCTGGAGCAGCGGCTTGGCATAATCCGATCCTCCGTAAATCAAGTAAGCTGCGACAAGATTGCCAATGAAAACAATCGCGTAAGAAAACATGAGATCGCCTCGTTTCCGAACAGTGTATCTCCATTGTATGGGCTCGGGGCCAATGTGGGAATACTTGATGCTGGACGCTTCTCGCGGGATTCGGGAAATTCGCGGGCGGCGAAGTTGCATTTTTCGCAAAGCGGCGTATAATGAGATTATAGTCAAAGAAAGTCAAAGTCAGATCCGCCCCTCATTGACTGACCGGCACCGCCGGCTTGGATCGAAGAAAGGAGGTTGGACGTTGCGTAATATTTCCGATCTTATCGAACATTATTTAAAGCAAAGCCTGGAGAACAGCCAGGCAGGCGCCATCGAAATTCAGCGAAGCGATCTGGCCGACAAATTCTCCTGCGTGCCGTCGCAGATCAATTACGTGATCAGCACGCGGTTTACGCTCGAGAAGGGCTATTACGTGGAAAGCAAGCGCGGAGGCGGAGGCTATATCCGCATTCAGCGCGTGAACCTTCCTTCGCTGGAAGCGGTGCAGCGCCATATCCGCCAGACGGTCGGGGAACGGATCGACCAGACGACGGCGGAAGGGCTGATCTACCAGCTGGAGGAAGCCCGGTTTGTAACCGGCCGGGAAGCGCATCTGCTCAAGGCCGCCGTCTCGCGGGACGCGCTGGCGCTGAAGCTTCCGCTGCGGGACGAGATCCGGGCGAAGCTGCTCAAGGCGATGCTGATCGCCTTGCTTGCGAAATGACGAAAGGAGGCTGAAGGCCATGCAGTGCCAAGAATGCGGCAAACGGCCGGCTACGCTTCATTTTACGAAATTCGTCAACGGGGAGAAAACCGAGCTGCACATCTGCGAGACGTGCGCCCGGGAGAAGGGGGAGATGCTCCCCGGAACCGCCGGCGGATTTTCCATCCATAACCTGCTCTCCGGCCTGCTCGACTTCGAGCCGCGGAACCAGACGGTCAAGCCGCCGGCGGTCAAGTGCGGCACTTGCGGAATGACTTACACGCAGTTCAGCAAGGTGGGACGGTTCGGGTGCAGCGATTGCTACAAGCATTTCTCCGAGCGGCTCGATCCGCTGCTGAAGCGGGTGCACGGCAATACGGTGCATGTCGGCAAGGTGCCGAAGCGGGCGGGCGGCCACTTGAAGACGAAGCGCGAAATCGAGCGGCTGAAGAAGGAAATGCAGGGCAGGATCGAGCGGGAGGATTTCGAGACCGCCGCGCAGCTGCGCGACCGAATCCGCGAGCTCGAGAGCGAAATGAGCGGATGAAGGGCAGGGGATAAACGATGGCGAAAAGAAAATTTACGAAGCAGGCGCTCAGTCAGTGGATGAAGGGGAACGGCCCCGAATCCGAGGTCGTGATCAGCAGCCGCGTGCGGATCGCGCGCAACTTGCGGAATATGCCTTTTCCGCTGATGGCGAACCCTGAACAGTCCCTGGCGGTAGCGGATCAACTGCTCGGCGTGGCGGAGAGCGGCCGGCTGAACGGCTTGGGCAAGATCGACCAGCTGCGGCTGTCGGAGCTGACCGAGCTGGAGAAGCTCGTGCTCGTCGAGAAGCATCTGATCAGTCCGAATCTGGCGAATGAGTCGCGCAATGGCGCGCTGATTCTGAGTCCGAACGAAGATATCAGTGTAATGATTAACGAAGAGGACCATCTTCGCATTCAATGTTTATGCCCCGGTTTTCAGGTGAACGAGGCTTGGGATTCGGCCAGCAAGGTCGACGATATTTTCGAGGAGCAGATCGATTACGCCTTCGACGAGAAGCACGGATACTTAACGAGCTGCCCGACGAACGTCGGTACAGGAATTCGCGTATCGGTCATGATGCATCTGCCTGCGCTGGTCATGACGGGGCAGATCAACCGGATTTTGTCGGCGGTGAACCAGGTCGGGCTGGCCGTCAGAGGCATCTACGGAGAAGGCAGCGAAGCGACGGGCAATCTGTTCCAGGTATCCAATCAGGTGACGCTCGGGCAGTCGGAGCAGGAGATTATCGACAACCTGTTCCAGGTCGCGCGGCAGATCATCGAGCACGAGAAAGCGGCCAGAGCGAAGCTGCTGGGCGAATCGAGGCTGCGCGTCGAAGACCGCGTGCGCAGATCTTACGGCATTTTGACGCAGGCGCTGATCATCGATTCGAAGGAGGCGTCGCAGCGGCTGTCCGACATTCGGCTCGGCTCCCATCTGGGCTTGCTGCCTGAAGTGAACCCGCTTGTGTTGAACGAGCTGCTCGTCTCCACGCAGCCGGGCTTTCTGCAGATGACGTTCGGGGAAGCGATGAGTCCGGAGGACCGCGACAAGTCGCGGGCGGAATTAATCCGTTCCCGGCTGGCAACTCTTTCATAAATGTTTTATTCTTATCTTATTAGGAGGTGTGTCTCATGATGTTTGGCAGATTCACGGAACGCGCGCAGAAGGTATTGGCCTTGGCTCAGGAAGAAGCAGTGCGGTTGGGACACAACAATATCGGCACGGAGCACATTCTGCTCGGCCTGATCCGCGAAGGGGAGAGCATTGCCGCCAAGGCGCTGATCGCCCTCGGATTGGGACTGGAGAAAATTCAAGACGAAGTCGAGTCGCTGATCGGCCGCGGACAGGAGCAGCCGACCAATATCGCTTACACTCCCCGCGCCAAAAAGGTGATCGAACTGTCGATGGACGAGGCTCGCAAGCTGGGCCATACTTACGTCGGCACGGAGCATATTTTGCTCGGCCTTATTCGCGAAGGCGAAGGCGTCGCCGCCCGGGTGCTGAACAATCTGGGCATCAGCCTGAACAAGGCGCGACAGCAAGTGCTTCAGCTGCTTGGCAGCAACGAGAGCGTATCTCAGAACCACGGCCCGTCCTCCAACGTCAGCACGCCGACGCTGGATGGCTTGGCCCGCGACCTGACCGCAAGCGCGCGGGAAGGCAACATTGACCCCGTTATCGGTCGGCAGAAAGAAATCGAGCGCGTCATCCAAGTGCTCTCCCGCCGGACCAAAAACAACCCGGTGCTCATCGGGGAGCCGGGCGTCGGCAAGACGGCGATTGCCGAAGGGCTTGCCCAACGCATCGTCAACAACGAGATTCCCGAGACGCTGCGCGACAAGCGCGTCATGACGCTGGATATGGGCTCGGTCGTAGCAGGCACGAAGTACCGCGGCGAGTTCGAGGACCGTCTGAAGAAAATCATGGACGAAATCCGTCAAGCCGGCAACGTTATCCTGTTCATCGACGAGCTGCACACGCTCATCGGAGCGGGCGGCGCGGAAGGCGCGATCGACGCTTCCAACATTCTGAAGCCAGCGTTGGCCCGCGGAGAGCTGCAATGCATCGGCGCGACGACGCTGGACGAATATCGCAAATATATCGAGAAGGACGCGGCTCTGGAGCGCCGGTTCCAGCCGATTACGGTCGACCAGCCGACTCCGGAAGAAGCGGTGCAGATCCTGCTCGGCCTGCGCGACCGCTACGAAGCGCATCACCGCGTGAAAATTACCGACGAGGCGATCGACGCGGCGGTGAAGCTGTCCGACCGCTACATTCCGGACCGGTTTCTGCCGGACAAAGCGATCGACCTGATCGACGAAGCGGGCTCCAAAGTACGGCTGAACTCCTACACGGTTCCGCCTAACTTGAAGCAGCTCGAAACCCGTCTGGAAGATATCCGCAAGGAGAAGGACGCCGCCGTTCAAAGCCAGGAGTTCGAGAAAGCGGCCGCTCTGCGCGATACCGAGCAGAAGATCCGCGAAGAACTCGACTTCACGAAGAACCAGTGGAAGGAAAAGCAGGGCCGCACCGACTCCGAGGTGACTCCGGAGGACATCGCCCAAGTCGTAGCCAGCTGGACCGGCATCCCGGTCAGCAAGCTCGCCGAGGAAGAGACGGAGCGCCTGCTGAAGATGGAAAGCATCCTGCACGATCGCGTCATCGGCCAAGAGGAAGCCGTCAAAGCGGTGTCCCGCGCCATTCGCCGCGCACGCGCCGGTCTCAAGGATCCGAAGCGTCCGATGGGCTCCTTCATCTTCCTCGGACCTACGGGCGTCGGGAAGACGGAGCTGGCCCGCGCGATCGCGGAAGCGATGTTCGGAGACGAGAACGCGGTCATCCGCATCGACATGTCGGAGTACATGGAGAAACACTCCACGTCCCGTCTCGTCGGAGCGCCTCCGGGATACGTCGGCTACGACGAAGGCGGTCAGCTGACGGAGAAAGTGCGCCGCAAGCCGTATTCGGTCGTGCTGCTCGACGAGATCGAGAAGGCTCATCCGGAAGTGTTCAACATCTTGCTGCAAGTGCTGGAGGACGGCCGTCTGACCGACTCCAAGGGACGCTCGGTCGACTTCCGCAACACGCTGATCATCATGACGTCCAACGTCGGCGCGGAGCAGATCAAGAAGAACTCCACGCTTGGCTTCACCGCGGCGCAGGATGCGGGACGCGACTATCAGAACATGAAGGAGAAGGTGCTCGCGGAGCTGAAGAAGTCGTTCCGTCCGGAGTTCCTGAACCGGATCGACGAGTCGATCGTGTTCCACCCGCTGAACGAGGAGCATATCGCTCAGATCGTGACGCTGATGGCCGACGATCTCCGCAAGCGTCTCGTCGAGCACAACGTCAGCTTCGAATTGACCGAATCGGCCAAAGCGTTCCTGGCTAAGGAAGGCTACGATCCGCAATACGGAGCGCGTCCGCTGCGCAGAGCGATCCAGAAGCATATCGAGGATCGGCTGTCGGAGGATTTGCTGCTCGGCAAAATCACCAAAGGCCACGAGCTCGTCATCGACGAGGAAGACGGCGGCCTGGTCGTCAAGCAGAAAGGCGAGATCGAGCTGTCCAAAGCTTGATCGGAGCATAGCGATACGGCATAAGCCGTCCCGCAGGTTCGTTTCATCGGACCTTGCGGGACGGCTTTTTGGATTGCGGGAACTGAGGCGGCTGCGGGTGCGGAACGGTAGCCTCGTGCAATGTGACGAAGTTCACATTTTTGTAAATTGTTAAAAACGGGCCGGTCAGAGTATAATATTTACATCACAATAATGATCAGGTGATTACTAATGCAGGTTTTGAAGGAGGAAGTGCGCAGCGCCATCGTGCTGGCCGCATACGAGGAGTTTCGGCAGAGCGGTTACTCGGAAGCTTCGATGCGCCGGATCGCGGCCGCGGCCGGAATGACGTCTGGTAACATCTATCGGTATTTCCGTAACAAGGAGGATTTATTCGATGCTATCGTAGGTCCTTTGTACAGCGAGTACAGCCGATATGCGGAGGAGTACTTGAAGACCGCCGAGGCTATTGTGACGGACGGCTGGGACGTTCAGGCGAGAATCAGCTTTTTCGACCGTGTCCAGGATACGCTGGTCGGGTTGCTGAAGGCGTCGGGCCCCAGTCTGCTGTTGTTGCTGTGCCGCAGCGAAGGTTCAAAGTACGAAAGCATTCGCAGCGAGCTTACCGGGTTTGTCGAAAGTCTGCTGACGAAGACGTTCACGGCGGTCAAGGGCCCGGGGGGCCCTCTGGACGAACGGGAGCGGATCGAGATCGGCATGCTGTCGGCTACGCTGATCGAGAGCGTCGCCTGGATCGTCGCCAAGTATCACGATTCCGACATGGTCGGAACGCTGGTCGAGCGGATGATCGACGTGTTCGGCGGCGGCATCGAGAAACGTTTGGAAACGTACCGAAGCTAAGAGTGAGGGAGAGAGGAAAGAATGCAACGAATTATTCGCTGGCGTTGGCCGCTGCTGGCCTTGTGGCTGGCCGCAACCGTCGTGTTGACGGTTATCCAGCCGGACGTTAACGCCATTTTGCACGAACGGGGACAAAACCCGCTGTCGGCGGACAGCCGCGCGGTCATCGCCCACGATCTGCTCAAGAAAATGAGCAACGCGGAGGGCCGGAGCGATATCGTCGTCTTTTTCAAAGAGGAAGGGCTGTCCGAGGATGACATGCGGCAGATCGAATCCGGCGTCGGTCAGATCAAGGCTCAACAGGAAGCGCTGGGCGCGGCCGAGCTGATCGACCCTTTCTCCGCTCCGGAAGCCGCCGAACAGTTGATCTCCAAGGACCGCACGACGGTCATGATACCGTTCGTGCTGCAGATCAATGGGCGCAGCGTGGACGACATCGCCGGTCAGTTCGAGGCGGCGTTGGCCGACGTTCAAGTTCCGTTTTATTTGACGGGCGAAGACTTTATCGAGAACGACTACTTGAAGGCGACGATCGAAGGCGTAGACAAGAGCGCCGCGCTGACGGTCATCTTCATTCTGGTCGTGCTGCTTGTGATGTTCCGTTCCGTCGTTATTCCATTCGTATCGCTGCTGACGGTGGGCATCTCCTATCTGGTATCGATGGGCATCGCGGCGCAGCTGATCGAGAAGCTGGAATTCCCGATCACCAGCGTCACCCAGATGCTGCTCGTGCTGATCCTCTTCGGGATAGGAACGGATTACAACATCCTGTTGTTCAACCGGTTCAAGGAGGAGCTGGCCCAGGGGAAAACGACGGACGAAGCGATCATCGCTTCCTACCGGACCGCGGGCAAAACGATTATTTACAGTATTTTGACCGTGTTCATCGCTTTCGCCGGCTTGACGTTCTCGGACTTCGGCATCTATCAGTCGGCGAACGTCGTCGCGATCGGAACGGTCATCCTGGTGCTCGTCATCCTGACGCTGACGCCGTTCGTCATGAAGACGTTCGGAGCCAAGCTGTTCTGGCCTTCCCGCGGAGCGGCCGGGCATAAGGAAAGCCATCTGATGGCCGGATTGACCCAGGTCGCCGTCAAGCGTCCGATCGTCACGATCGCCGTTATTGCCGCGCTGCTGATTCCGGTCTTCCTGAACAGCGGCCAGAAGCTCAGCTTCGACCAACTGGCCGAGCTGGGCGACGATCACCCGTCGACCAAGGCGTTCGGCATCGTGGCCGAGCGGTTCAGCAGAGGGCAGGCTTTGCCGACGACTCTCGTGATCGAGGGCAAGGAAGAGCTGGACAACAACGAGTCGTTGGCCGTGATCGACGATCTGACAAACGCGCTCAGAGACATTCCGGGCGTTAATCAAGTATCCGGGGTGACTCAGCCGCAGGGCAAGCAGATCGACGAGTTCTATATCAAGAGCCAGACCGCCGAGGTGACGAAAGGCATCTCTGCGTCCCG
Organism: Cohnella sp. SGD-V74; assembly: GCF_003001675.1. Taxonomy (GTDB): domain Bacteria; phylum Bacillota; class Bacilli; order Paenibacillales; family Paenibacillaceae; genus Cohnella. Next base: position 64,141 of record NZ_PVYW01000031.1, on the reverse strand, counting down.
CGACGGCGTCGATGCCGTGCGGGAGGGATTAAACCGGATGAGTTCGGAGTTGAACGCCCCGGACTTCTCGCAGGTGGCGCAGTTGGCGGAGGGAACCGGACAAGTGCGGGACGGATTCGACCAGGTGACCGACGCGGTGAACCGGATCGTCTCCGGCATCGGCGACGGAGCGAGCGGAGGACGCGCGCTCGAAGAGGGAATCGCCAAGCTGCGCACGGGCATGGCGGACATTGCCGCGCAGACCGGCGTGCTCGCCGATGCGCTCGATCGGCTGCGCCAGGGCTATGACGCGCTCGGAGGCGGCTACGCTGAGCTGGCGAACGGAATTCCGGACGTGCAGAATGGCATGGCGGCCATGAACGGCTTGATCGTCAAGCTCGGGCAAACCCACAGCGAGTTGGCCGAGGACGAGGATTTCGTGGCGCTTCGCAGCGCGGGACAGCAGCTTGCTTCCGCTCTGGCCGGCATCGCCGACGGTCTCGCCGAGCTGGAGCGCAATTCGTCCGAACTGCAGGCCGGCTTCTCTTCCTCGGTCGAGGGGCTGCGCAAGTTGAATGCGGGGCAGCAGCAGATCGTCGGAGGACTGGAGGAGTTGGAGCGGGGAGCCAAGGAGCTGTCTAACGGTCTGGCGCAAGGACAGTCTGGCGGCAAGACGCTCGCGGCTTCAATGGAGCGCCTAAGCGGGGCGTTGTCCGATATCCAATCCGGCCAGCAGCAGTTGAACGAAGGGCTTGGCGCTCTGAACGGGGGATTCGACCAGTTGAAAGACGGCCTGCAGCAGAGCGGTCAAGGGCTGTCCGACATCTCGGACGGGTTGAAGCAAACCGGGGATTTCCTCGTGCAGATGGGAACGACGAAGACGTTCTTCATGCCGCGCGAGGCGCTGGAGAGCGAGCAATTCGGTCTGTCCAAGGACGCGTTCATGTCCAAGGACCGCAAGGTGACGAAGCTGATCGTCGTGCTGGACGAAGATCCGTATTCTCCCGAAGCGCTTAAGATCATCGACCAAATCAACGAAACGACGGACAGCCGCCTGGACGGCACCGTGCTGGGCGACGCGGCCCGCGGAGCGGCGGGGCCGACTTCGATCACGCACGATATGAACGAGTCTCAGCTTGCCTCCTTCAACAGCGCGGCGATCATCGTCATCGTCAGCGTGTTCCTGGTGCTGCTGATGGTCATTCGTTCGATTCTGCCCGCGCTCTATATCGTAGTGTCGCTTATCGCTTCGTACTATGTCGCCATGGGGGCGTCGAAGCTGGTCGCCGAACACATTCTCGGAACGGAAGGGCTGTCTTCGTTCGTGCCGTTCTTCTCGTTCATCGTCATCGTCGCCGTCGGCGTCGACTACGGCATCTTCCTGATGATGCGGTACAAGGAATACGGAGACATCGATCACGACGAAGCGATCAAGCGCGCGACCCGAAGCGTAGGAGGCGTCATCATCTCCGCGATGGTCATCCTCGGCGGAACGTTCGCCACGCTGATGCCTTCGGGGCTGGTGCTGCTCATCGAGATGGCCACGGCCGTCATTGTCGGTCTTGTCGTGCTCGTCTTCGTGCTCCTGCCGATGCTCGTTCCGGCGCTGATGGCTCTGCCGGGTGCGTTCCGCCGAGGCGAGAGAGCGAAGTAATTAGTAAAAAGTAATAAAAGGCGTAACAAACGATTATCAATGGATGCATAGTAATGGGTATCTATCTCTTTACGCTGCAAGGTCCCCCGCAAAGCTCCGATTGGTTTGCGGGGGACCCCGAAATTCGATCCTAATGGATAGACCCGTAACCGGGTCATTTCAGGATCGTAATGAGGCAGTCTACAGAGGATAGATGCCTTTCTTTTTTTCATCAATCATCTTGTGCGCCATTACCTATGGGACAACCTTCGCTTGCGCGCTCTAAGCCTGCCCAGCGCGGATGCAGCTTTGCCAACCTTCGCTCGCCCGCTTTAAGCCTGCCCAGGGAGGTTGCAGCATCGCCAACCTCCGCCCACGCGCTCTAAGCCTACCTACCCCGGTTGCAGCTTCGCAAACCTCCGCTCACGCGCTCTAAGCCTGCCCAGCGAGGTTGCAGCATCGCCAACCTTGGCTCACGCGCTCTAAGCCTGCCCAGCGCGCGGATGCAGCTTCGCCAACCTCCGCCCACGCGCTCTAAGCCTGCCTACCCCGGTTGCAGCTCAGCTACCCCTTCGTTCGCCTGCTCTAAGCCTGCCTACCCCGGTTGCAGCTTCGCAAACCTCCGCTCACGCGCTCTAAGCCTGCCCAGCGAGGTTGCAGCATCGCCAACCTTGGCTCACGCGCTCTAAGCCTGCCCAGCGCGGTTGCAGCATCGCCGACCTCCGCTCACACACTCTAAGCCTGCCCAGCGTGGTTGCAGCATCGCCAACCTCCGCTCACACACTCTAAGCCTGCCCAGCGCGGTTGCAGCATCGCCGACCTCCGGCTCACGCGCTCTAAGCCTGCCCAGCGCGGTTGCAGCATCGCCAACCTCGGTTCGCCCGCTCTAAGCCTGCCTGCCCCGGTTGCAGCTCAGCTACCCCTTCGTTCGCCCGCTCTAAGCCTGCCCAGCGCGGTTGCAGCATCGCCGACCTCCGCTCACACACTCTAAGCCTGCCCAGCGCGGATGCAGTTCCGCTACCCCTCCGTTCGCCCACTCTGGCCCAAGCTCGCTCTTTGGGCTATTTTTAAGTCCCGTTCGGTTTCTCTGCGGGGGCGAAAGTGGTAAAATTCTTGAATAAGGACTACTCATCAGCTAAAGGAGCCATCATCTGACATGGCTAAGGTTAAAATAAAATTTGTATGCACGCAATGCGGCACCGAATCGCCCAAATGGATGGGCAAATGCCCGGGATGCCACGAGTGGAACACGATGGTGGAAGAGACCGAGAAAGAGGTCAAGGCGCCGGTCGGACGAAGCGAACTGATCCGGACGAAAGAAAAGGCGCGCGCCATCATAGATATAGAAAGCGGGCAAGAACCTCGCGTCGAGACCGGCATGTCCGAGCTCAACCGGGTGCTCGGAGGAGGGCTCGTTCCCGGCTCGCTGCTGCTCGTCGGGGGAGACCCGGGGATCGGCAAGTCGACGCTGCTGCTGCAAACCTCGCACTCGTTGTCCGCGCAAGGGCTTAAGGTGCTGTACGTGTCCGGCGAGGAATCGGTCCGCCAGACGAAGCTGAGGGCCGACCGCTTGGGCGCGTTGAACGATAGATTGTACGTTCTCTGCGAGACGAATCTGGAGACGATCGAAGAGGCAATCACCGAGGTGCAGCCCGATTTTCTCGTGATCGATTCCATTCAGACGGTATACCGGCCGGAGGTCGCCTCCGCTCCGGGAAGCGTGGCGCAGGTCCGGGAATGCACCGCCCATTTCATGAGAATCTCGAAGGTGAACGGCGTGGCGACGGTGCTCGTCGGCCACGTGACGAAGGAAGGCGCGATCGCCGGCCCCAGACTGCTGGAGCACATGGTCGATTGCGTGCTTTATTTTGAAGGAGAGAGGCATCATACTTACCGGATTTTGCGGGCGGTGAAAAACCGTTTCGGCTCCACGAACGAGATCGGCATTTTCGACATGACGGAAGACGGCTTGAAGGAAGTGGCCAACCCGTCGGAGCTGTTTCTCTCCGAGAGGCCGCTCGGCGTCGCAGGGTCTACGGTCGTGGCCAGCATGGAAGGGACTCGTCCCGTGCTCGTGGAGCTGCAGGCGCTCGTAGCTCCGACCCATTTTCCGTCTCCGCGGCGGATGGCTTCCGGGTTCGACCATCACCGGATGTCGCTCGTCATCGCCGTATTGGAGAAGCGGATGGGCCTGTTCCTGCAAAATCAGGACGCGTACCTGAACGCTGCGGGAGGCGTCAAGCTGGACGAACCGGCGACCGACTTGGCGGCCGCGGTCAGTCTGGCGTCCAGCTTCAAGGACGCGCCGACCAAGCCGTATGACGCGATCTTCGGAGAGGTCGGACTGACGGGAGAGGTGCGAGCGGTCTCGCGGGCCGAGCAGAGGGTCAAGGAGGCGCATAAGCTGGGTTTCAAGCGCGTGATTCTGCCGGAGATGAGCATGAAAGGGTGGCAGCCGCCCCGCGGCATCGAGCTGATCGGCGTCAGAACGGTCGCGGAGGCGTTAAAGGCCGCATTGGAATAGGGGGTTAATGACATCATGAAGGAATATAAAGAAGTTAAAGACAAAGAGCGTCATCAGCAGGAAAGAACGATGAACCAGCTCCTTCAGATGGTCGCCCCGGGCACCGCATTTCGCGACGGGCTGGAGAACGTGCTGCGGGCCAAGACGGGAGCTCTGATCGTCGTCGGCTACAGTCCCGAGGTTATGGAAGTCGTGGACGGAGGCTTCTCGATCAACTGCGATTTCAGTCCCAACTATTTGTACGAACTGGCCAAGATGGACGGCGCGATCATCCTGAACGAAGACGTCAAGCGAATCCTCTACGCCAATACGCAGCTCATTCCCGATTCGTCCATTTCCTCGTCGGAGACCGGCATCCGGCACCGGACGGCCGAGCGGGTGGCCAAACAAACAGGTAAGCTGGTCGTCTCCATCTCGCAGCGGCGCAACGTGATCACCTTGTATCAAGGGCAGCTGCGCTATGCGCTTAAAGAGATGGGCGTCATTCTGACGAAGGCGAACCAGGCGATCCAGACGCTGGAGAGATACCGGGTCGTGTTCACGCAGGCGCTGACGAACTTGTCCGCGCTGGAGTTCGAAGAGATGGTGACGATGCACGAGGTGGCTCACGTCATCCAGCGCGCGGAGATGGTGCTGCGGATCAACAACGAGATTAACCGGTACGTGCTGGAGCTGGGCAACGAGGGACGCTTGATCAGCATGCAGAAGGAAGAGCTCGTCGGCTCCGCGGAGGAGGAAGCGTGGCTGCTGCTGCGCGACTATGCCAAGGAGGAAGGCGAGAGCAAGGTCAAGGAAATTCAGACGGCGATCCGCAAGCTGTCGTCCGAAGAGCTGCTGGATCCCGGAGCGTTGATCCGCATATTGGGTTATCCGTCGCTGAATTCCGTCGTGGAGGAAGGCCTGCTTCCGCGAGGGTACCGCATTTTGAGCAAAATTGCGCGACTGCCCGCCGTGATTATTCACAATCTGGTGGACCGATTCGGAGCTCTTCCTCATATCGTGACGGCTTCCATCGAGGAGCTGGACGAAGTCGACGGGATCGGGGAAGTCCGGGCCCGGGCGATCAAGGAAGGACTAAAAAGAATCCAAGATCAGGTGTTTATTGACAGACAGATATAAGCCGACTACAATTGGAAGGGTCTTGATGGACTGCGTTTCCAGATCATTCCTTTTCTAGAATGCGTGAGAAGTTCGATTACGCTTAACGAACAGGCCAATAGGGTATAGTAAAGTCGAGGTGGCAAACATGATTACGAAATCAATACCGAATTTATTTACCATAGGTAACCTGGGTTTGGGCGTAATCGCCATCATCCTGGCATTCAATAACGATACGAACAGTTCAAATACGGCCGCGCTGCTGGTCATCATTGCGATGTTGTTGGACGGGTTGGACGGTCGCGTGGCGCGCGCGCTCAACGCCCAGAGCGAATTCGGCAAAGAGCTGGATTCGTTGTCGGACGTCATTTCCTTCGGAGTCGCTCCGGCGTTCATTATGTATCAGGCGGCATTCCAAGGAGTCAGCCCCGCGCTGGCCTGGATCGTGACGGCGATCTTCCCGATTTGCGGAGCGCTGAGGCTTGCTAGATTTAACGTTATAGACGGCATTCCGGGTTATTTCATCGGGCTTCCGATTCCCGCCGCGGGAGGCGTGTTGGCTACGTTGGCCCTGTTCAAGGGCGAGCTGCACTATTCCTTGCTGCTGCTGAGCACGCTTGCGCTGTCGTTCCTGATGGTCAGCAACATGAAGTACCCGAATTTCAAGAAGCTGGGACTGCCGAGGAAAGCGTTCTGGGCGATTCCGGTCGTCGTGCTTGGAGCCGCGGTGCTCGCTTATATGTTCCAACAGGCGATTCCGAAGGTCATTCTGGCCTTGCTGCTGCTATACGCGTTATGGGGACTAAAAAAAAACGTTGAAAGCCTGCTCCCTTCCAGGAGAAGAGCCGCTCGAAGAGAAGCGGCCGAAGACGAAGAACGATCCAAGCATAGCGCATAACGACGAATAGACGAAGGCGCCGATTGTCTCCCGCAGGGGGGATGAATCGGCGCCTTTATCGTTTGGCCGGACGCAGCTACATAAAAGCAGCCTCCCGGCTCAGGGGGCTGCTTTCGTTGTCGATCGGCGGACTTATGTCTCAGGTAAGGTTAAACCAGCCGAGCGTTGAGCATTTTTCCGATTCCCTTGCGACGACATCCTCGAGACTGATGTCCAGAAGATTGCACATGGCCGACATGTAGAAAAGATTTTTGCCCATTTCGTTGCGAATGATTTCACGGCATTGCTCGCAGAGCTCGCCTTCCATATGCGATTTCGATTGACGATTCGCCTGGTCCAGCGGCATCTCCTCGGAGAAACCTTGATTCCGGGCGTTCAAAGCGATGCATCCGCACTCCGTAATGGACTTGGATACGGCCCGGTTCACGGAGGCATTGGATTGACTGAACTTCGTGACGACGTCGAGCAGACTGCGATGGCGGAGCAACAATTCCGACACCTGACTTTGAAATTCCTGAAGCGTAGGCGCGCCCATCCGTTCCACCTCGGTTACCTTTTATTTACTTTTTCTCCTCCATTATAGAGCAAGGGGGAAGAGAATTCAAAGAAAGTTACGATTTCTAAAGAAACTTTAAGATGCGGCCGGGGGGAAGGTTAGCAAGCGAAAAATTGGAACATACTAGTAACGAGAATTTTTCGATTGCGACAAGAGAGGGAGTGATTTCTATGATTATGAGAAGAGTGATCCAGACGTTCGGATTGTTGATCGGAGCGTTGCTGGGTCAGCAAATGTCGGCTTCGCAGCTTGCTTCCGAGTCGCCCTGGATGGGAACTCTGCTGGGCGCAACGACGGGATCGGGCGGTACGCTGAGCCTGGTCGTCGGAGCGGGAGCGGGATTTCTGCTGGCTACTTCCGTGTCGACGCCGCTGTCGCGCGCGTTGAATCGCGGGATCGATCGGCTGTCCGACTACCCGATGTCGGAGCTGCTGACAGGTATGATCGGGTTGATTTTCGGGCTCGCGCTATCTTCCTTCCTGTATCCATATATCACGGATGTTCCATATGTGGGACAAGTGTTGGCGGCGGGAACCGCGCTTGCGCTCGGATATGCGGGGTTGGTCGTCGGCCTGCGGAAAAAGGACGAGCTCGGCGTGCTGCTGCTGGAACGCAGAAGGGTCGAGACGACCGAGAAGTCGGGGCCGCGTTACGAGGAACATAAGATTTTGGATACGAGCGTCATTATTGACGGCCGGATCGCGGACATCTGCAAAACCGGATTTATCGAAGGCACGCTTGTCATTCCGGAGTTCGTACTGGAAGAGCTGCAGCACATCGCCGATTCCTCGGATCTGCTCAAGCGCAACAGAGGGCGCAGGGGACTGGACATTCTGAACAAAATTCAGAAAGAACTGGACGTCAAAGTACTTATCTACGAAGATGCGAACGAAGAGCCGGGAGAAGTGGACAGCAAGCTCGTGAAGCTGGCCAAGGCGATGCAAGGCAAGGTCGTCACGAACGATTTCAATTTGAACAAAGTGTGCGAGCTGCAGGGCGTATCCGTCCTGAACATCAACGATTTGGCCAATGCGGTCAAGCCGGTCGTACTGCCCGGAGAGGAAATCATCGTGCAGGTCATCAAGGACGGCAAGGAACACGGACAAGGCGTCGCTTATCTGGACGACGGCACGATGATCGTCGTGGAAGGCGGAAGGGACTTTATCGGAACGACGATGGAGGTGCTCGTGACGAGCGTGCTCCAGACTTCGGCGGGCCGAATGATCTTCGCGAAGCCGAAGCTATTGGAAAAAGCGCTCTGAAGCGGTATGATAATAGAATTACGGGCGGGACGCGCTCCAGTGTCCCGTCTTTCGTTTGACGATTCAGCAAGGATAACATCCTTTATTCTTATTTGAGTCGTCTCCGACAAAACGCATTCTCCGTCCTTAAGGACGCCGAAGGCGTTTTTGCTTGTTATTCTAGGATCGTGCGTTGGGAGATCATGCGAATGTCTTGGGAGTGGGGGGCCGTGGTCGTCGCGGCGGGTCGGGGCACCCGCATGGGCGCCCCGGACAACAAAGTGTATCTGGAGCTGGCCGGCAGAACGGTGCTGGATCACGCGCTGGGCGCGTTCGAGCGCTGCGCCGCCGTATCCGCCGTCGTACTGGTCGTCGGAGAAGGTGAGACGGAGCGGGCGACGGAGCTTGTGGCTGCGGGGCGCTACGGCAAAGTCTCCGACGTGATCGTCGGCGGCGCGGAGCGCCAGGACAGCGTGTACGCCGGACTGGCCGTTCTGCGGACGGAGGGCGTGCTCGTCCATGATGCGGCTAGGCCGCTCGTGGGCCCGGAGCAGATCGCGGCTTGCTGCGCGGCTGCCGAGGAGCATGGCGCGTCGGCGCTGGCCGTGCCCGTCAAGGACACGATCAAGGTGTCCGACGGGCAGGGCTTTATCGTGGCGACGCCGGAGCGCAGCACGCTGTGGAGCGTGCAGACGCCTCAGGCGTTCGGGCGGCTGGAACTGATGCGGGCGCACCGGCAGGCGAAGGAGGAAGGAGCGGCGGCTACGGACGACGCGATGCTCGTGGAGCGGCTGGGGCGCAAGGTGGCCATCGTCCAGGGCGATTACGCAAACTTGAAAATTACGACGCCGGAGGATCTGCCGATCGCAGAGCTTCTGCTGGCCCGGTCGAGGCGGCAGGGGTAGGCGGCGAAACGGCAGGACATAAGGAAAGACGGCAGAGGCCAACGATCGGGGAGGGGCAATGACATGATTAGAGTGGGACAAGGATTCGACGTGCATCAACTGGTGGAGGGCCGCCCGTGCATCATCGGGGGCGTGACCATCCCGTACGAGAAAGGCCTTCTCGGCCATTCCGACGCCGACGTCCTATTACATACGATCAGCGACGCGATTCTCGGGGCTTTGGGCTTGGGGGATATCGGGAAGCATTTTCCCGATACGGATCCGGCGTTTAAGGATGCCGACAGCGTGAAGCTGCTCGAGCATGTCTGGGGGCTGGCGAAGGAGCGAGGTTACAAGCTGGGCAACGCCGACGCGACGATCATCGCCCAGGCGCCGAAGATGGCGCCGTACATTCCGGCAATGGTCGCGGTTATTGCGCGCGCGCTCGAATGCGACGAGTCGCAGATCAACGTCAAGGCGACAACGACAGAGAGGCTCGGCTTCCCGGGCCGCGGCGAAGGCATCGCTTCTCAGGCGGTCGTGCTGCTGTTGAAGGAGTAAGTTTAGCTCGGCGCATCCGCTGAAGGCCAGAAAAGTGTCTCGGCTGCTCGGAGTGGGGGAAGGGCGCGTCGGTTGAAGGCCAGAAAAGTGCCTTGGGGTTGAGTGTCGGCAATGCGTGGGATGAGGAATAACGTATAACGCTCGAGCACAACGCCATATATACACGATTGTTCAAGGAGGAACGGATTATGTCCACTAAAGTCCGCGTACGTTATGCGCCGAGCCCAACGGGGCATCTGCATATCGGCAACGCGAGAACCGCTATTTTCAACTACTTGTTCGCCCGTCATCACGGGGGAGAGTTCATTATCCGCATCGAGGATACGGACGTTAAGCGCAACGTCGCGGGAGGCGAGGAAAGCCAGCTTAAGTACTTGAAATGGCTCGGCGTCGATTGGGACGAGAGCACCGACCGTCCAGGAGAGTACGGGCCGTACCGTCAGACAGAACGACTCGACATTTACCGCGCCCACACGCAGCAGTTGCTGGATCGTCAGCTTGCTTATCCGTGCTACTGCACGGAGGAGGAGTTGGAGCGGGAGCGCGAGGAGCAATCGGCGCGCGGCGAGACTCCGAAATATTCGGGCAAATGCCGTCATCTGAGCGCGGAGGACAGAGAGAAGCTGGCGGCGGAAGGCCGTGCGGCGAGCATTCGTTTTACGGTGCCGGCGGACCGGACTTATACGTTCCAGGATATCGTCAAAAGCGAAATTTCGTTCAAGTCGGAAGACTTCGGAGATTTCGTCATCGTCAAGAAGGACGGCATCCCGACATACAACTACGCGGTAGCCGTCGACGACCATCTGATGGCGATCTCGCACGTGCTGCGCGGCGAGGATCACATCACGAACACGCCTCGTCAACTGATGATCTACGAAGCGTTCGATTGGACGCCTCCGGTATTCGGGCACATGACGCTGATCGTGAACGATCAACGCAAGAAGCTGTCCAAGCGCGACGAATCCATCGTGCAGTTTATCCAGCAGTATGAAGAGCTGGGCTACTTGCCCGAAGCGCTGTTCAACTTCATTACGCTGCTCGGTTGGTCTCCTGAGGGAGAAGAGGAGATTTTCGGCAGGGAGCAGCTTATCGAAATTTTCAACGCCAATCGTCTGTCGAAGAGCCCGGCGGTATTCGATACGGCCAAGCTGAGCTGGCTCAACCAGCACTACTTGAAGCAGGCGGAGCCGGAGCGGGTGCTGGAGCTGTGCCTTCCGCATCTGAAGGCGGCCGGACGTCTGCCGGAGGCGCCAAGCGAGCAGGAGCAGCAGTGGGCTTCCGCCTTGGTGACGCTGTTCCGCGACCATCTGCGGTTCGGGGCGGAGATCGTCGCTCTGTCCGATCTGTTCTTCCAGGAGAAGCTGGTCTTCGACGACGAGGCGAGCGCGGTGCTGGCGGAGGAGACCGTGCCGACCGTGCTGCAAGCGTTCCGCGAGCAGATCGAGGCAGCTGGCGAGGAAGGCTTCACGATCGACAATATGAAGGCTCTGATCAAGGCGGTGCAGACCGCGACCGGAGTCAAAGGCAAAGGTTTGTTCATGCCGATCCGCGTTGCATTGACCGGACAGACGCACGGACCGGACCTCAACGGCACAATCTGGCTGCTGGGCCGGGACAAGGTGCTGAAGCGTCTGGCTGAGCGGCTGTGAGGCGAGAAGGCGATTTTGGCAGGCTTGCGCCGGTTTGCGAAGTGGCGAGGGAGCAGTATTAGTGGTTTGCGGGACCGTTAAGTCGGCGAGAATGCGGAAGTCTGGCAAGAGAACGGTCTGGCAGACCGCTAAATGCTCCGACGGGACTTTTTTCGTTTGATTAACGGGGATAGCATAGGCCCGAGCCCGGATAAAGTCCCGCGTCTTGTCACGGGTACGGGGTTGGGATATACTTGAGCTATATCGAAAACGTGCGACGAACAGGAGAGTAAGTTTTGCTGCAGAATGCACAGAGAGGGCGGCCATGGGCTGAAAGCCGCCTCGTTCTCGCAAAGCCGAAATGCGCCTGGGAGCTGCGCCGCCGAGCGGACGACCGGCAGGGAATGCGACGATGGTCGCGTTTGCCGCGTCTTCGTTAAGCGGTGCCGGGGGGATTCCCGTTACCGATCCGTAGAGGAGCAGGCATGCCGAATTACGGCGCTTGCTTAAGCAGAGTGGGACCGCGTCACGACGTCTCTGCAGCGATTATCGCTGCAGAGACTTTTTTTTATAGAGAAAGAGCAGGGGGGATGGGTCATGGGGATATGGCGTACGGTCAAGTCGGACATCGAGGCGGTATTCGAGAATGATCCCGCGGCCAGAAGTTGGTTTGAAGTCGTCTTTACGTATGCGGGGCTGCACGCGATATGGGCTCACCGCGTCGCGCAGTTTTTTTACCGCCGCCGGTTGTATACGATCGCCCGCATCATCTCCCAGGTCAGCCGTTTCTTCACCGGAATCGAGATTCATCCCGGGGCGAAGCTGGGCCGCAAGCTGTTCATCGACCACGGCATGGGCGTCGTCATCGGCGAGACGTGCGAGATCGGGGAAGAGGTCGTCATCTATCAGGGAGTGACGCTCGGAGGTACGGGCAAGGAGAAGGGCAAGCGCCACCCGACGATCGGCAACCGGGTCGTCATCGCTTCCGGAGCGAAAGTGCTCGGATCGTTCACGGTCGGGGATAATACGAATATCGGAGCCAACTCGGTCGTGCTGCGGGAAGTGCCGCCGAACAGCACCGTCGTCGGCATTCCGGGGCGCGTCGTCAAGCGCAACGGCAAGAAGATCGGCGACCGGCTCGACCATACGAATCTGCCGGACCCGCTCATCGAGACGTTCCGGTTCATGCAGAAGGAGATCAACGATCTCAAGGCCGAAGTTGAACGGCTCAAAAAGGGCGGCCAGGCGGACGTTCGTCCCTCGGACGGCGGTCCCGGACAACCGCAGCCGCGCAGCTCGTCCGAATACGAGCATCTGGGCGCGGAAGACGATTCCGGGCATGCCGGGAACGCGCGCGATCTCGTGCACTCGCCGGAACTAGAGAAGAAAAGGAGCTAAATCAAACGTGAACTTGAAAATATACGACAGCATGACCAGGGACTTGCAGCCTTTCGTCCCGCGCGAGCCGGGAAAAGTGAATATGTACGTATGCGGGCCGACCGTGTACGACTACATTCATATCGGCAACGCAAGGCCGGTTATCTTCTTCGACGTCGTGAGACGCTATCTGGAGGCGATCGGCTTCCAGGTCAACTACATCGTGAACTACACGGACGTCGACGACAAAATGATTCGCAAAGCGGCAGATATGAACATTACGGTGCCAGAAGTGGCGGAGAAGTTCATCGCCGCCTTCAAGGAAGACCGCGAGGCGCTCGGAGCGCTTCCTCCTACGGTGTCGCCCCGGGTAACGGAGACGATCGACGAGATCGTCGAGTTCATCCGCGAACTGGTCGAGCAGGGCAAGGCGTACGAGAGCGCGGGGGACGTGTACTTCCGCACGTCGACGTTCCCCGATTACGGGAAGCTGTCCCACAAAAATCTCGATGAATTGCAGTACGGCATCCGCATCGACGTGGACGAGCGCAAGGAAAATCCGCAGGACTTCGTCTTGTGGAAAGCGGCCAAGCCGGGCGAGATTCACTGGCCGAGCCCGTGGGGAGACGGCCGTCCGGGCTGGCACATCGAATGCTCGGCGATGGTGCGCAAGTTCGCGGGCGATACGCTCGACATACACGGAGGCGGCCACGACCTCCAGTTCCCACACCACGAGTGCGAGATCGCGCAGTCGGAGTCGCTGACGGGCGAGCCGCTGTCGCGCTACTGGATGCACAACGGCTTCGTGAACATCAACAACGAGAAAATGTCCAAGTCGCTCGGCAACGGCGTTAACGTTCGCCAGCTTCTTAAAGGTACGAGCAAGTATGCGATCCGTTATTTGATGCTGGCCACGCACTATCGCAGCCCGCTGAACTTCAGCGACGAGACGATTCGTCAGGCGGCCAACAGCGTCGATCGGCTGACCAACTGCCGCGACAACGTGAAGCACAGGCTGTCCACGGTCGCCAAGGGCAATCTCTCCCTGGCCTCCGATGCGGAGCTGAAGGCCCGTCTGGAACAGCTGCGCGCCGATTTCCACTCCCGCATGCAGGACGACTTCAGCACGCCGGACGCGATTACGGCCTGGTTCGGCGTCGTATCCGAAGCGAACGCGTATTTGCAGCGGGAAATCGTCAGCGAGACGGATCTGCTGTTCATCCGCGAGCTGATCGGCGAGATGAACGGCATTCTCGGCTTGCTCCCCGAAGAGACCGACGCGGAGCTGCTGGACGAGGAAGTGGACGCTCTGATCGCGGAGCGGACATCCGCGCGGGCGAACCGCAATTTCGCCAGGGCGGACGAAATTCGCGATTTGCTGGCGGAACGGGGCATCGTGCTGGAAGACACCCCGCAAGGCATCCGCTGGCGCCGCAAATGACGAGCCGCGCTCCAACGTCCGCCGTTCCGCCCGTCATTGCGCCGGTCGTCCCCTCGGACGTTCCGGTCAAGCTGCTGTCCCCGATCGTGCTCGCTTACGTGGGCGACGCCGTGTTCGAGGTGTACGTCCGCCAGCGGCTGATCGCGGGCAGCAGCCGCAAGCCGCACGAGCTGCACCGCGCGGCGACGAAATACGTCTCCGCCGCCGCGCAGGCGAAGCTGCTGCAGCGGTGGGCGCCGCTGCTTACGGAGGAAGAGGCCGACATCGTGCGCAGAGGGCGCAACACGAAGTCCGGTCAGCCTCCCCGCAATGCCGATCCCGCGGACTATCGCCAAGCGACCGCGCTGGAGTGTCTTGTCGGCTATCTGTATTACGAAGGGCAGAAAGAGCGCTTGGAGCAGTTGATGGAGCTGGCTTTCGCCGCCGAAACTGAATAAGCGCATTAAACGATAAAGGAAGATGGAAATGGGCAACAAAGATCCGAGATCGCCGGAAAGCCGTTCCGCTCAGGGCGGGAAGCCTGCAGCCAGAGGCAAGGGAGGGCGCAGCCTCGGCGGCGGCAACCCGCCTTGGCGAGGCGATCGCAAGGAACAGAGACCAGACGCGCGGCCGACGCGCGGCGTTCAGCCGACCGAGCACGACGATGAGCGGTGGAGCGAAGAGAGCGCGCTTAAGGGCGAAGAAGAGTACGTCGCGGGCAAGCACCCCGTTCTGGAGGCGCTCAAGGCGGGCCGCTCGATCAACAAAATATTCGTCTCCGCGCAGGCGCAGCGCTCTCTCGTGCAGCCGATTATGGAGGAGGCGAAGGCGCGCGGCATCGTCGTTCAGCAGGTGGACAAGAGCAAGCTCGACCGGCTCGTCCCCGACATGCAGCACCAGGGAGTCGTCGCCCAAGCGGCGGCCGTAGCCTACGCCGACGTGGACGAACTGCTCGCCCGCGCAGCCGAGCGGGGCGAAGCGCCGTTCCTCGTCCTTCTGGACGAGATCGAGGACCCGCACAATCTGGGCTCCATCCTGCGGACGGCAGATTGCACCGGCGTGCATGGCGTCATCGTGCCGAAGCGGCGCAGCGCCGGCCTGACCGCGGTCGTCGCCAAGACGTCGGCCGGAGCCGTCGAGTACGTCCCGGTCGCCAGAGTCGCGAATCTCGTGCAAACGATGGAGAAGCTCAAGGAAGCGGGACTGTGGATCGCGGGAGCGGACGTCGGAGCGCAAGAAGGGTTCTACGACACGAATCTGACCGGCCCGCTCGCTGTCGTGATCGGCAACGAGGGACAAGGCTTGTCCAGGCTCGTGAAGGAGAGATGCGACTTTATTCTGTCGCTGCCGATGGTCGGCCGGATCAATTCGCTGAACGCGTCCGTAGCGACGGGAGTCATTCTGTACGAAGTCGTCCGCCAGCGCGGGCAAGCGGCGAAGAGCGGGGATTCCCCGTCGCCGGTGTCCCCTACCGGTCATGCGTGAAGGCAGGACGTTCCAGAGAGAGGACGTTCTGCTCGTCGACGGCTATAACGTGATCGGGGCGTGGCCTGAGCTAAGCGCGCTCAAAGACGAGAAGCTGGAGGATGCGCGGGATCGGCTGCTGGATATGCTGTCGGACTACCAGGGCTACGCGGGACTGATCGTCATCGTCGTTTTCGATGCGTTCCGCGTGCCCGGCACCGGCAAGGAGTACCGTCCGCGCAAAAAGTTCAGCGTCGTCTACACGAGAGAGAAGGAGACCGCCGACGAATGCATCGAGCGGCTCGTCGGAGAGTGGCTGTCCGTCAAGCGCAATGTCTACGTCGCCACATCCGATCTCGTCGAGCAGCACGTCGTCTTCGGGCGCGGGGCGCTCCGTGTGTCGGCGCGCGAGCTGAGGCACGCGGTCCGGCAGAGCAGCGTCGATATCCGGACGGCCATCAGGAACGATCATCGGCTGAAGAAAAATCCGTTGGAAGGCATTTTGCCGGAGGACGTCCAATCGCGATTGGAGCGGATGAGACGGGGACTCAAAGATTCGTGACGGATTATAAGGGAAAATGTCGAATCGTGGCTTTAATTTACAATTTTACCATTCCCGCTTGAGGGCGAATAACGGCAAATCCATTGACGCTATGCGTCAGATCAAGTATATTGATAATAGTTTGGTAGAGTAAGAGGTTCCAGTACGCCAATGCAGACCGGAGGGATGTTCGTGAGCGTCGACTTGGAGAGACTGGCAACGCTTGAGTACGACTTCAGGGCCGACGAGGACATCGTTGAATTCGTTCGCTTGGGAGATAGCGGAGCGTTGGAGTACCTCATTCATAAATATCGCAATTTCGTGCGCGCCAAGGCGCGATCTTACTTCCTCATCGGCGCGGAGCGGGAGGATATCGTTCAGGAAGGGATGATCGGCCTCTACAAGGCGATTCGCGACTTCAAGGGCGACAAGCTGGCTTCGTTCAAGGCTTTCGCGGAGTTGTGCATCACCAGGCAGATCATTACCGCGATCAAGACGGCTACCCGTCAGAAGCATATTCCTCTGAATTCCTACGTTTCCCTAGACAAGCCGATCTACGACGAGGACTCGGACCGAACGCTGCTCGACGTCATCTGCGGCTCCAGGGTGTGCGACCCGGAGGAGATGATTATCAACCAAGAGGAGTTTTACGGCCTCGAGGACAAGATGACCGAGATATTGAGCGATCTGGAGCGCAAGGTGCTGATGCTCTACTTGGATGGCCGCTCCTATCAGGAAATCGCGGTTGATCTGGACAGACATGTGAAGTCGATCGACAACGCCCTGCAGCGCGTCAAGCGCAAGCTCGAACGGTACTTGGAGATTCGCGACATAGGCAGTTAGCACTGATCCGATACATCTATATGCAGTAAAGCACAAGCAGCCAATCCGAAGCTGCTTTTTTTACGGCCTTAAGGGCCAAACCGAAAGGAGCCGGGTGGAAAATGGAAACGATAAAAGGGCTGTTTATCGGCGGCGGATGGCGGGAAGCGGGACGTTGCGAGGAATTGCGTTCTCCCTATACGGGGGAGGTCGTCGCTAAGGTTCCCTCGGCTGACGAGCAAGAGACGCGCGAAGCGATTGGCGCCGCATGCGAAGCGACGGGTGCAATGGCCGCCATGCCGGCGCACGAGAGGGCGGCCATTCTGGAGCGGGTCGCGGCGCTCCTCGACGCCCGGTCCGAGGAGGCGGCTCGCTTGATCGCGCTGGAAGCGGCCAAGCCGATCAAGGCGGCGCGGGCGGAGATCGCCCGCACGGTGCAGACCTACAAGTTTGCCGCCGAGGAAGCGAAGCGGATCGGCGGGGAGACGATTCCTCTCGACGCGGCTCCGGGAGGGGAAGGTCGATTGGCGTATACGGTGCGCGAGCCGCTCGGCGTCATCGGGGCGATCACGCCGTTTAACTTCCCGTTTAATCTGGTCGCGCACAAGGTCGGACCTGCGATTGCCGCCGGCAATACGGTTGTGCTGAAGCCGGCCGAGCAGACGCCTCTGTCGGCGCTGTATATCGCCGGGCTGTTCGCCGAAGCCGGGCTGCCCTCGGGCGCGCTGAACGTCGTTCCCGGACATGGCGAGGCAGCAGGCGCGGCGATCGTCGAGGACGAGCGGGTCGCGATGATCACGTTCACCGGAAGTCCCGAGGTGGGCAAAGTCATCCGGGCGAGAGCCGGACTCAAGCGCGTCACCTTGGAGCTCGGCTCCAATTCGGCGCTGATCGTCGACAAGGACGCCGACCTGGACGCGATCGTGCCGCGCTGCGTGACCGGCGCTTTCTCCAACCAGGGCCAGGTATGCATTTCGCTGCAGCGCATCTACGTTCACGAAGAGATCTACGAGAGCTTCGTCCGCAAGTTCGCCGAGGCGGCCAAGCGATTGAAGCAGGGAGATCCGCTTGATCCGGAGACCGATCTGTCCGCAATGATCTCCGGGCGGGAGACCGAAAGGGCGCTGAGCTGGATTCGGGAAGCGACGGACGGCGGCGCGCAAGTAGCGGCGGGCGGCAGCGTCAGCAACGGCGTGCTGGAGCCGACCGTCCTTACGGAGGCGGGACGGGAGATGAAGGTGTCGTGCCGCGAGGCGTTCGCCCCGATCGTCGTGATCGGCAGCGTGAAATCGGTCGACGAGGCGATCGACGAGGTGAACGATTCGAAATACGGTCTGCAGGCGGGCATCTACACGTCCGATTTGTTCACGGCGCTTCGCGCGGCGGAACGGCTGAAGGTGGGAGGCGTCATGATCAACGACATTCCGACCTTCCGCGTCGACCATATGCCGTACGGGGGCGTCAAGGAGAGCGGCACCGGGCGCGAGGGCGTCAAATACGCGGTCGAGGAAATGACGGAAACGAAGCTGGTCGTCATCAACAAGCGCTTAAAATAGGCGGATTGGACGCTTGCTATGAAAATATTTTTCCGGGGCCGGCGATTAAATAGAACGAAAACAGGAAGAATGGTATTAACCGATGCCAGACATGCCCAGACGGTTTTCGTTGACATCGATTTGCCCCTGTGATAAATTATTTTAGTAACCTTAACGTGGTTTCTTATGCGCTGGCTCTGAATCATCGGCGAAACACCAGGAATTGTTGTCTTGATGGCTTGCCATCGGCCGACGATTTCAAACTCAGCCTTGGTTCGCCAAGCTGGAGTTTCCGCTGAATGGTTGTATTTTTATGAAGTCATGATCCCGGGAGGTGGAAGGGATGCGGGTGATCATCACGCTGGCTTGCACAAGCTGCAAGCAACGGAACTACACGTCGAGCAAGAACAAACGGACTCACGCCGATCGCATCGAGTTGAAGAAGTTCTGCAAATTTTGCAATGAACATACTCCTCATCGCGAGACGCGGTAACTCCTAGGAGGTATGAACGTGACTTTCCTGGCTAAAATGAAGCAAAACTTTGGGTCCTTTTTTTCGTTTTTTGCCGATAGCTGGAACGAACTAAAGAAAGTCCGTTGGCCCAACCGGAAAGAGCTTGTCAGCTACACGATCATCGTCATTGTGACCGTGGTTCTGGTAACGATCTACTTCTGGGTGCTGGACATCGGTATTTCATCCCTCGTCGATATGATCATCTGACGCAGGAACCAAAGGTGGCTTTTCCATGGAGAAAAGATGGTACGTAGTCCACACGTACTCCGGGTACGAGAACAAGGTTAAGGCGAACCTGGAGAAACGCGTGGAATCTATGGGTATGCAAGACAAAATCTTCCGCGTCCTCGTGCCGATGGAAGAGGAGATCGTCAACAAGGACGGCAAGAAAAAGACGGTTATGCGCAAAGTGTATCCGGGCTACGTCCTCGTGGAGATGATCCAAACGGACGATTCTTGGTACGTGGTCCGCAATACGCCGGGAGTTACCGGCTTTGTCGGCTCCACCGGATCGGGATCGAAGCCGACGGCGCTCTTGCCTGACGAGGTGGAAGGAATTCTGCGTCACATGGGCATGGACGAGCCGAAGCCGGTCATCGATTTCGAACTGAAAGAGAACGTCCGCGTCAAGGTCGGGCCTTTCGCCAATTTTGTCGGGTCCGTGGAAGAGATTCTCGCCGACAAGAGCAAGCTGAAGGTGCACGTCAACATGTTCGGCAGGGAAACCCCGGTTGAGTTGGATTTCACTCAAGTGGAGAAGATATAAGTATCTTTGCAGTTCGGGTTTCTTGAAAGAGCGGGAGGGACGAGAGTTCCGTTAAACCGCATTATGGGTCAGGGAGGTGTGCAACATGGCAAAGAAAGTGATCAAGCTGGTTAAGTTGCAAGTTAACGCGGGTAAAGCTAACCCTGCGCCGCCAATCGGTCCTGCGCTCGGTCAAGCTGGCGTTAACATCATGCAATTCTGTAAAGAGTTCAACGCTCGCACGGCGGATCAAGCCGGCCTGGTAATTCCGGTCGTCATTTCCGTATACGAGGATCGTTCCTTCACGTTCGAGACGAAAACTCCTCCGGCAGCGGTACTGCTTCGCGTAGCGGCGGGAATCCAAAAAGGTTCCGGCGAGCCGAACAAGAAGAAAGTCGCTACGGTTAAGCGCGCGAAAGTTCGCGAGATCGCCGAGCAGAAGATGCAAGACTTGAACGCGGCTTCCGTTGAAGCTGCAATGCGTATGGTCGAAGGTACGGCCCGCAGCATGGGCGTTACGATCGAAGACTAATCGCCTTGACGGCGGTTTGACGCGTCCGCACGGACGCGCTAGTGGGAGGGACAATCTGCCGTTCCCTGCAGAGGGATCGCGGATTGGAACAGACCGTTACTACCACAAAAGGAGGAGAACAACTTGGCTAAACACGGTAAGAAATTCAGAGAAGCCGCCAAGCTGATCGACCGCGACGCTACCTACGAATCGTTGGAAGCGATCGAGCTCGTGAAGAAAGCGGCAACGGCCAAATTCGACGAAACTGTCGAAGCTGCCGTCCGCCTCGGCGTTGATCCGAGAAAGCAAGACCAAGCGGTGCGCGGCGTAGTCGTCCTGCCTCACGGCACCGGCAAAACGCAACGCGTCCTCGTATTCGCGAAAGGCGAGAAGCTGAAAGAAGCTGAAGCTGCTGGAGCGGACTACGTAGGGGATGCTGACCTCATCAACAAAATCCAACAAGGATGGTTCGAGTTCGACGTCTGCGTCGCGACTCCGGACATGATGGGCGAAGTAGGTAAGCTCGGCCGTATTCTCGGGGGCAAAGGCTTGATGCCGAACCCTAAGGCTGGAACCGTAACGAACGACGTTGCGAAAGCCATCCAAGAGATCAAAGCCGGTAAAATCGAATACCGTCTGGACAAAGCCGGACAAATTCACGCTCCGATCGGTAAAGTTTCGTTCGACGCTGACAAGCTGAACGAGAACTTGAAAGCTCTGATCGACGCGCTGAACCGCGCTAAACCAGCTTCTTCCAAAGGGATTTACCTGAAGAACGTCTCGATTTCTTCGACGATGGGACCAGGCGCTCGCGTTAACGCGGCGGCATACCGCTAATCCTTCTGGCAGAGATGGCAACAAACGGTCTTTGACATCGGACCGCTTTAGTGGTAGTCTGATGAAGCTGACAAACGAATATGGATACCGTAGACCGTAGGTGCTGGGCGCATTGCCAAGCTTAATTTCCTACCGAGGTGTGTGAATAGAACTTTTCTTGTATGCCGGATGCCTAGCGCATCCGCGTGTAGAAGCGAGATCGCGTCATGCCTCCGCACAGTCTGCGGAGGCATTTCTTATGCCTCTGAGATCGTACGTGACGATATACGGTGTTATCCAAAAATCATAGGAGGTGCACACAATGGCAAATGCGAAAATCATTGCAGCGAAACAGCAAGAGGTCGACGCGATCGCAGCGAAGCTGCGCGAGAGCAGCAGCACGGTCATCGCCGATTACCGCGGTCTGAACGTGGCTCAAGTTACGTTGCTTCGGAAACAATTGCGCGAAGCCGGCGTTGAATTCCAGGTGTTGAAGAACTCCCTGGTCAGCCGCGCTGCCGCAAGCGCGGAACTGAGCGATCTGGACGCCGTGCTGACCGGACCGACTGCAGTTGCATTCGGTGCTGATGCCGTAGCTCCAGCTAAGATTCTGAGCGACTTCGCCAAGAAGAACGACGCGCTGAAGATCAAAGGCGGTATCGTAGACGGAGTATTCTACGACGCGGCTCAAGTGAAGGCGTTGGCGGATCTTCCGTCCCGCGAAGGCTTGCTGTCCATGCTGCTTAGCGTACTTCAAGCTCCTGTTCGCAACTTCGCCCTCGCTGTCAAAGCGGTGTCGGAGAAGAACGAAGCGAGCGCGTAAGACCTTTTCGAACGAATTATCAAAAAATAAGAAGATCCCAGTGATCTCAATACATGGAGGAACATCAAATGAGCAAAGAGCAAATCTTGGAAGCCATCAAAACGATGACTGTTCTCGAACTGAACGATCTGGTAAAAGCAATCGAAGAAGAATTCGGCGTAACGGCTGCTGCTCCTGTAGCGGTAGTTGCAGGCGGCGCTGCTGAAGCTGCTGCTGAGCAAACTGAGTTCGACGTTATTTTGGCCGAAGCTGGCGCTTCCAAAATCAACGTTATCAAAGCGGTTCGCGAAATCACGGGCCTCGGCTTGAAAGAAGCAAAAGACCTCGTAGACAACGCTCCGAAGCCGATCAAAGAGAAGACTTCCAAAGAAGAAGCCGACGCTATCAAAGCTAAGCTTGAAGAAGCCGGCGCTAAAGTAGAAGTAAAATAAGAAGCGGGACCTCACAAACCCCTTGAAGATTTTCTTCGAGGGGTTTGTTCATGCGCAAAGTTGATCATGCTTAGAGAAGGCAGCCTGACCGGTGTGCGGAGGAGTACAGAATGAACGATCATTACTATTCGGCCAAACCCAAATCGCAGAGCGACCGGCGCTCGTTCGAAACGACGCTGCGCGGCGTTCGTCTGAAGTTGACTTCGGACGCGGGCGTGTTTTCGCGGGACGGGGTGGACTACGGAAGTCGGGTGCTTATCGAGCATATGGACATTCCCGCGGATGCGCGGGTTCTGGATATCGGCTGCGGATACGGCCCGATCGGTCTCGTTGCGGCCCGCCTTGCGCCGCAAGGACATGTCAAGCTGATCGATATTAACGAGAGAGCGGTCGAGCTGGCTGAAATGAACGCCAGAGCGAACGGCATAGGCAACGTATCGTTCGCCCGAAGCGACTTGTACGAAGCGGTACAGGACGACAGCTTCGACGTCATTCTGTCCAATCCGCCGATTCGCGCGGGCAAAGCCGTCGTGCACCGGGTGTTCCAGGAAGCCTTCGAAAGGCTGAATCCCGGAGGAGAGCTCTGGATCGTCATTCAGAACAAGCAGGGAGCTCCCTCGGCGAGAGCCAGACTGGAAGAAATTTTTGGCGAGGATGAAGTCGCGGAAGTCGCCAAGGATAAGGGATTTCGGATTTACAAGGCCAAAAAGACGAAAAGTGAATAAAAAATTTGACTTGACATTTTCGCTATGGTATTATTAAAAAATGTCAGTATTAGGATGGGCTAATTGTCTTCAACACAAAAGCCAGCAAACTCCGGTTCTTTTCCCAGGAATAAAATCGCATCGAATGGCGTATAATGGGTTTGTTTTGGGGTAAAGGCAGGATGAGTTGCCATTGTGCCGCCAACCGGCGCATAAGTGGCTTTTCTTTATTTATGTGTTGAAGCAGACTTAAGGGGTGAGGTTAAGTTGGCAGGACATCTTGTTCAGTATGGCCGCCGTACGCGGCGCAGCTACGCCCGCATTAATGAAGTGTTGGACGTTCCGAACCTGATCGAAATCCAGCAGCAATCGTACCAGAAATTTTTGGACGAGGGTTTGCGGGAAATTTTTCAGGATATTTCGCCGATCTCCGATTTTACGGGCAACTTGGTGTTGGAGTTTATCGACTACAGCCTGGGAGAGCCCAAATATTCGGTAGACGAATCTAAGGAACGCGACGTCACCTTCGCTGCTCCGCTTCGCGTGAAAGTGCGGTTGCTTAACAAGGAAACCGGCGAAGTGAAAGAGCAGGAAGTGTTCATGGGCGATTTCCCGCTTATGACCGAGACGGGCACGTTCATTATCAACGGCGCGGAACGCGTTATCGTCAGTCAATTGGTGCGCTCCCCAAGTGTCTATTTCAGTACGAAAGTGGATAAGAACGGCAAGAAGAATTACACCGCCACCATCATTCCGAATCGCGGAGCCTGGCTTGAGCTTGAGACGGATGCTAAAGATATTATATACGTGCGGATCGATCGTACGCGGAAAATTCCCGTAACGGTGCTTCTTCGCGCGCTCGGCTTCGGTACCGACGCGGAGATTCTCGATCTGCTCGGGCAAGACGATTTTATTCGCAACACGCTCGAGAAGGACAACACGGACTCGACCGAGAAAGCGCTCATCGAAATCTACGAGCGTCTTCGTCCGGGCGAACCGCCTACGCTCGAGAACGCGCGCAGCTTGCTGATCGCCCGCTTCTTCGATCCGAAGCGCTACGATCTGGCGAACGTCGGCCGCTACAAGGTCAACAAGAAGCTGCACATCAAGAACCGCCTGTTCAATCAGCGGCTCGCCGAGACGCTTGTCGATCCTTCGACGGGCGAGATCATCGCCGAAGCCGGTCAGATGATCGATCGCAGGCTGCTTGACCAGATTCTTCCGATGCTCGAGAAGAACGTCGGCTTCAAGAACTATCGCGTCGCCGGCGGCATTCAAGAGACGGAAGACATTCCGCTGCAGACGATCAACGTGTTCTCCCCGGTGGAAGACGGCAAAGTCGTGAAGGTCATCTCCAATGGCATTATCGACAAGGCCGTGAAGAACATCACGCCGGCGGATATTATCGCGTCGATCAACTATTTCATGAACCTGCTGCAAAGCATCGGCAACACCGACGACATCGACCACTTGGGCAACCGTCGTCTGCGTTCCGTCGGCGAATTGCTGCAGAACCAGTTCCGCATCGGTCTGTCCCGGATGGAACGGGTCGTTCGCGAACGGATGTCGATCCAGGACCAGAACGCGATCACGCCGCAAGCGCTGATCAACATTCGTCCGGTCATTGCGGCGATCAAGGAGTTCTTCGGATCTTCCCAGCTGTCGCAGTTTATGGATCAGACGAACCCGCTGGCCGAGCTGACGCACAAGCGCCGTCTGTCCGCTCTCGGACCGGGCGGTCTTACGCGGGAACGCGCGGGCTTCGAAGTACGGGACGTTCACAACTCCCACTACGGCCGCATGTGTCCGATCGAGACGCCGGAGGGACCGAACATCGGTCTGATCAACTCGCTGTCGTCGTTCGCGCGGATCAACGAGTACGGCTTCATCGAAGCTCCGTACCGCAAAGTCGATCCGAACACGAACCGCGTCACCGAAGAGATCGTCTACATGACCGCGGACGAAGAGGATAACTACATTATCGCGCAAGCGAACGCGTTGCTGAACCCGGACGGTACGTTCCAGGAAGAGAACATTATCGTTCGCTACAACAAGCAGACGGACAACATCCTGACGATGCCGAGCGATCGGGTCGACTACATGGACGTTTCTCCGAAGCAAGTCGTATCGGTCGCGACGGCGATGATTCCGTTCCTCGAGAACGATGACTCCAACCGCGCGCTGATGGGTTCGAACATGCAGCGTCAAGCGGTTCCGCTGCTCATTCCGGAAGCTCCTTTCGTCGGAACGGGCATGGAGCACAAGTCGGCCAAGGACTCCGGGGTATGTATTGTATCCAAATACGACGGATATATCGAACGGGTGTCTGCCAATGAAATCCAACTGCGCCGCGTCGAGATCATCGACGGCAAGGAAGTCAAAGGCGACATCGTCAAATACAAGCTGCAGAAATTCATGCGTTCCAACCAAGGAACGTGCATTAACCAACGTCCTCTCGTTCGCCGCGGCGACGTGATCAAGAAAGGCGACATCATGGCGGACGGTCCTTCCACGGACACCGGCGAGCTCGCGCTGGGCCGCAACGTCGTCGTTGCCTTCATGACGTGGGAAGGTTACAACTACGAGGATGCGATCCTGCTGTCCGAGAAGCTCGTACGCGAGGACGTCTACACTTCGATCCACATCGAGGAGTACGAGTCCGAAGCGCGCGATACGAAGCTCGGGCCTGAAGAGATTACGCGCGACATCCCGAACGTCGGCGAGGACGCGCTTCGCAACCTTGACGAGCGCGGCATTATCCGCGTCGGCGCGGAAATCAGCGCAGGAGACATTCTCGTCGGCAAGGTTACGCCGAAGGGTGTAACGGAGCTGACGGCGGAAGAGCGCCTGCTGCACGCGATCTTCGGCGAGAAGGCGCGCGAAGTGCGCGATACGTCGCTGCGCGTTCCTCACGGTACGGACGGCATCGTCGTCGACGTCAAAGTGTTTACGCGCGAGAACGGCGATGAGCTGCCTCCGGGCGTCAACCAGCTCGTTCGCGCCTATATCGCCCAGAAGCGGAAAATTTCCGAGGGCGACAAAATGGCCGGACGTCACGGAAACAAAGGGGTTATCGCCCGCATTCTGCCGGAAGAAGATATGCCGTTCCTGCCGGACGGAACGCCTGTACAGGTCGTTCTGAACCCGCTGGGGGTTCCTTCCCGGATGAACATCGGGCAAGTGCTTGAGGTCCACCTCGGCATGGCATGTAAGCTGCTCGGCATTCACGCCGCTACGCCGGTATTCGACGGCGCATCCGAACATGACGTCTTCGACACGATGGAAGAGGCCGGCATGGCCCGCAACGGCAAATGGCGCCTGCGAGACGGACGCACGGGCGAATTGTTCGAACGCGAAGTTACCGTCGGCGTCATGTACATGATCAAGCTGGCGCACATGGTCGACGACAAGATTCACGCCCGTTCCACAGGTCCATACTCGCTCGTTACGCAGCAGCCTCTCGGCGGTAAAGCCCAGTTCGGCGGCCAGCGCTTCGGGGAGATGGAAGTATGGGCGCTCGAAGCTTACGGCGCGGCATACACGCTGCAAGAGATTTTGACCGTCAAATCCGATGACGTCGTCGGTCGCGTCAAAACGTACGAATCGATCGTCAAAGGCGAGAACGTGCCGGAGCCGGGCGTTCCTGAATCGTTCAAAGTACTGATCAAAGAGCTCCAAAGCTTGGGTATGGACGTGAAAATCCTGTCCGGCGACGAGCAGGAGATCGAAATGAAGGAAATCGACGACGAAGACGATTCCGCGGGAGATAAGCTGAATCTGAACCTCGAAGGTTCCGAAGTCGGCGTCGAATAACTTTAGGATCCGAAATCTTAGCAACGATGAAGGAGGGCTTGCTCCTTGTTAGACGTCAATAACTTTGAGTTTATGAAGATCGGTTTGGCTTCCCCCGACAAGATCAGATCGTGGTCCAGAGGCGAAGTCAAGAAGCCGGAGACGATAAACTACCGGACGCTGAAACCGGAAAAAGAAGGCTTGTTCTGCGAGAAGATTTTCGGACCGACCAAGGACTGGGAATGTCATTGCGGCAAGTACAAGAGAGTGCGTTACAAAGGCGTCGTCTGCGATCGCTGCGGCGTCGAAGTCACGCGGGCGAAAGTGCGCCGCGAGCGGATGGGGCATATCGAGCTGGCCGCTCCGGTATCGCACATCTGGTATTTCAAGGGCATTCCTAGCCGTATGGGGCTGGCGCTGGATATGTCTCCTCGTTCCCTCGAGGAGATCATCTACTTCGCTTCCTATGTCGTAACGGATCCGGGCGACACGCCTCTCGAGAAGAAGCAATTGCTCTCCGAGAAGGAATACCGCAGCTACCGCGACAAGTACGGCTACGCGTTCCATGCAGGCATGGGCGCGGAAGCGGTCAAGAAGCTGCTGCAGGACATCGATCTCGACCGCGAGCTGGAGACGCTCAAGGAAGAGCTGCGCACGGCTCAGGGCCAACGCCGCAACCGCGCGATCAAGCGTCTGGAAGTCATCGAATCGTTCCGCAACTCCGGCAACCTGCCGGACTGGATGATCCTCGACGTGCTTCCGGTTATTCCTCCGGAGCTGCGCCCGATGGTTCAGCTGGACGGCGGACGCTTCGCGACGAGCGACTTGAACGACCTGTACCGCCGCGTCATCAACCGGAACAACCGGCTGAAGCGCCTGCTCGACCTCGGAGCTCCGGACATCATCGTGCAGAACGAGAAGCGGATGCTCCAGGAAGCCGTCGACGCCTTGATCGACAACGGCCGCCGCGGCCGCCCGGTAACGGGCCCGGGCAACCGTCCGCTCAAATCCCTCAGCCACATGCTGAAAGGGAAGCAAGGCCGTTTCCGTCAGAACTTGCTCGGTAAACGGGTCGACTACTCCGGACGTTCCGTTATCGTTGTAGGTCCGAGCCTGAGAATGTACCAATGCGGTCTCCCTAAGGAGATGGCGCTGGAACTGTTCAAGCCTTTCGTCATGAAAGAGCTGGTGCTCAAAGGTCTGGCCCACAACATCAAGAGCGCGAAGCGCAAAGTCGAACGCGTGAGCCCCGAAGTGTGGGACGTGCTGGAAGAAGTCATCAAGGAACACCCGGTGCTTCTGAACCGCGCTCCGACGCTGCACAGACTGGGCATCCAAGCTTTCGAGCCAATTCTGGTCGAAGGCCGCGCGATCAAGCTTCACCCGCTCGTCTGTACGGCGTACAACGCCGACTTCGACGGCGACCAGATGGCCGTTCACGTGCCTCTGTCGGCAGAAGCCCAAGCGGAAGCGCGCTTGCTGATGCTGGCCGCGGGCAACATCTTGAACCCGAAAGACGGCAAGCCGGTCGTTACTCCGTCTCAGGATATGGTACTCGGTTGCTACTATCTGACGATGGACAACAACAAGGCTTACGGTTCCGGATTCAAATTCGCGAACGTCAACGAAGCGGTCTCCGCTTACCAACGCGGTACGGAAGGGGTTTCCCTGCACGCACGCGTCGTTATTCCGGTGAAAGAGCTGAAGAAGAAAACCTTCACGCCGGAGCAGCAGGAAGCGCTCATCGTCACGACGATCGGCAAAATCATTTTCAACGAAATTTTCCCGGACACGTTCCCTTACATCAACGAGGCGACGAAAGAAAACCTCGTTAAAGGTACACCGGATAAATATTTCATCTACGAAAAAGGCGCGGACATCTCGAAGTTTATCGAGGACCCTGCCGTTCCCGGAGCCGTCGGCAAAGAGTATCTGGGCAACATTATCGGCGAATGCTTCCGCATTTACCATACGACCCAGACGTCGGTCATCCTGGACAACATCAAGCAGCTCGGCTTTACGTACTCGACTCGCGCGGGCATTACGATCGGCGTATCCGACGTTATCGTTCCTCAGGAGAAGCAAGAAATTCTGAAGAAGTCGGAGGAGCGCGTCAAAGTCGTTACGACCCAATACCGTCGCGGTTTGATCACGAACGAAGAACGCCGCGATCGCGTTATCGAGATCTGGAGCAAGACGAAGGACGAGATTACGGACATTCTGA
This sequence comes from Cohnella sp. SGD-V74, assembly GCF_003001675.1. Classification (GTDB taxonomy): domain Bacteria; phylum Bacillota; class Bacilli; order Paenibacillales; family Paenibacillaceae; genus Cohnella. The sequence continues at coordinate 35,420 of NZ_PVYW01000031.1, read as the reverse complement.
TGAAGTCGATGGATCGTTACAACAGCATCATGCTGATGGTCGATTCCAAGGCGCGGGGCAACAAATCGCAGATCACCCAACTGGGCGGTATGCGGGGTCTGATGGCCAACCCGTCCGGACGGATCATCGAATTGCCGATCAAGTCGAACTTCCGCGAAGGTCTGACGGTCTTGGAGTACTTCATCTCCACCCACGGCGCGCGGAAAGGTCTTGCCGATACGGCTCTTCGTACCGCCGACTCGGGTTATCTGACTCGTCGTCTCGTCGACGTCGCTCAGGACGTAATCGTTCGCGAGGACGATTGCGGCACGGATAAAGGCATTACCGTCTCCCGGATCGAGGACGGCAAAGAGGTCATCGAAGATCTGTTCGACCGGATCGAAGGCCGCTACGCGTTCGAGACGATCCGTCATCCGGAGACGAAGGAAATCATCGCGCATCGCAACGATCTGCTCGATACGCCTAAGGCCGAAGAGATCGTTCGCGCGGGCATCAAGAGCATTCAGATTCGTTCCGTGCTTAGCTGCCGCGCCCGTCATGGCGTATGTAAGCTCTGCTACGGACGCAACCTGGCGACAGGCAAGCAAGTCGAGATCGGCGAATCGGTCGGTATCATCGCCGCTCAATCGATCGGCGAACCGGGAACGCAGCTCACGATGCGTACGTTCCACACCGGCGGCGTCGCCGGAGACGATATCACCCAAGGTTTGCCGCGTATTCAGGAGCTCTTCGAAGCGCGCAATCCGAAAGGTCAAGCGATCATCTCCGAGCTCGACGGCGTCATCAAGGAAATTCGCGAGACGAAGGATCGCCGCGAGATCGAATTGCAGGGCGGAGCGGAATCGAAGATCTATCCGGTCAGCTACGGCTCCCGCATTCGCGTTGTCCAAGGCCAGCAGGTCGAAGCGGGCGACGAATTGACGGACGGCTCCATCGATCCGAAAGAGATGCTGCGCATCAAAGGTATTCGCGGGGTGCAGAACTACATTCTGCAAGAGGTTCAGCGCGTATACCGGAACCAGGGCGTTGAGATCAACGACAAGCATATCGAGGTCATGATCAAGCAGATGCTTCGCAAGATCCGCATCGTCGATCCTGGCGACACGACGCTGCTCCCTGGAGCATTCGTCGACTTGCACGAGTACGAAGCGGCTAACCGCGAAGCGATCCTGTCCGACAAGGAGCCGGCGGTTGCCCGTCCGGTACTGCTGGGCATTACGAAGGCGTCCCTCGAGACCGATTCGTTCTTGTCTGCGGCGTCCTTCCAAGAGACGACCCGCGTTCTGACCGATGCCGCGATCAAGGGCAAGGTCGACCGCCTGCTCGGCCTCAAGGAGAACGTCATTATCGGGAAGCTCATTCCGGCAGGTACCGGGATGGCTCGTTACCGCAACATCAAAGTCGTCTCCCCGTTTGACGAGCAAACGGACGAAACGGCGGAGCTGGAACCGGTCGGCGTGGAATAACATCAATTGTCACAGAAGCGGATACCGGCAGCGGTATCCGCTTTTTTTGATGGATGGCGTGTCCAGCAAGCACGCATCTTCTAGCCAGCGAGAGTCTGGTTGCGGGAGGACCAAGCCTACGCGTAAGAAGTCGAAGAGTCTAAGGCGATTGAGTCGTGTTGCAGCCGGCAAACGGAGGGCTGGCGAGTCTGCAACCTCGCTCAGCCGTGTTGCAGCGGCAAACGGAGGGCCGGCGAGTCTGCAACCCTGCTCAGTCGTGTTGCAGCCGGCAAACGGAGGGACAACGAGTCTGCAACCTCGCTCAGCCGTGTTGCAGCCGGCAAACGGAGGGCTGGCGAGTCTGCAACCTCGCTCAGTCGTGTTGCAGCGGCGAGCGGTGGACCAGCGAAGCTTGCAGGTCGGCCGTATCGGGTTAAAACAGCCGCGTGGCGAATGTTCTAACGGTAAGTCGGCTGCATCGGCTTCGATTGTTGTTGCATTTTATTTCTGAAACGCTCTAGTCGAACAACGGCGCGCCAACGGGACGCCGACGGAGACGGAAGAGGAAGGAGGCGTCTTCATGCCAAATAAGCCGATCGTCCGGCTTGAGGAAGTCCGGCGAAGCTTCGCCGGTCGCATCGTGCTGGACAAGCTGTCGCTGGAGATCGGGCGGGGGGAAGTCGTTGCCTTGCTCGGGAGCAACGGATCGGGCAAGAGCACGTTGCTCAAGGCGCTAAGCGGACTGAGCGCCCTGGACGGAGGCGCCAGATTGGCGAGCATACCGCCGAATCGCATCGGATTTGCGCCGGACGGCTTCCCCAGGCTGCGTCACTCCGCGAGGGAATATTTGCTCGCAATGGCGAAAATCCGCGGTATGGAGCCGCAGGCGGCGAACGGGATCATCGACAATCTGTTCGAGCTGTTTCGGCTTCAATCGACAGAGAGGCAGCGGCTCGCAGATCTCTCCAAAGGAAATCTGCAGAAGGTTAATCTGATGCAGGCGCTGCTGGGAAGCCCGGAATTGCTTCTGCTCGACGAGCCGTTGTCGGGGCTGGATTCGCGAACGCGCGCCGAACTGACGGACGTTCTGCTGCAGCTTAAGGAAGAGGGCGCGACGATCGTCTTCTCGACGCACGAGCAGATGCTCGTAGAGCGACTCGCGGATCGGGTTGTACGGCTTCGGGACGGGACTGCAGAGCAGACCGCCGTTCGAGCGGGCTCTGTGCCGTGCAAAATCGCGGAGTTCGAGTTGGCCGACGAGGAGACGGATCGGGTGTGCGCGGTTTCGGATGGGATCATTGCGAGGTATAGAATAAGAGGAGGCTGGGGCTGCCGCATCGAAGCGGTCCGGTGCGACGCTTTCCTTCGCGCCGTTCTGGCGGCGAACGGATCGATTCGCTCGGTTCGGAACGCCGATGGGGACGCCGAACGCCGGCCGTTCGTTGATGGGGGATAATCGATGCTGGGCATTATGGCATTCTCGTTTAAGCATTACACGCGGACTTATAGATACGTCGGACCGATGCTGTTTTTCGGAATCGCACTGTTTTTTATTTATAGCGTCGTGCCCAATCCCGTCATGCCCAGCTATTCGTTAACGGCGACCTTGACGTTCCTCTTCGCCGCTTGGCTCGGCTTCGGTTACGTAGACGCGGAAGATGTGACGCAGCAGATGATCGGCTCGCTTCATGCGGGAGGACAGACGAAATACTACGCCGCGCGAGCGTCGGTGATCGCCTTCTGGACCGTCTGCTTGTCCGTCGTCGCCGTCGCGTATCCGATTCTGTTCGACAAATTCGACAGGCAGCCCGAGACCGGAGAAGCGCTGGCCGCGTTAATTGGCCACGCCGGACTGGGAATGGTTGGGGCGGCAGTCTCCTATCTGTTTACCAGCAAGCTCGTCCCGAAGCTCAGCTATGCGATCATAGGACTCTTGCTGACGGTCGCCCTATCGTTGGCCGCAGGAGGCATTGCGGATGCGCTGCCCGGTTCGCTGGCGGGGTTGATCTGGCTGCTTCCGCCCGTATTTCCGTTAATGGACGCGTTCAACCGGCACGAGGAAATCTCAGCAGGTTACCAATCTATCGTCCTTGCCGCTCCGTGGGCGTATGCGGGCATCCTGTTCGGTCTCTTTCTTAAACTGATGGACCGGAAAAAAATGTAGTCGGCGCGGAGGACAAGCATCTTCGCAAAGCGGAAATCTAGGTTCTTGACACAGCATTTTCGAAGTGATAATATGTTCTAGTGTGTGCCAGAGGTACGTCGTTCAGACGTGCCGAGACCGGTGCGGACTTAGGCGATGGTGAGCTATTATCGGCCGTTGATTTATCGAGCCGATTGAGAATAGGAATAACGGGTTTGATGCGGTTGCCGCGGATGCGGGTGTTCCGGTCGAGCCCTTTCTCGCCTCTCAAAATGAACCACCTGGATCTGTGGGCTTCGCAGTTCGCGTCGATCCGATCGCTTATTTTTCTTATTTGTACCCATCATGGGAAGGGGGTGGCAGCATGCCAACAATCAACCAGCTCGTTCGCAAAGGACGTCAATCGAAGGTCGTAAAATCGAAATCGCCGGCGCTTCAAAGAGGTTTCAACGCTCTCAAACGCGTGGAAACGGATCTGAGCGCTCCTCAAAAACGCGGGGTTTGCACCCGTGTAGGTACGATGACGCCGAAGAAACCGAACTCCGCTCTTCGTAAATACGCTCGTGTTCGTCTGACGAACCGCGTAGAGGTGACCGCCTACATCGGAGGAATCGGCCACAACCTGCAAGAGCACAGCGTCGTTCTTGTTCGTGGAGGCCGGGTTAAGGACCTTCCGGGTGTTCGTTACCACATCGTTCGCGGAGCTCTGGATACCGCTGGAGTGAACAACCGCAAACAAGCTCGTTCCAAATACGGAACGAAGAGACCGAAAGTCAAAAAATCCTAATCCGCAAGGGGCGGCTAAGCCGGCCCGAGCGTCATGAATGAGAAAGGAGGAACCTTGATGCCACGCAAAGGACCGGTTCCGAAACGGGACGTACTCCCGGATCCGCTGTACAACAGCAAACTGGTAACTCGCCTTGTCAACCGTATTATGATCGACGGTAAGAGAGGCGTAGCGCAACAGCTTCTGTATGATGCTTTCAAGTTGATTCAAGAGCGCTCCGGCAAAGAGCCGATGGAGGTTTTTGAAGCAGCGATTAAGAATATCATGCCGGTGCTTGAAGTTAAAGCTCGCCGCGTAGGCGGCGCGAACTATCAAGTTCCGATCGAAGTTAAACCTGAGCGCCGCACGTCCCTTGGACTGCGCTGGCTCGTGAACTACGCCCGCAACCGCGGCGAGAAGACGATGGAAGAGCGTCTGGCTGCAGAAATTCTGGATGCTTCCAACAACACGGGAGCAGCCGTCAAGAAGCGCGAAGACACTCACAAAATGGCGGAAGCGAACAGAGCGTTCGCTCACTACCGCTGGTAATTATCGCGAAGCTAGACATTTTGAAGGGAGACTGTATCAATGGCTAGAGAGTTCTCCTTGCAAAATACGCGCAACATCGGGATTATGGCGCACATTGATGCGGGTAAAACCACGACGACTGAACGGATTTTGTTCTACACCGGACGCGTTCACAAAATCGGCGAAGTGCACGAAGGCGCCGCTACGATGGACTGGATGGAGCAAGAGCAAGAGCGCGGCATTACGATTACGTCTGCCGCGACGACCGCTCAGTGGAAGGGTCACCGTATTAATATTATCGACACTCCGGGTCACGTTGACTTTACGGTAGAAGTCGAGCGCTCCCTGCGCGTATTGGATGGGGCCGTTGGCGTATTCAGCGCCAAAGAAGGCGTAGAACCGCAATCCGAGACGGTATGGCGTCAAGCCGACCGTTACGGCGTACCGCGGATCGCGTATGTTAACAAGATGGACATCATCGGCGCGGACTACTTGAATGTCGTCAAAGACATGAGAGAACGTCTGAACGCGAACGCCGTGGCGATCCAACTGCCGATCGGAGCCGAAGATACGTTCAAAGGCATGATCGACCTGGTTGAACAGGTTGCTTATATCTATAAGGACGATCTGGGTAAAGATCCGGAGACGGTGGCAATTCCTGAGGAGTACGCAGCGCAAGTAGAAGAGCTTCGCAACGAACTCGTAGAGAAAGTTGCCGAGCTGGATGAAGAGCTGACGATGAAATACCTCGAAGGTGAAGAACTCACCGTCGAAGAGATCAAAGCGGCTCTGCGCAAAGGCGTCTGCGAAGTGAAAATCTTCCCGGTCGTCTGCGGTTCCTCCTATCGCAACAAAGGCGTTCAGCCGATGCTGGACGCGGTTGTCGCTTACCTTCCTTCTCCGGTTGACGTTCCTGATATCAAGGGCGTTCTGGATGACGGAACGGAAACGACGCGCAAGTCTTCCGACAACGAACCGTTTGCGGCGCTTGCGTTCAAAATCATGACCGACCCTTACGTGGGCCGTTTGACCTTCTTCCGCGTATACTCCGGCGTACTGAACTCCGGTTCTTATGTCGTCAACGCGACGAAGGGCAAGCGCGAGCGCGTAGGCCGTATTCTTCAAATGCACGCGAACAGCCGTCAAGAAATCAGCGAAGTTTACTCCGGTGACATCGCTGCTGCCGTCGGTCTGAAAGACACGACGACGGGCGACACGCTGTGCGACGAGAAGAATCCGGTTATCCTCGAGTCCATGAACTTCCCTGAGCCGGTTATCCAACTCGCGGTTGAGCCGAAAACGAAGGCCGACCAAGACAAGATGGGTATCGCTCTGCAGAAGCTGGCCGAAGAAGATCCTACGTTCCGTGCTCACACGGACGAAGAGACTGGTCAAACGATCATCTCCGGGATGGGCGAGCTTCACTTGGAAATTCTCGTTGACCGTATGCTTCGCGAATTCAAAGTCGAGACGAACGTCGGTAAGCCGCAGGTTGCCTACCGCGAGACGTTCCGCACGGCTGCGAAAGTCGAAGGCAAGTTCGTTCGTCAATCGGGCGGACGCGGTCAATACGGCCACGTCTGGATCGAGTTCGAACCTCAGGAGCCGGGTGCCGGCTTCGTGTTCGAGAACAAGATCGTCGGCGGCGTCGTACCGCGCGAATATATCGCTCCGGTACAAGCCGGTATCGAAGAGTCGATGAAGAACGGCGTATTGGCCGGCTTCCCGCTCGTCGATATCAAAGCAACGATCTTCGACGGATCCTACCATGACGTCGACTCCTCGGAGATGGCGTTCAAAATCGCCGGATCGATGGCGCTTAAAGCAGCGAAGGACAAATGTGATCCTGTGTTGCTCGAGCCGATCATGAAGGTTGAAGTAACGGTTCCCGAAGAGTACTTCGGCGACGTTATGGGTATGCTGAGCTCCCGTCGCGGACGCATCGAAGGATCGGATATGCGTTTCGGCGCACAGATCGTTCGTGCGAAGGTGCCGTTGGCAGAGATGTTCGGATACTCCACAACTCTTCGTTCCGGTACGCAAGGTCGCGGCGTATTCTCGATGGAGCTTTCGCACTACGAAGAAGTGCCGAAATCCATCTCGGAAGAAATCGTGTCCAAGAGCAAGGGCGGCGCGTAAAGCTTTCCAGAAAGCGGACGGACGAATCGTCAGCTAACGCGGCGGTTCCCCGTCATCAAATAAAATCAAATCCTTTTACTCATTAAGGAGGAACAGTATCAATGGCTAAGGCTAAATTCGAACGTACAAAACCGCACGTTAATATCGGTACGATCGGTCACGTTGACCACGGCAAAACGACGACGACTGCTGCAATCACTTCGGTATTGAACAAAAAATACGGCAGCGGTGCTGCTGTAGCATTCGACCAAATCGACAAAGCTCCGGAAGAGCGCGAGCGCGGCATCACGATCTCCACGGCTCACGTTGAGTACGAGACGCCTAACCGTCACTACGCTCACGTTGACTGCCCTGGACACGCCGACTACGTTAAAAACATGATCACGGGCGCTGCTCAAATGGACGGCGCAATCCTGGTCGTATCCGCTGCTGACGGCCCAATGCCGCAAACGCGCGAGCACATCCTGCTCTCCCGCCAAGTAGGCGTTCCTTACATCGTCGTATTCTTGAACAAATGCGACATGGTTGAAGACGAAGAGTTGCTGGAACTGGTTGAAATGGAAGTTCGCGACCTGCTCAACGAGTATGAGTTCCCGGGCGACGACACTCCGATCATCCGCGGCGCTGCTCGTGAAGCTCTGGCTAACCCGGACGGCCCTTGGGCTGACAAAATCATCGAGCTGTTCGACGCTATCGACAGCTACATCCCGACTCCTGAGCGCGCGACTGACAAGCCTTTCTTGATGCCGGTCGAGGACGTGTTCACGATCACGGGCCGCGGTACGGTTGCTACTGGCCGTGTTGAGCGCGGTATCATCAAAGTCGGCGACGAAGCCGAAATCATCGGTCTGCAAGAAGAAACTCGCAAATCCGTTGTTACGGGCGTTGAGATGTTCCGCAAATTGCTGGACCAAGCTCAAGCTGGCGACAACATCGGCGCATTGCTTCGCGGCGTTGACCGTAAGGACATCGAGCGCGGTCAAGTAATCGCTAAGCCAGGTTCCGTTAAGCCTCACACGGAATTCACGGCTCAAATCTACGTCCTGACTTCCGCTGAAGGCGGCCGTCATAAGCCTTTCTTCACGGGCTACCGTCCGCAGTTCTACTTCCGGACGACGGACGTTACGGGTATCATCAACCTGCCGGAAGGCACGGAAATGGTTATGCCTGGCGATAACATCACGGTTACGGTTCAACTGATCTCCCCGATCGCTATCGAAGAAGGCACTCGCTTCGCTATCCGCGAAGGCGGCCGTACGGTAGGCGCGGGCGCAGTTGCTTCCATCCAAAAGTAAGAGCTGCAAAGCGCAAACTGTCCAGGGCATTCGCCCTGGACAGTTTTTTTTCTTCTATTATATAGTGATCGTTTAGTAAGCGAAGAACTTGGAAGTGCACAGGCTCGTTGCCAGTCCCCCGGAAGCGATCGTCGCGATGGATAGAAACAGCGTGTCGAGCGAAAACAAAAAGCCGCCGACGGCGATGACCAGCGCGTCCATGATGAGGATGAGAATGCCGACGTTGATTTTGACTTTTTTCGCGAGCAGCTTGGCCAACAGATCGACTCCGCCGGTGCTCGTGTCGAATTTTAACAGAAGTCCGAATCCAATCCCGATACAGGTTCCTCCCGCAATCGATGCGGCGAACGGGTGGAGCGCGATGATCGAGCCGAACGGATTGTACGGATCGAGCAGATCAACTGCGTAGGACAGGAAGACCATCCCGAACAAGCTGTGGAAGAAAAACGTCCTGTCCTTGAACCACGTATAGACGAAGACGGGCAGACTGCATGCCATCAAGATGATTCCGACTTTAACGCCGAACAAGTAATTGGAGATTAACGCGATTCCGATAAAACCTCCGTCCAGCACTTTGAGCGGCATAACGAAGAAATCGATACCGAAGGCGATCAGCAGGCATCCGATCACGATTACGGCGACTTTGCGAAACGAGAACAACACCGATCATCCCTTTCACTCCCAGCCTGTCTTATTTATATGGAAAAGACAGGCGGAGAATGACGTTTAACTGGAAAAAGGGGGAAAATCGATTTTCGTTAATGCGTCCGCATGGAGTCATCGTAAGGATCGAGGTACAGCTTGTTCTGGGAATCGACTTGCGCCAAGTAGATTTTGTCGGGGGACGTTCCGATTTGTTTCAGCTTGGCGGCCAGCCAATCGCGATTCAACCCGATGCGCTTCAGGGAATCCTCGAGAATCTTGCCGTCCATGATGACGGACATGCTGAACTTCTCCGGAGAGACGGGCAGATTGATATCGGAGGGAGTGAGCGGCTGATGCTCTTTCTTGAGCAGAACGTTCAGCTCGCCGCTCGTATCCATAATTGCGAACTCGACCTGGGAGACGTCGAAAATGTCTTTCGTGCGCAGCAGCTCCAGCAGCTCGTCGGAAGTGATCCGTTCCCTTTTCATGTTGGCTTCAAGAATCTTTCCGTTCTGAATAATGATCGTCGGTTTGCCATCCAGCAGCTCGCGAGCCTTTTTGCTCTTCACTTGCAGAAACTCGATGCCGAGCGACATGCTGACCCAGACGGATAGAGCGACGACTCCGAGAATCCAGTTCGTGTCGGTATCCAGCGACAGGTAGGCGGCCAAGTTGCCGATCGAGATCCCGGTTATGTATTCGAAGAGCGAGAGCTGGGAAATCTGCCGCTTGCCCAGTATCCTTGTCATGATAAAAAGAATGATGACTGCCATGACGGTACGCAGAGAAACCTCCAACCAAGCCGGCATCGTTTAGTCCTCCTCGAATCGAAATTTTGGCCGCAGCGGCGCACCTTTTAGTTTTTCCACCGGTTTTGAAAATTATTTGTTGCAATCGTTTGGGCAGATCGCTATAATAGTGAATGTTGGTCTGTGACTGTGCGATGATGTGAGAGGTTGCCGACACACCCGGCCCCTTTGCCATAAGGGCGGCCAACGGTGCAAGTCGGGTTATTCTCACGGAGTATGTCCGATTCCAAAATTGGGCGAATGAAGGAGGGAATTCTATGGCAAAGCAAAAAATCCGCATCCGTTTGAAAGCCTACGATCACCGTATCCTCGATCAATCCGCGGAGAAAATCGTAGAAACGGCAAAACGTACCGGTGCAGGCGTCTCGGGTCCGATCCCGCTGCCGACCGAAAAGCAGATCATCACGATTCTGCGTGCGGTCCACAAGTACAAGGACTCGCGTGAACAGTTCGAAATGCGTACGCACAAGCGTTTGATTGATATCGTCAATCCGACGCCGCAAACGGTAGACGCGCTGATGCGCCTTGACCTGCCGTCTGGCGTCGATATCGAAATCAAACTGTAATAAAGCTTAAAGCCAATCAGATTCATCAAGAAAAGAGGTGTCAACATGTCAGGAATCTTGGGACGTAAACTCGGAATGACGCAAATCTTCGCAGCGGACGGCAGCGTAGTGCCTGTTACTGTAGTAGAAGCGACTCCGAACATCGTATTGCAAAAGAAAACTGCGGACAACGACGGATACGAAGCAGTTCAGCTCGGCTTCGCGGACAAACGCGAAAAGCTGGCTACCAAACCCGCGATCGGCCACGCTAAGAAGGCAGGCACGGGCCCCAAGCGCTTCATCCGCGAAGTTAGCGGAATTACGCCGGCAGAAGTTGAGGTTGGTCAGGAACTTAAAGTTGACCAGTTCTCCGAAGGCGATATTGTTGACGTAACGGGGATTTCCAAAGGTAAAGGAACCGCCGGTGCGATCAAACGTTGGGGCTTCCAACGCGGTAAAATGACGCACGGTTCGAAATACCACCGCGGTAACGGTTCGCTTGCGACGATTCGCGACGCCAACCGCGTGCCGAAGGGCAAGAAAATGCACGGTCGCATGGGCGGCGAGTCGATCACGGTTCAAAACCTGGAAGTCGTCAAAGTCGACGCAGAGCGCAACGTGCTTCTGATCAAGGGCTCCGTACCGGGTGCTCGCAACAGCTATCTCAAAATCCGCTCCGCGGTGAAGAAATAATTCGTAACGTAAGAGGAAAGGAGGACCACTCATGCCGAAAGTATCCGTATTTAACGTAGACGGCAAAGAAGTCGGACAATTGGATCTGGCAGAAGGAGTATTCGGTTTGGAACCGAACCTGCACGTTCTGCACAGCGCCGTATTGCTCCAGCAAGCTGCCGTTCGTTCCGGCACGCACGACACGAAAGGACGTTCGGAAGTGCGCGGAGGCGGACGCAAGCCTTGGAAACAAAAAGGAACCGGCCGCGCTCGTCAGGGCAGCATCCGTTCGCCGCAATGGAAAGGCGGCGGCATCGTCTTCGGACCGACGCCACGCAGCTATGGCTTCAAATTGCCTCGTAAAGTTCGTCGTTTGGCCATCAAATCCGCTCTGTCCAGCAAAGTTGTGGATAACCAACTGATCGTTCTGGATCAACTGAGCCTGGCCCAACCGAAAACGAAGGAATTCGCGAAAATCTTGAACAACCTCAAAGTATCCCGCAAAGCGCTTATCGTAACTGCGGACTACGAAGAGAATGTGGCTCTGTCCGCCCGCAACATCCCAGGCGTGAAGTTCGTCGCTGCCGACGGAATCAACGTCCTCGACGTGATCAAGCACGATCAGTTGATCATCACGAAGGATGCGGTCGCTAAAGTCGAGGAGGTGTTCGCGTAATGAGAAACCCTCGCGATCTGATCAAGCGTCCGGTAATTACCGAACGTACGAGCGAATTCATCGAACAGCGCAAATACGTGTTCGAAGTTGAGCTGAAAGCTAACAAAACGGAAATCAAACAAGCCATCGAGCAGATCTTCAAAGTGAAGGTCGTTGGCGTAAATACGCTCAGAATGCCTGCCAAGCCGAAGCGCTACGGCAGACACAGCGGTTACACGTCCGAATGGAAAAAAGCGATCGTGCAGCTTTCCGAAGACAGCAAGCCGCTGGATTTCTTTGAAGCTTCCGTATAATCCAGTCTCTAAAGTAAGGAGGGAATCCAATTGCCAGTCAAAAAGTTTAATCCGACAACGGCAAGCCGTCGTCAAATGACGATCGCGACGTTCGAAGAGATTACGACGAACGAGCCCGAGAAATCGTTGCTCGCGCCGCTCTCCAAACGCGCAGGCCGTAACCACCAAGGTAAAATTACCGTTCGTCATCACGGCGGCGGACATAAGCGTAAATACCGGATTATCGACTTCAAGCGCACGAAGGACGGCATTCCCGGCCGCGTGGCTACGATCGAATACGATCCGAACCGTACGTCTTATATCGCTCTGATCAACTATGCGGACGGTGAGAAGGCTTATATCATCGCTCCGAAAGGCCTCAAAGTCGGCGACGTAATTACGTCCGGACCTGATGCCGACATCAAAGTGGGCAACGCTCTTCCGCTGGAGAACATTCCGGTCGGTACGGTTATCCACAACATCGAGCTGAAGCCAGGCAAGGGCGGACAACTTGTTCGCGCAGCCGGCACGAGCGCTCAACTGCTCGGTAAAGAAGAATCTTACGTTACGATTCGTTTGACTTCCGGCGAGATTCGCCGCATCCTGAAAACTTGCCGGGCAACGATCGGCACGGTCGGCAACCAAGACCACGAGCTGATCAACATCGGTAAAGCAGGACGCAATCGCTGGTTGGGCAAACGCCCGATCGTCCGCGGTGTCGTCATGAACCCGAACGACCACCCGCACGGCGGTGGCGAAGGACGCGCGCCAATCGGTCGCAAATCCCCGCTTTCTCCTTGGGGTCAGCCTACTCTGGGCTACAAAACGCGCAAGAAGAAAAAAGCTTCGAGCAAATATATCGTTCGCCGCCGCAGCAAGTAATCGATACTTGCTTGCCGGCACGGACGTGGAACTCTCATGCTGGTTTGAAGGGAGGAGCATTCCATGGGTCGCAGTTTGAAAAAAGGACCTTTCGTGGACGGATATCTGCTTAAGAAAGTAGAAGAGCTGTCCGGTTCGAACAAGAAAGCCGTCATCAAGACGTGGTCCCGTCGCTCGACGATTTTCCCGCAATTCGTGGGTCAGACGTTCGCGGTATACGACGGCCGCAAGCACGTGCCGGTTTATGTGTCCGAAGACATGGTCGGTCACAAGCTGGGCGAATTCGCGCCTACGCGCACGTTCAAAGGTCATACGGACGACGACAAAAAAACGGGCAAGCGATAATTTAACCCTACGAAGTGCGATCAGGCCCGAACGCTAACCGCGCTCGGAGCGATCGTCACGAGACGTACGTAAGGGAGGAGGTACACCGATGTCTCAGCAAGCGAAAGCTGTCGTGAATAACATTCGCATTCCGGCGCGCAAAGTCCGCCTGGTCGTGGACTTGATCCGCGGCAAGAAGGTCGGAGACGCCATCGCGATTCTGCGTCATACGCCTCGTTCGGCCTCTCCGGTTCTGGAGAAACTGCTGAACTCCGCGATTGCTAACGCCGAACACAACTATCAGCTCGACGTGAACAAATTGGTCGTTTCCGAAGCCTTCGTTAACGAAGGACCAACCATGAAACGGTTCCAGCCTCGTTCCCAAGGTCGCGCATTCAGCATTTTCAAACGCTCCAGCCATATTACGCTGGTCGTATCCGAGAAATAAGGAGGGACAACGTGTGGGTCAAAAAGTAAATCCCGTCGGTCTTCGCATCGGCATCATTCGTGACTGGGAATCCAAGTGGTATGCGGACAAAGATTTCGGCTCCCTCCTCATCGAGGACGTCAAAATCCGCGAATTCCTGAAGAAGAAGCTGAAAGAAGCCGCGGTTTCCAAAATCGAGATCGAACGTGCGGCCAACCGCGTCAACGTTACGATTCATACGGCTAAGCCAGGCATCGTTATCGGCAAAGGCGGCTCCGAAGTCGAAGTGCTTCGCGGCCAACTGACGAAGCTGACGAACGGCAAGAAAGTGCACATCAACATTTCCGAAATCAAAAACCCTGAACTGGACGCTGTCCTCGTTGCCGAGAGCATCGCGCAACAACTGGAACGTCGCGTTTCTTTCCGCCGTGCGATGAAACAAGCGATTCAACGCACGCAGCGCGCAGGAGCAAAAGGAATCAAGACTTCCGTTAGCGGCCGTCTGGGCGGAGCGGAAATTGCTCGTCAAGAAGGATACAGCGAAGGAACGGTGCCTCTGCACACGCTTCGCGCTGACATCGATTACGGAACGGCGGAAGCTCATACGACTTACGGCCGCATCGGCGTAAAAGTATGGATCTACCGCGGCGAAGTCCTTCCGACGAAGAAAAGAGCTGCCCAGGAAGGAGGCAACTGATCATGTTGGTCCCTAAACGCGTCAAACACCGCAAAGTACACCGCGGTAAAATGAAAGGTCGCGCCAAAGGCGGCACGGAAGTGCACTTCGGCGAATACGGCCTGCAGGCACAGGAAGCTTCTTGGGTAACGAACCGTCAGATCGAGGCTGCTCGTATCGCGATGACTCGTTACATCAAACGGGGCGGTAAAGTCTGGATCAAAATCTTCCCTTCGAAACCGATCACCCAAAAGCCTCTCGAGGTACGGATGGGTAGCGGTAAAGGTAACGTAGAAGCATGGGTTGCCGTTGTGAAACCGGGCAAAGTAATGTTCGAGCTCGCAGGGGTATCCGAGGAGATCGCACGCGAAGCAATGCGTCTCGCCGCGCACAAGCTGCCGGTTAAGACGAAGTTTGTGAAACGTGAAGAACTGGGTGGTGAAGCAAATGAAAGCCAGTGAATTTCGCAACCTGACATCGGCGGAACTCGAGCAGAAGATCGCCGGCTTCAAGGATGAACTGTTCAACCTCCGCTTCCAACTGGCTACCGGCCAACTGGACACCCCGCATCGTCTTGGCGAACTGCGGAAAGAAATCGCTCGGGCCAAAACCATTTTGCGCGAGCGTGAACTCGGCATCGGCTAAAACCCGGGAAAAGGAGGATGACCATGAGCGAACGCAACAATCGCAAAGTGCAAATCGGCAAAGTCGTCAGCGATAAGATGGACAAAACGATTGTGGTAGCTGTTGAGACGTACAAGAAGCACAGCCTGTACCACAAGCGGATCAAATACACGAAGAAATTCAAAGCGCACGACGAGAACAACGAAGCGCAAATCGGCGACACTGTGAAAATCATGGAGACCCGCCCGTTGTCGAAAGACAAAACATGGCGCTTGGTCGAAATCGTCGAGAAAGCCGTTCTGGCTTAAGTCGACGCACCCGTTACTGAAAGGAGGACCTTGCGATGATTCAACCGTTTACGCGTCTGAAAGTTGCCGACAACTCCGGCGCGAAAGAATTGATGTGCATCCGCGTGCTTGGTGGTACAGGACGCCGCGTAGGACATATCGGTGATATGATCGTATGCTCCGTTAAACAAGCAACACCAGGCGGCGTTGTCAAAAAAGGCGACGTAGTCAAATGCGTTATCGTTCGTACGAAACGTTCGGTACGCCGCAGAGACGGATCCTACATCGCGTTCGACGAGAACGCGGCCGTAATCGTTAAAGAAGACAAGAGCCCACGCGGCACCCGGATCTTCGGACCTGTTGCCCGCGAGCTTCGCGAACGTGACTTCATGAAAATCATTTCCCTGGCACCCGAAGTTCTGTAAGACTCCGGAGCGCACCGATGGAGAAACACTCAAGGAGGTGTACCCATGCCCCGTCTGAAAAAAGTGCTGGAATCGCACAACAATAAACTGCACGTGAAGAAGGACGATAACGTCATCGTCATCTCCGGCAAAGACAAAGGCAAGAAAGGCCGCATCATCGCCGCCTATCCGCGCGAGAATCGCGTTCTTGTCGAAGGCGTGAACATGATCAAGCGTCATACTCGCCCGAATCCGCAAAACCAACAAGGCGGTATCATCGAACGCGAAGCGGCAATTCACGCTTCGAACGTCATGCATATCGATCCTAAGAGCGGCAAGCCGACTCGTATCGGTTACCAAACGCTCGATAACGGCAAGAAAGTCCGGGTCGCAAAACGTTCCGGAGAATCGATCGACTAATCGGAGTAACAACGGAAAGGAGGTCATTGTGACTCATGGCAGCAAGAATGAAGGAACGTTTCCTGAATGAAATCACTCCTGCGCTGATGCAGAAGTTTAGCTACAAATCCGTCATGCAAGTGCCGAAAATCGAGAAAGTCGTCATCAACATGGGTGTCGGCGAGGCGGTTTCCAACTCCAAAATCATCGATTTCGCAGTTGAAGACATGCAGAAGATTTCCGGTCAAAAGCCTGTAGTTACGCGGGCCAAGAAATCGATCGCGGGCTTCCGTCTGCGGGAGAACTTGCCGATCGGCGTCAAGGTTACGCTGCGCGGCGAACGGATGTACCACTTCCTGGATAAGCTGTTCAACATTTCTCTTCCACGCGTGCGCGACTTCCACGGCGTATCGACCAAATCGTTCGACGGCCGCGGGAACTACACGCTCGGTCTGAAAGAGCAGCTGATCTTCCCGGAGATCGAATACGATAAGATCGATAAAGTTCGCGGGATGGACATCGTCATCGTCACGACGGCACAATCGGACGAAGAAGCGCGTGAGCTGCTCACCCAATTGGGTATGCCGTTTGCGAAGTGACCCTGGTCGTCGACTTCGTCGACTGCTCGCCTGGTCGGGAACTTCGTTCCCTGCTCGGCCATGCATCCAGGGGTATGCGTCCTACGATACCCCGTCAATAGCAAAAGGTTACCTAATGGAGGTGTGAAAGCAAGTGGCAAAAACATCGATGAAAATCAAGCAACAACGCGCGCCGAAGTTTAAAGTCCAAGCTTACACGCGTTGCGAACGTTGCGGCCGTCCGCATTCCGTATTGCAAAAATTCAAGATCTGCCGGATCTGTTTCCGCGAGTTGGCATATAAGGGCCAGATTCCTGGCGTTAAAAAAGCGAGCTGGTAATCAGCCTAGTTCGGGAAGGAGGTTTACCCCATGGTTATGTCTGATCCTATTGCAGATATGTTGACGCGCATTCGCAACGCGAATCTGGTGCGTCATGAGTCTGTGGAATTGCCTGCGTCTACGGTGAAGAAGCAAATTGCTGAAATCCTGAAGCGCGAAGGCTTTATCCGCGACGCCGAGTACGTCGAAGACAACAAGCAAGGCTTGATCCGCATTTTCCTGAAATACGGACCGAACAACGAGCGCGTTATCACGGGTCTTAAACGCATTAGCAAGCCAGGCTTGCGCGTTTATACGAAGTCGACCGAAGTGCCGCGTGTGTTGGGTGGCCTCGGAATCGCGATCATTTCCACATCCAAAGGCATCGTCACCGACAAGGAAGCCCGTCAAGGCAAATCCGGCGGCGAAGTTCTCTGCTACGTTTGGTAATTTAACTGTCACACGATTGGAGGTGTACCCATGTCCCGTATTGGACGCAAACCGATTCAGGTGCCTAACGGCGTGAACGTGAACCTGGACAACAACGTAATTACGATCAAAGGACCGAAAGGAACTTTGTCCCGCGCACTGCACGGAGATATGAAAGTTTCGTACGAGTCCGATGTCATTACCGTTGAACGTCCTTCCGATAACAAGCTTCACCGTGCGTTGCACGGAACGACTCGCAGCGTAGTGGCCAACATGGTCAGCGGCGTAACCGACGGTTATGCTAAAAACCTTGAGCTGGTCGGCGTAGGTTACCGTGCGAGCAAGTCCGGCGAGAAGCTGGTACTGAACGTCGGTTATTCCCACCCGGTTGAGTTCTTGCCTGAGAATGGCATTGAATTCGAAGTTCCGGCACAGAACAAGATTATCGTTAAGGGCATCAATAAAGAAGCCGTTGGCGAGATCGCTGCTAAAATTCGCGCCGTTCGTCCTCCCGAGCCTTACAAAGGCAAAGGAATCAAGTACGAAGGCGAGCGCATCCTTCGCAAAGAAGGTAAAGCAGGCAAGAAGAAATAAGACGCACGCGGCGGCCTAAGCGCCGCTGGGCGTTAATGAGATGAAGGGAGTGTAAATGCGGATGATTACTAAAGCCGATAAAAACAAGGCTCGTCTGAAAAGACACCTTCGGGTTCGTAAGAAAATCAGCGGGACAAGCGAACGTCCACGTCTGTCCGTGTTTCGTTCTTCCAAGCATATCTATGCTCAATTGATCGATGACGTTCAAGGCGTAACGCTGGCAAGCGCATCGACGGTCGACAAGGAGCTTGCAGGAATCGGAAACGGCGGCAACGTGGAAGCTGCACGCAAGGTTGGCGAATTGATCGCCAAGCGCGCGAAGGAAAAAGGACACGAGAATGTCGTGTTCGATCGCGGCGGTTACCTGTATCACGGACGTATTCAAGCACTGGCGGATGCTGCACGCGAAGCCGGTTTACAGTTTTAATTCACTTTTGACACAAGGAGGTAAACGACTTGCGTGTAGATCCGAACACATTGGAACTGACGGAGAAAATGGTGCAAATCAACCGTGTCTCCAAAGTCGTCAAGGGCGGACGTCGCTTTAGCTTCAGCGCACTCGTCGTTGTCGGAGACGGCAAAGGCTGGGTTGGCGCCGGCATCGGCAAAGCGTCCGAAGTTCCTGACGCGATTCGCAAAGGCGTCGACGACGCCAAGAAGAACTTGGTCTTCGTACCACTCGTTGGAACAACGATTCCACACGCCGTTACGGGAAGTTTCGGCGCCGGCAAAGTGTTGTTGAAACCAGCTTCGGAAGGTACGGGCGTTATCGCGGGCGGTCCTGTCCGGGCGGTGCTCGAACTGGCTGGAGTCGGCGATATTTTGACGAAATCGCTGGGATCCTCCAACTCCATTAACATGGTCAATGCGACGTTGGAAGGGTTATCCCGACTGAAACGCGCCGAAGACGTAGCGAAACTGCGCGGCAAAACCGTAGCAGAGCTATTCCGTTAAGGAGGGGAAACAGATGGCACAGCTTCAAATTACCCTCGTTCGTAGCTTGATCGGCCGTCCTGAGAATCAGCGTCAAACGGTGAAATCTCTGGGCCTGGGCAAGCTGCATTCGTCCGTAGTCAAGGAAGACAATGTCGCGATCCGCGGCATGATCAATACGGTCAGTCACTTGATCGAAGTTAAAGAAGTCTAAGATAAATACCAAGCATAAAAATCAAGGAGGTGCGACGTACGATGAAATTGCATGAGCTGTCTCCTAACGCAGGCTCCAAATCCACTCGTAAGCGGGTAGGACGCGGCGCCGGCAGCGGCCTCGGCAAAACGTCCGGTCGCGGTCACAAAGGGCAGAACGCTCGTTCCGGCGGCGGTGTGCGTCCCGGATTCGAGGGCGGACAAAACCCGTTGTACCGTCGGGTTCCTAAGCGCGGTTTCAACAACGATCGGTTTGCTACTGTATTCGCGATCGTCAATCTTGACCAGTTGAACCGTTTTGCGGCTGGAACGGAAGTAACGCCGGAACTGCTTCTGAGCGAAGGCATTCTGAAAAATCCGAAAGACGGAATTAAAATTCTGGGCAATGGCGATCTGAACGTGCAGCTGACTGTTAAAGCTCATAAGTTCTCTCAGTCTGCAGCAGAAAAAATTCAAGCCGCCGGCGGTAAAACCGAGGTGATCTAATGTTCGCGACCGTCACTAACATTTGGAAAGTTGAGGACCTTCGATCGAGGATCCTCTTCACCCTTTTCATCCTGTTAATCTACCGTATCGGTTCCTTCATCCCGGTCCCGAACATTAATAAAGACGTGCTGACGATGGCCGACCAATCGGGTGCCGACCTGTTCGGCCTTCTGAACACGTTCTCCGGCGGCGCGCTGTTCAATTTCTCCATCTTTGCTCTGGGGATTACGCCGTATATCACGGCGTCGATCATCGTTCAATTGCTTTCCATGGACGTCATTCCGAAGTTCTCGGAGTGGCAGAAGGAAGGCGAGAACGGCAAGCGCAAGCTCGCTCAGATCACTCGTTACGGAACGATTATTCTGGGGCTTATCCAAGCTTTCGCTACGGCAATCGGCTTTAACCGGATGTATGCTTATGAAATGGTCATCGATGCGAATGTGGCGACGTATCTTATGATTGCCATCGTATTGACGGCAGGTACCGCGTTCCTGATGTGGTTAGGCGAGCAGGTCAACGAAAAAGGCATCGGCAACGGTATCTCGATCTTGATCTTCGCGGCGATCGTCGCTTCTATCCCTAAACATATCCGCGATATCTACGAAAGCCAGTTCATCGATTCGAGCCAATTGTTCTTGAACATCGTGAAGATGCTCATCATCCTGCTCGTAATCATCCTGATTATCGCAGGCGTCATCTTCATCCAGCAAGGCGTGCGCAAGATTCCGGTTCAATACGCGAAACGGGTTGTCGGACAGAAGATGTACGGCGGCCAATCGACGCACATTCCGCTTAAAGTGAATGGCGCCGGCGTTATCCCGGTTATTTTCGCGGTATCGCTGCTGATGTTCCCGATCACGATCGCTCAATTCTGGGCGAACCAGACCTGGGCGCAATGGATCATTAGCCACTTGTACTACGACAAGCCGCTCGGCATGGTCCTGTACGTGCTTCTGATTATCGGATTTACGTTCTTCTACACGTTCGTTCAGTTCAACCCTCAACAGTTGGCGGATAACATGAAGAAGAACGGCGGCTACATTCCGGGCATTCGTCCTGGCAAGCCGACTGCAGGCTTCCTGACGCGGGTCATCACCCGCATCACGCTCGCAGGCGCGGTCTTCCTGGCTCTGATCTCGGTTCTGCCGGTATTCTTCGGCGCACTCGCAGATCTCCCGAAATCGGTTCAATTGGGCGGCACCTCGCTCCTGATCGTAATCGGGGTTGCTCTTGAGACGATGAAGCAAATCGAGAGCCAACTGATCAAACGCCACTACAAAGGGTTTATCAATAAGTAATCTACGAGACGGACAGGAGGAACAGCAATGAACATTTTGTTTATGGGGCCTCCTGGCGCCGGCAAAGGAACGCAAGCAGAGCGGATCGTCGAGCAATTCGGCATTCCGCACATCTCGACCGGTGATGCGTTTCGCTTAGCCATGAAGCAAGGCACGCCGCTGGGACAGAAGGCCAAGGAGTACGTCGACCAAGGCCTTCTCGTTCCGGACGAAGTGACGAACGGCATCGTGCGCGATCGTCTCGCCGCTGAAGACTGCACGGGCGGATTTCTGCTCGACGGTTTTCCGCGGACGATCGCCCAGGCCGAAGCGCTGGACGGCATGCTCGCCGAAATGGGTCGCAAGATCGACCATGTCATCAACCTCAAGGTGGACCGCGGTTTCTTGCTGGCCCGCTTGACCGGAAGACGGATTTGCAAAGCTTGCGGCACAACGTATCATATTGTTTTCAACCCTCCGAAGCAGGAAGGCATCTGCGACAAGGACGGGGGAGAGCTGTATCAGCGTTCCGACGATACGGAAGAGAAGGTGGGCACGCGTCTTGACGAGTACTCGAACAAGACGGCTCCGCTGCTGACGTATTACGGCGACAAAGGTTTGCTCCGCGAAGTAGACGGGGAGAAGGATATCGATGCGGTAACGGCCGATATTGCTTCCCTACTCAGAGGGTAATCGGCCATGATCGTGATCAAGTCCGAGAAAGAGTTGAACTTGATGCGGGAGGCGGGCCGGATCGTGGCGGAGACGCATCGCTTGATGAAGCAAGCGATCGTTCCCGGCGTGACGACCGCCGAACTCGATCGGATCGCGGACGCGTTCATTCGAAGCCAAGGCGCCGTTCCCTCTTTCAAAGGTTATAACGGTTTTCCGGCCAGTATATGCGCCTCCACGAACGAGGAACTCGTACACGGGTTTCCCGGACCGCGGAAGCTCGTAGAAGGCGACATCATCAGCATCGATATCGGCGCACAGTATCAAGGATATCACGGAGACTCCGCATGGACGTACGGAGTCGGCCAGATCAGCGATGAGGCGCAGAGACTGCTGGACGTGACCGAGGCTTCCCTCTTTGCGGGGCTTGCGTTGGTCCGCCCGGACGTCAGACTGTTTACGATCTCCCACGGAATTCAGAAGGTTATCGAAGACGCGGGTTTCTCCGTCGTCAGAGAATATGTCGGTCATGGCGTAGGCGCGGCTCTTCACGAGGAACCGCAAATTCCGAATTACGGAGCGCCGGATCGGGGACCAAGGCTGAAGCCGGGGATGACGCTCGCGATCGAACCCATGGTTAACGTGGGAGAACGCTACGTAAAGACTTTGTCCGACAATTGGACGGTCGTTACGGTGGACGGATCCTTGTGCGCGCATTTCGAGCATACGATTGCCGTGACCGATGACGGGTACGAAATACTGACCCGTGCGTAAAGCCAGGTGAAGGATATGACGGTAAACGTGAAGCTTGCGCCCGGCGACATCGTAAGAAGCCGGCGCGGAAAAGACGAAGGTGAGCTAGCGATCGTGATCGCACTCGTCGAGGAGCGAATCGCGCTCGTGGCCGACGGCGATAAACGCCGGTTCGATCGGCCCAAACGCAAAAACGTGCTGCATCTCGAACGGATCGGTATCCGAAGCGAGGAAGTCGCCAGCAGCATTCGCGACACTGGACGCGTAACCAACGCGAAGCTTCGGTACGCTATCGGTCAAATCGATCGGCTCATGGAGAGCGACAAGCGGGAGCAAGACGCCGCGACATCGCTATCGCTCGAAACGCATGCTGAAGAGAAAGGAGAATGACGGTGGCCAAAGAGGACGTCATTGAGGTAGAAGGAACAGTCATAGAGCCGTTGCCGAATGCCATGTTCAAGGTTGAGCTCGAGAACGGACATCAAATCCTTGCACATGTTTCCGGCAAGCTCCGGATGCATTTCATACGGATTCTGACGGGGGATAAAGTGGTTATCCAATTGTCACCCTATGATCTGACGCGCGGTCGTATCACTTACCGTAAATAAGTTCGTTTTCTATCCGTTCGCGCGACGAACGCTCGATCGCACGATCGTGATGACTGAACGCGACGTTTAGCGACGCGATCTATCAGTCACACTTTAAGGAGGGTATTATCATGAAGGTGAGACCTTCGGTCAAGCCGATTTGCGAAAAATGCAAAGTCATTCGCCGCAAAGGCAACGTGATGGTTATCTGCGAAAACCCGAAGCATAAACAAAAACAAGGCTAACGATAGAAGGAGGTGCCTCTAACTATGGCACGTATATCTGGTGTTGACCTCCCGCGCGACAAGCGTGTGGAAATCGCCCTGACGTACATCTTCGGAATTGGCAAGTCCACTTCCCAGAAGGTGCTGGCGTCCACTGGCGTCAATCCCGACACTCGCGTTCGTGATCTGACCGAAGACGAGCTCGCTCGTCTGCGCGAAACGATCGACAAAGAAGTGAAGGTCGAGGGCGACCTGCGTCGCGAAATTGCACTAAACATCAAACGGCTGATCGAAATCGGCTGCTATCGTGGCATCCGTCACCGCCGCGGTCTTCCGGTTCGCGGACAACGTTCGAAGACGAACGCTCGTACACGCAAAGGTCCGCGTCGTACGGTAGCGAACAAGAAGAAATAAGGGGGGATAACAAAACATGGCACAAAAGGGCAAGAAAGTCGTTCGTACCAAGCGTCGTGATCGGAAGAACATCGACTCCGGCGTGGCACATATCCGTTCCACGTTCAACAATACGATCGTTACGATTACGGATCCGCATGGTAACGCGGTTTCCTGGGCTAGCTCCGGTAACCTTGGCTTCAAGGGCTCCCGTAAGAGCACGCCGTTCGCGGCTCAGATGGCCGCCGAATCCGCAGCACGCGCTGCGATGGAACACGGCATGCGTTTGGTCGAAGTATCCGTTAAAGGTCCTGGCGCAGGCCGCGAAGCCGCGATTCGTTCGTTGCAAGCTGCCGGTCTTGAAGTCAGCATGATCCGAGACGTAACGCCGATCCCGCATAACGGTTGCCGTCCTCCGAAGCGCCGCCGCGTCTAACAACGTTGCTGTTGTGGTATCAAACAAGAACAACTTGAGAATAATGGTTGTAACGGTTAGGCATACTACACGGTTTACCCCATAAACATTGCTGAACCATTTCATTGGGTGAACAAAGGCAACGTCAGCGACGTTTTGAAGGAGGTTTTGGTTATGATAGTGATCGAGAAACCAAAAATCGATTCCGTGGAAATTCATGATGACAAGAGATACGGGCGTTTTGTCGTAGAGCCGCTCGAACGCGGCTACGGCATGACGCTCGGCAACTCTCTTCGCCGCATTCTGCTGTCGTCCTTGCCGGGCGCAGCCGTCGTATCGGTGCAGATTGACGGCGTCCTTCATGAATTTTCTACGATTCCGGGTGTTATCGAGGATGTAACGCAAATCATCCTCAATCTGAAGCGTCTGTCGCTGAAGATCCACTCGGACGAGGAGAAAGTGCTCGAGATCGATGCGGAAGGCGACGGCATCGTGACGGCCGGCGATATTCGCGCGGACAGCGACGTCGAAATTCTGAATCCGGATTTGCACATCGCGACTCTGGCTTCGGGAGCCCGGCTGCACATGCGCATTTTCGCTCGCGTAGGCCGCGGTTACGTCCCTTCGGATCGGAACAAGAAGGAAGATCAGCCGATCGGCGTCATTCCGGTCGATTCGATCTATACCCCAATTACCCGCGTCAACTATCAAGTCGAGAATACGCGTGTCGGTCAGGTCACCAACTACGACAAGCTTACGCTTGAAGTATGGACCGACGGCAGCATTCGGCCTGAAGAAGCGGTGAGCTTGGGCGCGAAAATTCTGACCGACCACCTCTCCTTGTTCGTAGGGCTTACGGACGAGGCTAAAGATACCGAGACGATGAAGGAAAAAGAAGAGGACAAGAAGGAAAAAGTGCTCGAGATGACTATCGAAGAGCTCGATCTCTCCGTCCGTTCTTACAACTGCCTGAAGCGCGCCGGCATCAACACCGTTCAAGAGCTGATCACGAAAACCGAAGAAGACATGATGAAGGTCCGCAACCTGGGCCGCAAGTCTTTGGAGGAAGTTCAAGAGAAGCTCGAAGAGCTCGGACTCGGCTTGCGCTTCGAGGAGTAGCATCGTTACCAGCAGCAAAGGAGGGAAAACAAAATGGCTTATCAAAAACTGAGTCGCGATTCCAGCGCGCGGAAAGCTTTGTTCCGCGATCTGACGACCGACCTGTTCCTGTACGAGCGTATTCAGACGACCGAGGCGAAAGCCAAGGAAGTTCGCTCGATCGCAGAACGTCTGATCACTTTGGCTAAGCGCGGCGACCTGCACGCTCGTCGTCAAGTGGCGGCGTTCGTTCGTCGTGAAACCCTGAATGGCGAGCAAGACGCCATCCAAAAACTGTTCTCCGAGCTCGCTACGCGTTACGCGGAGCGTCCGGGCGGATATACGCGCATTCTGAAGCTGGGACCTCGCCGCGGAGATTCGGCTCCGATGGTGTATCTCGAGCTGGTAGACCGCGCATAAGAGCGGAGCAAAGAAGGATGGCCCGAATCACGTATTCGGATCATCCTTTTTTTGTGGTTTGGAGGGGATCAAGTGCGCAATATCGCTCTTATCGTCAGCTATGACGGGACGGACTACTACGGATTTCAGAGCCAGCCGGGCGGCAATACGGTTCAGGACAAGCTCGAAGAAGCGATCGCCAAGCTGGCGGGAGAGCGCGTGCCTATTATGGGGTCCGGACGAACGGACGCCGGCGTGCACGCCAGATGCCAGGTCGTGAATTTCACAACGTCGTCGAGCATCCCGATCGAGCGCTGGGCTATCGCGCTGAATACGAGGCTGCCCGGAGACATCGTCGTTCAGAGCGCCTACCTCGTTCCGGACGAATTCCATGCCCGTCATCACGCCTTGAGCAAAACCTACCGGTACACGATCAATTGCAATCGGGTGCCCGACTTGTTCCGCAGGCGCTATGAATTCCATCATCCTACGCCGCTTGACGTAGAAGCGATGAGGGAGGGATTGGCGCATCTCATCGGCAAGCACGACTTCTCCACGTTTACGTCGCCCCTCTCCACGAAGCCGAACCATGTCCGCACCATTCTGAGGGCAAGCTTGGCGCTGGAGTCCAGGACGGAGGCGGACAGCCTGTATTCGAACCCGGTTTACAATCGAGAGTGGGACCAGCGGCAGCATCCGGGCAAATCGAGGGGAGTCATTCATCTCTACGTGACCGGCACGGGGTTTCTGTACAATATGGTTCGCATCATCGCCGGAACGTTGATCCAGGTCGGCGAAGGCAAGCGTTCTCCCGAGAACATAGCGGACATTCTCGCCGCCCGCGATCGGGCGTTGGCCGGACCGACGGCGATTCCCCAAGGCTTGTCGCTGTGGGAAGTCGTGTATGAGCATTTGCCGTCCGAAACGTAGCAAGACTTTTTTTGCAAATGTTTGCTTGCATATACGCCTGATTTCATGTACAATAGGCTTTGTGCTTTCTGCGTGGCTTCCCACGGCCCCAGCGCAGAAGTGTCGCGCTTTTTGGTGTGTTTGACGGAATCGGCCTCGTGCGGTTTCCAACATCCAAGTCGAACGCATCGTTGTATGGCAAGTCCCAACTAGAATAATGAATTTGTAACGAATGTAATTGACGTACCACATAAAGCAGGGAAATTACCGAAGGAGGATGTTTCATGCGTACAACTTACATGGCCAAACCGCTTGAAGTCGAGCGCAAATGGCATATCATCGACGCCGAAGGCAAAACTCTCGGTCGTCTGGCCAGCGAAGCCGCTACTCTGATCCGCGGCAAACACAAACCTGAATTCACTCCGCATGTCGATACGGGAGATTTCGTTATCGTCATCAACGCCGAGAAGATCGTTCTGACCGGCAAGAAGCTGCAACAGAAGAAATACTACACGCACTCCCACTATCCGGGCGGACTGAAAACGACGACCGCTCAGGAAATGCTGAACAGAAAGCCTGCCCGCATTATCGAATTGGCGGTATACGGCATGCTTCCTAAGAACAAGCTTGGACATCAGCTGCAAGGCAAGCTGAAAGTGTACGCAGGCAGCGAACATCCACATCAAGCCCAACAACCTGAAGTTTACGAACTTCGCGGATAATAAAAGGAGGACTTTCGAATGGCTCAAGTGCAATATTTAGGAACGGGTCGCCGCAAGCACTCCGTTGCGCGGGTTCGTCTCGTGCCGGGTGAAGGCCGCATCATTATCAACAAACGTGAAATCAACGATTACTTCGACGTAGAGACGTTGAAGCTGATCGTTAAGCAACCGTTGAACCTGACTGAAACGGGCAGCAAGTACGACGTTCTGGTCATCGCTCACGGCGGCGGTACTTCCGGCCAAGCCGGCGCAATCCGTCACGGCATCTCCCGCGCTCTTCTTAAAGCGGACCCGGAGCTTCGCTCCCCGCTGAAGAAAGCCGGATTCCTGACTCGCGATCCGCGCATGAAGGAACGTAAGAAATACGGCTTGAAAGCGGCTCGCCGCGCGCCTCAATTCTCCAAACGTTAATTTTATCTTCGCAACAAAGCCCTTGGCCCTTGGCGGCCAGGGGCTTTTCTGCATTTTTCGCAGCTTGCGTCAAGGATTCGCTTCCAAAAAAAGTTTAATCTATTTTGGATTGAAGTATTCCGACTGTCGGCGTATAATGGATGTATTCATACTTAAATACTAGGGTTTAAGTGGAGGTCATGAAGATGAACTTGATCGAAAAAGAAAATCTGATTCGCGTCAAAGCGGAAGAGTTCGAGAACGCATCTCCGGAGACCGTCATCGCGTGGGCGATCGAGACGTTCCCGAATATCACGTTCGCGTGCAGCTTCGGCGCTGAAGACGTCGTACTGGTGGATATGATCCAGAAGATCAGCCCTTCGACGGATATTTTCTATCTGGACACGGATTTTCACTTCAAAGAAACCTACGAGACGCGCGATCGCATTGCCGAGAGGTACAACCTGAAATTCGTCGAGGTCAAATCCAAGCTGACGCCGGAAGAGCAAGAAGAGAAATACGGCGCCGAGCTGTGGAAGAGCGATCCTACCGGCTGCTGCAACCTTCGTAAAGTCGAGCCGCTGACTCGGATTTTGTCTCAGTACGAAGCGTGGATTACCGGCATTCGCCGCGACCAGGCGCCTACCCGCGCGAACGCGAAGAAGGTGGAGTACGACACCAAGTTCGGACTGGTCAAGTTCAACCCGATTGCCTCCTGGACGACGGAAGACGTATGGGCCTACATTCGGGAGAACGATCTGATTTACAACCCGCTGCACGATCAGAACTTCCCGAGCATCGGCTGCGAATACTGCACGAAGCCGGTCATGCCCGGCGAAGACCCTCGGTCCGGACGTTGGGCCGGCAACGAGAAGACGGAATGCGGTCTGCATAAATAAGAAGGTACGGAAATTTATCGCTTAACGAAGGAGCTACTCAGAAGATGAGCGCAATTTTGCCGCATGGCGGAACATTGATTAACCGGGTAGTCGAAGGACAGGAGCGCGAAGCTCTGCTGGCCCAGGCGGCCGACTGGGTGTCCATCCCTGTCAACGCTTGGACGATCTCCGACCTCGACCTGATCGGCGTCGGGGCGTTCAGCCCGCTGACGGGATTTATGAACGAAGACGATTATCTGTCGGTCGTGAACGATATGAAGCTGACCAGCGGCGCGATCTGGAGCATTCCGATTACGCTGGCGGTATCCGAAGACTACGCGAAGAAGCTGTCCGTCGGCCAGAAAGCCGCCCTCGTGGGAGAGAACGACGGCGTCGTATACGGCGTGATCGACGTGGAGAGCATCTACAAGGTGGATAAGCGGCATGAGGCTGTACAGGTGTTCAAGACGGACGACATGGAGCACCCGGGCGTCGTGAAGCTGTTCGACCGTCCGGACACCTATATCGGAGGATCGGTTCAAGTGCTGAACCGTCCCGTTCCGGAGAAGTTTAACGAGTTTTATTTCGACCCGTCGGAAACCCGGCGCATCTTCGCGGAGAAAGGATGGAAGACCGTCGTCGGCTTCCAGACCCGCAATCCGGTGCACAGAGCGCATGAGTATATTCAGAAAGCGGCGATGGAGATCGTCGACGGCCTGTTCCTGAATCCTCTCGTCGGCGAGACGAAGTCGGATGACGTTCCGGCCAATGTGAGAATGAAGAGCTACCTCGCCCTGCTGGAAAACTATTATCCTCAAGATCGGGTTTTCCTGGGCGTGTTCCCGGCAGCTATGCGTTACGCGGGGCCGCGCGAAGCGATCTTCCATGCGCTCGTGCGCAAAAACTACGGCTGCACCCATTTCATCGTCGGCCGGGATCATGCGGGCGTAGGCGATTACTACGGCACGTATGAGGCGCAGGAGCTGCTGAAGTCGTTTGCTTCGGAGCAATTGGGCATCACGCCGCTCTACTTCGAGCACAGCTTCTTCTGCACGAAATGCGGCAATATGGCGTCCAGCAAAACTTGCCCGCACGGCAAGGAAGACCATCTGACACTGTCCGGCACGAAGGTTCGCGCGCTGCTGCGCGACGGAATTTGCCCGCCGCCGGAGTTCTCCCGTCCGGAAGTGGCGGCGATTCTGATCGAAGGAATGGCCGAAGCGAGCAAAAGCTACTCGATCTAATTCATAAAAATCCACCTTGTCCCATAAGATGTAGGGAGCTTTCCCTGGGACGAGGTGGATTTATTTTGTTAAACGGACATCGTAAATCATGGCTTCACATGCTGAAGGGGCGCAAGCGGCTGGTCGTCTGGATGACGAGGCAGGCTCTGCTGCGGCTTGGAATCGTCGTCTGCTTGATCGCCTTGACCGCGACTCTGTTCCTGAGCGAAATTCCGTCGTCGCGTACGTGGACGCATTGGACCTTGCCGCTGTCAGGCAAGGTGATCGCGCTGGACGCCGGACACGGAGGGGCGGACGGAGGGGCGATCAGCCGGGACGGAGTCATCGAGAAGGACCTGAATCTGGCGATCGTGCTTTATCTGAGAGACTATCTGCAGCAGGCTGGAGCTCTGGTGCTCCTGACGCGGGAGGGCGATTACGATCTGGCGCAGCCCGATACGAAGGGCTATTCCCGCCGCAAGACGGAGGATCTGCTGCGCAGAGCCGATCAGGTGAGCAAGCAGCAAGCCGATCTGACCGTCAGCATCCATATGAACAGCATCCCGTCGCCCAGATGGTCCGGCGCCCAAACGTTCTATTCGGCCAATAACGCGGAGGGGAAACGGCTGGCGTCGGACATTCAGACCGAGCTGCGGAACGTGCTGGGCAACACGCAGCGGATCGCCAAGCGGGCCGATACGGTGTATCTGCTCAAGACGCTCAAGATGCCGACGGCGCTCGTCGAGGTCGGATTTCTGTCGCATCCGGAAGAGGCCAGTCTGCTTGCCGACGAAGAGTATCAGAGGAAGGTGGCCGCCTCTATCTACCGCGGAATTCTGAAATTCGCGTCCGAACAGCCGGAATCCTCGCCGCAGTCCGGTGAATCGGGCAAGCCTGTGCTATAATGGCTATAGTAAAGGCATGCAATACTAAGTGATGGAGGTCGACTTGTGGTCACTAAGGAAAATGTACTGGAGGCTCTGCAGCCCGTGCTTGAGCCTACGCTTAAACGGGGCTTAACGGCGCTGGGGCTGATTCGAGATATGATGATTCGGGAAGCGTCCGTCTCGCTGACCGTCGTGCTTCATCCGGACAGCATGGGACAGGCCGCCGGCGTGGAGCAGGACGTCGTTAACGCGCTCTCTGGCCTGATCGAAGGCAAGCCTCATATTCGCATTCGCGCGATGACGGAGCGCGAGCAGGCGGAAGCGCAGGGCGGCCAGGGGGAGGCGGGTTCCGCGTCCGCGGGTTCACAGGCGAAAGCGCAGGAAGCGCCGGTCAGAGGACACGGAGCAGGTCTGGAGCGGCACACGATTCTTCACCCGGAGAGCGGCGTAGAGTTCATCGCGATCGCCAGCGGCAAAGGCGGCGTGGGCAAGTCGACCGTTACGGTGAATCTGGCGGTCGCCCTGGCGCGCCAAGGCAAGCGCGTGGGCTTGATCGACAGCGATATCTACGGGTTCAGCGTGCCGGATATGATGGGGATCGAAGAGCGTCCGGTGCAGGTCGGAGACAAGATCAAACCGATCGAGCGCTTCGGAGTGAAGGTCATCTCGATGGGGTTCTTCGTCGAAGACAACAGCCCGATCGTATGGCGCGGCCCGATGCTTGGGAAGATGCTGCGCAACTTCTTCGCCGAGATCGACTGGGGCGAGCTCGATTACTTGCTGCTCGACTTGCCGCCGGGAACGGGAGACGTAGCGCTCGACGTCCATCAGATGATCCCTCAGAGCAAGGAGATCATCGTAACGACGCCGCACGCGACGGCCGCTTTCGTCGCGGCCCGCGCCGGGGCGATGGCGATCAAGACGAATCACGAGATCATCGGCGTCGTCGAAAACATGTCTTATTTCGAGAGCAAAGCGACGGGGGAGAGGGAGTACGTATTCGGCCGGGGAGGCGGAGGCAAGCTGGCCGAGACGCTGGGCACCGACTTGCTGGCGCAGTTCCCGCTTGGGGCTCCCGACAACCACCCCGCCGAACCCGACTTCTCTCCGTCGGTCTACAAAGCCGATTCGGAGATCGGGCGGGAGTACCTCGCTCTGGCGCAAACGATCATCGAACGCTGCGGTAAATAAACGAAGAGAAGGGCTGCTCCTCTCGGCGATTGGCGCCGATCAGGAACAGCCCTTTTTCTCCATTACGACTCGCTTTCGCCGCCGCCCTCGCCTTCCGACTCACCCTCGCCGCCTTCGCCTTCTCCGCTTTCCTCGCCGCCGCCTTCTCCGCCTTCCTCCTTCTTTTCCTCTTTTTTCTGAGGCTTAGGAGTCAGCTCTTCCTTCACGACGCTTTGCAGCAGCTTCATGATCTCCAGCTTGAACAGCGGATTCTGCATCTGCTCGGTGACCGAACCCATGATCACTTTGCGGACGTCGGGATTTTTCATCGAATCGCTAAGGACTTTCGCCATTTCCGGCGTCTTAAACATATCTACGAGTTCCTTCTGATAAGACGGATCCTTCATCAAGTCCTTATGAATCTGCTTGTTGTCCTTGCTGACCGCTTTGGCGAATTCTCCCGCGAACTTGGGGTCGCGCATAATGCTTTCCAGTACGGTGGAATATTCCGGCGCGGTCAGGACGTCCTTGACGGCCAATCTGACCTGAGCCTGATCCGAAGGGGTCATGCTTTTCATCTGCAGCGTGCTTTCGCCGTATTGAGCGGTGGAGGCTTTCTCCATCGCCTTCTGGGCTTCTTCGGAACCGAGGATGTCAATGACCATCGATTTGACTTCTTTGTAGCTGACTTGTCCGCCGCCTCCGCCTCCGGACTCCTGACCGCAAGACGTCAACAGGAGGGAAGCGCCAAGCAGACATCCGAACCATCGCAAGCGATATCGCATACCGACCACTCCCATCATAGGGTTTATGGCTGTAGTATGCTTCGACAACCTTGTGAATATAAGGAGTTGTTCATGGCTTTTTAGCTTGTTCATGGTAAAATGTAAGTTGATCACTTAGAGGAGGTTTCCGGACTTGAGCTTACGCAAATGGATGAAATTATTCGGCATGACGATTCTGATCGGTGCCATCGTTACTGTAGTCGGAAGCGTGTGCATTCAATTGTTCAATCCCGACTTTCGCAACGTCGAGGCGAGCGGGTGGCTGTCTTACGTGCTGATGATGGCACTGATCGGAATGACTTTCGGCGCTTTCGCGCATATGGGCTTTTTCGCATATATGATGTTGAATTATATCGCGCGCAGCATTTTCAAGCGTCCTTATTATTGGGTGGCGATTCAAGGGTTTGTGGCATTATTCGTTCTGATCGAGATCGGCTATTGGACATACGACTCGAATTTTCCGACGATGACGTTCTGGGTCGTTCCGCTGGCTCTGTTGGCCGGTTCGGCGCTGGTCGCATGGTTTAAGGTCAGTCAGACGTCCGGCGGAGCCTGGATTCCGACGATCTTCTTCATGGTCGCGATCACCGTGCTCGAATCGATTCCCGCGTTCAGAACGGGCGATATCTCTTCGCTGCTGTACCAGCTGATTCCGCTGTTCATCTGCAACGGATACCAGATCATGCAATTGCACAAAATATTGGGCCAACGCGCCGAAGCTCAGCCTGTCGCAGCGCCCGCTAAATAAAGTACGGGGAAGCGAGCTCGTTCCAGGCGGAACGGTCCTGCACGACTTTGCTCTTCGTCTCCGTCTGGTTGATCAGCTGGGATACGGTTACGAATTCGTATCCTTTGGCGCGCAATTGGTCGATGATGACCGGCAGCGCCTCGTGCGTCTGCTTGCTGGAGTCGCTGGCGTGCAGCAGGACGATATCGCCTTCGTGAGCGCTCTCGACGACCCGGTTCACGATCGTATCCACCCCGGGGTTTTTCCAATCCAAGGAATCGGTATCCCACTGAATGACTTTATAATTGAGCTCGTCGGCGATGCGCAGCACGCGCTTGTCGAAATCTCCATTAGGAAGTCGGATCAGCGTAGGGGACTTGCCGGTAGCCTCCCGCAAAATGCCGTCCGCTATCGTAATTTGCCGGCGAATTTCCTCGTCGCTGTATTGACTGTAGTTATCGTGCTTATGGCCGTGGCTGCCGATCTCGTAACCGGCCTCCGCGATCTTTTTGACGAGGTCGGGATGGGCTTTGCTCCAAGGTGAAGACAGGAAAAAGGTGACGTTCTGCACGTTCTTCGCCTTAAGCACCTCAATAATCGGTTCGGCCCGCTTCTCTCCCCAGCTGATGTCGAACGTCAGCGCAATCACTTTGCGGTCCGTCGGCACGTTGTACACGGCAGCCGGGGGATGGGGAGCGAAGACGCTCAGATTGTTTTTCTCGACCCAAATGACGGCTATGGATAGAATGGCCGCCACGGTCAGAAAAAATGCTTTTTTAATGCGCCGTCCGTTAAATACGAAAAAATGATTCATGGATTCGATCGGCTCCTTTCCGGAGTGGGGTGGTCTAACGGCTTGGCCTTCGCGTATATCACGGACTAGCCGCCGACTTGGATACTATCAATGTATGCTTGACCCATAGAGATATTCATATAGCGGCAGTTCGAAAAGCCCGCTTTTGATCACGCACGTTGAGAATGGTCGATTAGTAGGCCGAATGGGGGAAGGTTATGTTTACGCGCGCAGGACTGCTGCTTACATGGAAGGAAATTCGTCCGTATTTCATATTCTCGATCATTTTGTTTTTCGCCGGAATGGTCATCGGGGGAACGCCGAATGCGCCAACGGAATATCTGGAGCAGCAGATGAAGGGGCTCGAAGGCATCTCGAATTCGATCCGCACATCCGACAATCCGGAATGGACGGCTTTCCTGCTCATCACCGCGAACAACATTCTTAAGACGATTATGGCGATGGGATTCGGGATCGTGGCCGGCTTGATGCCGATCTCCATGCTGGTGCTCAACGGAATGATCCTGGGCTACTTGTTGTCGGGCTTCTCCGCGAGCGGGGAGAACGTATTCATGCTTGTCGTAAAAGGGTTGCTTCCGCACGGGATTCTGGAGCTGTCTGCGGTATTTCTGGCGTGCGCGTTCGGGATCAGATTCGGTTTGACTCTGCTCGGGGGGATTTTCGGGTCCGCCTTCGGGAGGAAAGAGCCTTGGCAGCCGTTCGTTCGGACGGCGACGGGGTCGGTGCCGGCATTGATTGTTATCGTCGTATTTCTGCTGCTTGGGGCGGTCGTAGAGAGCACGATCACTTATTGGCTAATGAAGCCTTAACGCCGAGTCGAGCGAATTCCATGAGCCGATGTCATAAAGTTGCCAGAAAAGGAGCATAACAGTAGAACACGCCGGAGCGTTCCCAACGAGGTCATCGCAGTGCGAAAGTTCCGGCCCTCTAAGCTGCTTAATCACGGGAGGATTCGCGCTCTATGCTCGGTATGATGTTTACGGACAAGGAATGCAAGGAATTCGACTATTTGCTCCGCAAGGAGATGGACGAGATGCTGCTCGATATGAGCGATCGCCGGTTGGACGGACCGGTGAAGGACGCCATTACAAGGCGGTATAAGATCATCTTCCGCATGTACGCCCGTATCGCTCCGCCGCGGGAATTATCCCGGTATGCGCTGGGTCTGAAGCCGAAAAGCCATAAATCTTGAGAAAATCGAATTTAAGGCTTGACCGGCATGGGCGATCTGTGATAAATTAGCTTTCGCCCCGCTTTTGAGGGGACGAGCTGACAAGCTTCGAAATGGCGGCCAAAAAGATGTTTGAAAAAAAGTGTTGCCAAGAGGTAGTCAGTTGTGATACATTATAAAGGTCGCTGTTAACGCGGTGACGAAATAAAGAAACACCGATTGTTCTTTGAAAACTGAACATTGAGCGTAAGAAACAACAAGCAATACCAGTTGTAAATCATGAGCCTCAAAGGCTCTGTGATTAAGAAGCTTCGGCTTCAACTTTCATGGAGAGTTTGATCCTGGCTCAGGACGAACGCTGGCGGCGTGCCTAATACATGCAAGTCGAGCGGAGTTAGGAGGGAGCTTGCTCCCAA
>NZ_PVYW01000030.1 GCF_003001675.1 Cohnella sp. SGD-V74 | reverse complement strand
TTGAGTGGCTAGAATGGAACTGTAAATATATGAAATCAAAGTAATAGGAATACAATCCAGTTCACTATGTGAGCATTTATGCAACGCTAGTGCGCTCAGCGGGCTTATCGGTTTCGCTCATTCTTAATCGCTGCCGGTCAAGATTAGCCCCCCGGAAAATGGATGCCCTTCTTTTTCAGCTCCTTTGTCACTGGCCGGAACGCCCAACCGCCGCAGCTTCAGCCGCCGCCGTCTGCGCCCACGCTTCGTCCAGATCGGGGATCAGATCGTCCGGGCTCTCCAGGCCGATATGAAGCCGCACCAGGCTGCGCGCGCCGGGAACCCCGTGATCGGCCGAGGTCGGGTTCGCGCTGACCAGCGATTCGAAGCCGCCCCAGCTCACCCCGATCTTGAAGTAGCGCAATCGGTCGGCCCACGACCGCATCGTCTCGTGAGACTCGGAGGACTCGAAGGAGAACAGGCCGCTTGTGCCGTCCATCTGCCGCTTGGCCAATTCATGCTGCGGATGCGAGGGCAGACCGGGATGGTTGACGCGCAGCACGTACGGCTGCCGGAGCAGATGCTCGGCGACCTTCAGCCCGCTGCGCTCGTGACGTTCCAGCCGAAGCGGCAGCGTTCGCAAGCCGCGCTCCACCTGCGCGGCCGTATGCGCCGTCATGATGCCGCCGAGCATCATGTATTCCCCTTCGGCGATTCGGCCGACCAGCTCTTTCGAGCCGCTGACGACGCCTCCCATGCTGTCGCTCTGTCCGGAAATGTACTTCGTGATCGAGTGAACGACCAGATCGATTCCGAGCGCCAGCGGACGCTGGAACACCGGAGTCGCCCACGTGCCGTCGATCACGGTGACGATGCCGCGGCTGCGGGCAAGCGCGGCGCAAGCGGCCAGATCCTGCAGCTGGAACAGCATCGTAGAAGGGCTCTCCAGATACAGCAGCTTCGTATTCGGCTGCAGCGCGGCTTCGATCGCCTCGAGGGAGCGGCCGTCTACGAACGTCGTCTCCACCTGGAACCGGGCCACATAATGCTGCAGGAAATGCCGCGTCGGCCCGTAAGCCTGATCGATGCAGACGACATGGTCGCCTGCCTTCACGTTCGACAGAATCGTCGACGAGATCGCCGCCATGCCGGACGCGAAGCATTTGGACATCTCCGCGCCTTCCAGCTCAGCCAGCTTGTCTTCGAGATACCGTACGGTCGGGTTGTTCCCCCTGGAGTAGACATGCCGCTGCTGTTCGTTCGCGTGCGCCTGCGTAAACCGTTCGTAGGTGTCGAAGGAAAACAGACTCGTCTGGTAAATCGGAATATGGATCGATCCGTGGTGCCTGGCATCGTACGGATCGTGCGCGACCGACGTGTGGAGCCGTTCTCGATGATTGTCCTTATGCATGATACGCATACCTCTTTCTTCACTAACGTCAGTGCTTGCCGGTTCGTTCAAGTTATCCTTTGACCGCGCCTTGCGTCAGTCCTTCGACGATATACCGCTGCGCGATCGCGAACAGCACGACGGTCGGAATGACGGACATCATCGTGCCCGCCGACATGGCGCCCCAATCGATGTCGAACTTCATGACGAACGAGTTCATCGCCACGGGCAGCGTCTTCAGCGCCTCATTATCGATGAACATGACCGCCATGAACAACTCATTCCAGTTCTGAACGAACGCGAAAATAAACGTGGCGGTAATGCCGTTCATCATCACCGGCAGAATGACGCGCACGAGCGCCGACAGCCGCGAGCAGCCGTCGATCATGGCGGCTTCCTCCAGGCTCTTCGGAATCCGCTCGAAAAAACCTTTCAGCAATATAGTCGAGAACGGGATCAACCCGACGGTGTACATCAAGATGAGCGAGAAACGCGTGTTGACCAAGTCCAGCCTTGTCATCATCATGTATAGCGGTCCCAGCGAGATGAATCCGGGCAGCATCTGGGTCAGGAAGAAGCCGAGCATGACCTGGCCGTGTCCCCGGAACGAGAACCTCGCCATGACGTAGGCGCTGAGCACGGAAATGACGGCGACGATCAGTGCCGCCGTGAGCGCCACGAGCAAGCTGTTAGCGATATAGATTTGAAACTTGGAAACCCGGATAATGTCGGCATAGTTTTGCCAAGTCAGAGTTTCCGGCCAATAGCGGATCGGGTACGTGAAAATATCCTTCTGCGGCTTGAGGGACGTGATGGCGATCCAGAGAAGGGGGAACACCATCAGCGCGAAATACACGGCCAAGGAGACGACTTTTAATCCTCTCAACGAATATCGCTTCATGCTAGAAATCCCCCAGTTTCCCGGCTTTCGTGACCGTCAAATAGAAGATCGTGTACAACAGCAGCAGGCCGATCATGACGAGGCCGATCGCGGAAGCCGCTCCGTAATCGCCGCCGTACATAATACGGTCGAGCATCAGCGAGGACAGAATGTGAGTCTTGCCCGCCGGACCGCCGTTCGTCAAGCCGTAGATGATCGCCGGATCGTTGAAAATCCAGATCGCCCGCAGCAACGTCGTTGTCAGCACCGTCGGCATAATATAGGGCAGCGTAATATTGAACAGCTTGCGAATCCCGCCTGCTCCGTCCATGCTGCCCGCTTCGTACAGCTCGGAAGGAACCGACTGCAGCGCGGCCAACAGCATGATCGCGAAGAAGGCGATACCGTACCAGACGTTGGCGACGATGACGGAGAACATCGCCCATTGCGGGTCCGACAGGAAGCCGATCCGCTCGTCGATCAGGCCCGTTCGCAGCAGCAGGTCGTTAATGACGCCGATCTGGGAGTTGAACAGCCACTTCCAGATCAAGCCGATCAGGAAGCCGGACAGCGCCCAAGGATAGAAAACGAAGCCCTGGAACAAGCCGCGCCCGCGAAACCTCTTGTTCAGCATCAGCGCGATCGCCAGTCCGATCACGAACTGGAAGATGAGCGACAAGAACACCCAGTACGCGCTGTTAGTCAGAGCATCGAGGAATTTGGGATCGCTGAAGATGCCCTTGAAATTGTCGAAGCCGATAAACCGAACGTTCGTCAGGTCGAACAGCGTATAGTTTTGGAAAGCCATCACAATTCCGCGCCCGAACGGGTAATACGTAAAGACTGCTACCAACAGCACGGCCGGCAGCAAGCTTAACGCGATGAACTTGCGAGACGAGTTGCGCGAGCCCGCCAACCGCCGCCTCGACAGGAAAGAAAGCCGACCGTTCATGAAGATCTCCACCTTTGATCGAGAAAGGTGACGATGGACGGCAGCCGCCGCCCATCGCCCGTCTGACAGAGCCTATTTGGCGTTGTAATTCTCTCTTTCCTTCGCCCAGTATTCGTCCCACTTTTTCAAAGTATCGTCGATGGACGCGCTGCCCAGAAGCATCGCTTGGCCAGTCTCCATGGCGACTTGCCCCCATTTGCCCGTACCCGGATATTTCGTGTTCGCTTTAAGATTGACGTACTCGTCCGGCTTGCCTCCCATCTCCAGCAGCGACTTGTACATCGCGTCCTGGAAGAACGGGTCTTCGCTTGCGCTCGTATGAATCGGAACGAGTCCGGTCGCTTTCGCGAATGCGGTGTTCTCCTCCGCTCCGGACAGGAACTGGATCAGCTTGAAAGCCGCGTCCTTATTCGGAGAGTAGCTGGTCACGCCCCAGCCTGCGCCGCCTGCGAACACGAACGACTTGCCGCTCGGCCCCTTCGGCATCGGCGCGGTGCCGACCGTGCTGATGTCCATTTTCTCCTTCAGCGACGGAATCGTATCCGGATCTTGCAGCAGCATGGCGGTTACGCCCGATGTAAAGGCTTGAACCTGCTCGGAGAATCCCCAGTTGATCGAATCCTTCGGCGAACCTTCCTTGAACAGCTTGACGTAGAGCTCCAGCGCCTGCTTGGCTTCCGGAGTAGAGAACATCGTCTTGCCGTCATTCAAGAAGTTCGGATCCTCATGGTCGATATTGTCGAAGTTGTAATTCTGGATGATCGCATCCGGCACGGCGTTGGCTCCCGAGCCTCCCCGGAAAGAGAAGCCGTAGCGATTCTTGTTCGGGTCCGTCAGCTTGATTGCGCTTTCAACAAGCTCTTCGTAGTTGGTGGGCGGAGTGAGCCCGGCGTCCTTGAACCAATCGGCGCGATAGAACAGCTGACGCTGATACATTCCGTTCGGAACGAAGTACAGCTTGTCGTCCAGCGAACCGACCGACTTGGATACGTCGGTGATCGTGTTGTATTCCGACCAACTGGCCACGTATTCGCCAAGCGGCTCGATGTAGCCGTTGTTGACGAATTCGGCTACCGTCAGGTCCCGTACCTCGAGCACGTCGAGATCCTGCTTGGCCGCCAGCATCGTCTTGATCTTGTTGTCGGCCTGATCGAACGGAGGCGAGATCAACTCGACCTTGATGTTCGGGTTTTGCAATTCGAATCTGGCTAGCATTTCCTTCAAGTAAGTCGTGCGGTCGGGACTCGTCAAGCTCTCGATCATCCGCAGCTTCACCTGTTTCTCCGCTGCGTTGCCGCTGGCGCCGCTGCTTCCGGAAGGCTCCGCTTTGCTGCCGCTGTTGCCGCCGCAGCCCGCCAGGACGCTGAACAACATCACCCCTGCTACCGTCCCCGTTAATGCCTTTGCCCTTTTCTTTACCGTCATCTCTTTTCGGCCTCCTTTTTCCAAATCGACCTCAAATGTACAGCAATCTGACAGTCATCCTGTCTGATAGGTATAAGTGTAAAGAAACTGTTAAATGGCGTCAATACTTATTTCTTGAATTGTAAAGCTCTGCTAGAATACGAGGGACGCAGAGCCGCGAGTTTTAATAGGTTTTGATAATTTCTTCGATCCGGTTCATCATCTTGTCGAATTCCGACAGCGCCTTCTTCGGATCGCGGGCGGCAATGCCCTCGAACATCGTGCGGTGATAAGGGTACGTCTCGTCGAACAGACGCTTGTCGCCGAGCGGTTCGTTGAAGAATTTCTCGTACATGCCGGAGATCGACTCAAGCACGCTGAATAGAATCGGATTGGACGCCGCGCGCATGACGCTGCGGTGGAACGCCAAATCGATTTTCGACGTGTCGAGGTCGGCTTCCCTCAGCTTGTCGTATTCGCGCAAAATCTCCTCCAGCTCCGCGACCTGGGCCGAAGTGATCCGCCTCGCCGCCAGTTCAACCGCTTTGCCTTCGAGAGCCCGCCGCACGTCCAGAATCGACAGCAGGAACCGCTTCTCGTTCTCTACTTTGACTTTGCCGGCGAAGCGGTAGGTGCCAACGTCGCGAACGAAGATGCCTTTGCCGTTGACGACGTTCACGATCTCGATCGTCTCCAGATGGCGAAGAGCCTCGCGCAGCGAAGAGCGGCCGACGCCGAACATCCTCGTCATTTCCTCGACCGAGGGCAGCTTGTCCCCTTCCTGGAGCTCTTTCTCTTCGATATATTTTTGAATTTCTTGAGACACCAGTTCGTGCATCAGTTGTTTGTGGATTTTCGCCATAGCCGGGTCACTCCTAGCCGAACGACTTAATTTCCTCGCCCTGATCAGGAGAATCATAGATGATCGAAGCGCACGTTGTCAAGACGGACGGGCTTGCGCCCGACAAGCGCGTCAGCCCGATGCGATTTCTACAAACCTGCAACGTATGGGAGCTGCACCGGAAGGCGGAGCACTATTCGTGCAGGCGATACGTGGAATAGATCCGGTACAGCATGACCGCCGCCTCGGCTCTTGTCGTCGATGAGCGCGGATTGAGCTTTCCTTTGTCGCCCGCGACATAGCCTTCCCGAATCAGCAACGCCAGGCTTGGCCGGGCATACCCCGCGATGTCGTTCGCATCGCTGAACGCGCTCAGCTCCGAAGATTCCTCCGCGCTACCTTCCCCTCCGGCTATAGCCAGCGCTTTGGCCGTCATGACGAACATGTCCTGCCTGGAGATCGGCTGGCCGGGGCTGAACAGGTTGCTGCCCGTTCCGGTCACAATTCCCAGCTTCTTGGCGATACCGATGGCCTGCTCGTAATACGCGCCTTGCGGAACGTCATCGAATCGACCGTCCGCGCCGCCTTCCACACTCGCCGACAATCCAAGCGCCTTCACCAGCATGACCAGGAAGTCGGCTCTCCTGACTTGGGCATGCGGGGAGTATGATTGGGCGGACGTGCCGTTGACAATCCCTTTGGAAGCCAGCACTTCGATCGGCTTTCTGGCCCAATTCACCCCTTCGAGGTCGTCGAAGGAGCGGCGAACGTAAGCGACGGCGTAGTCGCCGAAATGGGTGACGGAGAACGTCACGGTTCCGGTCGACGAATCGTAGCGGCCGCTGGGCACGGCGATTGCTTGTCCGTCCTTGTCGATGTAACGGATGACGAGGCGCTCCGGATCGGCCCGTTCCTCCGCGGTCGGCGAATACGGGATCGATATCGTCATGGGAGCATCCTCATTGCTCCAGGCATAGGGGAGGCTGTTCACCTTTAATTGCAGACGAATCTCGGGCCTGCCTCCGCTGTGCTCCTCCAAGGAAATGCTCCAAGCGGCTTTGCTCGCACCGTCCGAGGTCCGCAAGTTAAGCGCGTTGCCGGGTAATGTCAACGTTCCGGCCGGGGTTCGCAACCGGAGCCGGGTATCGGCCGGCAGAGCCGCCAAAGAGCTTGCCGACAAAGTCGTCTCATAGGTTCGTGCTCCGTCGATCGCGGGAATCTCGATCTCGATGATCTTCCCGCCGCTGCCGCTCTCGGCTTGGCCGATGGCCTCGCTCATCGTCGCTGCGTCGATTTCCGCCGCCGCCGTTCCGGTCTGGGAATCAAGCTTCGGCGGAGCGGTAATCGTACCGCCCGGGCCGACGGAAGGCGCCGGCTCCGATGTCGTCTTAGACGGCGGCGTCGAAGGCGCAGACGGTGTGGACGGTGTGGACGGAGTCGTCGGCGTTGGCGGCGGAGTTACCGTCTCGCCTCCGTCTGCTTCGGCCCTGTTTACCGTGATGTTGTAAGTTGCGGCTGCAATGCCGTCTTCGGCTGTGACCTTCACTTTGATTGGATTGTTGCCGACTTCGAGGGCGATCGATCCGTAGACCGAGCCGGTTACGCTCGCTCCGCCGTTAAGCTGCAGGGCGGCATTCGAATCGCTGGCCTCCGCCGTGACCTCGATTGCGTTCACGTCATTGGCTACGTCTACCGTATATTCGGTCTCTTCCGGCGCGAATGCGGGGCTTAACGCTCCGGCGCTAACGGATAAGGCGCTTAAGCTGGCAGTGTCGCTTCGCAATGTATAGGCGAAGGAGGAGGTTTTACTATGGAACTTACCGTTGGCGTATGCGCGAGCCCGTATCGTGACGGGCGTCTCCACCGCAATCGGTCCTTCATAACGGAAGCCGTTAACCTCCGTCGGTTCGCTGCCGTCGACCGTATAATAAATATCCGCATTCTCGGTGTCGGTGCTTAGCGCGACGGGCGTCCCTCTGGAGACGGCTCCGGATTCCGGCGACGCCGTTGCCGCGGATGCCCGGTTGGCGAGATAGGCGACCGAAGCCGCCGAATTCAACGTGCTGCCGAACTTGGTTTTGTCGGTCAGGGAGGCCAGCGGCGTCGCGCGATCGATCAGCAAGCCGATGACTTCGGCCGGCGTCAAGCTGTCGTCCAGGGCGTACAGCAGCGCCGCGGCCCCGGATACGAACGGCGCAGCCATCGATGTGCCGTTCATGTTGCAGTAGGGCGTACTCGCGCAGGTGCTCCGAATGCCGTCGCCCGGCGCGGTCATATAGATCTCGGGTTTTCCGTAATTCGAGAAGCCGGCCAGGTTGCCGACAGAGTTCAAGGCCGCCACCGACACGATGTTGGGCAAGGCCGGATAACTTATTCCTCCCTGTTCGTTGTACACGGTAAAGTTGGCCGGGAAGACGGAGAATTCGCCATTGTCCATCCCGTCGTTGCCGGCCGCGGCGACGAACGTAATATCCGGGTGGTCCCGGATCAGCTCGTACATTAAGCGATCCAGGAAGCCGCCTCCGAAGCTCATGTTGACGACTTTCGCACCGCGTGCCGCAGCCAATGCGATGCCCTCGTAGATGGCGACTCCGTCCATGTAAGCATTGCCGTCTTCCTTGGCCTTGATCGGCAAAATACGGACGGATGGAGCTATGCCCGCTATCCCGATTCCGTTGTTCGCCGCGGCCGCGATAATGCCGCTTACATGGCTGCCATGGTTATCGGTGTCCATCGGTTGATTCACGTTATAGTTTGCATTAGGGACAAAGTTGGTGCCGTTAAGCTCGGTCAGTTGTCCTTGAAGATCCGGGTGGTCGTAATTGACGCCGGAATCGATGACCGCGACGATGATGTCCGGATTTCCCGTCGTATAGGTCCAAGCCTCCAACGCGTTTACGCCGTATGTATCGGTATGCATTCCCCACTGGGCGGCCCAATCGGCGTCGTCGGGAGCATCGTCTGGAAATCCGGTCAGTCGGTATATGAAGTTCGGCTGCACGTACTCTACCCGAGGGTCGTCCTGCAAAGCCGCGACCGTCTCCAATACCTCTCCGCCCGTCTCATAGACAGCGGCTCCGTTGGCCAACTGCTGCGTTTGATTCAGTTCGATACCCGCTTGTTCGGCCGTCGACTCGAAGGAAAGCCCCGACATTAAGCCTCGTGCCGAACGCTGCTCCTTGAACTTGACGATGACTTCTCCCGGTACGTATTCCGTATCGGACAGG
The DNA here is from genome assembly GCF_003001675.1 of Cohnella sp. SGD-V74. Lineage (GTDB taxonomy): Bacteria > Bacillota > Bacilli > Paenibacillales > Paenibacillaceae > Cohnella. Next base: position 85,398 of record NZ_PVYW01000030.1, on the reverse strand, counting down.
CCGGCCCACACCGTTCCGGCTTCTTCCGCCGCGTAGGCGGTGTTTGGCGCAGCCATTGCCGCCGTCATTCCGAGCAGCATGCTGAAGACTATCGTCCATACCGCTATTCGACCGAATCTTCTTTTCCCCATTGTGCCCTCCCGCAGGCTGGATTAAGGTTATCCGCAAGATTGATAGATTAGTAGGCAAGGCAGCTCCGTTTTCATTGACGATTCAGCAAGTATACAATTCGCTATCCTTATCTGAACCGTCTCCGACAAAACGCATTCATCGTCCCAAGGACGTCTAAGGCGTTTTGCTTGCGTATAGTCTTTATTCTAATTTAGATGAGTTTGCCAGGACAACCGTAGAATCATTCTCTTCATCAAATCCACCGTTGTGAAAATAGTTGCAATGGCCTCCTGCGCGCAGTATTCTTGAGTTAGTTGCAATAACACTCTATTGACGAAGGAGGGAGTCGTTTGACTGAACGCCAAAAGCCGGCCGCAGCCGGGAAGGACGCAACGGAATCCCACGGTCCGTATATTTCGGCGATTTATCGCCACATGCAGGTGTTGATCTCCGGCGAGCTTGCTCCTTATCGAATCGGAAGCGGGCAATACATCTTTCTGATGGCGATAGCGTCCAAGGAACCCCTCACTCAGAAAGCGCTGAGCGAGAGACTGCTGATCGACAAGACGACGACCGCCAAGGCGATCGCCAAGCTCGAAGCCGAAGGATACGTGCGGAGAGAAGCGGATCCGGCCGACAACCGTTATCAGCTGCTTTACTTGACGGAAGCGGGACGCGAAGTCGTTCCGAAGGTGCAGGAGGCGCTCGGGCGCGTCAAGAATCAGACCCGCAAGGGCATTTCCGACGAACGGTATGACCAGTTGTTGGAGTTGCTGAAGATCGTGCTTCGCAATCTGAGCGAACGGGATAGACCAGAGGAGTAATGGAGTAAAAAAAGAGTTGCGAGGATGGCTGCACGGGAAAGGGGAGCCTGAAGCCCAAGCGGCCAATGCGGTCGTCGTTAACGATCACATTGGCGTGTGCGGAGTACTGATCTGTTGCCGAAGCTAAGCGGCTTTTGCCGGTCTAAACGCTTGAACGATCTGCTGAACGATCAGCAGCAGCACCCCCGCGAACACCCAGATATCCGCGAAATTCATCGTCGCCATTTCGGAGAAATAGAGGAAGTCGGTCACCTGATTGTACAGGAGCCGATCGATGGCGTTGCCGAGCGCGCCGCCGATGATGAGGGCTGTGCAGACCTGCACGAACGTTCCGCGCAGCTTGCCCTTCTGCCGCATGTAGATCGCCGCGGCCGTCAGCGCAAGCACCAGAACGGCAAGGGCTCTTCCCCACCCGTGGAACAGGTTGCCGGTAGAGCCCGTGTTGACGAGGTGGATCAGCTTGAAGCCGATGCCCGGAATTTCTGCCGTCTGTCCCAGCTCGAGCTGCATGCGGATCGCGACCTTGGTCGCGATATCAATGACCAGAGCCGCCGCGATAATCAGATAGAAGTACATCGCAATCTCCTTGTACTTTAAGACTTGTCGGATGAGGTATGTTTTCCTCATTAACGTACTCTATTTCTCCTTATCTTTCAATCCAAGGCTCCAGAGATGGCAGATGAGGGCTTCTTCTCCGATGCGCAGGGACGTTCCGATTACGAGTCGGCCTGCCGCAGCTTTCCCCTCCAGATGCAGTAACCCGTACCGACGTAAGTCAATCCCCAGAACAGCGCGAAAAATTTGTACTCCGCAATGGGAACGAACATGAACAGCAGCATGAGGATGAGAAGACCCACGATCCAGCGCGGAAACACCTTGGCCCGATAGGTGACGAATGCGAACAGCACGGTGCCTCCCGTCAAGGCGGCCAGGCTGATCAGCGACGACGCCATAACCATCGGGGCTTCGCCGGACAATTGCGACGGGTCGGTTACGGCAAAGGTGGAGAAGACGAACGCCGCCGTCATGATATTGCCCAGCGTGATGGACAGGACGCTGATCAGGCCGAGCGCGCCGCTTTCCTTTGCCTGCACGGTGTAAAACACAATCGAGCCAATCGACATCAGGATGCAGGCAATATAGCCGCATACGAGCTCGGGCAGGCTGTCCGTTCCCCAGATCAACGCCGTCGGCGTCATGCCCATGCGGGCTGTCCCGGCCAATAGACAGATGATAGCCAACCATTTGATCGATCTTGCGTCAATGCTCACAGTAAATCGACTCCTTTGTTTTCGTCTGCCCCTAATCTTATTCGCCGCTCCGGTCGTTCGAAAGAGGAGGCCCTTATCCTTCGGCAGGAAGATCGGCTCCCGGTTTCGGGAGCACGGGAAAAAATCGGGAAATTCACGCAGTGCACGCTCGGATAACCCGGGAAAGCCTTATAATAGAAGCATGAAAACGATGCGAATTCTGCGGCTGCTCGTCGGCCTCTTCTTCGCGGCGACAGCCGCCTTGTATGCGAAAGCAATACCGGCCTATTACGATGCGCTTCTGGCGCAATGCTTTGCCGACGGTTGCGGCCTGTCCGTGCCTCCGCTTGCCTTTGGCGGGGGGTTCCTGACCGCTCGCACGACGGCGGCCGCCCTCGTCGCGATCGATTGCGCCTTGACCGCGGCTTACTATGCTTCCGCAGCGACTCTGCTGTGGAAAGGCGCCCGCGAGCCGATGGGCATCGTGGCGGCGCTGGCGATGGTATCGTTCGGCACGTCGTTCCCGGTGCTTGCGGTTGTGGGCACCGCTCCCGAGTCCTGGACGAGGCTGTGGTTCGACGGAGTATCGGCGATCGGCTGGATTTCCCTGTCGCTGTTTTGTCTGCTGTTCCCCAACGGCCGGTTCGCTCCTTCGTGGTCTCGTTGGGCTTTGCTGCCGGTGACCGCATTCGTTGTCGCGAACCTCGCATACGGGGGGAACTTCTGGGAGAGCGCAGGCTGGCCGGATTATTGGCAATTGATCTGGTTTCTGTGCTGGATGGGCTTGCTTATCAGCGCCCAAGCTTACCGGTTTCGCCGCGTCTCGTCGCCCGCCGAGCGTCAGCAGACGAAGTGGGTCGTCTACGGGGTCGCCGTCGGAATTGCCGGCTACTGCTTCGTCACTATGCTGTTCGAGCCGGAATTCCATCAGGGCAGAGCCTCGTACTTCATCGGACTGAATGCCTCGCTTCATCTGGTGCTGTCCGCCATTCCGGCAACGCTCACGCTGGCTGTGCTGCGCAAAAGGCTGTGGGACATCAATCCGCTCGTAAACCGGACGATCTTGTACGGAGCGCTCACCGTCTGCGTGGTGCTGATCTACACGGCGATCGTCCTGTACTTGGGCGCTCTGATCGACCATCGCAACGACTATATCGTCTCGCTGATCGCGACCGGCATCGTGGCCGCGGCATTCGGCCCTCTCAAAGAGCGGCTGCAGCGGCTGGTGAACCGTTGGATGAAAGGGCGCCACGACGATCCTTACGCCGTGCTGCTGGAGTTGGGAAACCGTATGATGCAGCCGATTACACCGCAAGAGATGCTGGAAGCGGCCGCCCGCCAAGTGAAGGAGGCGCTTCGCTTGCCCTACGCCGGCATTGCCGTCGGCATAGCCGGGCAGGAGACGCTGCTGGCGCAGGCCGGAGCGCTTCGCGAACGATCCGCGGCGCAGGCGTTCCCCATCGTGCTGCAAGGGAAGACTCTCGGCACGCTGTATGCAGCCTGCCGTTCGGAAGGAGAAGCTTTCTCCGCGGAAGACGAGATTTTCCTGCAGGTGCTGCTGCGGCATATCGCGCCTATCGTCAACAATGCCGATATGCTGCGGAGCATGACGAGATTGGCCGAGGATTTGCAGGATTCGCGCGAGCGGCTGGTTCTTGCCAGGGAAGAAGAGCGGAGGCGGCTGAGGAATAACCTGCACGACGATCTGGCGCCGAAGCTGGCCGCCTTGGCGCTTCACGCGGCGACCGCGCGCAAGTTCGTGGACAGGGATCCCGCCGCCGCGTCGGCCATGCTGGATGAGCTGGGAGGCATGATCCGCGCCTCCGTCGAGGATATCCGGACGCTCGTTCGCGACATGCGGCCGACGGCGCTGGACCAGCTGGGGCTGATAGGGGCGATTCGCGCCCGGATGGAGGAGATGGCCCACTCCGCCGCGCTGATCGCGGGCGCCGGGGAGCGGCCGGGCCCGGAGTTCCGGTTCGAGCCGCCGGAGACGCTGCCCGGACTAAGCGCCGCGGTAGAGGTCGCCGTCTATCGCATCGTCACGGAATCGATCGTCAACGTCGTCAAGCATGCTCAGGCCCGCGTATGCGAAATCCATCTCAGCCTCGACGGAGACAGCCGGCTGAGAGTCGAAGTGACCGATGACGGCATCGGCGTAGCGAGCCGGTCCGATTACGGGACGTCCGGCGGAATCGGGCTGCTGTCCATCCGGGAACGGGCTGCCGAGATCGGCGGTGAATGCGGCATGGACCGGCCGGCCGGCGGAGGTACCCGCGTATGGGCCTTACTGCCTCTATAGGAGTGGGATTATGAAAATTATCATCGCCGAGGATCACCCCATGTTTCGAAGCGGGGTGCGAAGATTGCTGTCGACTACCGAAGATTTGGAGGTGGTCGGAGAAGCATGCAGCGGGGAGGAAGCTGTCGAATTAACCGAGCGGCTGCAGCCCGATCTCGTGCTGATGGATATTCGCATGCCCGGCATGAACGGCATTGAAGCGACGCAGGTGATCAAGGAGCGGTGTCCGTCCGTATCGGTGCTTATGCTGACCATGTACCGCGACGACCACTCGGTGTTTGCCGCGCTGCGGGTCGGAGCCAGAGGCTACGTGCTGAAGGATGCGGAGGAAGAGGAGCTGCTTCAGGCGATCCGCATGGTCGGCAGCGGAGGAGCCGTGTTCGGTACGGGCGTCGCGGAGCGCATGATGCGGCATTTCGCGGCGCAGGCCGCTCCGTCGCAGCCGACAGCCGAATCCGGCACGGGGGAAGACGATCCGGCCGCGGCAGCGGAACTGTCCGCGATTCCGATCTTCGAGGAATTGACCCGTCGGGAAGCGGAAGTGCTGATCCGGATCGCCCGCGGCGACACGAATGCCCAAATCGCCGAGCGTCTGCAGATCAGTGCGAAGACGGTGGCCAACAACGTCTCCAACATTTTGAACAAGCTGCAGGTTATCGATAGGCGCGAAGCGCGCCGGCTCGTGCAGAAGTATCGTTTGACGTAATCGATGCGGCAGCCGCGTGCGAAGGGAGCAGATTTCGCCCATAGGCATATGATGGATTTATCAACCTATGGAGGGAAATCAAATGTATCTTGCCCCCGTCGCTTATCCGACCACCGCCGGCATTAACGCTCCGTACTATTACTACGGCTATGCGCTCGGATACCCCGCTGCTTACCGATATCCCGGGACTTATCCATATCCCTCGGCGCATCCGGGAATCACGCGTTCCGAAGACAGAATCGTGTTGAAGGATTACGGGAAGGAGCCGTTAGCCATTGATATCGAGGAGGCCGCGGAGCAGAACGACGCTTACCGAACCGCGCTATGGACGGGAGATCATCTGCAAGTCACCTTGATGAGCATCGGCGTCGGAGGCGACATCGGTCTGGAGGTACACCCGGACACCGACCAGTTCATTCGAATCGAAGAGGGACGAGGCGTCGTCCGGATGGGGAAGGACAAAGACAGGCTGGATAACGTGCAGCAGATTTCCGAGGGCTACGCCGTCATGGTACCCGCGGGAACTTGGCACAACCTCATCAACACGGGAGACGAACCGTTGAAAATCTATACGATCTATGCGCCGCCGCATCATCCGCCGGGCACCGTTCACAAGACGAAAGCCGAAGCGATGGCTGCGGAATAACGGATAGAAGGGCTGTCCCATAGCCAATGAACCCGAACTACTCTCAATACTGAGTAGTTCGGGTTTTGTTTTATATGCTTATAATCACTGGGGGGGGAAGACCCGACATGAACTTAACTTAAATCGCCAATAGGAGAGTGGATCAAAATGAAGTTGGATCAGAAGTTGAATCACAGGTACAAATTCAATCATATCGGTCTTGTTACCGATCAGCCGCGCCGCGGCGAGATTTTCAATGCCGGAACCGGCGTGTGGGTCACCGATCCGGGGCAGGATCGATACGCGATTGAGTGGCTGCGCTTCTCGCCGGAGTCCGCCGGCAACTGGGGACCGCTCAGCTCGAACCCGCATATTTGCTTTGAGGTGGATAACATCGAAGCGGCCGTACGGGGGCATCAAGTCTTATACGAACCGTTTGATTACATCGCCGGGAAGGTTCGAGCGGCATTCGTGGTCCATGACGGCGCCTGCATCGAGTTTATCCAGTACCTTGTACCCGGCATTGATTTATGGGAGGAACTGCGCAAGCAGGCATCCGCTTCACCGCAGCCGGGTCCGTTTAACGCGGAAGAACTGTTGGCGATTGTGGATCGGCAGGATACGAAGGCTTATCTCGAGCATTATTGGGAAGACGCCTCGTTTACGTTTGCCAATCTCCCACCGGCTGTCGGCAGAGAAGCGATTAGAGGCCTGGTGGACGGCATTTTCTCCAAGGTAACCTCGCTCTCGCACGATCGATTGGAAACGTATGTGGTCGATGATGGCCGGATTGTCGTATCCAGCGGAGTCGTGACCTACACGCGGCACGACGGCGTACGGAAATCGTATCCGTTCTCGGGAACCTACAAGCTGGAAGGAGGGAAAATCAAACAATATCAGTCTTATATCGACAGTCATGATTTGTTTGACTAGATACATGCGGAAAGGAGGGACAGATGGTTATGCGTTGGATCAAATGGCTGTGCATGCTGCTGATCGTCAGCATTGCAGTGCCCGCACCGCTGTCTAACTGGCAGAAGACGGACGCCAGCAGACTTGGAGGCAGCATTATACTGAAGCTGGATGCTTCTTATTACAAGGTGGAAGAAGGAAAAACGACGCTGATGACCGTGACCGCCCGCGGTGTGGGTGGCAACACCGATGTAACCGGCCAGGCCGATTATCAGGTATCCGATGCCCAGATTGCGACAGTTGCGAACGGCGTCATCACGGGCAAGAAGGCCGGCTTGACGACGGTGACCGTCCAATATGACGGCTTGACGGAAGTGGCGGTCATTCAGGTTGACAAACCGGATACAGGTAAAATTGTGCTGGATTCGAGCAAATACGTGTTAAGGATTGGACAAAAGCAACCGTTCACCGTTATGCTGCATCGGAATGGCGTGAAAACAGACGTAACGGCGGACGCAGCGTTCGCTATAAGCAATCCTTTGGTAGCAAGTGTAGAGCCGGATGGAGAACTGAAAGCCCACAAGTTCGGTTTGACGTTGCTGACCGTCACCTACGACGGGCTTAAAGCAAGGGCGCTCATATCCGCGAAGAACAGCAGCGACACCAAACGTCCCGTCGCGCCTAGCGGTCTGTCCGCTGCGGTCGGCGATTCGCAGATTGCGCTGTCTTGGCATGCAAATACGGAGAGCGATCTCGCCGGTTACTTGCTCTATGTCTACGAAGACGGGGACGACGCTTGGCATGTGTATGAGGATGCGGGACGTGCCACGGAACGGATCCTGAACGGTTTGACGAACGATACGACGTATCGTTTCGCTCTCTCCGCTTACGACATCAACGGCAATGAATCTTCTCTCTCGGCAACGGTGTCGGCGACGCCGGAAAGCCCTCGGGATACGGTTGCTCCTGAAGCGCCTGCGGGTTTGGTTGCTGTCGCGGGCACCCATGAGGTCGGATTGTCCTGGACGGCAAACGAGGAGCCGGATTTGGGCGGCTACAAAATCTATCAGTCCGTCGATCAAGGGAACACCTGGAGCGAGACGGCAGACGCCGGGAATACAACGTCCTATACCGTAACCGGACTCACGAACGGGGATGCGTATTGGTTTGCCGTGTCTGCCTACGATCTGAGCGGCAATGAATCCGATCGTTCCGATTATGCGGAAGCGACGCCGAATGCTGCTGAGGATACCGTTCCGCCGGCGGTTCCGGGCGGCCTCGGGGCCGTATCCGGCAACGGAGAAATCGCTTTGTTCTGGACGGCGAATATCGAAGAAGATTTGGACGGTTATATCGTATACCGCTCCACGGACGGGGGCGCAACGTGGGACGGGGGAACGGAGATCGGTCCTGCCGCATCCTATACTGTTACCGGACTGACGCCGGGACACACGTATACGTTTGCCGTGACGGCAATAGATGCCAGCGGCAACGAGTCGGACAAATCGGCGGCGATCTCGGCGGTTCCTTCCACGATGACGGTTCCCGCACTTCCAGACAACGGCATTGCGCCGTTCATCGATACGATCGACTTCCTGTACACCGGCGATGAGCCGATTCAAACCGGCGTTGCGGCAGATGTCATGAAGCCCGAGCGCGTAGCCGTGCTGCGCGGCATTGTAACCGATGAAGACGGTCAGCCGCTTCCAGGAGTGCAAGTGACGATTCTGAATCGCCCGGAGTTCGGACAGACGCTGACCCGGATCGACGGAACGTTCGATATGGCGGTGAACGGCGGCGGAATACTGACGGTCGATTACGAGCGGGAAGGCTATATGCCGCTGCAGCGGAAAGTGCTGGCGCCATGGAAGGAATATGGCTGGCTTCCGGACATTGCAATGAAGCCATACGATACGCAAGTGACGACCATTCAGATGGATGAGCCGACCGAATATCAGGTGGCTCGCGGCAGTGTCGTGACGGACGAAGCCGGTTCGCGGCAGGCTACGATTCTGTTCGCTCCGGGAACGACCGCTACGATGACAATGCCGGACGGGACGACTCAGCCGCTGGACAGCTTAAATGTGCGTGCCACTGAATACACAGTTGGCGATCGAGGACCGGCCGCAATGCCGGGAGAATTGCCGACATTCGTCGGGTATACCTATGCGGTAGAGCTGTCCGTTGACGAAGCAGTTGTCGCTGGCGCGACGGAAGTGAGGTTTAATCAGCCGACTTATCTGTATGTCGACAACTTCCTGGAGTTTCCGGTCGGCGGAGCTGTGCCAATCGGCTACTATGACAGGAAGCAAGGAGTATGGGTCCCCTCCGAGAACGGGCGTATCGTCCAAGTGGTTGAAGTAAGCAATGGCATGGCCCAGCTCGATGTGGACGGTGACAATGTAGCCGACAGCGGCACCAAGCTGACAGCACTTGGGATCACTGATGCGGAATTGCAGCGTCTGGCCGAAATGTATACCGAAGGCCAATCCTTCTGGCGCTCGCCGATCAATCACTTTACGCCATGGGATTGCAACTGGCCGTACGGTCCGCCGGACGATGCTGAAGCGCCGCCTACAGATAATGATAAAGACAATCGGAACAACAAAGAGGGACGCGAAGATCCGTGCAAGAAGAAAGGTTCGATTATCGGCTGCGAGAATCAGTCGCTAGGTCAGTCGATTGAAATTCCCGGCACGAGTCTAACAATGTATTACAGCAGTGACCGGACGCCTGGTTATCGCAGCCGCTCCACGCTGGAAATTCCGGTAACGTCCGATACGATGCCGGGTTCGCTGTTGGGCATTCAATTGGAGATTGTCGTACAAGGCAAGCGTATATTTGTTCCGTTGTCACCGACACCGAATCAGGTGTACACGTTTGAGTGGGACGGTAAAGATGGCTATGGGCGTTCCTTATACGGAAGATATTCGGCAGATGTCAGCATCACTTATATTTATCCAGCGCAATTTTATGCATCTCCAACCGAGTTTAACTCTTCATTCGGTAGAATTGGAACGGGCACTAAAATAGGTCGTAGTAGCCAAGACGGGCGGAATCTGACGCTAACCACAAGCTATCGAACGGATATCGAAAGTCCGCTCAATCCGTATGAAGAACAAGGAATCGCGGGCTGGAGCCTGAATGCGCATCACTTCTTCGACAAAGAAGGGCGTACTGTGTTCACCGGATTTGGCGAGACGAAATTACCGTCCGATGACGCAACGACGGCTGCTTGGTTCTCCGGCGATAACTTTGGTACGGGCACGGGGGACGGAGGTCCGGCGCCAGAAGCTAATTATTACATCGTCGGTGATGTCGTTCCGCATCCAGACGGAAGTCTACTCATTGTTGAGACAGGAACTAATCGCGTACGCAAAATCGGCACGGATGGTATCATTACGACATTTGCCGGTAACAAGCAGCAAGCGAGCGGTACCAATGGAGACGGCGGCCCTGCAGCGGATGCGAGAATTAATAGCCTGAGATCCGTCGCGATTGGCCCGGACGGAGCAGTCTATATTGCGGAGGCGTACGCGATCCGGCGCGTGTCGCCGGACGGGATCATTACTACGATAGCCGGAGGGGGAACCTATAATTCCAACCAACGTTATGTGGATGACATTCCGGCATTAGGCGCTTCGATCGAGGTGAGAGATGTCGAGATTGGCCCAGATGGAACGATTTATTTCCTGGATAACTATTTGGAAGTGGTAACTATGCGTTATCGCCCGTATATTCGTAAGATCGATCCGGACGGTATGCTTACGACGATCGCAGGTCGCGGTAACAGCAAAGACGACAATATCCTGATTAGCAACAAGTATTTGGTGGTACAGGATATTGCTATTGCACCGGACGGGACGTTGTATGTTCTGCACGAGGATCAATTGGAGTCGACTTCTCCGAAATACTTGCGTAGCTTCGTTCTGAAGGTCGGTCAGGACGGAATTGCCCGGCGCATCGCCGGTTCGTTAACGGCGCCGGCCCAGCGAGTGGATTTGCTTAACGGAAGCTATCGATTCGGGCAAGCCGATGTGGACGGTCCTGCTACCGACGCTTTCTTCCGTGCTTTTCGGCTTGCGCTAGCGCCAGACGGCAGTATATATATGTCGGATACGTATTTTAATCGAATATTGCGAATAGACAAAAATGGATATTTGACCACAAGAGCGGGCAATCCATATGCCGATTGCAATATGATCGATGTATTCCCTGAGAAAAGCCCGTTAGCTTCAACGGCTAACATCGGCTGTCCGCAATATGTAGCTGTCGGTCTTGACGGCACATTGTATTATAGTCCATCGCTGAATGCGTCAGTATACTACTGGCATATTAATGCGATCAGTCCGTATCAGCCGGGCGATCAAGCCAGTTGGGGAGCTTCGAGCGGCAGCTTCCGGGTTCCAAGCGAAGACGGATTGCAGCTTTACGAGTTCGACCTGGAATCGGGCAGACATGTCCGCACACGGGATGCGCTGACCGGTGTGATCGCGCACACTTTCCATTATGACAACAAGGGCCGACTGATTTCGCTGCGAGATACTTTTAACAACGAGATTGTGATCGAGCGGAATAATGCAGGAACGCCTGTGGCGATCGTCGCTCCCGGCGGGCAGCGCACCGAACTTTCCGTTAATGCCAATGGAGAACTGACAACTGTAACAATGCCCGGAGGCCGCGCCTACAGCATGACTTATGATGATCACGGACTGATGCAATCGTTCCGGGGCCCGAATGGGATGACAACTACGTACACGTATGACGCGAGCGGTCTGCTCAGCGGCGGGCAAAGCCCGGTGTATGGAACGATGACGATTACCCGTCAAGTGAGCGATAATAAGCTGACCGTGACGATGACGCGCGGGGAGCAAGCAACGTCCAGCTATTCGATCGAATCGCTCGACAACGGCGACATGCGCCGGGAGACGATCGGGTCGGGCGGAGTGACGACGGTAGCGATTATTAAAAAGGATGGCAGCGGGGAAACCCACTATCCGGACGGAACGATCGTTACAACGGTGCCAGGACCGGACCCACGCTGGGGAATGCGCGCGCCGCTGCTCGCAAGTCTCACCATCCGTTCCCCACAAGGACGGGAAGTCAAGATCAACGAGCAAAGAGGCATGACGCTTGCGGATGCGGATGATCCGCTTAGCATGCTAAGCTATACGGAATCCATGACGAAGAATGGAAGTACAACAACGGTTCAGTACGATCTTGTCCAAAGGAAGGTTACCCAGACAACGGCTGAGAACCGTCAGGTTGTTTTCCATCTGGATGAATTTGGCCGCACAATTAAGAAGGAATTCCCGGCTCAATCGCTCGCGCCTGTCGAATATGTATACAATGCCCAGGGGCGCGTATCTTCGATTATACAAGGGCAATATTCGCTAGATTACGCGTATAACAGCGCGCTTCAACTGGTCAGCATGACGGACAATACCGGTCGTCAGGTGAAGTATGTGTATGATGCGTTCGGCGATATCGTCGAAGTCGAATGGCCGGATGGCAGGAAGACGACCATGACCAGAGACGCAAGCGGCAATACGACGGCCTTCGCGATGCCAAGCGGCACGCAGCATAAGATGGGGTACAATGCTGAAGGCCACATGACCACATTCGTGGCGGCGGGCGGAACGGCCCCCATCGAGCAAATCTTTAACCTGAACGGCGAACTGACCGAGACGATCTATCCAAGCGGCAGTCTGGTTGCGAATACGTTCGACAGCTTAGGAAGGATGGCAACAAGTAATGATTCTTTAATCAATCGCACCTTCACTTATGCCGACGACACGAATCGGCTGAAGCAGATGTCGGCCGCTTCCGCCGCATCGGGATTGCCGGCGCAATCGCTTGAATTCAGCTATGACGGCTCCGATGTGACGCGAACGATATGGCAAGGCGCGGCCAATGGAACGTTCGATTATACGTACGATGCCTTGTCCAACGTGACCGCCATCGACTTCAGCATTCCGGGCAATGGCTTTACAAGCCATACGGCATTGATCTGGGATAAGGAAGACCGGATTACAAACTACGGCTCCCAAGTCTTCCATTACAATGGACCTGGCGGCATGCTGAGCAGCGTGGAGGACAACGGCTCGACGACGGCGTATGCGTACGATGAATATGGCAGACTGACAGAACGCCGTCTCACGGTTAGCGGGCAATTGCAGTATGAAGTGAAGCTGCAATACGATGCGACCGGCAAAGTGAAGCAAAAAACGGAAACGACAGCACAAGGCGCCGCGACGTATCTCTACGATTACGACGTTAACGGTCAATTGACGGAAGTACGGCTGGGCAATACGGTCACTGCCTCCTATTCCTATGCTGCCAACGGAAACCGCCTATCGCACGCGGAGAACGGAGCGGCTGAGGAATGGGCGGCTTACGACCAGCAGGATCGGCTGACGAGCCGAGCCGGCATCGATTATGTGTACAACGAAGACGGGTTCATGACGCGGCGAGGCGACGATACGTTCACGTACAGCGCACGCGGCACGCTGGAGAAAGTGGATGTTGGGGGCGAGGTCACGACCTACGCATACGATGCGCTCGGACGCAGAGTCGCCCGCACAGATGCATCCGGCACCACGCAATATTTGTACGGAATTCCCGAATCGGTGATGATCCTTACCGCCTCCGTCGATCCGACAGGCGTAGTGACAGAATATTACTACGATCGGGCAGGCATGTTGACCGGAATGAAACGGAACGGGGAGCTGTATCCGATCGCCGTCGATAACGTTGGCACGCCGAAGGTGATTACCGACAGTTCCGGTCAAGTGGTGAAGGAATTAAGCTACGACAGCTTTGGCGTCCAGCTTAGCGACTCCAATCCGGCGTTCGAGTTGATTTTCGGTTATGCCGGAGGGTTGGAGGACGAGGCGACGGGGCTTGTCCGGTTCGGCTTGCGCGACTACGAGCCGGAATCCGGGCGCTGGACGGCGCGCGATCCGATCCTGCTTCAGGGAGGCCAGGCCAATCTGTACGTCTACGTCGGCAACGACCCGATTCAGTACCGCGATCCATTGGGGTTGTTCTGTATCGGCGCTACCGCTTACGCAGGCGTCGGAGGCGGCGTGAAATTTTGCATGGCGTTCGGCGGCGCTTCTCTCTGCAGTGAACTGGGCTTCGGAGCCGGAGGATCGTTCGATCTTAGTTTGTTCGAGAAATTCCAGGAGACGGATAATTTTGGCTTCGATGCTACAATCAGCGCTTCCTACGGTCCGGGCAAACTTACGACCGGCTTCAAGGGGAATTACGATATCGGCAACGCCTGTGCCAAAACCGGAGGAGCCTTTAAATTATCGCTTGGTCCGGTAGAACTGGATTTTCTGGATCTTCCAGGTTCTACGTTCGGACAGGGAATGCCTGAGATTAAGGAAAAGAAAGATCCGCTAACCTTATTCAAGGAGGCATGGGACGATCAGAAAAAGCTGAATAAAGAGAATGGCGGTGTAACGATCGGAATTACGGCCGCTGCGAAAGGATATACTTGCGCAAGATTGTATTAGCCAGACGGAAGATGGGGCGATAACCGCCCCATCTTCTTATGGTGCTCTTCTCTCTCTGACCCTATCGTTTGTTATTAATTCCCATGATATAATACAGACGTTTAGGGTCGGAGATGGGGAGAGGGGATTGCCATAACCTCATTTTTATTGTTCTTAGGTAAAATATTGGTCGCATGGCTGCTGTTTCGCGATCGGGATGACCGTGCCAAACGGTGGGCTGCATGTTTTGTTTTGTTCGCTGCGGGGTTCGATGTTCGGGAATTGGTGGAGCAATGGATGGCTCGAATGTCCGACGACTCGGCGTGGCTTTCGATCGCGGACGGTTTGCAAGCCGGAATATGGTACATCTGCGATCTGGGGATGGTATACGTACTGATTCCTTGCGGGTTCGCTTTTGGTTCCGCTTACAGCCGCCGAGCACGGCGCAATGTGGCGCTCCTGGCATTACTTCCGCCGCTTGCGCTCATCGGAATTGTAGGGTCGGGGGCGGAGAGCTTCATCTATGAAGACGCCAGGCTGGTGTATGCTTGCGGAGCTTCTCTGATTGCCGCCGCGCTTATGATCCGCTTTACAATTCGTGAGCCGAGCCGCAAGGAAAAGACGATGAAACTGGCCGGCGCATTGATTTTGATTCCCAATATGGCGCTTGTCATCTTTATTCGACACGGCGATTTTATGCCTTTTATGAAGGAATATCGGTATGCAATCGGCGTCGGGGTAGTGGCGTGCACGGTAGCCATTATTTTTGTATTGGCGTTCTACAGCGGCTTGCTGGGATTCCGTCTGCGTTTTGAACGAGAGGGGTTATCTCAGGCCTACAGGGCAGCGGCAACCGGCGCAGGGATGATGAATCACGCGATCAAAAACAAGCTGCAGCTTATTGAAATGCTGGGCGGACGCCTGCATGCCGCTGCCGGAGATAATGAGCAAGCACAGCGCGACGCATTGGCGATTCAGCTGGAAATGAGCGAGTTGATGGATATGGTCGATCGTATCCAATATCGCGTTCGTGAGATCCGATTAATAGAGTCCGTATTTCTTCTTCAGGAACTGATCGAGCATCTGCTTTCTACCTATCAAGAAAGAGCCCTCCGTCAGGGCGCAGTGCTGACCACTGGCAACGTGTGTTCAGTGCGGATTAAGGGAGATCGCCTTCATCTTCAGGAGGCAATCGGCAATATTGTACAGAACGCTCTGGACGAAGTCCCCGAAGGAGCGGGTGTTGTCATTATCAGCGCTCGGCAAAAAGGGCGCTTCCTGCAAATCCAAATCAGAGACAACGGTCCGGGCATTGCGCCGGAGCTTGCCGAACGTATTTTTGAACCGTTTTATTCCGGTAAAAAACAGGCGGACAGCTACGGACTTGGTCTTGCTTATGCTTATACGGCTGTCGATAAGCACGGCGGCTCGATTGCGGTTCATAACGTTCCGAAAGCAGGCGCCAATTTTATAGTGCGGTTGCCCGCTTGGCGGATCGAGAGCATTTGAATCCTGCAAGGTCGAGAACAGGAGGCGACTTATGTCCCAATCTGCTTCCCCTATTTCTATTCTAATATGCGACGATGACAAATCGTTCAGCTTGTTGCTTACCGAATTTCTGCAGCCCTATTCCGATCTGCATGTGGTCGGGATTGTTCATTCCAAGCGTGAGTTGATGGAACTGCTTGCCGAGAACGCGGCTTGTGCAGATGTGCTGCTTCTCGATATGTGTCTTCGCGAGGAGGGACTGGGAGGGCTGGATATTCTGATGGAATTGCAGCAGGTCGCGCCGCAGCTCAAAACGATTGTTTTATCGTCTTTCGACGAGGAAGAAACCGTTGTGCATGCCCTGTCGTTCGGTAAAGCGATGAATTATATCCCCAAGCGTCATTACCGCGACTTGCCCGCCAGTATACGGCAGGTTGTCCACCACGGCTCCGGCTTGCATCCTTCCGCGGCCTCTCGCGTCTTGCAGCATTTGAGCGCATCGGGGAAACAGCAAATCCGCCGAAAGGTTACCGACAGACAGTTAGCCATATTACGTATGCTCGATCAAGGGATGAACCGTCGGGACATTGCGGCGGCGTTATTTTACACGGAGCAATCCATCAATAATGAGTTATGCAAAGTATCGACCTTGTTGAAGGGGACGTTTCCTTATTTGCAATGGCTGCGGCTCAAAAAACATAATACGGCCGAGATTTTGCAATTGGCGCGGCAGTTGGAGATATTGCCTTGACTGGAGGATCGCTAAGTCCATATTTCGTTCGCATGAATGACGAAGTCTGGAAAAATCGAAACAGGGATCGCGTCATCTACGCTGTAAGATTCGAGTAACTCATACTTGCCGTTCTCTGACAGCGTATACACCGTAACGATCTTTTCCGAGGGGTACACGATCCAGTATTCTTTTACGCCGGATGCTTCATAAAGCGACTTCTTTGTCGAAATGTCCAGTTTGAGACTGCCCGGCGAAATAATCTCGACAACAAGATCCGGCGCCCCCTTGCAGCCACGTTCGTCCAGCTTGGATACATCGCATACAACCGTAATATCCGGCTGTACGACCGTATCGGTATCTTCGTCCGCCACACCGGGCTTCGGCAGACGGACATCGAAGGGAGCGGGGTAAACTTCGCATGTTTTGCCGCGAAGATAGGTTGCAAATCGAGAGCTTAATTCCATGAGTATTTTTTGATGTATCCGCGAAGGAGCAGGGGTCATATTGTAGACGTCACCATCGATCAACTCGACCCGCGCGCCTTCCGGCCATCGCAAGTATTGCCGATAAGTCAGCTTGGGTTGTTCTAGTGGCTTGCTCATCTTCGTCCTCCATTCGGAAAATACTCTTATTCCCATTATAGCATAGATCGTAAAACGCCAACCGTAAGCGGATAGCCTGACAAAGAAATGCTTATCGCAGATCAGAAAACGGCTAGTCGTGATCAGGCATCCCTCGACTCTCTTCAATGGACCCCATTGATTCGTCATTTGCTGAGGGGGAGGAAGGCCAATGGGTGCAGGTATAGACCACGATCGGTTGTACAAGGAACTGCTGCAAACTTTTTTCAAAGAGTTCATGGAGCTGTTCTTTCCGAAGGTATCGGCGATGATCGACTATTCGCATGTGAAGTTTCTGTCTGAGGAGGTTTTTTCGGATCTGGTTGGGGGAACGACGGAACGGATCGATCTGGCTGTTGAGACAATGCTGATGGAGGATGGAACAAAGGGGGCTGTGTCGTGGAATAGAGCACTGATCATTATCCACCTGGAACCGCAATCCTATCATGAAGATGACTTTCCCGAGCGGATGTTCCTGTATTCCAGCAAGCTGTACGACAAGTATCGCCGGCGCATTCTGCCGATTGCGATCTTCAGCCATAGACGTCAGGCACAAGAGCCTTCGGGGTTCGGCTGGGCTTTTCCATTTCTGAAGGTGATGACTTTCCGCTATTATGTGGTACAGTTGCGCAAGAAGGGCTGGCGGCGGTTTGTGCGAACGAACAATCCGGTAGCTGCTGCGCTCTTGAGCAGTATGGGATATAATAAGAAGGAACGTGTTGCGGTAAAGTTTGAATTTCTACGGATGGTTACGCGACTGGAATTAGACCCTGCGAGGATGAAACTGCTGACGGTATTTTTCGAAACATATTTGCCGTTGACGGAAGCGGAGAATGAACAGTTGGCGAAGAAAATAGAGCGGACGGAATTGGAGGAGGCTGCGGTTATGGAGTGGTTAACTTCCTGGGAGAAGAAAGGTATGGAGAAGGGTTTGGAGGAAGGGCTAGAAAGAGGAATGGAAAAGGGAATGGAGAAGGGCATGCTGAAAAGCAAAGAGGAAATCGCCGCCAAAATGCTGGCAAAAGGGCTTGACCCGGCAATGGTGGAAGAAATGACCGGGTTGCCGGCGGAGCGAATCGATGAGCTTAAGACATCGGTGTAAGAGCTAAGTCTGGTAGTAGGCTCATACCCGAGCAACGACACAGCCGGGAGCCCTGCAGAGAGAATCTGCTGCGGCTTCCGGCTGTTGTTCGTGTAGGAATTTACAGCACCTGCTCCAGAAACCGGGCCGCGCGCTCGCTCTGGGGCCGGCTGAAGAACTGCTCCGGCGCTGCCCGCTCGACGAGTCTGCCCTCGTCGAGGAAGTAGATCGTATCGGCGGCTTCCCGCGCGAACTTCATCTCGTGGGTGACGATCAGCATCGTCATTCCGCTCTCGGCCAGACCGCGAATGACGTTCAGAACTTCCTTGACCATCTCGGGATCGAGCGCCGAAGTCGGCTCGTCGAACAGCATGATGTCCGGCTCCATCGCCAGGCTGCGCGCGATCGCGACGCGCTGCTTCTGTCCGCCCGAGAGTCGGGACGGATAGCTGTCGGCCTTATCGGCCAAGCCGACGCGGGAGAGCAGCGCATGCGCCTTGGCGCGGGCCTCCTCCACGGACATGCCCTTGACCTCCACGGGGGCGAACGTAATGTTGTCGAGCACCGTCATGTGCGGAAACAGATGAAAATGCTGGAACACCATGCCGATTCCTTGGCGCACGCGGGCGATGTCGGTTTTCGGGTCCGTCAGTTCGACGCCGTTAATGGCGATCTTGCCGGAGGTCGGCGTCTCAAGCAAGTTCAGGCAGCGCAGGAAGGTGGACTTGCCCGAACCCGACGGTCCGATCAGGGCGACGACCTCTCCTTTGTCCACTTGGGTCGTGATGCCCTTGAGCACCTGGGTTTTGCCAAAGTTTTTCGTCAAGTCGGTTACGTTAATCACTTCGGCGCAGCCTCCTTTCCAGCATGCGGGCAAGAGATGTCAGAACAAGCACGAGCACGTAATAGATCGCGGCGACGAGCAGCAGCGCTTCGAAGGAGCGGAAGGTGCTGGCCCGAACGACGTCCGCGCGGCGCATCAGCTCGGTGACGCCGATGACCGAGACGAGCGAGGATTCCTTCAGCAGCGCGACGAACTCGTTCACGAGCGCGGGCAGAATATGGCGGAGCGCCTGGGGGAAAATAATGCGAACCATCATTTTCCGGTACGGCACCCCGAGGGCGATCGCGGCTTCGCGCTGGCCTTTGTCGACGGCCATGATGCCTCCGCGGATCGTCTCCGACAAGTACGCGGCGGAGTTCAGACCGAACGCTAAGCCGGCCGCGAGCAGAGCGGGAATGTCGAAGCCGAATAGCTGCGGAGTCGCATAGTAGATCAGCGTAAGCTGCACGAGCAGCGGAGTTCCGCGGAACACCGAAGTGTAGGCGGTGGCGAACGCGATCAGCGGCTTGACGCCGGAGATTTTGAACAGGGACAGAATCGTGCCCCAGATCAGCCCGAGCAGGGCCGAGACGAGGGTGAACAGCAGCGTGACGTAGACGCCTTTCAGAATGTACGGCACGTACCCGTCCAGCACCCGGAAGTCGATGTTCAGGAAGCCGCTCCCCCGTTCGGACGCGTCTTCCTTTTCTCCGAACCATTTGCCGATAATGTTTTGCAGCTCTCCGTTTTCTTTCATTTCCGCAAGCACACGGTTGAACTCCGCGACGAGCTGCGTCTGCTTGGGGAAAGCGATGGCGTAGCCGTTGTCCCCCTCCGAGACGGGCAGGAAGTTCAGGACGAGGCCGGGGTTCGCGCCGACCATCTCCAGAGCGACGGCGTCCTCGACGATCGCCGCGTCGATGCGCCCGGAGTTGAGCTCCTGGATCAAATCGGCGATTTTGTTGAGCTTCTTCTGCTTGGCCCCCGGGATCGTCTCGGCGAATTGATCCTGAATTGAGCCGAGCTGCGAGCCGACGAGCTTGCCCGAGAGCTGATCTACGGTCTCGAACCCGTCGGCGCTCCGGGAGACGATCGTATTGCGGGCCGTGTAATAGCTGTCGGAGAAGGCGACGCTCATCTTGCGCTCCTCCGTCACCGACATTCCGGACATGACGAAGTCGACGCGTCCCGTCTGGAGCGCCGCAATCAAGCCGCTGAAGTCCATGCTGGCGATTTCCAGCTCGTAGCCGAGCCGGCTGGTGACGTACTTGGCGATGTCGATGTCCATGCCGACAATTTCGCCGTTGTTCTTCGCGTCTACGCTTTCGTAGGGCGGATAATCGGGCGACGTGCCCATGACGAGCTTCTTCGTCCCTGCGGCCGGTTCGCTTGCCGTCGGCGCATCGGCGGCGTGAACCCAGTGGATCCAGGGCCCGGCTGCCGGACCGAGCGACAGAAGCAGCAGCGCGAACGCGATGAGCGGCACGCACAGGGCGGCGCGTAGGTTGTTCCGGTCCATAGTATCCTCGTTTCTTGTGCGCATCTATCTTATAGTCATCTCCAAAGTATAAGCCGTTCATTGGAGGATGTGAAGAAGCGAGGAGGATAAGCTTTGTTCCAAATAATCCCTGTGAAAACGGGGGCCGGCAGCTCATGTCAACCGTTCTCGCCGGCGTCTAGCCGTCAAGGCATTCCGCGAGGAAAGCGAGCGTCCTGTCCAGGCAGACGGCGGCCTCCGGCGTATCCAGCCGGAACTGGTACTCATGATTCACGACGCCTTCGGATAACGGGAAGAACAGAGAAGCGACCCGAACGCCCAGCGACCTCAGCCTTGTCTCCAGCTCCTTGCCGTGCATCTCGAACGAACCCGTATTGCCGTCGGTAATAAACGCGGGAGGGAACCGATCCGTCACGTAGTCGACGGTCGAAGCATGCCGCGCATGGACGCTGTTCCTCCATTTCCGTTCCCCGATATAGGCCCATCCGATCTGGTGCATGAAAAACCTGCCGGCCCTGTCTTGTACGTTGGCCAGCCGCTTCACGTCATAAGGCCCGCAATACAGGAGCGCAGCTTTCAGCGCGCGCGGCGGTACCGACGGCGCAATTCCGGTTAGCCGCGCCAGCTCGGAATTGGTCTGAATCGCTGCGAACTGGGAGGCGATCTGTGCGCCTGCGGAATCTCCTCCGATAATGAGGCGATCCATGTCCAGCGTCGGATAGCTCTTGGCCTCTTCGTTCAAATAGCGGACAACCTCCGCCATCTGCAGCACGGGGACCGGATAACGCGCTTCGGGCGCAGTCTCATAGTTCATGCTGACCACCGTATAGCCATGACTTGCCATCACGGCGCACCAAGAGGCAGTGCCCTCCTTGTCGCCCGCCACGAACGCTCCGCCGTGGACCCACAAGATCGTCGGAAGCTTGTCTTCGCCGTCTGCCGGCCAATAAATATCCAACGTATTTGCCCGATAATCAGAAGGGTACGTCACGTTCGCCGCCTTCCTGATTCGCTGCTCGTACTCGGCGATATGGCTTGGCCGAACGAGCCCCGGGTCGGGCTGGCGCCGCAGCCACCGGACGAACGGCTCCGGAGACGACCGCACGGCGATTCTTATTTTCATAACCGTCATAAAACCGATGAAAGCAACAGCTTTAACGATGCGTCCGAATAGGGCCAACTGGCGATCACTCCTCGTCATACCTGATCTGATGCCCTTATCCTATCAGGCCGTTCGGCGAACGATCCACTCTTGTTCCGACGGGCCCAAGGTCGAATTCCGACTAACGGAAGCCCGATGCGGCAAAAGGTCGTAAAATGCGAGGGTTTTGGTCGGATGAGGGGCAGAAGCGCTCTCCGGAGGAGCGGTACGATGGAGCGGGGCAACGCTGCGGATGAGATATAATAACCTCGAAGCTCTTACCATCCGACAGGGGGAACCATCATGTTCAGACGCTTCGCTTCAATCCCTTGGGGCTCGATCAGGGTCAAGCTTGTGCTTGGCCTATTCAGCATTACGGTTCCATTGATCGCTTTGCTCCTATACAACAACGATTACAGTGTGCGCGTTATTCACAATCAGGTGGCGATGTCCAATAAGACGCTGATCTCCATTCACATGAAGCAGATCGACGATCAGCTGTCCGAGGTGGAGCGGCATCTGACGGGTTTGGCGTTCTCGGATTTCAATCTGCTGACGATGGGCGACCAGCAGGCGACGGAAGATCAGTACATGATGGCCAAGAGCGGCGTCTCTCGCCTGTTGACCTCCGATCTTATCGTCTATCCGTATATCGACGGCTTCTTCGTCTACTCCTTGCCCAAGCAGGATATGATGGAGGCGTACAAGCCGGCTGTAAGCTACAGCCGGCTGACCGGGCTTCGTCAAGCTTTGACGGAGCAGATTTTGCGGCTGACGCAACAGCCGCTGCACGTCAACACCGAATGGGCGGCGATGCACGTTGACGGCGACCCCTACATCGTGCGTCTGCTTAGAAGCGGCGAGCTGTATATCGGAGCGTGGGTGAAGGTCCAGACGATGCTGGCGCCGCTGAGCGAGATGAACACGGGGAAGACGGGGGCCGTTCTCATCGTGGACGGAGCGGGTGAGCGGCTGGGAGGCACCCAGCCGCTGGAGGTCGAAGGCCTGGATTTCACGCATGGCTTCCACGATTATTACTTGTCGGGCAGCCGGGGCGACTATCTCGTCGTCGGAGAATCGTCACGCAAGGGCGCTTTCAGCCTCGTTGCGGTCAGTCCGGACAAGCAAATTCTCGAAAATCTTCCCTATCTGGCGAACGCGGCCAACTTCGTCATCGTGGTGGCGGTCGCAATGCTGCTGCTGAGCGCGTGGTTTCTGCGCAAGGTGCTGCTTATGCCGCTGCGGAAGCTGATGGTCGGGATGCGCCTGATCGGAGAAGGGAACCTTAATCTCCAAATTGAGGAATCTCCCGTGCCGGATGAATTCCAGCTCGTCAATCGCACGTTTAACCAGATGATCACCCAGATCGAAGAGCTGAAAATTCACGTGTACGAAGAACAGCTAAGCAAGCAGCGGGCCGAACTGAAGCATCTGCAGCTTCAGATCAATCCGCATTTTTTCATGAACTCGCTGAACATTTTGTACAATCTGGCTCAGGTCAAGCAGTACGAGCTGATTCAGGAAATGACGATGTGTCTCGTACAATATTTCCGCTACATGTTCCAAAGCAATCATCCGCTCGTACAGCTCAAAGACGAGTTGAAGCATATCCGCAATTATTTGCACATTCAGCAGATGCGGTTGCCTAATCGTTTCGACTGCGACATTCGGGTGCCGGAATACCTTCAGGAGACGCCGATTCCGCCGCTCATTCTGCAGACGCTCGTCGAGAACACGATCAAGCACGCCGTCCGGATGGACGGTTCGATCTCCATGCACATCGAAGCTTCGCTGGACACGCTGGCCGACGAACCGTTGGTTTGCCTCTCGGTTCGCGATACGGGCAAAGGCTTCTCCGACGAAGCGCTGGATACGATCCGCAGCGGCAGGCAGATCGCGGACGAGAACGGCGTGCATATCGGATTGTGGAACGTGCGGGAGCGCCTGCGGCTGCAATTCGGGGAGCGCGCATGGATGGAATGCTATAACGACGATCCGCACGGCGCGATCGTCGAGCTTGTGATTCCGCTGCGGCCTGAGCCGGAAGGGGAGGAGGGAGACGAAGATGAGCCGATTGCTGATCGTGGATGACGAGCCGATTGCCGTCGAAGGGTTGAAGTCGGGAGTGGATTGGTCCGGGATCGGGATTACCCGCTTGTTCGAAGCTTACAGCCCCGATCAGGCCAAGGAAATCTTCCGCAGCGAGCCGATCGATATTTTGCTGTGCGACATCGAGATGCCCCAGGGAACCGGGCTGGAGCTGCTGGAGTGGGTCAGACGGCACTACCCGCGGACGGAAACCATTTTCTTGACCTGCCACGCCGACTTCCAATACGCCAAGCAAGCGATGCAGCTTGGCAGCCTCGACTATTTGCTGAAGCCGATCCCGTACGGCGAGCTTACCGAAGCCGTTCGGAAGGCGATGCGCAAGCTCGACCAGGACAACCGGCTGAACGAGTTCAGCCAATACGGCAAGTATTGGGTCAAGCATCAGCCGCTGATCGTAGAGCGGTTCTGGCTGGACATTTTGAACCAAGCGATTCCGGGCGACGCGGCGGCGCAGAAGAAGGCGGCCGAGGAACGGAATATTCCGTATTCGCACGAGATGACCTTCGTTCCCGTTCTAATCCGCATCAGAAGATGGTATAAGGAAGTTTCGCTGCGAGACGAGAAAGTGCTGGAATACGCCATTCGCAAGTCGGCCGAGGAGCTTCTGCTGGGCGACTTGGAGAGCGGGCTGCTGGTGTCGCTTGGCGGCGGCTGCATGCTGGCGCTCGCCAGCGGAGAGTCGGCCATGGCAGACGAGGAGCGGCTGCGCGCGGCCTGCGAGAAGTTCGTCGAAGCCTGCGGTTCCTTCTTCTACGCGGGAGTAGCCTGTTATATCGGCGAAAGCGCGCAAGGACACCATATGGCGTCTATCTATTCCAGACTGCGCAGACTCGACGCGAATAACGTGGCCTACGACCAACGCGTATTCTCGCTTCACGACCCGCAAGCCTCCATGACCGGGCATCTGCCGCCGGATATGAGCATGTGGGCTGTGCTGCTGAAGGAAGCCAAACGGGCGGAGCTGTCCAAAGCCGTGGAGGAATACCTGAAGTCGCAGGCGGCCTCCGGGCAACTGAATTCCGATACGCTGAACCGGTTCGTTCAAGACTTCCAGCAGATGGTGTACTACGTGCTTCAAGTCAAAGGCATCCAGGCGCATCAGCTGTTCGGGGACGAACGCTCGACGGAGCTGATCGCTGCGTCGATGCGTTCGGCCAACGACTCGCTGAACTGGCTCAGGCATATGATCGGCAGGTCCATGGAGGTCATCGCCGACGTCGATCAATCGCAGAGCGTCGTGGACAAGGTCAAAGCCTACGTTCGCGAAAATTTGGACAAGGACATTTCCCGAGAGGATATCGCTCATTCCGTTTATTTGAACCCGGACTATTTGACGCGCATTTTCAAGAAGGAGACGGGATTGTCGATTTCCGATTATTTGCTTCAGCAGCGCCTGGAGATCGCCGCCGGGCTTCTGATCAATACGGAGATGTCCGTCGCCTCGATCGCGGGCAAGATCGGCTATGCCAACTTCTCGCACTTCTCGCGCATGTTCAAGAAATATATGCAGCTCAATCCGGTCGAGTACCGCAGCAAGCACCAAGGAGAACGCTCCGCGGACGGAAGTCGGGAAAGTGGCAGGGAGAAGTCGTAAGACGGGCAGAGGCGTTCCCATCGCCCCCGTACAATAGAGACAGCAACATCACAACGATTAACAGCGGGGGGATTAAGTTGAAGAGAATCATGCAAGGGTCATTATTGCTTCTGCTCAGCTTTGCGCTGATCTTGTCGGCATGCGGCGGCAGCAACAACAAAGACAACAACGGTGCGGCAAGCGGGAATAGCGAAAATAGTGCGGAGAGCGGCAAACCGTCCGCAGCGGAAGACGACGGGCCGGTCGAAGAGTTGATCGTCGCGTTCCCGATCATCTCTCCCGATCTTACGGGGCTGCAGCTCGTGGAGCAGGAAATGAACAAAATTACCGAACCGAAGATCAAGGTTCGCGTCAAGTTCATGCCGATCAACGCCGGCGAATGGCTGCAGCGGACGAACCTGATCTTCAGCTCGAATGAAAAGCTGGATCTGACCTATGTACATGGCAGCATGTACAGCAACATGGTCGCCAAGGGCATGCTCAGTCCGTTGGACGAGCTCATTGGCGAGTACGGCAACGGAATTACGGCTTCGCTTGAGCCCAAATACCTGAACGCCACGAAGATCGGCGGCAAAATCTACAGCGTTCCATCCGTTCGCGATTTGGCGGGCAGCTACGGCTACACCATTCGCAAGGATCTGGTGGACAAGCACAACATCGACCTGAGCGCGATCAAAACATTGGACGACGTAGCGAACGTCCTGCAATTGCTCAAAGAAAAAGAGCCGGACATGGTGCCGATCTCGACCGGCGGAACGCAGTCTTTCCGCGACGTGTACAAGTTCTATGACGAGCTTGGCGACAATATGGGGGTTCTTCCGCATTACGACAACGGCTTGAAGGTCGTTAACCTGTTCGAAACGCAGGAATACGCGGATTTCGTCAAGAGAATCCGCGAGTGGTACAAGGCGGGATACATTCTAAGCGATGCGGCTACGAACAAATTGAGCTTGGTCGAGCTGATGAGCTCGGGTAAAGTCGCCTCCTACATCGGCATGCAGAAACCGGGATTCGACGTTCAGGAAACGAAGAGCAACGGAGTAGAGGTCGTTTCCGCGGAGCTGAATCCTCCATACAGCACAACGTCGAACATCACCGTTGCAATGTGGGGAATTCCGGTCCACGCGAAGTATCCCGAGAAAGCGATGAAATTCCTGAATCTGATGTATGAAGACGAGAACATCGTGAACCTGTTCACCTGGGGCGTTGAAGGGACTCACTACGAGAAGGTGCAAGACCATATCATCAAGTATCCGGAAGGCAAGGATGCGAACTCGGTGGGCTTCAACAGCTTGCAATGGATGTTCGGCAATCAGTTCAAAGCCTATGTGCTGGAAAGCAACGATCCTGAAATTTGGAGCAAAATGAAAGACTTCAACGAATCGGCGACGCCATCCAAAGCGCTCGGGTTCATCTTCGACGGCTCCAACGTGAAGACGGAATACGCGGCAGTCTCCAACGTGATCAACGAATACAAGCTGTCTCTGGAGACGGGCAGCGTCGACCCGGACAAAATTCTCCCTCAATTCATCGATAAGCTGCAAGCGGCCGGAATCGACAAGATCGTCGCAGAGAAGCAGAAGCAATTGGATGAGTGGGCGGCGGCCAACGGCGTAAAATAAATTTTCATAACAAGCAAGCGCCCGATCAGTCGAAGATTGGTCGGGCTTATTATTCCGCAGCTGTCATCCAGTGGGGGGAACGTGATGAATACAGAAGTGAAACGAAGAAGAATCAACCTCCGTCGGTATATCCCGCTTTATATTATGACCCTGCCAGGGCTTGCATATTTGCTCATCAACAACTACTTGCCGATGTTCGGCCTCTCCATTGCCTTCAAAGATATTAATTACGCGAAAGGGATATGGGGCAGCGACTGGGTCGGGTTCAAGAACTTCAGTTATTTATTTGCGACAAGCGACGCTTACATCATTACGCGCAACACGATTCTGTACAACGCGGTATTCATCGTCCTTGGACTTGGCTTTGCGATCATGATCGCCATATTGCTCAACGAGATTCGCAGCAGGTTCTCGCAGCGTTTCTATCAGAGCGTCATTATATTGCCTCATATGATTTCCATCATTCTGGTCAGCTACCTCGTGTATGCGCTGCTCGGTCCGGCCACGGGCTTTGTGAACAAGACTATTCTGCCGATGCTTGGGGTCGAACCGATCTCCTGGTATTTGGAATCCAAGTATTGGCCTTATATTTTGACGATCGTGCATATTTGGAAAGGGGCCGGGTACTCGTGCATCGTCTTCCTGGCCGCCATTATCGGGATTGATCGGGAGTACTACGAAGCGGCCGGGCTTGACGGCGCATCCAAGTGGCAGCAAATTCGCAAAATCACGCTTCCGATGATCTCTCCGATCATCACGATGCTCACCTTGCTTGCGATCGGCCGAATTTTCTACTCCGACTTCGGTTTGTTCTATCAGATCCCGATGAACTCCGGCGCGATCTACGATACGACCAACGTTATCGACACCTACGTATTCCGCGGTCTGATGCAGCTCGGCGATATCGGGATGTCCGCTGCGGCAGGGTTCTATCAATCCGTTGTCGGCTTCGTCCTGGTTCTGGTGTCGAACTATATCGTCCGTAAAATCGACAGAGACAACGCACTGTTCTGATAGGGGGGAGTCTTATGAAGAATCAATACCGCGGATGGCAGGTCGCGTCTCATCTCGTGCTCGGGTTATTTTCACTGGCCTGCATCCTTCCGTTTGCCCTGCTGTTTATATCCTCGATTACGGATGATAAAGCGATCGTGAGAGACGGGTATTCCTTCTTTCCGTCGGAATTCAGCTTTGGCGCATACGAATATTTGTGGAAAAACTCCGACACCATCCTCCACGCTTACGGCATTACCATCCTGATCACGGTGGTCGGTACGGTGACGAGTCTTGCGATCACGTCCTTGCTGGCTTACCCGTTGTCGCGCAGGGACTTGCCGGGGGGCAAGGCGCTGGCCTTCATTGTATTTTTCACCTTGTTGTTTAACGGCGGCCTGGTGCCGACGTATATGGTTTATACCAAAGTGTTCGAGCTTCAAAATACGCTCTGGGCGCAATTGATTCCGTGGCTGCTGATGAACGGATTTAACGTGCTGTTGATGCGCGCTTTCTTCACCAATACGATTCCGACCGCGGTGATCGAATCCGCCAGTATCGACGGAGCGAGCGAATTCAAGATCTATTACCGCATCATTTTGCAGCTGTCGCTGCCGATTCTCGCGACGATCGGGTTGTTCCAGGCGCTCGCTTTCTGGAATGACTGGAACAACGGACTGATCTTTATCAACGATCCGAATCTGCTTAATCTTCAGAACGTGCTGAACCGCATTATGAGCAACATCGAGTTCTTATCCATGAACAGCAGTATGGGAGCTACCGACGCCTTGGCGATGCTGCCCAAAGAAACGTTCCGCATGGCGATCGCCGTTGTGGCGATCGTACCGATTCTGCTCGCTTATCCGTTTTTCCAGAAGTATTTCGTTAAAGGTTTGATGATCGGCGCCGTAAAAGGCTGATGGGATGAAGAGTGGAGGGACAGCCATGTTGGGCTTGTGGCATACGGTTGTAGCGACACCGTTAATGAAGCTGAAAATCCAATTCAAGGTGACGAAGAAGGCGGGCTACTCGCTGGATATCGCGACGGAACCGCTGGCCATTCCGATTCAGATCGATTCGCTTGCGGTGGAGGGCAATCGGCTCCATGGCCGGGCGAAAGCGTTCTGGAGGCCGGACGAGGAGATCGTCGTAGATCTTGCGTTCGAAGAAGACCGCCTGAGCGGAGAGATGCGCATGCCCGGTCTCGGAAGCTTGCCGATCGAGGCAGCCAGGGGGCGCGGACCTGCTCTATCGGAAGCGCTGGTCGAGCAGGTGAAGCCTTACCGGAAGGATGACGCGGCAAAGCGATCCGAGGAGGAGATTCGGGAAGCGGTGGAAGATCTCCTGGGCCGGCTGTCGCTCGAAGAGAAGATCGGCCAGATGTTCCAGGTTCCCGCGTCGAACTTCTCGTTCGGCCATGCGGTGGAGACCGATCCGCCGGAGAAGCTGATCGCCGAGGGCCGAGCGGGTTCGGTGCTGGGCGCGTTCGATGTCGGCCGGGTATTCGAGCTGCAGAAGATCGCGGTGGAGCAATCGCCGCATCGCATTCCGCTGTTGTTCAACGCGGATATTATTCACGGCTCGCAGACGATCTTCCCGATTCCGCTGGCCTGGTCCTGCAGCTGGGATCTCGATGCGATCAAGGAAGCGTGCGCGATCGCGGCGAAGGAAGCGAGCGCATCGGGTACGGTGTACAACCACGGGCCGATGATCGATGTGAGCAGGGACCCGCGCTGGGGCCGAGTGTCCGAGGGGGCGGGCGAGGACCCGTACTTGGGCGCGCTGATTGCGAAAGCGCAGGTTGAAGGTTTTCAGGGGGATTCGCTGCTGGACCCGGAAACGATCGTGGCTTGTCTGAAGCACTTTATCGGTTACGGCGCAGCCGAAGGCGGACGCGATTACAATACGGTCGATCTGTCGGAAGCGACGCTGCGCAATGTATACTTGCCGCCGTTCCAGGCGGGCCTGCAAGCCGGAGCGGGTTCGGTCATGAACGCGTTCAATATTTATCAAGGCGTGCCGGTGGCGGCAAGCAAGGCCGTGATGAAGGACCTGCTGCGCGATGAGCTCGGCTTCGACGGCATCTTGATCTCGGACTATGGCGCGGTGGACGAAATTGTCGTGCATGGCCTGACGGATGATGTGAAGGAAGCCGCGAAAATGGCGGTCGACGCGACGATGGATATCGAGATGGCGACGCGTACGTTCGAGCACTTGCCGCAGCTGGTGCGGGAAGGGAAAATCTCGGAGACGCAGATTAACGATGCGGCTCGCCGCATTTTGACGCTGAAGTACAGGCTCGGTTTGATGGATGATCCGTTCCGTTATGTTCGCCCGGAGAAGGAAGCGGAATATCATTTTCACGAGGATCATCTGCAATCCAGCCGCAATCTAGCGCGGAAGTCGATCGTGCTCTTGAAAAATGACGGCGTACTGCCTATGGCGGTCAACGGCGGCGGGAAGGTCGCGCTGATCGGTCCGTTCGCGGACAGCCGGGATTTGCTCGGTCCTTGGCAGTTTTCGAAGTTCGGTCATGAGACCGTGACCTTATACGAAGGCTTGCGCGACAAGGGAATCTCGGAAGAGAGATTGCTGTATGCCAAAGGGTGCGGGGTCCATACGCCGATAGAGGGCGGGATCGAGGAAGCTGTGGAGAAGGCGGAACGGGCGGACGTTGTCCTTCTGGCGCTCGGAGAGAGCAGCGACATGTCCGGAGAAGCGGCTTCGCGGATGAGCATCGAATTGCCGGAAGCGCAGAAGAAGCTCGCGGAAGCCGTGGCCGCGCTTGGCAAACCGGTCGTGCTCGTACTGACGAACGGCCGCCCGCTGGTGCTGGATTGGTTTGACCGGAACGTGAACGCGATTGTGGAGACGTGGTTCCTGGGCTCTCAGGCCGGACATGCGATTGCCGACGTGATCACGGGCGATTACAACCCTTCGGGCAAGCTGACGATGAGCTTTCCGGCCCATGGCGGGCAGATTCCGGTGTATTACAACCACTTCCGTACCGGAAGACCGCTTACGGAAGCCAATCGGCATCAGAAGTTTATCTCCAAATATGTGGACGGCCCGAATGATCCGCTGTATCCGTTCGGCTTCGGCCTCAGCTATACCCGGTTTGAATATTCGGATCTGAAGCTGGATCGCGATCGGCTTGCGGCTGACGAAGAGATTCGAGTGTCGGTCACGGTGAGCAATGCGGGCCGGGTAGACGGAGAAGAAACCGTGCAGCTGTACATTCAGGATTGCCATGGCAGCATCGTGCGTCCGGTGAAGGAGCTGAAAGGGTTCAGCAAGCTTCGTCTTGCCGCAGGCGAAAGCAAGGAAGTGGAGTTCCGGATTGCCGAAGAGAGTTTAACCTTCTGGACGCCGGGAGTCGGTTACAGGGCAGAGCCGGGCAAGTTCTTCGTATTTGTCGGCTCCAACAGCAGGGACGTACGGTCGGCCGAGTTTACATTGGTTGGAACATAAGCAGAAATGAGGGGAGAAATTCGGAATGAGCAAACAACGGGACATTAAAGGCTTGATTGCGCAAATGACCTTGGAGGAGAAAGCGAGCCTGTGCACGGGGCGCGACGTCTGGCATACCGAGGCCGTGGAGAGGTTGGGCATCCCCTCCGTGATGGTGACCGACGGCCCGCACGGGCTGCGCAAGCAGGTCGAGAATGCCGATCATCTGGGGTTGTTCGACAGCGTACCGTCCACTTGCTTTCCGTCCGCAGTAGGCATTGCCAGCTCGTGGAATCGGGAGCTGATTGCACAGATGGGAGAGGCACTCGGCATGGAATGCCAGGCGGAGAACGTGGGCGTGCTGCTCGGTCCGGGAGCCAACATCAAGAGATCGCCGCTGTGCGGACGCAACTTCGAGTATTTCTCCGAAGATCCGTATCTCTCTTCCGAAATGGCTACCCACCATATCAAGGGGGTACAAAGCCAAGGCGTAGGGACTTCGCTTAAGCATTTCGCGGCGAACAATCAAGAGTTCCGCCGGATGAGCGCCGACTCCGTCGTGGACGAGCGGACGCTCCGGGAAATTTATTTGGCCAGCTTCGAGGGTGCGGTGAAGAACGCGCAGCCATGGACGGTAATGTGTGCGTACAACAAAGTCAACGGCGAATATGCGGCGCAAAATGAATGGCTGCTGACGAACGTTCTGAATAACGAGTGGGGCCATGAAGGCTTCGTCGTGTCGGACTGGGGCGCGGTCGTTGATCGGGTGCAAAGCCTTGCGGCGGGTCTGGAGCTCGAAATGCCGCGCGAAGGCGACGGCATCAAGCAAATCGTCGAGGCGGTTCGGAGCGGACAGCTTGCGGAAGAGAAGCTTGATGCAGCTCTGGAGCGGCTGCTGACGATCGTATTCAAAGCCGTGGATCATCGCAAGCCCGGCGCGACTTACGATCGGGAGGCGCATCACCGGCTTGCCCGCGAGATCGCGGCCGAGAGCATGGTGCTGCTGAAGAACGAGAACAACGTATTGCCGCTTAAGCGCGGCGGCAAGATTGCCGTCATCGGCGAGCTGGCCCGAGCGCCGCGATATCAAGGAAGCGGAAGCTCGCAGATCAATCCGACCAAGCTGGACGATATCGTCGAAGAGCTGACCGCATCGGCAGGAGCAGGCGCGCAGGTTGTCTACTCGCAAGGATATGACTTGAAGGTTGACGATATCAACGCGCAGTTGAGCGAAGAAGCGCTTCGCGCGGCGAAGGAAGCAGAGGTTGCGGTCGTGTTCGCCGGACTGCCGAAGCGCTACGAATCGGAAGGCTACGACCGGAAGCATATGCGCATGCCCGCCAACCAAGTCGCATTAATCGAAGCGGTTGCGGCCGTACAGCCGAACCTGGTCGTCGTGCTCTGCAACGGCTCTCCGATCGAGATGCCGTGGCTGGACAAAGCCCAAGGCGTGCTCGAAGCTTATCTTGGCGGTCAAGCGCTAGGCGGCGCAGTGGCCGATCTTCTGTTCGGCGATGCGAATCCTTCCGGCAAGCTGGCGGAGACGTTCCCGGTGCAACTGAGCGACAATCCGACGTATCTCGACTATCCGTGCAAAGGCGATCGCGTGGAGTACAAGGAAGGGCTGTTCGTAGGCTATCGTTACTATGACAAGAAGCAGCTGCGCCCGCTATTCCCGTTCGGCTACGGTCTCAGCTACACGACTTTCTCCTATTCCAACTTGATTGTGGATAAAAAAGAGCTTGCGGACACGGATACGCTGAAGGTAACCGTTCAAGTGAAAAACACGGGCGAGCGCGCCGGCAAAGAAATCGTGCAGCTGTATGTCCGGGATGTGGACAGCAGCGTTCTCCGCCCGCTGAAGGAGCTGAAAGGCTTCGACAAAGTTTCCCTGGAGCCGGGTGAGGAAACTGCGGTTTCCTTCGAGCTCGACAAGCGCAGCTTTGCTTACTACGAGGTCGGCGAGCAGGATTGGATCGTCGAAACGGGACAATTCGAGATCCTGATCGGGCACTCCTCGCAGGATATCGCGCTGTCGGAGACGGTGACGGTTCGCTCGACATCGGACCGCAAGTATGTGTACGACCGCAACTCGACGCTGGCCGACTTGATGCTGTCGGACAAAGGCATCGCCTTCATGCAGAAGCTTCGCGAACTGCTTCCGTTCGGCAACGTAGCCGACGAAGACAGCAAGGCCATGCTGGAAGGCTTCCGAGAGAGCTTTCCGCTGCGATCGCTGGCCCAGTTCAGCGGCGGAAAATTCGGGGAGAAGGAATTGGCGGAGCTTCTGGAGCATCTGAACAGCTAAGCCTGCCTGGATTCGACCGATTACAGTTTGTGCAAAAGGGGCGGGCTTAAATGACCGAGTTCATGAACTTGTATCCGAAGCCGCGCAGCTTCAAGTTTCTGGGAGGCTCCTCGGCGCTGTCTCCGCATTTGAAGCTGCGTGCAATAGGGGACGAGGCGCAGCGGCTCATTGCGAACGTGCAAGTCGAGCAGCGTTATCATAGCGCGATTAAGGGCGGCTTCTCGGCAAAGGACGCTTGCTCCGCCGAGACGGCATTCGAAATGGAGTTTCTGCCCGATCTGCATCCGCAGGGGTATGTATTGGAATGGAGCAACGATAGGTTGAAGGTCGGCGCCGGCACCGAGATCGGCTTGCACTATGCGCTGGTGACCTTGGAGCAGTTGGTAAGTCGGGAAGGAACAACACTGGGGCACTTCCGCATCGAAGACGAGCCCAGCTTCCCGGTGCGGGGCGTCATGCTCGACATCGGCCGCAACAAAATTCCGAAGATGGACACGCTGTACGCGCTGATCGACAGGCTGTCCGAGCTGAAGTTCAACCATCTTCAGCTGTATATGGAAGGCTTCTGCTTCGACTACGTCAAGTACAGATCGTCGTTCCCGGAGGCCACGCCGCTCTCCGCGGCGGAATTCCGGGAGCTGGACGCTTACGCCCGAAGCCGGTACATCGATCTGGTGCCGAACCAGAACTGTCTCGGCCATATGGGACCCTGGCTGGCCAAGCCGGAGTTCCGCGAGCTGGCCGAGCACCCGGACGGGATGGAGCCGCCCATTCCGCTCCCGTTCAAGCTGCCGCCAACGACGATGAATCCGGCGGACGAACGTTCCGTCGCGCTGGCCAAGGATCTGTTTGACGAACTGCTGCCGAATTTCTCGTCCGAATATGTCAACCTCAACATGGACGAGCCGTTCGGACTCGGATCGGGCAAGAGCAAGGAGCGGGCTGACGAGATCGGCATTGGGGAGCTGTACTTCGACTACGCGGAGAAAATGTTCGAGGCCGCCCGCAGCCACGGCAAGAAAGCGATGATGTGGGGGGACGTGCTGGCGCATCACCCCGAGCTGATCCGGCGGCTGCCGTCCGACGTGACGGTGCTGCACTGGAACTACGACGCTCCCGTACCGTTCGAGCCGCATTGCCGCAGGCTCCGGGAGAATGGCGTCCGCTACTATGTATGTCCCGGCACCAGCGGCTGGTCCTCGATCGCGGGACGCACGGACAATATGCTGGGCAACATTGCGGACGCCGCGAGGAGCGGCCTGGCGCACGGAGCGGAAGGACTGATCGTCGCCGATTGGGGCGATGGCGGACATTGGCAGGCGCCGGCTGTCGGCTATCCGGCTATCGCCTATGCGGCTGGCGCAAGCTGGCAGACGGAGGCGAACGTGGACGGGTTAGAGGCGCTGGAAGAGTATGTCTCGGCTCGGATGCTTCAGGACCGCAGCCGTATCGGAGGACGCTTCCTTCTGGAACTGGGCCGGTACGGCCGTCTGGAGCGAAGCACGATGGAGAACGGCACCTACACCGCCTATTTGCTCGGCCGGGGACTGTCCGACCGGGAGACGCTGGAGCGGGATACCGCGATCCGGACGGAAGTGCTGAAGCTGATCGGCGGCAGCGGCACGCCGTTTACGCAGGACTATCGCTTCGACGAGACGGAGAGTTGGTTGAAGGAGCGGCAGGAGGAACTGAATCGCCTTGAGCTTGAAGGACCGGATGCCGCGATCGTGCGCGACGAGCTGGCCAACACGTTGCGGCTGATCGAGCAGGGCGCCGGCCTTCACCGGTATATTTACCGGCAAGGCTTGGAGGGGGCGGCCGCCGAGCGGGAATGGCTCGAGCGGCTCCGGAAGCAGCTTGAGACGGCGCTCTCCGAGTTCAAGCGTCTCTGGCTGGCGCGCAACCGCGAAGGCGGCCTGTCCGCAAGCGCTGCGGCGTTCGCCAAGCTGCTCGCGCAATACGAAGAAGCGTTACAAGAGTAGACAACAAGAAGAGATCCGCCTCAAGCCGAGGGGATCTCTTCTTTTTCTGCCGGGCGTGTTCCCGGCTCTACAACCCAATATATGTTAGTATAGGGGGTGAAGCTGAAGCGGTCAGTATACATGCAGAGAGGGAAAGGGCGAGCGCAATGACGAAAGCATTCATCTTCGATATGGACGGAACGCTGTTTCAGACGGACAGAATATTGGAAATATCGCTCGAAGACGCTTTTAACCGTTTGAGGTTGCGGAATGAATGGGAGGGGGAAACGCCGATTGCCAAATACCGCGAAATTATGGGCGTGCCTATGCCCAAGGTATGGGAGTCGTTGCTGCCCGATCATTCCCTGGAAGCAAGAGAACATACCGATGCCTATTTCCTGGAGCGATTGATTGAAAATATAAGCAGCGGTAACGGGGCTTTATATCCCAACGTACAGGAAGCTTTCAGCTATTTGAAAGAGAACGATTATGCAATCTACATTGCGAGCAACGGTTTAGTGGAATATTTAAAGGCAATTGTGCGTTATTATAATTTGGATGCGTGGGTGACGGAAACGTTCAGCATCCAGCAGATCGAATCGTTGAATAAGTCGGATCTGGTCCGCAGCATTGTAGAAAAGTACGGCATTACTCAAGGGGCGGTGGCAGGAGATCGCTTGTCCGATTTTATTGCCGCTAAGGACAACGGTTTGATAGCAATAGGATGCAATTTTGATTTTGCCCGTGACGACGAGCTCGCGCAAGCCGACATCGTTATAGACGATTTAATAGAGCTCAAGGAATTGTCTATACCCACAGAACGACATTAAGTTGGCCCCTGTTCAGAAATTATTCAAATCCGGAAGCTACAATGGAATAGGTATTCTGATTTTGAATGATTTTACAATTGTGACGGAGGGTGAGTATGGGTTCTTCTGTGAAAAAAGGCTTGGCGGAGTTCATCGGTACATTCGTGCGGAATGTTTGATGCGAAACCGGGGCCCCCGCAATC
The DNA here is from genome assembly GCF_003001675.1 of Cohnella sp. SGD-V74. GTDB lineage: Bacteria > Bacillota > Bacilli > Paenibacillales > Paenibacillaceae > Cohnella. The sequence goes on along the minus strand of NZ_PVYW01000030.1, from coordinate 48,733 downwards.
CTCTGCGGGGGCCCCGGCTTTCCTAGAAACACGTAAACGATTGAATTCTCCGCAGGTCGAAACCGGAGAACATCCAGAAAAATCCGTTCCAACGAAATCCGGAGACGGACGTGCGTCCGACGAACACCGGGTAGAACCAGAAACCCGGTCCGCTCTGCGGCCAAATATAGGTTTGGCGGAACAGGCATCCGGAGATGGCTCCCGGGTCTACCGCAAGCGTCGAAGCGAGCGGCTGCTGCGGAACGGTCTGCGGAGGCGGAGCGGTCGGGGGCTGCAGTCCGCCTTGTGGTCCGAGAGGAGGCGTAATGGCCAAGAGGATCTCACCTTTCCTGTTCGTGATCGGAAATCTTAAAGCAGCGAAATCGTGAGCAGATTAAACAGCACCAACGGAAGCACGAAGTTGGCATAAGGGTTAGGCGGAGGCGGCCCCGGGAAAAAGGCGCGGGAGCAGCCCTCGTTCGATAGAGACAGATACAGAACTCCGTTATGGCAATAGCGGATATGTCCTTCGAATACGTCGCCGTCCATCGTCTCGACGACGACCAGCCGATTGGAATGACGGGAGCACAGCTGATGCAGTTGATCCCTCACCGAGCGCAGCGTCTTGTGAACCTGGGAATCGCATTGATAGATCGGCGTCATCTGATGCTGAACCTGAACCTGATTTGACGAGCTCATTCTAACGACCTCCGTGTGCAGAGCATGGAACATTCTATGCGGAAGCCCAGTTCGGGGTTACGGGAAAACGCCGGCCGCTTTCTTGTGCCAGATGTACCGTCCGCGACGATCGGAATTGGCGGAGAAGTCAACGTTGACAGCTCTGCCCAAACGAACTACACTCTGTAGTATGGGGTGAGATCAAGTTGCCAATTAAGAGGCTGAATATGAAGGGCGAAGGCTTGAACCGCTTTTTCGGACCGCTGGAGGCCCGGATTATGGCGATTCTCTGGTCTTCGGAAGGGTTGACCATCAAGGAAGTGCAGTCGATCCTGAACCAGGAGAGCCCGATCTCGGTCAACGCTGTCATGACGGTCATGAACCGTCTGGTGGACAAAGGCCATCTGAAGAAGACGCCATCCGGGAGCGGCAGAACGCAGGCGGCGAAATTCTCCACCGTGCAGACGAGAGAGCAGTTTCTCTCCGATCAGACGAAGGAAGTGTCGCAGGGGCTGATCCAGGAGTACGGAAGCCTGGTCGTCAACCATATGATTGACGCGCTGGACGAGGTCGATCCCGAGGTCATCGCCAAGCTGGAACGCAAACTGCAGGAAATCAAGGACGGGAGACGAAGATGAACGGTCCCATCGCGAAGCTGAGATGGATCTATGCGCTGCTGCTCGTCTTCGTTGCCGCCGTCGTCGCGCAGATGGCCGCGTTCGCGTATCATCAGATCGCGTCCGGGGAACCGCCGTATCTTTCCGCGATTGCCGTTCTTGTCGACTTGGTCATCGTCTATACGATCGTTAGAGCGGCATGGCGCTGCGCCAAACAAATTTACTGGTCCCGGGTGTGGCACAAGCGCTTCCGCAGCAGCATGCACGGACGTTTAACGAAGCGCCTTAACTATAAGTATCGGAGTTGGGGAACGGAAATCATCGTGGTGCGGGACGCTGCGTTCATCGCCCTGACAATCGGAACGCTGCGGCCGCGAATCGTCGTCTCGACCGCATTGTTCGAGATGTTCGGCGATAAGGAGATCGAAGCGATTCTGCTGCACGAATGGCATCATTGCCGGAACCGGGACGGTCTGAAGCTGCTCGCGTCGGCCGTGCTGGAAGACGCTTTCGGCTACTGGCCGATCATTAAGCCGATCGTCAGACACTACCGGACGTGGAAGGAACTGTTCGCCGACAGGTTCGCGATCCGGCGGATGGGGACGGAGCTGTATTTGGGCAACGTGCTGTTGAAGCTGGCGAAGCTAGGGGACATCCGGCAGCGCGAGGGAGCCGTTCATTTCGCCGACGGCACGATGCAGTACCGGATCATGCAGGTTCTTGAGCCCGGCCGGGCGGTCAAGGTTCCGCTCTCGCTGCTGAGGCCTCTGCTGGTCTCTTGCTCCTTGCTGCTGTTGCTGATGCTTGGAGGGGACTCTTAGCCCCTTTTTTTCGAAGATCATACTACATAATGTAGTATAAAACGTCAGGAGGATAAAAGGATGAAAGTGGTTTTATTTACGATCGGAGACTTCCAGGTGCATTCCTACGGGGTCGTTGTCGCGCTGGCCGTGCTGCTGGCGTGGGGGATGGCGCTCTATCTGGCGGAGGGAACCTCCTACCGGGAGCATATCCCGAATATGGCGTTCTACTTGATCGTCGGGGCTCTGGTATTTGCCCGGGTATGGCACGTTTTCTTTTTCCAATGGGGGTATTACTCGAAGCATCTGCATGAAATTCCTTACATCTGGCATGGAGGGATCGCGATCCAGGGGGCGTTGGTCGGAGGAGCCGCGGCCATGGTGTATTACACGAGGAAGCACGGCCTGTCTTTCTGGAAAATGGCCGATATTGTGGCGCCGGCAGTCGTGCTGGGGCAAGCGGTCGGGAGAATCGCCTGCTTCCTGAACGGGGATGCTTACGGGGCGCCGACGGGCAGGGGATTCGGCATCGTATACCCGGAAGGCACGATGGCGTACGACCGGTACGGAGCCGAGCCGCTGTGGCCGGCGGAGATCTGGGAAGGACAGTGGGATCTGATCATATTCGTGCTGCTTATTTTGCTGAAGGCCAGGAAGCTGCCGACAGGGGCGTTGTTTCTAACCTACGGCATTCTCTACTCGACCGGGCGATTTCTGCTGGAGTTTCTGCGGGGAGACTCCCCTCGCTATCTGTTCGACTGGACGGCGGGGCAATGGACAAGCTTCTGCGCCGTTGCCGTAAGTCTGGCGATGCTGGCCGTTCTGACGCTGCGGGAGCGGCGCTTGAGCGCGAGTAAGCGCGCAGGTTAAGTCTTTTTCATTTCATAGGCGTGAATTTCCATAAAACGGTGTATTATAGCCAAAAATTTCTATATACTGATCTTGTCGGAATCCATTGCAGAGGACGGGGAACGGAAATGAGAGGAAGACGAGTCGGATGGCTCTTGGCGATGTTGGCGGTCATAGCGGTCATGGCGGCGGCAGGATGCGCGAGCAGCGAACGATCCGGTACGGAGAGCGCGTCGGTCGAGAGCTCTCCCGTCCGCGCAGAAGTCGTATCCTCGATTCCGAACGTGCAGAAGGTGACTTTTCATAGCGATGCGTTGGACAAGGATATGAAGTTCAACATATATTTTCCCCCGGGGTATGCGACGACCGAAAAGTATCCCGTACTGTATATCTACCACGGGTATGGCGGGAATGAAGATTCCTGGACTCGGGTTCTGGGCATCGATAAAGTCGCCGACGAATGGATCGCGCAAGGCAAAATCGAGCCGCTCATCATCGTCACGCCCCAGATCGACGTCAGCTATGGGTTCAACTCCGAGCAGTTCGGCAATTACGGCGATTATATCGTACAAGACGTGATCCGATACGTGGACGGCAACTTCAGCACGGCCGCGGATAGAGAGAACCGCTACATAGGCGGATTGTCCATGGGAGGATGGGCCGCGCTGCATCATGCTTTTACGCATCCCGAACTATTCTCGAAAGCGGGCGGGCATAGTCCGGCCGTGTGGATGGACGACTGGATGGACACCGGCGGTCTGAAAAACTGGATTTATCCGACGGAGGAGGTCCGCAAGCAGCGCGACCCTTACTATTTGGCGGATACCGCGGATTTGAGCGAAATGTCGGTCTATCTGGACTCGGGCGACCAGGACTATTACAAGTTCTACCAAGGAGCCGAGGCGCTTGACGCCAAGCTGCGCAGCCGGAACGTGCGCTCGGAGTATCGCCTGAATCCAGGGGGGCACGACGAAGCGTATTGGACCGCGCACCTTGGAGATTACCTGCTGTTCTACTCCGGCTCGACGGGACAGTAAGGCAGGCGCGACGACAGCTTTGGAAAGCGACCCCGCTACTCTGCCGCGCCGTGCCGGGCCAGATGCTGCTCGCGGAAGCTCCCGGGGCTCGCGCCGTGGTGCTTGCGGAACACCTTCGAGAAATACGAGAGGTCCTCGAAGCCGACCGAGGCCGCGATCGTGCCGACCGGAACCCGGGTATGGATGAGCATGCGCGCGGCTTGCTCCATTCGGTAGCGGGTCAGGAAGTCATGGGGCGATTTGCCGATCCGCTCGCGGAACCGTTTGGAGAAATAGGAGCGCTCCAGCCCGACGTGGGCAGCCAGATCGGATACGGTCAGAGGGCGGGAATAGTTTGAACGGATGAAGCGAATCGCCTGCTGCACCGACTCGTCGGCGTCCCGTCTGGACAGAGGGCCCGCCGCTACGGAGGACTGCCGCGTTTCCTCCAGCAGACGGGCGAAGAAGCGGAACAAATAGCTGATTCCTTCCGCCTCGCCGATGAAGGACTCGTCCGCGGTGCCCGCGAACATTCTATCGAACAGGCGGGAGATTCGCTCGGGTTCGCGGAACGAATAGGTAGGGTGCTCCTCCGTCAGCCCGGCCGCCGCCAAGTAAGCGCCGAACATCTCCCCGTCGAACCCGACCCAGGCATACTGCCAGGGCTCTTCCTCGTCCGCGCGATAGGCGCCCGGAACGTTGGGGGACAGCACGAAGCAGTCCCCGGCCTGCAGCTCGTACGACGTGCCGCCCGCCTGGAACTTCCCTTTGCCCGAACGGATGTAGTGGAGCAGCGCATGATCGCGCATGGCCGGCCCGTAGCCGTGACCGGGGCTGCACCGATGATAGCCGCAATAGTACAGCCGAATCGGCCTCCCGGACAATCCCGCGGTAATGAAATGCTCTCCGAACTCGCTCTCCATCTCCTTTTCCTCCTCGTACTCTCCGGTGAATAGCCGATAGACACATTTTTCCCCTCATTTCCATCATATTAAGGCTTTTGACGAAAATAAACACGCAAAATTACCGATCTATCACACAGCCCTCCCCTCCTTGCCGCTCCGCGCTTCCGCTACAATGAAAGCACTTCACCCTATTCCAATCGATAAGGAGCGGCGTTTCAATGAGCGAAACAACAGATAATGCCCGTTGGCGGTTAGACGAGAGCGGCATCCGATGGGAGATCGGGGCCGATTCAAGACTTCCTCACGACGATCAGTTGGAGATGAGCGGCCGCAGCGTCTCCGCGATCGTCCGGTACGGCGTCGACGAAGCGGGGGAGCTGCTTCTCGCCAGACAGGTCGTATGGCCGATGCTGCGCACGATCCCGAACAATACGCACGCCAGCTTAATGCACGAATATCCCGAAGAGGCGATTCCCCGCTTTAAGGCGGATGGGCGGCTGCTGTCCCCGGAACGGCCGCGCATCGTTGCGTTCAACGGGCTGCTGGAGATCGAGAGCGAGACGGCGGAAGGGCTGACGGTGCGACGCCTCCTGTTTCCGGCCTCCGAGAGTCCCGCGCTGCTGGAGACGGTGACGATTACGAACGGGACGAGCCGTTCCGTCGTCCTGGAGGCGGAGCCGTCCGGGTATTCCCGCCGCGGCAGAGGCGTCGGCGGAATCTATGCGATGGAAGCCGTCGTCGACGCTTCCGGGCCTGTCCACGTGCAGCCCGGCGAGAGCGCCGAGTTCAGGCTGTCGTACGTCGGTCGCAGATGGAGCGAGCGTCTCGGAGACATCGACCATGCCGAGGAAGAGAGCCGTCGGCGGGAGCAGATCGGCACGCTGCGGGACAAGCTCCGCTTCGACTCGCCGGACCCGGTTCTCGGCCGGATGTTCGAGTTCGCCAAGCTCCGCGCTTCGGAGAGCCTGTTCCGCACGAAATACGGACTGCTGCACAGCCCCGGAGGAGGGCACTACTATGCCGCGGTCTGGACGAACGATCAGATCGAATACGCGGCTCCGTTCTTCGCCTATCTGGGGGACGCTCCCGCGATCGAGGCCAGCTTGAACGCTTTCCGTCTGTATATGCCTTTCATGGGACCGGACAACGCGCCGATTCCGAGCTCCGTCATCTCCGAGGGCATCGATATTTGGGAAGGGGCCGGGGATCGCGGCGACGCGGCCATGTACGCGTACGGAGCGTCGAAGTTCGCGCTGGCGACGGGCAGCCGGGAGATAGCCGAGGAGCTGTGGTCCGCGATCTCCTGGTGCCTGGACTATTGCCGAAGCCGCCTGACTCCGGAGGGAGTCGTCGCCTCCGACTCGGATGAGCTCGAGGGCCGATTCCCGACCGGTTCGGCGAATCTGTCCACGTCGGCGCTGGCCTTCGGAGGTTTTCATTACGCTTCGGCGCTTGCCCGGGAGTTGGGTTTCCCGGAAGAAGCCGAAGCCGCGGCGAAGTCGGCGGCGGAGCTGCGCGAAGCGATCGAAGCCTATTTCGGAGCCGAGGTGGAAGGGTTCCGAACCTACCGTTATTATGAGGGCAACGACGTTCTGCGCTCCTGGATCGGCCTTCCGCTGTCTCTCGGCATCACGGAACGGAAAGACGGTACGATTGCAGCAATGCTCTCCCCCCGTTTATGGACAGAGGACGGTCTGGCGACGCAGGCCGGGGACACCGTGTTCTGGGACCGTTCCACGCTGTACGGCTTGCGCGCGCTGTTCGTGGCGGGAGAAACCGGCAAGGCGCTGGATAAATGGTCCGCTTATTCGAAGCGGCGACTGCTCGGGGATCACGTGCCATATGCGGTCGAAGCGTATCCGGAAGGGAACCAGCGCCATCTGTCCGCGGAGAGCGCGCTGTATGGCCGGATCGTGACGGAAGGCCTGTTCGGCATTTCCCCAACCGGACTCGCCTCCTTCTCCTGTGCGCCGCGCCTGCCGGAAAGCTGGCCGTCGATGGCTCTGTCCGGAATCGAAGCGTTCGGACGAAGCTTCGATCTGCGTGTAAGCCGGTCCGAGGACGGGAATGTTCTCCTGACGGTGTCAGCGGACGGCCGCGAACAGGCGTATTCTCTGCGAAACGGAGAAGCCGCAGAGGTTCGCTTCGAGTCTTGATCCAACTGAAATAGGCAGCGCCTGCGGCACCCGCAATCGGGGATCGGAGGCGCTGCCTTTTCATGTTCGTACCACTTACAGCAAGGCGGCCAGAGCGACGGCCAACTCGGCGCGGGTAAGCTGGCTGCCCGCGCTGCTCAGGACAACCGGCTCCTTGCCGCTCAGAGCGGCGTAGCGGTCCAGAATCAGCTGCATGTGCGCGGCGGTGAGAGAGTCGTCGGGGCGGAACTTGCCCGCAGTGTCGCCTTGCACGAGCCCGTTGTCGACCGCCCAGCCGACGTAGCCGCTGTACCATGTCCCCGTCTTGACGTCGGGGAACAGTCCGCTCTCGGCCGTCTTCGCCTCCAGCAGCCTGCCCAGCACCGTAATGGCGGCGGCGCGGCTCACCGGAGCGTTCGGGGAGAAGCTGGCCGTCCCGGTTCCGTTCATGACGCCTTTCTCGTACAGCGTCTTGATCGCGCCGTAGGCGCGGTCCGCCGGGTCGACATCCGTGAAGGGCAGCCCGCCGATCGTGAATTGCCATTGCGATACGCCGGCATACTCCGCGTTGCCGGAGACGACGGCGACGGTGAGGCGATACGTTCCGTCCGCTTCGGGCAGAATGTCCGAGAGGGAGCCTTGGAGCTCGGAGAGCAAGCGCGTCTCGGAATAGTTTTCCGAAGGAACGTCCGTCACTGTAATCTGGACGTCCCGGTCGGACACGTCCGCGCTGGCTTCGATGGACGTCCATGTCGGCTTGATGCCGGACGCCGATCCGGTTAGACCGGCTCCGTTATTGACGCTGAAGGTCACGCGCTGCTTGCCCGAAGCGTCGGCAGAATCCGAGATGCCGGAGAAGCTGTGAACCGTATCGGTAATGACGAACGATACGGAACCGACGGCGTCGGAATCCGGATTCGGCCGATTTTGCTGCGGATCGAAGCCTTCCGGGAAATCGGGCATGCCCTCCGGCCTTGTCCCCGGAAATCCGCTGCCTTCGGGAGGCGTCTGCCCCGGAACCGGGCCTTGGCCTTGGCCGCCGGCGTGAGGAGCTTCGCCGGGGGCCTGTCCGTTGCCGGGACGCGCCCCGAATCCGCCCATCATGCCGAAGGAATTGCCGGTGTACTGCTGCTGAACCTCGTTGATATAAACGCGGTATTCCGTATTCCGAGCCAGCTCCTGCGAGCTGAAGGTGACGCTTTGGAACGCCTTCTCCGCCGTGTGCGTCAGCAGGGTTTTGCCGCTCGCGTCCGTCAGCTTGACGACGCTGCCCGCGGCTTGCGTCGAAGCGAAAGCGAGCTCGATGAACGTCTGCTTGGAGCCGGAGCTCGCCGCATCGTTGCGGGTGCCCAGCGCGATGACCGTCCCTCCGTTAAGGGAGATGTCCCTGTCCGCGTCGATGCCTCCGTCAGGGCTTCTCTCGTTGGATTGGGTCACGACCGTCCCGCCGTTAATCGTCAGATAGCCGTTGGAGTCGATGCCGTCTCCTTCCGCACCGAGTCCGGCGTTCACTTTCAGGCTGCCGCCGTTGATCGTCGTCACGGAGATTCCGTCTTCGTTCGTGTTGATGCCGTCGTCCTGCGACTGGATGTCGATATGGCCTCCGTTGATCGTCAGGTGCAGCTCCGAATTGAGCCCTTCGTTGTCTCCCGCGATATACAGCTTCCCGGTGCCGGCCGATTCTCCGGAAATGTTCATCGACATTTTGGAATAGAAGGCTCCGTCGTACTTGTGCAGCTTTTTGGTCGATCCTTCCTTGTAGATGCGGGCGACGTGCGAGCCTGTCGCTTTGTTGACCGAACCGTCCGCCAGGACGACCTGCGCGCCTGCCTTGGACAGGTCGGTGACGCCCTTCGTATCCTGAGTGGAGCTGTAAGGCTCGTACACATTGTAGAAAATGACGGCAGGCGCGACCGTGCTCGTAATGTCCGCCCCGTCCAGAATCAGGACGACGACCGCCGTCGGGTCTTCCGCCGCGTTGTTGCCCAGGTCGACGGCGAGCTGGCCGGCCGATAAGGCGCCGGAGACGCGATACGTTCCGGGCTGGGTAATCGTCACGACGGTGTGCGCGGCCGCTTCTTCGGCGGTATGCTCATCGGCCGCCGTCCCCTCTCCGTAGTCGCTGCCTCGTCCGGCCTCGTAATAGACGATCTTCGCTCCGACGTATACGGCGGAGCCGGGGTCTGACGAAGCCGCTTGGCCGTTCACCGTTACTCCGGCGTCGGACAGTCGGATGACCGTTTCCTCCTCCGCGCTCGCAGCCGATGCGGACACGGCGCAGGTGAGCGCGATCAGCAGGGCGAGCAGTAAGGATGAAGTTCTTTTCAGCATGTATCGGGCACTTCCCTTCGCTAAGGTATGCCCCTACTGTAACCGGCGAGTCTTAAATGAAACTTAAATGCAGCTATCGCCTCATCCGTCGCGGTTGTTCGCGTCGGGCAAGCGGACAGCGGCGGCGATGCGCGGGGGCGACGACTTAGTATATGCTCTTCCGATACTGATCGGGCGACACGCCCTTCGCTTTCTTGAACATTTGGCAGAAGTATGAGGAGGACAGTCCTCCGAGCTGCGAAGCGATCTCTGCGACCGAGAGCGACGTGTTGGCGAGAAGCGCGCATGCTTCCCGGATGCGGCGTTTCGTCAAATAATCGGACGGCGTCATGCCGGTGGATTTCTTGAAGACGTGGGAGACGTGGTAGGGGGACAGATGAAGGCTGGACGCCAGCTCTTCGAGCTTGAACGGCCGCTTGTAGTGAGCGTCGAGCCATTCGGCGATCTTCTCCGAGTGCGACCGCGCGCGGGAGGGGATGTCTTCGGCCTCGGCCTCGCGGGTAAACAGATGCTTCTTCAGCAGGCGAAGCAGCGAGAGCATGAGAAGGCCGACCTCCTCTTCCCGGCTCGAAGAGGCCCCTTCGGCTGCGTCATGCAGCTCCCGCAGCAGCTCCGCCAGCGGGAAGACCTGCAATGAAGGGAAATACTGCCGCTGAAGATGCCCGTTCCAGAGCAGGCGGAAAAACCGTTCCAAGTCCGGGAACGGGGCGAGATAACGGACGACGAATTGCGGGTCGAACGTTAGATTGGTGCGGACGTAAGCACGGTTCGGCCTCGCCGGGACGGAAACCCGGTGCAGCTGATAGGGTTGGAACCAGACCAGGGAGTGATCCTCGATCGGGTAGGTCTGGTTGTCCACCCGGATTTCTCCCTGGCCTTCGTGGATATAGAGAATTTCGATCCCCCGGTGCGCATGGTGCCAATGCGATTCCAGGTCACGCTTCCTGTAAGTGTACAGGAACGAACCGGGCTCCAATCCGATCTGCGTATGCTTGTTCATTGCGCCAAGCTCTCCTTGTCGGGTGCGAATCCGCTTTCTTACATTATAGGGAGCACCCGCGAGCGTGCGCAACCGCTGGCTAAGAGAACGTTATCGGCCCAACGCGGACTAACGTTCGTACCAGTATCCCGGCGTGCCCTTGTGAAGCCGGAGCAGCGCTTCGAGATAGAAGTAGTCTCCCCAGATGACGAAGTCGTCGGGAGAGATGTCGCCCCTGACCGAATAGGAGCCATGGCGCAGGAAGCCTTCCTCCGCGGGATCGCCCGCCGTAAAATAATGTTCGGTCAACGAGGTCATAGATTCATTCACCGAATCCAGCAGCAATTGCCGTGCGGGATCGTCTTGGGGAAGATGCCCGGCGATCTCCAGCATGCCGCACGCGGCGATGGCCGAAGCGGAGCTGTCCCTCGGCGTTCCCTCCTCCTGCGGAGCGTCGAAATCCCAGTAGGCGACCTGGTCAGCGGGGAGATGAGCGATAAAAAACTTCGCCAATCTCACGGCCGTTTCCAGAAACGAAGGCTCTTTCGTATACCGATAGGCCAGTGCAAAACCGTAGATGCCCCAAGCCTGACCCCTTGTCCAAGTAGATCCGTCCCGAAAGCCTTGGTGAGTTCCTCCGCGAACGGAGTCTCCCGTCTTCTGATCGAAGTAGAACGTGTGATAGGAAGAGTCGTCGCCTCTGACGAGGAAGCGCCGGCTTTTCTCGGCATGGATGCGGGCTCGCTCGGCATAGAGAGGATCGCCCGTCTGCTCGGTCGCCCAGAAGAGCAGCGGAAGATTCATCAGACAGTCGATAATGATGCGCCCGCCGTTATCGGGATCGCCCTCAGGCCCCCAAGCCTGGAACAGCTGCGAGTCCTTTCTCCACCTCTTCATCAGAACATCCGCCGCCTGCAGAGCGACTTCCTTGGCCGGCCCGTCCTTTTCCAAAATCCACTGCGCCTTGGCGGACAATGAATACAGAAAGCCGATATCGTGGTGATTCAAATGCCGGTTCTGCTCCAAACGGCGCTTCATGGAAGCGACGGCGACGACCGCGGCTTCGCGAATAGCCGGGTTCTGATTGTACTCGTAGGAAAGCCATAGAATGCCGACCCAGAAGCCTTCCGTCCAGGACGTTTGATCCTCCAGCTCATATTTTTCTGTTCCTTTGCTGACGATCGGGAATTGGTTCCCGAAGCGGGCGACGTTGGCGGTTGTCATGCGGATAGTCTGTTCGATAGCCGATTGCCAATTCATTGGATGGCCTCCTCGTAGATTTGGGGCGTTTTTTTCTTTTCGATTATCATTATAGGGGGCCGGACGCTTCGGTTTGTTGCGCGAGTCTGTCGCTGTATTGCGCTTTATGCGGGCGATCGTCGGTCTTTGATCATCCGAGCCGGAAACCTGTATAATCATGAAAAAGAGGCAACGGTCAAAAGGGGATTGGGGAGGCCATGGACAACCATCGGGAAGACGAATACGAGCTGTGGGACGAGCTGCAGGTTCGGGTGCAAGGGGTAGGCAGGCTGACGCTGACGGAGGGTCGGGCGTTGTACCGGGAAGTGCTTTCCTCCAACGTCTTTCTCCTGGCCTGCAGCGGCAGGGCCGTGCTGATCGCGGACGAGGAGCCGCGAGCGCTGGAGCCCTTCCTTATGCTGCATCTCCGTCAGAATACGCGCATAGAGATCTCGGCGAGCGAGCCTTTCGAATCTTATATGCTGAGTTACCGGGCTGAAGCTCCGCTCTGGCGCAGACGGAGGGCGGACGCTGCGTATCCCCCGGATTTTTCCTTTGCCCCCGTTCAGCCTCTCGTATTGTATGAACTGCTGGAACGAATGTATAGAGCGGGGCAGTCCTCCGGCAAGGACCGATTGCTGCTCAAATCGCTGTTCTATCGATTCATTGCCGAGATGCTGGAGCAGAAGCGCAGCCCCGAGCTGAAACCGCCCGAGCTGAAGCAGCAGGTCATCGACTATTTGCGGGAGCATTTCAACCGGCCGCATACGCTGGAAAGCCTCGGCCAAGCCTGCGGATACAATCCCAGATATCTCGCTCGCCGGTTCAAGAAGGAGACCGGGCTGAGCCCGATCGACTATCTGATCCGCATCCGCCTGCGCAAAGCCTGCGAGCTTCTGCGCCGCACCCCCGCGTCCATCGGAGAAATCGCCCAGAGCGTGGGCTACGACGATATGTTTTACTTTAACCGGCTGTTCAAGAAAAACTTGGGCTGCTCCCCCGGCCGGTATCGGCAGGACGAGGGGCGGAAGATGCCTTTTTCTCCATACGAGGGGTACGGATTGTCCATGGAGGGCAGCGTTTTCCCATGGTACATTGTAGATGATAATGAAAATCAATATCATTTGCAATTCGGAGGAGAACGAAACATGTCGCGAATGAACAAAGCAATGAGCCTGCTGCTCGGAGTAACACTGCTGCTGACCGCTTGCGGAGGAGGAGCCGCAACCGACAAAGCGTCCGGAGCGTCCGCGAGCCAGACGTCGAGCGCCGGCCCGTCCGCAAGTCTGGCCCCGCAAGTCGCCGCGGAACAGGAAGCGCAGCAGTCGAAGACGACGAAAATGGTCAATACGTTGTTCGGCGATCTCGAGGTGCCGGCCAAGCCGATGAAAATTGCAGCCATCCAATACGTAAGCAGCATCCTGGCGGTTGGCGTTCAACCGATCGCCTCAACGAACCGCGTGCTGGACAATCCCTATTTCGAGAAGCTGAAGGACGGCATCGAACTGGTGGGCACTTCGTCCGCGGACGTCTCTTTCGAGAAGCTGGTTGCCCTGGAGCCCGACTTGATCATCCTGATGACATCGGATAAGCAGGAGTACGACAATTACAGCAAGATTGCTCCGACCATTCCGATTCCGTGGGGAGCTTTCCAGACGATCGAGGAGGAAGTGCTCTTCTTCGGGGATTTGCTGGGCCGCGCGGAGGAGGCCAAGCAATGGGTAGCCGATTACGAAGCGAGAATCGCCGCCGCCAAGGCGAAAGTGGATGCGGCCGTTCCGGCGGACGCCGCGTTTACGATTTTCGAATGGTCGGACAAGGCGCTGTCGATGTACGGAGAGGATATGGGACGCGGCGGAGTGCCGATCTACCGCAATCTCGGGCGGCCAATGCCAGATTCCAACGTCGAAGTTCTGAAGGAGGAGGACGGCTATCTTCAAATCTCGCTGGAGGTTCTGGAAGATTTCGCGGGCGACTATATCCTTCTGACTACGGAAAAATCGCTCGAAGAGATCGAGAACGACCCGATCTGGTCGAAGTTGGACGCCGTCCAGAACGGCCGAGTCTACGTATGGCGCAACGAACGGTCGTACTTTAACGATCCGCTGTCGGTGCTGTCGCAGACGGAAGAGCTGGCGAACTGGCTGGCCGGCACAAAATAGTTCTTTATTCGGGAGCATCCCTTAAGTCGTCAACGTCGACTGGGGACGCTCCCGTTTTAATTCCGGCTATCCCCCGCCTTCCTTCGAGCGAGACCCGATCAAATAGCCGATAATCGTCGATTCGACGGGAAGGACGACAAGCGTCCACATTTCCTTGAGGCCGAAGTCGGGCGAGCGGTACTTGTCGGGCGTCAGCGTGTAGACCAAGGCAATCAGCAGAACGGCGAGCGCAATCGTGCCTACGATGTACAGGCGAACGTTGTCTCCCGAGCCGAAAAATCGGCCCAGGAAGCCGAGCTCGGCTTTGCGCTTCTCGCTCTCCGAGTTCGCGGCGATAATTTTGCTGGCCACTTTCGGGTCCTGAATCTCGATTTTATTCATGCTCAGGGACCCCCTCTCCCGCGAAAAAGGTGAACGTAAGCGACCAGTTCGTCGCTTCGTAGTTGATCGTAACCTCGTATCGGAGCGAGAGCCTGCGATTGTTCAGCACCCCGAGGTGAATCATGTCCCGGTTGCCGGTCGGCTTGCCCCTGGGGAAGTTGACGCAGGCGATGCGCACCTCGTTGTAGCGGACGAGCCGGATATCGGTCGTAAAGTCGTTTCTCTCCGGCTCGTACTCCACGCAAAATACGAACGTCAGCGGGTCGTGCTCTTCCGACAGAACGATCTCGATCGGGTTCATGTCGTAGGCGAGCACTCTTCCGTGGTAGACGGCTTCGAATCCTCCGGACGTAATTTTCATGTCGTATCCCTCCCGAGACGAAATGGTTGGCGTACGAGCTCCGTTAATCTATCGTTACCGCCGAGAGTACGCCTTCTTCAAGCGACGAAGAAGCTAAGTGGGGGGTGAATCGGCGACTTCTGTGGAACACCTTCAAGACCTATTGTTATCCTGCATTTTATGGTACACTAAGATCAGAAATAGGAACATACATTCCCTTTTGAAGGAGGTGATAGGATGACAGATTTCACCTACCATACGTTTCAGATTTGGATTAAGAAAGGTCATCGCTTATATCCCTACTTCGAACAAATGGGCGTGGATGCGAAGGGTTTATACAACGTCACGAACTTTTACATCCGGCAAATTTATACGTCTTGTCGACAAGACAAACCCCTGCAACCGTTGCAACAAGAAGTGATGAATACCCTGCATCAATACATCGAGGCCATGAACGAACGTCAACTTGCGGCTTACCAGGCTAAGATCGACAAGGCGCAGCTTAAGCCCCTGCTCGAACGTCGGGAGATTCGCTGTAACCTCTTCGAGTTGCCGAGCAAAGTCAGACCTTTGGTCGGTTACAACTTCCTGGATTGTTTATTCAAGGTGATGAAACAGAAGGATTACCTCGCACTTTCAATTCAAAGCAGTCAAGCGGTGATGAGACTTGTGTGTCAAAACTGGAAAGCGTTCTTTGCCAGCATTAAGGATTACGGGCAACATCCCCAGAAGTATACGGGCAAACCGCGTATTCCCGGCTACTGTCGTGCCAGAGAGAAAGAAATGCTGTTCTCGAATCAAGATTGCGTTATCCAAGAGGGGAAATACCTCAAACTTCCGAAAACGCGTGTTCGACTCAACATTGGAAAGCTGGGCTGCACCGATGGCAAACTCAAGCAGGTACGCGTCGTGCCAAAGTACGGGCAATATGTGGTCGAGCTCGTCTTTGAACGGTCCATTGCAGTCGAAGCACGGGACAAAGAACGCTTCATGGCGATTGATCTGGGCGTAGACAACCTTGCAACCTTAGTCACCACAACAGGTTCACAACCGTTGCTTGTGAAGGGCAAGTCGATCAAAGCGATCAATCAGTACTACAACAAGCTGAAGGCGCATTATACCGGCATCCTTCGTCAGGGGAAAGCCCCAAAGGAAGGGCCGCACACGTCCAAGCGATTGGCGCAGTTACATCGCAATCGTCAACGTAGAATCAAGGATCTGTTCCACAAGGCGAGTTACCAGATCGTCAAGCAGGCGATTGAACAAAACATTGGAACGATCGTCATGGGCAAGAATGACGGATGGAAACAAGCGGTCAGCATCGGCAGGCGAAACAATCAATCGTTCTGTCACATTCCCCACCACATGCTGATTGCGATGATCAGGTACAAAGCTGCGGAACAGGGAATTGCGGTACAACTGACAGAGGAAGCCTACACCTCCAAGGCGAGTTTTCTGGACCACGACCCTGTGCCTGCGTATGAAGAAGGCCGGACAAGGTCGTTCTCCGGCAGACGAATAGGTCGTGGCTTGTATCGGAGTGCGAAAGGTTTGATTAATGCCGATGTGAACGGAGCCGCGAATATTTTGCGCAAAGTAGTCCCAAATGCGCGAGCAAATGGGATAGCGGGGTTGGACGGTAACCAGTCCGTCAATGTGTCAACTCCTCAAGTGTTAAGCATTCGGTAGGTTGTACGAGTGATACACTTGAAACCCCCACTTCAACCGGAGCATCAGCGATGGTAAGTGGAGGGAGTATTCATATTTACGTTTGCAATCACGGGGACATGACAACCGGGAGAATGCTCTCGCGAAAGTGTATCGAAAATGACGTGTTGACATACGATATATCGCATGGTAGGATGATGGCAATAAACTCAAACTATTTCACTTGGTATTATTGGCTTTGCTTCAGACATTGACCATTCCAATGGAGATGTAGGTTCTCTTGCTGCAGCGTACACGGATGAACGTATCGCTTGCGTGGAGGGAACGTGCATCTTTTTTGTATGCATACAGACGCAAGTTAAGAAGGCGGAATGCCGGGCGGAAGGAGAAGAAGAGGACGACAGAAGGATTACGGGCAAGCAATTCCGGACGATGGGGATGGGCAAGCCCGCGCTAACAGGGAGACGGAGGAATCGCAATGAGTGGGGAAACGGCATTAAAGCTGACGGCGGACGTGCTGGTTATAGGCGGAGGGCCTGCCGGCGCTTGGGCCGCCTGGAGCGCCGCATCCAAGGGAGCCAAGGTCGTGCTGGTTGACAAAGGTTATCTCGGTTCAAGCGGAGCGACGGCGCCCGGAGGGACGAATCTGCTGTACCTGCCGCCGGACAAGGAGATGAGAGACAAGGCGGTGCGGGAGAGAATGGCCTCCGGCGGCTACTTGTCGGAAGCAGGCTGGATTCATCGCGTGCTGGATCAAGTCTATATCAACCTGGAGCGGGTCGAGCAGTGGGGCTATCCGTTCGTTCGGGACGAGAACGGCGTTCCCCAGCGCAATCACTTGCAGGGACCTGAATATATGGCGTTAATGCGCAAGACGGTGAAGAAAGCCGGCGTCAAGGTGCTGGACCACGCGCCCGCGCTGGAGCTTCTCGTCGACGAGCACGGCGTCGGCGGAGCAAGAGGCGCGCTGCGCCAGCAAGGGAAGGATTGGGAAGTGAGGGCCGGAGCGGTCGTGATCGCGACCGGAGGCTGCGCCTTCCTGAGCAAGGGACTCGGCTGCAACGTCCTGACCGGAGACGGGTACCTGATGGGCGCAGAGGTCGGCGCGGAGCTGTCGGGCATGGAGTTCTCGCGCAGGTATGCGCCGGCGCCGGCCTTCAGCTCCAATACGCGCTCCAGATTGCTCGGCTGGGCGACCTATTACGACCAGGACGGGAAGGAGCTGAAAGGCTCGCGCAACGGCGATTTCCTGGCCGAGCGGCTGCTGGAAGGACCGGTCTACGCCATTATGAACAAGGCCGACACGCCGGAGAAGCGGGCGATTCTGCGCTCGTCGCACGCCATCTTCTTCCTGCCGTACGACCGGGCCGGCATCGACGTGTTCACGCAGCCCTTCCCGCTGACGCTTCGTTACGAAGGCACCGTTCGGGGAACGGGCGGACTGCGGATCGTCGACGATAACTGCGAGACGACGGTGCCCGGCCTGTACGCGGCCGGCGATGCCGCGACGAGGGAGCGCATTACGGGAGCCGCTTCCGGCGGAGGCGCGTTTAACGCGTCGTGGGCGATCTGCTCCGGCACCTGGTCGGGAGAAGGCGCGGCCCGGTACGCTTTGTCACAGCGGGCGGGAGCCGATTCCCGGCAGCTTCGCTCGGCCGGCCGCTACGGATTGGCAGAGACGACCGGCGGACGGGCGCTCTCGTCGCCGCGAGTGGAGACGGCGGAGCTGGTGCGCGCGATTCAGGATCAGGTGTTCCCGCTGCAGATCAACTATTTCCGTTCGGAGGTCGGCTTGAAGGCGGCGTTGAACAAGCTGCACAGCTACTGGCCAAGCGTGAACGAGCAGGCGCCGGGCAACGTCCACGAGCGCGTCCATGCCCGCGAGGCGGCAGCGATGGCGGCAACGGCGAGATGGATCTATACGGCCGGGCTGGCTCGCAAGGAGACGCGCGGAGCGGGTCTGCATCTGCTCGCGGAGTACCCGGACGAAGATCCGAACCAGCATCACCGGCTGCTCGTCTCGGGCTTGGAGACGATTCGGACGCGGCCGGACCGCACTTTCCTCGGCGGAGCTTCGGCGGCATCCTATCCGGGAACGGAACAGGGGGCATAAGCGCAATGATAGAGCTGGTTAGCACGGACCGCTGCATAGGCTGCAATCTATGCGTGAAGGTATGCCCGACCAACGTCTTCGACAAGACCGAAGCCGCCCCCGTTATCGCCAGGCAAGAGGATTGCCAGACCTGCTTCATCTGCGAGGCGTACTGCCCCGTCGATGCGCTGTACGTATCTCCGTACTCCGACGAACAGGTGGAAGTCGACGAAGCCGCGCTCGCGGAGCAGGGCGTGCTCGGAAGCTGGAGAGCTACGCTCGGCTGGGGGCCGGGACGAACGAAGCTGGCGGCGATCGATCAGACGCCGTTCATCAACCGGATTTTGCCGGCCAGGCCGGTGCGCGCAGCCGGGGTATCCGATGTGCGATCGCCTGCGACCGGCTGAAGCTTGAAGCCATCTTGAATCAACGATAGAGAGGAATGACAAAGCATGAGTGCTGTACCCGTTCAATCGAATCAATCGCTGGAGCAACAATCGTATGCCCCGGAGGTAGAGGCCGCTAGAAAGCCGGACTACCCCGTGCATCCGCTCATCCTGAACCGCTGGTCCCCGCGATCCTACGAACAGCGGGAAGTGTCCGACGACACGCTGTTCACCGTACTGGAAGCCGCCCGCTGGGCGCCGTCCGGCGGCAATCAGCAGCCTTGGCGCTTCTATGTCGCAAGAACGGAAGCGGAGCACGAGCAATTCCGCAAGTTCATCAAGCCGCGCAACCGTCTATGGGCGGACAAAGCGCCGGTGCTGCTGCTGGTCGCTTCGGTGACGGTCAAGGAGAACGGAGATCCGCTGGGCGCGCACGCCTTTGATGCAGGGGCTGCATGGGCCACGTTGGCGTTCCAAGCCAGATTGCTCGGCTTGTCTACCCGGGCGATCGGAGGCTTCGAACACGATATCGCGCGAGAGACGCTGCAGGTTCCGGATTCCGTCGCGCTGCATGCCGTCATCGCCCTTGGTTATCGCGGGGACGCGTCGGCGCTGGACGAATCGTTCCGCGAAGCCGAG
The DNA here is from genome assembly GCF_003001675.1 of Cohnella sp. SGD-V74. Lineage (GTDB taxonomy): Bacteria > Bacillota > Bacilli > Paenibacillales > Paenibacillaceae > Cohnella. The sequence goes on along the minus strand of NZ_PVYW01000030.1, from coordinate 29,537 downwards.
CAGCCGAACGGAAGACGTCCGCTGGCGGACAGTCTTCTGCCGATTCCCGCAGGGGAATAAGAGGAGCCGCGCAGCGACAGGCGGCGATTCGTAAAATGAGAGTTCAAAAAGTTCGGTTTTCAGCACCGAGGCTGGTCGTTCGCCTTACGGCGAACTGCTCGCCCATGCATCCTGGAAGGTTGGATGAAGACCGTTGATGAGGAACGGTCGTAAAGCGTAGTGGAAGCTACGTGAGCACCGGAAGAGACGGCTGAATTCAAGATTCGATGTCGAGTCTGCTTCCCGAGAGGCTTCGTGATCAAAAACGGACTTTTTGAACTACCTCTAAATAAGAGGAGGGATGGTCATGGTTAGCGAGCAACCGGAGGAACGCTTGGTCGCCGACGTGCTCGTCATCGGCGGCGGTCCCGCGGGAGCATGGGCCGCCTGGAGCGCGGCCTCCCACGGGGCTCGAACGGTGCTGGCGGACAAGGGATACTTGGGCACCAGCGGCGCTACCGCGCCGGGCGGCACCGGATTTCTCTACGTGGAGCCGGACAAGGAGAAGCGGGAGAAGGCGGTCGCCGACCGGTTGAAGTCGGGAGGTTATCTGTCGGAAGAGCCATGGATCTATCGTCTGATGGAGCAGGCTTATCTGAACATTCAACTGGTAGAGCAATGGGGCTACCGGTTCCCTCTGGACGAGAACGGCAATCTGTACAAAGCCCATATGCAGGGACCTGAGTATATGGAGCTGATGCGCAGAGTCGTCAAGAAAGCGGGCGTCACGATTCTCGACCAGCACCCGGCGCTGGAGCTGCTCACGGACGAGCATGGCGTCGGCGGGGCGAGAGGCGTGAACCGGCTCAGCGGCAAGTCGTGGGAAGTTCGCGCGCATTCGGTCATTCTGGCTACGGGCGGCTGCGCCTTCCTGAGCAAGGGGCTGGGCTGCAACGTCCAGACGGGAGACGGGCAACTGATGGCCGCGGAGCTCGGCGTAGAGATGTCCGGCATGGAATTCAGCCGCCAATACGCGACGACCGCGGCGTTCGGCACCGTGACGCGCAACCGCGTACTTGGTTTCGCTTCTTTCTACGACGAAGCAGGCAACGTCATTCACGAGGGCGGACCCCGCCAGGATCATTTCTTCGCCGTACATTTGCACAAAGGGCCGGTGTACGCCATGCTGACGCACGGCAATACGCCCGAGAAGCAGGCGATCATCCGGGCCTCGACGCCGCTATGGTTCGTGCCGTTCGATCGGGCCGGCATCGATCCGTTCACGCAGAAGTTCCCGATCAAGATGCGCTACGAGGGAACGATCCGCGGCACGGGAGGGATACGGCTCGTCGGGGATTATTGCTCCACGACGGTTCCGGGACTGTTCGCCGCAGGAGACGCGGCATCCCGGGAGAAGACCGCAGGCGCGCGTTCCGGCGGCGGAGCCTACAACGCCTCTTGGGCCATCGCCTCCGGCACGTGGTCGGGCAAGGGCGCTGCCGAGCATGCGCTGGCGCACGGCAAGTCCGCGGACCATCGCGATTTGCGGCCGGCGGGGCGTTACGGCTTGCGGCATACAGCCGAATCGGCCGAGTCGATCCCGGTGCGCGAGGTGGTCAAGGCCGTTCAGAACGAGATGTTCCCGCTGGGCATCAACTATTTCCGCAGCGAGCCGATTATCGCGGCGTCGCTGGAACGGCTGCACAAGCAATGGCCGCTCGTACGGGGAGGCGTAGGTTCTTCCGCCACCGCAAGGGTGCAAGCGCGGGAAGCGGCCGCCATGGTCGTCAACGCGCGCTGGATGTATTCGGCCGCGCTGATCCGCAAGGAGACGCGAGGCATGCATACAATGGCGGAGTATCCGGAGCTGGACGAGGCGATGAGCAGCAGGCTGCTGTTATCGGGCATCGGGGACATCCGGCACCGCTGGGAAGACGTACCTCGCAGCTATGGCTCGATAACGCCGGCGGTCGTAGTGAAGGAGCGGCAAAGCGTATGATTGAGCTGGTCAGCGAAGATCGTTGCATTCAATGCGGACTGTGCGTCAAGGTATGTCCGACCAACGTGTTCGATACGAACGAGGACGGACTGCCGGTCATTGCAAGACAGGAGGATTGTCAGACCTGCTACATGTGCGAGGCCTATTGCCCCGTAGACGCGCTGTTCGTCGCGCATCATGCGGACGAGAAGGTAGCGGTAACAGAGCAGGATCTGATCGATCGAGATTTATTGGGCAGTTGGAGAGCCATTATCGGATTCGGAAGCCGCGGCAAGGTGTCCATGGCGGCCAACGATACGACCCCGATTTTGCGCCAAGCGCGGAGCGGCATCGCCCGAGGCGAATAATGACTGTGAACCCGACCGTTTCGGACGGAGGAGAAATCGATGTTATTGCGTCGGTAATATCGCTTCTACTCTTATGCAAATAATCCATACTATGCATATCCGAAAAGGAGGAAAAAGAAATGAAGAAAATAGGAATTGCGCTGTTCGCCTTGATGCTGATGCTGGTCGCGGCCTGCGCCCAGAAGGAAGTGAAGACCGGGTCGGCTCCGACGGAGGCGCCGGCAGCCGCGAGTTCGCAGCAAGCGGCTGAAGAAGAGAAGGAGCAGATCGAGCTTACGATATTCAAATACGGAGGCGTCACCCTGACGCAGACGGAGGTGGAAACTTATTTTGCTCCGGTGGAGAAGAAGTTTCCCCATATCAAAATCAAGCTGCTGGACATCCCGGAAGGCGATCCGATCGAGCCGCTGCTGACTGCGGGGACGATTCCGGACCTGATCTTCGGAGGCAGCTACGGCGAGCTGAAGGAGAAGGATCTGCTGGCCGATCTGGCGCCGCTGAAGGCGAAATACGGCTACGATGAAAGCCGGCTGAAGCCGGAAGTCGTCAGCGCCATCAACCAGTCGTCCGAGGGCAATCAATTCCCGTTCTCCATCAACTTGCCGGTCATCTATGTGAACAAGGATATTTTCGACCGGTTTAACGTTCCTTACATCAATGACTTGAAAACGTGGGACGAGATCATCGACATTGCCAAGAAGCTGACCCGCAGCGACGACGGGGTGAATTACATCGGCATCGACTTGACGCCGAGCAAGCTGGGAAGCAGTCTGTCGCTCGATCTGATCGATCCCGTGACGGAGAAGGCGGCCGTTACGAACGAGGCGTGGACGAAGGTGTTCCAGACGATCAAGAAGCTGTACGACATTCCGGGCTTCGTGCAGGGCGACGACTATCGTCATGACGACAAGGACGACGTGTTCTACGTAGACCGGAACCTGGCCATGTACTCGCACAATCTGGCCCAGCTTGTCGGACCGCTCGAGGAGCTGCGGAAGCAGGGAGTCACATTGAACTGGGATTTCGCCCCGCATCCGAACTTCGAAGAAGCGCTGGGAACGAGTCTGAAAATCAATGTGCACCGTTTCGGCGTAACGAAGGGCGGCGCGCACCAAGAGGAAGCGTACCAGGTGCTGAACTACTTGCTGTCCGACGAAGTGCAGCGGCTCGTCAGCCGCAACGGCCGCGTATCGGTGCTGAACGATCCGGAGCTGGAGAAGGAATACGGCGCGGACATCGAGGTGCTGAAGGGCAAGACGATCGAGAACATTTTCAAGGCGACGCCGCGCCCGCTCAGCAACGAGCATGTGAACGAGCGCAAAGTGTCCAAGTATTTGACCGAAGCGGCCAGCGACATCGCCCTCAAGGGAGCGGATGTCAACACAGCGCTGCGCACGGCGGAGGAGAAGATCAACAAGGACCTGGAAACGTTAAAAAATACGAAGTAGAGGAGCGAGAAATATGCCGGAACAAACGCTGAAAACGGAATCGTTCGACATTGCACTGAATGACGATTTGAGACTGAGAGGCCGCGTCAAAACGTCGGGAGACGGCGCTCGCAAGCCGATCGTCATCGTCGCCCACGGCTTCAGAGGGCATCAGGATTGGGGCTTCTGGCCGGACGTGACGGACCGGTTCGCGGCGCGGGGCTATTACGCGGTCGGCTTCGATTTCTCGCGGATTACGGCCGCGGAAGACGGCCTGGATGAGGAGCGGGCGTCAAAAGCCGGTACGTTGTCGCAGGAGCTGCTGGACATCGACGCGATCGTCCGCCATGCGCTCGAAGGGCGGCTTCCGTTCCCGGAGGAGGCCGATCCGCAGCGGTCGGCGCTGCTCGGACACAGCCGGGCGGGAGGAAGCTCGATCGTGTACGCCGGCGAGAATTCCGGACGAATCGGTGCGGTCGTCGTATGGAACGGCGGCGCATCGCCGATCCGTTCGAGCGGGGAGCCGGATCTGAGTCCGCTGCAGAAGGCCGTGGCGCTGGATTACGAAGCGAACCCGGCGCGCTTCGATACGGCCAAGCATTTCGCGGAGCTGAGCCAGCCGGCGCTGATCGTCCAAGGAGACGGAGACAGCGAGAGACTGCTTTCCTTCGTGAACCGGCTGCAGGAGCTGGCGCCCAATCAGACCTATGCTTCGATCCCGGGAGCCAACCATACGTTCAACGCCTCCCATCCTTACGAAGGCGCGAACGAAGCGCTGGATTCGGCCTTCGAGGTCACGATCGGTTTCCTGGACAGCAAGCTCAAGAGGGGGCAGTAAGATGGTGCGAGTGGCCAACAGCATTACGGAGCTGATCGGCGATACGCCGCTGGTGCGGCTGAACAAGATTGTGCCGCAGGGCAGCGCGGAAATTTACTTGAAGCTGGAGTTCTTCAATCCGGGCAGCAGCGTCAAGGATCGCATCGCGATCAGCATCATCGAAGAAGCGGAGCGCGAAGGAAAGCTGAAGCCCGGCGACACGATCGTCGAAGCGACCAGCGGCAACACGGGCATCGGCATCGCGCTGGTCGCCGCTGCCAGGGGATATCGCTCGGTGCTGGTCATGCCGGAGACGATGAGCGTGGAGAGGCGCAATCTGCTGCGCGCGTACGGCGCGGAGCTCGTGCTGACGCCGGGGAGCGAAGGGATGAAGGGAGCGATTCGCGTCGCCAAGGAAATTCTGGACCGCAATCCCGACTATTTCCCTGCGCAGCAGTTCGACAATCAAGCCAACGTCAAGATCCACCGCGAGACGACGGGCCCGGAGATCGTGGAAGCGATCGACTCTCTGGGTGGGCAGCTCGACGGCTTCGTCGCCGGCATCGGCACGGGCGGCACCATTACCGGCGCGGGCGAGGTGCTGCGCGGCCGCTACCCGGACATCCGGATCGCGGCGGTGGAGCCCGCAGCTTCTCCGGTCCTGTCGGGAGGCAGCCCGAGTCCGCACAAAATTCAGGGCATCGGCGCCGGCTTCGTCCCGTCCATCCTGGACACGGCCATCTATGACGAGGTGCTGCAGGTGACGAACGAGCAAGCGTTCGAGACGGCCCGGCTTGTCGCCAGGGAAGAGGGCATTCTCGGCGGCATCTCTTCGGGGGCGGCCGTTCATGCGGCGCTTCGTCTGGCGGAGAGGCTCGGCGCGGGCAAGCGGGTCGTCGCCGTCATCCCCAGCAACGGCGAACGCTATTTGTCGACGGTGCTCTACGCGGAAGAACAGCAAGCCTGATCCATTCGGCAACAATCAACTATTCAAATAGAGGAGAGATTGGAACTATGGCATTTACCCTGCAAATCGGAGAGAAAGCTCCGGACTTCAACCTGCTCGCGACGGACGGCAAGCACTACAGCTTGCAAGATTTCGCGGACGCCAAGGCGCTCGTCGTCTTTTTCACCTGCAATCATTGTCCGTTCGTGAAAGGCTCCGACGAAGTGACCCGCGAGACCGTGCTCAAGTACGGCCCGCAAGGCGTGAAGTTCCTGGCGATCAGCTCGAACAGCGCAACGGCTTATCCGGAGGACTCCTACGAGAAAATGATCGAGAGAATCGAAGAGCACAAATTCCCGTGGGTGTACGCGTACGATGAGAAGCAGGAAGCCGCGCTGGCCTACGGCGCGCTGCGCACGCCGCACTTCTACGTGTTCGATGCGGACCGCAAGCTGATCTATACGGGAAGGGCGGTCGATTCGCCGAAGGATGCTTCCAAGATTACTTCCTACGAATTGAACAATGCGCTGGAGGAGTATCTGACAGGCAAGGAAGTGTCGGTGCCGCTGACCAATCCGATCGGCTGCAACGTGAAATGGGAAGGCAAGGACAAGCGCTGGATGCCGGAAGAGGCATGCGATCTGGTGCTGAATTAACGCAATAGGCAGCGATGGGAGCAAGTGGATCGACCGTATCGACGGAGATGCGCTTCCCTCGTCCGTGCGACGGGGGGACGCGTCTTCTTTTTTTGTTGGGAGATTAAATCAGTCATAAAGACAAAGAGGAGAATATCGGATGAAAAGGCAGAGTTGGGGTTTGCTTGCATTGCTATTGGGAATTGGAATCGTGACGGGCTGCAGCGGATCCACTGAAGGAACGAACGGCTCGGCGAACGGCGCGGAGAGCGGAGGGGCGCAGCCGCAAGCGGCGTCGCCCGCATCAAGCGAAGCCGCCGATGACGGGGGCCAGCAGCCGGTCACGCTTAAGGTGCTTCGGGCGGGCATCACGGTTACCCAGGCCGAATTCGAGAAGACGCTGGTGGAACGGACGAAGGAGAAGTTCCCCCACGTGACGCTCGAATGGGTGGAAGCGCCGGAGGACGTGGAACTGGAGCCGCTCATTACGTCCGGCTCGGTGCCGGACATTATGTTCGTGTCCACTTCGTCGCTCTCTACGACGTTAAAAGAGCTTAATCTGGCGGAAAATCTGCAGCCGTACATCGAGAAGCACAATGTCGACCTGGCAAGGCTGAAGCCTGTCGTGCTCGACACCGTCTCTAAATATTCGCCGGAAGGAGCCCTGCACGCCATTCCGTTCTCGGTCAACCTTCCGGTCGTGTTCTACAACAAGGACATCTTCGACAAATTCGGAGCTCCTTACCCGCCCGACGAGCAGCTGAGCTGGAACGAGGCGATCGAGCTGGGCAAGCAGGTGACGCGCAGCGACAACGGAGTCGACTATATCGGCATCGATCTGTTCGGCTCCAGCAACATCGCGACGGGGCTCGATCTGTATATCGTAGATCCGGAGACAGGCAAGGCCGACGTAACGACGCCGGAATGGCGCAAGGTGTTCGAGCAGCTTCAGCGGAGCTACGAGGTGCAAGGGTATATCGGCCCGGACGGCCGTTACCAGTACGCCAACGACGACGACATTTTCTACAATGAGAAAAATCTGGCGATGGTCGCCTACAATATCGCCCACCTGCTGGGACCGCTCGAGGAGCTGCGCCAGCAAGGCATCGAGCTGAACTGGGATTTCGCGCCGTTCCCGAACTTCGAGGAAAATCTGGGCACGGGCAAGGCGGCCAACGTGCATTCGCTGATCGTGACGCAGGCCAGCAAAAACAAGGACATCGCGTTCCAGGTCATCGCCAACATTCTGACCGACGAATCGCAGTTGGCGCTGTCCCGAATCGGCCGCGTGCCGACGGTGGAGGGCAAGCAATTCGAGGAAGTATACGGAGACGACATTCCGGTGCTGGAAGGCAAGACGGTCGCCAACATTTTCAAGGCGCCGCCGCGCAATGTCATTAAGCCGCACAAGTTCGAGAGCAAGGTGCGCAAGTTCCTGACCGAGGCTGAGCGGAGTATCGCCGTCGACGGAGTCGATGTCAATTCGGCGCTTCGCACCGCCCAGGAAGCGATCGAGAAAGAGCTTATTACGTTGAGCAAGACGAACTGAGTAGGGAAGGTCTATTGCGGCGGAAGCGCGATATCGGCGCTTCTGCCGTCTCACGGGGGGACCAGGATGGCCAGCATCTCGATTCGGCATTTGTACAAGAGGTACGGCAAAGACCGGCAGACGGTCGTGAACGACTTCCATCTCGACATCAAGGACAAGGAATTTCTCGTGTTCGTCGGCCCGTCAGGCTGCGGGAAGTCGACGACGCTTCGCATGATCGCGGGGCTGGAGGAGATCACGGAGGGCCAGGTGTATATCGGAGACCGGCTGGTCAACGATCTGCCCCCGAAGGATCGGGATATCGCCATGGTGTTTCAAAATTACGCGCTGTATCCCAATATGAGCGTCTACGAAAATATCGCGTTCGGCTTGCGTCTTCGCAAGCAGCCGCGTCATGAGATCGATCTGGCGGTGCGCCGTGCGGCGCGGGTGCTGGAGATCGAATCCTATTTAAATCGGAAGCCCAAGGAGCTGTCGGGCGGTCAACGCCAGCGGGTAGCTCTGGGAAGGGCGATCGTGCGCAATCCAAGCGTGTTCCTCATGGACGAACCGCTGTCCAATCTGGACGCGAAGCTGCGGGTTCAGATGCGCATGGAGTTGATCAAGCTTCACAAGACGCTGGGAGCCACGTTCATCTACGTGACGCACGACCAGATCGAAGCGATGACGATGGCCGATCGGATCGTCGTCATGAAGGACGGGGTCATTCAGCAGATCGACACGCCGGAGGCGGTCTATACGTCTCCGAGCAATACCTTCGTCGCGAGCTTTATCGGCTCGCCCGGCATCAACTTTATCAAGGGCAAGATTACCGAGGATGCGGGGGGAAATTTGTTATTCGAGACGAACCGTTTCTCGCTGCCGGTTCCGAAGGAAGCGGCGAATGTGCTGAGACGGCACAACAAGACGAACCGCCAGGTGACGCTCGGCATCCGTCCGGAGCATGTCGGGCCGGAAGGGTTGTATTCCGACTGCGTGTTCACGGCGGTGTACAAAGTAAGCGAGCTGATGGGCGCCGACCGGTTCCTGCATCTCGACATCGGACAGGATCGGCTTCTTGTGGCGAGGGTCGACGCTTATTATCGCTGCGAGAATAACGAGAGCCTGCGCATCGTGCTGGATATGTCCAAGGCATTGTTCTTCGACGCGGACAGCGGCGCGCGGCTGACTTGAGACAGGCGGGAAGGAGAGGATGAAGAGATGCGGCGCAGCGGGAAGAAACGGCGCTTGATCTATTCCAGCGTGCTGGTTACGGCAGTGGCGATACCGCTGCTGGGATGGACGCTCGGTTCCGTCGGCGGGACAGGCGGCGGGCTGTACGGCCCCTACGAGGCCAGGCTGCAGCTGGACGGGTTCAAGCTGTGGGACAATCGTTCGATTGCCGAAGCGGAGCTGGAGCCCTACTATGCTGAAGTTCTTCAGGGCGATTACGCTTCCTTGCCGGACGGCGAGGAACGCATTGCGATCGACGCTTCGGCTCCGTCCGCCCGTTCCAGCGAATCGGCTCTGGTTAAAGGAGAATACGGGGGAAGGCCGGATGTGCTCGTCTGGGATTCGATGGATACCCAGTGGGTGGAATACGAGGTGACGGTCGAGCGGGAAGGGCTGTATGAAATCCATGCCACCTACTTGCCGCTGAAGGGCGAGAACCATACGCGGCCCGTCGTCTGGGACGTGAAAGTCGACGGGGCGCGCCCCTTCCGCGAAGCCTCTTCCATTACGCTCTACCGCCAATGGAAGGACGCGGAGGAAATCAAGAAGAACGACGACGGAGACGAAATCCGCCCGATCGCTTCGGATGTGTCCGACTGGACGACCTATCCGCTTGCCGATTCGGGGGCCAACTACGCGGAACCTTTCAAATGGCATTTCTCCGCGGGAAAGCACAGGATTCGGCTGGAAGGGTACGAGCCGGTCGCCGTCGCGGAGCTGGCGCTCGTCGCTCCCAACTCTCCCAAGCCGTACAAGGAGGTCGCCGCCGCCCATGCGGACGCGTCCTCTCCGGATATCGCAAGCCTTACGATCCAAGCGGAGCGGATGTCCTGGAAGAACGATCCTTCGGTCGTGATGATGTGGGACCGGGATTGGCGCACGTTACCGAGGGCCCAAGGGCGCATCACGTACAATACGATGGGCGGCGTGCGCTGGGACTGGCCGAATCAGGAGGTATTCTGGGAGTTCGAAGCGCCGGAGAGCGGTCTGTACAAAATCGGGTTAAGGGCGCTGCAAAATCGTTTCTCGCAGAAAGCCTCCTTCCGCACGATCCGCATCGACGGAGAAGTTCCGTTCAAGGAATGGCTGACCTACCGATTCCCCTACCAATCTTCCTGGCAGCACGTCGCGCTTGCGGACGAGTCGGGAGAGCCGTTCCGGATTTATCTGGAGAAGGGGCCGCATACGCTGTCCATCGGACTGACGCACGCGGCGGTCAGTCCGATCGTCAGAGGCATCGAGAATTTGAGCGCGCTGCTGCGCGATATCGACAAGGATCTGAGCGCCGTGACCAGCGGACAGAGCGACCGCAACCGCACCTGGAAGCTCGATCGCGACTTGCCCGGCTTAAGGGATCGGCTGGAGCAGGCGGCCGGCAATCTGGACGTGCTGGCCGACGCCATGACCGAGGCGAACGGCCGCAAGGACAGCGCCAGCGAAGGCTTCCGGCTGTCCGCGAGCGATCTGCGCGCCTTGCTGCGCATTCCGGACGACATTCCGTACCACGCCGATGAGATCGCATCGATTACGGAGAAGATCAACAATTTTGTCGTGAACATGCACAAGCAGCCGCTTCAGCTGGATGAAATCTATATCGTGCCTGCCGACAAGCCTTTCCCGGAGAGAACGACTTCCCTGGCCGACAAGATCAAGGGAACGGCGGCCGACTTCGTGTACTCCTTCGATACGCGCCAGAGCTTGAGCGATAAGAACGAGAGCGAGCTTAGCGTGTGGGTGCTGCGGGGCCGCGACTACGTGACGCAGCTGCAGGATCTCGCCGACGAGACGTTCACGCCGGTTACCGGGATTAAGGTGAAGGTCAATCTGCTGCCGAATCCGCAGCTGCTGGTCATGTCGAACGCGGCGGGACTGCAGCCGGACGTGGCGCTGGGGCTGAACCAGGATTTGCCCGTCGATTACGCGATCCGGGGCAGCGTGTACGACCTGAGCCGTTACGACGATTTCGGCGACGTCTACAGCCGCTTTAGTCCGGGCTCCTGGCAGGCGCTGTATTACGACAAAGGCTATTACGGGCTGCCGGAGACGCAGTCGTTCCAGGTGCTGTATTACCGCAAGGATATGATGCGGGAGCTGGGGCTCGAGATTCCGGAAACGTGGCAGGACGTGTACGATCTGCTGCCGACGCTGCAGCAGAACGACATGAACTTCTACATGGACCCGCAGGAGTTTCTGCCGTTCGTCTCGCAGAACAGCGTGGAGTTCTATACGGCCAACGGGTTCGCGACAGGGCTGGATACGCCCGAAGGCTTCCAGGCGTTTAAGCAGTGGACCGATCTGTACAACATGTACGCGATGGAGAAGCAGGTTCCGAGCTTCTACCAGCACTTCCGCAGCGGCGCGATGCCGATCGGCATCTCCGATTACAACATGTACGTGCAGCTGGCCGCTGCCGCGCCCGAGCTGAACGGCCGCTGGGGCATCGCGCTTATTCCCGGCGTCGAGCAGCCGGACGGCACGATCAAGCGCTGGGCCGGAGGCCAGCAGACGACGGGCGTTGTCTTCGAGGCTTCGCAGAAGAAGGAGCAGGCTTGGAAGTTTCTGAAATGGTGGGTGTCCACCGATACCCAGGTCCGATACGGCTCCGATCTGGAAGCGATCAACGGCGTATCGTTCCGCTGGAACACGGCCAACGTGGAGGCTTTCACGCGCCTGCCGTGGAAGCGAGAGGACGCCAACGTCATTTTGCGGCAGTGGGCTTGGTATAAGGAAAAGGAAAATCCGCCGGGCGGCTATTTCATGGGCCGGGAGCTTAACAACGCCTGGGTACGTTCCGTCATCGACGGGATGAATTACAGAGCTTCTCTGGAGGCTTCCATTCTCGATATCAACCGGGAGCTTCGGAGAAAGCAGCAGGAGTTCGGCTTCATTGGCGAGTCCGGGCAGCCGCTCAGATCGCTCGATTTTCCAATCGTGAAGGAGCCGTGGGACGGGGTGGACCAATATGTCAAATAAGCGGGCCGCCCTGCTGCGGCAGATGTGGCGGCACAGGCTGAGCTATCTGTTCATTACGCCGTTCATGCTCTGTTTTATCGCCTTTATCGTCGTGCCGGTCGCGGCCGCCGTAGCTTTGAGCTTTACGTATTTCAACGCGATCGAGAAGCCGCGGTTCATCGGCTGGCAGAACTTTCAATACTTGATCTCGCAGGATTTGCTGTTTCTGAAGTACGCCCTGCCTAATACGTTCAAATTCGCGCTTATCGTAGGGCCGGGAGGCTATATCGCCGCGTTCCTGCTCGCCTGGATCATTTCTCAGCTGCCGGGCAGGCTGCGCAAGTGGTTCGCCCTGGCGATGTATACTCCTTCCCTGACCATCGGCATCGCGATGTCGATCGTCTGGCTGCCGATGCTGACGGGGGATCGGGTCGGCTACCTGAACAGCGTGCTGCTTCGTCTCGGTTGGATTGAGGTGCCGCAGCTGTGGGTGACCGATCCGGACTATCTGATGACTTCGATGATCGGAGTGACGCTCTGGTCGAGCATGGGCGTCGGGTTCCTCGCGATGCTTGCCGGCATTCTTAACGTCAACAAGGACTATTACGAGGCGGCCAGAATCGACGGGATGAAGAGCCGTCTCCAGGAAATCTGGTACATCACCATTCCGTCGATGAAGCCGCAGATGCTGTTCGGCGCGGTGATGGCGATCGTGACGACGTTCAAGACGGGAGCGATCGGCGTGGAGCTGTCCGGCGCCAATCCGACCCCGGCTTACTCGGGTCATCTCATCATCAACCATATCGACGACTTCGGGTTCATCCGCTTCGAGATGGGCTATGCGGCCGCCGTCTCCGTCTTTTTGCTGCTGCTGATGTACGTATCCAACAAGCTGAGCTGGGGCTTGTTCGGTTCGAAGGGAGACGAATAACCATGCTGCGCGCTCTTGGACGATTCGGACCGGCCGGATGGCGAAGGATGGACGGCTTTCAGAAGCTGCTGCTGCTGTCGCTCGTCTTGTTGTCCGTCTTCATGCTCTTGCCGGTCGTCTACATTTTCAACCATGCCTTTAAGCCCTATCACGAGCTGTTCGTCTATCCGCCGACCTTCTTCGTGAGGGAACCTTCCTTGCAAAACGTCAACGAGCTGGCCTCGGTCGCGTCGCGCTCGACCGTGCCGATGGTCCGGTACTTGTTCAACAGCGTGTTCGTGTCGGCGCTGGCCGTAGCTCTGGTGACCGGAGTAAGCGCGCTGTGCGCCTACCCGCTGTCCAAGCACCGCTTCCCGGGCGCGGGCATCGTGTTCGCCGCCATTCTGCTGACGCTGATGTTCGCGCCCGAGGTGGTGCAAATTCCGCGTTATCTGGTCGTGAGCGAGCTGGGAATCATGAATACGTATTTCGCGCATTTGTTTCCGCTTATGGCGATGCCGATCGGCGTATTCCTGCTGAAGCAATTCGTGGATCAGATTCCCGATTCCTTGCTGGAGGCCGCCCGCATCGACGGAGCGAGCGAGTTCGTCGTCTTCGCGCGAATCGCGCTGCCCGTCTGCATGCCGGCCGTGGCGACCGTCGCCATTCTGGCGTTCCAGAACGCTTGGGGCAACGTGGAGACGTCCGCGCTGTTCATGCTGGACGACGAGATGAAGAGCTTCGCCTTCTTCCTGTCGACGTTAACGAACAATCTGGCGAACAACGTGGCGATGCAGGGCGCCGCGGCCGTCGCTTCGCTTATTATGTTCGTGCCGAATCTGGTCGTGTTCGTCGTTCTGCAGAGCAAGGTGATCGCGACGATGGCGCATTCGGGCATCAAATAAACACTGGGGGAGATCGAATGCATAGGCGGCTGGCGCTGCGTATCGCGCTGCTCGGCATCGTCGGGATCATTGCGGCCCTGTCGGTCTATCCCCGGCAGGTCCGGGGAGGCGTGCCTTATCAAACCTATTACAGGGACAACTACAATCAGCAATACCAGATTCAGACAGCGTACATGCCCGCGGGCGTATTCGGCCGGGAGCTGTTCGCGGAAGATCCGGCGCATCCGGGGGAGCTTAAGATCTCCCCTCTGTCCCAGCCGCAGGATCTGTTCATCGACAGCCGGGATCAGATCTATATCGTCGACACCGGCAACAATCGGATCGTGCATCTCGACAAGGACGGCAGCCTGATCCGGCTGCTGGAGCCGAAGGACAATCCGCTCAGGCGGCCGCAAGGCGTCTACGTCCATACGAACGGCGATATTTATATCGCGGACACCGGCAACAACCGGGTGCTGCGGCTCGACAGGGACGGACGGGTGCTCGCCGAATTCGGACGCCCGGATTCGAAGCTGATTCCGGCCTCGTTCAAGTTCGACCCGGTCAAGCTGGTCGTCGACAAGCGCGGGTTTCTGTACATCGCGACGCTGGGGGGCTACCAAGGTCTGCTCCAGCTCGACCCGGAAGGGCAATTCCAGGGCTTCTTCGGAGCCAACAAGACGAGCGCTTCGTTCATCGACAGCGTCAAGCGGCTGCTCTACTCCCGCGAGATGTATGAACGGGAGATCAGCAAGCTGCCGGGCTCGATCACAAGCGTGGATATCAATCGAGAAGGCTTCATCTATACGGTTACGAAGGAAGTGTCGAAGGGGCAGCTCAAGAAGCTGAATATCGCTGGGCTGGATCAGCTCGCCGGCAAAGGAGAGTTCGCGGATACGTTGTCGGACGGCCAATTCGGCGAGTCCATCCGGCAGTTCGGGAGAATGCCGTTGGTTTCCCCCCAATTGAACGATCTGACCGTGGACACGGACGGCAATATGACGGTCATTGACACCCGTCTGAATGTCGTCAGCCAATACGACGGCAACGGCAATCTGCTGTTCTTCTGGGGAGGAGAGGCCGGAGATACGACGACAAAGCTGGGACTGGTCAAATTGCCGTCCGCCATCGCCAGCGACTCGGCCAACCAATTGTATATTCTGGACAGCGAGAACAACGTGGTGCAGAAATATGTCCTGTCCGAATTCGGCAAGCTGGTCCATCAGGCCAACGGCCTGACCCAGGACGGCCGATACGAGGACAGCGAGCCGCTGTGGAGAGAGGTGTACCGTCAGAACGCTTTCTATGCGCCGGCCGTGCTGGGCTTGGCGAAGGCGGCTTACAAGAAGGGCGACTACGAGGAAGCGCAGAGGCTGTTCCAGAGCGCCGGAGGGGTGCAGGGCTATTCCGATTCCTTCTGGCAGAATCGTCTGCTCTGGTTTCAGAACCGCTTCGGCTTGTTTATGAACCTGATCCTGGGCCTTGCCGCCCTCGTCTATATCGCCCGGTATGCGAGCCGCCGCCTCGGCTGGCGTCCATCCCTGCTCGGCGAACGCATTCGCAAGCCGCGCGGTTCGATCGGCAGGCATCTGAAGCAGTTGGGCCATGCCTTCTACGTGATGAAGCATCCGCTGGACGGCTTCTACGGCATCCGGTACGAGGGCAAAGCGAACCCGCTCAGCGCCTCGATCTGGCTCCTGCTCGCCGTGGCCGCGTACGGCTTCATGAAAGCCCGGACGAACTTTATTTTCAACCCGTCGATCCTGTTCGAGGCGCAGATCGTGAACGCGCTCATTCAGTTCGGGGTCGTGTGGCTGGGCTTCGTCATCGCCAATTACTTGACGAGCTCGCTTACGCAGGGAGAAGGACGCTTCCGCGACGTGTATACTGCCAGCGCCTATGCGATGTTTCCCATCGTGCTGGTCGGCGTGCCTCTGACGATTGTGTCGGGCGTCATGACGCTCAGCGAGGCGTCCATCTTTTATTTCATCCAATACGGCTTGTACGGGTGGGCGGCGCTGCTCTTATTCTGGCAGGTGCAAGGCGTGCAGAACTTCAGCGTGGGCGAGACGGTCAAAAGCTTGTCCCTGAGCGTGCTTACGATGCTGGTCATCGGCATCCTGCTGTTTATTGTGTTTAGCCTGACCAGCGAACTGGTCAGCTTCGTCTACTCGATCTATCAGGAGGTGGTTATCCGATGAAGCGTCGCGCAATAGCCGTCGCCGCGACGGCGGGCGTCATTGGGTTGCTGCTTCTGGGACTGCTGTGGATCGTGGCTAGAGATGCGCCGCAAGAGCCGGCCGCCCCTGCGGACGAAGCGTGGACGCCGACGACCGTCTCGGAGCCGGTCGCGATCGGCTTGCCGGACGAAGCGGATTTCGTACAGGTCGGGGAATCTGCGTCGTTCAAGCTGTGGGCGGACCCGGTTACGGGCCACTTCAAGGCGGAGAGCAAGGCCGGAGGCCGGATCTGGCGGTCTTATCCCGATCCCGAGCATTGGGAGGCGGAGACGGCGGCCGGCATATGGCGCAGCAACTTTCTGTCGCCGGTCATGCTGGAATACATCGACGCCTCCAGCTCCAACTCCCAGACGAAGATGACCAACTGGATGGAGGAGAAGGGCGTAATGGAAAATTACGAGAAGCTGGACAACGGCTTCCGCGTCATTTTTCATCTGACGTCGACCTCGTTCCGAATCCCCGTCGAGGTGCGGCTGGTCGACGATTACGTCGAGGTTAAGGTCGTCGACAGCGGGATTCGCGAAGGGAAGCTCAGTCTGCTCAACTTGAAGGTGTATCCGCAATTCGGCGCGCAGCCCTCCTCCGGAACGGACGGTTATATGCTTCTGCCGGACGGCTCGGGAGCGTTGGCCCGATTCGAAGAGAACAAGATCAAGGACAAATCGATCTATCGCGAGACGGTGTACGGGCCGGATATTTCCTTCTATAACGAAAACACGAACCGCAACGCGGTGCGGATGCCGATCTTCGGCCTGAAGTCGGGAGAGCAAGGCTTCCTCGGCGTCATGACGGAGGGCGAGGAGTACGCCAAGCTGTTCGCCGCTCCGGCCGGAGCGCTCGGGCAGTCGAACTGGATCGGCCCGGAATGGCAGTATCGCATCAAGTTTTTCCAGAGCACCGACCGGCAAGGCCGGAACGGCTTCTATACGTTCAGCAAGGAGCGCTTTCAGGCCGCTTCGCGCAGCGTCAGGTACTACTTGCTGGAGGGAGACGGCAGCGACTACGTCGGGATGGCCTCCCGATATCGCCAATATTTGATCGATGAACGCGGCTTAAGCCGGTTGACGCCGGAGCGGTCCCATATTCCGTTCTACGCGGATCTGATCGGCGCAGACCTGAAGCAGGGCGCGCTGTGGGACGATTATATCCTCGGCACGACGACGGAGCAGGCGAAGGAGTTGCTCGAAGCGCTGGGAGACGCAGGCATCGGCAATATCACGGCCATCTATCACGGCTGGCAGAAATGGGGCTACAGCTCTTACGGCGGTCTGCTTCCCGTCGACCGGCGAATCGGCGGCAACCAAGGGATGGCGGCGTTGGCGCAAGAGGCGCGCCGGAGCGGGGGCAAGCTGATGCTCGCGGCGAATTATTCTCTGAACAACAGCGGCCGGGGAGGCTTCTGGAGCCTGAACGACGGCCTGCGCAATCTGGCCGGCACGCTGCAGGAGTCGGCTCTGCCCGCGCGGGGCAAGCGCGTGTCGATCGTCAGTCCGCTTTACTCGTTCCGCGAAGCGCGCAGCGATCTGGATACGTACCGGGAGCTGGGCATAGACGGCATTTTGTATACGGGAGGCATCGGCAGCGCGCTTCATACCGACTTCAACAGCCGGAATCGGGCGAGCCGCACAGAGGTGCTTCGCGGGCAGCAGGAGCTGCTGCGGGAGACGGCGGAGGCGGTCGGCTATGCGGCGGTGGAGGACGGCAATTTCTATTCCCTGGCGGCCGCGGGCCATCTTCATCGGATCGCCGACGACTATTCGTACGATATTTTCGTGGATGAAGCGGTGCCGTTCGCCCAGATTGCGCTGCACGGCCTGGTTACCTATACGTCGGAATGGGGCAATCTGCGCGACGAATACGAGACGGAATTTCTCCGCAGCGCGGAGTACGGGGCGTATCCCGCTTTCGTATTCACTGCAGCTTCCTCCGACGAGTTCAAGAAGGCTTATTCCGTTCGGTACTACAGCATGAACTACCGGGACTGGCTGGAGACGGCCGCCCGGCAATACCGCAAGCTTGACGAGGCGCTTGGCGACGTGCAGGATCGCTTCATTACCGAACATCGGGAGCTGGCATCTGGCGTGAGGCAGACGGTCTACGACAACGGCATGGCCGTCATCGTGAACTACAACGCCGCTCCTTACAGCGCGGCCGGTGTCGAAGTGCCCGGAAGAGATTTCGCCGTCATCGACAGGAGGGATACGGATGAACACGGAGCATAGCCGCCTGGAGCCGGCCAAGCGGACGCGCAGGCGCTTGCCGCTGCTCGGCTGGAGGAAGAACGACGCCGTGCTGCGCAAGGTTGAAGGCTCGCTGTTTATCGCGCCATGGGTGGTCGGCTTTCTCGTTTTCGTGGCGTTTCCGCTCGTCTATTCCTTGTATATGAGCTTTAATCAAGTTCGAATTACCGTTACCGGGGTTCAGACCAGCTGGGTGGGCGTGCAATATTACCGGGAGATTTTGCTGGCCGACGGCGGGCTGCTGTACGACGATTTGTTTCCGTTTTTGCGCGAAGCGCTCGTCATGATCCCGATTATTATCGTCTTTTCGCTTATGATCGCCATTTTGCTCAATTTGCGATTTGCCGGACGGGCGGCTTTCCGGGTCATCTTCTTCCTTCCCGTCATTTTCGCTTCCGGCCAGATTATCGGCGAATTCATCGCCCAGGGCGAAGGCTCCTTGAATGTCATCGCATCGCTCGGGATGGACGACAGGCTGGCCCGGTATTTGCCGGACGCGTGGGCGGGGCCGATCGGCAAGGTCATCGGCTCCTTCGTGCTCGTGCTCTGGTATTCCGGCGTGCAGATTCTGATCTTCCTGGCGGGCCGGCAGACGATCTCCGGCAGCGTGTACGAAGCGGCGCGCATCGACGGGGCCGATCCGTGGAGCACGTTCTGGAAAATTACGCTGCCCGGCATGGCGCCGTTCATTTTTCTGAACGTCATCTATACGATTGTCGACTTGTTCACGTATCCGTCCAATCCGATCATCAGCAAGGTGACGACGGAAAATTACGGCGTGTCCAGCGCGCTGGCCTGGATTTATTTCGGCATCGTGCTTCTGTTCATCGCATTGGCCTTCGCCATCTACGCGAGAACGATCAAATCCATGTCGCCGCGGGGTCATTAAGTCGGCAGGAAAGGGGGGTTGCGGGATGGGAAAGTGGTTGTGGCTGAGAAATAAGCTGGTCGGCCTGGAAGCGGACAAAGGGCTTCTGTTTCGCGCGTTTCTGTACTTGCTGCTGGTGGACGTCGCGTTCATTTATTTGAAGCCGGTTTTCTATATGATGACAACGATGGTCAAGGGCGCTCCCGACTTGCTGGACCCCGCCGTCATCTGGGTGCCGACCGCCCTGTACGGCGGCCATCTGGCCGAAGCGATCAAGATGCTCGATTACGCGAAGAGCTTCGGCGTCAGCCTGACGGTGTCGACGGCTTCGGCCGTTATTCAGGTCGTGTCCTGCTCGATTGCGGGCTATGCGTTCGCGCGGCTGGATTTTCCGCTGAAGCGGTTCTGGTTCGGGGCGCTGCTCTTCACTTTCATTATGCCGGCGCAGGTGACGATTCTCCCTTCCATTCTGCTGTTCAAGGAGCTGGGCTGGATCAACACCTTCTGGCCGCTGCTGGTTCCGACGCTGTTCGGCCATGGGCTGAAGGGCGCGCTGTTCGTCTTGATCTTCCGGCAGTTCTTCTCGACGCTGCCCAAGGAGATGGAGGAGGCCGCCCGCATCGACGGCGCGGGGGCGTTCCGTATCTTCTTCCGCGTCATGCTGCCGATCTCGCGCTCGGCTATCGTCGTCGTGTTTCTGTTCTCGTTCGTATGGTCGTGGAACGACGCGTATTTCCCGTCCATGTACATGTTCGGCGCGTCCGACGTGCCGCTGTCGGTCGGTCTCTCCAAGCTGAACGCTCAGCTCGTGACGGAGGCGCAGGAAGGAGGTCTGCGGGCTTTCCTGGAGCCGGTCAAGATGGGGGCTTCGTTTCTGATCATCATGCCGCTGCTGGTGCTGTACGCCTTCACTCAGAGATGGTTCGTGGAAGGGGTGGAGCGGACCGGCTTGGTGGAGTAGAAGCGATTAGGATTTCAATGGCGATTGTAGTTGCGCTTGGAACGTTAGACACTTATTTTCGCGGAAGACGGGAAGTGATAGCAGGTTGGATGCACAACGGATTTTGGCGAACTTTTTTCGTAAAACCTGGCCTTTCTACGTGATGTCCATCGCGCTGCATACGGTTGCGAACATCATACAGGTGAACTTCCCGAAGGTGCTGGGGGAATTCACCGATGAGCTGGAAGCGGGGCTGCTGTCGATGGACGGCGTCGTGCGCTACGGCTGGACGCTGCTGGCGATCGGCGTCGGCTTCGCGCTGATCGGAGGCGTGGCGCAGTATTTGGTCATGTACACGGGGCGTTATTTCGAGTTTATGAACAGGAGCAGGCTGTACGCGCATTTTACCGGATTAAGCGAACGCTTCTATTCCCGGAACGGGGTCGGCAAGCTGCTCAGCTACTTCATGAACGATGTGACGGCGGTCAGGGAGTCGATCTCGATGGGCGTCAACCAGACGGCCGGCGCGTCGATTCTTCTGATCTCGACGATCGTCATGCTGCTGCTGTCGGACGTGCCGATCTATTTGGTCGCCGCCTGCATTTTCCCGCTGCTGCTCATTCCGTTCATCGTCGTCTACTTCGGCCCGATTATTCGCAAGCGGTCGCTGCAGGTTCAGGAGGCGCTGGGGACGATGACGGAATCGGCGGAGGAGCAGTTCGGCGGCGTGCGCGTGACCAAGAAGTTCGCGATGGAGGAGACGATGAACGGCCGGTTCGGCAAGACGGTGGAGCGCATTCGCGAGAAGCAGCTCCGCCTCGTGCGCGTGTCGTCCTTCTTCCAGGCGCTGGTTCCGTTCCTCGGTTCGACGGCGCTCATCATCGCGCTCTCCTTCGGCGGCTATCTGGCGATTGTCGGACGAATCTCGCTCGGCAGCTTCGTCGCGCTGACGCTGTACATCCGTATGCTGATGAACCCGCTGCAGCAGATCGGCAACGTCATTAACGTCATTCAGCGGGCCAGAGCCTCGCTCGATCGGCTGAACGATCTGCTCGGCAAGCAGCCCGATATCAAGGAGCGGGAAGACGCCTTGGCGGCCGATCTGGCCGAAGCCGATATCGAGCTTCGCGGCTTGACGTTCTCCTACGAAGGAGGAGAGAGCGAGCGAGCGGTATTGAAGAATATCGACTTGAGGGTTGCGCGGGGAGCTACGCTGGGTATCGTCGGGCGTACGGGAAGCGGGAAGACGACGCTGACGAAGCTGCTGCTGCGCACCTACGATCCGCCCGACGGCACGGTGTTCTACGGAGGCGCGGACGTGCGCGATCTGACGCTCGAAAGCTTGCGGCAAGGCATCGCTTACGTGCCGCAGGACGGCTTTCTGTTCAGCTCCACGATCCGCGAGAATATCGCGTTCCACAAGCGCGATTCAGAGCTGGCGCAAGTCGAGCATGCGGCCAAGCAGGCGCGGGTCTATCACAATATTATCGAGTTTCCGGACCAGTTCGAGACGAGATTGGGCGAACGCGGCGTCACGCTGTCGGGAGGACAGCGCCAGCGCACCAGTCTCGCGCGAGGCTTGATCAAGGAAGCTCCCGTCCTCATTCTCGACGACAGCGTCAGCGCCGTCGACGCGGTGACGGAGACGGAAATTATGGAGACGATCCGGGAGGTCAGGCAGGGCAAGACGACGATCATTATCGCGCACCGCATCAGCGCGCTGAAGCATGCCGACTTGATCGTCGTGCTGGATGAAGGAGAGATCGTTCAGAGAGGGACGCACGAGTCCTTGCTCGCGGAAGAGGGCTTGTACCGGACCCTCCACGACATTCAGGAGGAGGGGACGCAGCAGCATGGCACAGGCAATTAACAATTGGCAGATGGATCAGAAGGCCGATCTGAGCGAGCCCAAGGCGAAGCCGAAATACATCTCCACCTTTCGCGCGCTGTCCGGCTATATGAAGGAGCATCGGCTGACGTTCGCGGGCTTCATCTTCTGCACGTTCATCGCGATCGCCGCGGAGCTGCTTCAGCCCTATCTGGTCAAGATTGCGATCGACGACAACTTGATGGCGGGCAAGAACGACTACCGAAGCCTGCTGCTTCTGTGCGGCATCTACTTCGGCTTGTCGCTGGCCAGCTTCGCCTTCGCTTATTTGCAGAACAACCTGCTGCAGAACGCGGGACAGAGCATCGTCGCCAGCATCCGCAAGCGGCTGTTCCGCCATATTACGAGCCAATCGATGTCTTACTTCGACCGGGTGCCGAGCGGCAGCCTCATCACGCATGTGTCGAGCGACACGGAGGCGATCAACCAGTTCTTCAACCAGGTCGTGCTGAGCTTGTTCCGCGACGGCCTTACGCTTGTGTTCATCCTCGTGCTGATGTTTAATCTGGACGCCGAGCTGACGCTGTACTGCCTGATCCTGCTTCCGATTATCGCGGGCATCGCGATCGCCTTCCGCGCCTACATGCGGACAACGTACCAGATGGCGCGCACGCGCTTGTCGCGTCTGGTCGCCTTCGTGGCGGAAAACCTGTCGGGCATGAACCTGATTCAGGTGTTTCACCAGCAGGAGGAGCAGAAGAAGCAGTTTCGCGAGCGGAACGATTCCTACTTCCGAGCCAACATTCGCGAGATTCGCACCAATGTGCTGTTCAACCGCTCCTTCGAGGTGCTGAACAATCTGGCGATCGCGTTCATCACATGGCTGGGCGGGAAGGCGGTGCTGGGGCAAACGCTGGAATTCGGAGTTCTGTACGCCTTTATTACGTACATCCGTCTGTTCTTCCAGCCGATCAATACGATTACGCAGCAGTGGAATACGCTGCAATCCGCCACCGTGGCCATTAACCGCGTCTGGAACATCTTCGCGATCGAGCCGGACATCCGGGACAGAGCCGAGACGAAGCGCGTGAACAAGGACGATATCGAAGGACGGCTCGACTTCAACCGCATTGCGTTCGCTTATCCCGGAGGCTCAGACGTCATTAAAGGGCTGGACCTGCATGTGCGTCAGGGAGAAATGGTAGGCATCGTAGGCACGACGGGAGCGGGCAAGAGCTCGCTGATCAGCCTGCTATGCCGCTTCTACGACGTGCGGGAAGGCAGTATTCTGATCGACGGCCACGATATTCGCGATTTGGCCCAGCGCGATCTGCACCGGATCGTCGGCCTCGTGCAGCAGGAGCCCTATCTGTATTCAGGCACTGTGCTGGATAACGTCCGTATGTTCGACGAGAGCGTTACACGGGAAGAGGCGATCCGCGCATGCGAATTCATCGGAGCCGATTCGATCTTCTTGCGGATGAAGGACGGCTACGATACGATGCTGTCGGAGCGCGGTAGCGGCTTGTCGGCAGGAGAACGGCAGCTGATCTCGTTCGCCCGCATTATCGTGTTCGCGCCGAAAATTCTGATTCTCGACGAAGCGACCGCCAATCTCGATTCGCATACCGAGCAGCTGGTGCAGGATGCGCTGCATCGCGTATCGCAAGGCCGGACGACGCTGGTCATTGCGCATCGGCTGTCCACCGTCATGGGTGCGGATCGCATCCTCGTCATGAGCCAAGGGCAGATCGTTGAAGAAGGCACCCATGAGCAATTGCTGCAATTGGGCGGCTACTACGAGCAGTTGTACCGGCACTCGCAAGGCATGCACGAGGCGGTCGAGGCGGGCTAGGATCGGGAGCGGACGGCAGTAGCGGGGAATGGCGGCAACTGGCTGCCTGAACCCGGAGCAGGGGTCTTGGAAAGCCGGGGATTCGACGACGCCGGCGCTGAGACAGGCGGGTGAAAGCCGTGTGGAAGCCGGGCTAAAGTAAGCATTGTGAATTGACGAACTCTCCGATAAAATAAAGATAACGATATATCGTTATCGCAGAATGGAGTGACATCCGTGTGTAGAGAAGAATGGCTCGGAGAAGAATGGCGTCAAGAGGAAAGGCTGTTTCTGCATCTCGGCAACGAACGGGACAGCAGCGGCTCGGGCAGAAGATATTTCAGCAGAGGCGGCGTGAAGTACGCGCTGCTGGAGCTGTTGGAGCGGGAGAACATGCACGGCTACCAGATGATGAAGTCGCTGGAGGAGCAGTCGGGAGGCACGTATAAGCCGAGTGCGGGCTCGATCTATCCGACGCTGCAGATGCTCCGGGATCAAGGACTCGTCGAGGCTTACAAAGAGGAGGGGAAGAAAATATTCCGAATCACGGATGAAGGCCGCCAATACTTGCAGGAAGAGAAGGACCGTCCCGAGTCTGCCGACGGCGAGCAGCGCTGCGAGCCGCAGGAGCCGACCGGACCGGAAGAGGAGCAGGGGCAGGCGGACGGCAATCGCCGCAACCGCCGGTTGACCCCGGCGGGCAAGGAGCTGCTGCATCTGCTCCGGAGCGTGGAGCGGGCGGCGCTGTCCGACGCGGACAAAGCGGCGCGCTTCCGGACGGTTATCTCCGAGCTGCGCGTATCGCTGCGGCAAATTATCGGAGACGTGCCCGACGGAAGCGCGGAGGAGTTGCGGTGAGCGACGGCCGCTATTCGTCCGGCGGCTTCCGGCCCGGCCGCGGCATGGGAATGGGCCGGTTCGGAACGGGCGAGAAGGCGAAGCCCGCCAGCATTCTGGGGATGTTCGCCCGAATATACGAGCATTCCCGCAAGCAGTGGCGAGCGATCGTATTGGCGATCGCCTGCATCATTGCCGTATCGCTGCTTGAGTTCATCGTTCCTCAGCTTACGCGGTACACGATCGATCAGCTTATTCCGAACAAGCGATTCGATCAATTGCTGCTTATTGCCGCAGGGGTTCTCGGGTCGGCCGTAGCGCTCGGAGCGCTGCGGTTTTTGAGCGCGTCGTTGATGGCTTCGATTGGACAGCGGGTGCTGTACACGTTCCGCAACGATCTGTACCGGCACATGCAGAGCTTGGACGTATCCTTTTTCGACCGCAATCGCACCGGGGATCTGATGTCGCGCGTGACCAACGACGTCGGCATCCTGCAGCAGCTTATTTCTTCCAGTATGGTGCAGTTGTTCACGGACTTTTTCACTTTTGGAGCCATTGCAATCTATATGTTGTGGATCGACTGGAGGCTGACGCTGCTTCTCCTTGCGACATTCCCGCTGATGATTCTGACGACGAAGCTGTTCGGGAAGCGCATGCGCTCCTCGTTCCGCAAGGTACAGGAATCGGTGGCGGACGTCAGCGACCATCTGCAAAACTCGCTGACGGGCATCCGGCTGATCAAGTCGTTCACGAAAGAGGAATACGAATCCGAGCGTTTCTCCGAGCGGACCAAAGTCAATATGGATGCCAATATTCAGGTGGTGCGCTTGCGCGCGGCTTACGAGCCGATCATCGACTTCCTCAACTTCGTGGGTCTGGCCATCGTGCTCGTATTCGGCGCGTGGCTGGCCATGCGCGGAGAGATGACGGTCGGCACGATCGTCGCCTTCATCGCTTACCTGCGTCTGCTGCAAAATCCGATCCGGCACTTCAGCCGCGTGATCAATACGATCCAGCAGTCCGCCGCCGCGTATGAGCGCATCATGGAAGTGATGAACACGAAGGCGGCCATCGTGGAGAAGGAAGATGCCGCGGCGTTGCCTCCCATGCGCGGACATATCGTGTTCAGCGACGTAAGCTTCGCCTATTCGAATGATTCCGAGGTGCTGTCGCGGTTTAACCTGGAGCTGGAAGCGGGGGAAATTACGGCGCTGGTCGGTTCCTCCGGCTCCGGCAAAACGACGATCGCCCACCTCATCCCGAGGTTCTACGACCCTCAGGAAGGGGAGATCTCGATAGACGGCTATTCTTTGAAGAATGTAACGACCGTATCTTTGCGCGAGCAGATCGGCATCGTCTCGCAGGATATCATTCTGTTTAACGGAAGCATCGGCGACAATATCCGTTACGGCAATGCCGACGCCTCGGACGAAGAGATCTGGGCCGCCGCCCGGGCCGCGAACGCCGATAAGTTTATCGCAAGGTTCCCGGACGGCATGGATACGCAGATCGGCGAACGGGGCGTGAAGCTGTCCGGCGGGCAGAAGCAGCGCATCTCGATCGCCCGGGCGATTCTGAAAAATCCGCGAATCATCATTCTCGACGAAGCGACGGCTTCGCTCGACTCCGAATCGGAGAAGCAGATTCAGGAGGCGCTGGCCGGACTTCTGAAGGGCAGAACGTGTCTCGTCATCGCTCATCGGCTGTCGACGATCCAGCAGGCGGATCGCATCCATGTGCTGGAGCAGGGACGCATCGTCGAGAGCGGAACGCATGACGAGCTGCTGCGGCTGCAAGGCCGGTACAGTCAGCTCTATGAAATGCAGTTCCCGCAGCTTCAACTCTCTTCTCAAGCGTAATCGTATAGGAAATCCGCAACGAAGGGTTGCGGCAGACCGCCGTCGGGGCGGCTGCCGCAGCCCTCTTCGACATTTCCTTCAATTGGAAAGCAACCTGTGGTAATCTTGATCTGTTGCCGGATCTGCTGCGATTGCACGGTCCGGACGGAGGAGAAAACGAGCGGAAGAGGAGATCGAACATTTGAAGAAGATCGTTGCTGTGTTTCTCGCACTGTTTCTTGTGGCGCAAACAGCTGTAACCGTACCCGCGAACGCCCGGGATGCGGCATTGGTCGGCAACGCGGGGGATCGCTATTCCTTCCCTGCGGACGCGCCGTCGGACGAAGCGAAGGAACGGATTGCCGAGCTGATCGCCCGGGGAAGTCTGCCGGAGGCGTTCCAGCGGAATTTCAGAAGAGCGATTACGGTGGACGAGCTGGCGCAGCTCTATTATCGCGAGGAGCGGAATCTCGATCGAATCGAGATCGATTATCCGGGCTTCGACGAGAATACGCCCTATTACGTTAAAGCGGCATTCTTTTATGGACTCATAGACGATCTGGAAGATTTGAAGCTGACGATGACCCGCGCCGAGGCGGCCAGGCGGATTTCGAAGAGCTTGACCTACGTGCTGGGAAGGGACGTCTTTACCAAGGATTTCGCCTCCGTTAAGCCGGAGGATTTCCACGCGGTCGGGAATGTGCTGTCTTACGGCGTCATGCCGGCCATTCAAGGCAATTTTCAGCCGAACAAGCCGTTTACCCGGGAACAGGCTATTCTCGGCATGGAGGCGCATTCCTCCGGCAATGTCCGCGGAATTCTGCCGTACGGCGGATCGGCGGGGAAAGCCCGTCTAACGGTCGGCTCCAATTTCGCGTACTTGGATTTCGATTCCGACAAGGATGCCAAGGACTACATTCAGTATCAGGTCGAAAATATGACGAAGGGCGTGAAGCTGACCTCGGGCAAGCACCAGAGGATCGACGTCGGCTTCGCAATTTTGGAGCTGTGGACTCCGACGCACGAGGTGAAGTTCACGTTCAAGAACGGGTTGGAGCATCTTCGTTTTCGCGGGGATTCCGTTCTGTACGGCACCTTCGTCTACACGAACTGGCATGGCGAAGGCTATCTGGCCGAGCCGCGAGTGCTGAAGGCGGGGGAAAAGGCGGTGCTGGAGCTGCAGCCGGACTCCGTTCACCGCAAGCTGTACGCCCGCACGGATGAAATTCTCAAGAAGATTCTGAAGCCGAACATGACGGACGAGCAGAAGGTTAAAGCTATTTTCGACTACGTCGTTACCCGGATTAAGTACTCCAGCGGAGCGGACTACATCTCCGCGGCTAACGCGCTGAAGGCGATCGAGGAGGGCAAGGGCGTGTGCGCCCACTATACGTCGTTGTTCCACTATCTGGCCACGCGGGCGGGAATCCCGTCGATGCCGCTTTCCGGTCCTTCTTTTGTCGGGCAGCACGCCTGGAACATGGTTTATTTGAACGGCAAATGGGTCTATGTCGATGCTACGCTGGCAGACGGGAAGAAAAATATCGACTATACGTATTACCTCAAGGACGCCATGTTCATGATGAAGACGCGGACGTGGATGGGCTTCGGCTACCCGGATATCAACGTCTATCCGGAAGTGGACGGCATGAACCTGAAGACGACCGAGGAGCTGCGTGTGTATTTGCTGCGGAAGATGGAGGAGAGCGGTCCCGAGCCGCCCAAGAAAGTGACGTTCAAGGTGGCGAGCGGAAAGGTGGACACGGACTTGAAGTTTCTGTCCGTTATTCGCGAGGATTACAAATACAAGCTGAGCTACGACTCGAAGACCAAGATGTATACGATGACCAGGGGCTGACCGAAGCGGATAGAGCAAGAAACGTCAAGGAAGTTTGGGCAAAGACGAGGCGGATAGAGCAAGAAACGTCAAGAACGTAAGTTCGCCTCCGGCTACAATGACTATAGAAGGGAGGACGCCGGGTGTCAGCGTATGAAGAAGCGATTCAACGCGTCGTGGACGAGATCGAAGACAGGCTGGGCGAGGAACTCAGGTTCGCCGACCTGGCGCGGCTGTCGAACTTCTCGGAGTTTCATTTTCACAGAGTGTTCCATGCCCTTGCGGGGCTTCCCGTCATGGAATACGTTCGGGTCCGCAGATTGGTACGGGCCGCGGCGCGGGTCGCCTACTCGCAGGATCGGCTGCTGGATATCGCGATCGACTGCGGGTTCGGTACGCCAGAGACGTTCATTCGCGCGTTTCGCAAACTGTACGGCATGACGCCGGGCGACTACCGGAAGAAGGGCTTTCGTCCCCCGGACTATCCCAAGGTCGACGTGAGGCAACGAAAGCTTAATCCCTACTTAGGAGGAATTCGCATGGAATACCGCATCGTAACCAAGCCCGCTTTCGACGTCATCGGTTATTCGCTTCGCACCAGAACCCACGAGGGCGAGAATCACCGGGACATTCCCGCATTCTGGAGCCGCTACATGGAAGAGAAGATGGGGCAGAATCTGCACGGGCTGGCCGTCTCCGGCGCCGAGTACGGCATCTGCGACGACTTCGACATGGAGTCGGGAGAGTTCAGCTATATTATCTGCGTGGAGGCCAAGGAGGGGGCGGAGGCTCCGGAAGGAACCGTTAAGCGTCATTATCCGGAAACGACGTACGCCGTCTTCACGACTCCGAAAGTAACTCCCGACCGGTTCTCCGAGTCGATCCAGAGCACCTGGGGCGTCATCTTCAGCGAATGGTTCCCCAACTCCGACTACGAGCATTCCGGCGGCGCGGAGCTGGAGTATTACGACGAGCGCAGCTGTCGCGACCGCGCCGAATTGTTTGAGATGGACATCTATATTCCGGTCAAGCCTAAGGCGTAGGCTGATTGTTGTGCGACTGCCGTATTCAAGTCAGGCCATAAGTGAATAACGTTCGGATGATGCGCTCGCCCTTCACGGGGCGGGCGTTTTTGCTGCCCTTTTTCACAATATCAGAAAGTATAAAATCACTGCCCTATTTCAGAAAATTTGTTAAGGTAAGCATATGGAGAGCAATGAACTGAAGCGGATTTTTCTGGAGAACTGGGAATGGTTTTGTGCGAAGCATGGAGATCGAATCCGACCAGCGGTATTGAAGGAAGTGACGAAGTTTTTAGGTTGTGGGAATCCTAAGAACGGATTTAAGCTTTTGGTATGCGAAGGTTGCCACGATATAAGGAGAGTGCCGTACAGGTGCAAGGGAAGGTTTTGTACGAC
>NZ_PVYW01000029.1 GCF_003001675.1 Cohnella sp. SGD-V74 | reverse complement strand
GGATTTTTTATATAATCGCCATGAAAAACACTTATATTATTACATATATAGCTAATTGTAGTTATTTTCGCGTGAAGTTTTATGCAACGCTAGTGCGCCGCACGAGCATATCACACCCGTCGTTCCGTGGATGCCCCGAATAAGCCCGTCACACGAGCATAGCTCATTTTCCGCCCGAAGCTTCGAATAAGATAGCGCCAAGAGGCCAAGCTAATGGAAGTGGAGGTGCTTAAGATGCCAAGCAACGATGAACTCGCCGTACCGCAAGACGATCTGGTGGAAGCGTGGAAGAGAACGCTGCCCGAACGGCTTGCGCCCGGCGACACGGCCGACGTATATGCGGACGGAGCCGATCCGCGCGCTTTTCATGTGCATATTAAGACGGCGGGACGGCAGATGATGGAATTCGATTTCGCCGTTCAATACGTCGACAGCAGGGAAATCGACATTCAGCTGAAGGACGTGGAGAAGGACGGCCAGACGGTCGACGAGAGTCCCGAGCAAATTCAGGAGCTGATCGGCGACTACCGTCGGCACTTGCACGAGACCGCGCAAGCGTTGCATCATTTTACCCATACGTAGAAGGGGCGAGGAAAATGGCGGACAAAAATCTGCGCAACGTCGTGAAGGATCTGGAGAACAATCCGGTCAATTCGCACCAGGCTCAGCAGAATCAGCAGAAGAAAAACGACCGAAGGCATCAGGATGCGCTCAATCACGATAAGACAACGGACCTGGAACATCTATAACGAGAAGAGGAGACGATAGCGCCATGAGCAAACCAAAGTCGCAATCCGTGCCTCAACCCGACGAAGAGCACGGCCCCCGTCACTCCGTCGTGGACCACCAGCCCAACAAGCCGCTATCCGGCTCGAAAAAAGTGAAGAACCGCAATCACACCCGACATAATAACGCGGAAGGTTAATCACCGTTCGCAATCGATCTAATCCCGGCCCTGTGCCGGGATTTTTTTCCATGAGCGACGACTTGAGGCCGCATCGCTTGTTTCCGTGACTGTGTTAGGTTTACCCCTAGTATAGGGATTGGTATAATAGATTCATGAAGCTCGAAGGAGGAACTAGTCTCATGTCCGATGCAGCAACATCTCTGGATGCGCCAACCTCTGTGAATGCGGCGAAACCGATACAGCACCATAAGCAAGCCCCACTGGAAATCTTTCGTCGCACCGTCTTGATTATAGTTGGAGCGATTCTCGTAGCTGTAGCTTTGGAAATCTTCCTCGTCAACAACTCGATCATAGACGGCGGCATCACGGGCATCTCGATTATGTCCTCCTACCTAAGCGCACTTCCGATCGGAGTCTTCCTCTTCATCCTCAACCTACCCTTTCTCATTCTCGGTTACCGAACGATAGGCAAGACCTTTGCGTTATCCACGCTCCTCGGCGTAGCGGTACTGTCCGTATCCACTTATCTGCTCCATCCCTACAAACCTTTCACCGACGATATTTTGTTAGCCGCCGTATTCGGAGGAATTTTCTTGGGCGCGGGGACCGGCATCGTGATCCGGGCGGGCGGATCGTTGGACGGGACGGAGATCGTCGCCATTCTGCTCAACCGCAAATCTCCTTTTTCCGTAGGGCAAGTGGTTATGTTCATCAACTTCTTCATTCTGAGCAGCGCGGGGTTCGTCTATAGCTGGGACCGGGCGATGTTCTCGATGATTGCATACTATATCGCGTTCAAGGTAATCGATCTTACGATAGAAGGCTTCGACGAGTCGAAATCCTGCTGGATTATCAGCGATCAGCACAAGGAGATCGGGGACGCGATCACGGCGCGTCTTGGGCGCGGCGTGACGTACCTGCACGGGGAAGGCGGATACACGGGAGACTCGAAGAAGGTGATCTTCTGCGTCATTAACCGTCTGGAAGAAGCGAAGCTGAAGACGATCGTGGGAGAGATGGATCCTGCGGCGTTCCTGGCGGTCGGCAACATCCACGACGTGAAGGGCGGACGGTTCAAGAAGAAAGACATTCATTAACAGGCTTTACGGATCTTTCAGGAATTTAACAAAAATTTAGGGTTAAAGGTCTTTCACCCTGCTGGGAAATCAGTTACAATGAACTTTGTTTTGATTTTCAGATTTTAGATTACTTGGAAGGGGTTTTTGCATTTTGTTCAAGCGTAAGTTAGGTTTCGCCATTGTTGCGATGCTGTTAACGGTTGCCCTGGTACTCAGCGGTTGCACCAAAGACAAGTCGCCGAAAGACGCTATCCAGTCGTCGATGTCGAAATCAGCGGATATTAAATCGTATAATTTCAAAGGCAGCATGGTCATCGAAGATTTCAACTTCCCTTCGGATGGGGAAAGCGCGGCTGAAGCGGCAGCCGTCTTGAACCTGCTGAAGAGCGCCGAGCTGTCCTGGACGGGCGCTTACCGCGCCGATCCGATGCTGATGGAGCTCAACCTCCAATTGGCATTGAAGGGCGACCTGGCTATTACCTTTAACGTTCCGGTCATCATGACGCA
This sequence comes from Cohnella sp. SGD-V74, assembly GCF_003001675.1. GTDB lineage: Bacteria > Bacillota > Bacilli > Paenibacillales > Paenibacillaceae > Cohnella. The sequence continues at coordinate 93,962 of NZ_PVYW01000029.1, read as the reverse complement.
GAAGAAGGTTTGGGTTAAAATTCCGAACATTCCGATGCTGCCGATTCCGGAAAGCGTACAAAACAAGTTCGTCGAGCTCGATCTGGAGCAGCTTGCGGAAGAGTCCGGTCAACCGTTGCCTAACGTTGACGTGGCGAAATCCCAGAAGCTCTCGAACGATCTGCTCGAGATCGTGTTCAAGCACGTGGAAGAAGACACTTACTTGAAGTCGGTCAAAGCGAAGGACGCAGGTCTGCCTGCCGACGTCGACGCCAAGCAAGTCATTCAATTCCACCTGGATCAATCCCAGCTCGAAGGCTTCATCAATACCGTCATCGAGAAGATCGCTCCGGAAATCATCGAGCTTCTGTCGACGAACGCGGAATATCGCGATATGCTGCAGCTGAAGCAAGAAGATCTCGATGAAGCGAAGACGGCTCTGGCCGACGTGAAGAGCGGCGAAGTATCCGAAGCTCTCGCGGAAATGAAGCAAGAGCTCAAGAAGCTGGATCTGACCGTTAACTTCGCTCTGGATAAGAAAGAATATCCGGTCTATACGGACGCCAAGATCAGCGCCGCTATCGAATCGGAAGAGTTGACGGGCAGCGTGGGCATCAAGCTTGTCTCCCACACGACCGGCATCAACGAAGAGCCGAAGTTCGAGACCGGCGAACCGAAAGCCGAAGAAATCATGACCATGGAAGAAGTTGAAGCGGAAATGGGCGGCATGTTCGGCGGCTTTGAAGAAGAGTTCTAAACTAGAGAGATAGAGAAGACAGGAAGCCCTGCCGAGCCGGCGGGGCTTCTTTCTATGTCCCTTCAAGCCGTTCATGGAATTTTGGAACGGGAGAAGATTAGCTCTCATAGCATGTCCTGCGAGCCGAAATCGAAAGCTCGACATCTATGGGGGTGGTTTGCATTGACACAGGAGAGAAGCGCATCGTATCGGATCGATCTGACGGAGTTCGGAATTTACAATGACGGAACGCACGCGGCGGAGACGACCGCGGGAATCAACGACGCAATCTCTTGGGCGATGGCGGAAGGGTACAATCATGTGCTCTTGCCCGGCGGGCATTACATGGTGAGGCTGGACCCGGCTACATTTTCCGCGATTATCGTCCCTAGCGGTCTGCACTTCGAAATGGCGCAAGATTGCGTTGTCGAAATGGAGGGCAATTCGTCGCCGAACTATAACGTTTTCCAGCTGAAAGGGGTTCATGACTGCAAAATTACCGGAGGGACGATCGTAGGAGACAAGGAGACGCATGTCTATGAAATTTACGTCGGGTTCGAGAGAGGCGGCGTAAACCCGGACGGATCTCTCAACAGCGATCCGAACTGGATTCGCAGCGAGGTGCTGGACCGTTACGAGCATCCCGGCCTGCTATCGACCTTCAGGCTGTGGAATACGAACGGATTGGCGGTATCGGGCTATTATTTTTACCAGTACAAGGATTCGGTATCCAGCGCCAATTTCGTCGATTACAGGAACAATGGACAATTCGCTCCCGGCGCTCCGACCGGTCGAGGCTGGTTCCTGAACCCGGACATGAGCGCGAACAACAAAATGATCTTCGCCATCAATATTACCGGACTGGGGCTGACCGACCCGGACATTGCCGCCCTGGGCATGAAGGTGGACAACATGTACTATACCCACGAAGGCGGACACGGAATCGGACTGTATGGGGCCAATCATATTTTGATCGACGATGTCGAAATTTACGCGTGCGCCGGGGATGGCATCATGGTCGGCGTCCAGCAGCATCATCCCGATCCGAACGACTACACGCAGGAAGAGATGGGACAGCACATTACCATCCGCAACTGCGATATCCATCATTGCCGGAGGCAGGGCATCTCGCTGTGCGGCTCGAACGACGTCTACGTCTACAACAACGAGATTCACCATATCGGACTGGACGAGGACGGCGTAACGAGCGACTTCCGCAACGGCACAGCCCCGATGTTCGGCATCGACGTGGAATCGATGGTCGGGGAGAGCAACATTCCGTTCAGAACGCCCGATCAGCCGATCGGCCTGGAGCTTAACCATCGCATTTACATTTCCAACAACCATATCTACAACAATTACAAAGGCCACTTCGTCAACTGCGACGGCTATTATATCACACTGGAAAACAACACGTTCGAAGGCTACAATGTCGGAGGCGTCTGCTCGTATCCGAACTACCGGTTTATCCAGTATCTCAACAATACGTTTATCGAGTGCGAGCTATGGGTGCAGGGGGACCACTTCGTCAATGGCGGGGTGTTCTACAAAGGCAACCTGAAGCTGCTCGATGTGCGAGGCGCTGTCGTGCAGAACATCCAGATCAAGGACGGCAGCTTCTACGGCTCCAGCGTATACGGGTATTTCGGAACGCCTGCGGTTAATGTCTCGACAGGGACTTTCACTTACGCGTCTCCCCATGGAATGGGCAACGGCGCGCAAATCTGCTTCGAGCAGTGGGCAGGCAGAGTTCCCGCCGGGATTAGCGTGGACAAGCTGTACTACACGGTCAATATTACCTCTACGAGCTTCCAGGTTGCGGAGACGAAGGGCGGAACACCGGTGACCATTACGGATGCGGGAGAATCCGGATTTAATATCAGCCGGTACAATTACGGACGGTGCTATATCTCCAATGTGACGGTGGAGCGGGACTGGCGGCCGGACAATGCTCTGACTCCGAAATTCAGCGTGCTGGCGACGGGCGCGGTCATGCGCAACATTACGGTGAAAAACTATGACGTGTCCGTGCTCGTTCCCCAGAACTATGCCGGACGCCCGAATACGATCGAAGGGTTGACGCTGATCGAAGGTTCGGCGCGTTTCGAGGGTACGCATGTCTCGGGAAGCCAATTTTTGCGGGCCAAGAGCACGCTGCTCGGCGCCACGGACATTCAGTTCGGCTCCAACATGGCCGCCTTTCCTCGCAAGATTACGGTTCAGGGCTGCCGCTTCCATCGTCTGGGAACGGTTCTGGAGGGCAATACGGTCGTGACGGACAGCCAATTCCAAGACGCCGTCATCGGCAAGGCCAACAATGGCAACAAAGCGATCGTCTCCGGCAGCTACCTGGAGAATACGAACGTGAACGGCTACTGGCTTAACCAGAACGATTCTCTCACGTTGGCCGGCAATGTGTTCAACAACGTTACCGTTACTGGCGTGAGTCCTTATGTGAAGCAGATCAATAATTCGGCGTTGTAAAAAGTCTGTCCAGGTCCGGTCCCTCAGTGAAGGGGCCGTTTTTTTCTTGTGGAGGTCCTATGACTCGCGGCGAAAAAAAGTGACTGCCATGACAAAACCGATGACAACCGCTCACTAGACGGGATTACAGGGGATCCTTACGCTGAAAGGAGTACCCCTCGCATGAGTCCAACAGGTCCGCGAGGGCGATTCATTGTGCCGGATCGACCGTCATTGTGCGGATGACAGCATCGGGAGACGGGGCGGGACGTATGGCGGCTCGAGTCGGATAAAGGGAGGAATGGGACCAGTGTTGCATACATATCGGAAAGCAGGGAGCGGATCGATGACAAGCGGATGGATGTCGGGCTTCAAGAGGCGTTGGCGGAGCACGCGGAAATACGGGTTTACTCTGCTGCTTACGGCGTCGCTGCTGATGAGCAGCTTCGAACAACTGGCCGTTGCGCAGGAGCGGCCGTCAGGTGACCCTATGGCTTCGTTCGCTGAATGGATCGGGCAGCTGAGCGGAGAACTGCAAGGTGAAGAAGGCGCTTCGATCGACAATGTCGTATACGGCGATGAAGGGAACTTCTCGGTCACGGATGCCGTATATGGCCTGCCGGTCAAGATCAGCGCCGCTGTCGGAGGGGCGCCTGGGACAGGCGACAGCAAGTCCGCGTCGGTGAGCGGCGACGGTCGCTATGTCGCGTTCGCGTCGGCCGGCTCGAATCTCGTGGACGGGGACACGAATGGCAGGCAGGATGTGTTCCTTCACGATCGGCAATTCGGCACGACGAAGCGGATCAGCTTCGGAGCGGGCGGCGTTCAATCGAACGGCGACAGCTATGCGCCCTATGTCAGCTTCGACGGGGCGTATGTGTTGTTCACATCGAAGGCGACGAATCTGGTTAGCGGGGATACGAATAACCATGAGGATCTATTCCTCTACGATGCGGTTACAGATTCCGTACAGCGGATTGCATCCTTCGTCTCAGGCTCGGAATTCGCCGGAGCGGGCAGCTCCTACGGGATCAGCGCCGATGGTCGCTATGTCGCTTATGCGGGCAAGCCCGCCTCTAGCGGAACGCATGACATCTGGCGTCTGGATCGGCGGACCGACACGGTGAAGCGCGTGGCGCAACAGACCTACATCTACGAGACGTTCCGTTCGAGGGTGTCGATCAGCGCGGACGGCCGCTTCATTGCCTTCGATTCGATCGGCACGAAAATCGTGCCCGACGATACGAGAACGACGATCGGCAGCAACGACCGGGCAGTCTATTTGTACGACGCCGCGCTGGATGAGATGAAGATGATCAGCCGGTCGCCGACCGGAGAGCGCGGCAATCATTACAGCTATTATCCGATTATCAGCGCGGACGGCCGTTATGTCGCTTATCTGTCCAAGGCGAGCAATATCGTTCCGGCGGATACGCAGCAGGTTCAGGACGTGTACGTCTACGATCGCGTGAATGGCACAACGGAGCTGGCCAGCCTGAACGGCCAAGGGCAGCAGGTCCCGATGGACGCCTTCGATCCTTCGATCAGCGCGGACGGCCGTTACGTAGCGTTTCATACCGACGGCGCCTTCGATCCGGCCGACGGCGGCAGGGCGGACGTTTACGTGCGTGACCGGATTGCCGGTGCGACAAGGTGGGTGAGCAAGACGGCAGGCGGCGGCAATGCCGATCAGCCGGCGGATCGTGCAGTGTTGAGCGCGGATGGAGCTGCCGTCGTGTTCGAGACGAGCGCGACGAATATGACGGAGACGGCCGAGGCAGACGCCGTTCGAGATTTGTATGCCGTGGCGCTGCCGATGGATGCCGCTGCTCCGGAATGGCCGGGAGGCGCATCCGTGACCGTCGCGCCAGGCGGAACTTATATTGCGCTGAGCTGGCCGGCTGTGCCGGGAGCGGCCTGGTACAAAATATCGATCGATGGCCGGGTAGCGGGCATTACGGCTTCTACTTCGTTCGCCGCGGACGGGTTGGCTCCGGGAACGGCGCACCGCTATCGCGTGGCGGCGGGGACGCCCGGCTACGTCTGGTCGGAGTGGACGGCAGAGTCGACGGCGACGACGCTGGCCGCCCGGGAGACGACGCCCCCGTCCGCTGCGGACGTAACCGCGGCGCCGGAGCTTGGAGGGGCGCTCGTATCCTGGACGTATCCGCCGGACTCCGATATCGTCGGCGCGAAAGTGCGCTGGCGCAAGCCGGGCGGAGCCGTCTATGAGTCGCCCCTGTACCCGCGCAGCGTCGTTTCGGCGCCGGTGACGAATTTGGAGAACGGCTCGTTTTACGAGTTTTCGGTCGTAATCGTCGATGGTGACGGCAATCGCGGCGAAGGCGCTTGGACGCAAAGCAGGCTGCCGAACGGTCCGGCGATCGTAAGGATCGACGTGCAACGAGAAACGGGTCAACCTGCGCCTGGACACAGTCCCAGTATCGTCGACGTCAGCGACGACGGACGGTATACGCTATTTTTGACCAACATGATTGGACTCGTCCCGGAGGATGACCGCCAGCAATACGATGCGTACAGCTCGACTACCCAATTGTACATGTATGACGCGGAGCGAGGGGCCGTCATGCTCGTCAGCCGCAGCGACGACGGCAAGCTGGGCAACTCCAATTCGAGCTTCGGCACGATCAGCGGAGACGGACGTTACATCGCATTCGGTTCGCGAGCCTCCAATTTGCTGGCGAACACGCCGGATACGAATGGCAAATGGGACGTATTCCTGCTGGATCGGGACGTGAACGATAACGGCGTTTACGATGAGCCCGGCGATACCTCTTTGACCAGGCTGACCGTTCCGGTCCGAAGCGAAGGCCAGGACGGCGACAGTTCGGACCCGGTTATCAGCGCGGACGGCAGCACGATCGTGTTCAGCACGAACGCCCGCAATATCGTCCAATCGCCTCCTTCCGGCACGGGCTATTATGCGGCAACGTACGATACCCGAAGCCGGGCGATGGCGCCGTTGTACATGCCGGACGGCCAATCGCCGCGCATCGCCGGCAGTGGAACGGATCTCAGCGCGGACGGCAAGGTGATGACGTTCGAAACCTTCACCGATCTGGCCGACGGCGATAAGAACGGCAGCTCCGATGTGTATTGGTATGACGGACGGAATCCGGAGGAGCCTCGGCTCGTATGGGTCAGCGGTCTGATTCAGGGCAGCTACGTGTCAGCAGGCTCGCCTTATATGGATGCAAGCGGCCGCCACATCGTGTTCAATGCGACGGTTCGAATCAACACAACCCTGACCAACCGAACTCTCTTATTCGATTCGGAAGCGCCGGCCGGCACCGCGCCCGTGCCGCTGATCGAAATTCCTGCGGGCAGTCCGATGACGCTTGACTCCATGGCTCCTTACGGTCTGAGCGATGACGGGCGTTACGTGCTATTCGGTTCTTCCGGCAAGCACATCGTGCCTGGGGATACGGACAGCATCAGCAATTTGTTCCTATGGGACCGGATGACGCAGCAAGCCTCGCAAGTCAGCGTTCCCTACGATCCGGCTTTGCCGATCACGGCCGGTTCGGATCTCGGTCTGCTAAGCGGCGACGCCACGCGCGCTGCCTTCAGATCCGCGATGATGAACATGGTTCGCGGCAGCGAACGCATCGAATCCGGACTGTACTTGCAGCGAATCTCGCTTTCGGAGGCGGTATTGGCGGATCTGGTGCTGACCGCGCAGGGCACAGAGATTGGGCTCGAATGGGGCGATCCGGCGCCGGGCAGCGACATCGATGCCTTCCGCGTCGTGCGCAAGCAAGGCAGCGGCCAGTGGGAGACGTTGGCCGACAATATCAGCGCGGCAACTCGCGCGTATACGGATCGTACGGCGCAGCCCGGCATGACTTATACGTATGCCGTCCATCGTCTCTTCGGCGGCACAGCCTCGCCCTTCTCGGTGGAGAAGACGATAACGATTGCTGGCGGCCTCGGTTCGTTCTCGTACACGACGCCGCTGTATTTCCGGGAATACGCCGGACAGCAGGAAAAGATTGCCCTGCGATTGACGGGAGAGCCGGGTGTCGATCCTGGATCGGCAACGGCGCAGCTCGAGTATACGGATAGCGATGGAGTCCAGAGAACCAAGCGCGTTAATCTGACAGAAGACAATACGGCTCCCGGCGTCTACACCGGCGAATTGGAAGTGCCGGAACTGGCCGCAGAGTTGTTGTCGCTGAAAGGCACGCTGGAGACGTCGGATGGAAGCGTGCTTGAGAAGGAGGCGCTGCGGAAGCCAATCCCGGTCGGAGCGACTGCGCTCGTGGAGGTGGCGGGCAATGCCGCTCCCGAAGATGGAGTGCTGACGATACGAAGCGCTTCCGCCCATGCGAACCAATCGGTTGTGTTGGGCGGCAGATCAACGATCGAGTTCAGGGGATTGCCTCCTGCGAACGACTATACGTTTGTGTTGATCGGCGCGGGCGGGGTCGATTTGCTCAGCGAAAACCCGGAGCGGCCGCCTTCTCTAGACGTGCGAGCGGGCGATCGGAGAAACGTTCGGGTCGAGCCGATGCTGCCAGCCAGCTTGACGCTTGCTATCTCCAACGAGCGCGGTTCGTTCGGCGGGGTCCATGTGGTCGTCTCCGACGAGTCGGGGCGCACGATAGCGGCTGGGACGACGCTGCAGAACGGATGGCTGACATTCGCGCCCTTCCGGCAGATGACCGGCAGGCAGGCGAAGATCGTCGCTACCCCGTCCGATCCGGTGTACGCTCCGGTCGAGCTGACCTTGGAGCTTAAGGGAGGCAGCCAGAACGAGTCGATCCGGATTCCGCTGCGCACCGACGCCGCGATCGCGGGAACGATCGTCGATCCGGAAGGGAAGCCGGTTCGCGGCGCGACTGTGCAGGTCTCCTCCCGCGGGAGCAACTTCCAGACCGTCACCGACGAGAACGGCGAATATTCGCTGTCGGTACCGGCAGGGGACGTTCAGCTGCAGGTGCTGATCGAAGGCGGCTTCAGCGGAGGCTGGGTGAAATTAAGAGCGGAGAGCGGACAGACGCTGAGGCATAACTTCCGGTTCAGCACGCCGGTGCCGGCGGTCATTAAACTGAATTTGTACACGGAAGACGTTAGCGGCGTCTGGATCGGGCCTTATGAGCTGGATTGGCGGGAATTTGTCCATTTCCATATTCATACGACGGGTCATAGAGCGGGAGGCTATCATCCGCTGCTTGTCTATGCTGCTGTAGGCGATAAGGTGAACGTCTGCGCGAACGGTGCAGAAGGCGGATACGATTCGGGCTGCGTGGAGGTCGTCATCGATGACGACCGGCGAGTCGAAGCGGAGCTGAGACTTCAGCGGCTGCGAAGCAACGTCGACGGCAGCTTGACCGAGACGCCGGCATCATTGACCGTCTACAAGCTGGATAACTCCGGAAGGCGGCAATACGCGGCGTCTGCGACGGTGTCCGACAGCCGATTCTCGATCGACCTGCCGGGAAAAGGGCTTTACGAGCTTAGGGCTCAATACGCGAGATCCGGCGCAACGGTGATTCGCACCTTCGAGCTGGACGATAACGACGAGATCGATCTGGGCGAACTGAGTCCCGAGCCGATGGGCACGTTCGCCCGGCATGCCGGCAACTATGTGCTGCTCGGCACTTCCAACGCCGTGCCCGGCACAACCGTTACGGTTCGCATCGGCTATCGCAACGGCAGCTCCGAGCAAGCCGGATCAGCGTCCGTTCTGCTGGATGTGCCCGCCGGGGCAACACTCGTACCCGGCAGCGCCGTGTGGAACGGGCAGCCCGTATCGCCGACGGAGACGAACGGCAAGTATATTCTTAACTTAGGAAACGTGCCCGCTCAGGGTACGGGAACGATTCAGTACTCGCTGCTGTTGCCGAGCGAATGGTCGGGAGACCATCTGGACGTGTCGCCTCGCATAGCGTTCACTCGGAGAGGCGCGCAGGTCGAGGAAGAGATCGGATTCGCCCGCGCCGCCGTTGCGCAGGTAACTCTGGTTGCGCCGGAACGCACCGCCTATCGCGAATTCCGGGTGACGGGAACGGCGCCGGCCGGAAGCCGCGTCGTCGTATACGCCGGGGATCTGGTAGTCGGAGCGGCAGAGACGACATCGGCCGGCCGATGGGGGATCAAGGCGGCGATGAACGGAGAGACCGCCAACCGTTGGCAATTGCGCGCCGTCGCTTCCCTCGGAGCCAAGTCCTGGAGCAGCGAGCCGCGAACGGTGGACTACGACGAGAATCACGTTGAACCGATCTCCTTCACGATGCAGCAAACCGACGGCCGTAAAATCGTGCTGGACCCCCGGGAGAGCGAGCCGCGCTTCCCTTATGTGTTCGTGCCGACTTTGCCGTTCGTGATGACGGTTAAGTTTAATCATCCGGACCGGGTCCGTGATGTCGCGTTCTATCTGGGCGACACTCGCGTCGAGGCTTCGCTGAAAGACGGCGTGCATACGGCCGTGGCGAGCGGGACGGCGAAGCCGGGTCCGATCGGCATTGACTACCGTGCGCAGGAGGCGCCGACGGAATGGAACGGCCGGGTACCTCCGTCTGCCGAAATCCGCGCCGCGCTGCCGCCTGCCTTCCGCGATGCGACAACGAGCAATTTGACCGTGTCGCAGCGAAGCCCGGACGGAAGCCGGCAGTCGATGACCTACGAAGGCAAGCTGCCCGGCGCCGAAGGCGATGTCGACATGAAGGTAACGGCTTCGCTGGAGCGCACGACTTACACGCCGACGGCAGCCGACTTGGCGCTGGCTGAAGAGACTGGAGTTCCGGTGTACGGCCTAAACCTGAGTCCTTCCTTCAACAACGGGGTGCTGCGCATCGAAATGACCGGCTACTTGCAAGAGTCGGCGCTTCAAGGCGGATTAAACGTCGGCGAGGCGATGGCGTTGCTGGCGGCCGGAGCCGACGCGCAGACGGCCTCAGCGCTGAAGTCGTCCGGCACCGTAGACAAAGGAGCGGAGGTTCGCGCGCTGAGCAGCGGGATCGGCGCAATCGCAACGCGTGTCGTCGTCTTCTTCGGCAAAGAGCAGGGGACGAATACGTGGAAGACGATCGACTCCGCTTGGACCGTCTATGACGGCCGCGGCAGCGGGGATGTGCTCTCCCGCTTGGAAGGGCTGATGGACTACGTCGCGCTTAATTGCGACCCGCGTCTTCAGGATGTGTATCACCATCATATCAATTTCCTGAAAAATCATCTGATCGCAGTGGAGCTGACCAAGGCGGCAATCCTGGTTGCCGGGGCGGTCGCAGGCCCGGCCACGTTCGGCATCGGCACCGTCGCGTTGTTCCTTGTAAGCAATATGACGGGCAAGTTACTGGATGCCCAAATGCAAGGGATGATCGACAATCTGGAAGTCGACCTCCACAACAACCCATATTGCAAGAAGCCGGAGCCAAAGCCGAAGCGGAAGATCGCCGATCCGGAATGGATTTACGATCCGAGCGGCTATGTGTACGAAGTGTCTGAGGACAATCGAATTGAAGGCGTTAAGGCGACGGCGCTTCGTTGGAACGAGGAAGCCGGGCGCTGGGACGTATGGAATTCGGATTGGTATGGACAGGACAATCCGCTGTATACGGATGCGGACGGCCGCTATGCGTGGGATGTGCCGGAAGGCAAGTGGAAGGTGAGGTATGAGAAGGAAGGGTATCTCCCGGCGGAGAGCGAGGAACTGATCGTACTGCCGCCTCACTTCGACGTCAACATCCCGATGGTGTCGACGCTGCCGGCTAAGCCGGTCAGGGTCGAGGCGGCTCCCGGCGGCGCTTCGGTCGATATTCTGTTCGACCGTCACGTAGACGGCGATGCGGTATCCGGTCAACTGTTGGCTGTTATTGATGACGAGGGCGACGTGACAGGCACGTGGGCGGTCGCGGGAACGGTGACCGACGGCGACTCCAAGCGCGTTCGCTTCACGCCGGATGCACCGCTGGCGAACGGCGCCTATCGGATTTATGTCGATGGCGGGCTGACGAGTTACGCAGGCGTGCCGCTCGTCGAACCGTACGAGGAAACGTTCGAAGTGACGGATGAGGGGACGGGACCGGCAGGGGTGCTTGATGTGCAGGCTGAAGCCGACAGCGGCTCCGCGCTTCTCACCTGGAAACTGCCTGACGATACGGAACTGAGCCGCCTTGTCGTCGCCTATCGGAAGTCGGGCTCGAGCGAAGCGCATAAGCTTGTCGAGCTGCGGGAAGTGAGGACGTTCGCGTTGCTGGAAGGGCTCGAGGCCAATACGAGTTATGAGGTCGAGGTGCGCTCCTACGATACCCATGATCGATTCGGCGCGGCGACAATCACGTTCGGTACGGCAGGAGTACAGCCGGCGTCACGCGATTTCGTGCCTCCGGGACCGGTCATCGCCGTTGCGGCGACTCCGGCTGCGAGCAGCGTCGGCATCGCATGGACGGACCCGAACGACAACGATCTGGCCACCATCATGATCCGGTGGACGAAACAAGGTGACACGACAGCTTCCGCTCCGGTATCCGTTCCGAAAGGAGCGGGTCGCCACACGATCAACGGCTTGGCGTCGTCCACGGATTACGAGATCGCGATCTGGACCGTCGACAACGCGGGCAACGCATCCCCGCCGCAGACGCTGAACGCGACGACGAAAGCCGGAAGCGGATCGGGCAATCCGGGAGGCGCAGGCAATCCCGGAAATTCCGGTAACCCAGGCAATTCCGGTCATCCGGGCAGCGCCGATACAGAGCGCGCGGACATTGGAACGGTTGCCGGGGAACTGAAGTTTTTTGACGGGTCCTTCAAGCTGTGGCTGCCTGCCGGAGCGGCGGAAGCAGCGAAACAAGTCGCGGCCACACGGCACGACGATGCGCCAACGCCGGCTTCCGGTCACCTGCGGCTGCTGTCGAAGGCGTATGAATGGAGGCTTGAACCGGAAGGCGGCCGATTGACCGCCGCGGGCAAGCTGACGATCGCGTACGATGAGGCTATGCTCCGCGGGGCGGACATCCGCAAACTCGGCATATACCGTCAAGATGAAGCAGACCGCACCAAGTGGATCTACGTCGGCGGCATTGTCGACGGAGCGGATCGAACCGTGACGGCCGAGACCAAGGAGCCCGGCACATATGCGGTGCTGCTTGCCGAGATAAGGTTCGGCGATCTGGCGAATCACTGGAGCCGCGCCGATGTCGAAGCGCTGGCTGCGCGCGGCATTGTCAGCGGCGACCCGGACGGCTCCTTCCGTCCGAACGGCCGCATCACCCGCGCCGAGTTCGTGAAGCTGCTGATGCCGCTGCTCGGCGCGGATGCCACGGCCGGTGAAGCGCCGGAGTTCGGCGATGTGGCGTCGAACGCCTGGTACGCGCCGTTCGTCTCCCGGGCGGCTGAGGCCGGCATCGTGCAAGGAGCGGGCGGACGGTTCCGTCCGGGCGATCCGGTAACTCGAGAGGAGATGGCGGTTATGCTGTTCCGCGCGCTTCGCGTCGATCCGGACATCAAGCTGAATGCACAGGCCGTGCTCGACGGAATGGCGGACGCCGATCGCGTATCGGGATGGGCGCTGCTGCAAATCGCCTATGCGGTGCAGAACGGATTGCTGCAGGGCGGCAGCGGAGGCAAGCTGCGTCCCGAAGCGACCGCCACGCGGGCGGAGGCTGCCGTTATCGTGCTCCGCGCGCTGACCGCGCAAGGGCTAATTGTAACCAATTCTAAGTAGGCAGGCTGGAAGGGCTGTCCCGACATGGGGCAGTCCTTCTTGCTGCAGTCTGACCAGGGCGTGTATGCAAACCCGCTCAGGGGCATCTATCACCGCCTTTTCGCCCCCTGCTTCGTCACTTTTGCTTGACGTACCTCCGGTACGCCTTCACAAAAGTTCCTTGCATGGAACGAAAATTCGGCAACATCTGCTGTCCTCGGAGGTTGCATACACGCCCTAGGAAAATCTGTTTTGGCGAGTAAAAGGATTTATGTTATAATGTTCATTGCTGTGGCTCCGTAGCTCAACGGATAGAGCAACCCTCTCCTAAAGGGTAGATGTCAGTTCGATTCTGGCCGGGGCCGCCACTTCATACATGTTCAGAGCCGCGTCGCGACGCGGCTCTTTGCTTTTTTCAAGAACCCGAGCTGTCGTAGCGAGCGACGCCGCGGCTGAATATTTTACAGGCCAACAAGAACAGCAGCGCCCCCACGGCAACCGAAATCACCGGAAAGAAGTAAAACAGGGCGCTTCGCTCTTCCTTCCCGAAGAAGAGGGAAGCGGGATAATAATTCACGATCGCGTAAGGGATCAGGAACGTGAGCAGCAGTTGGATCGATTGGACATAGATGCTGATCGGATAGTTGATGAAGCTTCTTACGGTATAGATCGACATCTCCAGAACCGCCTTCGAACGGATGACCCAGAAAGCGCTGGACGCAGCCGCGATCATAATCGCTCCTTGAATCAGGATGCCGCCGATCAGACAGAAGAGCAGGAACAACGCGTTGCCGACCGTCCACTGGATGGAGAGCTGATACGTGCAAAGCGCGAGCACACACGACGATACGATCAGATGTCCGATAAACGTATGTCCGAATTGGCGGAATACCAGAATCAGCAGCGGCGGGTACGGTCTCACGAGGAAATTATCGAATTCGCCCGTTCGCACCGTATTTTCCAACTGAATCATCGGTCCCCATAGGAACATCGAACAAGTCGCATACGTCATCAGGTTCAAATTGTTGAGAAACAGCACTTCCCAGAAGCCCCACCCGTCCATGCTTGGGAACGTCTGGAACAGCACCCAGAAGCCCAAATACAGCGAAACGAAGGTCAACATATTCACGAAGACGTCGCCGAAAAAGGAAAACCGATATTCCAGCTGAGACCTCATGTAGACGATAAGAAACCTGCCGTACAGTTTGACGGTGTGCATGCTTAACCTCCCTGAACCACGACTTTGCGCTTGGCCGCCATCCAGGCGATCGCGGAAGCCGCTGCCAGCACCGCGATCCAGGCCGCTCCCTTGGCGAACGCGAACAGGTTCTGGGACTCGTCCGCCTTGCCCAGCAGAATCGCTAACGGATGGTAATAGATCAAGTCGAACGGAAGCCATGACGTGACCGCGTACAGAGCTTTCGGGAAAAACCAGATCGGGATCACGATCCCGGAGAAGAAGTTGATCAGATGGGTCAGTACGAAGCTTAGATGAAAGATTCGCAAATACCAGAAGCTGCTCATCCCGACGAGAAACGTAAGCAGAAAATAAACCATAAAGCCGTTAAACAAGGCGATCAGGAATCTCAGCAGATGGGATAAGGGCAATTCGGCGGGACTGAAAAACAGGTAGCCGACGACGAGGATCGGGATGATCTCGAACAGCGCGGCGAACGCTTTGGTGCCCAACGTCTCGAACAGCAAGGAACGGAACAAGCCGATCGGCCGGATCAAATACGTGACGATGTTGCCGGTCTGGATTTTCTGGCTCAGCGTTTCGATGTTCTCGTTCGCTACGATCATCGAGATCATCGTGCTGAATACGGCGTACGTAATCATCTCGTCCAGGGAAACCTGCGTAATCGGCACGCTTAATGCCGAAGCTCCCGCGTACAATGCCGTCCATAAGAAAAATTGCACAAGCAGGGCAACGAGTCTGTTCGCCGTCGTAATAAACGTATGAAACCGGTAAGTCGTACCGCTCTGCACCGCGTTCAGCATGATCTGACAATAAAGCCTCATAATACCTCCTGCAGAACCGGCCGCGCCGGATTCGTATACATGGCCCGAATAATGTCCTCCACTTCCGGCGGCTTGACGGTAAAATCGACGACCGACGCCCGGCCCATAATCCAGGAGAGCAGCTGAGCCGGATTGGATTCCCGCTTATCGTATCGAACCGTAAGCGTCGACGATTCGGGATCATAGCGGTAATCCCCGACTCCCAAGAGCCTCAGACCGTCCCAGTTCTCGACCGCTCCTTCGACTTGAACGCTTAGCGTCTCGCCTGCGCCGAATTCCGTCTTCATCCGCTCCAGCGGACCGTCGAACGCTTTCGTGCCGTTGTTGATCAAGATAATGCGGGAGCAAAGCTTCTCCACGTCCTGCATATCGTGGGTGGTCAGCAGAATCGTCGTTTTGTATTCCGCGTTAACCTCCAACAGAAACTCCCTTATTTTCTTCTTCACGACCACATCCAGCCCGATCGTAGGCTCGTCCAGAAATACGATGGAAGGGTTATGCAGCAAGGCTGCGCACAAGTCGGCCCGCATGCGCTGGCCCAGGCTGAGCTGGCGAACGGCGACATGCATGAACTCCTGAATGCCGAGAACGTCCGCGAACAGTTCGATATTACGCTTGTAGCGGTTATCAGGAATTTTGTACATGTACTTCATCAGCTGGAACGTCTCCGATACGGGAATATCCCACCACAGCTGAGAGCGTTGGCCGAATACGACGCCGATCCCTCTGGCGGTGGCGGCCCGGTTTCTGTAGGGAACAAGACCGTTGATCGTCACGTCGCCTGACGTCGGAACGAGAATTCCGACCAGCATTTTAATGGAAGTCGACTTGCCTGCGCCGTTGGGGCCGAGGTAGCCGACGATTTCGCCCTGCGGGATGTCGAACGAGAGGTCGTCGACGGCTTTCTTCTCTTCGTAACGTCGATGCAGCAGATCCTGAATCGCCCCTCGCAGCCCGGACGTTCGAATGGGCCTCTTGAATGATTTGGACAAATTGCGGACTCGAATGGCCGACATTTTCTTTCAGCTCCTTCTATTTCTCCGGATGTTGGAGATTCTCGTCTATGGTAGAATCAATCATAATCGAAATATGTCCCTGCGTTGAGGGACAGAACGACACTATTTTATTGGGACAGTTGGTGTGGAAAATGATCAGCTTGACTCCGTTCCTCGACAGGCAATCCGGAATTCCCGTGTACGTTCAGCTCTATCGATATGTCAAACAGGAGATAGCTTCGGGACGCTTGAAAGAAGGCGACAGATTGCCGTCCGTTCGCGAGATGGCGAGTTATTTGGCCATCAGCAAAAATACGGTAAGCGTCGCTTACCAGCAGCTCATATCGGAAGGATATGCCGAGAGCCGCAGCAGAAGCGGCCTGTACGTTCTGTACAGCGCCGAACCGTCGACCGCACCCATTCCCGACCGTCTGAGTCGGAATCGCTCCAGGCAGGCGCATTCCGGCGACAGCCTCGTGCCGTATAACTTCGTGTCCGGGGGAATCGATACGAGATCGTTCCCCGTCTCGGCTTGGCGCAGATGTCTCGTGACCGCCCTGCATTCGACCGTCAAAAATTCGCTAGGCTACGGCAACGCCTTGGGCGACGACGAACTGAGGGAGGAGCTTGCCGCTTATTTGTTCCAATCGAGGGGCATTGACTGCTCGCCCGATCAAATCTGCATTACCGCGGGGTCGCAGCATTCTCTCGGCCTGTTGTGCCGGTTTCTGGCGATCTCCGGGCGCGCCGTTGCGATGGAGAACCCCGGCTGGCGCGGCGCTCGCGCCGTATTCGTTGATCACAACTGCACAATAGACGAGATTCCTCTCGATTCCGGGGGAATCAGGATCGCGCCTTTGACGGAGTCCTCCGCCAAATTGGTCTATGTGACGCCTTCGCATCAGTTTCCGATGGGAATGGTAATGGGGGTTCAGAGGAGAAACGAGCTGTTGGAATGGGCCGAGAAGCGCAACGGATACATTGTCGAGGACGATTACGACAGCGAATTTCGGTATTCCGGCGATCCGATCCCGGCGATGAAGGCGATCGACCGGCAGGATCGGGTGATCTATATGGGGACTTTGTCGAAGGTGTTTCTGCCGTCCGTCCGGCTGAGCTATCTGGTTGTTCCCCGCGCTCTGACGGGATCGTTCCAGGTAAAGCTTGCCCAATACAACCAGTCGGTCTCTCCGCTCATTCAGCACGCGCTGCAGTTATTTATGAAGGAAGGCCACTTCGAGAAGCACGTCAGAAAAATGCGGCGGGTTTACCAGAAGAAATACGCGGTGCTGATCGAGTCCATCCGCAATAATCTGGGCGACAGCGCGACTGTCGTCGGGCGGAACGCGGGGCTGCATATCGTGTTGAAGCTGACAGGGGGCGACGGGGCCGAGTTTCAAGAGAAGGCTGTGCGAGCAGGCGTCCGCGTGGAGCCCGTCACGGTTCATTGCTCGCCGGAAACCCGTCAAATGTACGAGAACTGCTTTATTATCGGTTTCGGCGAGTTAAACGCCGAGGAGATCGAAGCGGGGATACGGCGTCTGGGCAAGTGATGTATCGTCGGCGTTGCGAGTCGTGTTGGCCGCCGCCCCGCATGTACGACTGCCGAAGAACCGCGCCTATGCGCGGTTTTCTTTAGCTTCCGGCCGAGGAGCAAGTCTGGACCGCCAGAATCCGGTCGACGACCAGCGTGCGGAATCCGCGCTTCCGGACGTCGTATACGCGAGCCTTGCCGTTGCGAACCGAGAACAGATCGACCCGGCGCATCGTGAACTTGCCGCTCGTGTCTACGTAGATCAGATCGACCTTCCGTCCGACGCACTTATCGATAACCGATGGATTAACCACAAGAGACCACTCTCCAAACAAGAACGTTTGTTCTTATTTTAGCGAATGCCAAAAGGAAAAACAAGGGTCCATCGGCAGGGTTGTCTCATAAGTAAAAAAGGCGTACCGAACGATTATCGATGGATACAGGGGAATGGGCATCTATCTCCTTCCGATGCGAGATACCCCACAAAGTGACGTTAAGCTTCGCAGCTTATTCCGATTACTTTGCGGGGGCCCCAAAGCGTTTCCTGAAACCAGCAGACCCGTCACAGGGCGATTTCAGGACCGTATGAGGCAGTCTCCAGGAGATAGACGTCCTTCTTTTTCGTCGATAATCTTGTACGCCTCTATTTTATGAGACAGCCCCAAGAAGCGCTTATGAACGATCGATCAAATAATGTCCGACAATGCTCAGGAAGGCTTTGGCCGACAGCACGAGCGCGCGCTCGTCAATATCGAAGCGGGGGTGGTGGTGCGGGAAGTGGGTCCGCTCATCCTCTCCTCTTGCGCCAACGTACAAAAAGGTTCCCGGCTTATGTTGCAAATAGTAAGCGAAATCTTCGGCCCCCATGCGCTTCTCCAAATCTACGATGACGGCGTCCGGCAGCGTATCGGAGATCGCTTTCCGAGCGATGGAGGTTTCCGCGGAATGATTGACCAGCGACGGATAACCGTTCGTATAGTCGATGCGGATGGACGCATGGGAGGAGAGGGCAACTCCCTCGGCGATGGCCCTGATCTCCTGTTCGATCAACGTTCTGGCTTGGGGATCGAACGTACGGACCGTCCCTTCGAGCAGCGTTCGGCCGGCGATGACGTTAAAGGCGGTGCCGCCCTGGATTTTGCCGATGCTCACGACGGCCGGCTGCAGCGGACTGACTCTGCGGCTGACGATCTGCTGCAGCTTCCCGACGAGCTCGGAGGCGATCACGATGGAATCGACCGATTCATGCGGGCGCGCGGCGTGACCGCCCTTGCCTTCGACATGGAGGGTAAAGGCGTCTACCGCCGCCATGAAGGTACCGTCGCATAGGCCGAATTGGCCGACGGGCAGCTCGGTGGCCAAGTGGATGCCGTACACGGCGTCGACCCCGTCCAGGCAGCCGTCGGCGACCATCGCTTGAGCGCCGCCCGGCGGCTTCTCCTCCGCATGCTGGAACAGGAACACGATCGATCCGTTCAGCGAATCCCGCTGCTCGCTAAGCAGCGACGCGACGCCGAGCAGCGAGGAGGTATGCCCGTCGTGTCCGCAGGCGTGCATGACTCCGGGAACGGTGGACGCGTATTCGACTTCTTTCTCATCCTGGATCGGAAGCGCGTCGAAGTCGGCTCTCAGCGCGATCGTCGGACCCGGCCGTCCGCCGCGCAGCAAGCCGACCACGCCTCCGCCGCCAACGTCCGTGCGTACTTCAAGCCCTAGCTTATTCAGCTCGGCAGCGATAAAGGCGGGAGTATGCTTCTCCTCGAAGGAAAGCTCGGGCCGCTGATGCAAATATCTGCGCCAGCCGATGATCCGATCGCCGAGCTTGTCGTCGATCTCCCGATGCCATTGCGCGATAAGGGATTGTGTCATGGAATTCGTCTCCTTGGTTATAGCCTACTAATCCGAGTTATGAAGTATAGTATAACGATGCGTACGTAACCGGGCAAGAGCAAAGCCAAGGGCCGACAATTCGAAGAATTCGCTAAAAGAGGGAGTAGGATAGGCATTCGCGTCGAATGCAATAACATCAGAGTATTTCAATCGCCGCAACATCCCTCTGCATCTCGTATAGACGATAAAATCACGAAAACTCGTTCCTCCTCCGTTTCCGGAAGTCGAACGAGCTTTCGGTTTCATGACCTAATTGGCGGGAATACTACGGGCATCTCGGCAATTCTCAGCCGAGCGCAACCGTAAGGAATCAATTCGACGTCTTCATCCGGCTCATGGCTGATCGCCGGCGAGGCTGGAGGCGTCCCCGCCGAATTCATCTCCATCGTCCATTGTGGAAGCCGTCTGCCTGTCACTGTCAGACGAACGGGCGCGTGATTCGCTTCGAAAGGCTGTCGCGAAATGGAGTCGGATTCCGTAATCCGGACGGATTGCAGATCGCCGGCGACCAGACCGTAGTTCCACGGAGATTCAGGATAGATTTCCCAGTCGTGATACGGCTCGTAGGTGCGGTGCTTCTGCCAACGTTCCTTGATCGGAATCGCATACATGAGCGGCCCCCGCTGAACGCCGACCGCCCCGTTGGCCCGGGTTACCGTCCGCACGGTCATTGGCAGCCGAAGCACGAGCTCGTCGCCGTCCCCCCAGACGCGGACGAGCGAAGCAAAGCCTTTGACGACGACCAGATCGGCTCTCTCGCCGTTAACCGTCAGAATCGGGCTTTTGCACCAGCCTGGAATGCGCAAGCGCATTGGAAACTCCGTCGTGTGGCTTAGACCTAGCTTCATCTTAACGGTATCCCGGAAAGGATAGTCGGTCGACACATGAACGGAGGCCTTGACGCCGTCCCCCACCATCGTTCGAACGACGCATGGCGCATAGACGATCGCCGCCAATCCGTTGTCTTCCGAGGCCATCCATAGTCTGGCCGCGAATTTCGGCCAGCCTTGGTGCATATTCGCCGTGCAGCAGCCGAAGTGAGGCTCGACGCCGAATAGATTCGCTTCATTATTGTTTTCCGTCCAGTTGCGCTTGGCGTGCGTGCACAAGATTTGGTTCGCTTGCTGGTCGTACTGGTGAACGTGCCAATCCGGGCTGATCGCGGCAGGAAGGGCATTGTAGGCGACTTTCTCCAGCAAGTCTCCGAAGTGGCCGTCCCCGGTAATCCGAACGAGATGCTCCAACGAATACATGTACTCTACGACGGCGCACAATTCCGTGCCTTGGCTCGGATGGGGGCCCGCAAGCCATTCGTCTCCCGAGAATACCCCGCTGACTTGTCCATGAAAAGTCATGACGTCGGCAATTCCCCGATACGCGGCATTCAATTGCTTCTCATCCATAGTATGAAGATAAGACAAGGCCGGTTGCTTGAATGACATTGCGACGTTAACGACATGCACTCGCGGATCGAAGCGTTCCTGCCTGTACCAGAACGGATAGTCCTCGTAGAGAGCCGTCCAGTCGATCGTTTGTTCGGTGATGAGGTTCGCGAGTTCAAGCAGGAAGGGCTCTCCGGTTCGGTTGTACAGCCATTGGAGGCTGATCAGGTTTTCTCCGCCTCGGGCGCTGGCCCATTCCTGAAGAGGACGGTCGGGCAAGTGTTCCAGCTGATATTTGAAGTAGCGCGTCATGAACGGAACAACGCGTTCGTCCCTGGTATACTCCGCATGCTGGATAAGGACTTTCAGCATGATCATCCGGCTCCACCAATCGCCTCTGGAAGCGGGGCCGTACCGACCGTCCGCCGAGACGGGGCCGAATTGACCGCTGATCTGCGAGCTGTTTAATGTCCACTCGATCCAGGGCCTGACCTTGTCGATCAGTCTGGCGTCTTCGAGCAGATAGGCGAGCGGCAGCAAGCCGTCCAAATAGTAGGGCCCTCTTTCCCATCCGTCGCCGTCTCCTCCGAGCCAGCCGCTGTCCGGACCGACGTACGGCCAGAATTCGTCCAGATGCCCCGTCATGCCGGCGGCTTGAATTTCCATCTGATCCTTGAGCCAACCCGCGGGTTTTACGGCGCCGAGAGGCAACTCCGTAAAGGGCGTCGGAGCTAAAGGAGGGCGGTTCGCGATCTTGAACTGCATGTGTCGGGCTCCTCTCCTTCTCCCGGACCGGCTATCGCCGACCGGTTGTTGCTATTCGAGCATTTTGTCCAGCTCGACGGCCAGTTCGTCCGCCGCTTGACCGGCATCGAGTCTGCCGAAGCCGACCAGATCGAGCTTCTTCATCGTTGTGTCCATCAACTCCTGCCAGTTGGACGTGAAAGGCAGCGCTTGGGATATTTCTACAGACTGGAACCATACTTCCTTTTCTTCCAGCGACAGTGCTTCGAACATGTCCACTTTTCTTGCATCGGCCACAGATTTCAGCACCGGGATGCCTCCAATATTGTTGTCGACCAGAATGTTCTCCGCTTCTTCTGATACAAAGAACTTGAGCGCCTCGGTCGCCTCTTTGACGTGTTTGGATCCTTTGTACACCACATAGGCGTCGACAAAGTTCGGCGTGGCCGGCTGGCCGGTAGCGCCGACCGGAATCGGGGCGACTCCCCATTCGAAGCTGTCGATCTTGCTAAACCCCGGCATCATCCAGGTCCCTTCGATCAGCATGCCCAGTTTGCCGGATTGGAACAGTTGATCGACCGGAGTCGTCTGAGTGTCCGCCGGCGTCGGGGAGTATCCGTCCTGGATCAAGCTTTGCAGGTAGGACAGCGCTTCTTTGGATTCGGGGGCGTTAATAATAGATTTGGATCTATCCTCGTTAAGAATGCCGCCGCCGTTAGACCATAAATACTGGATCGCCCGTTCCGGGTTCAGATTGACGTAAACGCCGTATTGCTTGTTCGGTCCTTCCCCCTTCGTCAGCTTCGAGGCGGCTTCTCTCAACTCGTCGAAAGTCCAGGCCTCGTTCCAGTCGGAGGAAGGCAGCGGGATACCGGCTTCTTCGAACATGTCTTTATTATAATACATCGCCATCGTATAGACGCCGGTCGGCATACCGAACATTTGACCGTTCTGGTCGTATTGCTCCAATGCCGAAGCGTAGTATTGGCTCTTATCGAAGTTGCCCAAGTGCGGCGTGAGGTCTTCGAGCTGGCCTTTGGAAGAGAACATCGGCATGTAGACGACGCCCAGCCTGCCGATATCCGGCGGGTCTCCGGCAGCGATCTGGGCCGTCATTTTCTGGACGTATTCGCCCCAGCCGCCCGGCAATCTCTCCAATTTGATTTCCGTATCGGGATGGGCATTATTGAAGGCGTCCACCATGCCTTGCCAGCCGGGCATTTCATCCGCCCCGGCAACGATCGACATGCGAAGCGTCACCTTCTCTCCGGAGCCCTCTCCGGGGCTTGAGCCTGACGAACTGCCGGAGGAGCCGTTCGAAGAGCAGCCCGAGAGTACGAGCGAAGCAATCAGGCTGACGGCAGCGATTTTTAACGATAATTTGGACATGCGTCAATACCCCTTTTCACTGTTGGATTTATCCTTTTAAGCCGCTTAACGTAATGCCTTCGATGAAATAGCGTTGAGCAAACAGGTAGACGATCAGGACGGGAACGAGCGAGATGCAGGAGGCGGCCATCAGCAAGGGCCAGTCCGTCGTGTACAATCCCTTGAACGAAGAGATAATCAACGGCAGCGTGAACTTGTTCTGATCGTTAAGGTAGATTAACGGGGTCAGGAAATTGTTCCAGTTGCCCATGAAGGTGAAAATGCCAAGCGCGGCCAGCGCAGGTTTACAATTCGGCAGCATGATCTTCCAATACGATTGCCAGGGATTCAAGCCGTCTATCTTGCCCGCATCTTCAAGCTCATTAGGAATAGCGGCCATAAATTGCCGTAGAAGGAATACGCCGAATGCGTTGCTCAAGATAGGGGGCAGAATCAGGGGCCAGTGGGTATCGACCCAATTGATCTGGCTGAACCACATGAACATCGGAATCAGAGTGACTTGGCCCGGGATCATCATCGTCATAAGCAGAACGACGAACAGCGGCTGCTTGGCGAGAAATTTCATTTTGGCAAACGCGTAACCCGCCATCGAACTTGTGAGCAGACTGCCGGCCGTAACGAGCAGCGCAATTTTCAGGCTGTTCAAGTAAGCCAAGCCGACGGGGAGCGTCGTCCACGCTCTGTAATAGTTGTCCCACTGCACCGGCCGGGGAATCAGCCGAGGAGGATAATCGAACATCGAACCTTGGCCCTTAAGCGAGGTGGAGATCATCCACAGAAACGGCAGGATCATAACTCCGGCGCCGATGACCAGCAAGACGTAGATCGGAATCGTCGAAAGCGGGAATTTTCGAGAGCTAGACATCGTAGTTCACCCACTTCGAGAACTTGAACTGGATCAGCGTAATGACGAGAATGATGACAAACAGAATGAAAGAGATCGCCGAAGCTTCGCCCATTCTAAAAAACTGGAATGCCGTGTTAAAAATATGCAGGACCACGACGTTCGTGGCGTCCGCAGGCCCGCCCCTGGTCATCATGTACGGCTCTGAGAAAACCTGCATCGAACCGATCAGGAGCATGATCACGACGAAGAACGTAGTCGGCGAGATCATCGGCAGCGTGATTTTGAGAAGACGTTGCCAACTGCTCGCTCCGTCGATTTTGGCCGCTTCGTATAAATGCGAGGGCACGCCCTGCAAGCCGGCCAGGAAAAGAATCATGTTATAGCCCAGCGCTTGCCAGACGGTCATAATCACAATCGAGGGAAGAGCCCAGTTCATATCCGTCAGCCATCCCGGCCCTTGAATGCCGACGGACGACAAGGCGGAATTGATCAAGCCGTAATTCGGATTGTACAGCCAGGTCCAGACCAAGGCCACCGCAACCGCCGAAGTAACGACCGGAGTGAAGTAGACGGCGCGGAAAATCATTTTGCCCCGTAAATTCCGGTTAAGCAAGAGGGCCAGCGCGAGAGAACCGACCACCGTAAGCGGAATGTGCAGAAGCGCGAACAACCCCGTATTCCGAAGCACTTTCCAGAAAACCGGATCCGTCATTTGTTTGCTGTAATTGGCAAAACCGATCCACACGGGCGATGTGCCGATATCCCATCTCATAAAGCTGATGCCGAATGCGAATAAGACGGGACCGACGATGAACAAGATTAATCCAAGCATTTGCGGCGCGATGAACAGATACGCCCAGGCGTTATCCTTCAACCTTCGCCGCGTTAAAGTACTCACTTCATTGCCCCCTTTTCGTCGATGTAAGCCCTTGCACGCTTTAGTTTACCAGCGCGGCTCGTCGCGAAAAATAAGGCCAATCTTGGATAATGTTCGTTGATTTTGGATTTCACAACAAAGAATCAGATTTATCGAGATCAACGGCGACGCCGTTTCGGTTGCGGAAGTCCAAAGGCGTCATTCCGTAAGTTTTGCGGAAAATCTGGCTGAAGTGCCGGCCATCGGCATAACCAATGTCTTGCGCCACTTCATATATCTTCTTCAAAGGATTTTGCAATAACGAGAGTGACTTGTCCATCCGGTAACGGCTTAAATATTCCGTAAACAACATGCCCGTCTCTTGTTTGAAGAGCGTGCTGAGATAACTGGAGTTCACGCCTAATTCCAGGGCGATATCGCCCAGTTTCAGGTCCGAGAAGTATCGATCGTGAACGATACCGATAACGCGCCTGACCGTGTGATTGACCCGGGCAACCCAATATTTGGAGGCCCGGTCCGCGTAATGGTTGATCGCAGCGAGCAGCCTGTCCAGGATGTCTTGATGGCTGGAAGGCGACGCGCCGGTCATCAAGACTTTGTCCGCATCTGATTCACCGAGGAACGAGAGCGAGGCTTGAAGCCTAAGCTGCAAATGCAACGCGTGTTTGCTCAATTGGGAAAGAATCATCCGCTTGTAGTAGGTTTGCAGATTTGCGAACAGGGAGAGGGCCTCCGACTTGTCGCCTTTCTTGATACTCTTGATCATCGCAAATTCCAGCTCGATCGGTACAACCAGCAAGTTCGGATCGTCACCGGATATTTCATCGTAGTAAACCACTCTTTTCTCCGGATTGGCCAACGTGGCCGCGAATTTGCACTGATCGTAGGACAAGCTCGCTTGATCGGCGGGAAGAAGGCGGCCGACCCCGATTTTCCACTGCACGGGGCCGAATCGGCTTAAATACGGCGCCACCATTTCTATAGCAAGCTCCCGAAGCCGCCGATTGACGTCGTCCCCGTCTTTCCAGCCGATCAGGACGATCCAGTCGTGCCGCCCCTCCTTCAGCGCTTTGTACACGGTGTGCCGCCGGCTCATCCGTTCGTGCATTTCCCCGAAGTCCTCTTCGTTCGCAAGGGGGATATCCGCACAGAGGTTGACGGCTGTAACGAAAGCGCACTCGCGGAAGATCGACAAGCTTGGATGGTCCGCTTCCCAACTACCCCCGTAGAGGACGGTTCGAATCCGATTCGCGGACTCGCTCTCTTCTGCATCGGAAGCAGTTCGCCCGGGTTCGGCGCCGCCCCTTTGTTTCTGTGCGATCTGATTTTCAGCCTTACGCAGGACGTCCATAATTTCCGCCGCCCGCATCGGCTTCAGCAAGTAATCGAAAGCTCCGTATCGAATGGCTTTCTGGGCATAAGTGAAATCGGGGTAGCCGGTTAGGAATATGAGCAGGGAGTCGGAGCCGATGCTGCGAATTTGCTCCAACATGGCGATTCCGTCCATTTGAGGCATGCGGATATCCGATAGAATCAGATCCGGACGGCATTGCCGAATCATTTCGATCGCTTGAATGCCGTTTGAAGCTTCGCCGACCCACTGCCAATTGTCCAGCTTGCTTACCATCGCTTTAAGTCCCATTCTTATCGTCATTTCGTCATCTACGATCAAGATTTTATACGTCAACGCGATCTCTCCTTACTTCGTCGGTAATTTGAAGCGGCAGTCTGTACAGGATGGACGTTCCGACGCCTTGTTCGCTCTCAATCGTCATGCCGTATGTGTCCCCGAAAGTCAGTCTTATCCGTTCTTCCACGTTTTGCATCCCCAAGCCTTCTCCGATCTGTCCGCGTTCCCGATATTCCGCCAATTTGTCTTTGTCGATGCCGACGCCGTTATCGATAATTTCCAAGCGGCATTCCCGATCTGCGCGGTATGCGCGAATTCGGATAAGACCCGGCCTTCCGGAGTTTTCGACGCCGTGAATAATGGCGTTTTCTACGGCTGGCTGCAAGATGAGTTTGAGCGCGCGGTTGCCGTTCAGCGAGTGGTCGATGTCGAATTCGAATGAGATTCGGTCTCCGTAGCGGGCCGTCTGGATCAAAATATAATTTTGCAGGTTGTCCAATTCGTCTTTCAGAGTAACGACCGGACCGGATTTGCTGATACTGTACCTAAGCATGTTGGACATCGAGACGATCAAATCCCCGATCTTCTCTTCACCGTGCAAATACAGCTTCCAGTAGATTGTGTCCAGCGTATTGTACAGGAAGTGGGGATTGATCTGGGCCTGAAGCGCACGGAGCTGAGCGCTCTTCTCTTTGAGTTCTTCTTCGTACACTCGCACGATTAGTTCCTTCAACCGGTAGGTCATCTTGTTGAAATGCCGGCTTAAGATCATCGTTTCCTTGTTGCCGGCGAGATCGATCTGTACGTCGAAATCCCCATTCTCAACGCCGCGCATGGCGCGAATCAGCTTCTTGATCGGATTGGCGACGCTGCGCGTAATAAGAAGGGAGAGCGCTATGCCGACGAGAATCCATATCGACTGATAGGCGATGCTGCTCTTGAAGACGTTCGGCAGCCCCGGGGTCATCTCCTCGATCGGCACTAGCCCGACCGTCTTCCATCCGGTTAACGCCGAGGTGTGGAAGGCCATGAAGTAGGTCTGGCCTTCGATGGCGCCGACAAACGCGCCTTCGCGGGTATGAAGCACTTGATTCAGAATGCCGTCCCCGAGCTGACGGCCGATCCATTGACGGTCCTGACCGGAGATAACGACGCCTCTGTCGTCCAGGATGATCGCTTGCCCGGTCTGACCAAGACGCAAGTCCTTGATCGAATCGTAGACGATCTCTTCGGGCATATGGAAAGTGAGGAAACCGATAGCGGTCAGCGCGGGTCCGAGCATGTTTTTGATCAAGCGGGTTCCCTGAATCAACGTATTCCGTTCTCCGGTGCTGGCGTTGGAGCTCCAGTATACTCTTCCGTTCAGATTTGTCGCTTGCCGGATCAATCCGTCCGACATTTCCGGGGCGTTCTGGGACAGGCCGATGATAAAATGCCCCGTATTGGAGTAGACCAGCACATCCGACATCTTGGGAGACAAAACGTTGTATCTAGCAACTTCCTTTGAAAGCGCCTTCTTATCTTCGTAAGAGATATTTTCCGCCGTTTGTTTGTTCAGTAATTGCTGTACGGTAGGATTGATCAGGAACGAAGCGTCGTTATTAAATTGCTCCAGCTTCAGCTCCATTTCTCCGTTCGTCTGCTTAAGCGTCTGAATAATATACTGCGATGTATTGGAATGAATGATTTCTTTGCTTTTCATATAAGTCGCGAGGGAAGTCGAGATAACCGGTACTGTAGAAATAAATATAAAGCTGATCATCAACAGATGAGTAATGCCCAATTGTCCGTAAAATCGCCGAATGCCGTTCAAGCGACCGCCCCCTAAGCCTGTAGTCGTAATCGAATCGTCCCCGCATGCTCCCTATTCTAGCTTCCCTTGCGTTTCGTTAGCAACGATAACGCAAATCTATATCGGCATTACGCTAAGTAACGATTATCTTACGGAAGGCTCTCATGTCCGATTACGGAGCGCTGCCATGCGAAGAATGGACGACAATTTATTGGTTGCACTTCCATACGGAATGCAGCCCGCAGCCTGTAGAAACATCCGCCGGCCTTATGGTAACATCAAGAGATAGATTGGCGGAGACGCGGGGGGACGGAGAATGGCGACCAACATACGGGATGTGGCGAAAGCGGCCGGAGTGTCGGTGGCGACCGTGTCCAAAGTGTTAAACGGCTATACGACGGTCAACGAGCAGACGAAGCAGAAAGTGTTGAAGTATGTGAAGGAGCTGCAGTTCCGGCCGAATCTGGCCGCCCGGTCGCTGGTGGGCCGCCGTTCGATGACGATCGGGATTTTCCTGACGACGGGACTGGCGCATCCTTTCTTTACGCGTATAGTGGCGGGGATGGAGCAGGCTCTGCAGACGAGAGGCTACGATCTGATCTATCTGGCGCAGGTGTCCTGGAGCAAGGAGTACAGCTTCGTGCGGCATTGCCAGAGCCGCAACGTCGAGGGAGTCGTCGTCTTCGGCTTCCAGCATGAAAACACGGATTTCGGAGAGCTGATCGAATCCGGCATTCCCGCCGTGTTCATCGATCTGGACATCCGCGAAGGCCGCGCCGGATATATCACCTCGGATAACCGGGAGGCAACGGAACGTGCGGTCGCTTACTTGGCCGATCTGAATCATCGCAGAGTGGGGTATATTAGCGGCAACAAAGATTCTTACGTAAATGTGCACCGATTCGAAGGGTTCAGAGCGGGTTTGGCGCAGGCGGGAATTCCATATCGCGAGGAATACGCGGCCGAAGGGGATTTCACCCGCGAGGCGGGATACGCGGCGATGAGGAGGCTGCTGGCTTTGCCGGAGCCGCCGACGGCCGTCGTCTGCTGCTCGGATATGAGCGCCATTGGGGCGATCGAGTCGATCCGGGAAGCGGGACTGTCCGTGCCGGAGGATATCTCGGTGCTGGGGTTCGACGACATCGAGCTGGCCGGTTACGTGAAGCCTGCGCTTACGACAGTGCGCCAGGATATGATGACGATCGGACGGAGATCGATCGAGCTGCTGGACGAGCTTATTACCGACGAGACGCTGGCTCCGCCGGAAGCGATTGTGCCGACGGAGCTGGTCGTGCGCGAGTCCTGCGGCCCGGCCAAAGCCGAAGCCGACGAATAAAAAGGCGATCCCTTGCGATTCTCCGTATGAGGAGAACGAACAAGGGGTCGCCTTTTTGCTTGCGCCAACGCGCCTATGCTTCTTCCCGCAATTCTTCGAGCAGGTTCGCCTTCTCCATCTTCCTAAGCGGCCCTTGGACCGAGATCAGGCCGACGATCAGGGCGGCGGCGCAGGCGATCAGCGAGGCTCCCCAAGGGAATTGGAACGGAAAGCCCTGCACGTTGTTCAGCTGCTTGTGAAGGAAGCTGCTCATCAGGACGCCAAGCAGAATGCCCCAGAAGCTGCCGATGACGCCGAACCAGACGCCTTCCGAGGTGGCCATCTTCCGGATCTGTCCCATCGTCATGCCGACCGCCTGCAGCAGGCCAATCTCTCGGCGGCGCAGGAGCAGGTTCGTCTGCACGGTGTTGACGATGTTGAGGCTGCCGATGACGCCGATGACGACCAGGAAGCCGTAGACGAAGATTCGCATCTGTAAGTTGAAGTTGCGCGTCTCCTTCTGGTGCTCGGCATAATCGTTCAGGCTGCTTCCCGGATGGGAGCGCGCAATGTCTTGCAGCTTCGTGCGAATCGGCTCCGCGTCTGCGCCGTCCTGAAGCGCAATCTCCAGGCCGCGCCTCTCGGCGTTGTACTCGGACGGGGGATACTCGCCGGCGGCCTCGTCAAGCAGCTTGGCGAACGTCGTCTGCGCCGAGATGATCGTCAGCATACTGCCCTGATAAGGAGAATCGAACGGGGATTCCGTCAGAATGCCCGCCACCGTCACTTCCCGGATGTTCGGCTCTTCCCCGGGAGTACCGGAATTGGTCCAGACGGAAATTTTGTCTCCGACTTTATACCGCGCCAAGTCCATGATCTTCCGCTTGCCGTTGTTCAGAACGGGCTTGATCGTCTGAATGAGCAGCACGTTGTCGGCCTCCGCCAGCTTACCGGGATCGGTCGTTCCCGAATGCAGATACTTGGCGGCCTGCTGGAGCCCGGCCTCGTCGTAAATCACTATCCTCGTCCACACCTGATTATTTTCCACTCCGCCTACGTTCGTTTTCTCGTAGTTCACGGAAGTGTCCGTGCGAATATCGCCGTTCAGCTTCGTTTCCGGAACGAGCGAAGGAAAGGTGATACTGGGATATACTCCGTAGACGTTCTCTACTCCGGGCAACGCGCCGATCTCTTCGACCAGCTCGTCCGGAATCAGCTCTCCGGGAGCAGGAGCGTTCCCGCTCTCGTCCGCAACAGCGGCCCGGGTAAGCCCGAACGCGATTCGATCGGCTTCGTTCGTCGTGGTCGTCATGGTCAACATCTGCTGGGTAAAATAGTGAAACACGATAAACAGCATAATGCTGATGACGATCGAGAAAGTCGTAATCCGGAACTTCGTCCGGTTGCGGCGAATGTTGTTCGAAGCCATGCGACCTTCCACTCCGGCGAGGCTCAGCAGGGAAGGAATCCGCGCTCGCCGATAAGTTTCCCGGACGATGCCGCCCGCGCCCTTCGCGGCGTCGACCGGTGAGACGCTCGATGCTTTGCGCGCCGGGAGCCAAGCGGCCAGATAGACGGAAACATAGCCGATCGCGAAGCTGCCCGCGAAGATCCACCAGTGGAACGTCAGCTCGAACGTCTCCATCATGAGAATTTTCAACCCGACTTGCGTCATGAGCCACAGCGCGCACCATAATCCGAACCATCCGACCAGCAAGCCGACGGGAACGCCGATCGTGGAGAGCACGGTCGCTTCCCGCAGCACCAGATTGCGAATCTGCGCAGGTGTGGCTCCAAGCGTGCGGAGCAGGCCGAACTGGCGGACGCGTTCCAGCACCGCGATATGGAAGGCGTTATAGATGACGGCGACCGTAGACAGCACGACCAGACCGATCAACGTTCCGAAAATGACGGCGAGCGCCGTGTTCAGATTGTCGTCCCCGGACTCTCCCATATAGGCGAGCAAGGTGTTGTTCGTGAACAGACTGGAGTTCAGCTTGGTGAAGTCGTCGATCTGATCGCTGATATCCACGCCGGACTTCAGCGTCAGGAGCAGGATCGCTTCCGCGTCGATGCGCATGTTCGCCGGGTCCGCCAGCGTGAAGGCCAACGAATCTCCGTTGACTTGACTGATCTTGTCGTTGTTGAGAATGCCGACGATACGGTAATCGCGCGGCTCTCCGCCGGGTCCGGTCAGCTGCGTCGAGCCGTTCAGCCCAGGGCTTCCCGGCAGCCGCTCCAAGATCCACTGCTCAACCGCAAGCTCGTCCGGAGCTGCCGGCAGCCGTCCCTTGTACAGATGAATCGGGAACAATTGCAAGGCGTCTCCGTCCGCTTCAGCTATCGTTACGTCGACCGAGTTGTCCAACGGACGGGGTTCCCCGGCCCTGTAGTAGCCCAACTGATCGACGAGCACATGCTTGCGCAGGGAGTCGTAGAGTTCGGGGGTCGGCTCGTCGTAGCCGAAGTAGAAGGCCCCGTCCTGGTACTTCGTGTTCTGGATCAGATTGTCCTTGAGCGTCTGACCCATCGTCCCGAGCGCGCTGATGAGGGCGACGGACAGAACGATGCCGACGATCGTCAGAATCGTCCGCTTGCGCTGCTGCTTCAAATATTTTCCCGCCATCGCGCCGTAGCTTCTCATACGCCCCTCCCGAGACTCCGAGTGTCGCTCTGAAGTCTGCCGTCTTGAAGGTGGAGAACGCGGTCCGCTTCGGCGGCGATATTCATGTCGTGGGTGATGATGATGACGGTCTGGTGATATTGGCGCACGGAGAGCTTCAGCAGCTCGATAACTTCCCGTCCGTTGGCGCTGTCGAGGTTGCCGGTAGGTTCGTCCGCAAGGATGATGGCCGGCCGGTAGGCGAGCGCTCTGCCGATGGCGACCCGCTGCTGCTGGCCTCCGGACAGCTCGGAAGGCAGATGCTTCCGTCTCTCGTGCAAGCCCAGCGTGCGGATCAGATCGTTAATGTAGGCTTTGTCCGGCTGGCGATGGTCGAGAAGAAGCGGGAGCTGGATATTTTCCTCCACGTTCAGCACGGGAATGAGATTGTATGATTGGAAAATGAATCCGATCTTGCGCCGGCGGAACACCGCCCGCTCTTTCTCCTTGAACGCGTACAGATTTTCTCCGTCGATGTGGACGTAACCGCCGCTGGGCTTGTCCAGACCGCCGAGCAGATGCAGCAAGGTGCTCTTGCCCGAGCCGCTTGCGCCTACGACGGCCACGAATTCCCCCTGGTTAACCTGGAAGGAAACGTCCTGGAGCGCGTTGACCTGAGTCGTTCCTTTGCCGTAGCTCTTGCTTAAGCCGTCTACGCTAATGACATTCATGTTTTAAGTCCTCCGATGATGGATTCGCGCGCGACCGGGCCCCGGTCGGGCGTCTATGAACCCAGTATATCGGCGCCTCCTTACAAGCCGAAGGGGGATTCTCTTACAGTTCCGTAAGGTTCGCCGTCTTCGACGGAAAAGGATGCAGAGGCAGCGTGACGTGAAATACGGTGCCGCCCGGCGCTCCGGAGGTCGCAGACAAGACGCCGCCGTGCTTCTCGACGATCGATCGGGCGAGCGGCAGGCCGAGCCCGACTCCGCTGCCTTCGCCGGACGTCCGGTAAAACTTCTTGAAGATGTGGGGCAAGTGCCGGGGATCGATTCCGGGCCCTTGATCCTTCACGCGAAGGTGGGTGAACGTATGGGTCTGCTCCCACTCCACGACGACGTCGCGTCCCGCGGGGCTGTGCTCGACGGCGTTCTTGAGCAGGTTGGACAATGCTTCGCCAAGCCAGTGGGCATCATGGGGAATGGCGAGTGAGGCGTCGGAATCCCCGACCGCGATGCGGACGCCCTTGTCCTCCGCCAACCTCTTCACCGATTGGACTGCCTGTCGCACTGTGTCGGCCAGAGGCGCGGTCTTGACGTTGAGCTCCAAGGCGTTCGCTTCCAGCCGGGCCAGCTTGAGCAGAGTCAGGATCAGCCACTCCATCCGATCGAGCTCGCGGCGGCATCTCCCGATGAATTCGGCCGCGTGAGCTTCGTCGAGCTTGCCGTCCTGGAGCAGATCGGTGTAGATCATGAGAGAGGCAAGGGGAGTCTTCAACTGGTGGGAAATGTCGGCTACCGTTTCCTTCAGGAACGCTTTGTCCCGATGAAGCTGCTCGATCGTTTCCTTAAGCCGCTGGGACAGCTCCTGAGCTCCGTTGGCCAGCAGGCCGAGATCGCCTTCCTCGTAAATGCGGCTGGCGATCGGTTCGTTGCGTTTCACCGCGCCCTCCATCGCGATCGCGAGATGACGCAGAGTACGGGATTGGCGGACGTTCTCGCGATAGAGCAGCGCGGCGGCCAGCGCGACGAAGCAGACGCCGCCGAGAAGCAGAGTCCAGTTCGTGCGGCTGCGGTATTCGCCCAGCGCGGGAATCCAGCGCTCATCCGTCTTCGCGCTCATTCCATAGCGCTCAAGCCACTCCAGCCCTTGCTCGGCAGTCTCCGGCGAGGCCGAGCCGGAGGCCGTCAGCAGGCTGAGCCACTTCTCGGCCAGCTCGGGATGCTCTTCGGCCAAGCTGCCCAGCAGCGCGGCTTCCCGGTCCAGCCAGTCCTTCTTCAGCCTCTCGGCCGATAGATGGCTGTAGAGCAGAGCGAGAACGACGAATAGAACGAGAAGCAAGGACAAAATAAAAGCAAGCCTCCGAAGCGAAGGATTGCGCCACTGACGAGCGAATTCGACTTTATCGTTCTCTAGACGTTCCATCGATATCCGGCTCCTCGGACGGTGACGAGATATTGGGGGTTCTGGGGGTCTTCCTCGACCTTTTCCCGCAGCCTGCGCACGTTCACCGCCACCGTATTGTCGTCGAGCACTTCTGCGCCGTCCGGCCATACGTGACGAATAATCTGGTCTCTGGACAGCACGGCCCGGGGATGCGTCATGAACAGCAGCATTAAGCGGAATTCCGTCACGCTTAGCGGGATATCACGCCCGTGCTTCTCCAGCCGCATCTCGCCGACGTGAAGCGTCAGAGGACCGGCGGCAAGCGTATCCTCCGTCCGTCCGGAAGGGCCTCTGCGGCGAAGCACGGCCTGGATGCGCGAGAGGAACTCGCGCAGGCGGAACGGCTTCGTAATATAATCGTCGCCGCCGATGTCCAAGCCGCGAACGATATCGAACTCCTGGTCGCTTGCGGTCAGGAAAATAATCGGGACGTCGCGCTCCCGCCGGACCTGCTCGCAGAAGTCGAAGCCGTTGCCGTCGGGAAGCTGCACGTCCAGCAGGAGCAGATGGACCTCATGGCTGCCGAGGGCGCTCCGCGCCTCGTCCAGGCTGCGCGCGCCGATGACCTCGAAGCCTTCTTGCTGCAAGGTGAACTGAATGCCGCGGTGCAAGGAATCGTCGTCTTCGACGAGCAGGATGCGAAGGCTCAACGGCAGTGCTCCTTTCTATGCGGAAGAGAAGAATAAGCTCCTTGGGAACTAGTTCCAATTTCCTGAGTTTGTCGGAAAATTCTTTGAAATTATGCGTTAAATCTCGACAGCATTCTACAAATAACTGGATAATTTTGTCCTATAATGAGAATAGTTCGATTATCCTACCGTTCAATGACGGAGTGTGACAAATTTCTACGGTCGACCCGTTAGGGCGTGTATGCATACACGCCCTAGGAGGAAAGGAGCGGTCAGATGACGACCTTGGAGACAACCGAATTAATCACTCGCCTCCAACAACTGCAGAGTCGATTGTGCGAAATGGCGGACGACCTCGGCAATCTGACCGACCCGGAGATCGTGGCGGTCAGCGAGGAGGCCGACCGGTTAATCGTTCAACTGCAGCGCCTTCGCAAGGAGGAATCCCAGCTCCGGAAGTTGAACAGCGTCTGCCCGGTATCCGTATTATCGGCTTCGCAGCCTGCGGAAGAAGTCGGTAAGCAGAGCCGAACATTCAGCTTGAAGCACTCCTGACGTCCAAGGCGATGCGTGATTAAAGCGGGAATCTTGCAGCAGATCCATCAGCGTGCCTACGCATCCGGCCTTCGGATCGGTCGTTCCGTACACGACTCGCTCGATGCGGGATTGCAGAATCGCGCCCGCGCACATTGGACAAGGCTCGAGCGTGACGTACAAAGTACAGCCCAGCAGCCGCCAGGCTTGGAGGCGTTCGCTGGCTTGCCGAATGGCGATCATCTCCGCATGAGCGGTCGGGTCGCGATCGCGCTCCCTCAAATTGTATCCCGCGCCCACGATAACGCCGTCCCGAACGACGACGGCGCCGATCGGAACTTCCCCTAACGATTCGGCATACTTGGCCTGCGCAATTGCTTCCCTCATCCAACGTTCATCTTCTTCGATTAAACTCATAACAGTCCCCTTACTCCACGAACGTGCATTCGATGTTAACATACTGTGCACAAGTCTGTGGATAAATAGCCAGTTACCCACAGAGTTATGCACAGAATGTGTTTATAACGATGTGAATAACTGAATATAATTGTATCAGGTTGGCAAATAAGTTCAAATCCTTGACGTTCCCGAATATAGATGAGTGAACAACTCGGACAAACCGTCCGAGCACTGAGGAGGGCGTCTCGGATGGAGAAGCTGGATGCGGTATTTCGGAGTCATCCCGAGCTGGAGCCGACGGGCAAGCTGAGTTTGTCGGGAGAGCCGTGCTGTTCTGCGGAGCGGTTGCTCGCCTATACAAGAAGGAGAAATCCACAGGCGCCGGATGTGGCGGAGGTCTACATTCGTCTCGGCCGCCAATACGGGATTCGCGGAGACGTCGCGTACTGCCAGGCTGCGTACGATACGAGATGGTGGACCGCGGAGCTGTCCGGTCCGGACTGGGCGCCGCAGGTGAGAGCGCAGTGGGTCGACGAAGCCGCGATCGAGAGCCGCATTCAGATGCTGTATACACTGGCAAGCGCGCTGCCGCTTCCGGGCGAGACGAAGCTGGCGGACGATCGGCACATCGTTCACATCGAGCGCTCCGGCTGGAGAGGCAAGGCCCCTTGCTGGGAGGATCTGAGCGGCAAGTGGTCGCATTACGGCAATTCCGGCTATGGCTGCTATGTGGTGGCGATGTGGCGCGGCGTCCTGGAATGGGACGGCAGAGGTGTTCCTCCCAAGCTGCCGGTGTACCGTCAGGAGCCGACGTCTTCCGTCCGTTCGGCCGCGCGGAAAGCCGGAACGGTCGACTGGTCGTCCTTCGTCAGCGAGCAGATGAAATGGCTGCAGCACCGGCAGCTGCTGCCCGTCCCGACGCCTCACCCCGACCGCAAGGTGACGTGGGAGGAGCTTGCCGCTTTGCTTCGACAATGGGAAAGTCGCCCATTCGCTGATACAATGGAGGAGAAGCAAGTCCCGACAAGAAAAGAGGGATAAGGATGACTTCTTCATCAACAACGGCGGCAATCGCCGGCGCTTCCGGACTGGTCGGCTCTTGCCTGCTTCGCCGGCTGCTGGACGATCCCGGCTATGGCCGCGTCGTCGCCTTCGTCCGGAAGCCGCTGCCGATCAGCCATCCCAAGCTCGAGCAGGTCGAAGTCACTGTGGACAACCTCCCGGGGGCGCTGGCGGATACGGCGGCGGACGATTGGTACTGCGCGCTGGGCACGACGATCAGGACGGCCGGAACGCGAGAGGCGTTCCGCCGGGTCGATTACGACTACCCGATGGCGCTTGGCAGGCAAGCGGCGGCATCCGGAGGCAAGCGATTCCTGCTGGTCTCCGCGGTCGGGGCTTCGGCCTCGTCTTCGATTTTCTACAGCCGCGTGAAGGGAGAGCTGGAGCGGGACTTGGAGAAGCTGGGGATACCGGAGCTGCATGTATTCCGTCCTTCGCTGCTGCTCGGGGAGCGTCAGGAGTACCGCAGGGGAGAACGATTCTTCGGTTATGCGATGAAACCGCTCAATCCTCTGCTCGCCGGCCCCTTGGCCAAGTATAAGGCCGTTCAGGCGGACTCCGTGGCGGCCGCGATGGTTCGCGCCGCGCGAAGCGATGCGGCTGCGGGAACGCATCTGTACGAAGGCAAGCGGCTGTTCGGCAAGCGGCTGTTCGGCAAGCAATGAAAAAAAGAACGCCGCGGAGAGACCATCTCCGGGCGTTCCGTAAGTTTATTCAGATGCAGCTTGGGCTTCGCTTGCGTTCACCGAGATCGACTGGCTGCCTTCGGTCGGTTCGACGTAGTGCCGCAGAATGGAAACCTCGACTCTGCGGTTTACGGCTCTGCCGGCTTCGGTGGCGTTGCTCTCCAGCGGGTGGAATTCCGCGTAGCCGGTCGCGCTGAATTGCTTCGGATCGAAAGCTTCGTTCTCGAGCAGAATCTTCATGAAGTTGATGGCCCGTTTGGAGCTGAGCTCGTAGTTGGACGGGAACTCGAAGGTATTGATCGGCTGGTTGTCGGTATGTCCCTTCACCTGGACTTCATAATCCGGGTATTGTTCGAGCATCGTACCAATCGCTGCGGCCAGCTTCTGCGACTCAGGCTTGATGGTGGCGCTGCCGGAAGCGAACAGGGCGTTATCCCGGATCGTGATCAGCAGCTGCGATTGATTCAACTGCGTCTCAAGCTGTGTGGACAAACCGTTCTTCTCGATATATTGATCCAGATTTTCCTTCAGCTTTTCCAAATTTTCTTGCTCTTCTTGCTGCAGCACTGCGCGAGTCTTGTTCTTCCGTCCGTTGTCGAGACGGTTCTGAATGTCGTCGGTACGGCGTTTCAACTGGTCGTCTTCCGTAATGGAGCCGCCGTCCAGAACGCCGATGCCGGAGCTGAGCGCCGATTTGAACGCTTGACTCAATTCTTCCAGCTTGGAGATATTGACCGAGCTGGACGCATATAGAACGATGAACAGCGCCAGCAGCAAGGTCATCAGGTCGGAATAGGGAAGGAGCCAGGACTCGTCCGCGTGCTCCTCATGATGTTCATGCCGTTTTTTGCTCACGCTGTTCGTCCTCCTTCTCGGTGAACGCCAGCCGCTCCGTAGGAGTCAGGAACACGAGAAGCTTCTGCTGGATGGCGATCGTGGATACGCCCGACTGAATCGAGAGAAGCCCTTCCACCATCATCAGCTTCAAGTCGACCTCGCGTTTGGAAAGGCGCTTCAACCTGTTGGACATCGGATGCCATAACACGTAACCCGTGAAAATACCGAGCAGCGTGGCGATAAACGCGGCGGCGATGGCATGGGCCAGCGCGTTCATGTCAGCGAGATTGCCCAGCGCGGCGATCAGTCCGATAACCGCTCCGAGCACCCCGAGCGTCGGAGCGTACATACCGGCTTGGGAGAAGATCTGAGCGCCGGCGCGGTGACGCTCTTCCGTCGTCGAGATATCCTCCAGCAGAACGTCGCGAACGAAATCCTGCTCGTTGCCGTCGATGATCATTCTCATGCCGTTCTTCAAGAACGGATCTTCGATCTCGTCTACGCGGGCTTCCAGAGCAAGCAAGCCTTCGCGGCGCGTAATCGTCGCCCATTCCGTAAACATCTCGATGACTCTCTCGCGAGCGATAAGCTTGGGCTCGGAGAAGATCAGCTTGAACAGCTTGGGCACTTTGGCGAGGTCCGACATCGGAAAGGCCACGAAGACGGACGCGGCGGTCCCGACAAGAATGATGATGTAGGCGGCCGGATTGTTGACCAGATTGATGATCGGAGCGCCTTTCAAATACATCCCGAAAACAAGAGCGACCAGACCAAGAGCCAAACCAATGAAGATTGAATTTTTCATCGTACACCCCGATATATGGAAGAATGTTATGTACGCGACAGGAGCTTGCACTTACAGCCGACACGATAATAGTTTTATCGACAGGGAAGGGCGAAAGCTTTAGAGGAGAACCTTCTTTTTCGCAAATTCGTCGCAAGGTCGACCCGCGGGAAGGGCGAAAGGGAAGGGAGAGAAAGCAGAACGAAGGAGGCCGAGCATGGGGAAACGACCGTTGTTGACGGAAAAAGAGCTGGAGGAAGCGCTGCTTCAGCTGGAAGGGTGGAAGGTCGAGGAGGATGGCAAATGGCTCGTCCGAAAAAGGGTATTTCCATCCTTCATGGAGGCGATCGCGTTCGTGGGCAAGGTCGCGGCTATCGCGGAGGAGCACAATCATCACCCGTTGATCGGCATCGACTACAAGCGGGTGACGCTGCGGCTGACGACGTGGCATTCCGGGGGACTGACCTCTCTGGACGTGGAATCGGCGCTGGCTTACGACCGGTTGTAAAAAAATGAGGCCGCGGAGTCTTCCCGGCGGCATGACGCCGGGAGATTCCGCAGCCAGGTTCCGTTCTTCTCTCTAGTCGTCCTTGGCGACCTTCGGAAGAAGGGCGATCGTGTACAGCGCCGCGATTCCGACGATGATATACACGATCTTCGAGCCGACCTCGTCCGCACCGCCGAAGAGTTCACTTACGACGTCGTACTCGAACAAGCCGACCGACAGCCAGTTCAACCCTCCCAGGATGACAAGGATCAGGCTAATGACGTTTAGCGCCTTCATTCAGTTACAGCCTCCTTAATAGGGGTTTAACGCCCTTTTCTGGTGAAACTGCCTGACAGGAGCAAACTCATTCTTGGTTGTTCTCTATAGTTCTATGAAGGGGGCTTGGCGGTTATGCCATTCCCCGCCATACCATGCAGTACACGCTGACGATTCCGTGCGTGGCTCTGCGGTCGTATTGATCCGTGACGACGAACCCCGCCTTCTCGTAGGTCCGGATTGCGCGGCGGTTCCATTTCTCCACTTCCAGGTCGATTTCCGCATCGGGCCGCCTGCGAGCCGCTTCCTGCACGACCAGCCGGGTCAGATGAACTCCCCAGCCCCGGTCGCAGCAATCGGGGCGCAAGCCCATGCCGATCCGAACCGTTCGCTCCATCGGGAACAGCTGCACGTATCCGATCAACCGCTCGTCATCGGGGGCTCTTACGGACAAGTATTGGCGGGAGCGGATATGAGGATCCCCGAATTCCCGTTCGTGCTTGACCATGTCGTCCCAAGGCGGCCACCTGAACAGGTGGTAGGGCTCGGGGTAGCGCCAGCGGCATACCTCCCGTCCATCCTGTTCGGTCATCGGCTCCAGCGTTAGCGGGGGTGGTGCGAGATGGCTCATCATTTCTCTCCTTCCGGCTTGTCGCGGGCTTCCTGGACCCGTTCCACGTTCTATTATAGATGAGGGCGAACGTGGTATGATAGGGGAATTGGACTTAGATAAAGGAGATAGCGAATCGTGGGCAGACTGGTCTTCTTGGGATGTATCGCATACTTGGTAGTAGGGATCGGGCAACTGGTCGTCGGCACCGTCATGGAGCCGATGGTCGCGGCATACGGGATCAAGTACGGGGATGGCGGACAACTGGTCATGAATCAGTTCCTGGGCGGTATGATCGGTATTACGCTTGCTCCGTGGCTGATGGGGCGGATCGGCAAGAAGCCGCTGCTGCTCGGCGCGCTTGGAATTATGGCCGTCGCGGAGATCATCTATGCGTTTCAACCGTCGTGGAGCGTGATGCTGACGGCGGCGCCGTTCGCCGGATTCGGGTTCGGGACGACGGAGGCGGTCGTCGGCTCTTTCATAATAGGCTCCGCCATGGGCAACGCGAACGTAGCGATGAGCAGAGTCGAAATTTTCTTCGGCGTGGGCGCGCTGCTGATGCCGTTCGCCGGCGCCGCGCTTATTTCCGGCGGAAACTGGGAAGCGGCGTTCGCGCTTGTCGGCGGGCTGGCTCTCATCACGTTGGCGGCTTGGTTGTTCTTCTGGCCGACCATTCTGGACCGTCCCGTCGAGAGCGCGGCGCATTCCGGGGCAGGGCTGCGGGGCATGCCGAACCGGGGAAGGTCGTTGGTCGTGCTGGCGGCTTGCTCCGTGTTCTTCGCCGTCTATGTCGGGCTGGAGATGAGCTTCGTGCATTATCTCCCGTCGCTTCTGGTGAACCAGAACGGCCTGTCCGAGTCGTCGGCATCCCTGTCGCTCAGCTTGTTCTGGGGAGCGATGGCGGTCGGAAGAGTGGTGTCGGGACAAGCGGCCGACCGCTGGGGCGGCGGCGTATATATGCTCGTAACTTGTCTGGCGGCGGCACTGATCTTCTTGTTGATGGGCGGCTTCAGCGGCACCTGGGCGACTTTCGCGCTGACGTGCCTCGCGGGATTGGCGATGTCGGGGATGTTCGCGATCGCGCTCGTCTTCGCCAACCGGGCCGTGCCGGGGATGACCGAGCGCACGACGAGCCTGCTGATGGCGTTCGGCGGAATCGGCGGGGCGCTGATGCCTCGCTTGACCGGCTGGTTCCTGGACGACTACGGCATGGAGGCGACGCGTTGGCTGTTCGCGGGCTTTGCCGTTCTTATGCTGGCGGTCATCGTATGGGCGCTGCTGTCGGCTAAGGGGTTGGAGCGGGCCAGGGCCGGAGCTGGGATTGTCGCCGGGTAAAGCGGGATCAGGTCAAAGCAAGCGGCGCCGCCGGGACACCGGATCGGCGCTTGTTTTATTGCGCCCATATCCAGTCGACGCCCATCTCGTCCAGCGTCTGCCTCCAGCCCTTCGGAACGGATACGTCGCTGATCACGATATCTACGTCGCGCCAGCCGGCCATCAGGTACAGCTGGGTCAATCCGATTTTCGAGCTGTCCGTCATGACGATCGTCTGCTTGGCGTTCTCGATCACCCGGGAGACAAGCTGTCCCCGTTCCGCATCGAACGAGGTAATGCCTTTGTTCAGCACGATGCCGTCGATAGAAATGAAGGCTTTGTCCGCATGGAACAGCGATACGATCTTCTCCGCAATCGGGCCGGTCACCCGGGAATGCATCGCATTGACCTTGCCGCCGATCAGGTAGATGTCTCCGGAGAACAAATCTCTGTTCTTGTATTCGACCAACTGGTGCAAGGCCGGCAAAGACATCGTCAACACCGTCAAGTTCGACTTGTTCATCAGAAACTGGATCATCTGCAGAGGCGTCGTGCCGTCGTCGATGAAGACGACGTCGTTATCTTCGACGAGAGAAGCCGCCGCCCGGCCGATGCGCTGTTTCTCCTCGGCATGGAGCACCTCCCGTTTCAAGTAGGAAGGTTCCTCCGCGCTCAGATTGATTTTGACGGCTCCGCCGTAGACGCGTTTCAACCGGTTCTCTTCTTCGAGCTCTTCCAGATATCGGCGGATCGTCTCGGAAGACACGCCAAGCTTCTTGACCAATTCGAACGTTTTGACTTGGCCTTCCATATTCAGCTGATCCAGAATGATCGCTTTTCGTTCTTCTCCTATGAGTGACAATGGGGGAGTCTCCTTTCATACATTACTCGATTGCAGGTGCATAGCAGGAGCCGACTGCCGCGATCAGCCTGCGGATGTCTTCTTCGCGGACTTCTCCGATATTGCCGATGCGGAATGTATCGGCGTGTGAAATTTTGCCCGGGTAGATGACGAATCCCCGCGATTTCAGTTGCTTGTATAAATCTTCGAATTTAAAGGGCGGGTCCTCTGGGAAGTAGAAGGACGTAATGATCGGCGATTGCAGTTCGTCCGGAAGCAGCGTGCGGAAACCGAGCGCCCGCATGCCGGCAGTCAGCGTCGACTGGTTCCGCGCATATCTCTCGTAACGCGCCTTCGGGCCGCCTTCTTCTTGCAGCTCGCGAAGCGCTTCGTAGAAGGCACGCACGACGTGGGTTGGGGACGTGTACCTCCACTTTCCTCCG
Source organism: Cohnella sp. SGD-V74 (assembly GCF_003001675.1). Lineage (GTDB taxonomy): Bacteria > Bacillota > Bacilli > Paenibacillales > Paenibacillaceae > Cohnella. The sequence continues at coordinate 51,027 of NZ_PVYW01000029.1, read as the reverse complement.
TTCGCCTCCATGTGGCGCCACTGATCGTACAGGTCGAGAGACAGCGATCTGGCCCGGCCTTCGCACTCTTGCAAGCGTTCCTTCCGGGCGATAATGAAGCCGAATCCCGGCACGCCCTGAATGCACTTGTTGGCGCTGCTGATCAGGAAGTCAATGCCGATGTCGGCGACGTCGAGAGGAATGCCGCCGAAGCTGCTCATGGCGTCTACGATGAAGATTTTGCCGTATTGTTTGGCAATGCGCCCGGCTTCTTCGATCGGATTCAAGATGCCTGTTGTCGTCTCGCAGTGAACGATAGCGACATGTGTAATGGCGGCATCGGCTTGAAGCGTCGCCTCCAGCCGCCGCAGATCGGGGAGAGCCACTTCGCCGCTGTCCAGGACGACTGTATCGATGCCGAGCACCCCTGCCATCTGAGCGATACGACTGCCGTAAGCGCCGTTGACTATGACGAGCAGCTTGTCTCCGGCGCCCAACGCGCTGCCGATGACGGACTCCACGCAGAACGTGCCGCTTCCTTGCATCAGCACGCTGGAGTACAGTTCGGTTTGCGTCGTAGCCATGGCGACCAGCCTCGAACGGATTTCCTGGACAAGATCGTTATAATCTCTATCCCATGTGCACCAGTCCTTCAACATGGCGGCTTTAACGCGTTTGCTTGTCGAAAGCGGTCCCGGCGTCAACAGCAAGTACGGATTGTCGTCCAGCAAGTCGATGTTCATCTTATTGCGCTCCTTCGTTCGCCGCTGCGTTTTTCTCGTTGATCTCTTCAATGACGGCCGGCAAGTCGGCAATCTGCTCGATGACGTAGTGCGCGCCCGCCCGGCGGAACCGTTCGGCAACTGCTTCCATTCGCTGGTCCAATTCGGTCTGGGGCATTGCGGCTACTTCGGCTTCCGACAAGCCGAGCTCGCTGCCGCCTTTAATGACGCCCACGCTCCACATTCCCGCGTTGCCCCCTTCGAGCACGTCGCTCGTCGTATCGCCGACTTTCACCATAGCGGCCATCGGATGGATGCCGAGCAGCTCCGCGTTGCGATAGCACATCCACGGATAGGGCCGCCCGGCCGCCACGTCGTTCGGAGTCACGAGCGTATCGGGCGCGTAGCCTTTGCGCTTGGCCTCTGCGGCGACCACTTCCATCATTGCCGCCGTATACCCCGTCGTCGATCCGATCTTCAATCCGTCCGCACGCAGCTTCGCGACGACCTCCAACGCGCCGGGCACGGGATCGGTATAAGCCGCCAAGCCCGCGAACAGCATCGGTTCGAACTCGGCGTACAGCTCGTCGACATCCGCCTCCGTCGGCGTCCGGCCGAAGCGATCTCTCCACAACGCTTCAATCCGCTCCATGCGCAGAAGGGCTTGAATATGATCCCGCTTAAGCATCCCCATGGGAATGCGCGCTTCTTCGGGCGTAATTTCGATTCCTTTGTCACGGAAGACGTTCACGAAGACGACCAGAGGCGCAAAGCACCCGTAATCGACCATCGTTCCGGCCCAATCGAAGATCACTGCTTGAATGTTTCCTTTGTATGGGGTTGTCATGTCTCCAACCTCTCTTCTCCTAAATGTGCGATCACAACTTAATTGTAGTTACTTTTGTTTGTTTTGGTTGTTTTTAATTGCATGTTTGTGTAAAAATTTATTTTCTTGCGGGGTAAAACCACAACATCATGGAGGAATTCCAACTCGCGTGGAACTAACGAAATCGTGGCTGGGCGTGGTATGATAAGAGGAACGAGCTTTTGCAGGCAGAAGGACGAGTGGTTTGGGCTTGAGGAGAACGTAGAGTTCGAAGAGAGTGCAAAGGGGGAAAGTAAAGTTCAAAGGATTTATTGAATATCGTAAAAATTCGATATTGCATATAAAAGGAGACAGTGAATCATGAAATCGATTGTTCCCGTAAAATGGGTGCTTGCGCGCATGTACGAATCCGACCTGGTCATCGTAGATTGCAGGTTTACGCTCGGCAAGCCGGATGCCGGCCGCCAGGCTTACGAAGAGGGGCATATTCCCGGCGCGGTGTATTTGGATCTGGAGCGGGACTTGTCCGCACCGGTCGAGCCGGACGGACACGGAGGCAGACACCCGCTGCCGGACGCGGCGACATTGGCGGCGCGGTTGGGGCAGGTCGGCATCAGCAATGAGACGAGAGTCGTCGCCTATGACGATCAAGGCGGGGCAATGGCTTCTCGACTGTGGTGGCTGCTGAAATACCTGGGGCACGAAGAAGCATACGTGATGGACGGCGGGTTCTCCGCCTGGAAGAACGCGGGCTGTCCGGTTACGGCCGAGCAGAGGGTGCTCATTCCTGCTCGGTTCACAGCGACCGTTCAGCATAATCTGCTGATCGAGGTCGACGAGGTTCGCGAATCGCTCGGCACGGGACGATTCGTGCTGGTGGATTCGCGAGAGGCGCCGCGCTACCGCGGCGAGGCGGAGCCGATCGATCGGGTGGCCGGGCATATCCCGGGCGCGAGGAACGTGTTCTGGGCCGAGGGCCGGAAGGCCGACGGCACATGGAAATCCGCGGAGGAGCAGCGCGAACGATTCGCGGAAGCGGGTTTGTCGCAGGACGACGAGATCGTCGTATACTGCGGCTCGGGTGTTACTGCGACTCCTAACGTGCTGGCGTTGGGGGAAGCGGGGTTCGCCAAGGTGAAGCTGTATGTGGGGAGCTGGAGCGATTGGATTTCGTACGATAGCAACGCCATCGCTACAGGAGAAGAGTAAGAACCGAGAGGCCGCGTCGGACGCGGGTTTTGGGGTTGTGACAGGTAGTGAGCAAGTGACCTGTCGCAGCCCTCTTCGGGCTTTTCTATCAACAGTTTGCAAACAAGAACACAACGAAAATAGTTGCAGGAACCCCGGAGCCAGCAACAGTCCGGCAGTCTTGTCAGGTTGCCCAACAGTCCAGCAGCAGCCGGAACCGAACGCAGGAACAGCAAGAGCAAGCTAGATTCAGCCACAGCATGGGTACTCGCTTGGCTTCTCTTGATTGCTCTCGGATTTTTATTCAGCCACAGCCCCGGCAAGGGTTAAGTCGGGGTTCACTTGGGGTTCATTTTGGGGTACAGTCGCTCAGCTCCCCTCGTAGCGGTTCTGCCGCTTGGGGTTCAGGAGGTTCAGTCGGGTCTGCACTACTCCGGGTTGCTGCGTTTGCATCTTCCTATTGCTTTGTTCCTCTTGGGGGTTAAATATCGACTGTACCCCCTGAACCCTTGTAAGCCAGAGTCGTCCGGAGCGGTTGAGAGTCACCTGAACCCCTGACTGTTCCCCGGCTGCACCCTACTGTACCCCTGACACGACTGGTGCAAGCTTGTAGGTCCGGAACGATTGTTGCTGCGTTGCTCAGAAGCTCGTCTAGCTTGGCCGCTGCCTGCTCTTCCAATCCGGGCAAAACGTGCAAGTATCGGTCAAGCGTAATCGTCACCGGCGAATGGCCTAGACTGACTTTCAAATAAGATTGTTTCTATTTCACTCAGTAAAGTTGTTGTTTTTCTTGAACTATCTCTTCTCATCTCCAAGACTAACTTTGCATATCTGCTCATATTATCCCCTGAGATATTCGGACCATGGGCATGAAAGTCAGCTAACAACTTAACTACTTTATCTCCACCATAAATCAGTACCCTCTGCTTGGCCTCTGTTAGTGCAACAAGACCTTCAAACTCCTTTTCTTTGTTTCCATCCTTCTGTGATTGACCGACGATGGCAGTTGCTTTTAGAAATTCAATATACGATTGGGCCCGGTTTTGTTGTTGATGCTTCCTCTTCTCCGAGGAAATCGAAAATCTGTACGCAAGGACAGCCGCAACGATAGCAACAAGAACTGGAATAGTACTCTTGAGAATTTCCATGTTTGCGTTGGCTAAGGATTTCAGACTTTATGCTGATTATAAAATCAATATATCCAAGCGGACAATGTATATGAAGAAATGAGTCGTCTACTTGTAACAGAATTATTCTTGATTTGTTTGAGTTTTCAGAATACAATATAGTTAATATCTGGTATGTGCAACTGGCGTAAACGTGGATAACCACGAGGGAGCACATATTCATAACGCCGTACGCCTGGGCAAAGTATTTGATCTTAGATCAGATGCTTTTTTTATTTTCTAAGAAAAGAAAGGACCGGTGGCGGCGATGAGAATGGCGTTTGTGTTGTTTGATGGCGTGACAAGTATGGATTTTGTTGGGTTTTATGAAGCGGTGACTTGGCTGGCGATCCTTAAAGCAAAGGAAGACGTATCATGGACGTTTTGTGCCAATAAGTCGGAAGTGACGGATGATCGGGGTCTGAAAATGAGAGTCGATGAGGTGCTGCCCGATTTAGGCCGATTTGATTTGGTGTTTCTCCCGGGTGGTCTGCCAATTAGAAAACTTCGATTCGACGAAGCTTTCATGAGTTGGGTTCGGACCGCAGAATCCGCGCGATTTAAGGTGTCGGTCTGCACAGGCGCCCTGCTTTGGGGAGCGGCTGGATTTCTAGAAGGTAAAAAAGCGACCACGAACTCATCGGCCTTTGATCTGCTGGCTTCCTATTGTGCAGAAGTTGTAGATGCTCGTGTAGTGCGGGACGGCAATGTCATCACTGGCGGTGGCGTGACTGCTTCTATCGATTTAGGTCTTTATATAGTCGAGTGGCTGACCAATACGAACATTGCCCTTCAGGTGCAGAAGAAGCTCGAATATCCCTATTATCAGGCAGGCAATTTGGGCGATGTCTACTACGGGACCGTTTGATGACAAAGGAGTGACAAGGCAATGGAGATTCGTCCGCTTCAAGCCCATGATCAGGCAAGTGTGTTGGGAATTATGGAGGAACATTCGTTTCAATTCCCATCGTTTATTCGCGAACAATACCCGATGCGCTGGAAAACGTAACTAGAGGCAAGGGATGATATCAGAAGCGGTTTTTACGTTGTGGTCGAAGATAATGGATCCATGATAGGACATGCCGGATACATACTGCAGGAAGCATCAAATCAATACGAGATTGTCGGCGTAGCCACGAAAAAGAGTAGGCTTAGGGAAGGTATCGGCAGTAAGCTGATTTCAGTCATCTGTAAAAAAATATCTCTATTTGGATATAAGAATGTTGTCCTATATACACTTGACCATGAACGGAATCAAGCAGCAGTTGCTTTTTATGAACGCCTGGGATTCACAAAGATAAATCTTGAAATTGATTATTATACTAAAGGATTCCACCGGCTTTCATTGCTGAAATCTCTTGATCTAGAAGCGTTAAAGCACAAGATCAGAAACATCAGGGAAGGCGAAATCGGGCTTGTCTCTTCTATCCTCGAAGAAGCCGCGCTGTGGCTCCAAAGTACAGGCCGTGAAATGTGGAACGAGCAGCAATATTCGATAGCAGGGTTACTGCAAGCCTATCCAGATACAGATATGGTCCTTTGTCTAATCGATGAAGAAGCAGTTGGAACGATGGTTCTTCAGGAAGAGGACAAGTTGTTATGGCCAAATCATCACGAGCCTTCCTTATATTTGCATAAACTGGCTGTTAAAAGACAATATGCAGGGACTGGACTGTCCGAAGCTATGGTCGGATGGGCAAAAAAGCAGGGGAGTCTACAAGGCAAACGGTACTTGCGGCTGGACTGCGCTGCCGACCGACCGAGATTATGTGCTTTTTATGAGAGGCAAGGTTTTGTAAAACTCAGAGAGGCGTTACTTCTAAATAGATACCCGACCGCATTTTATGAATTGACCATTGAATAACAAAATAACACTCCAACGGTTGTTCTGAGCATGATCAAAAATTATCTTTTCAATAACGATAGTTCAAAGGGATGGGATTGCAAACAACCATCAACAGGCTGCAAACAATAGTGTTTCGACTTGTTCCAGCCCATCCATCCTTTCGGGTGCTACCTTGCTTCACTTGGCCTTTTGTTGGCATTCCGTTCGGCTTGCCCCAGCCACAGGGGTATACCTCTCCTTGGCACAAACCATACTGTTTCGCCTACCGCGTCGTCTACGGGCCTCTTGCTCCCTAATTGCTCCCAGACGTAGCCAAGGGAGGTCGTTGCACATTGGCGCTGGCATATCCTCCGATGCATTCCTGCCGCGCTGATCGGAATCCCTACTTTTTGGCGTTGGAACTATTCAAGAATAGGGGTTCGTGGGGAAGTAAGAAGCTGGAGCGATTGGATTTCGTACGGGGAAAACCCCATCGCTACAGGAGAAGAGTAAGAACCGAGAGGCCGCGTCGGACGCGGGTTTAGGGCTGCGACAGGTTCGGAGCAAGTGACCTGTTGCGGCCCTCTTTTGGCTTTTCTGTCAACAGCTTGCAAACACCCCGAGCGAACAAGGTACAGGTCAATGTTTCCTGGTTTGTCGCTGTTTGGAATACCATTCATATGGAGGCTATTTATGCTGAAGAACTATGCTCAAAAAATTCTGGAAGTATCCCCAAACCTACGAATCGATTCGGTCATTCTCAATGAAAACGGTCAAAACAACACGGTCATTGAGGTCAATAATGAACTCATATTCCGTTTCCCCAAATATCAACAAGGCATTAAAGAGTTACATGAAGAAACGCGGTTATTAAAGTACATATACAAGTACATTACTCTTGATATACCAAATCCTATTTATGAGAGCCTCGAATCGCAGACCGTGGGAGAGATATTTGTAGGCTATCGTAAGATACCGGGAAAAACTTTCGACATGCAAGCTTTTCACTCTATGGGCCATGAAGATTTAGATGTGATAGCCAACCAGCTGGCACAATTTTTATTTGAATTGCATAGTATTCCTTTACAAGAAGAGTTCGTCGATCACCACTATCAAAAAAATCAATATAAGTATTGGGAGGACATGTACATACGTATTCAAGAGAAACTGTTTCGTTATATGAGCAATGAGAGTCAAGTGCTCATAAGGAAGCATTTCGAAGATTTTTTGAATGATACAATGAACTTTCAATATAAACCAGCATTTGTGCATGGTGACTTCGGTGTGGGAAATATATTGATCGATTATCACCTTCCGAAAGTTGCAGGCGTAATTGATTTTGGCGGATCGCATGTAGGTGATCCTGCTGTGGATGCTGCCGCCATAATAAGCGGATACGGAGAAGATTTTTTGAAACAGATGTACAAATTCTACCCTGGTCTTCAAAGTGCTGAATCGCGAATGAGGTTTTACAGGGGCACATTTGCGCTTCAAGAAGCTTTATTTGGTATTGAGAACAATGATGAAGAAGCGTTTAAGAACGGCATATTTAATTATCAATGATCACCCATGTCCAGGAGACATTCCTGCACCGCATTAGCATATCCTCCGATGCATTCCCGCCGCGCTGATCGGAACCCCCACCTTTTCGGCTTGGAACTATTCGAGCATAGGGGTTCGTGGGGGGATAAGAAGCTGGAGCGATTGGATTTCGTACGAGGAAAATCCGGTGGCGACGGGGGACGGAGAAGTATAGCAGTATAAAGATCGTGAATACATTAATCTGGCAGGGGCGTAAATGTGACGACCAAGCCGGTGAAGCCTCACTCGCAAACACAAAACAATTTCTTCCATGGAAGTCATTGGGGTATGATGATGAATAGTGAGCCGATGGAAAGGAAGGAGAATGTAGATGAAAACCTATATTGTGTTTGGGGCGAGTAAGGGGTTAGGCGATGCATTTGTCAGGGGAGTACCTCAGCAAGGAGATACAGTCTGGGTAGTTGCACGTAGCAGACCAAAAAGTCTGGATTTAGAGGACGGCATTCACCGGGAGTGGATACCGGCAGATTTGTCGGATCTCCATTCAGCCACACTTGTAAAGGACAAGCTGCAGAACGAAACAGTGGATGTTCTTATTTACAATGTGGGAGTTTGGGAAAAAGAAGGGTTTGAGGAGCACTATACCTTCGATAACGATGAACCTGCCGACATCAGTAATCTTATTCAAGTGAATATTACTTCCGCAATTGTATGTATTCAAGCATTGCTGCCTCATCTGCGCAAATCCGATGCGGGGAAAATCATTCTTATCGGTTCGACAGCCGGGCTGAATAATGCGAACAGCAGTCAAGTTTCTTTTGTTGCCTCAAAGTTCGCTATTCGGGGAATTTCAGAAGCTCTTAGAGAGCACACAAGAGAAGATGGTATTGCTGTGACATGTATCAATCCTGGAGAATTGGCTGCTGAAATTCCATATGAAGAAGGGGCTGACCGTGCCCTTTCTGTCTACAATGGAACACGAATTCCGCTTCAGGATATCGTATCCTTAGTGAGATGTATTGTTAGCTTGTCTAGAGCAGCCTGTGTAAAAGAAATCAATATCCCAGCGTTAATGGATGCAAACACCTAATTTACCCTATGGGAGCTTTATTTAGGTAGTTGGAGCGATTGGATTAGTTACGAGGGAAGCCCGGTCGCGACGGGAGATGAGTAAGAGCCAAGAAGCCGCGTTGGACGCGGGTTTGGGGGCTAGCAGAAGGAGGGCCTTTTCATTGAAAATAAGTGAATTGTCCAAAAGAACCGGCGCGAGTACCCGATCCATCAGGCATTATGAGAATAAAAAAATACTTTCCGCTGTTCGACTTGAAAATGATTACCGGGAGTTCGAGGAATCTGCCGTTGAACGTGTTAGAATGATCCAATTATGTCTAGGCTTAGGACTAACAATCGAGCAAATACAGGATTTACTGAAATGCGAGGAAAGCGGTCCCGAAGAATATGAAGTATGTGATGATGTGCTTGAAGTTTACCAGGAGAAGGAAGATCAAATCAGTAAACAAATTCGCGCGTTGGAAGTTGTTAAGAAGCGATTAAATGAACAAATCGTGAAGATGACGGAAAGACGGAAATTGAAAAAAACATCGAAATAAGAGGAGCCCAGCCCATACAGGACTGGGCTCCTCCCGGCAGTTATGCGAGTGGTTTCCTGAGCAGTGTAGTTACACGCGCGATACTATCGGTTCCATAGCCCTCGTCTATTGCCTGCTGGACAAAGGTTCTTGCTGAGCTTAAAAAGCTGACGTCGATACCATGGTGCTCAGAAGCATGGATAATGTGCCTCATGCCAGCCTCGGCCGAGATGATATTGGACAAGTCGCCCGGGTAGCTGCCTTCGTCTACTTGATTCGCTATTTCAGTCATGATGTCGGGTATGCTGGCTACCATTTCTCGGGCGTAGACTGCAAAATCCCGGGCGGCAATATTCTCGGCTCCGGCTAGGGCGAGAGCATGGACATACCCGCTAATGGACGCCCAAAAAAAGTCTAACAGGGCCACGTCATGTGCCGCCGCCCGGCCAGGATCCGCACCAAGATAGGTGACATTCCAGTTCAGACTCATCAAAGATGGGTATACGGCCTTATATACGAGTTCCGGTCCGCTGTACAAGAAGGCTGATTCTGGTGTTCCTATGGTAGGGGGAGGGGTCATGATCACCCCATCGAGATAATCGATTCCGAACTTAGCAGCCCATGCAGCCGTCTGGCGGGACTGCACCGGAGAACCGGTAGTGAGGTTTACCAAGACGCGTCCTCTTAAAGCATTTCCCACAGGTTCGAGGATCGACTGCACTGCGCTGTAGTCCAGCACACAGACAATTACCAACGGACTCGCAGCGATGGCGTCAGCAATCGTATCCGCGAGCACTGCACCCTGGCTGACGAGAGTATCTGCCTTACCGGTGGAGCGGTTCCATAACGTCGTAGAGTGGCCTTTCTTCAGAAACGCAGCAGCCAGTGCCTGTCCCATCGGACCCAGCCCGAGGATAGTCACTGGTTTTTCATTCTTATTTTCAGCTTTGTCATTTCGGTCATTCCTCACAGTTGAAATTCCCCCCTTCATTTATTTCGACCTTAGTCTAAAGGTTGACACTAGTGTAAAAGTCAATGAAAATTTCAAAATTTTTATCGATGTTTCAAAAAGCTGGAGCGATTAGATTTCGTTCAAAGTGGGTTAGGGGAATCTGTGTTGTTGAACCTAAGCTCCATGGGTTACAATGACATTAGAAAGACAGAGTGCGCGAACACTCGGCCTATACAATTGGCTTGGATGGGGTATCCCTTCAAGTTAATGACGGATGAAACCCACCTTTGGCTAACCTTGGGGTGGGTTTTTACTTTCCGAAGGAAAACCATGCCCCACCCAAGATTGCAAGAGATCCGGAGCCCACTATAACGGGGAAGTCGGAACAGAATGCTGTTGTATGCTTATCTTGATTGATCATCCCGATCTATAGATCTACAAGGAGCGAAACATGTTAACGAAACGAATCGATGGTATAGTATTTGAGTTGAAAGAAGATTTTGTTTTTGATTTTTTGTCCGACTATGGTCAGGTCTTTGCTGTATTCGACAAGCAGGATTCAGGGTATATAGGCTTCGGTGTTCAAAACGGAAGTGAAAAGTTCTTTTTGAAGGTAGCGGGAGCATCCACGATAAATAGTAATATCAATGTTGATGCAGCCATACAACGACTTAAATCGACCGTATCGATCTACGAGGATTTACGTCATCCCAATCTTATCGAAATCATTGAGCATAAGGAAATCAAAGAAGGTTACCTTACCGTTTTTGAGTGGTTTGAAGGCGAATGCATGGGCAAGCAGTATGGTGCTTTCGATAAATTTATTGCGTTGCCGCTAATAGTCAAATTAAAGATTTACAATGATATACTTTTATTTCATCTGCATACTAACCAACGTGGATATATCGCTATAGATTTTTATGATGGTTGTATTATGCATAATTTCGCTTCAAAACGAACTATGATCTGTGATATCGAATTTTACAGCAAAAAACCGGTAATAAATACACTGGGAAGAATGTGGGGATCCAGCCGGTACATGTCACCTGAAGAATTTCAATTAGGTGCAGAAATTGATGAAAGATCAAATGTCTTTCTTATGGGGGCGACTGCGTTTCAGCTATTTGGAGGAGGGAATGATCGTTCTTTCGAAAAGTGGCGAGCTGGCGAAAAGCTCTATTATACAGCACTAAAAGCTGTTAATAGTGAAAGGAGCGAGCGCTATCAAACTGTTGATGAATATTTCGAAGCATGGAACGATGCTCGAAGCTAACCCTATCTAAGAAAGGGACTGCCCCCTCAGCAGAAATGATCTGCCATCGGTTCAGTCCCTTTGTCATAGTGAAGATTACAGATGCGATCCTCCGCTTGCGTCGATGCATTGACCAGTGATCCAGCGGCTTTCCGGAGAGGCTAGAAATGCTGCGATATCAGCGATATCTAGCGGTTCTCCCCATCTTCCGAAGATCGAATAATCAGCACCGAATTTTTGACCAGAAGGATCTTGCAGCATTGCGGCATTTATGTCCGTGGCGACGAATCCGGGTTGTATAGCATTGATGGTAATCCCGCGAGGGCCGAGTTGGTTAGATAGCGCCAGCGTGAGTGTATTCATTGCTCCCTTGGTCATACTGTACGCCGCAATGCCGGGCAGAGAGATTCTTGTTACAGCAGAGGACAGATTAATAATTCGGCCTTCGTCTCGCAGACGCGGAAGAGCCTGTTGAATCAGAAAGAACGGCGCTTTTACATTAATGCTCGTGATTTCGTTAAAGGCTTCTTCCGTAGTTTCTTCTATGGATGCGGATAGGCCGACTCCAGCGTTATTTACAAGAATATCGAAACGATTGTCTCCTGTGTGTTTCAATAATGTTTCATCCAATGCTTCATATAAAGCCGGTACATCATTTGCAATGCCAAGTTCACCCCCTAGCGTAAATGCCCTCCCTCCGTCCCGCTCAATCTCACGTACGCCTTCACAAAAGTTCCTTGCATGGAACGAAAATTCGGCCATATCTGCTATCCTCGGAGTATGCATACACGCCCTAGGCTTTTTTATGTGCGGTTGAAAAAAAGGGAACTTTGAGGCGTCACGTTCGTTGTTTTGTCAGAGGAGGTTGCCGGAGTGGATTACGAGTATATCAAGCAAATGGACGAAGGGATCGACCGCAATGCCCTGCTCGACGAACTGATGATGACGTTCGGCAAGGATGTGTGGAACTACGCTTACTGCTTGACGCGTCGCCGGGAACTGGCCGAGGATATCGCTCAGGAAACGTTCATAAAAGCCTACCATGCGATCTATTCGTTCCGAGGCGAGATGACAATGAAGGCATGGCTGCTCACAATTGCCCGCAACACGACTCGGGATTACTTCAGATCGGCATGGTTCCGCCGGGTCCAACTGGTCTGGGAGGAGTACGAGACGAGCCTATTCCATCCTTCCGCGGAGAAGCAATGGTTCGTGTCGCTCGAGCAACGCGAAGTGTGGAATGCCGTGCTGAGCTTGCCGCGAAAGCTGCGTGAGACGCTGCTGCTGTACGTGCATCACCATCTCGCGCATAAAGAGATCGCAGAATTGTTGCAGGTTAGCGAAGGGACGGTCAAGTCGCGCATTTTCCGCGCACGGGCCGCTATTAGTCGCAAGCTGGGCAAGCCTGCGGCTTTCGAGGGAGGAAAGCGTCCATGAATCATTCCCAATGGGAGAAACACCTCGAGGAGCTTCCACTCGGCAGCGGCGGCTTCTCCCCGAAGTCCATGAAGCAAATTAAGGAGAGGATACGGTTGAGCGGCAAACGCAGAAGCCCCATGCGAGGCATCGCGATCGCGGCGGTTTTCACGCTATTAGCGGCCGTCGTCTGGGTGACCGGGGATTACCGCCAGGCGTTCTTTCCGAGCCCTGGTGCGAAGGAAACGGATGAGCAAGAATTTCGGCTGACCGTGCAGTATGGGGACAAAATGAGCTTTATGGCCCGGTTTGGCTTTACGTATATGATCGATCACCCGAAAGCGTCGTTTGAGGTTGCCATACCGAGCGATGAGTACGAAGAGAAGCAAGACTTGGCCTCATACAAGAAATGGGTGAGCGAATCCAACGCGGACATTCTCCGAGTTCCGCTCGCATTTGTTGACGACCTCGCCGCGGACGGCGTGCTCGTTCCGCTTGATGATCTGATTAAACGGGAAAAGTTGGATCTCCAGGCACTCTACCCGTCCGCGGTCGATCTGATCAAGGAAGCGGGTAATGGGCAGATGTACGGCATTATCGATGATCTCGATATGAACATGCTGATCTATAACCGGTCGCTGTTCCGGAGCAACGGTGTGTCTCTCCCCGAGAAAGGTGCGACTTGGGACGACATTGTCCGCTTAGCCGCGCGGTTCGAAGGCGCTAGCGACCGGGGCAAGCCGGTGTATGGTTTCTCGTATGGGTCTGCTCCCGATCCGTTTCGAATGATCTTTGACATTGGCCAGTCCCAAGGACTATCGATTGTGGATGGGGAGGGTCATCCGCAAGTAGACAGCGCCTCCTGGAAGGCAATCTGGAGTCAAGTATCGGAAGGTCTTCGCCAAGGCTGGATCGGCGATAAGCTGCCGGATAATTCCGAAGAGTCCGATCCGTTGAAGGCGGCGATAGCCGGCAATGCGTTCTATAACGGCCGCTCCGCCATGACGCTGCAGCCGTACCTTTCATGGTATGTCATGAACGAGGCAATCCAGCAAGGCTTGCTGCTGGACGAGTGGGATACGATTCCGCTGAGCGCGCCTGCTGCGCCGGGCAAAATTAGCTCGCTGACTAACGGTACGGTCTATGCCATTAACGCCAAGTCTGCCAACCCATCGCAGGCGATGAAATTTATCCATTTTCTTGCAAGCAAGGAACGATCGAATAAGGCCGTCGAGACGGGAGGGCCGCAAATGCTGCTCGCGGCGGTGCCGGACACGAAGCTGGGAGAAAGCTCTCCAATCGGCCGCTACTACGAGTCCGAGCTGGACGTGTCCGCCGTGCTGCAGCAAGCCAAGCGCAGTCAACTGCCCGCGTACAACCGAGTGATGAGCGTGCTGTCCGCGAAAGCGAACGAAGCGGTTCGGGATTTGGTGGCCGGACAGTCGACGGTTGACGAAGCGTTGGCCCGGCTGCAGGCGGAAGCGGAACAGGCTGCGATCATCGGTGTCTTGGAGGCGAGCGAATGAGGGCGGCGGTATTAAGAGCGCGCGGGCGCATCCTTGCTATCGGGCTGGCGGTTTGCATGCTGGCGGTGTCCAGCGGTTGCACCGGCAAGTCTAAACCTCCGCCAGAACCAACCGAGCTGACGATTGCATGCGTCAATCAGATGACCTTTGATGCTTTCTACCGCAGCGCCTTACAGTCCGTATATCCGAATACGATATTCAAGATCGTACCGATGGACGATCCGATTTATTACAACACAAATCTCGATATCGGAGTCGCACTCAAAGAAATGTTCGAGACCAAAAATCCGGACCTCGTTATCCTGTATACCCAGCAATACCGATACGCAGCGGATGCGGGATTGCTGCGCGATCTTGAGAACATGGCGTCGTTGAACAGATTCGACCTCGGCACGCTGTACGAGGGGATGCTCGACAAAGTACGGAACAATGAGGAAGGCAAGCTGTATGGGCTTTCGCCTCTCTTTCACGCCTCGGCGGTGTACTACAATAAAACGCTGTTCAAACGCTACGGCGTGCCGCTCCCGGCTCAGGATATGACCTGGGACGAGATTCTGCGGTTGGCCGGGTTATTCGTAGACCAGCCAGGGGGCGAAGACAGTGTCATCGGCTTAAATATCCCATCGCTGACCAAGCCGTTCGATCTCATGTCCCTTATCGCTCGGACCGAAGGAATTGAGATGTACGACAAAGTTGCCAACCGTCTTACGTTCGACAGTCAAGCGTGGCGTGCCCTTATCTCCAAGGTCATAGCCGCCTATGAGCACGGTACGTTCAATGCCGAACCTTTCAAGGGCAAGGGCAGCATTATTAGTCAGGACGAGGTGCGTCAGCGTGACTTGTTCGCTCAAGGCAAGGCGGCGCTTAGGATTGCAGACGAGTATTACATAACGCAGCTGAAGCGGCAGAAAATAGAGTTCGAGTGGGGCGTGCTGCCTGGACCGGTTCAGGCACGGGACCCGAGTCGGGGCGGCGAAGTCCAGACGGACTCCATGTTTGCAATTCCGGCCAAGTCGGGGCATTCCTACGAGGCCTGGAAGATCATCGAGACAGTCATGTCGGAGAAAATGGGCGGAGTGTATGCCGAATCGGAATTCGGCCTGCCCGTGCAGGTAAATGGAAGGTTGGCGAAGGATCCGCTCTATGAGGTATTCTACCGGCTGCGGCCAATGCCGCAGCAATCGGAGTTTTCGCTCGGCATCAAGGAGAAAAACGAACTGCAGCGGATCATCGACGACGAGACAGGCGCGATGATCGGGGGCCGCAAGTCGCTCGATGACGCCATCGCGGCGATTCAGGAAGCAGGCTCGAAGCTCCTGCCGGATCGCTCAAGACAGAAATAGAGACAAAGCATGTTTGAGGGCTGCAATAGTTTGCTTTGAGCGAAAAGCGCGCATCCCCCGTTGGGTGTGCGCGCACGAAAATAGACCGCCCCGATAGCAAGGAACACGGTCTATTTCCATATCCGTTTTTCCTGAAGCCGACCGCCTTTGAAGCGGCTACTGTGCCAGGAGGAGTCGTGTTAGCAGCACGGCTCCTTCTATAGTTTTATTATACTACGCACGAATATACGTGCAACCAGAAGGAGACAAGTCCTATAGAAGAGGAAAACGAATCGTAACGGTAGTGCCGCGTTCCGCCACGCTGCTAATATGGATAGAACCGTGATGCTGATCGACGATCCAGCGTGCGATCGACAGCCCCAAGCCTGCTCCATGATCCTTTCTATCTCTAGCGGTATCTCCCTTATAAAAGCGATTAAATACGAGCGGCAAATCGCGTTCCGAAATTCCCGCTCCATCATCCTTGACGGTTACCAGAACCGATTTCCCTTGCCTAACGCAGGCAAGATCGATTTGTCCACGCTCCTGCGTAAATTTAATGGCATTGTCTATTATAATCATGAACAGCTGCATAAGTCGTTCCTCATCTCCGGCGATGAGAAGTTCTGTATCTTCAATATGGGCCTGCAACCGCAGTTGCTTGTAATCCATGATCGGCTCCATATTTTTGGCCATCTCTTTAACGATCCCGTCAACTCGCACAGGCTTGCACGAGATAACCTCCTCATGCGAATCCCCCCTTGCCAACAGAAGCAGCCCGCCAACCATGTTGCTCATTCTTTGGGTTTCCTTCAGAACGGCCGAGATTGGAACGCTCTCTTCCTCGATGGTATGATCGGGGTGGCGCAGCAATAATTGCATCTGCCCTTGAACGACGGAAAGCGGGCTCCTTAACTCGTGAGAGGCATCTGCGATGAATTGCTGCTGCTTGTCCCAAGCTTTCTGAATCGGAACGAGCGCCCTTCTGGCCAATGCGTAACCCGCGATGACCGACAAGAACGCGCCGACACCTATTCCGATCCCGATGCTCCATAATAACCGATTTAAGTAGTACACCTCGGCCGTAATTTCCGTCATGAGCTGAACTGTTTTCAAGGGTAAGCTCGACCGCTTCTCGGCTTCCGGCAAGTTCCCTTGATAAGGCCTGCTAACAAAGCGATAGGTTTTCTCCCCCATTCGGATGGACTCGGGCCCCATGTGGCTCTGTTTTTCCCGGAGAATCGAACTAAGCTCCCAGAATGTTCTCTCGTAGTATACGCTTTTAACCAAAACATCGTTGGAATCCCACCAATAATCCAAGATAAAACGTTCCGGTTCTTGCGAATCGACGTTAACGATTTGCTCTCCGGTACTCAAGGTGATTTGTCGCATATTATCAATGTGGAACACCAGCAGACGGTCAATGTCCGAATAAATCTGATAACGCGCCAGCCCGTATAACGCTCCCCCCAGCATGACGAACAAGCAAAATACGACCGTACTGTTCCATACCGTCATTTGTACTAGCGTACGTTTGATCATACTGGGGTTAGCTCTCCTTTTTTAATTAACGGATTCGATGTATTGATTTACTTGCTGCTCCAGTATCGGAAATGGCATGGTTCCGTTACGAAGAAGAACAGAATGAAAGGCTTTAAGATCGAAACGATCTTGAAGCTCATCTTCGGCTTTCTCTCGAAAAGATTGAAATTGGTCGTATCCGATCGCATAGCTCGACAGAAGTCCGGGGAAAGCAATGACGCTGTCGATCAAGTCGTCGCTGCCGGTCCCGATGAGGCTTGTTATATTTTCGTTTGCCTGTTCCCTTGTCCATTTCAGCCCGTTAATCCCCGTGTCGACCACGGCGCCGAGGTACGAATTGAGCAGGTGGCTTTGTACCGTGACCGGATCAAGCAAACCGCTGTCTGCGCACAACGTTTCCGCATAGACCGCCCATCCCTCTACGAACCCGGGTAGCAGGTTTGCTTTACGAACCAACGGAATTGTGGGCGAATCATATTGGATTGAAATTTGAAGATGATGTCCGGGAACCCCTTCATGCACCGCCAGGAGATGGGCCAGCGACGCGGGAATCGCGTTGTCGAGCGGCAGAAAAAATCTCCCGTCTCGAGAGCCGTCCACGGATAGGGGAATATAGAACGCGCCCGCCCCCGAGAACGGAACCGGATACGATCGTACATCTACCGGGTTGTCCGTAATCAGCTCATCGTCGAACCAATCGGACAAGCTGGGCATTATTTTACCCGGGTGTCCGCTAACGGCTTGCAGCAGCTCCTCTCCGCTCAGAAGCGAATTCGCGGCAGCGGTATCCTGCGTTTGCTCCGAAGTCTGGCTTCTGATCTCCTTCACAATCTCTTCTACTTTGCGCTTGGCGAGCTCGTGAACTTCCAGAGGGTCGAGGTCCGTTCCCGTGGCCGCTCTAAGCCTTGCGGAATAATACTCGCTGCCGCCCGGTTGACTCCAAATCCCTTGACTTCCGGATGCTTGCTTCATAAGATCGTTTTTGATCAAATCTGCAAGCTTGCCATAGGAAGTTAATATATGATCGACTATGGTTTGTAGCAGCGCTCTCTTTAACTCTTCTTCCTTGGACGAATCGAGTTGCAGGTTCGCTAATTTCTCTGCATATAAAGTGTACAAAATCGTTTGTTCCGGCTTCGTGTTTCGCAAACTCTCATAGTTCGCAAGCATTTGCCTCAGAGTTTCGTAAGGAGGGATAATCCCTTTCCGCTTTCTCTCTTGGATTCTATCGATGAAGTGTGCCATTTTATTTGAGAACCCGATCAGAGCCTGATTGTAATTGGTTGCATCTTCGTAGTTGCGAATCGGATAGTTGTTCGCGAAGTACGGCGGGAAATTGGAAAGTAAGAGATATTCATCCGTGTTCAGATCCGAATATGGATTCAACTGCAATTCTGCACCCAGCTCCCATTTGACGATATCATAGGTAAGCTTGTCTTCCGGGGAGAGCTTGGCAGCATCGTATGCATTCAACTTTCTCAATAAATCTGTGAGATTATCGTTTCTTTGTTTGTAATCGGCATCCGATAGGTCGGTAAGCTTAGTGGGGTCCCATCGGATCCCATCCGCTTCTTCCACGCCCAAATACAGCAGTACCTCGGGATTATCCTTAAGTGTGACAACCGCTATCTCTTGAATGATTGCCTCGAAATCCTCTGACTCTTGTTCGGCCTGCCATAACAAACCGGCTACAATCAGTAAGACAAGTAATCCTGATACCCCTAGAATGACAACTCTATTGTTCTTAAACATCTGTTTTGCAAGGTTCATGAACCGTATCCCCCTTAATGCGTTTAAGGAGAATATAATAAATGAACCTTTGATTTTCCTTTGAATAGCTATTCGGATATTGTGAGCCTATATCCCAAGCCTCTCACGGTTCGGATATATTGATCCGCATGCCATGGAGCAAGCTTCTTCCGAAGATAATGGACATACAGCTCGACAATGCCGATGCCTGCCTCCGAATCAAGCCCCCAGATCCGGTTATAGATTTGCTCCTTCGTCACGATCTGCTCTTTGTTCATGAGCAAGTACTCAAGCAGCTCGTATTCCTTCTCCGTTAAGATCAGTTCTTCTCCTGCAACAGAGGCTGATCGGGTTCTGGCATGAACGACAATCGGGCCGTAGCTGAGCTGATCTTCCTGATTAACCTTCCCATATCGGCGCAGCAGGACTTTAACTCTAGCGAGCAGTTCCGGAATCTCGAAAGGCTTCGTCACATAATCGTCCGCTCCGATCGTTAACCCCTCTACCCGGTCGCTTAATCCGTCTTTTGCCGTCAGACACAGGATCGGAGTATCCACGTTTCGCTTTCTGGTCTCTTGGATAAACGTAAATCCATCGACCTTGGGAAGCATAACATCCAGAATAATCAGATCGAATTCACCGTATAAAGCATGATGCAAGCCTTCTTCTCCGTTAGGACATTCGACAACCTCGTACCCTTCCTCCCGCATAACCCTCGCAATAATATACGATATCGCAATATCGTCCTCTACGATCAACAGCTTCATAGACCCTCCACGGATGAACGGATATAAGGATAGGGTAACATACTATAAGGGGCCTGTGGCGGGTTGCCGGGAGACAGTCTGTTCGTCTATCGATTGACTTACAAAAAATGCTATAATAGGACAAGCACATGGAACGGATTGCAAGGGTGGTCGGCTACCTCTCGAGAAGAAGGGAGGGATGCCCATGGAGGTTAAGGATGCTCTGATGTTGATGATCGGTTTTGGCGCGCTGATTGTAGCGCTGCTAACGCTGGTTGTTGCCATCGTTGCAATGATTAACCAAAAAAAATAGACCACCCTCCCGGCTAGGACTGTGGTCTACTTCTGATCTTGTCTACTGAAGCCGACCGCCTTTGAAGCGGCCCATTGTGCTGTTGGAGTCGTGTTGGCGCACGGCTCCTTCTTTAGTTTTATTATAACTGCGTAGTTTTATGCATGCAATAAGTCATCAATAACTAGTATAACCGCTTATTATCGTTCAAACGTTGCTGCGAGCACCGCTCTGCCTAACGTGTGGGTAAGCATTTGAAAGCCTAGAAAGGCCGGTGTCGAACTGGCCTGAACGCCTATATCCTCGACATCCAAAGCATGAACAACAAAGTAGTAGCGATGAGGTCCATCTCCAACAGGCGGCGCGGCACCAATAAAACCTGCAAATGAGGCGTCGTTGTTCAATTGGATAGCTCCGTTCGGGAGGCCGGGGCCGTCCTCGTTGCCTGCTCCGGAGGGCAGTTGCGTCACGTTAGCGGGAATGTTGCAGACAGCCCAATGCCAAAATCCTGATCCGGTAGGAGCATCGGGGTCATACACGGTAACCGCATAACTTTTTGTCTCTTCCGGGGCGCCGGACCATTTCAATTCAGGAGAAATGTCCTGCCCGCCTGCTACTCCGAATTTTCCGGAAAGCTGCGGTGCGGATAAGACTTTATTTTCAGGAATATCCGAGCTCGTCACATGAAAGCTGGCTGCTTCAGGCAATCTGGCAAACGGATTATTTTGCTCGCTTTTCATTTTATTTTGAACCTCCATATTTTGCAGGTTGATAGGAGAGGCCTCTCGTTGACTGAAGTATATCAAAAATGAATTCATTGAAAAAATAGATAGTTTGAATTATTATCATTGTGATTTTGAATGATCGGGGAGAAATAAAATGGAACTGAGGCATCTGGAGTCGTTTAAGGTTGTTTGCGAACAGCTGCATTTCACGAAAGCGGCGGAACTTCTGAACATGGCGCAGCCGACCTTAAGCCAGCAAATCAAAGCGTTGGAGGATGAGATCGGGACTCCGCTGTTCGATCGTATGGGCAAGCGAATTGCAATCACGGAAGCCGGACGGATTCTGTACGAGCAGTGCAGCCAAATTTTCAGAAACCTGGACTATGCCTATGACGCGATTAACGACTTGCGCACGATGCAGCGAGGGAGGTTGGTCTTGGGGGTGCTGCCGTGTGATTTGGATGAAGTGTTGACCCCCGTTATGATTGAATTCCATCAAAAGTTTCCTAACATTCAACTTCTGATTCAAGATTCCAATCGAATCGTTGAAGAGGTGCTGGAAGGGAACATCGATATCGGCATTACCGCAGCCCCTGTGGTGGAAGAAAGCAAGCTGGTCCACGTGCCTTTATATACGGAAGAGTTTGCAGTGGCCGTATCGAGAAGCAGCGAATGGTCGACACGATCGCAAATGTACTTGAAGGAACTAAAAGATCTGAGTCTCGTGTTGTTTCCGAATAACCATCATTGCCGCAAGCTGATCAATTCGTATTGTGAAGATCAGGGCTTTGATCTGAAACCCGTTATCGAAACGTCGGCGATGATTTCATTAAAGCGATTGGTGAAAAACAATATTGGCGGAACCGTTCTGCCCAGAACGGTTTTGCAAACCTGGGATGACCGGTATTATCATATCATAAGCTTGGTTGAGCCTACGCCTGAACGGGATATCGGTATCGTGTATAGATCCGACAAGTTCCTGGGTCAAGCGGGAAAAATGTTTATCGGCAGCGTACAGGAACGGTTCAAGTAAAATCGGGAGGAGAGTCGGAATGCGGCACGGATACGGCTACTCCGCCTCGTTTGCGTCCCGTTTCGACATAGGCATGCGCTTCGACGATTCGCTCCAGAGGGTAGATGGCGTCAACGACCGGACGAACAGCCCCGGCTTCGATTAACGCTTTGATTCGGGCAAGGCGTGCCGAGTTCAATTCCAGCTTCCCGTCGTCGATGGAGATGTATCTACCCGCCGGGCGCAGAGATTGTTTGCATCGCTCTTTGACTTTGGAGCTTTTGGCTTTGCCGGCCATATCGAACATCATGTCGTAACGATCGGCGAGATGGGCCGTATCGTCTCGGGTGTAGTCGATGACTCGATCTGCGCCCAACGACTGCACGAATTCCAAGTTCCGCGTACCGCATACCGCCGTAACTTCAGCTCCGTAATATTTTGCCAACTGCACGGCCATCGTCCCCGATGTTCCCGAAGCCCCGTACACGAGAATTCGCTGCCCGCATTCAATAGGGCTTTCTTCTATTCGCTGCAGCGCTAGAAGCCCGCCATATGCGGCCGCCGTCGCCTCTTCGCAGCTGATATTTTCAGGCTTAAGCGACAGGCACCCATACATGGAGTCCGTTTCTTTCATGCAGGTGTACTGCGCGTAAGCGCCCAGTCCGAAGCCGGTAACTCCGTAAACCTGATCCCCCGCTTTGAACCTTTTAACGTCGTTCCCCACGGATTCCACTTCTCCTGCCAACACCATGCCGATAACGGATTTTCGGGGTCTGGCGAACCCCAGGAACAGCCGCATCGGGAGCCAAAACCGCAGCGGAAGCTGGGAGCCGCGAATGTAGACGTCGCTCGCGGTTACCGCTGTCGCATGTATTTTAATGCATACTTCGTTACGCTTCGGAGAAGGCTTGGCGACTTCCCTCAGTTGGAGCACTTCCGGAGGGCCATATTTCGTGCATACGACCGCTTTCATGGAATCCCTTCCTTCCGAGCTATAGATTTGAAGCCTTTGATTCCAATATTAGTGTTCCGTATGCTTTCCGAATCGACGAGCGGGTTAAGCAGGAATGCTCCGCTAACCAGCGACGTGACGGCTTGCAGCACAAAAGCCGCGCCTAGAGACCATGACAACTTGGTTCTGCCGCTCGTCTGATTCAAGGCAAGGGCTTGAATTTTACCGGACTGTTAATTATACTCTACAGTGTAATTAGCTGCCAGTCAACAGTAAATTACACTGAACCGTGTAGTTTAATCAATCCCATCTTGAGAGGATTTTAACGATATGGCCATGGACGCGATACCCGCAGTCAAGAAAAGAGACACGAGCCGAAAGCGCGAATCTATACTTAACGGAGCCATGCAAGTATTTACCGAAATGGGCTACGACAACGCAAGCATGGATCGAATCGCGGAGATCGCCGGCGTGTCCAAGCGCACGGTCTACAATCACTTTACGAATAAGGAGAATCTCTTCCAAGGGGTAGTTGCCCGGCTTCTCCAAGAGCAACAGATCCTGAAGCAAATCGACTATAATCCTGCGAAATCATTGGAGGAGCAGTTGACGGCGTTTGCGAATGCCGAGCTGTTTCTGATCAACAGCCCCGCTCGACTCGGATTATCGCGGGTGCTGACTTCCGTGTTTATTCGAGATATCGACTATGCGAGGGAAACGCGGGCGAAATACGCTTCCCCTCTCGAACCGCTAATCCGATGGCTAGTTGCCGCGCGCGAAGACGACAAGTTGCAGGTAGACGATCCGGCCCTGACCGCAAGGGTATTTTACGCGATGATCGAAGGCGCGCTCACCTGGCCGGCCTTATTCCAACACGGAATCAACACGGAAGCCGTCCAACCGCTAATGGATGAGCTGATATTCACTTTTCTGGCGAGGTATCGCAAAGTCGGGTAGCTAATCGCTTGCGCCCAGGTTGCCGAATGGAGGCAGGAATAGTCGGTTTCTCTTATATGCTTTATAATGCTGAATGATGCCATATAAACCCAGAATAAGGAGTCCTAAGTTATGCTGCTGATTCGCCGTTCTCTCGCCTTTCTGGCCATTCTTCTTATCGTTCCATTTCTCCCTTCGAAGCCTGTTCAAGCGCAAGCCATCGTATTCCAAGAACGGTCCGATCTGAGTCCGCTCTCTTCCTTGCCTCCGGAAGATCCTGCCGCGGGAGCGAAGAAGGAACCTGCAGTCGTACAGGTCGTCCGTCAATTCCCCGTCACGTACCAACGCGCCACGAAGGACGAGGTTTATTTCTTAGCGACGAACGGCAAGGGCACCATTATGACGACTTCGCCGAAATTCCTTAACATTACGCGCGATTCCGGCAAGACGTGGGAAGCCCGCAGGTTGCCGGACAGAACGGCCTACTTCCGAGTCCACTATGCCAACGGGCTATTCTACTTGGCGACGAACGACTACGGCACAGGCAAAGTTGTCGAAACCTATTATTCCAAAGACGGGAAGGAATGGACGTCCTTTTCTTTGAAAGACGACGACGGCCTTCCGTTAACGATTAGCAGCCTCCAGACGGTGAACGGCAAGAAGTTGCTGCTCGCTACGCGTTGGGAGATGAATCAGACCTACGTGTTCACGTCGCCGGACGGCGTGAAGTGGCAGCGGCTGAGCGTCCTTCCGACGCAGGATGCGGTCATCCTATGGAACGGCAAGCAATATTCCGCGGTAGACGGAGGGTACTTGTACCGCGGCGAGCCTCAGAAGGCTAATCAATTCCTGATCGATCCGAGCATGGGCTACTCCGCCGAGCTGTTCGTGTCTACCTCCAAGGATCTTGTCCGCTGGACGCAGCGCTCAGGACGTCAAGACAGTACGACGCGCCACCGGTATTCGACTTACGCCGAGACCGTCGGCCGGCAAGGTGTGATCACTCTCTTCGACGGTTGGTCGCATCAAATCACATCGACGGACGGCGTCACCTTCAAGCGGCAAACCGTTCCGAAACCTCTGCAGACGAACAGTTACAGATCGCCGATCTACAAGAAAGGGAATACGTACTATGTATTCATGCAGTATTGGACCGAAAAAGGGGTTAAGACGAAAGTGCTCACCTCGAAGGATCAGAAAAACTGGAAAGAAACGAAGGTTCAATCTATCGACACGATGTTCGTCATTCAAGCGGGCAATCAGTTTATTGGGTACTCATTTAGCGAGGTCGCGATTTCCGATGACGGATTCAAGTGGAGAAAAATAAAGTAATGACTTTCTTTCATTACTCTTTCATTACGTTCTGATAATTTGTACAGGATTAACTATCGGAATAGGAATGAAATGGGGTAATGTAATGAGAAAGAGTTTGACGACGGCTTTGATTGCTCTGCTAGCGTTGTTGCCTTTAATAGGGGCATGGCCTGGGAACGTTCTGGCGGCAAGTTGCACGTTCAGTGCCGAGACAGATGGCAGTCCGGGGAATCCCTATATCATTCATTCGGCAGAAGAGTTGGATTGCGTCCGCGAAGATCTAACGGCCAGTTATAAGCTTGGGGCGGACATTGATCTATCGGCCTATGGCAATTGGGTGCCGATCGGAGCAGCCAGTATCCCGTTTAGCGGGACTTTCGATGGTGAGGGCTACATCATTAACGGGCTCACCATCGTTTCGAACGCTGGCTATATTGGCTTTTTCGGTCAGGTGATGGGATCTGCAGCTTCGATTGAAAATGTGAGACTGGAAAATGTGGATATCAGGTCGACAAATATACACGCCAATGTCGGCGGACTTGTCGGTCTCTTAAGTAACGGCACAATTAATCGCTGTTCAGTGACCGGTGAAATCAAAGGTTACGGTTTTGCGGCAGGGGGATTGCTCGGACAAATGTCTCAAGCTACGCTGTCCAACAGTGACGCTCATGTCCGGTTAGACATTGACGACAATACTTACTTAGGTGGATTAGTTGGAGGAGTTGGTGTATTTAGTACAATAGACCAAAGCTATGCAACGGGCCATGTTTCTGTGTCTGCGGCCAATTACAGACCTTCTGGCGGACTTGTTGGCGATCTGTCATCTGGCAGTATTCGCAACAGTTATGCAACGGGCCATGTAGAAAACTTAGGTGTTACTAATGCCCCGATCGGCGGCTTGGCAGGCACAGTGTCTGGCCCAGCGCATATCCCGGCACTGATTGAGAACAGTTATGCATTAGGGAGGGTAAGCTCGAGCACAGGCCCTGCCGGCGGCTTGGTGGGCCAAATAGATTCCCTATCTCCCTTCTACACAATGACTAATTCCTACTGGAATGAGAGCGACAATCCCCCTGATCTACAGACCGTAGGCGGGGAGTCGGGACGGGACGAAGCCGTTAGTTCGGACGATATGAAGCAAATAGCCACGTTCGACACCAGTTGGTGGGACGCGCCAGCAGGAAGCACGCCAATATGGGGTGTTCAAGAAGGGACAAGCTACCCCTACTTAACAGCGTTTGCCCCATCGGTGAGGGTAAATCCCTTGTCGCCGGCTTATTCCCAAGAATCGGGCCATAATGAGCTTACGCTCACCGGCTTGATCCGAGACGGCAGTATCGGCGAGCCCTTGGAAGTCGGTTACGTCATTCGGAATGCTGAGGGGGATACGGTAACATCGGCGGTATACGCCACCTATGCTTCGGGACAGAATCAACCCTTTCATTTTTCGATTATGCTCAATGAAGCCGACTACCCGGAGGGCACTTATACGCTTACGGTTACGGGTAAAGATACGGTGGATGAACACCTGCATCAGCCGGAGATCCCTTTCACGTTTGTCGTGGATTCCACGGCGCCTGAAATTTCGTTAAACGGTGAGGAACTGATTGAACTACAGCTTGGAGACACGTTCACCGATCCGGGAGTAACCGCTGAGGACAGTCGGGACGGCGATGTGACCGACGGGGTAATATCGAGCGGAACAATCGATACCTCGCAAACGGGAACTTATATCCTTACCTATCAAGTGACGGATACGGTTGGCAATACGGCGATCAAGACGCGCACCGTGAAAGTATACAACAGTCTAAGCCCCTCTTTGCTGTTAAACGGCTTATATACGATGGAGGTTGAGGTCGGCGATACGTTTGTCGATCCTGGAGCAACCTCTAACGATGAGCGGGACGGCGACCTGACTGACGAAATTGTCATAACCGGATCGGTGGATACCGGACATGTAGGTACCTATTCCATCAATTATCTTGTCAGCAATACATTCGGTCGCTCGTCATCCACGCATCGCACAGTAAACGTCGTAGATACTACACCCCCCGTCCTTACGCTTCGGGGAGCCAATCCGATGCGGATTGAGGTCGGCAGCACCTTCACGGATCCGGGCGCAACCGCCATAGACATAGGAGACGGAGACTTGACGGCCGACATTACGGTGAGCGGCGCGGTGTACACGAGTCAAGTCGGAACCTATACGCTGACGTACAAAGTGGAGGATCATTCTGGCAACGCGGCGGCGGATGCCGTACGGACGGTGAACGTTGTTCGTGCTTCCTCATCTGGCGGAGGGGGCGGGCAAACCGGCGGGAATTCACCCGATGAGAATCTATCCGGTGAGAAGCCATCGGAAGAAAATAATGGCGGGAGTACGGCTCCTCCAGCACAGGGACCGGGATGTTTATTCACCGACATAGAGAAGCACTGGGCGAAGCCGGGGATCTGCGAAGCAGCCATGCTGGGAATTGTGGAGGGCGTGAATGCGAGCACCTTCCTGCCGAATGCCCATGTCACGCGAACGGAGTTCGCCGTCATGCTGCTTCGGGCGCTTCGGATCGAGATCGACAGCGAAGCGGGCGCTCTGCCTTTCAGCGATCGCGACAGCACCCCGAAGTGGGCGCTTCAAGCGATCCGGACAGCGGTAGCCAAGGGGATTCTGACTGGATATCCCGACGGCACCTTAAGGCCGATGCAAACGGTAAACCGGTCCGAGATGGCCGCGATGGTCTCCAGAGTGATGAAGTGGCAGACCGGACAAGAGGGGAACGCTTATTTCTCCGACGAGGCAAGCATTCCGGCGTGGGCTAAGGGTTATGTCGAGGCCGCCCGCGAGCGCGGAGTGCTGACCGGAAGAGACGGCAACCGATTTGCGCCTGCAGAAGTCGCGACAAGAGCCGAAGCTGCCGTTGTTCTCCTGCGGCTGCGGCAATCTATGGATTAGTCTCCATTAAGATGAGATTCAGACTGGTCTGACGTCATTCCCAATGACGTTGCAGGCCAGTCTCTTTTTTTGTCGATTGGTGAAATGTCAGGTATACTGAAAACATGAATCCCACTGCAGAGCTTGTTCTTATGACTGCATCGGTAGTCCTATCTGGCATCATTTTATTTTTCATATACGGGTACAGGAAAGAGCGAGGAGTCAGCTACCTCATCGGCGTGATCGTCTGCCGCATGATCTACTCCAGCAGCATCATCATGGAGAAGAGCAGCTATTTATTAACTGATAAGCTGTTTTTTCGCCATATTCAGAGTACGGCGCTGAATTTAATGGTGCCTTTCATTCTTCTCTTCGTCTATCATTTGGTCGGTCGGGAGAAGCTGATCAAGCTCAGATGGAAGGTTATGCTGTTCTCGATATTCGTGCTCTGGTCTCTGCTGTCCTGGTTCGATTTCGAGCTGCACGTCATCTATCATTCCGTCGATCTTGTTGACGGCCACTTGGCCACGGCAAGGACCGTGTATTCCATCTCGTTCAGCCTTGTTTGCTGCGGCATAATCGCAGCGTGTCTTTATTTTCTGTTTCAATACGTGCGGAATATCCGCAACGATTTTCGCAAGCCGGGGATGTGGGTGCTGTTTCTGAGTACGTTCCCGTTCGTTCTCGAGATCGCCAAACTCATGGAACCCGATTGGTCGTCCTGGCTGCTTCCGCTGTCGGTCTACTGCGGATTTACAGGAACGTTGATGTTGGTTATTACTCTAAGGATTAAGTTTTTCGCGATTCTTCCTTTTGCCAGAACCATCGTTCTCGATACTCTTCAGGAAAGCGTAGTCATCACGAATGCCTCCGGAAAAATCATCGACAGCAACAAACGAGCTTCCCAGTGGTTCGCCCAGATGGGGCATGCGGCGATTTCCGGTCGGGATGTGAGGGAGCTGTTGGAGCCTTGGCCGGAGTGGCATCAATTGTGCGAATCTATGAAAGAGGGCCGAGTCGAGGTCGAGGCTTGGTTGGATGGAGAGAGGAAGATTTACAGCGTACACGTGTCTCCCGTCTATCGTTTGCGAACGCAAGGGAGCGTTTCTCTCATCGTGGATATTACGGAGAAAGAGAAGCATCTCGAGCAGATTGCGCATCTGAACCGGTTAAAAGATCAATTGTTTACGATCGTATCCCACGATATTCGCAGTCCTCTGGCGTCGCAGTATCAACTGATCGCCATGTTGGAAGAGGATAGAGACCGGCTCGACGAGGAGCATCGGGAAATCATCGGGATGCTGGGCGAGCAGATCCGTCAGACGCTGGGAATGACGAATAATTTGCTGGAGTGGTTTCGCAGCCAGCGGGAGGATATGGCGCTTCGTCCGCAATGGCTGGAATTATCCGATGTCGCGGAGGAATGCTGCCATGTGCTGTATTCTCAAAGTGCGGCTAAGCGTATTAGCGTGGAGAGCGCGGTCCCTGTCGGCACTCGCGTGTACGCGGACCGGGAAGCACTGGGACTGATTCTTCGCAACCTGTTATCCAACGCCATCAAATTTACGGAAGCAGAGGGAGCCGTTTGCGTGGATGCCAAGGTATCCGGCGAATGGGCAACGATCTCTGTCCGCGATAACGGGATAGGGATGGAAGAGGAGCATGTTATGCGGCTATTCGAGGAGCCGCTGAACTCGTCGCCGGGCACCTCAGGGGAGAAGGGGTCGGGTCTTGGGCTGCTCGTCAGCCGCCAGTTCGTAGAGCGAAGCGGCGGGAAGCTGTGGGCGGAAAGCCGACCCGGGCAAGGCAGCGTATTTCACTTTACGATGAGGAGCGGGACGGACGGATGAGAGTTCTCGTTGTCGACGATGAGCCTGTCATGCTGCTCGCCATGAAGCGGCTGCTATCGAAGGCGGAAGGCGTAGAGTTGGCCGGGAGCTTCCGGAATGCGGCGGAGGCTCTTGATTTCGTTCGGGACAATCCAGTGGATCTCGCTTTCCTGGACATTCAGATCGGAGCGGACAACGGGTTGGAGCTGGCCCGGAGCTTGCGTACGCTATGCGCCGACGCGGACATCGTGTTTACGACGTCCCATGCGGAATATGCGATGCCTGCCTACGACGTGTATCCTCTGGACTATATGGTTAAGCCGATTTCCGGCAAACGATTGGAGCAGACGATCGCCAGAGCGGCCAGCAGACGAGGCGCTTCTGTCGGAGCTGCGGACGGTCAAGTCCCCCAACGCCTGACGGTCCGAGGACTGGGTTCCTTCGAAGTGTTCAGCCGGCAAGCGGGAGAGGTGAAATGGACGTCCAAGAAAAGCGCCGAGCTATTCGCCTATTTGCTCGTTCATCGGGGCCGAAGCGTAACCAGAGCCCGCATTGTAGAGGATATTTTCCCGGACATGCCGCTTAAGAACGCGGAAATCTATCTTAATACAGCGGTTTATCAGCTCAGAAAAGCGTTGGCGTTGCACGGGTTTAAAGAGGCGATCCTGTCCACGTCGGAACAGTATCGCGCAGACTTGAATCACATGGACGTCGATTTTATTCAATTCGAGCAAGGCATGGAGGGTTTATCCGAGACGACGACCGAAGCGGAAGGCCTGGATTGGGAGAAGCGGTATGCAGGCGAACTGTTCGAGGACAAGTCTTACGTGTGGGCGGCCGCCGAACGCGAACGGTTAGGGATCGCATACGATTCCTTCGCCAAGCCTCTCGTCAAGCGGCTGCTGGATCGGCAACAGTACCGGGAAGCGGCACGAATCGCGAGAAGATTGGCAGCCCGCAATGAATTCGACGAAGAGGCGAATCTGCTGCTGCTGACGGTTCTCGGAAGCATGGGCGATTGGCAGTCCCTCCATAGTTCTTATGAGCGCTATACGGGAATGCTGTTTCAAGAGCTCGGTCTTCAGCCTTCGGAGAAGCTGCGTCGGATTTACGAGCAATATTGGAGAACGGACAGTTGAACTACGGGAGCGCCGAGTGCGCGAACACTCGGTCCATACAATTGGCTTGGATGGGATGTCCCTTCAAGTCCAGGAACGTGAAACCCCACGGGCCTAGGAACCTTTGGGTGGGGTTTTACTTTTTCTTGTAGTTATTCGCGGTGTATGTTAAAAGAGCAAGACAAAAGTTACCCATTGACGAAAACGTTATCTTTTTATATATTTGAATTCGATTAAGACATCGGCGTGTTACTGCGATTGCAGGCATGAGCCGGGAACAGGTTCTGACCCTATCAGGGGGTTGGCGCCTTTTCCCGGCTTTTTTCGTTGCTGTCGGGGTGATCGTCGTTCAGCTGGGCAATCTAACCTTACAGGGAGGGATGGGATTGACGTCGAACGGCAGCATGCGAGTGGAGAAGATCGTCGGCAACAATGTCGTTCTGACCGTCGATCCGGTAAGCTCCAAAGAATACGTTCTGTTCGGCAAGGGACTCGGGTTCGCCTGCAAAGGCACGGAGTTCATCCGGAAAGACGACGCCCGGATCGAGCGGAGATACAAGCTTGACGAAGGAGAGCCGATGGAACGGTACGAGTCGCTCGTCGACGAACTCGATCCCGACGTGATCGAAGTATCGGACCGGATCATCGAGATGATGAAGGAAAGATTGGGCACGCCCGTCCATCCCAAAGTGTACTTTGCGCTCCCGAATCACATTCAATTCGCGGTATACCGGCTGCGCAACGGAATGGCGATCGATAACCCGTTCCTGATCGAGACGAAGCTGGGTTTCCCGCTGGAGTTCGAGATCGCGGGCATCGCCGCGGAGATGATCGAGAACAAGCTGCGGATCAATGTGCCGGAAGACGAGACGGGATTTCTCGCGCTGCACGTTCGTTCTGCAGCCGTGACGACGCCGGTCGGCAGGCTGGCGATGTTGGCGGCAGCCATTAACGATACGGTGGAGCGGGTTGAGAGAGGGCTCGGCATCGTCGTTTCGAGGGATAGTCGGAGTTACTTCAGGCTTGTCGCCCATGTGCGCGAAGCGTTCGAATCGCTGGCGGAAGACCGCAGGCCCGATAACCCGCTAAGGACGCATATCCGCGAGACCTATCCGAACGAGTACGGCATTGCTTCGGAATCGATGCGCCAAGCGGCGGATGCGCTCGGGTACACGGGGGATATCGAGGATGAAGCGGGATATTTGGCGATGGCGCTGAATCGTTTCGTTCAGACCTACGAGAAGTAAGAGGTCACGATAGGAAATTACACGCGAGAGGTGGATAAACGAGATGTTGGGAAAACTATTCGGCAATGACAAGGCAAAGGCGAAGACGGTGGAGATCGCCGCGCCGCTTTCGGGAAAAGTCGTTTCGCTGACAGAAGTGCCGGATGAGGCGTTCTCTCAGGGCTTCATGGGACCAGGCGCGGCTATCGTGCCGACGTCGGGGATCGTCATGGCTCCGTTCGACGGGAAGATCGGACATCTGATCGATACCGGGCATGCCGTGATCGTGGAGCACGGCTCGGGACTCGAATTGCTTATTCACGTCGGTATCAACACGGTGGAAATGAAGGGCGAAGGGTTCAAGCCGCTGGTCAAAACCGGTGACAGCGTGAAGCAAGGGCAGCCGCTGATCGAGGTCGATCTGGACCGTATTCGCGAAGCGGGTTACTCCGCCGTGACGCCGATCGTCGTCGCCAGCGAAGATCTCGCGGAAGGCGTGGACAGCGTCTACGGGGACACAATCGCGCAGGCCGCGGCGATTATGACCGTTCATCTCAAATCGGCAAAATAAAGGCGAAGGAGAAATATTATGCTGGCGTTCTTGCAAAAAATAGGGAAGTCGTTAATGCTGCCCGTCGCCGCCCTGCCGGCCGCGGCGCTGCTGCTTCGCTTCGGCAATATCGATTACGTGAAGGATTTCGGTTGGGGCTCGTTCGGGGAATGGCTCAACCATTATATTGCGCCGTTTCTCGCTGCCGGCGGCTCGGCCATATTCGACAACTTGCCGCTGATCTTCGCGATCGGGATCGCCATCGGCATGGTCGGCGACGCCGTGGCAACGCTTGCGGCCGTTATCGCGCATCTCGTTCTGCTGAACGTGCTGGAGAAAGTGCCGGTCGCGTTCACAGGCATCGTCGGCAAAGACATGAAGCTGGACATGGGCGTGCTCGGAGGGATTTTGGCAGGCCTGGTCGCTTCCTTCATGTACAACCGGTTCCATCAGATCAAGCTGCCGGACTGGCTCGGATTTTTCGCCGGCAAACGGTTCGTCCCGATCGTCACCTCGTTCGCCATGGTCATCATCGGCCTGCTGTTCGGCTTGATCTGGGGTCCGGTGCAGAACGCGCTGGACGAATTCGGCAACTGGGTCGTCGGTCTGGGCGGCATCGGCGCCTTCATCTACATGACCGCCAACCGGCTGCTTATTCCGTTCGGCCTGCACCATGTCATTAACTCGATCGCCTGGTTCCAGATCGGCAGCTTCACCGATGAAGCGGGTAAGGTGGTGTACGGAGACCTGCACCGGTTTTTTGCGGGCGACAAATCGGCGGGTCTGTTCATGACCGGGTTCTTCCCGATGATGATGTTCGCGCTGCCGGCCGCCGCGTTCGCGATTATCCATTCGGCCAAGCCGGAGAAGCGCAAGCTCGTCTCTTCGATCTTCGTCGGAGCGGCATTCGCTTCGTTCTTGACCGGGATCACCGAGCCGCTGGAGTTCGCGTTCATGTTCGTCGCGCCGGCCCTGTACGTCGTCCATGCGATCTTGGCCGGCGTCTCCGGCTGGTTGATGGCTACGCTCGAAATCAAGCACGGCTTCGGTTTCTCCGCCGGGTTCCTGGATTACGCAATCAACTATCCGCTGGCGACGAAGCCCTTGCTCATTCTTCCGATTGGCGCCGGGTTCGCGCTCGTCTACTACGTGTTGTTCAGGGTCATCATCTCCGCGTTTAACCTGAAGACGCCAGGACGGGAAGACGGAGAGCTGGTGATCGACGGCCAAGCGTCGGAAGGCAAGAAGGGCCTGCTCACGAACGACGATAAGCCGGGTCAGGTGCTTGCGGCGCTGGGCGGTCCGGGCAACATCGAGACGATCGATGCTTGCATTACCCGGCTGCGGCTCGTCGTGAAGGACGATGCGGCGGTCGACGACGCGGAGCTGAAGAGGCTCGGGGCATCCGGCGTCATCCGGCTTGGCAAGGGCGCGGTGCAGGCCATCTTCGGAACGCAATCCGAGCGGCTCAAGGATCAGATCAAGGACAGAATTTGAACTTATTCGGGGGAGGCACGATAGCTATGCAAAAAACGTTCACGGTGGAAAATCCGACGGGCATTCACGCGCGCCCGGCGCGCAAAATCGTCGAGGCGGCAAAAGCTTTCGCAGGAGACGTGTTCCTGGAGAAGGCTGGCAACCGATTTAGCGCGAAGAGCCTGGTGAAGGTGTTGTCGGTCGGCGCGAAGCAGGGCGACAGCGTCGCGGTCGTCGCGGAAGGAGACGGGGCCGAAGCGGCGATCGACGCCATCGGCGCGGTGCTCGTCTCGCAGGAAAGCCACTGATATGGGCGCGAGGTTAAACGGAACGTCGGCCTCTTCCGGCATCGCGATCGGGTACGCGAAGGTGCTCCGCGCGGAGACGGAATCGTCCGAGATTCGCAAGATCGATCCGGCGCAGGCGGAAGCAGAGGCCGCTCGATTCGATGCGGCCGTCGCGTCGGCGGCGACAGAGCTGGAAGCGATTCGCGCTAAGCTGCTCGGAGAAGGCAAGACGCACGAAGCGGAGATTTTCGAAGCGCATGCGTTCCTACTGGAAGACGAAGAGCTGGTCGGCGCCGCCCGCGAGAAGATCGTCGCCGAATCGTATGAGGCGGCTTCCGCGATTCTCGAAACGGCGCAGGAAGTGGCGGAAGTGCTCGGAGCGCTGGACGACCCGTATTTGCGCGAGCGATCGGCGGACGTGCTTGATGTCGGCCGCCGGATTGCCCGGTTGCTGCGCGGCGAGCAGTCTGACGGTGCGGAAGAGAGGGCAGACGAAGGCGCTTCTTCTGAAGGGCGCATGATTCTGATAGCTGAGGATTTGACGCCTTCGGAGACGGCCGGGCTGGACGCATCCGCCGTCGCCGGCTTCGCGACAGCCGTTGGAGGCGCGACGTCCCACTCGGCGATCATTGCCCGCTCGGGCGGATTTCCGGCGGTGGTGGGCATCGGCGCCGACCTAATGACCGTCAGGGACGGGCAGCTCATCGTCGTGGACGGAGGGAACGGAGTTGTCCTTGTCAATCCGGACGCGGCCGTTCTGGCCGACTACGAAGCCCGGCGCGAAGCGGACAGCGGAAGGCAAGCGGCTTACGAGGCGTACCGCGATCGTCCGTCCGTCAGCGCTGACGGCGTGCGAGTCGAGCTGGTCGCCAACATCGGCTCCGCGGCGGACGCGGAGGAAGCGAAGCGCAAGGGCGCGGAGGGCGTCGGGTTGTTCCGTACCGAGTTCCTGTTCATGGGGCGGGACGCGCTGCCTTCCGAAGACGAGCAGTACGAAGCGTATCGGGAGGTCGCAGAGACATTCGGCGCGGACGCGCCCGTCGTCATCCGCACGATGGATATCGGCGGCGATAAGGAACTGCCGCTGCTTGAGCTTGAGAAGGAGGACAATCCGTTCCTCGGCTATCGGGCTATCCGGATTAGCCTGGATCGTCCAGAGATGTTCAAGACGCAGCTTCGCGCCATTCTGCGAGCCAGCGCGCATGGCAATGTGAAAGCGATGTTTCCGATGATCGCGACGCTGCGGGAATGGCGTGCGGCGAAGGCGTTGCTGGAGGAGGCGAAGCGGGAACTGTCGGGGCAGGGCATCCCGTTCAATCCGGAGATGGAAACCGGCATCATGATCGAAATTCCGGCGGCGGCAATGATGGCCGACCGTTTCGCGCGCGAGGTCGACTTCTTCAGCATTGGTACGAACGATCTTGTGCAGTATGCGATGGCGGCGGACCGGATGAACCCGAAGCTGTCGACGCTGTCCGACCCGTTCCATCCCGCCGTATTGCGGCTCGTCGATCGGGTCATCCGCGCGGCGCACGAACAGGGCAAGTGGGTCGGCATATGCGGCGAGATGGCCGGTCATCCGCTAGCCCTCCCCGTCCTGCTCGGCATGGGGCTCGACGAGTTCAGCATGAGCGCCGGAGCGGTCACCCGTGCGCGCTGGCTGTTGGAGCGGCTTCACCGGGATCGCCTGGGCAGCCTTGCGACAGCCGTCCTCGACGTGGACGACGCGGCGGAAGCGAAGGAACTCGTGCTGCGCGAAGTTCAGGATTTGCGCGAAATCTTGTAACAGAGCGGTAACGCCGATCGCCCTCCACTTGGCTTTCCAGGCCAGGCGGAGGGCGATTTTTTGATTTTCTGTGCAGTTGCTACAAGACCAATATCTGCTTGCCGTACTCCAGATGACGCTCGATGCCCGATACGGCTAACTGCGCGTTGCCGCTGCGAATCTCTTGGAACAAGCGCACATGATCCTCATAAGAGACTTGAATGCGCGAACGATCTTTGCGCAGCACCTTAAGCGCCGTTAAGTAGAGCTTGTCCTGCAATTGATCCATCGCCTGCAGAATCTCCGCGTTGCCCAGCACGGCGGCGAGATTGCGGTGGAACTGCCAATCGGCTTGCGTGAACGCCTCGTAATCCTGCTCCCGCATAGAACGCTCCTGCTGCCTCAGATTTTCCTCGAACCAGGTCACGTCTTCCTCATTCCAATGCTGCGCGCTTAATTTGCGCACGACGAAGCTCTCCATTGCAATGCGAAAGTCGTAGAGATCGATCACTTTCTGCAAAGACATTTCGTTGACGATAAGTCCCTTGTTCGGCGTATACTTCGCCAGTCCGTTGGCGTCGAGACGCTCCAGGGCGGCTCGGATCGGCGTTCTGCTCATGCCGAGCATCTCGACCAGCGTTCGCTCGGTCAGCACGTCTCCGGGTTTCAATTCTCCGCTAATAATGCGCTCGCGAATGATCTCGTATGCTCTTTCCTTAAGTGTGACCGACGAATTGGACATAGGCGCTCCTATTCAAAACCGTGGATGGATTTCAAGTATGCCAGACTCTTCTCCAGCCATTCCCGTTCAAGTCGGACAGTCTCCTCAATCGTGCGAGTATAAGGCGTCCATAGCTCCAGAATGGCGGTTGGATGACGCTGCAATCGCTCAATGCGAGCGACGAGCTCCGGTATATTTAATTTACCATATCCGGCGGGTTGACCCAATACGACAAAGCCCATCTGATGGTCGACGCGGGTAATTTCGAAATCCTTAATATGCAGGTTCACCAAATAAGGCGTCAAGTCGCGAATGACTTCATCGGGGCTGTTCAAGGCGCTGAAGGAATTGACGGTATCCATGCAGCAGCCGACGTACGGACTATCGAGCTCGGTGAAGAGTTCGACCAGTTGGCGCGTCGTGTGCAGGCCGTGATTTTCGATGCCGATAACGACCCCCGCTTCTTGAAAGGCTGGGAGAACGGCTCGCAAATGCTCTCGGGCTCCCTGAATACTTGGTTGCGTAATCAACGTACGGCACAGCTTAGCGTCCAGTCGTTGGGCGATCCGCAGATAATCCAGCAGATGCGCGGGATCGGTTCCGCGCGTGCCGACCTCGATCTGCACGTCGTTCTCCAGTGCGGCGTCTCTAAGATCGATAAGCTCTTGATCGCTGAAGACATGAAGCGGCAGATTATCGGCGATCTGCAATAAACCCAGTCCGGCTTGCCGGGTGATTCGCACCAACTCGATCGCATCGACCGGGTCCGCGGGGGACGAATAGCCGGGAACGCCGATCGACCAAGTCAAAGTATAGGTGCTTAAGCCAAGCTGCATCGACAGTCACACTCCACAGAGGATTTGAGTCGAGTATAAATCAAGGGTCAATCAAAGTAAATACAAATTGTATACAAAATGAATATCTGATGATAAAGTAGGGGTGATCACTTAAGGGAGGCAAACAAGATGCTAAAAATTGCATTGATCGGCGCAGGCGGTAAAATGGGCTGCAGAATTACGGACAACTTGATGAAGGGCTCGAATTCCGTTTATTACGTAGAGGTAAGCGAGCGCGGAAAACAAAATCTGGCACAGCGAGGCCTGGAGCCGACGCCGCAGCAAGAAGCCGTTGGCGAGGCGGACGTCGTCATTCTGGCGGTTCCGGACGTGGCGATCGGCCAAGTGTCCGCCTCCGTCGTACCGGATATGAAGACAGGAGCGGTACTGATGGTGCTCGACCCGGCCGCCGCTTATTTAGGCAAGCTGCCGAAGCGCGACGACGTGACCTACTTTGTGGCGCATCCTTGCCATCCTCCGGTATTCAATGACGAGGTGACGCCCGAAGCGAAGCGCGATTTCTTCGGCGGCGTGGCCGCGAAGCAAGCAATCGTATGTGCGCTCATGCAGGGCCCCGAAGAGGACTATGCCAAGGGAGAACTCGTCGCCCGGGAGATGTATGCGCCTGTCATGCGATCCCATCGCATTACGGTGGAACAGATGGCGATGCTGGAGCCGACCATGGCGGAGACGATCAGTTCCATGATGGTGACGGTATTGGGAGAAGCGATGGAAGAAGCGGTAAGCAGGGGCGTTCCCTACGAAGCGGCCAAAGATTTCATGCTCGGGCATATCAACATCCAGCTCGGCATTGTGTTCGAGAAGGTGAACCCGTTCTCGGACGCTTGCCTGGTGGCGATCGAATACGGACGCAAGGCGATGATCAAGGAAGGCTGGCGCGATCTGTACAACTCCGACAAAGTGTACGAACAGATCGATATCATGCTCCATCCCGAGAAATAATCTATTCAGCATATAGGCGAATGTCACAGTCTGCGGATTGACAAAATGAGGAAATCCGTTTACGATAAAACTACCGACCGGTCGGTAGTAATGAGGGTGATGAAGTGGCTTCGACAAAACAAAAAATTACATCAGTAGCAAGGTCGTTATTCGCTGTAAAAGGTTACGAGGGTACTTCGATGGGAGACATCGCGGGGGGAGTGGGGATCAATAAGGCTTCGCTTTACTCGCATTACGAGGGGAAGGATCAGCTGTTCCTTGCGGTATACCGCGAGGCGGCCTCCGACTACGAGAGGCTGAACCAAGCTTTGTTCGAAGAGTCGAACGAACTGCCGACCGGCGAACGATTGTTTTGGATATTTAGAGGATACATCCTCTATTACCATCGCAATACGGAGTTTGCCGCTCTATGGACACAGATCGTTCTGTTTCCTCCTCCCCATCTTCGCGAAGAAGTGATCGCCGACTTGACCCTTCGGGATCGATTTTTCCATGAAGAGCTCATTAAACTTTTTGCAATAGCGATCGAAGAGGGGATCGTTCGCAAGGACTCGCCGGCTCGATTGGTGATGTCCTTCCGGTCCATGCGCGACGGTTTGTTGACATGGATGCACACCGTTCCCCAAATCAAGGAGGAATGGATTCGATCGTTCTGGTCGGATCTATGGTTTGGTCTGCAATCCAGATCCGTTCACGATCAAGGAGGATGACTCTGTGGCTAAAACCTTCAGGAGCGCTGAAGGCAAGAGACTATTGTTGGAGTCCTATGACAAGCTGCTTCAGGCGTGGGACGTGCCTTACGAGGAACGGGCGATTGATACCCGTTTCGGCGATACGCATATCATAACCGCAGGCGAGACAAGCAATCCTCCGCTTCTGCTCTTTCACGGAATCGGGGATAATTCGGCCATCATGTGGATACATAATATGAAAATTCTCTCTACCCGCTTTCACGTAATCGCTATCGATACGCTTGGAGGTCCGGGTAAAAGCATTCCTAACGACAGCTATGCTAAAAAATTTGATTCCGTCCTATGGATCGATGACTTGCTGGAAGCCCTGGAGATGGAGAAAGCCCATATGGCGGGCGTATCGCACGGAGTCACTTTGATCCTCGGATATGCGATCCATCGTCCAGAGAGGGTGCTTAAGCTGGTCGGCATGGCCGGAGCTTTCCCGGTAAAGGGTTGGGTTTCCAGATGGAGCACGCTGAAGTCTTTGTCGGTATTTTTCCCCGAGATGCTCTTTCCGGGCGAAAAGTCCGCGATTCGTCTGCTGAAAAAGCTGAGCGGGCCGAAGTTCGATCCCGAAGTGAACAAAGAGCTGTTAACTCACTTCGTCTATATTTTGAAGTACAGCATCCCGCCGAAGCGCAAAATTGCGGAGTTTGCCCCGGAGGATCTGCTCTCGCTGAAAGACAGGCTAATCTTCATGATCGGAAAATACGACCCCGTTGCCTATCAATCGCCCATGCTAAAGTTCTATGACCATTATCGGCTTCCTTACAAGATTGTCGAGGATGCCGGACACACGTTGAACAGCGAGAAAGCCGAAGTGATCAACAAGGAAATGATAGATTTTCTCTTACCCGCCCAAAACTTCTAGAAAACGCCCCATACGAAAGCAAGCCTATCCGCTTGCCAATCGTATAGGGGCATTTTTCGCCCGATAATGCCGGTTCCGTTCGGAGGTGTTGTCGCACAAGCCGGACCGGCGGTTGACGGGTTAATCCAGAATAACGATTCTGCCGGTAATTACGCCGTTCTCCTCCTTGTGGAACAGCACCGCCTTGTAGACGTCGTCTTTCCCGCTGATGGAGAATTTCTCGGAGAATCCGACCTGATCTTCGGCGAAATATTCGTCCGGAGAGATCGTTGCGCTCCAGCCGTCATAGGAATACTTGAGTTTTCCCGAACCGTTGGAGGTCATTTCTTGGATGGATTCCGGAATGGTCTCCCCGATTCTCTCTTCGGCGCGCATTTTGGCTTGTACATTTTGGATCAGGGCTATCCCTTTGTTTTCAACCGTATCGACGAGGCCTTCGGTATCTCTTGAATCGGGTGCAGGCGACGGATTCAACAAGCCGTCCAAATAAGCGTCTGCCTTGGCGCGGTCCGCTTTGGCCGGGTCGAGAGGGAGATCGAACAGCAGCGAAGCCCCCGAATAGTCTTCCTTGGAGTAGACTTCGCCGGTAGCTTCGTCATATCCGAACGCCTTATTGCTGAAGAATGCGGTGCCGCTGGCAATCGCCAAGTACACGCCCCTATCCGCAAATATTTCCACCTGATCGCACTCGATCATCCTGTAAGTTACGCCGTCGATAACGGTCTCGCCATATCCGCCGTTCATCGTGAAGATGTTAACCTGCCACGGCTTCTGGCCTTTAATCAACGGGGACACGAAGAACAGATCCAGCCCGTATTCGGCATCGGCGGTATTCGGCATCGGCTTGCCGTCCTGTCTGGCAATAGATACGACCGCATACGTCCTGTCTGGGTAGAGCTCCTCCGAAGACTGGCGGAACTCGCTAAGACCTGCTCCCGAGACGAGGCCGTGCAGCGTAAAACGATAGTCTCCGGACGCTTTTGATTGATTGATCTGAACCGCATCCTTGCTTTCGAATGCTTCGGCCAGCATCCGGTCTCCCAATCGCTCCGCGACCTGCTTGGCGCTGAACAGTTGGTTTGCCGCATAGGCCGATACGGACAGGACCAGCAACAATACGGCAGCTAACAGCCCTACGGATAATCTCTTCTTATATTTAGGCTTCATTTCATTACGCTCCTTTAATTGACGGATGAGGCTTTCATTCAACTCTTCGCCGGGTTCTGCCGCATCAGCCAAAGATTGTCTGAGCAGTCGATCCCAATCCTCGTCTTTCATAGGGAATCAGCCTCCAATACCTTTCTCATATTCTCGCGAGCCTTATGCAGCCTGCTCTTCACGGTTCCAGGAGGAATTCTCAGCACTGAAGCAATCTCCTCGATCGTCATGTCGGCTGTATAGTACATATAGAGGGGAAGCTTCAGCTTATCGTTCAGCCGGTGAGCGGCTTCCCGAATCATGGCGCGCAGCTCAAGCGACAGCACGGCATCCTCTGGCGTTGCTTCGCTTGCGAGGGAGGCGAACCGATCCGCCGCTTCGCCAAGATCGGCTGTGGGCGCGATTTTTTGCCTCCAGGCAAGCTTGCGTCGATGATTTTTGTGCAGCAGCACGGCAATCGATATGAGATAAGCTTTCGGATTGCGGGACGAGTCCATCTTGAACCGCAGCTCCACGGCCTTCAGAAAAGTTTCCTGATACAAATCGTCCGCATCCGCCCTGTTTCCTGTCAGCTTGCAGCAAAAACCGTAAATCGACTTCCCATGCAGTTTCACGAGCTCGATCAACTCATCGATGTCCAAGTCCCTTCTCCCTCCTGAATGGCCATTCACCTACATATTGTCGCAATCGGAGAGGAGGTTCATTTTCGGATATGAAAAGGCTCCCCATACGGAAGCAAGCTTGTCCGCCTGCCCCGTGCGGGGAGCACCTCTCTCGCAATCTATTGTTCGGAAATTACAGGCCAACGATCACGTAATTGCTCAAGCTGCCCATCGTGGCTCGTTCTTGCTGTTCCTCCGGAAGCTCATCGATCACTTTCAACGCCTCTTCCACCAGATCGCTCCGGTCGATCTTGGCGGCCAGCCGGATCACGATCTGCGTGCTGCCGGCCTTCACTTGCTTGGACAGCGCGGAGCCGAAGTCGGAGGACGACTTGGCTTCCAGACCGTTCGCGACGTAATAATCCTTGGAACCGTCCGCCGACACGAAGTTCGAAAGCTCCGCATCCGTCCAGAATTCCTTGGACAGCGTGAAGTTCAAAGACTCCGCGATCTCGTCGCTGGAGTAGAACAGCAGATAAGGAATGCCGCTGTTGGCGGCGTTGTTCGTCGAGTCGACGTGAACCCAGCCGTTGGCGAGCTTGACCTTGTTCCAGGCATGGGGAACGCCGTCCATATTGCCGGTGACGACGATCGTTTCCAGTCCGGCCAGATCGCTGAGCATCTTGTATACAGAAGCATACGATGCGCATACGCCGACCTTCTTGACCATAATGCCGTAAGTCGTGAACGAGTCGTTGAACTCGGGATCGACCTTGCGGAAATCGTTGGCCTCCGCGTTCTCGAGCGCGGCATCGTCGTACTGGGTGTTGTCGTTCAGGTAATCGTAAATCGCTTGGTACTTCTGTTCTTCCGACATCTCCGGCTTCAGAATCTCGGCGACGATCTTGTTGGCTTCGGCAAGAACCTCCTTCTGCTTCTGCTTGATCGAGTCCGCGGACTCCTCGTAATTCAGCTTCAGCGTCAGGGAGCGGTAGTCGTATCTCCAGCCCTTCAGACCGATGACGAGCGGATTCTGATACATGACCTCCTGCAAGACGTCGGTGATCGTCTCGAAGTTCTGGGCTTCGGGGAAAGCCTTCAACGAAATGCTGTCTTGAACGGCGATCATGCTGATCGCCAAATACTCTTCGAGCGCCGTATCCGCGTTGAGCTTGACGTCTTCGATCACCTCGGGGACAGGCACTGCGGCCTGGTTGCCTTCCTCGACTTTTTGCTCCGTGTTGGCCCTCTGCGCTTCCTCCACGCTGTTCTCCGCATCGGAGGAAGGGCCCTCGATCACGGTAGGCACGTCGGGGCTGGGGACGTAGTCGGTTGCATTCTCAGGCGCGACCAACCCGGCCGAGCCGTCCGCAGGCTGAGCTTCGGCCAGTGCTTGAAGATCGGCTTCCGTCAGCTTCTCGACATAGACGCTGCCTTTCAGGGCTGTGCCTTTGATCGAGGCGGGAATTTCCGTGCTGCCGAAGGACTGGATCGTTACGTTGGTGTCGTACAC
Organism: Cohnella sp. SGD-V74; assembly: GCF_003001675.1. GTDB lineage: Bacteria > Bacillota > Bacilli > Paenibacillales > Paenibacillaceae > Cohnella. The sequence goes on along the minus strand of NZ_PVYW01000029.1, from coordinate 7,876 downwards.
GACGTCTCGCGCAGCCGTGGACCCGTCAATGAAGGTGACGTCGACTTTGGCAGGCAAAGAGGAGACGCTATCGAACGTCGTATGGAAAATATCGTTGTCTCCATCAAGCTCTTTCGGCAGCTGCGAGGACAGCGGCACCGTGCTTGCAGCGTTGCTGAATACGGACTCTTTGCCGTCTTTGACCGCCGTCACGTAGTACTCGCCGTTAACGCCCTGATTTTGCGCGGTCACTCTGCCGTCGCTGCCTTTAATCAGGCCGCCGTCGCCGTCGTCCAGGAAGTCGTCGAACTCGGTTCCCGTGACGGTGGCTTCCAGCAGCGGCCCGGGTCCGATATAAGCTTCCTCCGCTCCCGTGACCGGCAAATTCGTCGTCTCCAGCAGGACGATTTTGCTGCGCTGGTAAATTTTATATTCGGTTGCGCCCTCTACTTCGTTCCAAGTCAATTTGAAGCGGCCGTCGGTGTCGACGTCGGCTTTAAGGTTCGGAACCTCGACCTCGGACTTGACGGTGAACGGCACGATAATCGGCTTCTCCAGCTTGGTCGGAGTCGTCGCATCCATATCATAATTGATTCGGATGTAGTAGATCGGGGCATTGCCCCAGCCCTCGTATCCGTTCAAGTGCTGGGAAGCGGTCAACACGCCGCCGTTCGGCTTAACCTCAAGCGTGTTCGCGTTTTCTTGAAAGTCCTTGGGAAAGACGGAGGTCAGAATCCGGCTTTTCTCTTCCGCTTTAATATCCGTATGGACGGTGATGACGTCCGGCTCGCCCCATACGTCGCTGTTGAACTTAAACTCGAATACTTTGTCCCGAGGCACGTTGTACAAAGGCATTAGCGCCTTGTCCCGATCGGAGCCGTACTTCTTCTTGAGATCGAGAACGGTCGTGCCGCTTGTCGGAACGGCGGTTTCCGCCGAGGCCTTGATGCTCTCCGCAGGGGCCTTGGAAGGTTGAACTTCTGTTGCATTTCCGCCAAAACAAGCCGTAAGAAGCATACTGACTAATAAGAGTACCGACAACGCCTTTTTCAATCCGTGCACCTCTCCGTAACTGATATGAATTTTCGAAGCTTCGTCAATCCCCTGTGAATCGACAGAAAATAACAACATTATACATGAAAATGGAAGGATGTGGTACCCATATCGGCTATCCGTCCTTTTGCGGCTTTAGGCGGGTATTCGGCATGCGTAAAATTTAATGCTTGAACCTTACGTAACGTAAGGTTTTATAATAAAGCTACCGGTAAATCGCATGCGCCAAAGAACGGAGATGATCAATGAAGAAGCATTGGAAGGTCGGGGACCTCGCCCGGCTGACGGGCTTAACCGTACGAACCTTGAGGTTCTACGATCAGATCGGGTTGTTCTCTCCATCGGGACAGACGGAGTCCGGGCATAGGCTGTACAACGAATCGGACTTGGCCCGCCTGCACGAGATCGTATCGCTTAAGGAGCTGGGGTTGTCGCTCGAGGAGATCGCGTCGGTCTTGACTGAGGGACGAATCACTCCGCTGGAGATCGTCGAACTGCAGATCGACCGGATCAAAGAACAGATCAGATTGCAGCAAAAAAGGTTGGAACAGCTGGGACATGTCTCGAAGCGGATGCAAGGCAAGGCGCCGTTGACCGTCGAAGATTTCACAAGCCTTCTCCAGGCAATGAGGATAGAATTGGAGAAGCCGGTCATCGAGAGGCAGACGAGTTGGGGACGATATTTGGATTCTTTGGGAGGCCTTCTGGCCGAAGAGAGCGGAAGGTCGACACATGAGGAGGAAAAATGATGAGCGAACGATTTGTTAAACATGCGACTTTCGTGATCGAGCGGACGTATCCGGTATCGCCGGAGCGGGTGTATCAAGCGTGGGCCGACGTTGGTATCAAGGCCAAGTGGTTCTCGCCGCCGGAGACTTTGGACTTTCGGGTCGGCGGGCGCGAGTACAGCAGCGGCGGACCGCCGGAAGGTCCGGTCTTCACGTTCGACGCCGTCTATCAGGAGCTTGTGCCGGACCAGCGCATCGTATTCACGTACACGCTGGATGCGGACGCTGTGCGCATCTCCGTCTCGATCACGACGGTCGAACTGATTTCGGTGCAGGAAGGCACGAAGTTGATTTTCACCGAGCAAGGAGCTTTCTTCGACGGACACGACACGCCGGAAGTGCGCGAACACGGCACAGGTCTTATGCTGGATACGTTGGGCAAGGTGCTGTCAGGGGAGGAAGGACAATGACGGCAGGCGAAAATGAGATTGCAGCCTCGCGCGTATTCAACGTTCCGCTGGAGCAGACGTTTCGAGCCTGGACAACCCCCGAGCTGCTGGCTCGTTGGTGGGGGCCGCACGGCTTCACGAATACGTTTCATCAGTGCGATATCCGGCCAGGAGGCGAGTGGCAGTACACCATGCACGGACCGGACGGCACGGATTATCCGAACCGCAACGTCTTTGTCGAGATCGTGCCTCAAGAGAGGATCGTGCTCGATCATCTGACCGGCCACGAATTCCGGGTCACGGCGACCTTCGAGGATGTGGGAGGACGCACCCGCGTCGTTTTCCGCCAGCAATTCAAGCTTGCGGAGGAGTACGAGCAAGCCAAGGCGTACTGCGTGGAAGGCAATGAGCAGAATCTCGACCGGCTGGGCGCGCTGCTGGAGGAAATGCCGGGGTAAGCAGGAGACGACCGAACGATTATCGGAGCGGCTGCAATAACGATCGTGAGCTGCTGTCCTAATTCGCCCGTTACGATCGGTTCGCTGTTCGATTCGCCTTTACGTACTTAAGCTGGGCCACGATGATGACGCTGATGATGACCAGAAGGAACCACGAACTGATCTTGCTGAAGCTGACCAGCCGCCAAGCTTGGTGCTGGTCAGGGTACTTCCAGGCGTTGAAGAAAGTCGAGATATTTTCGGCCAACCAGATGAAGAAGCCCACAATGATAAAAGCAAGCGTCAAGGGCATTCTATAGGTGGTGCTCCGCACCCGGTAGATGATCCACGTTTTCCAGAATACGATAAGCACGAGGCCCTTCAGCCACCAACGAAAATCGGGAATAAAATGATGGGTGAAAAAGTTCAGGTAGATCGCACCGCCCAGCAGCATCGAAGGCAGAAATCCGGGCCAGCCCGTCATGTCCATCCGCAGTCTCCGCCACACCTGGCACATGAAGCTTGCCACGCTGGCATACATAAAGCCGCTGTAGAGCGGGACGCCGAGCAGCTTCGTATACGCCGGTTCGGGGTACGACCACGACCCCATATTGACCTTATACAACTCGAGCGCCAAGCCGATCAGGTGGAACAGGCAGATCACTTTGATTTCGTCGCGCGTCTCCAATCCGCTTCGGTACATGAGGTATTGCACGCCGAGCAAGACAAGCAGAATGGCGTCGTAACGAGGAATGAACGGCACTTGCACTGCGTTAGACAGAGCTAGAGTTCCGAAGATCGCTACCGGGAAAATGCAGCTCATCGCCTGATGGTATCCGAAATGCAGCAGTTGAACGAGAGGTTTCAATTCAGCCTATCTCCCCGCGCTCTTCATGGGCGCTTTTTGTTTTTACTTATCATAAAGGGGTAACGGATTCGAAAAAATAGAAATTAACCGAAGCGAAATTGCTTATTTTGAAAAAAAATCGAACAGGATACAAATTCGATACAACCCGGATATTTCTTTGAAATAACTCCGCTTTATAGTGGGATTATCAAACCTGCTATTACAAAGGAGAAGAAGATAAGATGAAAACGAAGATGAGAAAATCCGTCGTAACGCTGATGGTAGTTGGGTTGACCGTAGTCGGGGCGGCAGGCGCGTATGCGGGCACGAATTTGCTCCGCAACGGAGCTTACCCCGGAGAGAGCATCGCCATCGAGACGAACGTTCCTGATACTGCGCCGGTTGCCGGAGAAGGAGCGGAAGTGTCGTACAGCGATGCTCAAATCAAGGAGATCCTCGAAGCGTTCTCCGCGTTCGAAGGGTTCGAGACAGCCTATGCGCCGACTCGAATGGCTAGCGGCGACGCTTATCAGAAAGCGGTCGTCACAGGAGATGGGGTTAACCTGGTGTTCGATCACATGCTCGTCAACGTATCGCCGAGAGACTATTCCTATGAGTATGAGGGGACGACGGTCACCCTGGCCAACGGCGTACAGGGCAAGTGGTACACCCCGTCCGATACGCCGCTGCTCAGCTTCAAGGCGGGCGATCGCACCGTCACGATCAGCTCGAGCGACGAATCATTAAGCAAGGGCGAGATAGAGCAGGTAGCCGCTAGTGTTGCTGAGCTGAACTGAGATCGACCAAACTAAGCGTTAACCGAAAGCCGCCTGCCCCCGTAACCAGGGGAGGGCGGCTTTCGCTGTTTATCTCGGTGCGAGGAGCCGTTGACGGCGGGCATCCGTTTCTATGACAGAGGCTTAATCGGTACGCACAGTTCGCAAAGCTCGGCTCTAAGCAGCTCGCCGGTGTACCTTTCGACAATCGGTTTGTCGTCCATCCGGTAACCGCCGCTCTGCAAAGCCGGGAAAATAGCGGCCCATGCTTCCTTAATCTCCTCCACTGTATGTTCGATTCGGCATATCGCATAGCTTCCTCCGGGGAAGAAGCCTTCGCTAACCGCGTCATCGATCGGGTCCGCTTCGGACAGGACGATGCACGCATCGTACCTGCAGTTTTCAGGCGGAGTCGCAGCTGGGTGATCTTGCGGTATGCCGAATAGAACGGCCGAATCGGTGAGCAGATTTCTTTGTTCTGCCCACTTCTTCAGCCTCTCCATAGCTTGAGCATTGGCGGGACCGTAAGGGCCGACCTGACGTACATAGGCAATGCGATAGGGCGGAAGGGTTTCGACTGTAAGCTGCATGTATTTAATCTCCATTCTTTGTTAGGATTGAATGCAGTTCGAATGCTATCATGATATAAAATGAAATTCCAACATAATTTTTAAAAATATGGAAATTTAGCAAGTTGACAGACTGCGCTAAGTCGTCATAAACTGAAAGTAGTTAAACATTAAACAATTTACGAGGGATCGGAAAATGGATGTTCTACAGCGTTACGTGTCCCGGCAGCCGCTGGAGGTGGAAGCTTTCTTCGCTATCGTGGATACGACGGCGGAGTTGGTTGGCGTTTCGGAGAAATATTGGTCCTCGCTTGGGTTGAACGGAGCGCGAATCCGCATTCTGGTTGAGATCGCCAAGGCGGGAGGCTCCATTCTTCCCTCCGTTCTGGCCGCGAGAATCGGGGTGACGAAGGCCAACATTAGCGTTCTGCTCATCCCGCTGGAACAGCAAGGGTTTACTCGGAGCGCCGCGGACCCGCAAGACGGGCGCAAGCGCAGAGTCTTGCTGACCGAGAGCGGGGAGAAGCTGCTGCTGGACGTGCTGCCTGGCAACCGGGCCGTCGTCTCCGAGCGGATGAACGGCCTGGACGAGGAAGAGATAGAGCTGCTGATGTCGCTCTTGCGTAAAGTGCGGCGGAAGAAGGAGTAACGGCTCCTTTTTGCCTATTTAGTTAAATATTTAACTATTTTATCGATGGGAGGATTTATTCATGAAAATCGCTTTGACGGGTTCGACCGGTAAATTGGGAGGTTTGATTCTGAAGCAGTTGCTGCTGCGCTGCCAAGCGCAGGATGTGATCGTCAGCGTCAGGAGGCCTGCCGCCGCAGAGGGGCGGGGGCCCGGCGAACTGGACGTCCGTTATGGGGACTACGACGTTCCGGAATCCCTGGAGCCGTCTTTTCGCGGCGCCGACAAGCTGCTGATGGTATCTTCCCCGTCCACGGACGAAACCGTCCGCCTCCGCCAGCATCTCTCCGTGATCGAAGCCGCCCGCCAAGCCGGCATCCGGCACATCGTCTACACCAGTATCTGTGCGTTGGAGAGGGGGAGGCTGCCCGCTCACAAGCTTCACCGGGATACGGAGGAGGCCATAAGGGAATCGGGTATCCCCTATACCTTTCTGAGGAACGCCTATTACATGGATATCGTTCGTTTTCTCGGGATTCGGGAAGCGGCCGCGAGCGGGATTTTGGTCAGCCCTCCCGGAAATTGGAGCTTTAATACGGTTTCTCGTCACGATTTGGCCCGCGCGGCCGCAATCGTCCTGACGGAGGAAGGGCACGAGTGCCAAACCTACGAGCTGACTCCGAGACGGACTTGGAATCTGGACGAGCTGGCGAGGGCGATTACGGATGCGACGGGTCGAACGGTCGTCCACCGCACAGATCCGGACTATCGTAACGACATCTACCGGATGCTGCCGTATTCCGACATGAATTTTGTATCCGACGATTTGTTCCAACTGATCGGGCAGCCTCTTCGCTCGGTTGCCGACGAGGTGCGGGAGATCTTCGGCTAGGCGAGGTTCGGAGGTTCGTCTGATGGCAGGGCGCGGCTTGCCGAGATACCTTTACGTTAAAAAAGGAAATTCGTCCACGCGCGCAGAAAGAAAAAGGATGAACTGGCAGCCGATTATATTTCGTTATAGCACTCGGATCGCGGGCAACCCGCAGGATGCTGAGGATTTGGCGCAGGAGGCTTGGCTCAAGCTCGGCCAGGCGCTGAGCAAGCAACCGGATAGGCCGATTACGAAGGCCTTTCTTTATCGTATTGTCCGAAATACCTGGATCGATAGCCGAAGGAAGCGGCGGATCCGGACGGTCCCACTGGTTCCGGACGAGGAAGCGGGCGCTTCGGATGCCTCCCTGTCCGCCAGGGAGCTGCTGGAGATGCTGGCTGAGCGACTGCCGCCCAGACTGGCCGTTATTTTGCTGCTTATGGACGTTTTCGATTTTACGGCCAAGGAAACGGCGGACCTTATCGGAATGAGAGACGGAGCGGTTCAAGTCGCTCTCGGACGCGCTCGCCGGAGGCTGAGGAACATGGCTCAAGACGTATCTTCGGACTGGCTCGTTCCCGGAGTCTCTCTTCCAGATCCCATTCGGTTCGACGCGTTGGTCGATGCTTTTCACAGGCGCGACCCGGAGAGCATGATCAAGGCGTACCTCGGGTTGTCCAGAGTCGGAATACGTCTCTCCCGATTGGCGCACATCGACGGAAGGCTGCATTTTACGTTCACGGACCCGGACGGCAATCGGTTTCAGGTCACGCAAAAATAAATTTCAAGCTCCTGTTTGATTTTTTTCGTTTCGCACGTTTATTCGAGCGTGAAGGCAATTCAAACGAGAAGGGATGATAGGAATGTCGGACGGATCGAGAGAATGGTCGGCCAATGGGTTAAAAGGAATTTGTTCGGTGTACGTGCCGGTAAGACAACCCGTAAAGTCTGCGGAGTGGTGGCAGCGTAATTTCGGACTGGAGTACGCGGTGCCGTTCAACCCGGCGGAATCCCAGGCGATTTTGAAGCTTGCGGACGGACAGTGGCTGCACCTGGTGGAAACGGAAGGGGATATCGATAACCAGTTCCCGAACAAAGCGGGCTATGAGATGTTCCGGTTTACGTTCGAGGTGCGGGAAATCGAGCGGCTGTACGACCGTCTGCAATCGAACGGAGTGAAGGTAGAGGACCTTGCGGACCGGGACAGCTGCGGGATCAATTTCGTCTTCTATGATCCGGACGGGAACAAGTTCGATGTGAACGAGGTCGTCAGCATACACCGGACACCCGCGGAAGTCGAAAAGGTAAAGGCTCATCTGTTCCATTACGCGAATTAAACGAAGGGGCTATCCCATACAGTAAGGGCATACCTGGCCAACAAGCCCGCCGAGCGAGCGTAACTCCCGCATCCGGCCTTAGCCCATGCGAATAAGCCCGCTCAGCGCACTAGCGTTGCATAAAACTTCACGCGAAAATAACTACAATTAGCTATATATGTAATAATATAAGTGTTTTTCATGGCGATTATATAAAAAATCC
>NZ_PVYW01000028.1 GCF_003001675.1 Cohnella sp. SGD-V74 | reverse complement strand
CAATCGTTGCCGAACACGTGCCGAATGCATCAGTCTTAATACTTAGCCTACGCCAGCTCCCACTGATCTCAAGGTGGGGGCTATTTGACGCTTACGATCATACCACCTCGCGCGAAGAGATTGAAGGCTCGTCGTCTCATCCCAATATTCACCGCTGTAGCGGAATGGATTTTCGACTGTCTCCTCCGCCACAGTCGGTTACCCCATAAATCATATAGCTGTTCAGCAGTGTGATTTCTTGCACATTCATTATCTATGGAGAAACCATGAGAAAGCGCAGGTAAGGTTTTAGAATCCAAATGCGTTGTATCTGATGATTTCAAGACTATGTCGAGGATGCAGATTGAGACAACAAGGTTATATTCTCAAGTATTTTATATGTGTGTACAGTTGTTTCGGAGAATTATCATACGGAGGTAAGGTTAAGTTCTTTCCTGACGTACCACCCGACTAATTCGGCACTGGGTGGGGATAAAAAGAAAGACTTTGAGGATTGCCGCCCCAAGGTCATAAGTTTATTTTCATTTCTATCCGATTCATTCCGCACTGGGTAAAGTAAAAGAAAAGACCTTGAAGATTCCCCTCAAGGTCTGAAATAGTTTTTCGCAATTATAGTTGATTTAATATTCGGATTGCTGGATTGAACTTGACGATTTCAGGCAAAATATGAGTGTGAAAATCTTCCTTTGATTTCACAGCAATACATAACACTTGTGAATCAACTGTTTCAATAACATAAAACACGTACTTCGAATTCTCAACTGAATCGCCAGCCTTTAATACAATACTTCTAAAGAAATTATCCAAACCTAATGCCCTTTGAATAGATTCAGTAGCTATGGTTCTATACCATAGTATCTTCTTAGATTCTAAAAAGGCAGGCTTTGAGTGTGGGAATATCCATTTATCCCCGACATAGTACTGGAGTGATTGCAAGTAACCTCTAGTCTCTTCCGATTCATACTTAAGATTTTCTTCAATTGCAGCAAATAATATCATATCATTTTCTCTTGGAAACAGGGACAACAATTGTGAAATTTCAATACTGCTCAGTCTGTTAATACCTTTTAGATAATATATTGCTTCATAATTCATTGATCCATATACACTCCTATGGTTGGAAATAGATATGTTCGTTCATTAACTTGGTTGTACCAAGTTCATACTTTTGAAAATGAGTCGGATAGTAATAACCAGTCTGAGCATTACTCGTATTATTACCTACATACTGTGGTTGATTATAGTGTATCTCGCCAATTGCTTTTCCATTTTTGTCGTAAACAATACTTTTGTTCATATCAAATGTCGGTTTTACTTGTCCTACAGTATAACCGTTGTTTTTCATAAAGTTATCCATAGAACCGTAGTTTTTAGTCCAGCCTTTCGTTTTTGATATATCAACTTGCATTACAAAATTACAGTTAGTATTATGCACTCAAATACCCAAATCCGTCACATAATACGTATGGAAGTCCGCAACCGTAAAGTTATAAACCATCGCCGGCTCGTCTAGCAAGACAAACTCTACTCTATCAATCGTCAGATTACTTCCATCAGCCTTTTGGAGTTTATCCCCCACCTTAAGCTCATCTGCGAAGACCCATCCTTTGCCTTCTACCCAAAACGGATGGTTATCTGTTGTCTCAATGAGCAGATCACCAATGTATAGTTTTATTATATCATTACGATAATTCGTATAAAGTGCCGTTACTTCCTTATAAGCCAATTCACCGTCAGGGTTATTCTCATCCTTGGCAAGAACCATATCTCCGACTTCAATGTCTTCGATATTCTTCTCACCTGCGTCTGTCATAACCTTAGTCCCGGCGACAAAGCAATTGCACAGCGACGCTCTTGGACAGATAAATCTACTTCTCTCCTTATTGAGAGTCTACGACCTTTAAAAGCCCACTTCGAACTCCATCGAAATTTCCTGTTTTATGGCTACGAAAAATCCCCTTCGACGGATTGCTGCACACTTTCTTCGCAGCGATCCATCGAAGGGGATCATCATTTTGCTAACAAGAAAATTTATGATTATTTTATCTCAATCGCCCGTTTAGCCTTCCAGCCAAGTCGTCTTCTCCGCGCCGGAAATTCGTGTTGCAGCCGGCTGGGGCATGTCTGGATAGCCAAGGTATACGAAGCCGACGAGTTCTTCTCGCTCATCAAGCTTAAACGCCGCCTTCATCTTAGGATGATACGTCGGAGCGCCCGTACGCCATACCGCGCCTAGCCCGTTGTCGTGAGCAGCTAGCAGCAGGTTCTGCACAGCTGCGTGCGCCGCGGCCAACTCCTCCTGCGGGATGACTCTTGGGTCATCGGAAGGCGAGCATACGACGGCAATAACGACTGGAGCACGAAGCGCTTTCGCCACTTCCGCTTCATGGCGCTTCGCGCGCTCTTCCTCCGTCAGATCGCTCCACCCTGCGGACGCGATATCCGCATAAGCTTCGCCGAGCGTCTTCCTGCCTTCACCGGTCATCACGATGAACCGCCAAGGCTCCGTCCTATGATGATTAGGCGCCCATACAGCCGCCTCGATCAGCTTCTCCACCAGCTCCCGGGGTACGGGATCACCTTTTACTTTGCCAATACTGCGCCTGCTGCGCACCACTTCTTCAAAACTTGCCATATCGCCTCTCACTTCTCCCCTCGAATAGCAAATACCCGACAATCTTCCAAAATCATAACATACTTGCCGGCAGACGAGAAATACGAGAGATAGATAATCGAAACTTTCACGCGCCAACTCCTCCCGTGCTCCTGACTGGAGGGGATAGCGAGAAAAGGAGCCAAAACTGGGCAGCTCCCCCCGCTTTCCTGACCCGAAGGGATATCGAGAAAAGGAGCCACAACTAGGCGACTCCTCCTTCCGCATTCCTGACCCGAAGGGACATCGAGAAAAGGAGCCGCAACTCGACGACTTCTTCCGTACTCCTGACCCAGGGGGATATCGAGAAAAGGAGCCACACTTAGGCGGCTCCTCCCCTCATTCCTGACCCGAAGGGATATCGGCAAAAGGCCGCGAAAAGGCAAACGTTATTCGCTGTGTCCCCAGTCCGCCGCGTATCCGAGTCACCCCACGCTGGCCTTGGCGCTGCCGCCGGTAAACTGGCTGTAGTACAGGTCGGCGTAGAAGCCGCCCTGGGCCAGCAGCTCGGCGTGCGTGCCCTTCTCGATAATGCTGCCGTGGTTCATAACGAGAATAAGGTCGGCATCCCGTATGGTGGACAGACGGTGCGCGATGACAAAGCTCGTTCTGCCTTTCATTAGCTCGTGCATCGCCTTCTGGATATGGACCTCCGTCCGCGTGTCGACGCTGCTCGTTGCCTCGTCGAGAATCAGGATGGCCGGATCGGCGAGAATGGCCCGCGCGATCGTCAGCAACTGCTTCTGCCCTTGCGACAGGTTGGACGCTTCCTCGTTGAGCACCGTGTCGTACCCCTCCGGCAGCGTGCGGATAAAATGGTCCGCATGCGCGGCCCTGGCCGCTTCGACGATCTCCCCCTCGGTCGCCCCGATGCGGCCGTACGCGATGTTGTCGCGGATCGTTCCGTTGAACAGCCACGTATCCTGCAGCACCATGCCGAACATGCTGCGCAGATGACCGCGCTTCATCCGGGTAATGTCCGCTCCGTCGATCGTGATGCTGCCTCCGTTCACTTCGTAGAAGCGCATGAGCAGGTTGACGAGCGTCGTCTTCCCGGCCCCCGTCGGACCGACGATCGCGACCGTCTGGCCGCTGCGAACGTCGATGTCCATGTTCTCGATCAGCATCGCGTCTTCCTTGTACCCGAAGTTTACGCCATGCATGGCCACGTCACCGCGCGGCGAAGCCAAGGAGACCGCCCGATCCGCCGACGCTTCCGGTATTTCCTCTGCCTCGTCCAGCAGCTCGAACACGCGCTCTGCCGAAGCGATCGTCGATTGGATCACATTCGCGATGTTGGCCGTCTGCACGAGCGGCATCGAGAATTGGCGGGCATATTGGATGAACGCCTGAATGTTCCCGATCGTAATCGAGCCCTTCGCCACCATGATTCCACCGACGACGCTGATGAACACGTAACCGACGTTGCTGACCATGTTCATGAGCGGCATAATATTCCCCGACACGAACTGCGCCTTCCAGCCCGACTCGTACAGGCGCTCGTTGATCCCGTCGAACTTGGCGACCGAATTTTCCTCTTGTCCGTACGCCTTGACGATCTTGTGGCCGGAATACATCTCCTCCACATGTCCGTTTAATTGGCCCAGTTCCATCTGCTGCGTCTTAAAATACTTCTGCGACCGGCTCGCCGCCCCGCGAATGACGATCATGGACAGCGGGAGCGTCAACAGCAAAATCAAAGTCAGCCAAGGGCTGATCGTCAGCATCATAATAATGACGCCGATAATGGTGATCAACGATGTGATCAGTTGAGTCAAGCTCTGCTGCAGCGTATTGCTGATATTGTCGACGTCGTTCACCGCCCGGCTCAGAATTTCCCCGTGCGTCCGTCCGTCGAAATATTTCAATGGCAGCTTGCCCAGCTTGTCATTCACTTCGTTGCGCAGGCCGTATACCGTCTTCTGCGCCACGCCGGCCATCAGAAATTGCTGAATATAGCTGAACACGGAGCTAATCAGGTACAGCGCCGCCAGGAACAAAACGATCTGCCAGATGCCCGGCAAGTCGAACGTCGCGTTCGGATCGCCCTGGATCTTACCCATCATGCCTGCGAACAGCTTGGTCGTCGCCTCTCCGAGCACCTTCGGACTGTAGATCGCGAACGCGGTGCTCAGAATCGCCGTAATCAGCACGGCGATCAGCTTCGCCCGCTGCGGGCGCAAGTATCCCATCAGCCTGCGCAATGTGCCTTTGAAATTTTTCGCCTTCTGCACGGGCATGCCCATGCCTCCCATGCCGCCGCCCATACCAGGCCCCATGCCGGGACCTCCCGGGCCTCTCCCCGGCGTCTTACCGCGCGATTCGCTCATGCGATCTCCTCCTCCGAAAGCTGCGAAGATACGATTTCCCGATACACTTCGCAGGTTGCCATCAGCTCTTGATGATTGCCGATTCCGGCAATTCGGCCATCGTCCAGCACAACGATTTGGTCCGCGTCCATGACCGTGCTCACGCGCTGCGCGACGATAATAACCGTTGCGTCGGTCGTCTCGCTTCGCAGAGCGGCTCTGAGCTTGGCGTCCGTCTTGAAGTCGAGCGCGGAGAAGCTGTCGTCGAACACGTAGATCGACGGTCTCCTGACCAGCGCGCGGGCGATGGACAAGCGCTGCTTCTGTCCGCCGGACAAGTTCGTCCCGCCTTGCGCGACCGGAGACGAATAACCCTCCGGCAGCTTCTCGATGAAATCCGACGCCTGCGCGATCGACGCCGCATGCCGTACCTCTTCGTCGGATGCTTCGTTTTTCCCGTACCGGATATTTTCCGACACCGTCCCCGTGAACAGCTGAGCCTTCTGAGGCACGAGACCGACCATCGCTCTCAGCTCCTCCACGGACCGCTCCCTCACGTCGACGCCGTCGATGCGCACGGCCCCTTCCTCCGCATCGTAAAATCTCGGAATCATGCTGATCAGCGTCGACTTCCCGGAGCCGGTTCCGCCGATGATCGCGGTCACTTCGCCGGGCGAACTGCGGAAGCTGATTCCGGAGATCGCCGGATTTTCCGCCCCCGGATATCGGAACGACACCCGGTCGAACTCCACTTCGCCGCGCTTGGAAACCGCCGACTGTCTCTCCCCCGCCGAAGGCTCAGCACCCTGTTCCGTACCGGACGCCTGAAGCTCCAGCACCTCGTTGATCCGTACTGCCGAAGCCGAAGCGCGTGGAACCATGACGAACATCATCGACACCATCAGCAGAGAAAACATAATCTGCATCGCGTATTGCAGGAACGCCATCAAATCTCCGACCTGCATATGGCCGCCGCTCACCCGCAGCCCGCCGAACCAGATGATCGCCAGCGAGGAGAAGTTCAGAATGAGCATCATCATCGGCATCATGAAAGCCATAATCTGGTTGACTTTGATCGCGGTCTGCGTCAAGTCGCCGTTCGCCTCGTCGAATCGTTTGCTTTCATGCTCCAGCCGATTGAACGAGCGAATGACGCGGATGCCCGTCAGCCCTTCGCGCAGCACCAGATTCAGCTTGTCGATCTTCTTCTGCATCACTTTGAAATACGGAATTCCTTTGCTCGCGATCAAATAGATGGTCAGCGCCAGCACGGGAAGCGCGCCCACGAATACGAGCGACAGCTGGGCGTCCTTGGAGATCGCCATAATCAGGCCGCCGATGCACATCATCGGAGCCATGACCATCATCCGCATCATCATGATCAGCACCGACTGCACCTGCGTAATATCGTTGGTCGTACGGGTGATGAGCGAGGCCGTGCCGATTTTGTCGAATTCCAGCAACGAGAAGCTCTCCACCTTCCGGAACGTCTTGCTGCGAACGTCCTTGCCGAATCCGGCGGCGATCCGCGCCGACAAATAGCTGGCCGCGATCGATACGAGCGTTCCTACGGCGGTGACCGCCAGCATGAACCCTCCGATCTTCCATATATAGGGAGTATCTCCCTTTACGACGCCGTCGTTCACGATGTCCGCCATCAGCGTCGGCAAGTACAGCTCGCTTAACGATTGCAGCAGCACCAGCGCCATTACCGCCGCGACCGCCCATCGGTAAGGCTTCAAATAACGAAACAGCTTCAACACTAGCCATCAACTCCGAGGTCTCAGAATAAAAGTCGTGCAATATGTAAAAGCAATCATATGACGACATTATGAACTGAATGTGAACGAAATACAACTTTGCCCCAAAACAACAAAAACCCCCGTCGTCAGACGGAGGTTCTTGCTTTGATCGGAATATGCAAGTCGACTTTGGCTTTGCCTTCAGGGTCAAGAGAAGGATCGTTCAGGCAGAACTCCAAGCAATCCCGAGCGTCCGCTTCGTATTCGCTGCTCGGCAGCCACTGCCCGTACAAGCTCTGGTAGGCCAGACCAAGGCGATCAATCGTGTCGTAGAAAGGGTAGACGGCGTACAGTCCACCCGCCAGCGAGCGATAGCCGATGTCGGCCGACTCCTCGCAGGCGAACCCTTCCGGCAGCGTCACGCAGGCGTCGTACCGGCAAGCTTGCTCCTCGGTCGTCGCCGGGTCGTCGAGCGAGATGCCGATGAAGGCTCTCTCAGGGGGATAAAGTCCGTGCTTGCTTGTCCACGCGCCAAGCGCCGACCAAGCTTTCCACGTGTCCAGATAGCTGCCCACATGCCTCGCGTAAGCGACCTGGAGATCCGGCAAAGTTGCGATTCGAATATTCATTTCCCACAGCCTCCTCAAGAAACGGTTACTTGCTTTCCCATCGTAACCCGTTTCCCTCGAAGAGACTTCCTGAACGTTGCCGGAAAATTGCTCGAAATTGCGATTTTGCCGGCCCTGATTTCTCACGCGGCTCGGCGTCTGCCCGTAATGCTTCTTGAAGGAAGCGTTGAAGGCGGAGGTCGATTCGAAGCCGCACCGCAGCGCGATCTCCAAGATCGGCAGATCGGACAGGAGCAGTTCGCTCGCCGCCCGCTCCATTCGCTTGCGGTTCACATAGGCGACAGGGGTCGTTCCGGTCGCGGCGGCGAACAATCTGCCGAAATGATATTTCGACCAATGGGTTCTGCCCGCGAGCGTATCCAGATCCAGCCTGGCGTCCAAATTTTCTGCGATATAAAGGATAATATCCTCGATTCTGCTGCGGTCTTCATGACGCATAATCGTCGATTCTCTCCAATCGGACGAAGTCGAACCTTCCGGTGTTTAGCGAATTTTGCGGTCTACGATGAACGGACCGAAAGGAAGAAAAGCTGCGATAACGGCGAATGCCGACATCGCCCAGCTCAGCTTGCGCGCTGCCAGCGCATTCACGACGGCGAGCAGATACAGCACGAACAGCACGCCGTGCGCCATCCCGACCACCGTCACCGCGTCCGGATAATCGGCGAAATATTTAAGGGGCATCGCGATCAGAAGCAGAACGAGGAACGAAATCGCTTCAATGATGCCGATCAAGCGAAGCCTTCCGAGAACAGTTGCGAGCATGGAATGATAACCTCCGTTTAAGCGGTTTATTTCTCATCTTACCAACCGCTCGGGAGGAAAACCATGTCCATCTTGTGTCCATTTTTAACGGGAGACGAACTTAAGCGCCTCGCGAACGCTGAGAGGAGACAGCGGCGTCTTGTCCACGAAAGCGCGCACGGCGGACTCGTCCGTCTTCGAGTACTCCCGGAGCGCCCATCCGATCGCTTTGCGGATGAAGAACTCGTTCTCTTCCTTGCATTTGTCGATATAACGGAACAGCCTGCCGACGTCCGTACGTTCTTTGTACCTAAGCTGATAGAGGATGGCCGTTCGGCGCAGCCAGAGATTCTCGGACGCGGCCCAGCGTTCCGTATACAGGGGGATCAGCTCGGGATACTTCGCCAAGTGATCGCCCATCGTATGGGAAGCCAAGTAGTCGACCGTATCCCACCAAGATTTCGTGACGACGAGTTCTTCGAACGTCTCGATATCTTCTTTCCCTGCTCGCTTGCCATGCTTTCCGAGAAAAGCCATGGCCACGTTCTGGAACTCGCGTTCCGGCAGCGACCACAGACGCTTGACGACATCCAGCAGCTCGTCTCCTTCGGGGATACCGTGCTGCGACCAGAATTCCTTGGTCAGCCGATTGCGCTCGGGCGTCTTTATCCCCAGAAACGGGAACTTGCCCCGCATGTAAGCTTCCATAGGAGCAGCTTTCGCCGGGTCCGCATGGCCGCGAAACCACTCCGCCAAACTTTCCACGTATTCTTTCATCCTACTCACCTTTCGCCTCTAATCCGAGAGCCGTGTTACAGATTCGAATTAAATCCCAGACGAGCGGCAACCTCGCGCATCCGGGCCGGCAGCGGAGCCTTGAACTCCCGACCGTTCGGCAGGACGATGCGCCAAGCGTGCAGCAATTGATGATTCACGTCCCCGAACCGCCTGCCTCCGTACTTGATGTCGCCGAGCAAGGAATGCCCGATATGTTGAAAATGGCTGCGAATCTGATGCGTGCGCCCGCTGATCAGCTCGATCTCGACCAGCGAATGGGAGGCGCCGGTCTGCAGCGTCCTGTACCGGGTTTCGGCGGACTTCGCCTGCTCGGCTCCCGCTTCGGCCACCTTCGTCCGGTTGCTCTTCTCGTCCCGCACGAGCTCGCCCGTCACTTCGCCCTCTCCGCTCAGCCGGCCCTCCACGATCGTCAGGTAATACTTTTGCATCTCGTGTTTTTGAATCCATTGATTGAGCTGATGGAGCATGCCCGCCGTCTTGCCGACGAGAACGATGCCGCTCGTGTTGCGGTCCAGCCGGTTCGCCGTAGCCGGCATGAACAACGGGCTGTCCAGCTCCCCCTTGCGGTACAAATACGCGTGCACGCGATTGACGAGCGTGTCCTTCTGATCCGGCTGATCGGGGTGAGTCAGCTGCCCGGCCGGCTTGTTGACGACCATCAGCTCGGCGTCCTCGTACAGCACGTCCACGTTCGCGTTCACTCCGACATACTTCGCTTTCTTCTGGCCGATGCTCGCCTCCTTGTACGCGTCTTCCTCTACGTACAGGACGAGCTCGTCCCCGGCCGCCAGCTCGTAGTTCTGGTTTTTCCGCTTGCCGTTCACTCTGACTTTGCCGTTGTCGATCATTTTATAGATTTGTCCCAGCGGGAGGTTGGGCATCAACGTTCTCAGAAAGCGATGCAATCTCTTGCCGCTCTCGGAAGGCGTGATCTTGCGGTTAATCATCGGTTCGTTTCTCTCCTCTGACTGTAATACGCGCGAAACTGAATGTCTTGATTATAATTCCCGAAGCCGGTTCCGTACAACGTCAAGCCTCCGACATGGCGCGATTCTTCCTCGACGGCGAAGCGCAGCGTCCAGAACGGCTGATCCGTCCGCAGTTCCTCAAGCTTCGTATCGGAAATGCGCTGTCCGTCCATGAAGCACCCTTCGCCGTTCACGCGAATGATTTTGCGAAGTCCGTACTGGTTCAGCTGAATTCCCCACCAATCCGGCGTAAAGCGTCCTCTCGCTTCCGTCCCGTAATCGCCCGGGCTCGTCCATTCGCCAAGATAGGCTCCGTTCAAATAAAACCGGATGTCCGAGGGCCAGTGCTCGTTCGCCCCGGGGGCCTCTGATGCGATTTCGAACGAAATCTCCAGCTCTTCGAGCCGTTGGCTCGGCAAAATGTAGTTCGGCGTCTTGTATTCCACGTACCCTCGGCCGAACCAGAGAATCGAAGCATTGACTCGCTCCGGATCAAGAAAATAGCGCGGATCGTCGAACTGGCCGATCAGCTTCTCCCGGGTGGCCAGGCCGCATGTCGGATACACCTCGAACGAGGTGTAATGCCCGACGCGGATCGACTGCTCGTAGTGCTCTCGCTCTTCCGAGCGAGCGCTTGGCAGTTCGATCTCGACGGCCGTTTCGGCCAAGGAGCATATCTTATGGGTGCCGCCCTGCTTGCGAACCATCTTCGTCGCGATCAAGCCGGCCTGCTCGAGCTTGCGCACGTGCATCGTGACGATCGCGCTGCTCAGTTCCAAACGTTCGGCGATTGCCTTCACGTTCATCGGATTCTCGGCCAGCAGCTCCATAATCGTCAATCGGACGTCGCTGGCAAGCGCTTCGTAGAGAGGAAGCCACTTGCGGTCCGTATTCGCTTTAATCATCGTCCCAGGCCTCCTCCGTGTCCCGCCAATTAATATAAATATAAATTCATCAAAACGCAAATCACTGCGCAAATTCAACACTTGCATTTTACTTCTATGTCGTGTTAAATACTAGTTGAAATACTATTTTTGTTTATTGATTAATATAATTATTAACAATTTGAAGGGAGTTATCTGCATGACCGCACGCAAAGCTTCCATGATCGTCGACAAAGACTTCGTCATCTCCCGGATTGACGACCGCCTCTACGGTTCGTTCATCGAACATCTGGGCCGCGCCGTGTACGGCGGCATTTATGAGCCGGGCCACCCGCAGGCCGACAGCCAAGGCTTCAGACAGGACGTGCTCCAGCTCATCCGCGAGCTTCGCGTCCCGATTATCCGCTATCCCGGCGGCAACTTCGTCTCCGGCTACGATTGGAAGGACGGCATCGGACCGAAGGAGCTGCGTCCGCGCAGATTGGAACTGGCCTGGAGGACCGTCGAGCCGAATTTGTTCGGCTTGAACGAATTCGCCGACTGGTCTCGCGCCGCCGGTTCGGACGTCATGTGGGCGATCAACCTCGGCACGCATGGAGTCGACGAAGCCCGCAATATCGTCGAGTACGCCAACCACCCTTCCGGCTCGTACTGGAGCGATCTGCGAATCAGCCACGGCTACAAGCAGCCGCACGCCATCAAAACCTGGTGTCTGGGCAACGAGATGGACGGGCCATGGCAGATCGGCGCCAAGACGGCCGTGGAATACGGACGGATCGCCGCCGAATCCGCGAAAGTCATGAAATGGGTCGATCCCTCCATCGAGCTGGTCGCTTGCGGCAGCTCCAGCCGAGGCATGCCGACTTACCCCGAATGGGAAGCAACCGTTCTCGATCATACGTACGATCATGCCGATTATCTTTCCTTGCACAGCTACTATGGCAACGCCGATAACGATACGGCCACTTTCCTTGGCCGTTCTCTCGAGATGGAAGATTTCATCCGCAGCGTGACGGCAACCTGCGATTACATCAAAGCCAAGAAAAGAAGCAAGAAAACGATGATGCTCTCGTTCGACGAATGGAACGTCTGGTTCCACTCCAATGAAGCCGACAGAAAAATTGAGCCTTGGCAAGTGGCCCCGCCGCAGCTCGAAGACGTCTATACGATGGAAGACGCGCTCGTCGTCGGCTGTCTGCTGATCGCCATGCTGAAGCATTCGGACCGCGTCAGAATGGCTTGTCTCGCCCAACTCGTCAACGTCATCGCGCCGATTATGACGGAGAACGGCGGCGCCGCTTGGGCGCAAACGATCTACTATCCTTATCTCCACGCTTCGGTCTACGGCCGCGGACAAGCGCTCGTGCCGCTCGTGCAGTCTCCGAAATACGATACGAAGGACATTACGGACATTCCTTATTTGGAATCGATCGCCGTGTACGACGACCAGGCCGGTGAAGTGACCGTGTTCGCCGTCAACCGCGATCTCGAGAACGCGCTCCCGTTGGAGGTAGACTTGAGAAGCTTCGGCAGGTGCGAAGTGATCGGGCATACCGTGCTCGAACACGAAAATCTGAAAGCGACCAATACGGCCGCTTCGCCCGACCGCGTGAAGCCTCGCGATAACGGCAACGCGTCGAGCGACGGCACTAAAATCACGGCGACGCTCGGCAAAGCGTCCTGGAACGTCATTCGCGTTCGCGTGGTTGAATAACGGGGATATACAGGTCAAACTGTGAAGAGACTATCTCATAAGTAAAAAAGGCGTACCAGACGATTATCGATGGATGCAGGGTGATAGGCATCTATCTCCTTCCGCTGCTATACGGCCCTGAAATTTTGAATGGATAGACCCGTGACAGGGTCATTTCAGGACCGTATGAGGCAGTCTCCAGGAGATAGATGCCTTCTTCTTTGCATCGATAATCTGGTACGCCTCTACTTAATGTAACAGCCTCTTAGCGGCGTCCGTCGGTTTAACCGATATCGCCCGTTGTAGCTTTTTATAATTTTTTTCGGAAAGTCTCCCAAAACTCAAAAAACTGTGTTATACTGAAAGCGCTACCAAAGCAATGTCATTCTTCATAAGGGGGATTGAAACGATGAATGCAGCGCTTCAGGAGAAAAATGTGTACGAGGATTTCGATCCGCGCCAAGACACGTTGTTCTTCAAGGTCGGGGCACACGGGTTGATCAGCTTTCACGGACGGAATTACAACATCAAAAAGAGACTGTCCGCCGATGAAAGAAACCGCCTCATCGCGGATTCCGCGACGTTCTTCCGCGTTTCGTCCGATTGCTACGTCAACGTCAGAAACATTTCCGTCATCGGCGAACACCATCTCTTCTTCGACGACACCTCGAAACGGTTGCCTTGCTCGGGACGCAAGCAACAAATGATTCGCCAGCTTCTCGGTTGATCCATCCACCAAGTCCATAGCGACGAGAACGACAAAGCCTGAGCGATCCGCGGGAACGACTCCTTCGGATAGCTCAGGCTTTGTCGCTTAAGGAACCAGCAGCTCCATAATTAAACCGGCCGTTTCTTCGATCGCTTTCTCGGACACGTCGATGACCGGGCATCTTAGGCGTTCCATAATATCGGAAGCGAACTTGAGCTCCTTCTCGATCCGGTCCATGGACGCGTAGTTCGCCTGGCTCGGCAATCCCAGCGCCTTTAACCGTTCCGTCCGGATTTTAAGCAGCCGTTCGGGCTGCATCGTCAAGCCGACGATGAGCCGGCTGGAGGAGGTAAACAGCTCTTGCGGAGGCTTCACTTCGATCGTGAGCGGATAGTTCGCGGTTTTGATGCCTTTGTGCGCGAGATAGATGCTGAGCGGCGTCTTGGAAGTGCGGGAAACCCCGACCAGCACGACCTGGGCTTGAAGCAGCCCGCGGGCATCCTTGCCATCGTCGTACTTGACCGCGAATTCGATCGCTTCGATCTTCCGATAGTAGTTCTCGTCCATCTCGTGCAGCAGGCCGGGCTTGTACTTGGGCGAATCGTTGAACGTATCGATGAACGCCTGCATCATCGGCCCCATCACGTCGACCGCGCGGACGCCGAGGCGAATCGTCTCTTCCCGCATCGTCTCGCGCAGTTCCGGCTGAACCAGCGTGTAGGCGATAAAGCCGCCCGATTGGCCCGCTTCGGCGATAATCGCTTTAATCTCGTCCTCGTGCTTGATGTTGCCGTACCGCTTGATCTTCACCTGTTCGGTGGCGAACTGCCGGGCCGTCGCCCTGGCGACCGCGTCGGCGGTTTCCCCGACCGCGTCCGAACATACGAATATGATCTTCTGCCGTTCCTCCGACATCCGTCTATTTTCCCCCTACTCCGCGATAAACCCGGAGGATAAGTCCACCAAGGCCAGCGTCATGTTGGTTTTCGTGATTCTTCCGACAACTTCCAGCCGGGCTCGTTCGCCCGTCGCGCTTACGACCGGCAAACCTCCGACCTGATGGTCCAACATCTTCCTGGCCGCGTCCAGCAGCGAATCTTCCGGCGTCACGTACACGAGCCGCGTCACGCGGGTCATCACCATGCTGATCGGAATCGAAGCCGCGTTCGGATTGCCCAGGGTGACCTTGAGCAAGTCCTTGAGGGACACGGTGCCGACAAGCGCCCCCTGGTCGTCGGTCACGGTCAGAAACCCCGTATTCTCCACGAACAGCGCGATAACGGCATCGTTGACCGTCGCCGTCTCCACAATGACGACGGGGCGGTTCATGACGTCCTTGACTTTAAGATTCAACACCTTCACGCTCTGCCGGCCTTCCGGGGTCATGACCTTGCCCAGGAAGTAGCCGACTTTCGGCTTGGCGTCGATGTAGCCAAGCATGACGAGCACGGACAAATCCGACCGGATCGTCGGGCGGCTGACGCCGAGACTTTCCGCGATCTGCTCTCCGGTAATCGGCGCGTGCTTCTTCACGAGATCGATAATCGCGATTTGCCTGACCGTAAGTTCGATGATCGGCTCACTCCCCTTGCTCCATGCAAAACATGCCGCTTCGCGGACACGATGGAATCGCTATTTATGGTATACCATAAACCGATTTATGACACAACATTTAGTTTTAGTGCGCCTAATAATCCCCCTTTCTAATCGTTCAATGATACGTCAAATACGCCCGCAACCGCAGAAATTCCGTGTCTGCGATCGCGGGCGTCCTTCCGGAGCGCTCTATCCCGAAACTTTCGCGCGCTCCTTCCCCTTGTCCGACTCCCCCGCGTTCCGGTTCGCGGCTTCGCGGTCCTGCATCATCTCTTCGACGCTCTTGACGTGCAGGCGAGCCGCCCCCTGATACCCTTCCTTCGTAGGCACGCGCTTGCCTTCAGAGAGTCTGGCCTTCGCTGCCGCGATCGCCTCTGCATACTGCGGCAGCCATCTCTCCTGCGCGACCAGCATCTCGTCAACCATCTGCCAGATCTCGTTCGGATTGCAGACCGCGCCGACGAGCGGGTCCATCATGAACGCCTGGCGCAGCAGCTTGTCGTCCCCATTGACCGCCGCCTCTACGGCCAGTCTCTGCACGGAAATGCTGACGTTGCACACGGCGGCGGGGCCAAGCGGCAGCTTCCCGACGAGCGGCATCGAGACGCCGTTGCGGTCCACGTACCCCGGCGCTTCGATGATCGCGTCGTCCGGCAAGTTGTCGATAACGCCGTTATTGCGAACGTTGAAGTGCCCGCGGTAGACCCTCCCCGTTTCCAAACTCTCGATAATGTAGGAACCGTGCTCTTCGCCCCGCTCCTCGGGGGCGTACTTCATCGCCGGCTCCTTCATCCAGTTCGGGAATTCGGTCTCGAACCAGTTGCGGCCTTCCGTGCACACCCGCAAGTATCCGCCCGTCTCCCCGTTGATCCAGCTTCCAAGATCGATCCATTGGCCGATCTCTTCCGGACGTTTCCGGTACCACGGCACGTATTCGCTCAGATGTCCGTTCGATTCCGTGCTGTAGTAGCCGAAGCGGCGGAGCATGTCGATGCGCACCTTCTCCGTGCGGCTGAAATCCGGATGCTGTTCGAACGCTTCCAGCAGCTTGCCGGTCAGATCCTCGCCGTTATGGCGAATCTGAACGTACCATGTCTGATGGTTGATACCCGCGCAGATGATGTCGACCTCTTCCTTCTTCAAGCCGAACGCCTCGGCAATCTGCCGATGTCCGCCCTGGACTCCGTGGCACAGCCCGATCGTGCGGACGCCGCCATATTGATTGCACGCCCAGGTCAGCATTGCCATCGGATTCGCATAGTTGAGCAGCAGCGCGTCTTGCGCCGCAACTTCCCGAATGTCACGGCAGATGTTCAGCATCTCGGCGATGCCGCGCTGCCCGTACATGATGCCGCCCGCCGACAGCGTATCCCCGACGCATTGATCGACCCCGTACGTCAGCGGAATTTCCACGTCGGTGGCGAACGCTTCAAGGCCGCCTACGCGAATCGTGCAGATGACGTATTTCGCTCCCGCCAACGCTTCGCGCCGATCGGTCGTCGACTGAATTCGAATGGCCAGGCCGTTCTCCTCGATGTCTCTCTGGCACAGCCGCGCGACTCGGTCCAAGTTGTCCGGACTGATGTCCGTAAAAGCAACCTCAATATCTTTGAATTCCGGCACACTGAGCAAATCCCGCAGCAAGCCTCTCGTAAATCCGATGCTTCCTGCTCCGACAAAGGCAATTTTGAAAGCCATAATCCACGCCTCCATAACTGTTAAATTGGAATAATCAAGTTCACTCCAATCGTAACAGCCTTCCTTAAGGAAGCGTTATCAGGATCGTCACTTCTGTGCGCCGACTCTGTCAGAAATCCTCACTTTTCTCACTCGAAAAATCGCTTCCAGCAAACCGTTGTTTACCCATGGCGATGCGGTATTCCACCGGGGTCATCGAAGTATGCTTCTTAAACAACGCGTGAAAATACGGCCTGCTGCCCGCGCCCACATAATCGGAAATGTCCGCCACCGGGACGTCCGTCCGCTCCAGCAGCATCTTCGCCTTCTCAATCCGGATATCCGTCAAATATTCGATCATCGTGCGGTTCGTCTGCGCCTTGAAAATGCGCTGAAGGTACCCGGGATGCAGATTGACGGAAGCGGCGACGTCCTTGACCGTCAGCGGACGGTCGTAGTTCTGGACGAGATACGCGATGCTCGCCTTCACGTACTGTCCCGCTTGCGGCGCAAAGTTGCGCTCCGTCTCGGTTCGCAGTCTGCCGATCCGGATCAGCAGCTGTATCAGCAGCATCCGGTCGAGCAGCTTGCCGTCGCCGCCCTGGTAGTCCAGTTCCAGCACGAGGCTCTTGAGCGCGTGATAGACTTCGTCCGGGTCTTGAAGCGTCATCGACGCTCTCCGCACAGCCAGCAGTTCGCGCAAGGAGGCGTCCTCCTCGGCGAACGTCTTGACCGAAGGAAGCTCTCCCTTATGGGGAGCGAATCCGAACTCCACGTTCAGCATGCGGCAGCTGCCTTCCACGACGAGCCGATGAGGCACCCCGGCGTCAAGCAGAATGAACTCCCCTTTGCCCAGCCGGGCCGATGCCGCCGCTTTCCGTTCCTCCTGCCATTCGACGGCGCAGCTCCCGTGAATGACGTACATGATCTCCGTCGAGTCGTGCCGATGGAAGGCCATGTCATAACCGTTCCAATGTTTGAAATAATATGCGAATATTCTCGGCGAATAGTGCCGGTCCAGCAAGGCCGAGTCGAAAAGGCTCCCGATGTCCATGGCGTCCTCCCGTCCGTTCGTCTGTCCTGCTTGCGAATAACTTAACTATCGGAGATCTTGCCGCGGGAGTCAACCGGAAAGCGATTTGACGGCCGGGGAAACGATCCGGTATGTTATTCATTGAAACCGAAAGCGAACGGTCCGATATCCGCGTGGATCGAAACGACAAGCTATACCTGCTAAGGAGAGAATGCGATGGACAACTTCAATAAGCATTTGGAGCAATATGCCGCGTTGGCGGTAGAAGTGGGCGTCAACATACAGCCGGGACAGCCGCTGTGGATCGCCGCGCCGGTCGCGGCGGCGGAATTCGTGCGCGAGATCGCCAAGCACGCGTACAAGACCGGGGCCAAATACGTTCACGTCGACTGGAACGACGATCTTGTCACGCGCGCCCGCCTGGAGCATGCCGCGGAGGAATCGCTGAGCTTTGCTCCCGCCTGGAACATCGCCGGACGGATCGAGCTGGCCGAGGAAGGCGCCGCGTTCCTGACGATCGTGTCGGAAAATCCGAACGCGCTCCGGGGCATCGATCCGGCCCGGATCGCGCTCGCGACCAAAGCCCAGCAGCAGGCGGCGCAGCCTTTTCGCCCCTACACGCTGAACAACGTCTGCGCCTGGTCAATCGTGGCTTACCCAACGCAAGCTTGGGCGGACAAAGTGTTCCCGGAATTGCCGGAAGAGGAGCGCGTGGCGGCGTTATGGGACGCGATCTTCTCGGCGACGCGCGCGAAAGAGAGCGACCCGGTCCGGCTGTGGAAAGCCCATGCGGAGACGCTCGGAACGAAAGCCGCCAGGTTGAACGAAAGAAAGTACAAGGAGCTGCGCTACCGCGCGCCGGGCACGGATTTGACCGTCGGGCTGCCCGAGGAGCATATCTGGTCGTTCGCGGGCAAGACGAACGCCCGAGGCGCCGAGTTCATCCCCAACATGCCGACCGAGGAAGTGTTCGGATCGCCGCATCGCGACCGCGTCAACGGAACCGTGTCCAGCAGCAAGCCGCTCAGCTACGGCGGCAAGCTGATCGACAACTTCTCGTTCACTTTCAAGGACGGGCGGATCGTCGATTACACGGCCGAGAAGGAGTACGAGACGCTGAAGCGGCTGGTCGAGACGGACGAAGGCTCTCATTATCTGGGCGAGCTCGCCCTCGTGCCGCATCGTTCGCCGATCTCGGATACGAATCTTATCTTCTACAACACGTTGTTCGACGAGAACGCCGCCTGCCATCTGGCGATCGGCTTCGGCTTCCCGTTCGCCGTTGAAGGCGGTTCGGCGATGACCAAGGAGCAGTTGGCGGAAAAAGGCATCAACCACAGCCTGACGCACGTCGACTTCATGATCGGGCGGGCCGACCTGCAGATCGACGGCATCACCGAAGACGGCAGCGCCGAGCCGATCTTCCGCGACGGCAACTGGGCGTTCTGAAGCGGCGGCCCCGGCATGCCTCATTAAAGACAGGCTGCCCCATAAGCAGAGTTGCTTGAGATGATCGATAGACAAAGAGGGGTATGTACCTCCTGGAGACTGCCTCCTACGCTCCTGAAACCACCTTATCACGGGTTTACCCATTCAGGTTTCAGGAGCGTATAGCATCGGAAGGAGGTACATACCCCTCGCACTTGTATCGTCGATCATCTTTTAAAGCAACTTAAAGCGCTTATGGGACAGCCTCTTTGATTAGGCCAAGCTGGCTCCGTGAGCCCGATCGACGTAAGAGCGGGCCAAATCCCGCAGCTCGTCGAACTTGCCGGCCTTGACGAGAGCCGGGTCGAGCAGCTTGCCGCCCATACCGACGGCGATCGCTCCCGCGTCCAGCACGTCGGCGATGTTTTGCAGATTGACGCCCCCCGTGGCAATGAACGGAATGTGGTTCAGCGGGGCGCGAACCTCCTTCAAGTAGCCGATGCCGAGCGTGCCCATCGGGAACAGCTTGATCGCGGAAGCGCCCGCCTTGTACGCGTTCACGATTTCGGTCGGCGTCATCGCGCCGGGCCAGACGTCCAGCCCTTGCTCGACGGCGTGGTAGATCACTTCCTCGTCCACATTGGGCGAGATCAAATACTGGGCTCCGGCGGCGATCGCTTCCTTCGCCTGGCCGATATCGAGCACCGTTCCCGCGCCGATGCGCATCCGGTCCCCGAATTGCTCGCGAAGCTTGGAAATGATGTTCAGTGCGTCATCGGTATTCAGCGTCGCCTCCAGGAACACGACTCCCCCGTCGGCAAGCGCCTTCGCCGCCGATAACGTCTCCTCTAGCGTAAAGCCGCGAGCGATTGCGACGATTTTCTCTCTGGACAATTCTCCTAACAGTTCGGAAGGCATTCGGATAACCCCTTTGTCGGTCGTTGTGGTCAAGCTGTCGTCTCCCATTGTACCACCGTCGCCGCCGCGAAGAAACCGCTTCTCTTACCGTCCGACCGCCGCCCGCTCCTTGCCGGTCGCTTCCCACATGCCGTTCAGGTACACAGCGCCGAGCGCCCGGTCGTACAAGCCGTAGCCCGGCTTGCCCGTCTCGCCCCAGATCATCCGGCCGTGGTCCGAGCGGATCGGTCCCGCGTAATCGATATCCCGCAGGGCGCGGATAATCTCCGCCATGTCCAGCGATCCCGCCGAGGACAGATGCGCCGACTCTTGGAAAGATCGCTCTCCCGTAATTTTGACGTTGCGCGCGTGCATGAAATTAACCCGATTTTCCTTGCCGAACCGCCGCACCATCGCGGGGAAGTCGTTCGCCGGATTCGCCCCGAGCGAGCCGCTGCACAGGCACAGCCCGTTGACGGGACTGTCGTACAGCCGCAGAAACCTCTCCAAAGCGGCCTCGTTCGTAATAATTCGCGGCAGGCCGAAGATCGGCCACGGCGGATCGTCCGGATGAATCGCCATGCGGACGCCCGCTTCTTCCGCGATGGGCATGATCGCCTTGACGAAGTAAGACAGGTTGTCCCACAGCTTCTCCTCGTCCACCGAAGCATATTGTTCGAACAGCCGCTGCAAATC
The DNA here is from genome assembly GCF_003001675.1 of Cohnella sp. SGD-V74. Taxonomy (GTDB): domain Bacteria; phylum Bacillota; class Bacilli; order Paenibacillales; family Paenibacillaceae; genus Cohnella. The sequence goes on along the minus strand of NZ_PVYW01000028.1, from coordinate 104,411 downwards.
CTCCTTGCGATAGCTGCTGTCCCAGCCCGGAAGCTGAAGCTCGCCGGTCAGCGGGTTCATCCGCTGCACGACTTCCTCCTCGTAGATAAGCGCCGTCGACCCGTCCTCCAGCTCGTAATCGAGCTGCGAACGCGTCCAGTCGAACACCGGCATGAAATTGTAGCAGACGACCGGCACGCCGGCCTTCCCCAGATTGCGCAGCGTGCGCCCGTAGTTGTCGATCAGCCGGTCGCGATCAGGCAAGCCGAGCTTGATATGCTCGTGCACGGGCACGCTTTCGATGAGGCTAAGCTGCAGTCCCGCCGCTTCGACCTTCCTTTTCAACTCCAAAATACGCTCCAGCGGCCATTCTTCGCCTACCGGAACGTCGTAGACAGCGCTTACGATTCCGGTCACCCCCGGAATTTGCCGGATCTGCCACAGCTTCACCGGATCGTCGTCGCCGTACCAGCGAAACGTCATTTGCATCTTTCCAGTCTCCTCTCGATTCCGTTTCTTCCGATCGTTTCGCTAGATCGTCATTGCCCCGAAACCGCCGTCGACGCGCAGCAGCGATCCGGTCACGAAGCCGGAAGCCCGTTCCGACGCCAAATAGACGACCGCTCCCTGCAGCTCCGCCGGCTCTCCGAACCGCTTCATCGGCGTATGCGCCATAATCGAAGCGATCCGCTCCTCCGACAGAATCGCCCGGTTCTGCACCGCAGGGAAGAACCCCGGCACGATCGCGTTCACCCGCACGCGGGCAGGCGCGAATTCGCGTGCAAGAAACTGCGTCATATTGTTGACGGCCGCCTTGGAGGCCGAATACGTGAACACCCGCGACAACGGCGTGGCTGCGGAAGCCGAGGACAAATTGATGATGCTGCCGCCCTGCCCCCGACCGATCATATGCTTGCCGAACACTTGGCAGGCGAGCAGCACGCTTTTCGCATTGACGTCGATGATTCGATCCCATTCCTCTTCCGTAATGTCGAAGAACGGCGTCGCGCTGTTCACGCCGGGACAGTTGAGCAAAATGTCCGCCCCTCCGGTCCACGCCTCCACTTCCGCGAGCAGCCTCTCCAGATCGCCGCGGGAAGTCGCTTCCACCCCGTAGCAGCGCGCTTCGCCGCCAGCCTCCGCGATGCGCGCGCGAATCGGCTCGGCGTTATCCGCCTTGCGCCCCGTTAACGCGACCCTCGCCCCGTACGCCGCCAGCGCCTCGGCCATGATGCCTCCGAGCGTCGACGAACCGCCGATGACGACCGCCGTTTTGCCGCGCAGATCAAACAAATTCATGCCGCACCCCCGTATCCGGAAAACCGGAACGATCGAGCTTGAGCTGTCGCTTGTACCGCTCCGGCGTCACCCCGACCTGCTGCTTGAACAGCCGACTGAAGTGCGCGAGATGCTTAAAGCCGAGACGGAAGCCTACCTCCGTCACGGCCAAGTCGGGCTGCAGCAGGAACAAAATTTTCGCCTCGTTGATCCTTTTGCGGTACACGTACTCGAAGATCGTCGCTCCGGTCACTTCCTTGAATATTTTCGCCAAATAAGATTTACTCAGATGAAGCTCCCGCTGCAGGCTCTCCATGTCCAGCTCGTCGTCCGTGTACTTGCGCTCAAGCAGCGCGATAATGTCCTGAACCGTCTTCTCCTTGTCGGAAGGAAACTCCCGCTTCTCGCTCAGCGACGACAGGCAGCGGTCGTAGACGAAATGCAGCAGATCGGCGAACGCCAGCAGCAAGCGGCCGGCTCCGACCTGATCTCCCCGGGCTTGATGCCCGTGCATCCGCAGCAAAATCCGCTCGGCCTCCTCCTTGTCCTCTCCCCGCAAGCAGAGCCGATAATTCTTGAACTGCTCGAACGGCTGCAGGATCGGGGCCGCCTGAGGCAGATCCGTATAGAAGCGGAGAATGGCCGGTTCGAAATGGACGATCGAGCGGATGTACGGGACGGACGGGTCGATCTTCGGACAGTGCAGCGTCATTCCGTACATCAGAATCAGATCGCCGGGGGCCAGATTGTAGATCTGGTCCCCGATCAAATAATTGCATTTGCCTTCGTGAAAATAATAAACCTCGTAGAAAGGGTGCGAGTGGAACACCGGTTCGAACGCCCCCGACGAACGGTAAGCGTACTCAAGCATTCGGGCTCAGCTCCCGCAGCAATCCTCCGATGTATTCGGAGAAATGGCGGAGCATCACGGGCGATTCGGAGAACTGCCCGCTGAAGTCTTCGACGCCCAGGTAGCCGTCGTATCCGACCGCCAGCAGATCGGTCAGCACTTGGCGCCACGGCACGGCCCCTTCCTTCAGGCCGACCCACTCGCATTTCCAGACCGTTTCTCCCGCTTCATTCGTCTCGCCGGCGCGCCAGCCCGCGTTTTTGACGTGAACGTGCGCCAGATACGGGCCGAGCGCTTCCAACGCCATCCGGTAGTTCTCGACGCCTTCGTGGATCATGTTGCCCGGATCGAACAGGACGCCGACCCATTGCGGGTCCAGCCCATCGACGAGCCGTCTCGCGCCCGAAGCCGAAGCCGCGATCGTGCCGTGATGAATTTCCGCGACTCCCTTCACGCCATACTTCCGGCACAGATGCTGCGCCTCCTGCAAGTACGCGCGCCCTTCCTCCAGCAGCTCTCCGAGCGGCCGGCTCCGGTCGTAGCCGGGAACGCCAAGCCGGATCATCGACGCGCCGGCGTGCCGGGCCGCTTCCAGCACCTTCTCGGTCGCCGCCAAATCCCCCGCGCGCAAGTACGGCGTAACGCTCACGACTTCCAGTCCGTTCGACAGCGCCGCCTGCTTAAAGCGTTCGACCTCCTCCAAGCCTTTGGAAGGCGCGATCGTGCAGCGGTTGTTGCCCCAATAGGACGGCGCCTGTCCCCGGACTTCCTCCGGCACTTCCGTGTACCGCCATTCCACGCCGTGCAGTCCCGCTTCCTTGGCGGCCGCGGCCAGTTCTGCCGGCTCGAGCTCCGGCGTCGCGACCGTAAACACAGACAGCTTCATCATTCGTATGTCCTCCTTAAAGTTGGGCGCGAGGCGCCGGTTATTCGACTTTAACGGCTTTCGCCTGGGCTTGCAGGCACAGCTCCGCCGCTTTGAAGGCGTGCGCCTGCGTCATCGCCTTTTCCGTCCGGTTCAAGCAGTCCAGGATCAGCTCTCCGAAGAACGGATACCCGACCTTGCCCGCCAGCTCCAGATGTTTCTCGCCTTCGCCGTTAACCAGATACAGATGATCGCCTTGGCTGTCCCGGGCGATGTCGACGTATTTGCGCAGCTCGATATAACCGTTCGTGCCGAGAATGACCGTGCGGCCGTCCCCCCAGGTCGACAAGCCGTCAGGCGTCAGCCAGTCCACGCGAAAATAGTTCGTCGCCCCGTTGTCCCCGACCAGTGTCGCGTCGCCGTAATCCTCCAGCTCGGGGTACGCCTTGCAGTTATAGTTCGCCACCTTGCTGTGCAGCACTTCGGCGTTCGCGCATCCGGCGAAATGAAGAAACTGTTCGATCTGATGGCTCCCGATATCGCACAGAATGCCGCCGTACTTCGCTTTCTCGAAAAACCACGCAGGCCGCTGGGCCGCGTTCAGCCGATGCGGTCCGAGCCCGAGCACCTGAACGACGCGTCCGATCGCCCCGTCCTGCACCAGCTGTCCCGCGAACACCGCGCTCTCCACGTGCAGCCGCTCGCTGTAGTACACCGCGTATTTGCGCCCCGTCTCCGCGGCGGCACGTCTGGCGTGCTCCAGCTGGTCCAGCCCCGTGAACGGCGTCTTGTCGGTAAAATAATCTTTGCCGTGCTCCATCACCTTCACGCCCAGAGGTCCTCTGTCGCTGGGAACGGCCGCCGCCGCGACGAGCGCCACCTCCGGGTCCTGCAAAATCTGCTGCTCGGAAGCGGCAATCCGGACTTGCGGGTACGTCTTCGCGAACTGCCCGACTTTGTCCGGATCGGGATCGTACACCCATTTGAGCGTCGCTCCCGCTTCGATCAAGCCGTTGCACATGCCGTAAATATGGCCGTGATCCAGCGCCATAGCCGCGAAGACGAAACCGCCCTTCTCCACGACCGGGCGAGGCTTGCCTTGCGGCGCGTAGTTCATTCCGTTCGAGTTAGCCACGATGTTCCTCCTTAGCGGGCGGCAACCGCCGAACGCGAGATTTGTTCCTGCAGCTTCTCGTAGTACAGATCCTCGTTGATCGGCAGGTCCACCCAGCCATCGATCCATGTCGACAACTGCATCGCGTTCGAGATCGTCAGCCCTTTAATGCCTTCTTCGCCCGGCGCGAGCAGCGGCGTGCCGTGCAAAATCGCGTTCGTCCAGTCCTGCGTAATCTCCTTGTGCTGCGCCCCTCCCGGCTGAACCGGAATGTCGAACTGCCAGCATTCCGGCTGGGCGAACGATTCCGTGTTAACGCGGTTGAACTCGGATTCCAGCTGTCTGAGCCGCCAGAACGTCATGCGGTCGTTTTCGATGACGATTTTGCCGCGGTCTCCGGAAATCTCGAACCGGTTCGTGCCCGGACATTCGTACGTCGAAGTGACGAATACGCCCGTCGCGCCGTTCTCGTATTCGACGTAAGCCGTTACATCGTTCTCGACCTCGATGTCCCGATGCTTGCCGAAGCCGCAGAACGCGCGCACCCGCTTCGGCATCAGACCGGTCGTCCACTGCCACAGATCGAGCTGGTGCGGGTCCTGATTGATCAGCACGCCGCCGCCTTCGCCGGCCCAGGTCGCTCTCCATCCGCCGGAGTTGTAGTACGCTTGCGGACGGTACCAGTTCGTGATGATCCAGTTCGTCCGCCTAACTTCACCCAGCTCGCCCGATGCGATCAAATCCTTCAGCTTGGCGTACAGCGGATTCGTGCGTTGATTGTACATGATGCCGAACACCCGGTCGCTCTTCGCCGCGACCTCGTTCATCTCCCGCACTTGCTTCGTGTAGACGCCGGCCGGCTTCTCGACGAGCACGTGCAAGCCCGCTTGAAGCGCCTCGATCGCCTGCTGGGGATGATCGTAGTGCGGAGTGCACAGCAGCACGCCGTCGATCTCGCCCGAGCGGAACATGTCTGAAGCGCTTGCATACGTGAGAAGATGGTCGCCCCAATTTTCCTTGGCCTGAGCCAGACTTTCCGGACGCACGTCGCTGACCGCCGTCAGGACCGCCCCTTTTACTTGACCTTCAATCAAATATTGCGCATGGCCTTTGCCCATGTTTCCTAATCCGACAATCCCGATTCTTACTGTGCTCAAGAGGAAGTCGCCCCTTTTCGATTATAATCGCTTTCTTGGTCATTGTACCATGTTAACTGTGGTTGAACTTCACTCCCAAGCCTGAAAATCACGTTACATTTAACTGTGAGTCTACTCTACTGTCGAGCGCTGGCGATCGTCGGCAAGAAAAAAAGAGGGTCTCATAAGTCATAAAAGATGACTATGGACCCCCTGCTCTTCTGTTCACGATTTAGATTTTGCGGATACGTCTCTTCTCCCGTATGCCGTCGCGCAACCTCTCGCTTAAACCCCCAGCAAATAAATGACCGCCGTAACGGTCGCGATGCTAAGCGCCGTAGATACGAGCACGCTCTGCGAGGCGAAGTCCTTCTCGTTGTCGAACTCGACGGCAAGCAGCACGCTCGACAGCGAGGTCGGGACGGCGGACGAGACGATCAGCGCGGCGCCCATCATGTCGTCGACGCCCAGCAGCAGCACGACTCCCCAAGCGAGCAGCGGGCCTGCGATCAAGCGAAGCCCGGTGGCGATGCCGACGTCGGCGGCCAGCTTCCGCGTCAGGAACACCTTCATGTCGCCGAGCTGCACGCCCAACGTGAACAGCGCCATCCCGATGAACGCGTCGGACAAGTAGCCGACCGAGATGTCCACGAAGCCAGGAAGCGGCACCTGAAAGCTGCGCATCAGCAGCGCGACCGGAATGACGTAGATGACCGGCATCGACAGAATCACTTTGCGGATGGCGCGCCAATCCGCCTTGTGGGCGTTAACGCTGTATATGCCGTATGTATTCGGAATCAGCGACTGCATCATCATGATAATGATCTGCACCGACAGCGTGTACGTATTGCCCGCGAACGCAAGCTGATTGATCGGGATGCCGTAGTTGGCGCTGTTGTAGAACAGCACGCTGTTTCTCATCGCCGCGCGCATGCCGCCCTTGTAACCGCGCAGCCGGACGATAACCTCCAGCACCGCATACTGCAGCAGCATGAACAGAACGAAGAAGAGCAGCACCTGCCCGAACATCTGCATCGAGATGGCCGTTCCGTACAGCAGCTCGAACATGATCGCGGGAGAAAACAAGTAGAAATTCAATTTGGACAGCGTCTTGATATCGAGCGAAAAAATGCGGTGCAGCAGGATTCCCAAACCGATGACAAGCGACAAAGGAAGTACGTTGTTCCATAATATGTGCAGAAAAATGTCCATGCTGCCGATCAGCCTCTCCGTCTCGCTAACCGCCAAATCCTCTTCGGCATGTTATACTAGTATGATTAGACAAGACTAACACGGACTGGGGATGAAGTGAAGTGGCTTTCGGCATCGACAGGGCGGAACTGAACGCGTGGAAGGCCGCCGTCTCCCGCGGAGAAACCGCGTTCTTGACCCATTTTTGGTACGATCCGAGGTTTCCGCAATTTCGTACGGTGACCAAAGTCGGCAACGCCGATTTCGACAAACTCGCCGCCTGGTGCAGAGCCAACGGCCTGAACCCGACATACATCCACGCCCGCTCTCCCTTCCCTCACTTCGACTTGCTTGGAGAGAAGCAGAAGGAAATTTTGCTCAAGGAAGATCTTCATCATCATCTGGAGCGGTTTAAGCTAAATCAATCCTAGGAAGAGCTGACCCCGGGAGAATTCGAGCGAATTGCCGGAGCAGCCGATCCAAACAAACAAGGAGGCTTATTCCCCAACCTGGCTTAACCGAATTAGGGAACGCCTCCTTGTTCATGTGCGGACTAATCCTTATTCCAATCGAAGCCGACGGCCTTCAGGAAAGCTCTGGCCAGCACGGCATGACCCGCCTGCGTCGGATGCACGCGATCCCAGGCCAGCGTCGCCGAATACAGCTCCTTCAGCACGGCGTCGAATGCGGCCTGAGTGTCCACGAACAACGCTCCGGCCTCTTCCGCCACCCGCTTCACGATCGCCCCGTATTCGTCCATCGTCCGGCGCATCGCATCCTGCTTGTTGCTCTCCAGATAAAACGGCGTCATCAGCACGAGCCCGCCCGCGAGCGGCTTCGTTCTCTCGACCAGAGCGCGAAGCCCGGCTTCGTAACGGTCTGGATAGACGTGCCATTCCTTGATGAACGGCGTGTCGTACTGCCGCCAGACATCGTTTGTGCCGATCATGATCGACAGCCAGTCCGGCTTCTGATCGAGCACGTCCTCCTGCCATCTTTTCTCCAGATCGACAACGTTGTTCCCGCTGACGCCCATATTGACGACGCGAATGCCGAGCTCTGGATAGACCGCCTGCAGGAAGGCGTCTACCACGGATACGTAACCTTTGCCCAGCGCTCCGAACAGCCCTTCCCCCACCGGTCTGGCCCGTTCGCAATCCGTAATCGAATCCCCGATGAACAACAGCTTCTGACCTTTTTGCAGCTGCATCGTCACAGTCTCCCCCTTAGATCGAAGCGATCGACTCGATCAGCCCTTTCAGCTTGTCGGCCGAACGGTGAAGCAGCGCCTTCTCTTCGTCGGTGATCGGAATGTCCATCACTTCGCGAATGCCGGTACGGTCCACGACGCAAGGAACGCCGAGATAGACGTCGGATACGCCGTGATAATCCTGCAGCAGCGTCGATACGTTCAGCACCGCGCCTTCGTCGTCCAGAATGGCCGTGCAGATCCGGTCGAGCGCGAGGGCGATCGCGTAATAGGTCGCTCCCTTGGCGCTAATGATTTGGTAAGCCGCGTCGCGCGTATTGACGAATACTTCGTCCCGTTCGGCGTCGCTCAGCTTCACTTCGGCTCCGGCCACGTTCGCGAGGCTCCAGAGCGGAAGCTCGGAATCGCCGTGCTCGCCGACGATGTGCGCATGGACGCTGCGCGGATCGATGTTCAGCTTGTCGCCGATCAGGTAGCGGAACCGGGCGCTGTCCAGCAGCGTTCCCGAACCGATGACTCTGTGGACCGGCCATTCGGACTTCTTCCAGGAAAAATAGCTCATAATGTCGACCGGATTCGATGCGATCAGCAAAATGCCGTGGGAGTTGACCTTCAGCACTTCCGAAATGATGCTCTCGAAGATGGCGACGTTGCGCTTAAGCAGATCGACGCGCGTCTCTCCGTCGCGCTGCGCCGCTCCGGCCGTAATGATGATGATGTCCGCCTCGCGGCAGTCTTCGTATGTACCCGCCCACACTTTGGCTCCGCCCAGGAACGGCATGCCGTGGTTCATGTCCAGCGCGTCCCCTACGGCTTTCTTGTGATTGGCGTCGATCAGCACGAGCTCGTCCATCCGATTTCTGAGCAGCAGCGTGTACGCCGTCGTCGATCCGACCGCTCCCGCTCCGATAATGACCACTCTTGTTTTTTTCGCGATTTTTGCCATATTGGGACCAGCCTCCGCTATTCTAATCTTCCATAAAAGGTTTGTTAACGTAGTAGTACATGTAGCCGAGCAGCAATCCGCCTCCGATGAGGTTGCCCAGCGTAACCGGGATCAGATTGTGCGCGACGCCGGCCCACGTAATCGTGCCCGGGTGATTCAGGACGAGCGCGATCGCGAACGTACACATATTGGCGACGCTGTGCTCGTAGCCCGAGATGAAGAAGCAGAAGACGAACAGCATCATCGCGAACATTTTCGCCCCGTCGGACTTCATGAACATCGGCACGAAAAACGCGAGACAGACGAGCCAGTTACACAGAATCCCCCGGAAAAAGAGCTCCATCGCCGGCGCATGCATCTTCTTCTCGACGACGCTGAGCAGAAACCCGTTAACGGACGATTCCTCGAACAGACCGGTCGTATAGATAAGCAGCGCGAACGCGGCGGCTCCCAGTATGTTGCCCGCATAGCTGATGATCCATAGCTTCACTGTCCTCAGCCAGCTCATCTTGCGGCGCAGCGACGCGTAGCTGTAGTAGAACGTATTGCCGGTAAACAGGTCGCCTCCGCCGTAAGCAATCAGGATGATCGCGCAGCCGAACGTAATGGCCGCCATCGGGTAAGTCATCGGGGATTGCACGTTGTAAAAATAACTTCCCGTCTTGAACGCGACGATGACGCCGAAGCCGATGAACATGCTGGCGAGCATGGACCTGGCAATGTAGCGAAGCAAGCTCTGTTCGTAGATTCGGGATTTTTTCAAAGCCAATTGTTCAACTTTCTGCAGCGCTTCCGTCTCCACGGACGTCCCCTCCTATCGCATTGCCGTTGTTGAAAATGTACCACATTCCTTTCCGTTCGAATGTAAAAGCATTCACATTTCCGGTTCGGCCGGCGCGGATTCGGACTTTCCGGCGCTCTCGCGCTGCTTGCCGTTAATCCAGGTGATCAAGAAGGAAATCCCGCCCAGTACCAGCAGCACGCCGCATTTGTACAGCATCTCCTCGCCCTCCAGGTCCAGGAAAAACGCCTTGCCGGCGACGAGCAGCAGCACTGCCGCTCCGAAAATGCGAAACAGTTGCTGGCGGGCGACAGTGCCCCACAGAGTAAGCAGCAACGCGTAAACTCCCCAAGATACGCTTAGCGACAACTGAACGAGCCGGCCCGGAGCGTCCTCGGCGTAGACGAGAAACGCGGTTTCGATCTGCACGGTCAGCAGTCCGCCCACGATGAGATGGGAGAATACTGCGATTAAATTCGACAGAAACGCGGCGGTTTCCTTTGTCAATCTGAAAGATATTCCTGTAACGGACAAGTAGAAGCCGACGAAGGCCAGCAGCGCCCACGACAGCGCGCCCCAGTTCAGGAAAGGGATGAACGTGCCGAACCAATCTCCTCTCGGCGTATCCCAAGTCACCAGAAACCAGTAGACCCCGACAACGATCCAGACGGCGATTGCGATCAGACTTGCCCATCCGTATTTTTTGCGATGTCCCAGCACGGTCAGCGCCGCGGCGATTCCGCCCCAGAAAAACACGTTGACGAGCGGCTTGGCGTCCATCCCGCTTCCGAGATGAGAGAATGCGAGCAGCAGCAAAGCCCCTCCTCCGGCCAATTGACTGGCGGATGCGGTCTGCAGACGCTTGGCGAGCCGGAGGACGACAGTCCCCGAGACAAGGTAGCTCAGTCCGATCAGCGCCAGAACGTAGGCGTAATGCAGTTCTCCATGCAGGATGAAGATTGACCACGTGCCGAACAACACGCCGTTGGCCAAGGTCAGATACAGGTTCCAGCCGTCGAAGCAGCGGTTGTTCCGCCACGACGCGATCAGGAAGCCGGCCAGGTAGAAGACGAAGGCCGCCGTCGCGTAGCGAAGAGGCATGCTCCACAGCCCGTCCGTAGGCGGATCGAAGTGCACGTAATACGCCGCGTAGATGACCCATGTGCCGATAAACGCGCCGATTCGCAGCTCGCTCCAGCCTTTGGCGATGCTCAGGAAGAAGAAGGCCGAGTTCAGGACGAACAGGTAGAGAAACAAAGTAAACACCTGGTCCGTCTCCGGCTGCATCAGGAGCGGGGACAGCAGCCCGCCCGCCAGGGCGATGTTCATCAACAGCCGCGAGTCGAAGCGATAGGCGTAGGCCGACGCTGCCGCGGTTACCGCGGTCATCCCGACGAGCACGGTCATCGGGTTCCACAACCGATAGTAGACCCCGGCGAACGAGAACGTCGCGTAGAGCAGACAGGCGCCCAGGCCGATCATGATCTGAACGCCCGCAGCCCACTTGGGAGCGCGACCGGCCAGCGCTTGGCCTGCGATGCATAGACCGGCCCCGCTGAGCAAGCCCGCGGCGATCTTCATTCCGTCGGTTATCCACCCTTGTTCGATCGAGTATTTGAAGAGCGTAATGAATGCGGCCAGAATAAACAATACGCCGAGCAGGGAAGTCCAGTGCTTGCGGAGAAGCGTATCCATCTTGCATCAGCCTCCTAGAATTGGCGCGCCTTGGCGGCGCGAATATGAAGCAGACGATCGATAAGTCTGACGATGCCCAGCATAAGAAAACAGAGCGCAAGCGCGACCAGCTCAAGTTGAAGCAGATACCACGGCCACGGAGCCAGCAGATCCAGCAGCGATGCGGTGCTCGGCTTGCGGGCGAGAAACATGAAGTTGGCGCCCGTCAGCGCGTTCGCGACGGCGGCGGGAACCGCGATGACATGAAGCCAGCCGAGCGCCCGGAACACCGACGCCGTCGTCGGGCGGTAGCCTTCGATCGCGGTCAGGAACAGGCTTGCCCCGATAATGGCGCCGTGCGCGATGAAGAAATGAAAGTAGCGGAATTCCGGGTACCCCGCGTCCAGATTGGGCGTGAGCAGCGCCTGCATCGCGCCGATAATGCCGAGGAAGAACGTTACCTCGTACAGCCTGCGGCTGCGCGTGAGCAGCGCGATCGCCGACAGCCACATCATGACGCTGCACAGTTGAAGCGGCAAGGAATGCAGGCCCCAGTTGTCCGTTATTCCGTACCACGCTTGCAGCGACAGCTCGCAGACGACCAGTATCGCGACAAGAGCATACCTCGCGCCCCGGTTCGCGCGCGGGGTGCGAAACCGCCGCCGGAACAGAACGATGCCGACAACGATCGCCGCGGCCATCGCCATTCCCAGCGCATGCGCCGCCGAGAACGGCGCGAAATCCGTCGTAGCCATGCCCATCCTCCTCGCCCCATTCCATAGGGTGTATTTGGAAATTGTGCGTCACTCTTTACAACTTCATTCTAGAAAATTGACGCACGAAAAAAAGTACCAACTTTTCTTGGTACCTTGTCATAAACTCTCTGAGGTTAGCTGGCATGGAGGGAATGGAGACAATAGGCACGTGCGGCGGCTCTACTGTGCGCGAACCCAGGGGGCTGGCGACTATAAGCACGTGCGGCGGCTCTATTGCGCGGGAGCGGCGGGGGCTGCCAACTATAAGCGCGTGCGACGGCTCTATTGCGCAGGAGCGGCGGGGGCTGGCAACTATAAGCACGTGCGACGGCTCTATTGTGCGGGAGCGGCGGGGGCTGGCAACTATAAGCACGTGCGACGGCTCTACTGTGCGCGAACCCAGGGGGCTGGCAACTATAAGCACGCGCGGCGGCTCTATTGCGCGAGAGCGGCGGGGACCGACTGTACTCTCAAAACAAACCCTTGTCCTTCGCCTCGCGCGCGGCCTCTTTGGAACCTTTGGAGCCGAGCTTTTTCAGAATGTGGTTAACGTGGTTTTTGACCGTGCGGATCGACAGGACGAGCCGCCCCGCGATCTCGGTCTGGGTATAGCCCTTGTCGATCAGCTTCAACAGCTCCAGCTCGGAAGGCGTGATGAGATCCTGCATCTTCTTCTTCTCGAACTCGAGCTCCAGCTGCTTCAGCCTGCGGAACTCCTCGCGCATCCGCTCGGCGGCCGCCGGACTGATCGGAGATTCCCGTCTCGCGGCGGCGCGGACCGCATTCGGAAGCGATTCGAAGTCGCCTTTGATCTGGTAGTCGATCGCCCCGGCCTGGAAGGAACGGAAGATCAGCTCCTTTTCCTCCATGGAAGTGAGCATGACGACCCGGGCTCCCGTGGCCGCCGCGACTTCCTCTGCCAATCGAATGCCCTCCGGCTCGCCGTGCAGCATAATGTCCATCAGGACGACATCCGCCGCAAGCCCGCCCGGAGCCAGCTCATCCCGCAGCGCTTGAGGATCGTCCGTCGCGAACACCACTTCGATGTCCGATTGCCCGTCCAGATAGGCGCGCAGGCCGCGAAGCCAATCCTTGTCGTCCTCTACGATTCCGACTTTGATAAGATCCATCCGCATACGCCTCCTCTTTGTCTCTTTTCCCTGTGCGGGTCAACCGGACTTTAGCCTGAGCAAGAGGGATATCTCATCTTCTTCCCGGGACAAACCGGCCCCTAAGCCTGCTCCCTGACCGAAAGGGATACTCCTCTCCTCCCCAACCGAAGCGATCATCCCGGCGATCCACTGATGGAAGGGGATATCGAGCTAGTCGCTTTGACCGCCCCTACGCTCTTTTTCGGAAAAACCAAGTACACGCTCGCGCCCTCACCGATTTTGCTGCTCAGATGCAGAGAACCTCCGTGCTTGCGCATGACGTGGTAGGCGTACGGCAGTCCCAGACCGAATCCGCCGGCTCCCCCCTTCGTCGTATAGAACGGTTCCAGCGCCTGCACGGCTTGAAACTTGGTCATCCCCGGTCCCGTATCCCGAATCTCCAGCGTCAGCTCGCGCTTGCCTTCCTTCAGCGCCACGACCAGCGTCCCCCGCCCGTTCATCGCCTCCAGCGCGTTGGATACGACGTTGCCCAGCGCCTCTCCCGTCTGCGCCGGATCGACCCGGCAGTTCCAGCCTTCCGCCAGCTCCAGCTCCAACCGGACTTGCCCGAGCCGAGGAACGAACGGCTTGATCGTCTCGCGAACGAGCTCGTCCAGCCGAACGTCCCGAGGTCGGATTTCCAGATCCTCCGTCCGCCGATGCACGCGGGAGATCATCTCCTGGATATGGCTCGAAGCCTTCTGCACGACCGCCAGATCCTCGAGCAGCTCCGGTTGGTTCGTCGTCTCCGCGTAGCTCTTCATTTTCTCGGTAAAAAGCCGCATTTTCCCTACGTCGTTCTTGATCGCATGATGAAGAATCGCCGTCCCCGACGTGACCGCCCGCAGCGTGGAATCGAGCCGCCGTCTGTCGACAAGCAGCCTCATCCCGAGAAATCCGTACGTAAACAGCCCGATCAGGAACACCGCGACCCCGATGCCTACGAACCACACGTTGTACCGCCACATGCGCAGCATGCCCAGGCTCGGAAGCACGTAGCTCATCACCATCCCCAGCAGCGTGGTGGGCAGCACCGCCAGACAGATGATCCAATGCGTGTGGGACAGCGTGCGATGCCCCGTTTTTTTGGACAGGACGATTGCCGCGGCAGTCAGAAAATAAGGCACGGCCCACCAGACGATGATCGAGTGGGAGACCGGCTGATATTCGTTGTACGGAGGCGTAAATGCGAGACAATAGACGACAGGCAGCAGCAGGAGCAGCGGAACGCCCCATCGCAGAGCGCCTTGCAGCCGAACCGGTCGATAAGCCAGGGCGAACAGAATAAAAAAGTACGGCAGACCGTAATACGAGGTTAACGAAGCCGCCACCTGCACAGAGTACAGCGCTTCCTCCAAACCGGCATGGGGTCGGCTCTCGCGAATATACGGAATAAAAGAATCCGACAGCGTCGCCGCGAGAGCGCCCGCTCCGCCGCTCAAGGCGACCGCGCTCAGCCTCCGGTTCACGGCGGAACGCGGGTCCGCGATCAGCAAAATCAGCGCGACCGCCCATAACGCGATCCACACGAATAACATGACGCAGCTCCCATCTCACTCAGATCCGTTGCCGTTGCGACGGCGCTTTAACTCCCGCGCCGTGCGTCACCAGCCCCGCTTGATCAGCCAGGAACCGCACAAATCCGTCCACGTCGCCACGCGCTCGTCTTCCTTCGCGAGTCCCAGCCCGTGTTGCCCCGTTTCGTAGACGTGCAGCTCGTAGGGCACCTTGTTCCGGCTGTACGCCCCGGCGAGCAACAGCGCGTTCTCGACCGGTACGGCCCCGTCGTCGGCCGTATGCCAGATGAAGGCCGGGGGCGTGTCCGGCGTGACCTGCTTCTCGCCGCTGAACGACTCCACAAGCGACGGATTGGGATCTTCGCCCAGCAAATTCGCCCGCGATCCTTCATGCACGAAGGGACGCTGCATCGTCACGACCGGATAACAAGGCACGATCGCGTCAGGACGGCACGATTCCCGGTCGATCGGATCGGCCGCTTCCGGATTGCCGCCGTCGTAATGAGTCCCGGCCGATACGGTGAGATGCCCTCCCGCGGAGAAGCCGAGCACGGCGATTTTCCCCGGATCGATCCCCCATTGTCCGGCATGATGCCGAACATAGCGCACCGCTCTTTGCGCATCGGTCAGCGGGCTCGGATGCCGATACGGCGCGACCCGGTAGCGCAGCACGAATGCGGGAATGCCGATGCCGTTCAGCCAAAGCGCGATCGGTTCTCCCTCATGGCCCGCGCGCGTGCCGTATCCGCCGCCGGGGAGCACAATGACCGCCCCTCTTCCTCTCTGTTGAACCGGGTAGGCTTGAATCGCCGGAGTATCCTCGTCCCCGCCGCCTTGCGCGCCCGGAGCGTCGCCCGGCCACAATCTGATCCATTCTCTGTCCATACCCATCGCGTTTCCCCCTGATTGTCGTTTCTTCCTATTCTAATGGCTGTCGAACGATCCAACAACGCTTTTTGGCGTCTGGTAAGCCGCCGCACCCGCCGGTCGTCAGCGGAAGACTCGGCAATAACGCAGACAACCCCGCATCCGGAGCGGATGCGGGGCGACTAGTCGGCTTTCGTTACGCCAGATTGATCTCGCGTATTTTTTCCAGCGGAACTTTCGGCTTGCGGTCTTCCGTCAGCAATCCGTTCACTTCCTGCTGCACGTCGGTGATCTGAGTGTAGCAATAGCCGCTGACGTACGGCGTCGACTTGATCGCTTGCGTGATGCCTCTGAAGCGGGCGAGGAACGATTCTTCGTTGTCTACCTGGTTGCCGTAGCCCCATCCCTTCTCGTCCTTGAACGCGATGCCGCCGAATTCGCTGATGATGACCGGCTGCCCGCGATAAGCGTAGCCTTGGGCCATCGCGAACCGCCAATTGTTGAACGAGTGCTTGTTGCCGGCAATCGCGTCCTTGTCGGCGTAACGCTGCAAGAACGAGTCTCCGTTTTCCTCGTAATCGTGAAGCGTGAGAATGTCGGACACCGTATGCTCCCATCCGTCGTTCACAATGACCGGCCGGTTCGGGTCGATCGCCTTCGTGAGGTGGTAGATCGCTTCCGTGAACTGCTGTTGACGGCGATCGGAGAACACGTTGCCAATGCCCCACGATTCGTTAAACGGCACCCACGTAATAATGCTCGGGTGGTTGTATTGCTGCTGCACGATTTCCAGCCATTCGCGGGTAAACCGATCGACGGCCTCGTCGTTGAACTCGTAAGTCGCGGCCGCTTCGGACCAGACGAGCAGGCCTTTGACGTCGCACCAGTACAGGAAGCGGGCGTCCTCGATTTTCTGATGCTTGCGCACCCCATTGTAACCCATCGCCAAGATGGCGTCGATGTCCGCAATGATCGCCTCTTCCGATGGCGGCGTCAAGTGACTGTCCTGCCAATATCCCTGATCCAAAATCAGACGTTGATACAACTGATCGTAATTGAGCATGATCCGCTCGCCGACGATCGCGATTTTGCGCAAGCCGAAATAGGAGGAGACGCGGTCGACGACTTGGTCGCCTTCCGTCAGCGTGAACGTTACCTCATACAGCTTCGGATTGCTCGGGCTCCAGTACTCGACGCGCCATTCGCGCTTCTCGCTGATCAGATCGAACGTCGCGGAGAAAGCCGAGCGGTCGACGAGCTGCGTCGTTTCCCGGATGATTTCCCCGTCCATCGTGATCGCGGTCGTCAACCGCAGCGGTTGCCCAGCTGCGGACTTGTCGCTGACCCGGTAATCGATGCGGACGGCGTTCGCGTCTACGTCCGGCGTCATTTTGACCGATTGCAGATGGCTCGGGTCGACGTATTCCAGCCATACCGTCTGCCAGATTCCCGTCGTCTGCACGTACCAGCACCCGAAATTGGCGGTGCGCCAGCGCTGCTTGCCTCTCGGCTGCGTGCCGCTCTCGGCGTCTTCGGCCTTCACGACGATTTCGTTGGCGCCGTCGGAGCGGAGCAGCGAAGTGACATCGAATGAGAAAGCGGCATAACCGCCTTCATGGGAACCGACGTATTCGCCGTTCACCCATACTTTGGCCAAGTAATCGACGCCTTGAAAATGAAGCACGACGTTGCGTCCCCGCTGCTCAGCCGGCACGTCGAACGCGCGGCGATACCAGACGTGCGGGTGCGCGGTCGGATCTTCGATGCCGCTCGCCTTCGTCTCGTAGGAGAACGGCACGACGATTGTGCGGTCTCCGGCGAACGAACGGAACCACTGCTCCGTCTCTCCTTGGTTGCCGTCGTCGAATCTGAAGTCCCATTCCCCGTTAAGGTTCATCCATTCCTGTCTTACGAACTGAGGTCGCGGATAGTCCGGCCGATATAGGCTTAAAGTCATCGTGTACTCACCTGTTCCCTTCGTCATGCGTTATCTGTGTAGTATCGGCTCGATCCGAACATGGTCGAATCGGCCGGCGGCGGCAACCGTCTTAAGCGCGATTCGGCCGTTCAAGAACGTCCGCACGCTGGCGTCCGCGTACTCGATCGCCGGCTCTTCGGCCTCGTCGACAAATACGGAAATCCGGTTGCCGACGGCTCTGATTTTCAATTGAATCATCTCTCCGGCGGCAGGCATCGCCATCTCCTTGTCCGCCAGCGGAACGGTATTGTAATCGTGCTTCACGAGATGGACGCCACTCTCGTCGACATAGGCGTAATAGCCCCGCAGGAAATCGTCCCGATTCTGATTCAGCTCCATGCCGTTCGCGGGCTCGGTCACCCGTACCGCGATGCCCGATTGACTGCCCGCTTCCGGCACGGAGACGTCCGCTTGCACTTCGTAATCCGTCCAGCCGTCTTCGCCTGTCACGAGCTTGCCGTTCGTCGTCGATGAGGAGCGAAGCTCTCCGTCCTTGACGGACCAATCCCCTTCGTACCTCGTCCAGCCCGATATGAGCTTCGCGTCGAACTCGTCCGTCCTTGCTTCGACGGGAACGTAGACCGCCGCCTCGATCCAGGACAACGCCATCTCGCCCTTCTCGACCTCGAACGTCCATCGGTGGACGCCCTCGCTGAGCTTTACCCCGTTCACGACGACCGTCTGCCACGCGTTCGCAGCGGGATCGGGCTTAACTTCCACACTGCCGGCCACAGCGGAGCCGTCCTCCAGCAGCTTGAACTTCGCTCCCGCCGCGCCCGCGTTCAGGCGGAATCGCAAGCTGTATTCGCCGCCCTTCGCGACGTTCGCGACATACGTCAACCGCGATCCCTTGCCAAGCTGCGCCGCGGCGAAGCCTCCGTTGCCGTCTTCGGCGAGCGAGTAGCCGGCCGCCGGGCCTTTCTCGTTGTGGATTGCGTCCACGATTCCAGGTACAGGCGCATAAGCAACGTTGGCGCCGCTGCCGTCGACGACATTGCTGAAGGCGACATAGCCGTAACGCGCTTGCGCCCCTTCGACGGCATAACCGATCCGTCCTTCGCCCGCTTCGCCGGGCAGCGTCAACGTCAGCAGGCGCATGCCCTCCGCGTAGACGCGAACGGTGCTCCCTCTCACTTCAAGCCGCAGCTTCTGCAGCTCTCCGATATCGAGATTATCCGGAATCCGCGCGGTCGCGCCGTCAAGCGGGACCGCTTGGCCGTCCTGCACGAACCTCGCTTCGATTTCTCTCGTCTCGGCCTTCCATTGCACCAGACCGTAATGATCGTCGTCCCGATAGGAGAAGACGACTCCCGAACGGCCGGTTTCGCCGGAAAGGTGCTGAACATGAAATTCCGCCGTGTAATCCACGCCTGTGCGAGCATCGGACAGCAGCATCGATAGACCTTCCCCGCCCGCGGCGTCCGCGAGCAGCCCTTCGTCCGGACTCGTCGTCCACTCCGCCTTGCCCTCGCGCTTCCAGGACTTGTCCAGCGATTCCCCTTCGAAACGATCCGAGAATGCCGGCATCGCCGGCACGGGCTGCGGATCGGAGGTCGGGCCGGCCACCCGCAGGCGGTCTCCGTTCCATACGATCCGATCGAGGTTCATATGCCGCAGCGGTCCGACGACGCCATGGCCTTCGAGATTGTGGTACACCATATACTGCGTGTCCAGATCCGGTCCGGTCACGACCGAGTTGTGGCCGAGTCCGACGGTAGCTCCTTCCGTGCGCAGCAGCGCCGGGTTGTTCGCCTGCTCTGCGAAACCTCGCAGCGGATCGTCGCTGACGGCGACGTCCACCCGGTATCCGCTGCTGAACACGTGATTGCCGGTATACGTCATATAATACTTGCCGTTTCTTTTGAACACGGTCGCCCCTTCGGTCCAGCCGCCCATGTACGCGCCCGTCTGGATTTCCTCCGGTCCCACCGTCAGCGGATCCGGCATCGGAGCCGCTTGAATGCCCTGCGTGCCCGCGTAGTAGAAATACCACTTGCCGTCGTCGTCCACGAACGTCGATCCGTCGATCGTTCGGCCGAAGTTGTCCGTCGCGACTTCGAACGGTCCGGTCGGCCGATCGCCGACCAGGACGTAATGCCCCTGTCCCGCCGGCGAAGTGTACATATAGAACTTGCCGTTCCAGTAGCGGACCTCCGGCGCGTAAGCCGCGGTCGTTATCGGATCGTCGGCGCACAGCCCTTCGTACGTCCAATCGATCAGATTGTCCGAGCGCCACACTTTAACGCCCGGGTCGGTGTCCCTTGTGCTGACGTACAAATAATAGTAGCCGTTATAGGAGAACACGAAGGGATCTCCCAGCCCGTATTCGCTCCATTCGTCGGGCAAGCTGATCGGATTCGCATACGTATGCTGCGGCGGCAACGGCTTATCGTCGCGATTCGCGTCACATCCGAAGCCACCCACGCTTAACGCGACCATCAGAATGCCCGCCCACCCCAATCTCTTCATTTGCACCCTCCGCACTCTTGCCTTAATAAGCATTTTTAGCGTTTCTTCGTAATAATCCAGACGCTGAACGACACGACTCCGAGCAAGACGAGCGCCATCAGAAATCCGTCCCATGCGCTGAGCAGCAAGTTGTCCTGCTGATTGCCCTTGAGCGCGAAGATCAGGACGTTGCTCATGACCAGATACCAGAGCACGTTGCGGCCCATCGCTTCCAGCGGAACGAACGGAGCCGGATACTTCTCCATCAACCGGCTAAGCAAGTAATAGCCGTACAGCAGCAGCGCGGGTCCGACGATCCACCAGATCGAAGGCGGAAACCGCTCGGGAAGCGGCTGCCCTTCCGTGGACAGCCACTTCCACACGAACGCGCCCGAAGCGACGATCGCCCCCGCGAGCACGCGCCAATCCCATACGATGCGGTAGCGCGCGAACAGCATGCCGAGCAAATAATAAGGAAAGTATTGCAGCACCGGGAAGGAGGCAAAATCCCTCGTTCCGATAAGCGGTCCCCACTTCATCCAATGAATCGAGCCGTAAGGGATAAACGTCGTCAGCAGCAGCGCGCCGGCGACGACGAAGCCGAGCCATTTGATCTCGGCCAGCCGTCGCAGCGGCACGAACAAGATTAAACCTGCAATCATCAAATACGTGAACGAGGCCAGAAATTCGGACCAGCCGGGCATATCGTTCAGCGTCAAAATCGGTTTGATGTTCGCCCAGGAAAGCACTCTGCCGTCGATAAACAGCCGAAAGGCCGCTCCGGATACGTAGAAAGCAACCAACGTCTTGAGCGCCGCCATCAGCATGCGAGGCGCAGCCAGACGGAACGGCTTCCCGTAATACGACAGCTGGGAGACGTAACCGAAGCTGAATACGAAGCCTGAGAACGTGATCAGATTGATGACTTCGATAAACTTCTGTCCGTTCGGATACACTTGCGGATCGCTGAAAAATTGCAGCGTATGGCAGTACACCATGCCGAGAACGAGCAAGCCTTTGAAGAGGTCGATGGCCCTCTCCCGCTTGCGCTCCGCCGCCTTCTCCGTCACCCTTTGATCCCCGACAGGCTGACGCCTTTCACGATCTGGCGCTCGAAGATGATGAACAGCAGCATGATCGGCAAGGAAGCGATCGTGTTGACGACCATCGGCTTGACGTAATCTTCCGAATACTGGCTCATCAACGTCGGGATACCCATCGGTAGCGTAAACAAGTTATCGTCGGTAATGGACAAGAACGGCCACAGGAAGTTGTTCCAGGAACCGATGAACGTCAGAATCGCCATGGAGGCGAGAGCCGGACGGATAAGCGGAATCATAATGCTCGTGAAAATGCGCCAAGTGCCTCCTCCGTCGATCTGTACGCTTTCCAGCAGATCGTTCGGCACGCCGTCGAAGAAGCTCTTCAGAACGATGACGGCGACCGGAGACGCCAGCACCGGAATGATCAAGCCTTCGTAGGAGTTCAGCAGGTTCATGTCTTTCGCGACTTGGTACAGCGGAATGATGATCGCCTCGCCCGGGATCAGCAAGCCGGAGAGAATGAAGAAGAAAGCGACCGCGCGGTAGCGGAACGGAACCTTGGAGAGGACAAACCCCGCCATGGCCGCGACGACAACGGTCAACAGCGTGACGAATACCGCCACGAGCACGCTGTTCAGAAGCCAGTCCGTCAGCTTCGTGCCGTTCAAAATTTGATCGTATACCGCCAAGGAGTAAGGCGGCGTGAACCAGTCAACGACGGTTACAATCTTCATGCCTTCTTCCTTGATCGAGACGACGAGCATCCAGATGACCGGCAAGAGGAAGATGGCGGCCATCACCACGGAGACGATGCGATAGAACCATTTCATCTAGGCATTCGCTCCTTTCCGGTTGTTAATGACGTATTGGATAATGGACAGCACCAGCAAAATCGCAAACAGCATATACGACATCGTGGCCGCATAGCCGAGATCGTTCTTCCTGAAGCCCGTCTGGTAGATCAATTGGATAATCGGACGCGTCTGATCGAGCGGTCCGCCTCCCGTAATGATGTAGATCTGCAAGAAGACTTTGAAGGAAGCGATGATCTGAAGCATCGTAATCGTCTTGGTGATCGGGCTCAAATACGGAAGAGTGATGCGCCAGAACACCTGTCTATCGTTCGCGCCGTCCAACCGGGCGGCCTCGTAAATTTCATCGGGAATATCCTGCATGGCGGACAAATACAAGATGAAATTAAAACCTACCGTCCACCACAGCGTAATGAGAGAGATGGCAATCCAGGCGAGATTCGTTTCCGTCAGCCAGAAGATCTCGCGTTGATCCGATAACACGCCGAGCAAATGAAGTACGGAGTTCACCAGTCCCGTATACGGCTGGAACACGAACAGTCCCAGAAACGATGCGACCGCAACGGACAATACGCTTGGCAAGAAAAAAATGCTGCGATAAAACTTCTGCAGCCGCGACTTGCGGTTGGCGATCATCGCCAGCACGATAGCGAGCACGAGCATCGTCGGCGTCGTCAACAGAACGAAAATCGTGGAATGCCATAGAGCGTCCCACATTTCCTGATCCTGCAGCATCCGCCGATAGTTGTCCCAGCCGACGTATTGCATTTTCTTGATCAACGTCCACTTGTAGAACGTCATCTGCACGCCCTTGATCATCGGCCAGAAGGTAAACAGTACATAAACGAGAAGGAACGGCAACAGGAACAGGAACGCCTGTACGTCCGCCCTCCATTTGTTCATCCTCATTCGCGCCTCGCCTCTTCCTTTGTGGTCGACAAGCTTGCGGTTGCGCGAACCGCAAGCTTGTCGGAACATGTATGTCTATCGTTCGGTCTTATTCGCTAAGCACTTTTTGGACGCCCTCTTGCAGTTTGACCATGGCGTCCGCCGGAGACATCTTGTTCGCCCAGACTTCGTTCAGGAATTTGAACGAGGCGTTGTCGCGGATTTGCCAGTTTTTCGTGGAAGGCTTGTTGAATTTAACCGTGCTGGCTACCATCGCGTAGTCGCTGCGGTACGGCAGATCCTTGAACTCCTGGCTTTCGATGACGGAAGGCTTCGAAGGAATGTGGCCTGCCTTCGCCCAAATGTGACCGTTGGAAGCGACCCAGTCGGCGAATACGAGCGCGGCTTTGCGTTTCTCCGGATCGTTGCTCTTCGTTGTCGGAAGAATGATCGTATGGGAATCTCCCCATGTCGCTTCTTGATCGAAGATTTTCGGAATCGGCATG
The DNA here is from genome assembly GCF_003001675.1 of Cohnella sp. SGD-V74. GTDB lineage: Bacteria > Bacillota > Bacilli > Paenibacillales > Paenibacillaceae > Cohnella. The sequence continues at coordinate 81,422 of NZ_PVYW01000028.1, read as the reverse complement.
GCGCCGAACTCGAAGTCTTTCGTCGATTCCCAAATTCCCGTCGCCCATACGCCCGTCATCATGATGGCGGCCGTACCGCTTTGGAAGTTTTTGTAGAAGTCCGGATCGTTCTTCTTGATATAGCCGTTCGTGAACAGCTTCTGTACGTAATCGGCCGCTTTTGCGCCCTTCTCGGCATCGACGCTTGCGGACTGCAGGTCGTCGGATACGATGTCGTTGCCGCCCAATTGGGAGTACAGCGCCCACCAGAGGCGGTATGGATCGTCGTTGGAATTGGAGAGCGCGAACGGCGTTACCTTGCTCGGCAGCTTCTCCTTAAGCGTCTTCAGGAAAGTGTCGAAACCTTCGGCGGACTGTTCCAGAACCGGCTTGCCGTCGTCGCCGAGCAGCCCGGCATCCTTCAGCAGTTTTTTGTTGTAGTACATAATGAACGGATGCGTATCGATCGGAGCCGCGTAGTGCTTGCCGTCCACGACCGTCGCGTTCAACAGGTTTTGGTTATAAGAAGCCCAGTCGACGCCCGCTGCGTCAGCCACGTCGTCAAGCTCCGTTACGACGCCTTGGTCGATCAGGTCAGGCAGACGGGACGTGTGGGAAATGCCGACGTCCGGACCGTTGCCGTTGCCGACTGCGGTAATCAGTTTCGTGTAATATTCGCCCCATACGAGCTTCGTGTTCTTGACGACGATATCGGGATGGGACTTGTTGAATTCGTCGATCAGCGTCTGCATGTTCTCGCCGTCGCCGCCGTCGAACAGCGTCCAGAACGACAGCGTGACTTTGGCGCCGCTGCCCGCGTCCGCCGGAGCGGAAGCTTCCGAGGACGACGCGTCGGACGGAGCCGGAGAAGCGTTGCCGCCTTTGTTGTCATTGCCTCCGCAGGCGCTTAATAGCAAGGAAGTGGACAGCAGTGTTGCAAGTACGATCGAATAGCTCTTTTTCATATTTGCCTCCCTTATCTTTTGCCGAGCTTATTTAGAAACAAAATAAATATAATGTTTAATTACATGAATCTTGTTTCTATACACTCATATTAGGGCTTTAATTCTATATTGTCAACGGTTTCATCTAATATTTTTGTAATATAAGTAATAAAAAATGACCTTTAAGTTCACGAATCGTGTAACAAAAGGTCATTTTATCAAAGAGCTCAGTCCATAACGTAATCCACTTTCATCCGGATATCCTGCTCGTAATCGCCGAATCGCGTTCCGAATAAGTTTACCCCGCCTTTGTTGACCGCATTCTCCTTGACGCCGATTCGCAGCCGAACGCTCGGGCGTCTGCTCAAGTTCAGATCGGCGAGCGACGTATCGGATACCGGAATCATATCCAGCAGCGTCCGTTCGTGCGTAATTCGCCAAGTCTTGAGCAAGCCGTACTGCGTCGCCATGTCTCCCCACCAGGACGGATTCAGCTTGCCGCGTCGGCCGCCGAAATCGCCGGGACTGGTCCAGGTGCCGATTTCCCGTTCGTTCACCCACAGCGTAATGTCCGAAGGCCAGTTGTTGTCGTAGTTCGGCGCCTCGGAGCAGATTTCCATCGACAGCTCCAACGCCTCGATGCGGGCGCCGGACGGAATTTCGAGCGGGAGCAAATATTCGACGTAGCCTTTGCGGAACCAGATGAGCTGCGCTTCGATATGTCTCGGCCGATAAAATTGCGCCGGCTCGTCCTCCTTGCATATAAAATCGTCCACACCGGCCAGTCCGCAAGTCGGATACACTTCGCAGTCGCTGTAGTGGCCGATCGGGAGTTCAACCAAGTATTGGCCGCTCTCGCCTTTCGGCAGCGTCTTCTGGACATTGAAATCGAAATGGATATCGTCGTAATTCCGGCTGCACACCTTCATCGCGCCGCGCGTCGCAGGCAGCAGCTCGGTATTGATCAGGCCGGCCGCTTCGAGAATCTTCACGTTGTTCGCCACCGTGGACACAGGCAGGCCCAGCTGTTCGGAGATTTCCACGACGTTCATCTTCCTCGTGCTCAGCAAGCGCAGCATATCCGCCCTCGCTCTCGTCGACAACGCGTGCGCTACCGCCACCAGCTTGTCCGGTTCGTTAAAACTAAGCTCCAGCATCTTCCGGCCACCTTCTCTCATTATCACTATTACATTTATTTTATCTCAATACCCTCGTTTCATCAATATATTTGTATTAAAACATAATTTTAGTTTTAATTAATGGAGCTATCCCCTTCGCTCAGCCCCGCACCATAAGCACGCCGCACGGTACTATCTCCTGCTCCAGCCTCCGGACCCGCTCCATAAGCACGCTGCACGGTACTACTTCCCACTTTAGCCTACGTACACGCACCATAAGCACGCTGCACGGTACTATTTCCAGCCCCAGCCCACGTTCCCGCACCGTAAGCACGTCACACGGCACTATTTACCGCTCCAGTCCTCGTTCCCCCACCATTAGCACGCCGCACGGTACTATCTCCTGCTCCAGCCTACGTTCCGCACCATAAGCGCGCCACGCGGTACTATTTCCCTCTCCAGCCTCCGGACTCGCTCCATTAGCACGCCGCACGGTACTACTTCCCACTTTAGCCTACGTACACGCACGCCACGCGGCACTCCCTTACCCTCCGACCTCCTTCCCAGCGTACGAAAAAACGCGCCAGTCGCCCTTAGGGCGTGTATGCAAACCCGCTCAGGGGCATCTATCACCGCCTTTTCGCCCCCTGCTTCGTCACTTTTGCTTGACGTACCTCCAGTACGCCTTCACAAAAGTTCCTTGCATGGAACGAACATTCGGCAACATCTGCTTTCCTCGGAGTATGCATACACGCCCTAGTAGGACGCCCCGACGCGTTTCTGTATTGCGCAGCTTCCGCGGGAGATCAACGCCGAACGAGATCCTCCCGGACCGGCGTGAACGCGTCGAGCAGCGCCGACGGCTCAAGCGCCTTCGCTCCGTGACGCGCGCCTCCCGGAATGTAGATCGTCTCGCCCTGCCGGACGACCGTGCGTACGCCGTCGATCGTAAATTCCATCGCGCCGCGCAGGCAATACGACATCTGCTCGTGCGGATGCTCGTGCTCGTACCCTTCCGCGCCGTCCTCGAAATGGACCTCCATCATCATCATGCCGCCCTCGGCGCGCAATATTTTGCGCTTCACGCCCGGCTCGGCCGGTTCCCAAACTCCGATGTTGCTCATTCGCCCATTCCCCTTTCTTTGCAAGCCTGCGCTCACTTATTCCTCCTGACGATGCGCCCGGCCGGAAATCTATCTTGCGACCCTCAATATGTCTGCCAACCGAGTCCGCCTAATACGCTTTGTTCACGGCCACCCTGCGCGTCGTGCCGCGTTCGTCCGTGAAATACAGATGAATGCCGTGATCCTGATCGTCGATGAAATAGGAGACGAATTTGTTCTCCCCCTTCTTCATCGGCACGAGCAGGGAGACGATCCGATGGCCGGTCGCCGCCTGCGTCTCCGCCGTCAGATGCCATTGATTTGCCAGCCCGTCCAGCTCCGAAGGGTCTACGCCGGTAAAGCGGTCGTGCTGGCTCAGCGTCAGCTCGCCCGACGAGCAGTAGACGAATCTGCCCTCGAGCTCCGCTTTCTCGCCGATCGCGCGGAACGTCTGGCCTTTCAGGTTCATCCGATTCAGCGTATGCATCAGCCACGCCGCCCTGCCGGGGCGGTCGAGGTCGACGGAGTCGACGATCACGATGTACGATTCGTCGAGCCAATACACTTCGCGGACGAAACGCCGCAAATACGGAACCGTCGCTCGATAAGCCGCGGAGGCGTCCATCCGAACGTAACCGGCGCCCGGCTCGGAGCGCACCTCTTCGACGACGCCGTACGCTTCCTTGCACAGCACCTTGTCCCCGTCCGCATACTGCCCGATCCCGTCGATGAGCAGCGTGTTTTTGGAGATCGTCTGACGCCGCCAATTGCGGTGCATCGTGCTGCCGAAGGCGACGTAATAGCCGCTGTCGATGGCCAGCGGCTCGCCGTAAGCGTGCAGCAGAAAGCCGTTCTGGTCGCCGTGGCTGTGGCTGATCGAGCCGTAGGAACTGCTCTTGACAAGCAATTGGATATGTTCGTCCGGATCGTCCATCCGCCGGTGCATGGCTACCCAGCCGACGTCGCGGAACCATTTGACCGGTTCGATCGCCCCCGGAACCGGAGCAACCGGCTTCACATCCGGATAGTCGTGCCGGTACAGCATGTCGTCGAAACGGAAATCCCACCAGCCGTAGTTGTAAAACTTCGCGTCGGCGTCGCGATCGGCCTCCTTGACCCGCTCGAAATACCATTGATACAGCCCGTTGCCCGTCAGCCCGGCGAATTGCCGGATGTTGTAGGCCGTTTTCAGGCTCGGCGGCTCGCCGAGGGTCGACTGGTCGCCGAAGCTGGCCCTAATCGTGCCTGGCGCGTTGCAGTATAGCGGGAAATCCCCGGTTTTCGCGAAAAAAGGCCTGCGGAACAAATCGATCTCCGTATAATTGCGAATCAGATTAAACGCGTCGATCAAATAGGCAAGTCCCGTCGTCCAGTACATCGGACCTTCCGCCCAGCCTCCGTCCTTGCCTCCCCACGGCGTGTACAGGCACGAGAAATACTCCAGCGCGTAGTCCAGCCACTCCCGCGCCTTCGGCTCCTCGTGCAGCATCGCCAGGCAGGCCGGAGCGAGCACGGAGGACAGCGACCGCACTGCGTGGCTGTCGTAGGGAACGCGATGGATGCGCGAACGCTCGATGACGTGGAAGGCGACCTGCTCGGTCCGCTCGAGCAGATTGGCGCGAACCGCCGCACGCTCCTCCTCGTTCAGATAGCCGTGCAGCCAGTCGTAGCCCCATGCCACCGCCCCGACGATGCGAAACGCGGCTTCATCGTTGTAATCCCGCGACGTCGTGCCTTTCGGATCCCAGGAAACGACGTGCAGAAGCCATCGCTTCGCGGCGGATAGAATCGCCTCGTCCTCCAGAATAACGCCGGCCACGCTCAGATGACGAACGGCGTACAGCGTTTCCTGGCAGTCCATGTACATTCGGCGCCACAGCTTGGCGACGCGCTTGTTGTCCGGATATCGCTCCGGCTCGGGAATCGGCTCCTTCTCCAGCCACGGCAGCACGGACTTCTCGTAGAAAACGTCCCAACCGTACGCGGAAGACTCCTCGCGAATGCGCCTCCTGAACGCCTCTATCCCGTCCGGCTGCAGCCATAGGCGGGGATGGACGACGGCCGCCTGTTCGTATCTCCGTTCGCGAGAAGGCAGCGGCGTCTCCACAGCCCCGTCCGGCACGACGAACGATCGGACGGAACTCCAATCCGAACGCCCCGCTCCCTCCTCTTCCAGCAGAGCGTATCTCCAGTAGTAAGTCCCCGGCTCGTACACGCGATCCGGCGTATAGAAATTGTATGGAATCGGCTCGTAAGTCTCCGTCTCGTTCGCTTCGAAATCGGCGGAGGAAGACACCTGCAGCGCGTAGCGGTCCTCCTCGGGCTTCGCCGGCATCCACGTAAATCTGGGCGGATTTTCGGCCAGCTCGGTTCGCTCGTTCGGTTCGTACGGCACCGTCAGCAGACCGCTGGCCGGCTCGAATAGCTTGGACATGCCTTTCCCCTCTTTTCTCCTCATGTTGTATCAGCGCATGTACATGCCGCCGTTCACTTCGATCGTCTCCCCGGTGAGATAAGCGGCCAGCTCGGAGACGAGGAACAAGGCGACGCCCGCCACGTCCTCCGGCGTGCCTTCGCGGCGCAGCGGAATCGTCTGAATCGTCGCTTCCCTGGCCGCTTGGGGCGTGAATGTCGCATGGAAAGCCGTCCCCCCGATGAAGCCGGGAGAAATCGCGTTGACGCGAATGCCGTGCCCCGCCAGCTCCTTGGCCAGCCCTTTCGAATAGGTCAGCACGGCCGCCTTGCTCGCGGCATAGATCGAAGCGCCCGGCCCTCCGCCGTTGTGGGCGGCGACCGACGTCAAGTTGACGATGCTGCCTCCTCCCGCGGCCTTCATGCCGGGGATGACCGCCTTCGCGACGAAAACTGCGCTTTTCACATTCACGTCCATAATGCGATCGTACAGCTCCTCGGTCATCTCCTCGTTCGCGAGCCGCTGCACGAGATGTCCCGCATTGTTCACCAGAAAGTCGACGGAACGCCCGAAAGCCTGCTCCGTTTCGCGAACGAGCCGCTGCGCCTCCTCAGGCTGCGAGACGTCGGCGCGGATCGCAACCGCCGTTCCTCCTTCGGCCCGGATCGCGTTGACGGCTTCCTCCGCCGCTTCCTTGCTGTTCAAATAATTAAGCGCGACCTTCGCGCCTGACAGCGCCAGCCGAACCGCAATCGCCCGGCCGATGCCTCCGCTTGCGCCGGTCACCAGCGCGACTTTTCCCGTCAAATCGATATTCATTCGATGTTCCTCCTGCTCCGTATGTGATATCCGCATCGCTAAGCCGACTCTGTCCGAGTCTTCTCCCGCGCGCGATCTTCTTGCGGCATTCTCAGTTCGATCCGCGTGCCCTTTCCTGGGGCGCTATCGACGCGAAGTCCGTATTCGTCGCCGTATACCATCTGGATGCGCCGGTGAACGTTCACGAGCCCGATCCCGCCTCTTCGCCCCGGACGAGATGCAATCTCCTCCTCGGCCAGCCTGTTTTTCCCCAGCCTGCGCCGCAGCTCCTCCAGCCTCGCCTCCGACATTCCGACGCCGTTGTCCTCCACGAGAACAAGCAGTTCGTTCCCATCAGCGTATGTGTCGATGCGAATGGTATGCTCGGGTTCGATGCCTTCGGAAAATGCGTGCTGGAAAATATTTTCCACGATCGGCTGCAGCGTCAGCCTGACCATTCGGGATAACAGCAGCGAAGGCGGCGTCGCCACCTCAATCTCGAAATCGCGTCCGATGCGGTGCTTCTGAATGATCATATAGTTGCGCACATGGTTCAGCTCGTTGGCGAGCGTCACTTCCTCCAGATTCGTCTGGATCGAATAGCGCAGCATGAACGCCATCGCCTCGACCATTTCCGAAATTTCGTCCGAATCCTGCACGATCGCGTAGCAGTTGATCGTCTCCAATGTGTTGTACAGAAAATGCGGGTTGATCTGCAGCTGCAGCGCCTGGAATTCCGCCTTGTGCCGCTCCAGCTCGATCGCCTGAAGCTGCAGCTTCGTTTTCTGACTCGTCAGCTCCGTGTCGTACACTCGTTCGATCATGTCCGACAGCCGGCTGACCATCAGGTTGTAGCTGTGAATGAGACCGCCGATCTCGTCGTCGCGCGGCTTCATCTCCACGCTTTTCCAGTTGCCCTTCTCCGTCTCGCGCATGCCGTTCTTCAGCGTCCGGATCGGACGCACGATCGAACTGGCGAATTGCAGAGCGAGCACGAGGGCGATCGCCAGCGTAATCGCTCCGACCGTGACGGTCGTGGAACGAATGCCGGAGATCGGGGCCCGCAGCTCGTCGAGCGGCATCGCAATCGCCAGACTCCAGCCGGAATAGTCCGAACGCTTCGTGACGATCATCATGTCCTTCCCGTTCAGCCGCCACGGAAACCGGGAGTCGTTGCTGCCCTCGATCCGCTGCGCGACGCCGGAGCCGAGCAGCTCTTCGCGAATCGCGCCGTCCGGCGCATAGACGACGGCCCCTTGCGCGTCGAGAATGAAGAAGAAGCCGTTGTCCCCGAGATCGACCTGGTTCCATAGATTGGACAGCTGCCGCTCGTTCATCTCGATCGCCAGAATGCCTTTGACCGAGTAGGAGGAATAGCCCCTGATCTTGCGCGCGATCGTGATGACCCGTTCGCTGTTCGTCAGCCCCGTTCCCAGAATGGCGATCTCTCCGTTGCCCGGCGTCTTGGCCTTCAGTTCCTCGTATCTGGCAGTCGGATCGACCGAGAGCGAGGAGAAGCTTTGATTTTGATCGAAAATGGACCGGCCGTGATCGCCCAAAATGTACATCATATGAATTTGCGTCGGGTACGTGATGAAAATTTTCTGAAAGACGTCCTGCCGAATAACGTTCGTGAAGCGGTAATACTCGTAGCTGTCGGCCGGGTCCATGTCGAGAAACTTCTTCACGGACACCTGCGACAAAATGGAGTTGCTGACCCGCTCGAACGTCTCCAGCTGCAGGTCCGTCTGCATGCCGGCGTTATTGATGACGGTGGCCATATATTTCTCCACCTGCTTGTCGATTGCGTCCGAAGACTCCAGATAGCTGAAAATGCCGACCATCGACAGGGAGAACAAAATGACGATGAAAAAGTACAGAAACAGCTTGCGCGACAAATTCAGCCTCATCCCCGAATCCCCAGCGACTCCCGGTATTCGGACGGCGTTACGCCGCACACTTTCTTGAACGTCTTTGTGAAGTGCGGATGATCGGCAAAGCCGACCTCAGCGGAGACGTCCGTAATTTTATGGTGAGGCATCGAGAGCAGCTTCTTCGCCCGCTCCATTCGCCGCTTCGTCCGATATTGCACGAACGTTTCCTTCGTCATCTGCTTGAACAGCTGGCTGAAGTACGAAGGATTGAGGCCGAGCCTGTCGGCCACTTCCTCCAGCGACAGCTCGCGGCTCAAGTGAAGCTCGATATAGGCTTTCGCTTCCTCGACCGGCTCCTTCAGGTTTCCCTTGCGCTTGACGCGAAGCTGCTCCAGCATGGAACGGGCCGACTCTCCCAGCCAAGCGAACGGAGAGCTCGAACCGCCTTCCCAATGCAGCCGCTCGAACGGATACACGTCCATCGCGTTCAGTCTGTCGACGAGCTTGTCTCCCAACTCCCGCACCAGTTCCTCCAGACGGGACGGCTCGATTTTGGCGGATACGCAGAACGCTTCCGCCTGCTCCACGGCCCGATCGACGTCGTCCGTCCGCAGATGCCAGACGGCATCCTGCAGCCGATCCAGCCACTCCTCCGTCGCGGACAGCGGAATATAGGCGTTCCGCCGGGTTTCCAGACCTTCGATCAGCTTCGCTACCGTGCGGCCGACGGCCGTCTTGGTCACGGGCTTCAGCATATATTCCTTAACGCCGTAAGCGACGCATTGTCTGGCATACTCGAAATCGCCGTAGCCCGAGATGACGACGACCGGCAAGTCGGGATACCGCTCGCTGACTGCGCGGCACAGCTCGAGTCCGTCCATCTTCGGCATCTTGATATCGGTGAAGAGCAGATCCGGACGGCAGGAAGCGATCTTCTCCAACGCTTCGACGCCGTTGTCGGCCGTGTCCGAAGACACGATCGCCGGGTGGGCGTCTCCGATCAGCTTCTGCAATCCTCTGCGGATCATCGGTTCGTCGTCGACGACTAGAATGCGGTACATGGATGCGTCCTCCTCGCGCTCGGGACGAGCCGGAATGGGAGCAAGATGCCCCCGCGCGGAGGGCATCTTGCCGTTATACAGTCATTCTAGTACAAGCGGGGAGCGTTCGCGACCCTTATTTGAATGCGTTTTCTTTGTTGGCGTAACGGGCCGTCGCTTCCTCGATCACTTCGCTGCCGCCTTTGGACAAATACTCTTCGAGCACTTGCTCGAACGAGTCGATCGGCTCCTTGCCGTACACCATCTTCAGCACATGCTCGAGAACGAGCGGCGGAAGCTGGTCCGATATCGGGCTCAAATCCGGATATTTCACGAGCGCGTCCAGCCGCGGATCGAATTCGATGCCTCTGCGTCCTTCCTTGGCGAGCATGTTGTCGAACGCGTCGACCATTTGCTTGCCGGACTCCGACAGCTCGGAGATGCGCTTGTTGTACGTCGTGTCCTGAACCATCCACAGCCAATAGTTCAAGTAGCGCTGCTTGTTCGTGCCCTCCGTATCCGTCGGCTGCTCGTATTTGATCGTGCCGCCTTCGTTCTGGTAGTCTTCTCCTTCAAGTCCGTAGCTGAAAAACAGCTCCGCCTGCTCGCCGACCATCCAATCGAAAAACTGGACGATGCCCGCCGCCTTATCCTTCGCCTTCGCGTTGATCAGATAAGATCTCGTCACCGGATTGTAGTGCGCGTACCCGCCTTTGCCGTCGTCGCCGACCGGAGACGGAATGAGCGCGACTTGGGCGTCGGGAACGCTGGCGATCAGCTGCGCCCCCCAGATCGGCAGCTCGTTGGCGTTCATCGACCACATGCCCGCCTTGCCGCTCGTGACGATGCTCTTGAAGTCGGCGGCTTCGACCGTCGCGAACTCCTTGCTGATCAGCCCTTCGTCGAACATCGTCTTGTACGTCTGGATCGCTTTCTTCATCGCCTCGACGTCGAAGAAGCTCGGCTTCACCTTGCCGTCCGGGAACTCTTTGAACTGGTTCAAATACCCGAAGACGTCGTAAGAACCGAAGAACGTGTCGGCGTATTTGAAGTTTTTGCGGCCGGCGAACGGATGCTCGACGCCCAGCTGCTTAAACGCCCGCAGCACGTCCAGCGTCTCCTCCACCGTCGTCGGAACCGCTTTGCCGGCCTTCTCCAGCAGGTCGGTGCGAATCCACGTCGCCCTTCTGGACGGGTTGCTGAGCACTTCCGGTATGCCGTAGACGTTGCCCGTCTTCGAATCGGTCATCCGGTCCCAGGCGTCCTGCGGAATGAACTTCAGCAGGTTCTGCCCATGCTCCTGCAGCAGGTCGTTCAGCGGCAGGAAGACGCCGCTTTCCACCGAACCCGCCAGCTCCGAGCCGCTGATGCCGCCGCTTCCCTGCACGACGTCCGGAATGTCGTTCGTCGCGAACATCTGCACCATTTTGTCCTGATACTCGTTGTGCGGAATCAGCCGAATGTCCAGATCGGTGTTCGTCATTTTCTCCAGCTCGAGCACGTACTTGTCCTTGTTGATGTCCGGATGCTGTTCCACGTATGCGACGTTAAGCGTCCGCATCGAGATCGAGAACGCGGTCGGTCCGGCCGCGGCCGATTCGGACGGCTGCTCGGCGGAAGCCGAAGCGCCGGCCGGAGAGCTGGCCGAAGGACTGGCTCCGGGCGTCTCCTTCTTGGAGCAGGCCGCCAAGCTCGTGGCGGCCAATGACGCGATTAGTGCGAGTACCCATACCTTTTTCATGGACTCCCTCTTTTCCTCATGGATTAGTGACGTTATAGCGCTTTCAAACTCAACCTCAGTATAGGAAGGGCGGAGGGTCGCCACAATGGAATGCGTTTGGCTCTGTTTGTCGTTTTTTTATGTCGTCACGATTTGATCGATCCGATCAGCATGCCCTTAATAAAGTACCTCTGGAGAAACGGATACAGCATAATGATCGGCACGGTCGCGACGAGAATGACGGCCATTTGCACGCCTTGCACCGATTGCGACGAAACGTCGAACGGCAGGTTGCCCGTGTCGACCAGATCGTCGTTGATCAGCAGCTCGCGCAGCTTGACCTGCAGCGGATACAGCTTGCGGTCATTCAAATAATACAACGCGTCCATGTACTTGTTCCAGTTCGTCACCGAGTAGAAAATGCCGATCGTCGCCAAGGCCGGCTTGGAGAGCGGCAGCACGAGGCTCCACAAAATGCGCAGCTCCCCGCAGCCGTCGATTCTGGCGCTATCGATCAGCTCCGGTGGAATCTGCACGAAGAACGATCGCAGAACAATGAGATTGAAGGCGCTGATCGCCGTCGGAATCATGAGCGCCCACAGCGTATTGACGAGATCCAGCTCGCGCATCAGGATGAACTGGGGAATAAGCGGCGCGGTGAAAATCATCGTCAGCAGCACGAACAGCAGCACGTACTTGCGCCCGACGTATTCGGTGCGCGACAGCGGGTACGCCAGCGACGACGTCGCCGCCAAATTGATGAGCGTACCGACGACGGTAATGTATACCGTAATTCCGAACGCGCGCCAGATCGAGGCGTCGTCGAAGACGTACTGATAATAATTGAGCGTAAAGTCGACCGGCCAGAACAGCACGTCCCCGCGGTCGATCGCGACGGCTCCGCTGAACGACTGCGCAATGACGTTCAGAAACGGCAGCAGCATCGACAAGGACAAACCCGTCAGAAACAAATAGTTGCAGATGAGGAACAGCTTCCTGCTCCAGTGCTCGCGTCCAGTCAAGGCCATCCCCCCCCTTTGAGTGGTGGTTCAAAAAGTCCGATTTTGATCGCGTCAATAAAGTGACTCGCCCGTGGCTTTGCGGCTGAGCGTGTTGGCGATCGCCAGCAGGAACAGTCCAACGACCGATTTGAACAGCCCGATCGCGGTGGCGTAGCTGTATTGGAGCTGCTTCAGACCGGCCTTGTAGATGTACGTGTCCAAAATTTCGCTGTTCTGAATGTTGAGCGGATTCTGGAACACGAACACGCGCTCGAAGCCGTAGTCCATGAAATCGCCGATCTTGAGCAGGAACAGCACCGTAATGACGGGCAGCAGCGCGGGAATCGTAATGCTCAGCGTCTGCTTCCAGCGGCCCGCCCCGTCGATCTGCGACGCCTCGTACAGCTCGGGATTGATGCCGGTCAGCGCGGCCAGGTAAATGATCGTTCCCCAGCCGACGTCCCGCCACAGGCCGGAGCCGACGAGGATCGTGCGAATGAACGAATCTTCTCCGAGAAAATAAATCGGCTCGACGCCGAACCAGCCGAGAATGACGTTGACGATGCCTGACGAAGGAGACAGCATGCCGACGAAAATGCCGCTGACGATGACCCACGACAGGAAGTGCGGCGCGTAGATGATCGTCTGGACGATTTTTTTGTACAGCGCAAGCCTGACTTCGTTCAGCAGCAGCGCCAGCACGATCGGCGCGGTGAACGCGAACAGGATGTCGTAGGTGCCGAGCAGCAGCGTATTCTTCAGAATGCGGAGGAAGTCGTGATGCCGGAACATCCGCTCGAAATGCTCCAGGCCGACCCACGGACTCCCCTTGAACCCGGCGAACAGATTGTAATTTTGGAACGCGATGACCGAGCCGAGCAGCGGCACGTACTTGAAAACGAGAAAAAACAAGATGCCCGGGATCGAGATCACATACAGCGTCCGGTACTTCCACATGAAACCGAGCAAGAGCCGTCCCTCCTTGTTGTTCAATGGCGGTGTACATACTCTCATCCTAGTCGCTGGGGGCATTCCCGAACAATGGAATCGCTTTAATACGGCTTGTGTTTTTTTTAGGTGTCCCGACCAACGGCCGCGCCGGTCGGCCCGAGTCGTGTGCGGAAATAATCATTCTGATCGGAAGGTATAGTCCAACGGCTATAGAACTAGATAAGTCGAAGCATGCATTCATATGGGGGGGCCACAACTTGTTGAAATCCAATGATACCTTGTTTTTTTCCGCAGCCTTTAATCATGCCCCGATAGGAATGGCGCTCGTATCCGCTTCCGGAACGTGGCTGCGCGTCAATCGATCGCTATGCGACATATTGGGGTACCCCGAGGCCGAGCTGTTGGGACGTACTTTTTCCGACGTTACCTTTCATGAGGATCGCGGAACAAGCTGGGAAAACTTCAACCTTCTTATCGAAGGAACAATCAACATCGTCAAGCTCGAAAAACGCTATGTTCATAAAAACGGGCAGCTGATCTGGGTAGCGGTTCATGCCTCCAAGGTGATGAGCGAGTCGACGGGCGCGCCTTACATCCTTGCGCAAATCCAGGACATCTCGGACAGGAGGAAGACCGAACTGCTGTTGCACAATTCGGAAAAGCTGTCGTTGGTCGGACAAATGGCCGCAGGCGTCGCCCATGAAATCCGAAATCCTCTGACTGCCGTAAAAGGCTTTCTGCAATTGATGAAGTCCGAAGGCGTGAAGGAGCAATACTACGATATCGTGTTCTCGGAGTTCCACCGCATCGAACTGATTTTGACCGAATTGCTCGTGCTGGCCAAGCCTCAGGAAGCCAAAATGGAATCGAAGGATCTCAACCAGCTGCTGTCGGAAGTCGTGACGCTGATGGAATCCCAATCGATCATGAGCAACGTGCGCATTCGGTTTGTCTGCGCTCTGCCGTTGATATACATAGATTGCGACGAGAACCAGATCAAGCAAGTCGTTATCAACCTCGTCAAAAACGCGATCGACGCCATGCCGGACGGCGGAGAAGCGCTTATCGATCTGCAGCTGCTCGGGGACGAAGTTCAGATTGTCGTCAGCGACCAGGGGGCCGGAATTCCGGACGACCAGCTGGAGAAGATCGGGCAGCCCTTCTTCACCTCTAAGGAGAACGGGAATGGGCTGGGCATGATGATCAGCTTCAAGATCATCGAGAACCATGGGGGCCGCATAGAGATCGAAAGCAAAGTGGGAGAAGGAACGAGAGTGAAAATACGTCTGCCCATCGGGCAGAATCAACCGCCGACCGCCCGGGCCGGCGATGCCGCAGGCTGCGGCTCGAACGCCTAGCGTTTCACCGCTTTGCGCCGCCGCCCCGTCAGGGGATTCCCCTAAACGTCGAAGAGCCGCCTGCAAGGGAGCATCCAATTGCCCCTCGCCGACGGCTCTTAGTTCATTTCCGCTTAAAAGCTTCGTTATAGCACCGCCGGCATACCGGCTTGTAGTCCTCATTGCCGCCGACCTGGATCTGCTCGCCCTCGTTGACCGGCACTCCGTCCTTGAAGCGAATGACCATCGTCGCCTTGCGGTCGCAGTACCAACAGATCGTCTTGATCTCCTCGATCTTGTCCGCGTATACGAGCAAATTGTAGCTGCCCTCGAACAGCTCGTTCTGAAAATCGTTCTTCAGCCCGAACGCCATCACCGGTACGTCCAGCTCGTCGACGATTCGGGTAAGTTCGAGAATATGGCGCTTCTTCAGCCACTGAGCTTCGTCCACGAGCACGCAATAATAGCGGCCCGATTCGTCGAGCTGATCTCTGACGGCGTCGTACAGGTTGGTGTTCTCGTCGACGGGAATGGCCGGGCGCGTGAAGCCCGCCCTCGTGCCGACTTGGTCCGCGCCGTTGCGCGTATCGATGACGGGCGTAAATATCAACACCGGCTTGCCTTGTTCCTCGTAATTGTGCGCGACTTTAATAATTTCGAACGATTTGCCGCTGTTCATCGTCCCGTATTTGAAATACAGCTGAGCCAATGCGCTACCTCCGCAACCAAGTTGATAGATAGCAAACATTATACAACAGATCTCGACAATGCAGTAGCGGCAAATCCCTCTCTTCTATTCGACGACCAGGCCGTAGTCCTCGATGCGGATTTTGACGTCGGTTCTGATGTCCGCCTCCGCGAACCGCTCGTCCCAATTCGCCTTGAGGCGTTCCCACGCGCGCGGATGCTCGATCCGCAGCCTGTCTCCAAAGCCGAGCACGTCCGTCTTGTACTGCCGTTGAACCTTCTCGATCGTCTGCTCGACCAGATCGAGGATTTTACGCTCGAACAGCTTCGTCTGATCATCCAGAAACTGTTGGTTCGAGGACTCTTCCGGTTTCGACCAGTTTTCCATCATCCTTCCGATCGAACGAATGCTGACGTTAAAAGAAACGCGATCGCCGGAGACGAACGAACGGATCGTGCTGTGCATCGAATTGACCTCGTATACGAGCGGCCGCTTGGTCGCCGGATCGACGGCCGACATCACTCCGCCCTTGCCCGACCCGGTCGCCCAGACGACTCCGAGCACCTCCTCCTCGCTTAACAGGCCGACGAGCTTTTTCGTCTTGCCCCGGATGACGCCGGCTCCCGAAAGCTTGAGCTTGCCGTCCCGGACGATAATATTGGGCAGCAGCATGCTGGAGCCCCCCTTAATCTCCCCTTTGATCTTGCCGAGCGTGGTCGGGGGCAAAATTTTCGAAGTGCGGTAACGATTCTCGGTAATTCCCGCCATGTGAAAGGAAGGGATTTCCTCACTGCGCTTAAGCTCGAACACGCGGTTGGCTTGGCCGCTGCTGACGAAGACGAGCGAGCCGGGCCGAATATCATTGTCTCTCATGAAGAAGTCCAGCAAATTTTCCAAGCTGTTGTGCTTGGCCAGATCTGCGGAGACGACGATCGCCTTCAAGTGGTGTCCGATCGGCGGCTTGTCCGTGCGCAGCGACATCTCGCGAATCGCCTCGTAGACGGAGTTGCCGGTGGCGATCATGTTGATGTACGGTTTGCTGGTCGTCTGCCCCTGGCCTTGAGAATTCAGCGAGCTTGCCCCGGTCGTCAGCGTCTGAATCGTGACCTCAAGGCGGCCTTCGGAGGCGGCGTTCTTCGATTCGTTCCGGTCAAGCGCCACTCCGATCAGCACGCTCAGTTGGTCGATCTCCTTGCTGCTCCAGCATCCCGCCAGCATCAACCCCGCAGTCAGCCCCAGCACCAGCGATGCGACGCGCCGCCACAGGTTCATCCCTTCTTCCTCCTCCTCAAGAGCGACAGGACGAGAAACAGCAGCGGCACGACTCCGAACAAATAAAGCGCGATATCACCGATCGTATCCCCTAGCTGAAAGGTTTCGTTAATATTTTTGGGCAACATGGCGCACAGAAAAATAATCGGCAGAAAACAGTAGGCAAACGGTTTGAATTCGCGCTTGAACAGATCGGAGGCCCCTTTGGCCGCCGCGTACAGCGTAATCGTGAACGTCGAGAAAATCTGCATGATCCAGATCGTGAGCAGCAGCGAATCGAACCTCTCCAGCAGCAGTCCTTTCAATTCAAAGCTGCGGATCAGATCGATAGTCGGCCAAGTGCTGGCCCTTGCGCCGTCCAAGGACAAGCCGCCGATCACGAGAATGACGGTAGCCAGATAGAAAGCGGCTGCGATCGACACCCCGCCGACAACGACCTTGATCGCCGCGGGCGGCCGCTTCATGAAAGCCGTAATGATCAGCATGATTTCCGGCCCCAGGAAAGCGAGCGTCGTCGTTTTGACCCCTTTCAGAACGGGGGAGAAGCCGAGACCGAGTACCGGACGCAGCCGCTCGAAATCGAAGATCCGCATGCTGAGCAGCGTGACGATCGCGAAAATAATAATCGTGATCGGAAGAATGATCTCGAACAGGCGGGCGATCGGATCGATTCCGCCCGAGACCAAGTAGATGCCGACCCACATGAAGGCGATCACGATCGCCCAGTTGGGCGTACCCTCCAGCAAAAAGAAGCAGGTGACCTCCGCCATCGTCCTGACCTCGAACGCCGAGATCGAAATGAAGTAGACGATCATCGCAAGGGAGACGATTCCCCCGATCCATCTGCCGGCGATGACGGACGAATACTGAAAGAAGGTCTGCCCCGGATATCGCGCGCTAAGCCTCGCCATCACGCTTCCCGCCGCAATCGCAATCCCCCCTCCGATCAGCACCGCGAGCCATACGTCGGGGGTGCCGACCTGCTCCGCGCTCGTGCGAGGCAGCGTCAGAATGCCGGCCGCAAGGATGTAGTTGATCAGAATGACGATCGCCTGCTGCGTGGAAATCTGATTGTTGGAACCGGTGTTCACGACTCGTTCCTCCCTGTCATCCTTTACGGATCGGCTGTTTCGGCTTCAGCATTTGGGGACGGCGCTTCATGGCCGCCAGCGGCGCCCGCACCAGAAAGTCCTTCCAGTCCTCAAATTGATAGGAGACGAGCGGCCCTGCATACGGGACGCCGAAGCTCCGCAGATTGACCAGATGGATGCAGAGCGCCAGAAAAAACATAATGACGCCGAACAATCCGAACACGCCCGCGCAGAACATCGAGACGAAACGGAGCATCCTGAAGCTTAGCCCGATATTGTAATGCGGGATGGCAAACGAAGAGATCGCGGTCACGGCGATAACGATGACGAGAATCGGACTGACGATGCCCGCCTGTACGGCCGCTTCACCGATGACGAGACCGCCGACGATGCCCATTGCGGGTCCGATCGGCTTGGGCAACCGGAGTCCGGCCTCCCTCAGCAGCTCGATGGACACTTCCAGGATCAACGCTTCGACGAGCGCTGTGAACGGAACGTTCACGCGCGACCCGATGATGGACATCGTCAGCTTCGTCGGAATCAGCCCGGGATGGAACGAGATGAACGAAATGTACAGGGAAGGCGCCAGCAACGACACCATCAGGGCAAAAAAGCGCAGCAGCCTGAACATCGTTCCGGGCAGCCAACGTTCGAAATAATCCTCGGGAGACTGCAAAAACATAGAGAGAGTCGCTGGAACGATGAGCGCGAACGGGGTCCCGGCCAGCAAAACGGCAACCCGCCCCTCCATCAGTGCGCCGAATACGCGGTCCGGCCGTTCCGTGCTTTGAATTTGAGGAAACGGGCTCAAGGAGCTGTCCTCGATCATCTGCTCGATATAGCCGGATTCCGGCACGCTGTCGAGGTCGATGCGGCTGAGTCTCTTTTTGACCTCCTCGACGATGGCCGGATCGGCGACATCCTCGATATAGGCGATCGCAACGTTTCTCTTCGCACGTCTTCCGACCTTCATTTTCAGAATGAACAAGCTTTGATTTTCGCCGAATCGGCGCAAAATGGCCGTATTGTCGTGCAGATTCTCGTTAAACCCGACCCTTGCTCCGCGAATCAACCCTTCCGATTCCGGCTCGTCCATCTGCCTCGGCACGCCCTTGAACACTCCGAGCATGAACGCCCCCTGAACCCCGTCGACGATCAAGGCGGCCCAGCCGATCAGTACCTGGCCCATCGCTTGCCGGACATTGCCGCACTCCATCGTCTTGAGCACCGGCAGCCGGCGCAGCACCCGCTCGGCAAGCGGAACGTCGGGCGAGGCTTCGAAGTCGGCGTTCATCAGCGCCTGCAGCACCTGCCGGTCGATGACCGTGCGGTCCGACAAGCCTTCGGCGTAAATAACGGCCGCCTTGATTCCGGAGTCGACGCCCAATTCGAAATTCCGGATGCCGACGTCGGCATAGTTTTCGATCCACTGCTCGAAAACGGCCAAATCGTCGTCGAAGTTCCCCGTCAGCGGATCGCCTGCTTCTTCTTCGGGGGGACGGGGTTTGCCGTTCGGCTGGCTGAACATGGCCATGGCGTTCAATTTGGCGCCGATTCGGGACACCCCGTACGGTACCAAGCCCACCGCCGCCGCCTGCAGGAATAAATACCAACTCGGAATGTGGGCGATAATCCATTTGAGCATGCTTTCCAACCCCTTCGGAATAGGTTCCCCCCTCTTTTCCAAATTTATCCCGAAACGCGAACAAGGGGCTCCCCGCAACCATCCGCAGATGATCGTGAGAGTCCCTTACCCGATATCGCTTATCGCGCTAGCGCTAACCTTGCAAACCCTGCTTCACCCAACCCGCCACCGTCGCGGTTCGCTTGCCTTGATGGATCGCCGCCGGGCGCACGTCCTCGATCATTTTGCCGGATTGGTCGACCGTGACGCTCGTGCCGTACGGATTGCCTCCAGCCGCGAAAATGACGGGATCGGTATATCCCGGCGCGGCGACGATGCCGCCCCAATGGTAGATCGACGTGTACAGCGACAGAATCGTCGCTTCCTGGCCGCCGTGATAGTTGGTCGCGCTGGACATGGCGCTGACGACTTTGTTGGCCAGCTTCCCGTTGAACCACAGCCCGCCGAGCGTATCGAAAAACTGCTTCATCTGGGAAGCCATGTTCCCGAAGCGGGTCGGCACGGAGAAAATATAGGCGTCCGCCCATTCCAGATCGGCGTTCGTGACGGTTGGAACGTCCTTGGTCGCTTCCACATGGGCTTTCCAGCCCGGATTCGCGTTGATCGCGGCCTCCGGAGCGAGCTCGGGCACCTTCAGCAGCTTCGTCTCTGCGCCCGCCTGCTTCGCGCCTTCCTCGGCCCACTGCGACAGCTGATAGTTCGTTCCGGTAGAGCTATAGTAGATCACGGCTAATTTGACGTCGGACAGCGGAATCATCTCCTTAGGGTAATCGAACTTCCCCTTAAGAATGCCTCTGCGTCCAGTCGATTATGCAGATCCGCTCCGGCGGAAGACCGGCTTACACTTTGGTGAGCGCCATGGAAGGATGCACTTCCTCGATGCAGTCGGGCGTCTCCCAGGCCAAGTTCTCGACGTACGGAGTGACCGGATAGATTCTGAAGTCGGCGTCCTCGAGCGAGCGCAGCGTCGTCTGAAGCACTTCCGTTCTCGTCTCCTTCGGATTCAGCCACAGCTCGATCGACTCCTCGTCCAGCACGACCGGCAGCGGATGATTCGTCCCGAACGCGTTGCCGCGCGTAATGACCGTGCACATCGGATATTCGTTCCGCTCGGAATCGAGCCAGACGTCGTAGATGCCCGGCATGGCGAACGTCGGCTTCGTCCGGTGCACGACGCGCCACGCGCTCTTCGTCTTCCCTTCGATCTTCCAGATGTAAAACCCGCTGCACGGCACGACGCACCGCTTCTTCGTCAGCATGTTGCGCAAGTACCGTCTGTCGGACAAGGTGTCGACGTTCGCGTTGATCGAATTTTTGCCCCAGTAAGGCATTAAGCCCCAGCGCTGCTGGTTGAGACAGCGTTCCTCTCCGATCTGCTGGATGATCGGAATTTGCTGCGTCGGTGCGATATTGTACCGCATCAGGTACGGCACGTGAACTCTGTCGATGCGAAAATTTTCCGTCAAATCGTTAAGCTCCGCCGTCAACGAGTACCGGTTACACATGTGCATCAGCCCATTTCCAAGAATTTACTCGTTCTCAGTATGGGCTCTTGCCTGGAACATTATGTACGAACGACAGCGAATGCCAGTGCGGCGGCTGCGACGGCGAACAAAGTTGAGGAGACGTACATGATTCGGACAGCCAGACGGATATGCTCTGCTGCGAGCGGACGCAGCGGCTCTCCCATTCTGGCGCGGTCGGACGCGACGCCTTTGTAATAGTTCAATCCGCCGAGCTGCACGCCGAGCGCCCCGGCGACGGCCGATTCCGGAAAGCCGCTGTTCGGGCTCGGATGGAGACGGGCGTAACGGCGGACCGTGCCGAGCACCCGGCCGGCTCTCAGCCGCAGCAGAGCCGCGGCGACCGCGATGGCAAGCGCCGACAGCCGAGCCGGAATCCAGTTGGCCAGATCGTCGAACCTGGCGGACGCCCAGCCCAGGTCCTTGTATCTCTCGTTCTTGTAGCCGACCATCGAATCGAGCGTATTCGCGGCCCTGTAGGCAAGCGCGAGAGGCGCTCCGCCGATGAACGCGTAGAATAGCGGAGACACAATCGCGTCCACGATGTTTTCCGCCACCGTCTCTACCGCGCCGCGCGTAATCTCGCTCTCTCCGAGCTTGTCGGTATCCCTTCCGACGATCATCGACAGCGCATAGCGGGCTTCCGGCAGCTTGTCTTTCTTAAGCAGCCGGTAAATGTCCATACCCGCGTCTCCCAGTCCCTTCGCCGCAATCGTCGTCGAGATCATCCAGGCCGCCGCGCCGTAAGCGAGCCAAGGATGGAGCAGTCCGAGCAGGAAAAGAATCGTCCAGCCGAGCAGGATGGAGCCTCCGACGAGGACGACCGGGTAGGCGATTCCGGCGAGCTTGAGCGCCTTGTCTTCGTCGGAAGCGCCGCCCAGCGGACGGGCAAGCCGCCGCAGCAGCGGGCCGGCGGCGGCTCTGCGGAGCGGCTGTTCCAGCTTGGAGATGAGACGCCCCATGCCGACGACGGGATGCGGCAGCGCCCGCGGATCTCCGATCGCCAGATCGATGAGGAAGGCGCTTGCGACGATTGCGATGTCGATGCTCATCTTTACGGCTCTCCCTGAGTGCGCACCGCTTCGTGCACAGCGGCGTAGACGAGCCGTCCGATCGCGTTGCCGATCGTCGTCGCGGCTCCCGCGTAGCGATGAACGTGCCGGCAGCGGTCCGACTGGCTGACGGCGACGAGCACCGCATCCGTCGACGTTCCCGTCGCCGGGCAGCCGTGGCTGTGATCGCGGATGTCCAGATCGGCGAAGGCGGCGCTCTTCGCTTCCGTCGCGCTGATGACCGCGTTGACCATCGCGCTCTCCGTCATTTGCCCGTCGACCATGACGATGAGGTTCACCGTCCCCGGCTCGTAAGCGGAGAACGTCTCTCGCGCCATGCCCGCCCTCGCAGCGTTGCCCGTTCCGGCGGACGCGCAGACGAGCAGCCGGCATTCGTCCCCGGCTTCCTCGAAGAAGGACGCATGCGTCAGATGCGCCGCCGTCTGCAGGCCGACCGCCGATTCGGGATCGTAGCCCCAGCCGAGCAGCGCCTCGCGCATCATCGCCGACGGATCGGTGCAATCGTAACTCAGCGGCACCTTCCAATTGACGAACCGCTCGCCGCTGCCGGGTCCTCCCCGGTAGGGAGCGTTGCTCAGCGTTTGATAGACGCGTCCGCATTCCACCGATAGATGATCTTGCCGAAAGCCGATCCGCAGTTCCGGCCACAAGAGCGACGAATACGAATCGGCGCCTCCGCGAAATGGTTGTGTCATAGTATCATAAGAGCCTCCCGTCCATTAAAACCAGCAGAACGAGCAGCGCGAGCGTCTCCGCGCCTTCGATCAGCGCGCCGTAGACGTCTCCCGTGAACCCGCCCAGCCTGCGTACGATGTATAGTCCGAACAACCAGCCCGCCAGCAGCACAGCCGCGAAGGCGATCGCGCCCTGCCAGCCCGCGATTCCGAAGGAAGCTGCGAGCGCAAGCAGCCCGTTGACGAGCAGGACGGCGGGTGTGACGCCGCCGCGCAAGCCGCTGCCGAGTCCCTGTTGTTGAATATAAGGAAAAAAGCGGATCGCCGCGAGCAGCGCCGCTCTCGCCATCGCCGGAACGGCCGCGAGCGCGGCCAGCGCTCCCGCAGCGGCCAACTGCTGCACGGCGGCGACCTTGAGCAGAATCAGCACGATCGCCGCCACGACGCCCATCGCGCCGACGCGGCTGTCTTTCATGATTTCCAGCGCCCGCTCGCGTCCGCGCTGGCTGCCCAGCCCGTCGGCAAGATCCATCCAGCCGTCCAGGTGCAGCGCTCCGGTCGCGTAAATCCAGAAGGCGACGGCGACGACCGCGACAATCGGCAGCGAAGCGTGTCCGAACAGCCAGGCGGAGAAGCTGCCGACGAGCCATATGGACAAGCCGAGCAGCAAGCCGACGAGCGGGTAATATTTCGGGCTGCCGTTCCAGCCTTCGAGCGTCTGCGCCCGCTTCGGAACGGGGAATCGCGTCAGAAATCCGACCGCCTGCCAAAATGCGTTCATCCTTTCAACCTCCACGGCAGCCCGCTTACGACGACGAACGCCTCGTCCGCGCAGGAAGCGAGCCGCTGGTTCGCTTCTCCGACGACGTCCTGGAACCAGCGTCCCAGCGGCGACATCGCCACGCCTCCCCAGCCGACCTCGTCGGTGACGACAATCGCTTCGCGCAGCCGGGACGCGGCCAGCGCGTCGATATATTCGTCGATTCGGCCCAAAATACGGTCCGTCGTCGAGGGCTCCCTGAGCTTCTCTTCGGGCACTTCCATCAGTCGGTTGGCGATCCATGCGGACAGCGTGTCGACGAGCACGATGTCGTAGCCTTCATAGGCCGCCGCGGACAGCTCGAGCGCGGATTCCAGCGTATCCCATTCGGCCGGCCGCCGGGCCCGATGCTTGTCGATGCGCTCGTCCATCTCTCCGTCGCAGCGGAGGCCGGTGGCGACGTACAGAACGTTGGAGGGCACGACGGCGCGCTCCCGAACGAGCCGTTCGGCATAAGCGCTCTTGCCGGAGCGGACGCCTCCGCTGACCATGACGAGATTCATCGCGGCGTCTCCTCCCTGTCCGCTTGCTCCAGTGCCGCGAGCAGCCGCTCGTTGTCCGCGCGGCCGCGCACCGCGATGCGGATATGCCGTTCGGTCAGTCCGTCGTACTTGGCGCAGCTTCTCACAAGCACGCCTCTCGGCCCAAGCGCTTCCTGCAGCCGTTCCGCCGTCCAGTGGGCGGACAGCTCGACCAGCAGGAAGTTCGCTTCACCGGGCCACGTCCGCCAGCCGAGCCGGGAGCCGAGCTCCGTTCGCAAATACGCCCGCTCGGAAGCGATCAGCTCTCTCGTCCTCCGCTCGTATGCCGCGGTTTCCGGCTCCAGGCAAGCTTGTCCGGCCAGCAGCGCCAGCCCGTTGACGCTCCACGTCACCTGCTTGCGCGCCATTTTGCGGATCAGCTCGGGAGCGGCGATCGCATAGCCGAGCCGAAGGCCGGGAATGGCGTAAAACTTCGTCATCGAATGCATCAGCAGCACGTGCGGATGGCTCCGCAGCTCCGGCAGCAGCGTCGTGCGTTGCTCCGGGGCGATGAAGTCGATGAACGCTTCGTCCACGACGACGTATGCCGAACGCTCGGCAGCCAGATCGGCGATCTCTCGCAGCCGCTCCAAGGAATACGTCAGTCCCGTCGGGTTGTTCGGATGCCCGAGGAACAGCAAGTCGACCTGTTCAAGCAGGGACTTCAACTCGGACGGCTCGGCCCGGTATCCGTTCTCCTCTCGTCCGACGACCGTCCGAACCTCCGCTCCGTAAGCTTCGGCAAGCTGGGCGTATTCCGAGAAGCACGGAGCGACGACTCCGACCGAGCGAACGTCCAGCCCGGACAGCGCCAGCGCGATGCACTCGGCGGCTCCGTTGCCGATCAGCAGCTCGTCCTCGGCAACGCCCAGCTTCGCGGACAGCCGCTTCTTCAGCTCCCGGTGGCCCGGATCGGGATAGTTGACGATCGCGGCCAGCCCGTCCCGCAGCGCTTCCAGCACTTGCGGCGGCGGGCCGAGCGGATTGATGTTGGCGCTGTAGTCGAGCCACTCTTCGGCCCCGACCCCAAACCTGGCCGAGGCGGTCCACAAGTCTCCCCCGTGTCCGTACGGCTCCAATACGCCTTCGGTCGTCTTCATCGAGAACCCTCCATGCCTTCATTCATCATCTCGTACAGCTTGCGAATGTCCAGATGCCGCCGAACGTGACCGGCCAGCCGGTCGAACTCGGCTTCCCGCAGCCGGTTGTAGTTCAGCTCGCCGGCGATCGGCGGCCAGCCCTTCGATCGGCGAATCGCGTTCAGCCAATCGCGCCTGAAGCCGTCGTTATGCAAAATGCCGTGTACGTACGTCCCCCATGCCCTGCCGTCTTGCGAGCGGGCTCCTTCCGAATAAGGAGACGCAGCCCGGCTTTCGGCGGAAGCCAGCAGCAGCGGATGGGAGACCGGCTCCGTGAAGAAGGTCCGGCCCATATGAATCTCGTAGCCTTCGATGTCGTAATGCGCCGTCTGCCGAGCGGCAGCGTCCGCGTCTTCGCTCCAGCCCTGCGCCTGCCCCGTGACGCGCTCGGTTTTCTTGTCCGGCCCGAACGTCGTTTCCATCGGAAATACCGCCAGTCCCGGCAGCGAAGCATGCGCCGATTCGATGCCTTCCGGATCGTTCAGCCGCTCTCCGAGCATCTGATAGCCTCCGCAGATGCCCGTCAGCCAGCCTTCGCGGGAGCGATGATCGAGAATGAGACGGTCCAGCCCCGTCTCCCGCAGAAACAGCAAATCTTCCGCGGTGTTTTTGCTACCCGGCAAGATGACCGCGTCAGGGAATCCGAAATCCTCCCTGCTCGCCGCGAAGCGGACGGAGACGTCCTCCTCGGCGAGCAGCGGGTCGATATCGGTAAAGTTCGACCAGCGCGGCAGGCGAATGACGACGATGTCCAGCCGATCTGGACGCGCTTGGGCGTCTCCCGCGGGCTGGCGGAAAGAGAGCGAATCCTCGGTTTCCAGGCGCAGATCGGGAAGGTACGGGATAACGCCGACGACCGGCTTGCCGGTGCGCCGTTCCAACCATTCGAGCCCCGGCTTGAGCAGCTCGACGTCGCCTCTGAATTTGTTGATGACGAAGCCTTTGACCCTGTCCCGTTCTTCCGGTTCCAGCAGCTCCAGCGTGCCGACGATGGATGCGAAGACGCCGCCTCGGTCGATGTCCGCCGCGAGCAGAACCGGAGCGTCCGCCCAGGCGGCCATCCGCATGTTGACGATATCCCGGTCCTTCAGGTTGATCTCCGCCGGGCTGCCCGCTCCCTCCAGGACGACGATCTCGTATTTCGCGCGCAGCCGCTCCAGCGCCGTGCGGACAATCTGCCCCGCTTCGGTCAAATACTCGCTGCGATAGCTGAACGCATCCATCGTCTTATAAGGCTTGCCGTGGACGACGACCTGCGACGTCCGGTCGGACGAAGGCTTGAGCAGAATCGGGTTCATGTCCGTCGTGGCCGCGATGCCGCAGGCGTCGGCCTGCATACCCTGCGCCCGGCCGATCTCCTTGCCGTCCGGCGTTACGTAGCTGTTCAAGCTCATGTTCTGCGACTTGAACGGCGCGACCGTCCATCCGTCCTGCGCGAATATCCGGCACAGGGCGGCGGCGAGCACGCTCTTGCCCACGTCCGACGCCGTGCCCTGCACCATCAGCACCCGGGAAATGGCTTTGTCCCGCTTACCCTTGCTTCCCGCCGCAGCGTTCTTCTCCTGCGTCATCCTTGCGACACTCCCGCGCTCTCGAACGTCGCCATCTCGCGCATGATGCGGGCAGCAGCGTCCAGGAAATGAAAGGCGAGCACCGCGCCGGTGCCTTCGCCCAGCCTCATGTCCATATGGATCATCGGCGACAGCCCGATCGTCTCCAGCATGCTCTTGTGACCCTGCTCCAGCGAGAGGTGCGAGGCCAGCATATAAGGCGCGCAGGCCGGAACGAGACGGCTGGCGATCAAGGCGGCGGCCGACGAGATGAAGCCGTCGATCACGACGAGCGAGCGATGGGCCGCCGCGCCGAAAATGACGCCGACGAGGCCGGCGATCTCGAGGCCGCCCAGCCTGGCGAGCACGTCCAGCGGGTCATTCGGATCGGCGGCGTTCACCTCCAGCGCCCGCTCGACGACGCGCCGCTTGTGCAGCAGCCTGTCGTCGTCAAGGCCGGTGCCGCGGCCGACCGCCTGCTCGGGCGTCAACCCTCCGAGCGCGATCAGGATGGCCGCACTCGGCGTCGTGTTGCCGATGCCCATCTCCCCGGTCGCGAACACGCGCGTGCCGGCTTCGGCCAACTCCGCGACGACGTCGTATCCGACCTTAATTGCCGCGACCGCCTCGTCCCGGGTCATCGCCGGACCGCGGGCGATGTTCGCCGTACCCGGACGAATTTTGCGCGAGACGAGCCGGGGATGCGACAGATCGGCGTTAACGCCGATGTCCACGCAGACGACGTCCGCTCCGGCTTGGCGCGCGAGCACGTTAACCGCCGCGCCTCCGCTCAGGAAATTCAGCACCATCTGCGGCGTCACCTCCGCCGGGAAAGCGCTGACGCCTTCCTCGCATACGCCATGGTCGCCCGCCATCACGATAACCGCCTTGCGCGACAGATCCGGCATCGCCTCTCCCGTGACGCCGGCCGCCTGCCGCGCCGCCGCCTCCAGCTTGCCCAGACTGCCCGGCGGCTTGGTCAGGCTGTCCAACCGCGCTTGCGCCGCCCGGATCGCTTCGTCATCGAGCGGGCGGATGCGTTCCGCAATCTCCTGGATTTCGTTCGGAATGTTCGTCGTCATCCGTCTACCTTCCTCTCAACAAAATTTGCGGCACGCCGCTGTCCGGGTGTCGGAGCACGATCGGCTCCGTCCCGTACACTTCGTTCACCAGCTCGGGAACGAGCACTTCCTCGGGCTTGCCTACCGCGGCCACCCGGCCGCCGTGAAGCACGAGCAGCCTGTCGCAATATTGCGCGGCCAAGTTCAGATCGTGCAGCACCGCGACGACGGTCAGCCCGTTGTCCCGCTGCCAGTCGCGAATATAATCCATCATCTGCAGCTGGAAGCCGATATCGAGGAACGTCGTCGGCTCGTCGAGCATCAGCACGTTCGGCTCCTGAACGAGCGTCTTCGCCAATGCGGCCCTCTGCCTCTCGCCGCCGCTCAGCTCGCTCACCGGCCGGTCGGACAGCCGCGTCAAGTCGAGCTTCTCCATCACCTTGCCGATCAGTTCCTCCGGATCTTCCTTCTCCCCGCCCAGCCAGCTCTGATACGGGTACCGTCCCATCTCGACGACCTCCCGCACGGTATAGCCAAGCGGAGGAAGCGCGTCCTGCTGCAGGACGGCCAGCAGCCGGGCCAACTCCTTGCGGGCGTAACCGCCCAGTTCCCGGCCTCCGAGCGAGACGTCTCCGCTCTGCGCCCGCTCGATCCCGGACAGCAGCTTCAGCAGCGTCGACTTGCCGCTTCCGTTCGGGCCGATAATGCCGAAGAACTCTCCCGTGTCTACCCGGACGTCCACCCCGCGCAAGATGTCCGCCTCGCCGATCCGATAGTCGAGCGCATTCGCTTCGATCATCCTCTCGCCTCCCCGCCTTTCGTTTTTCTCTTCCACAGCAAATAGGCGAAAAACGGAGCCCCGATAAACGCCGTCACGACGCCGAGCGGAATTTCCTTCGGACTAAGCGCCATGCGGGCGATCGTATCCGACATGAGCACGTACACGCCGCCCATGACCGCCGACAACGGCACAACGATCCGGTTGTCCGGCCCGACGACGAGCCGTACGAGATGGGGCACGACCAGGCCGACGAAACCGATGACGCCGGACACCGATACGGCCGCCGCCGTCATCAACGTGGAGACGACGAGCACGATCAGCTTCGTCCGCTGCACGTTGACGCCCAGATGCATCGCCTGCCGCTCCCCGAGCGCGAACAGATTAAGCTGCCGGCTCAGCGCGATCAACACGACGGCGCCAAGCACGACATAAGGAAGAATAAGCAAGGAATGATTCCAGCCGCGCATCGACAAGCTGCCCATCATCCAGAAGACGATCTCGTTCACGACGCTCTTGGAGAGCGACACCATGAACGACACCATCGAGCCGAAGAAGGCCTGAACGACGACCCCGGACAAAATCAGCGTCTCCAGCTCCATCCTGCCCCGATGGTAAGCCAGACGCAGCACGATAAACAGCGTGCATAGTCCGGTCAGGAACGAGACCGCGGGAATCGTCCATTGGCCGATCCACAGCTGCAAACCGAACAAAATGAGGAACGCCGCCCCGACCGACGAGCCCGTCGCCACGCCAAGCGTGTACGGGTCGGCCAGCGGGTTGCGCAGCACGCCCTGGAAGCCGGCTCCCGCGAGCGCGAGAGCAGCGCCGACGAGCACCGCCAACACAACCCGGGACAGACGCACCTTCATGATGATCGTCTCGTCCGGATCGGCCGCGCCTTCCGAGACGGGGCCAACACCCAGCAGCTCGCTCGCGTACGGAATGTGATGGATCAGAATGCTCCACACTTTGCCGATCGGCACGTTCGCGCCGCCGAGGGAGAGGCTCAATATAATCGAACAAAGGAGGAGCGCAGAGGCTCCTCCCATATAGATCGTCAATTTTCCGCGCATCCTATTTCACCTTGTCGGGATGGATCGCTTTCGCCATTTCGTACAGCACTTTCGTCAAACGCGGTCCGACGCGGCTGATCGAATTGTCGTCCACCGCGAACAACCGGTCGTTCTTCACCGCATCGATGGCCTCGAAGCCCGGACGCTCCTTGATCGCCTGCGGGATGCCGAGATCGAAGTTCGTGTTATGCGAGTAGATAATGACTTCCGGATTCGATTGAATAACCGCTTCCGGATCGACTTCGAACCAGCCGCTCTTCTCCTTCGACACGTTGTCGCCGCCGGCAAGCGTCAGCACTTCGTCCATATACTCGCCGCTGCCTACCGTCCAGCCGGGAGAGAACTCCATGTACACCTTCTTCGGAGCGACGCCTTGCAGCGCGTCCGTTACCCGCTTCAGCTCTTCCTGCATCGTGGCGGTCACTTGGGCCGCGCCTCCCTGCGCGTTCACGATTTGTCCGATCGTCTCGATCTTCTCCATGACTTGCTCCAGCGTCTTCGGATCGGAAGCGAACACTTTCACGTTCAGCTTGCGCAGCTCTTCGATCACGCTCGCCTGCATGCCGCTGTGCGCCAACACAACGTCAGGTTTCGCGGCCAGCAAAGCTTCCAGGTTCGTATTCATGTCGCCGACCTTCTCGATCGACTGCGCCTCTTCCGGGTAATCGCTGTAATTGTCGACCGCGACGACCTTCGAGCCGGCTCCGATCGCGAACATCACTTCCGTCTCGGACGGAGCGAGAGTAACGATTCTCTCGGGCGCTTGCTCGAACACGACGTCCGTACCCGTGCTGTCCTTCAGCGTCAGCGGATAGACCGTCTCGGACGGAGCCGCCGCTTCTTCGGAGCTTGTCGCGGAAGCGGAAGGCGACGGTTCCTGCGAGGCGGAAACGCTCGGCGAGGCCGATTCCGAAGCGGATGGCGAAGGGCTTGCCTTGTCCTCATTGCTGCCGCACGCGGCAAGGCTAAGCGCCATCAGGGCGGCGGCCAGCCACAATCCCATTTTACTCCATATCCGTCTGTGTTTGTTCTCCATCACAATCCATCTCTCCTCGGTTTCTATTAAGAGGAGCTTGACCGATTGAACGACTGACACGAAAAACCCTCTCTGCGAGTTGGAACCGGAGAGAGGGTCAGCAAACAGGGAAACCGATACGCAATAGAACGTGAAGCATTCCCGAGTGAGCCGTATCCTTATCCGCGAAGGATTTCGTCTGCTGCATCTTAAGGCAGGTCTCCTGACTTATAGGTTCGCGACGCGCCTCGCCTTCCCGTCCGTTCGGACAGTGGCATGTGAGGCCGTCCCTATTTCACAGTGGCGGGACCGTGCCGGACTTGCACCGGCTTCCCTTTTAACCCGTTGCGTCTGCCATCCAAGTTGAACCGTTGAAGAGGAAGCCCATTGCATTCCGAAAGGGATGGTTTTGCCGACTTCAGAGAGGTTGTTTGAGTTGCTTGGATCGATAAGATCTGCATAGGACAGCAACTCAAAGCCAAAACTCGCGGCAAAACCATTTCATTGGGTCATCTCTTCGACGTATCTTGAGTTCAACTTATCTGGCAACAACGCAGCGGGCACCTTAAGATTTAGAGTCTATTCAATTGCCGCAAGCTACCAATCACTTGGAATTATAGCCCGGGAGGCAGGGGATTGCAACAGTTAATGCGGAACGAGTCAGGGCTAACGCATTAGAATTGGCGAACGAAAACCATAGAGCACACGCACGATGCGATGGCGGAGCTGCAGCCCGACCTCGGCGGCTTACAGCGAGCCATTCCCAGAGCGGAGCTGCAGCCCGACCTCGGCGGCTTACAGCGAGCCATTCCCGGATTGCGGAGCTGCAGCCCGATCGCGGCGGCTTACAGCGAGCCAATCCCGGATTGCGGGGCTGCAGCCCGACGGTGGCGGCTTACAGCGAGCCATTCCCGGATTTCGGAGCTGCAACCCGACGGTGGCGGCTTACAGCGAGTCAATCCCGGATCGCGGAGCTGCAGCCCGATCGCGGCGGCTTACAGCGCGCCATTCCCGGATGGCGGGGCTGCAGCCCGACGGTGGCGGCTTACAGCGAGCCATTCCCGGATTTCGGAGCTGCAACCCGACGGTGGCGGCTTACAGCGAGTCAATCCCGGATTTCGGAGCTGCAGCCCGACCTCGGCGGCTTACAGCGCGCCATTCCCGGATTGCGGGGCTGCAACCCGACCTCGGCGGCTTACAGCGAGCCAATCCCGGATTTCGGAGCTGCAGCCCGACCTCGGCGGCTTACAGCGCGCCATTCCCGGATCGCGGAGCTGCAACCCGACCTCGGCGGCTTACAGCGAGCCATTCCCGGATTGCGGAGCTGCAGCCCGACCTCGGCGGCTTAGAGCGCGCCATTCCCGGATCGCGGGGCTGCAGCCCGACCTCGGCGGCTTACAGCGCGCCATTCCCGGATCGCGGAGCTGCAGCCCGATCGTGGCGGCTTAGAGTGCGCGAACCGTGTGACGTGCTTTAGACTTGTTGAACTGCAGCGTAATTTATCTAATGTGTTAGCCTGCAGAACGCATACACAGCTATTCGCAATAATACATGAAGCCGATCGCGCCGACGCCCGTGTGCGTGCTGATGATCGGCGTCGTATCCTCGATTCTGATCTTGTCGTAGCCCGTCCGCTCGACGATCGTCTCTTTCAGCTTCGACGCGAGCTCGTGTCCGGCGGCATGAACGAGGCCGACGCCCCGGACGACCTTGCCCTTGACGTCCTCGGCGAACTGCTTCGCCAAGTACTCGACGATCTGCGCCTTGCTCCGCACTTTGGCGACCGGCGTATATTCGCCTCCGTCCAGGCTGGCGATGATCTTGATCTTCAGCAGCGAGCCGATCCACGCTTTGCCCTTGCCGATGCGGCCGCCCTTGACCAGGTTGTCGAGCGTATCGACGACGACGAACAGCCGCGTGTTCTTGCGAATCCGATCCAGCCGCTCGACGATCTCGCTTACGCTCTTGCCGGCTTTGGCCATCTCCGCGGCTTCGACGACTTGAAAGCTAAGCGCTTTCGAAATATAGCGGGAATCGACCACGGTGACGCTCGCCTCCGACATTCCCGCGCCCATCTCGGCCGAACGCACCGTCCCGCTCATCCCCCCCGTCATATGGATCGACAGAATGTCGCTCCCGTCGCTGCCAAGGCGGTCGTAGGCTTCCAGGAAAACTCCCGCCGGCGGCTGGGAGCTCTTCGGAAGCTCGGGGGACGCCTGCATTTTCTCGATAAACTCGGTCGGCGTAATGTCCACCCGGTCCAAATAAGTGTCGCTCCCGATGCTGATCGATAGCGGAACGACCTCGATCTCGTGCTGGCGTAATTCCTCGTCCGACAGATCGACGGTCGAATCCGTAACTATCTTGATTTTGCTCATTGGACTTCCTGCTTTCGTGATAGACTTAGCCGCAGCTTTCCATGTAGTCTATCATTCCGGCTCCGTCTATCGCAACTTTGTTGGTCTATATCATGCTGAACCAATTAAAGGGATGCCCATTGCATTCCGAAAGGGATATTCCCGTTTATTCCGAAAGATGCTTGCGGATCAGCTCGGCCTTGAGCTTGAGCACGGCAGGACTGTAGTTGACGCGATACGGCTCCGGATTCAGCTTGCGCAGATGCTCCGGCCAGAACAGCGCAAGCTGCTTGGCGTGCTCGTCGCGAATGTCGTCCAGCGCAGGCAGGCGATAGACCGGCTCTCCCTCCGCGAACACGGCCTGCAACAGCGGAATCGCCCGGTAACGGTCGACCCGCTTGAACCGGTGGGGGTGGAGCGGATCGAACAGCGTAAGCGGCCTGCCTTCGGCAATGTCGGCGTCCCCGGGCAGCGTCACGTAATCGGCTTCCGCCATGCCGTTGTCCGCGTTCACGATGCGATAAGCTTCCTTCACGCCGGGATTGGAGATTTTCTCGGGATTTCCCGAGATTTTGATGACCGGTTCCAGTTCTCCCGCTTTCTCCCTGGCCACCAGCTTGTAGACGCCGCCGAGCGCGGGCTGATCGAACGCGGTAATGAGTTGGGTCCCCACTCCCCAGCTGTCGATCTTCGCGCCCTGGGCTTTCAATTCGGCGATCAGGTTCTCGTCCAGATCGTTGGAAGCGACGATCTTCGCGTCGGCGAAGCCCGCTTCGTCCAGCATCGCCCGGGCGCGTTTGGACAAGTAGGCCAAGTCGCCGCTGTCCAGGCGGATCCCCTTCAGCCGCTTGCCCTGCCGCTCCAGTTCGCGCGCGATGCGGATCGCGTTCGGAACGCCGCTCTTCAGCGTATCGTACGTATCGACCAGCAACGTGACATGGTCGGGAAGCGCCTCGGCGTACTCGCGGAACGCCGCCTCTTCGCTGTCATGGCCTTGAACCCAGGCATGCGCGTGCGTGCCCGCGGTCGGAATGCCGAACTTCATGCCGGCGAGCAGGTTCGACGTCGCATGGAAGCCGGCGATATAGGCGGCTCTCGCCCCCCAGATCGCGGCATCCGCTTCCTGCGCGCGCCTCGTGCCGAATTCGAGCAGCAGCTCTTCGGGAGCGACCTGCTTAATTCTCGAAGCCTTCGTCGCGAGCAGCGTCTGGTAGTTGACGAAGTTGAGCAGCGCCGTCTCGATCAGCTGAGCCTCGAACACTCTCGCTTCCACGCGCACGAGAGGCACGTTCGGAAATACGGGAGTCCCCTCCGGTACCGCATAAATGCTGCCCCCGAACTTGAAGCCGCGCAGCTCGTCGAGGAAAGCCTCGTCATAGCGCTCCTCCTGCGTCCGCAAGTAGCGAATCTCTTCCTCGCCGAACGACAGCTTGCGCACGTAGTCGACCAGACGCTCCAGCCCGGCGAACACCGCGTAGCCGTTGCCGAACGGCAGCTTGCGGAAATACGCTTCGAATACGGCCCGTTCGTTGTTCGTTCCGCGCTTCCAATGCGCGTACATCATGTTGATCTGATATTTATCCGTATGAAGCGTCAAGTTCGCTTCGCTCATGGCGGCAGTTCCCCTTTTCTCTCGCGGTTACCGATAATCCCGGACGACCTCGGCGCCCAGCACGCCTTCGAAGTGACCGAGCGCCCATTCGTGGCCTTGTGGGTTAAAGCTGGCGACCGCGTCGGCGTGTACGACCGTACGGAAGCCCTTATTGTAGGCGTCCACGGCGGTGTGCAGCACGCAGATGTCGGTGCAGACGCCGACGAGATGAACCTCCCGGACGTCCCGTTCGCGCAGCTTCAGCTCCAGATCGGTTCCGCAGAAGGCGCTGTATCTCGTTTTGTCCATCCAGTAGACGCTGTCCCCGGCCTCCGCGTACCATTCATCCAGCTTGCCGTACAGCTTCCGGCCGTCCGTGCCCCGAATGTTGTGAGGAGGGAACAGCTTCGTTTCCGGATGGAACGCGTCCCCTTCCTCGTGCAAGTCGACCGCCATGACAACCCAATCTCCCTGCTCCGCAAAACGCCGCGCGATCTCGCACACTCTATCCTCGATGGCGATTCCCGGCTCTCCGACCGGCAGCTTCCCGACGACGAAGTCAACCGTATAATCGATCACGATCAAAGCTTTCATAGCTCGCATCCCCTCCTTAGTCTTCATCCCCCCTATTGTCGTACAGCCGGAGGAAAAAATCAAAGCGGCGCGCTCCTGTCGAACCGATCCGAACGATCGACAAAACGGAGCACCCCCGTTAGACGCGCGCGTCCGGGAATGCTCCGTTAGAGAGTTCGACTATCCTTTTACAGCGGAACCGACCGTCATCGCCTTCTCGACCTGTTCGCTGAACAAAATGTAGATCAGCACCGTCGGCAGCGAGGCAATCGTCATCGCGGCGCCCATCGCGCCCCAATCGGTCGTGAATTGCCCCTGGAAAAACTGTAAGCCGAGCGGCAGCGTCTTCAGCGCTTCGTCCGAGATCAGCATAAGCGCGATCGGATATTCGTTCCACGCAGCCAGGAAGACGAAGATGACCATCGTGGCGATTGAAGGCTTCACGAGCGGCAGCATGATTTTGAAGAACGTCTGATAAATATTCGCCCCGTCCAGACAGGCGGACTCCTCCAATTCGTTCGGTATCGTCCGGAAAAATCCGAAAAACACCATCGTCGAGAATGAGAGGTTAAACGCGATATACGGAATGATCAGCGACGCGTAGGTGTTCGTCAGATTAAAATCGCGAACGAGAATGGCCAGCGGAATCATAACCACCTGAACCGGCACGAACATCCCGATGACGACGTACATCTGCGCGAATGTCTTTCCCTTCCAGCGCAATCTTGCCGCCGAGTAGGCGAACATGACGGCGAGGCTGATC
The DNA here is from genome assembly GCF_003001675.1 of Cohnella sp. SGD-V74. GTDB lineage: Bacteria > Bacillota > Bacilli > Paenibacillales > Paenibacillaceae > Cohnella. Next base: position 45,934 of record NZ_PVYW01000028.1, on the reverse strand, counting down.
GTGCCGACGATCGTCACGACCGTTACGAGCACGCTGTTCAGGAAATACTGCGGCACGTTGAATTCGGATATCGCCGAAACGTAGTTTTCGAAACGGAGCTGCGTCGGGAACCCGAACGGATTCGTCACGAAAATCTCGTTATTGTCCTTAAGCGAATAGAAAACCATCCATATAAGAGGATAAACGGAAACGATCGCGTATCCCCACAGGAAAATTTGAAACAGCGGATTGCTTTTGCGCAACTTCGAGAGCATGGGGCAGCCTCCTTTCTGTACGGCTTGGTCTAGTACACGATCCGTTCGCGCGCGACGAGGCGGTTAATCGCGAACGTCACGATCAGGCATTCGATAATCAGGAACGCGGCGGCCGTCGTGCCGTAGCCGTATTCGCCGACGCGGAACGCGGAACGATACATCATGTACGTTAGCGTGTAGGTGTCTGTGCCCGGTCCGCCGCCCGTCATGATCTGCATGTTGGCGAAGGCGTTAAGACCGCCGGTGATCGCCAGCACGAGGCAGAACTTGTACGTCTCGGACATGAGCGGAATCGTCACTTTCCAGTGGGCTTTCCATTTCTCGGCGCCGTCGATCTTCGCGGCCTCGAGATACTGCTCGGGAATCGAGTTCGCCGCGGCGAGCAGCAGCGCGAAGTGATAGCCCATGTTCTGCCAGGCGTTCACGACGGCGACGGCGTAGATCGCCGTATCGCCGTTGGACAGCCAGTCCTGGCGATACGAAATGCCCAGCGCCTCGAACACTTTGTTGATCAATCCGTATTCCCCGTTGTACATCGCCAGCCAGAGCTGACAGACGACCGTAACGGACAGCACGACCGGGATGAAGTAGCTGATCCGCAGAAACTTCCTGCCGCGCACCATCTTATTGGAGATCGTCAGCGCCAGCACTGTGCCGATGCCGATCTGCAGCACCGCAATGACGGCGGCGAAAATGATCCCGTTCTTCAGCGATGTATAGAACAAGCGGTCTTCGAACAGCCGCTTGTAGTTGTCCAATCCAATGAACGTGCCTTCCGTAAGACCGTTCCAGTCGTACAGGCTGCGATAGAACACTTGCAGCGTCGGCCACATGACGATCACGCTAAACAGCAATATCGTCGGCAACGTAAACAACAGAATCGCCGTCTTGTTTCCCAGAAACTTGTTCATGTTCTCTCGCTCCTTGCATGTCCGCAAAATAAAGCCACTTATACCGTGGGCGTATAAATGGCTTTATTTTGCGATTTATCGTGTACGCGGTCTTCCTTATTTCATGCCGTTCTCCAGATCGGCGATGAATTGGTCCGCCGTGTAGGAACCGCTAAGCAGCGCTTGGGAAGCATCCTCGATCGCGGCTTTGAATTTGGTGTTCGACAACCCCCAAGCGAACGCGGTCGTGCTCGTAATGTTCGGCAGGTCTTGGGCCAGCCGCTCCATGAGCGGATCGTAAGCTTTCTCGACCGCCTTCTCGACTTTCGTCGATACGATCGGACTGCCTTTCTTCGTCACCTTGAACTCGGCGTATTTGAGCGCCATGAAGCTGGCCACTTCGGCAGCGAGCTCCTTGTGCTTCGTGTTGGCCGATACCGCGTATCCACCCGGGTTGCCGCCGCCGCTGAACGCCATTTTGTTCGCTTCGTAGGAAGCGGCGTCCGGAGCCGGATAGTACATGTAACCGACTTTGTCTCCGAGCGCTTTCGTGGAAGCTTCGATCTCCCACTGGCCGTTGACGAACATCGCGGCCTTGCCTTCGTGGAACAGCGCCGCGGCCTGGTCGTAGTTCAGGTTCGTAGCGCCCTTAGGCAGCAGTCCGGCTTTGACGAGATCGACGATGTCTTGCGCGGCTTGCTTGTATCCCGGGTCCGACGGCTTGGCTTGGCCTTTGTCCAGCGCGCTGATGCCGGCCGGATTGTAGCGCGTCGCGAAGATGTCGTAGAAGGCGACGTCCGGCCACTTCTCCTTGGCGAAGATGGACAGCGGCGTAATGCCTTTCGCCTTGAACGCGTCGATCGCAGCATGCATCTCTTCGAGCGTCGTCGGCACTTTCACGCCGTTTTGTTCGAACAATTCTTTGTTGTAGTACAGAAGAATGACTTCGTTGCCCGCGTACGGGAATGCGTATACGTGCTCGTCTTCCGTATAGAGCGTGTTCAAGGCGCTCGGCAGCATCTTGTCCTTGAAACCGAACTTGTCGACGTATTCGTCCAGCTGCAAAATATTGTTCGATTCCCTGAATACGTTGATCAAGTCGAGTCCCGTGTTGAAGATGTCCGGCAAGTTGCCCGTAGCCGCGTACGTCTTCAGCTTCTGCCCGTCGTCTTGAGCCTGAATCTCGAGCTCCAGCTCGACGTTAGGCATCTCCTTCGCCAATTCGGCGACGGCGTAATCGTAGTAGCCCTTCGTGTCCTCGTCCGAATACTGCGCGTAGATCCGCAGCTTCGTCTTGCCTTCGGCCGAACCGCCGGCGGTGCTTTCCGCCTCTTTGTTGCCGGAGTTCGAACCGCAAGCCGACAAGGCTGCGGCCGTCAAAGACAGAGCCAGTCCCAGAGATAAAACCTTATTGATTTTCTTCATTTCGTTGAACCCCCCGCTTAATTGGTCGTACTTCATGGAAAGAAATAATCGATTCAGTGTGGGAACAACTCAAGTATACCGGGGGAGAACTTTCACCAGAATGGACTATGTGCGGCTGAATTGGACTATCCGCGCATCTTTTCGAAATCTCTCGGAGAGGCTCCGTAATACTTCTTGAACGCCCGGCTGAAATAGGCCGGATCGTTGTATCCGACCTGTTCGGCAATATCCGCGAGCTTGATCCGGCCTTCGAGCAGCAGCGCTTTCGCCTCTTCCATCCGCTTCTGCGTAATGTAATCGGTCACGGTAATGCCGTGCGTTTTTTTGAATACGCCTCTAAGGTAACTCGGATTAATGTACACCTGCTGCGCCAGCGTCTCGACCTTCAGCTCCGGATCGCGGTACTGCTCGTCGATCAGTTCCTTGGCAGTCTGCGCGATTTTGCCCGATTTGGTCTGCCTGTGCAGCGCCATGTATTCGATCGCCTTCAAATAAAGGTCGACAATCCAGCTTTCCGCCGCTTCGAAGGAATGCAGCGTCATAACGTCGCTGTACGGGAAGAAGTCTTCCCCGAAGCAATCTTCGATCGGATGGCCTTTCTCTGACACGCACGACAAGCAGACCGAGACGAGACCCATGCAGATCGTGTAGACGTAGTCGAGAGAGAGCCGATCCTCGCGAATGCCCTTGAAAACCGCCCGAAGCGTCCGCTCCGCGCCAGGCCCGTCCCCCATCCGAAGCGCGATCAGCAAATCTTCGTTCGTCTGGGACGGAATAAACCCGCTGGCAAACCCTTTGACGCCTTGGCTGCGCGAGTCGTATTCGATCACTCGTCCGTTGCCGACGACGAATTTGTATTGCAATGCCCGAAGCGCTTCCTTGTAAGATTGCCGGATGCCCGCGATGTCCGGTTGGAACGTGCCCAGGCCGATCGCGATCGACAGCTTCAAATATTTCCGGATGGAGGCGCACAGCCTTTCGTAGCTTGCCCTGACCGCATCCGGGTCGCTCCCGTCGCCGCTTGCCGGTTCGTAGACGCAGATCGTCCGGCCTTCCGGTCCATTGAAAATAAGCCGGTTCCCTTCGCCTTCGAGCGCCTCCGCCATAATGTTCGCCACCGCGAATTTCCATAGCTCCCGATCTCCGACGTTGCTCCATTTCGCGTCCTTGGGGTCGATCTCGATGCAGGCTGCCTGAAAAAGGTTCGAAGCCTCCGGATAGCCGAGCTCGGCCAGACGGGCGCGGATTTCTTCCGGCTTCTGTTCCTCGCTCTCGAGCAGACGATTGAGAAAGCCTTCCTTCCACATCGCTTCGTTCGCCTTGAGCGTCAGCTCGCGATCCTTCGTTTCCCGAATTTCGGTCTGGAGCTTGGAGAGCGTGAGCAGCAGTTCCTCCTTGGTGAACGGCTTCAGCAAATAGTCCTCGACGCCGATTCGAATCGCCTTCCTCGCGTATTCGAATTCGTTATGCCCGGTAATGATGACGACGCCGATCGCCGGATAACGCCGCTTCAGCTCTTGCGAGAGCTCCAGTCCGTCCATGAACGGCATATTGATATCGACCAGCGCGATGTCCGGACGTTGACCGTCAGCGAGCTCCAGCGCCTCGACTCCATTGCGGGCTTCTCCGCAAATTTGGAACCCGTACTTCTCCCAAGGCAGTACTATTTTTAAAAAATCCCGAAAAATCGATTCATCGTCCGCTATAAGCACTTTAATCATCTGTCGTCACTCCGTTCTTCTCGACGGACGGCAGCGTCACCGTTACCGTCGTTCCCCGTCCGGGTTCGCTGGCAATCGCCAATCCGTACTGCTCGCCGAAGGATAGCCGAATGCGCTCGTTCACGTTGCGCAGACCGAACGATCCCTCCTTCTCCTCGGAGGGGTCCGCCGGCGGCCGCAGCAGCGCAGGAAGCTTCTCTCCCGGTATGCCGACCCCGTCGTCCGTCACTTCGAGGACAATCAACCCCCTGCTTCGATAACCGCGAATCAGCAGGCGTCCCGGCTCGCGCTTCAGCTTCAAGCCGTGATAGATCGCGTTCTCAATCAGAGGCTGCAGTGTCAGCTTCAGAATAGGATGAGGCATGATGCCCGGATCGACGTCGATCGAATAAGTGAACACGTCCGAATAGCGAATGTGCTGGATCGCCAAGTAATCCTGGACAAGCCGCACTTCTTGCTCGATCGTGATCATCTCTCTTCCCTGATTCAGGGTCAGCCTGTAGAAGTCGGCCAACGCTTTCGTCGTGCGCTGGACATCCTTGATTCTTCCCATTTCGGACAGTGCGTAGATGACGTCCAGCGTGTTGTACAAAAAATGAGGCTTGATCTGCGATTGAATCAACGCGAGCTCATACTCCCGCTTCTGCTTCTGCTCGACCTTGATGTTGGCGAGCAGCCCCTTCATTCTCCGGATCATCTCGTTAAAGCCCGCCGCAAACAAGCCCAATTCGTCCTTGGAGTCGATGACGAGCCGTTCGTCCAGATCGCCTTCCTGGAAGCCTTTCATGCTCTTGGCCAGACGGATGATCGGCCGGGCGATCCACTGGGACAAATACGTGACGCCGATCGTCGCCAGCAGCAGGCACAAGCCGGCCACGATCGCCAGCGTAAGCTTGATCTGGGTCAGGTCGGTCGTCAAGGCGCTGAGCGGCGTAACGCTCGCCAGCTTCCAGCCGAGCATCGGGAAGCTTCGGATCGTGAGCAGCATCTGCTCGCGCTGAATGGAACGGATCGACGTCGCGTCATCGTGCTCCTTGATCCAGGACGCCAGCTCGGCGTCTTCGACGGACCGGAGCAGCGCGTCGTCCCTGCTCGCGGATACGACGCTGCCGCCTTCGTCCACGATCAAATACCGGGCGGAAGGCTCCGCGTTCATCGTCCGCAGCACGGCGGACAGCCGGCTTTCCTTCAAGTTCAGCAGCAGCACGCCGAGCGTGCGCCCCGTCTGGATGTCGATGATCTTCTTGCCCGCGGTAAGCACGGGCGTCTGTTCGTCCGTCACCCAATAATCCCTGCGCTGCATCGGCAGCCACAGATTGATCCCGTTCGTCGCGTCGAGCTCGGCATAAATGGCGTCGGAATCGGGGGGCCGCTTCTCCTCCAGCTTCGGATGGGAGGCGTACACTCTGCCGGACGTATCGATAAAAACCGCGGAATCGACGTCGGGGAAGACGAGCAGCGCGAGGCTGATCTGGGTGGTGATCGCGGTATAGCGGGCCAGGTTGAAATCCGCGGAAGAATCGGGATGGGCGGAGATCGCGCGGTTCAGGTTTAAGCTGAGCATGTTCGCGCTGCTCTCCACGTTGCCGAGCATGCCGTTCAGACGGCTGATGATCAGTCCGGAATTGTCGGCGAAGCTCTTGGCCGTCTTGTCGACGATCGCGTTGGAGTAGACCGCGTTGCCCGCATACCCGAGAATCAGGAACGGAATCAGCAGCAGCGGCATGTAGACGAGCCAAATTTTCGTGCGGATTCTGCGATCCCTGAACCATCCGCCGATCGTACGCGTGCGTTGTTCGTTCATCCGAACTCTCCTCCCCCTTCCTGGCAACGAAACTCGCTGCTTGTCCGGGCTTTGCTCCTGCTATCGAATAATCATACCGATACGGACTCGGCTTTTGCAACCGAGCAGCTTAGTCGGAGGTCGAACTTTTGGCAGGGGGGAACCGGGGGGCGAATCGGTCTTTTCGAGCATGCGAAGGAGCCGTCCTATAAGTAAAATAAGGCGTACTGGACGATTATCGATGGATGCAGGGTAATGGGCATCTATCTCCTTCCGATGCGAGATACCCCACAAAGTGACGTTAAGCTTCGAAGCTTACTCCGATTACTTTGCGGGGGCCCCAAGAGCGTGATCCTGAAATTTTGAATAGGTAGACCCGTTACAGGGTCATTTCAGGACCGTATGAGGCAGTCTCCAGGAGATAGATGCCCTTCTTTTTTCATCGATAATCTTGTACGACTTACTTATAGGACGGCTCCTGCCCTCACTATTTCGTTACAATGACGACTCAGGAGCGGAAAAACTCCGTCTTCGTTCTCAGCTCGGCGGATTTGGCCCGCAGAGAGTCCGTAGAAGCGGCGATCTCTTCCATGACGGCCGTCTGCTCCTGGGAGGCGGAGAATACTTGCTGCGCCCCGAGCCGTATCCGATCGGCCACTTGCGCCACGCGGCGCGCCTCGTTCAACTGCACGGTCGCCTGCTCGGCTTGGCGGGAGATGTCCGCGGCCATCGATTCGACGAGGTCGACGACGCGCTGGGCTTCCTCGTTCACTTCGCGGAAAGCGGCGGCGAACTGCTGGCCGTTCTCCGCTTCGCGCTCGGACAGCTCGTACTGGGAACGAATGTGGCCGACCGCCCTGCCTACCTCTTCCTGAATATGACGAATGAGCGTGCGGATATTTTTAACCGAACCGGCGCTCTCGTCGGCGAGCGACTTCACCGCATGGGCGACGACTTCGAAGCCTCGGCCCTCTTCCCCCGCCCTCGCCGCTTCGATCGAGGCGTTCAGCGCCAGCAGATGCGTCTGGTCCGCGATCTCTCCGACGACGTTGGAGATTGTGCCAATCTGCTGAGCGTAATCGCTCAGCTTCTCGACGACGTCCATCGCTTCCTTGTTCAGCTCGGACAACTGCCGCATGCCGCCGATCAGCGACCGGAACACTTCCTCGCTCTGCGCGGCGGCGTGATTCATCTGGCCGACCCGCTCGCGGGCGACGGCCGCTTCTTCGCTCATCCGGCCCGCGGCCGCAGCCAGCGTCTCCGCGTCCAGGTGCAGCCGATCCGCCGATTCGGCCTGCGTCTGCGTGCCGGAAGTAATCGCTTCCGACTCGCTTGTCATCTGCTCGATCTGCCCGGCCGCTTGTCCGATCGCTTCCTGCAGCTCCTTGACGTGCGAATCGGTAAGCCTCGTATTTTCCTTGATGCCGTCGATCATCGTCCTGAGCTGCTTCAGCATCGTTTCGAAAGCTTCGCCAAGCTCCTGCATCTCGTCGCCGGAGGACGGGGGAGCCACGTTGGCCCGCAAATTCCCTTTGGCCGCCTCTCTTGCCGCCGTAGTGAGCGACAGAAGCGGCCGAAGCAGCCACTTCGCCGCGAAAAAACCGAACAGGCCGGTCCAGAAAATGCCGAACAGCAGCGTCAGCAGAACAAACAGCCATCCGGACATGAAATCGAACATATCTTTAAGTACTAAGAGAAAGAAGGCGCTGGTCGCGTAAGTAACGGCCGATGCCGCCGTAATTCCGATAACCATCTTCTTGACGATTCCGAATTTCGTTTTCATGAAGCTTCCCCCTCGTTGCCTGAATATTCTTCCATTGAAGCATGCATTCGACAAGGATACTGTGATATACTTCACATTTTAAGGAGGAAGGCGGCATGATCCTAGCAACCATCGCGGCTCTGCTGTTGATTGTTACGGCGTTAGGCATATATGGCGTCGCAGGCGAGCGCGGCCGACTGCGCATCGTTCATCAGACGATTCGTTCCTCCCGCATTCCGCCGGGCTTCGACGGGGTAACGATCGTTCAATTCAGCGACACGCACCTCGGTCCGGGTTATTCTGTCGAACGGCTGGGCAAGCTCGCGGACGCCGTCAACTCGCTTCGCCCCGATCTTGTCGTATTCACCGGGGATTTGCACGACGCGCGCCGAAGAGACAACATCGCCAAATACGACCCGTCGCCTCAGCTAGCACGGATCGAGGCGCGACTCGGCAAGTTTGCCGTATACGGCAACCACGACTTCGGTTACGAGCGGAACCTTCGCTCGTCGGGCGCCTTCTTGAGCCGCGGCGGCTTCTCCGTTCTGATCAACGCGACGCGGCGCATAACGCTTCCAGGAGGGGAGTTCATCACGGTCTCGGGATTGGACGATTACGTGCTGGGCAAGCCGAACGCGACCAAGGCCGTGTCCCGGCTGGACAACGAGCGCTTTAACCTGCTGCTCGTCCACGAGCCGGACGTGGCGGATCGGCTGATCCGTTACCCGATCGACCTGCAGCTGTCCGGACATAGCCACGGCGGACAAGTGGCGCTGCCGCTTCTCGGCCCGATCGTGCGTACGCAGCTCGGCAGCAAGTACGTCGGCGGGCTGTACCGGATCGGCGGCCGATTCCGCGACAAGCGGCCTTACCTGCTGTACGTCAACCGCGGAATCGGAACGACGCGCATTCCGGTCCGATTCCGCTGCGTCCCGGAGCTGACCGTGTTTACTTTGCTCCGGGCGGACGATTGAAGACGATCTACTTGTGCCCCGTTCGCGCCCTCTCTTCCCTGCTTGCGGACGGAGTTGCTTCCCGTCTGCGCCACAGGAAAGCGACCGCGACGACGAACAGGGCCGACGCCGCGGGGAACCAACCTCTGCCCAAGGCTCCCAGAGCAGGCAGACGCTCGCGGATAAGCTCGACGTCCCCGAGCATCTGCCCGGCCGTGAAGCCGAGTATGGCCGAGCCGACCCAGACGATGAACGGATAACGGGTCAGCGCCCTAAGTATCAATTGGCTGCCCCATATAATGAGCGGAATGCTCAGCGCGATGCCCGCCGACATCAGCCACAGGTCGTTGTCCGCGATGGCGGCGATCGCCAGCACGTTGTCGAGGCTCATGATCAGATCCGACAGCAGGATGATGGCTACCGCCTTGCCGAGAGACGAGCTTCCGGCTACCTGCTTCTCCTCCCCGTCGTCCAGCAGCAGGTGAATCGCGATATATAGAAGTAGAAGCGATCCTATCAACCGCACGGCCGGAATGTCGAGCAGCGCGATCGCGGCGATCGACAAGACGATGCGCAGCAGCACGGCACCCAGCGCTCCCGCCCAGATCGCCCTCTTGCGCAGACGCTCGGGCAAGCTCCGGCTGGCCATGGCGATCACGACCGCATTGTCCCCGCTAAGCACGATATTGACCAGCAAAATTTCCAACAACAGCAACAACTTATCCCACATGTCGTTCTCCTCGTCTTCGATTTGCGGCAAGTTCGACGATTGCCGGGTACAACGGAATCATTATTGCCCAAATCGGCCATATTCATAGTCTATGATCGTATGGGGATTGAATGAGCCCGGCGAATGCGCGATGATAGTAGAAGAAACGGAGAATGGAAAGGAGGTCGGCAAAGTGGATTATATGACCCATACTTTGTTCGGAGTCGCCATCTACGGAGCGTTGAAAAAGACAGACATGGACGTCAAAACGAAATGGGCGTTCTTCGGGGCTTCCGTCGGCTCGAGCGTCATCCCGGACATCGATATTCAATGGGCTCGGGCCGGAGCGGATTACTTGATGTCGCACCGGGGGATCACCCATTCTTTCTTGATGGTCCCCGTCTGGGCAGGCATGTTCTCCTTGCTGGCCTGGCTCTTCTTCCGCGTGAAGGACCGGCGACTGTTCTGGACCGCCTTCGCCGGAGTGCTGCTGCATATCGTCAGCGACTGGACGAACGCCTGGGGGACGGGACTGCTTGAGCCGTTCACCTCGCGCAGGTACGCCATCGGCATCATTCCCAACAAAGGCTACGTATTCTGGGCAATGGCGGCCGCAATCGTCCCCTTCTTGCTGCTCTTTCGCGGCGAGAAGCAGCGAACCCGGCTATTTCGCGTCTTCTGGGGTCTGGCGGCGCTCTATGCAGGATTTCAAATCGCCCATTCCGCTTACGTCTACGCGGATCTGAAGAACGACGGCTTCGATCGGGTAGCGATCCGCGCGGACCGGTATCCGGGAGGCCTTTCGTATTACGCGAAAAAAGACCTCGAAGTCGTCGAAGGACGACACGAGGTCGGAGGCGCAAACGGGGTCGTGCGGGAACATCGGATCGATCCGGTGGACGTCGAGGCTTTAATGCTGGACCCTTCGGCCAGAAGCCTGCTTCTGTTCGCTCCCTTCGTGGTCACGCAGGATCTGGGAGACGAGATCCGCGTATTCGATCCTCGCTTCTCGGGCAGAGTCTCGATGCTCAGCGTCAACATTCCGAAAGCGTAGCCCAAGAGGCCGGCCCGAGCGGCTTTATTTCCGCAGGTCCGGCCCCTCAACTCGTAATTCCCACATTCGTGAATTCGACCTTGATGTCGGTGCGAAACCGCGCCCTCTTGTACATCTCCTCCCATTGCTTGGAGGTCAAGCCTTTGATCCGGACGGAGGAACGGTAGATGCTTCCGAAGCCGACGGGGTCCGTTCCCAGCCTCTGCAGCCTCCCGTACAGTTCCTCGTACAGCTCCGTAATTTTGGCGCTTGCCTCCCGCTCCAGCGCGTTAATCTCCGCTCCTTTCTCCAGATTGATCTGCTCGCTGATTTCCTTGAGCTGGCCGTTCACGCGAATACGCACCTCAAAGACCGGATCGTCCTGGCCGACGAGTCTGATTCTTGAGGAAGTGCGAATATTCGTCAGCGTAATGAACAGCGGCGAGACCGCGGGCAATTCGGGCTTATCGTGCTTCAGCGACAGCGCGAGCTCCAGGGAATCGAAATGGTAATTGCCCATCGTCGACTTGAGCAGGAAGCATTCGTCCTCGTTCAGCTTGCCGACCATTCGGTCTTCCTTCATCAGGGCGAGACTCGAGATGGACACTTCGCGATTGCCGCGCTTCAGGAAAGGCAGGACGGGGTCCTTGCCGACCCGATAGTAGGAATTCAGAAAGTAGTGCAGGCTCGGTGACGGAACGACGCCGTACTTCTCGTTTTTGCGAATCAGCTCGAACAGGAACTCCCCCATGCTCATATCCTGCTTGTTGCTCGCCGACATGATGCTTTTGGCGGAGCCGCTGGCGATGGCCAGGTAGACGTTGGTGCCGATCTCCGAATCCCGCTGCAGCGTGTCGGTCAGGTTGATGATCCCCTTTTTGGCCAGCGACTCGCCGTATACAACGACCCGAACCTGCCCGATCACGTCCTGCGACGGCATCTTCAAGTTCAGCTTCGTGCGGACGCCTTTGCTCGTATTGTTGGCCGCGCTCGTACGGACGGGGTTCGCTCTGCCGTCGGTCTCCTGGTAGGCGATAATCGTCGTGCGAATGCGATCGTTGCCCTCCTTGACCTCGTCGTATCCGAGCGCGATGACGATGCCCAGATTGTCGATGATTTTCTGCCTGGCGCAGCCGGCTGCGACGGCCAAGCAGCACAAGAGAACCGCCGCCTTGCCCGCCCACGAATGCCCGCGGATCATGCCGCCGCCCCCTTCCGGCGACGTCGAACGCCTGACAACAACAAGACGATAACCGACAGCAGGAACGGATACGCGAACGAGAATACGATCGCGCAGTCGCTGATCAGCTTGGACAGAACCGCCAGTTGATCGCCCGTCCGGATCGCTTGCGTCACGACGAGCAGCAGCGCGCACAGCAAAGCGAACACGTACTTCCGCTTGAGCGGGACAATCCTCGTTACCCCTTGAATGATCACCCAGCTCGAAATCATCAGATTGGCCAATACGAGAATAAACCACATCATGATCACGATATACTCGAACCGCTCCAGGAAAGTAAACTCGATCACCTTCAGCATCGTCAGCGTTCCCCAGGAGTTGTTCTCGATTTGCTTGCCGCTGTAATAGCCGAGAGACAGCAGCATCATCGCGAGATAGAGCAGATTAACGGACAGCAGGGCGAACTGCGCGTATCGGTGAATGCGATGCGGCTTGCTCATGCGCGAGCTGGTGAAAAAAACGACGTCGAAGCCGCCGATCGTCGCTCCCATCGCCAGCATTCCTCCGAAAATCTGATCAGCCCCCGCCTGCATCACCGGAAGCAGCTCCCGGAAATCCGCTTCCTTGAGCGGGTAGTACAACAGCAGCACGAGCCAACTGAGCAGCAGGAGATGGATGACGGAAACGGTGGAGATCACCCGGATGCCCCCCGACAGACCGTAGGCAATCAGCACGAAAAACATAATTTCAAACACCCATACGTGGATTTCGGGAAAGATCCAGATGAGCAGCACTTCGATATAATTGCGCAGAACGTACATGGACACGAGTATCCAATAGCAGATGAGCACTGCGTTCAGCAACGATCCGAACCATTTTCCGAACAGCTGGCGATGGATATCGTACAGACTCTTGTACTCGAACTTCGCCAGCGTCCGGAAGATCAGGAAAATGACGAAATGCGCGCACAGGCCTGTCGCCAGCACCGAGATCCAGGCGTCATGTTCCGCCGCCTTGTACAGATACTTCTGAAACGCCAGCATTCCGACCGTAATCTGGGAGGTCATCATGATGGAGATCGTAAACGCAGGATGGATAAGTCCTTTCGCCTGCATCGGCGCCGCCTCCTTCGTATGCCGCTATTCCAGGAAGTCTTTGCTCCGCCGTCCCGGCCGACGGGAGTTCGCATCCCGGCTGAGCAGGCTCTTCCATACAGGCATCGTCGTCTTCTCTTCGCTGCGGCTCAGCAGCAGATTCTGCGGCTGCAAATACGGCATTCCGACGCTCGTCTGCTTGGCCAGATGGATCGTCAGGAAGCTGAAGCCGATCACGATGCCGATGCCGCCCCACATTCCGGCCAGCACAATCATCGGAAACCGGATAATCTGTTGGGTGTTGCTCATGGCGAAGTTGGGAATCGTGAACGAAGCCAACGCTCCCATCGCCACGATCATCAGCAGTACGTTGCTTACGAAGCCGGCTTCCACCGCCGCCTGTCCGATAACGATACCGCCAACGATACCCATCGTCTGGCCGACCTTGGTAGGCAGGCGGACTCCGGCCTCGCGCAGCAGTTCGACGATGATTTCCAGCAGCAGCGCTTCGAACAGCGGCGGGAACGGCACTTTGGAATGGGAACGAATCAGCGTCTTCAGCAGCTCGGGAGGCAAAATTTGATAGTGGAACGTAATGGCGGCCACGTAGAACGCCGTGCCGAAGATCGAAAAAAACATTGCGGTCAAACGCAGTACGCGCAGCATGACCCCTATGCTCCAGCGCGCGTTAATATCGGAGAACACGTGCAGAAACTCGAACAGGGTTACGGGACACACGACGGCGAACGGGCTGCCGTCCATCAGCAGCGCGACTTTGCCTTCCAGCAGCTTCTTGCACACACGATCGGGACGCTCCGTATGAAGCATCGTCGGAAACAAGGTTCCGGCATGATCGTCGAGCAGCTGAGCCAGCTTAAGCGTGTCGAAGATGCCGTTCACCTGCTCGAGCCCGCGGAGCCGCTCCCGCAGCCGGTTGACGGTCCGCGGATCCGCCGTTCCTTCCAGGTGAAGGAGCGAGACGGTCGTCTTGGTCGCCGCCCCGAGCTGAATGTCCTCCGAGTACAGCTTGGCGTCCGGGAGCAGTTGATAGATCAACGCCCGATTGGTCGCCATATGCTCGACGAACGAAGCTTGCGAGCCGAAAATGTCCGATTCGATCTCCGGCTTGGAGATCGCGCGGCGGGGAAGGGACGCGGTATTGAGCAGCACGCCTTGGTCGAAGCCGGCAACGTGAACGAAGCTCCAGCCGGACAGCAGCTTATCGCGGATCAGCCCGACTTCGCTTGCGGGCTGCGCTTCCTTGACCGGCAGGCGATTAACCAGCTGCTCCGGTGCCAGCGTCTCCGGCGAAGTCTCGTGAACGATTCGCTGAATTTCCAGCAGCACCGCTTCGGTAAGCAGCTTGCCGTCCGTCAGCGGATCGAGATAAACCACGCTGATTTTCCCGCCGTCGTCCGCATCCAATACTCTGCACTTAAATTCGCTATGGTGAGCGAATAATCGCCGAATGCGTTCGAGCGTCTCCATACCGACCTCCGAGGGATGTATTGGGCACGCATAGTATAAGCAGTTGGGAAGATTTGCATACGGACGCGCGACCGGCCCTGGAAAGGAGACAGCCTCCGAAGCGGCGCGCTGACGCACGGCTTCGGAGGCTGTCGGGGATGCGCCGGACTCTGCTCGGTCAGGCGCCTTCTATAATTGATTTGATCGTTTCCAGGGGCAGCTTGGCTACGCGGTCATACGTCAGGAGACCGTTGATCTCTTGCTCGACGTCGGTCAACTGCGTATAGCAGAAGCCCTGCACGACGCCCGATTGCAGCAGCGGCTGGATGACCGCGCGCAGCCGTTCGGCGTAGTCCTCGTCGTTCTCGGCTCCGGAGTAGCCCCATCCTTCCCATTCGCTCTTCTTGTAGCCGATTCCTCCGAACTCGGTGACGAGAATCGGCTGCCCCGCATAGGAATGGCCGCCGACGGACAGCCTGCGCTTGGCCGGCATCGCTTCCGCGGCCTTCTCCGGGGTGCTGTACCGCTCCTCCAGAACTTCCCTGCGCCATTCGTAGTCGTGAATGTTGAACAGGTCCGTCGCGACCATCTCCCAACCGTCGTTGGAGACGACCGGCCGCATCGGGTCAAGCGACTTCGTCAAATGGTACATCGTCAACGCGTGCTGCTGCTGCCGCTTGTCGATCTGAATGTTCGGCACGCCCCAGCTTTCGTTGAGCGGCACCCAGGCGACGATGGACGGATGGTTGTAATCGCGCTCCATCGACTCCTGCCATTCGTTCACGAAACGGCGTACGTACTTCTCTGAATATTGATACGCGTTGGCCGCTTCGCTCCAGACGAGCAGGCCGAGCTTGTCGCACCAGTAGAGATAGCGAGGGTCCTCCAGCTTCTGGTGCTTGCGCGCTCCGTTGAAGCCCATCGCCTTCGTCAGTTCCACGTCCCGTCTGATCGCCTCGTCGCTCGGCGGCGTCAGATTGCCGTCCGGGAAATACCCTTGGTCGAGCACGAGCTTCTGAAAATACGGCCGGTTGTTCAAACAGAACTTGCCGTCTTCGATAGACACCTTGCGCATGCCGAAATAGCTGGAAGCTTCGTCGATCGCGACGCCGCCGCTTCGCAGCGTGAGGCGTACGTCGTACAGGTTCGGCTTCTCCGGGGACCACCAGCGTCCTTGGGAATGATCGTTGAAGTCCGTCAGGCGGATCGTTCTCGTCTCCTCTTCGTTGTTCACCCGTACGATATCGCGGGTGACGGGAGCTCCTTGATAGGAGATGTCGATCTCCAGCGTCAACTCGTTCGGCTGGCCGTTCAACCCTCCGAAAAAGATCCGCATCTCGATGTCGTTGCGATCGATGTCCGGCGTGAAGCGGACTTTGTCCACATAAGTCTGTCCGACCGCTTCCAGCCACACCGTCTGCCATATGCCGGTCGTGCGGGTATAGAAGATGCTGGCCGAATCCGCCAGCCAATACTGCTTGCCCCGCGGCAGCGTAACGTCCCTGCTGTAATCGACGGCTTTGACGACGAGCGTATTGGCGCCGCTCGGGTTAACGACATCCGTAATGTCGGCGCTGAACGGCGTGTGGCCGCCTTCATGCCTTGCCGCCAGCTTGCCGTTCACCCATACCGTCGCCTCGTAGTCGACCGCGCCGAAGTGTAGAAGCGTGCGCTTGCCGGAGAAGGACGCAGGAGCTTCGAATGCGGTTCTGTACCAGACGACGTCGTGAAAGCCGGGATCGCCGATGCCGCTCAGCCGGCTCTGGAACGCGAACGGCACCTGAATGCGCCGGGACAGCTCCTTCCCTCCCGTCTGCCACTGCTCCTTGTCGCCGGCTCCGGCGTCGTCGAACTCGAATTCCCATTCTCCGTTCAGATTAATCCAATCCGCGCGCTCGAATTGCGGGCGCGGATGCTCCTGCCGAAATTTTGTCGCCATATTCGCAGCCTCCATAAGTTAACTTATTGATTAACTTAATAACTTATAAATTCACTTTACAGCTCATATTATCGAATAACCATCTATTTAAGTCAATACTTGATTGTTTAATTAACTTTTGAATTATATAATGAAAGGATTAAACGGCGAGGAGATTGTCATGATTATACAAGTCCATTCCCGCAACGCGGCCTATTTCGAATGCTTCGCTTCCGAGACCCGGCTGCGAATGATCGAATTGCTGAACGTCCGGCCCATGAACATCAAGGAGCTCGCGTCCGAGCTGCAACTATCCTCGGCCATCGTGACGAAGCATATACAGAAGCTTGAAGAATCGGGAATCGTCGGAACGGAAAGCGTGTCGGGACTGCGAGGGAGACAGAAGGTGTGCCGACTGCTGCCCGACAACGTAACGCTGCAGTTCAGGACGCCGGAGGAGAAGGACGTCCGGCAATATTCGGTGTCCGTGCCGATCGGCCAGTTCTCCGACTTCCAGGTCAAGCCGACGTGCGGCCTGACGTCCGAGCACGCCCTGATCGGAATGGTCGACGACCCCCGCTACTTCTCGGATCCGGAGCATGTGAAAGCCAAGCATCTCTGGTTCGCCAGCGGCTTCGTCGAGTATCGGATTCCCAATTACCTCGTCGGCAGCCAGAGCGCGCAAAGCCTCAGCCTGTCGCTTGAGCTGTGCTCCGAAGCTCCAGGCTACAACGAGAACTGGCCCTCCGACATTACGTTCTCGTTTAACGGAGTCGAGATCGGCGTCTGGACATGCCCCGGCGACTACGGAAGCCAGCGCGGCGCGCACACCCCGGCATGGTGGAACATGGGCACGCAGCACGGGCTGCTGAAGACGCTGACGGTCCGATCCGACGGCACCTATCTGGACGGAATCCGTCTGTCGGATACGGACATCTCCCGCCTTGGCATACGCTACGGAGAAGACATCCGCTTCCGCATCGCCAGCCGAGAAGACGCCGAGCACCCGGGCGGCGTCAGCCTGTTCGGCCGCCATTTCGGCAACTACGATCAGGAGATCGAAGTGACGGTTCATTATTAACCCCTGTTCACGGACCGCGCTATCGGGTAAAATGAAGTCAATATAAAATTCCGGCCGTGAAGCACACGCCGCTTGTTCCCTCTGACGAGGGAGCGAGCGGCGTTTTGTTTTGAGCGGACCACGAAGAAGGTGAGGAATACGGATGGGCGAGAAAAAAGCCAAACCGCACGACGAAGCGCTCAAGAAGTTGCTTCAGACGTTTTTCGCGGAGTTTATCGAGCTCTTTTTTCCAGAGCTAAGCTCGTTGCTGGATCATCGCCATACCCGATTTCTGATGCAGGAGCTGCTCGTGGACGTCGTCGGCGAAGAAGCCAAAACGCTGGACTTGCTGCTGGAAACCCGCTGCAAAGCGCTCGACGCATACATCCTCGTGCATATGGAACCGCAGTCGTATCGTCAGAAGGACTTTCATGAACGAATGTTTATTTACTTCAGCCGCTTGTTCGAGCGCCATCGCAATCAGCACCGGCTCATTATTCCGATTGCCATTTTCACGGCGGATGAAGGGGCGGAGGACCCGGATACGTTCGTCATGGGCATTCCCGATCACGAGATCGTCCGTTTCAAGTTTCTGAAAGTCGAGCTGAGAACGTTGGATTGGAGACGGTTTATCGCTTCGGAGAATCCGGTGGCTGCTGCGCTCTTGGTCAAAATGGGATACAATGAGAAGGAGAGAAGAGAAATGCGTTCGGCGTATTTGCGAATGCTTTTACGGCTTAGTTACAAGCTGGACGATGCGAGAATAGCGCTGTTGGTGTCGGTGGCCGATCTGTACTTCGAGCCCGACCAGGACGAAGACGAGAAGCATTTGAACGAAATCTTGAAAGACCATCCGAAGGAAAGGGTGAAATTGATGGAACTGATGCCTGCATGGAGGCGCTGGGGATACGAAGACGGAATCAAGGAAGGCTTGGAAAAGGGGAAGGCAGAAGAGCGGGCCGCGCTTGTCCGTCGAATGCTCGCCAAAGGGTTTACCCCGCAGCAAGTGGCGGATACCCTCGAAATTCCGTTAAGCGAAGTGGAACAACTCGAAAAGTATTAAACATGGGAACTCGTTCGTTCCATGCATGATTTCGTAAAGAGAACCTTCAATTCCACTTAAAGGGTGGCTTGAAGGTTCTTTGCCTTACAAAATATCTCATTCCCGTGAAGTCCGTTCCTTCAGCTGCTCGAACAGCTCCGTCGTGAGAACCGGGTCCTTGTCATTGTAGAAAATGTAGACGTCGTCCAGCTTGATGCGGATGTAGGGCGGATTTTTTTTGAACACGTACAGTCGCGTCTTGCCCAGCCCTTTCAGCCGAAAATGTCCGCGCGCATGCGTGCCCGTCGCCTCTCCGTTAAGTTTGGTGCCTGATGGAATGTCGTCAACCAGCGTTAACTCCTCGATGTCGGACAGGCTGAAGTCGTAGGAATACATCGGATAATCGATGCTTACCGTGCTGTCCGGCGACAATGTCAACGTTGGCGAGGTCAGCTCCGAACGGATGAGCAGGAACGATACGCCGACGATAACGGCAGCCATAAGTGCCAACGCCCCTCCCATAATCACCTTGCCGGCCAGCGTGCCCGTATTGATCGTTTCCCCTATGCCGATCCTTTTCGTAACCATCAAGCTCTTGTCGTTAGGATTATGGTAGGTGAACCCGTTCGCCCAATATTCGTCGTCGTCCGTGTAAACGACTTGGTCGTTCTGCTCCAGCAGCTCTTGCTCGAGGGCGTGGATTTTGCGGTGCACGTACAGGATCAAACCAATCGGAATCATCGTGAACGCTATCGTAAGCGCTGCCCAGGCGCCGAAGGCGTCCCCTTGCTCGCCGGTCGCGGCCAAATAGATGAGCGCAAAATGGACGTTCTCGACAATCGCCATAACTACCCACAAATAAGACCAGGCGCGTCGCCGCGCTTGATTGAGGCTCAAATTCGCTTCGCTGTTCATGCTGTAGACTTTGGCCTTCGCCCTTCTCATTCCAAGCGAGATGAACAAGAACATTACGGTTATGGCCATGCCCGCGATGCCGATCCCGAGATAGGCGGTGTCGTCACGAAAAGTCCACATCGCCAGCCCTGCGGATATCGCCAGAGGAACGGCGAACAACCATAGAGGGGCGGAGCGCTTGTTCTTCAATTGGGCGACCCGCAGATCGCTGCGAACGACCCGTTTCGCTCCGACGAACCAATCGTTCTTCCGCTTAAGAGCCAACGTTTCGCGGAACGCGTGTCGAAACGGAAAAACCGAGACGACGAAATAACCGCACATCCAGAGAAGATAATAGATCGTTTGATAGGCCGGCCATGCATACAGCGCGACGACCGGAACGAACAGCGCGAGCGTTGTCAGCTGAGATCGGGCAAATCGCTTGCGGAATCCGGTCCGTATGTCGAGAATCTTCTCGTCCTCGGCGGCATGTTCCGGCAGCGTCACGGCGAACAGCATCCCTTTTTTATAGCGGGACTGGGGATTGTAAGTGGCAATGATGACGATATAGCCGATAGCGGCCGTTAGCAGATAGACGGCGGTAAGTATAGCAATCAACTCTCTTCCTTATGATGGCTAGGGCGTGTATGCATACACGCCCTAGTGCTGATAGGTCATTCTGGAGAAAATTCGGGAGCATAGCGACTGGAACGCGGATTGGTCGACACCCTTGATCGTAGCCTGAGCGATAATCAACTGAAGCTGTTCCTCCAGTTGCTGGACGTGTACGTCGGCGTTCTGCGCTCGCGGGCTTACCTTCGCCCCGTGTCTCCGATCGATGACGATGTACCCTTCTTGCTTCAGAAGCGCGTAAGCTTTGTTCACCGTCATCGTGTTGATGCCCAGATCCTCGGCAAGCTGGCGAACGGTCGGCAGCCTCTCCTGCTCCTCCAATCGGCCGGTCGCGATGCCGATGACGATCTGGTTGCGAAGCTGCTCGTAAAGCGGCGTCTCGCTATCCAATTGCAGCGTGATGACCATAGCGCTTACACCTCCAAAACACTTAAGTATTATTTATTATAATACAAATAATACTTAAGGAGCAAGCGGAGATCATTTTGCGGGATGCCGCCGCGTTCCTGAGGAAGAGGAGGGTGCAACGAAGGGCTGCTTCGGACAGCAATCCTGCTTTTGACATCGTATCTTTTTTCCGCTACTCTGATAGGCAGATTCTCTCTCTCATCTCATTCGAAAGGAGCGATTGTCCCATGCTTTCGCCGCGCGATCGAATATTGTCCACGGCTGCCCGGCTTTTCCAGATCCAGGGCTATCATGCGACAGGCTTGAATCAGATCGTAAAAGAGAGCGAAGCGCCCAAGGGCTCCTTGTACCATTACTTCCCGGGAGGCAAGGAAGAGCTTGCGGTCGCTGCCCTCGCGCGCAGCCGAAGGTTCATCACCGATCGACTGGAAAACAATTTGGCCAAGTCCGACAATGCCGTCCAGGCGTTTCAGGGTCTCGTGCAATCGTTCGCTTCCGCCCTCGACGGCTCTGACTTTACCGCCGGACTGTCCGTCGCCAATCTTGCCTTGGATACCGCGCATTCCAGCGAAGCGATTCGGCAAGCCTGCTCGGAGGCTTACGACGAATGGATCATGCTCCTGCGCGAGAAGCTGGTGGACGACGGGCATCCGGCCGACCGCGCCAGCGAGAGCGCCCTCCTGCTGCACGCTTGGATAGAAGGCGCCTTTATTCATGCCATCGTTCATAGAGACACGGCAATCTTTCGGTTGATCGCCCAACGAATTCCCGTTTTGCTCGCATGAGGCTATTGCAAAACGGTTTTTTATCGGATACATTATATAGACTGGTCTAACTAATATGGATAGAGGTGTCGGACATGTCCAAATTTCTGAAATACGGATTATGGGGCGGATTGCTAAGCGCCCTCCTGAACACGGGAATCGTTCTGCTATTTCTCGTCGCGAAGGGTGATGAAATCGTCTGGGCCGGCCAAAATAAAGATACGCTGTATCCGGTCGTCGTCTTCGCCGTGTCCCTGGTCGCCTCCTTGATCGGAGGACTGTTGGCCGGTTCCCTGTTCCGCAAGCAGGCGAACGGATTCCGCAATTATATTGTTCTTGTCGTCGTCATGGTCGTCCTGAATTCCATCGCGGGAGAAACGATGCTCTCCGAGTCCTATCGGCTTCTCTCCCATGTCACCCATCTCGTCGCGGCCGCCGTTTCGATCTGGACGATGGGCCGGGCGGGATTGCGCGGACGGAAATAACGCTGCCGAAAAGAGGAACCAATGCCATGAATCCATCCGTTCTGGTTACCGGGGTTACAGGTAATGTGGGAGGAGAAATCGCAAAGCTGTTGAACGAGAAACGCATTCCTTTCAAATCCGCTGTACGCTCGACCGGCGGCGGCCCCGAACTTGAATACGCGCAACGGACCGAATTCGATCTGCTCCGTCCGGCAACGTTCGCTCCGGCGCTTGCCGGAGTCGAACGCCTGTTTCTCATTCGTCCGCCCGCCATCGCGGATCCGAAGTATTTCGAACCTTTGCTGGAAGAAGCGCGGCGGCAAGGAGTCAAGCATATCGTCTTTTTGAGCTTGCTGGGGGCGCAGACGCTTTTCTTCGTCCCGCATCGCAAAATCGAGAAACGTATTCTGAAGTCGGCCCTCCCCTACACCTTTCTGCGTCCCAGCTTTTTTACGCAAAATTTGAATACGACACATTTGGAGGAAATTCGGGAGGACCGCCGGATCTACGTACCCGCGGGCAAAGGAAGAACAAGCTTTATCGATGTTCGCGATATTGCCGAGGTGGCGGTTCGGGCTTTAACGGAAAACGGCTTCGAGAACCGCGCCTATGATTTGACCGGAAGCGAAGCGCTCACCTACGAGGAGGTCGCCGCCCGGATGACGGAAGAATGGGGAATCCCGATCTCGTACGCCAATCCGAGCATGGGCGAATTCAAAGCCTATTGGCATAGCAGAGGCTTGCCGGCGGATCAGATCAACGTTATGGCCGGCATCTACCTCACCGCCAAAATCGGTTTTGCTAAAAAAGTAACGCCCGATCTCGAACGGCTTCTGGGCCGGAAGCCGCTGTCCGTCAGTCAATACGTTCGAGATTATCGAGCAGAGTTTTTCCCCGAGCCGCTCTAAGTCGCCAACGCCTCCGCCAGCATGACGCCGCTCAGACGAACGCTGAGCTGGACCGGGCCGGCCGGAGGCTTCGACCACGACGGACCGATCGCGCCGGAAGCGCGATCGATTCCGCGTTCCCGCAGGGTCTCCCCGTTGCGGCGCAAAATGTTCGCCCACGCCCCAGCCCCCTCCGCTCCGCTTGCGATCAGCAGCTTGACATAGCGGACGAGAATGCCTTTGAACAAGCCGGTGTCGTCGATGCCTTCGTCCGGCAGCATGCCCGTCTCCGGGTCGACCAGGCGGTCGATCGTCGCCTGCGCCGTCCTCTCCGCCTCCCGCAAGTACCGACTTTCGCCCGTAAGGGCATGAAGTTCGAGCCCCGCTCCGATCATGACGCCTTGACAGTAAGTGAACGCCCAGTCGTAATCGATGCGACCGTCGCCGATCCGGTTCATGCCGTCCCACACGAAACCCGTCTCCGGGTCGACCAGATTCTCCAGATTCCACTCATAAATTCGTTTCGCCCAAGCCAAATCTTCCTCCGCTCCGAAGCGGGCGTGAAGCCGGGCTGCGAGAATGGCGGCCGGCGCGTTGGCCGGCGTGTTTTTGTAGTCCAGTTGATTTTTGTTCCACGCCAGCCCGCCGCCCATATGTCCGTTCCAGGCAGTTTGGATGTCCGTCCACAGGTCGAGCACGGCCAGCTTGTATTCCTCTTCGCCGGTATGATCGTACATTCTCAGCAGCGCCAGCGCCGTCCATTCCATATCGTCGTAATAATCGTGGCGATACGTGCCGCCGTTGGACGCCTTGAGGCCGCGGGCCAATTCCCGCGCGCGCTCCAAATACTTCTCGTCCCGGCTCCGTTCCCATCCGTCGACCAGTACGTCGATCGCATGGGCTTGCCACCAGTAGTAATAGTTCTCGCCCTCCGTGCCTTCCTTGAGCGGATACCATTGATTCATGATAGCCGTCCGCTCGTTCCAGTAATGCCGGTAGAAAAACTCCTGAAGCTCCTCGGCCCTCTCCGTCCAGCCGCTCATACCGTCGCCTCCGTCCGACCGGCAAGCTCCGCAGCTTCAAGCCGCGCGGCCGCCTCCAGCAATAGGATCCCGCTGATCTGCGTCCCCAGCTCGACCGTGCCGCCCGGGGGCTCGTTCCAGTTCGGACCGAACAGCGTCCGCTCGGCGTCCCTTCCCTTCGACCATAAAATATCGGCGTTGCCGGCAACCAGCTTCTCAGGCTCCCCGCTGCGGGACGGGTCGGCGAGCGCCAGCTGCGCCAGATAGCGGACGAAAATGCCTTTGAACAGTCCGCCGTCGCCATTTCCTTCGTTCGGCAGCAGCCCTGTCTCCGGGTCGGCCAATCTACGGGCAGCCGCGCCTGCCGTTCGCAGGGCGTCCTGCATGTAAGCCTCGTTCCCGGTCGCCCGATGCAGCTCAAGCGCCGCGCCGATATACACGCCTTGGCAGTACGTGAACGCCCAATCCTTGTCGATTGCTCCGTCGCCTTGGCGGTTCATGCCGTCCCAGACGAATCCGCTGTCGGGATCTACCAGATTGTTTTTCTGCCACTCGTAAATTTTAAGCGCCCAATCCAGATCGGCTTGATCCCCGAACCGCGCGTGCAGCCGCGCGGCCAGAATGACGGCCGGCGCGTTGGCCGGCGTATTCTTGTAGTCGAGCTGACTCTTCTGCCAGGCGATGCCTCCGCCCATATGCTCGTTCCAGCCGGTCTTGATGTCTTCCCAGAGCAAGAGCGCCGCACCCTTGTACTTCTCCGTGCCGGTCGCGTTATAGGCTCTGAGCCAGGCGATCGCCATCCACTCCATGTCGTCGTACAGCGCGTTCGGCCATGCGCCGCCGTTGCGCCTGAGCAGCCCTTCGTACAAGTCGTCCAGCAGCCCGGAGTAGCGGGAATCCCCGGTGCGCTCCAAGCCGTCCGTCAATGCCTCAACCGCGTGCGCCATCCACCAGTAATGGAAAATCGTATTGCATTCGCCGTTCGGACACGGCGTCTCGATGTCGAACATGCCGATTCCGGCATTCCAGTAACGTTCTGCCAGCGCCTGCTGCGCCAGATCGGCCCGAGCGGCCCATGCTTTCGTCTGCTCTCTCATAGGTAGGATCACCGCTCCGTTTCTTTATTTAAAACCCAATCTCTCCAGCTTGGCCGCCTGCTCGATCAGTATCACTCCGCTAAGCTGCGAGCTGAGCTGCACGACCGTCTCTGGAGGCTGCGCCCACGACGTGCCGAACCTTGCCGCGTCGCCGGTCCGGCCGTAATCCCACAGGCTGGCCGCGTTCGTCAGAATCAGGCTGCCGTATTGGCCGCCCCGCTCCGGCTCGCGAACCGCCCATTCGGTCAAATAGCGGACGAGCACGCCCTTGAACAGGCCGCCGTCGCCGTCGCCTTCGTTCGGAAGCAGCCCGGTTGCCGGACTTGCCATCGTACCGAGCACGTAGTCGGCTGTCTTGTTCGCATCGTCCCGATATTTCTTCTCGCTGGTCACTTCGTACAGCTCCATCGCCGCGCCGATAAATACGCCCTGTCCGTAAGTAAACTTCCAGTCCTTGTCGATCGCGCCGTCTCCCGTCCGATTGATTCCGTCCCACACGAGACCGGATTCCGGATCGACCAGCGTCCGCTTCTGCCAATCGTAAATTTTCAGCGCCCATTGAAGATCCTCGTCCGCGCCGAACACCCGATAGAGTCGGGCTGCGAGAATAACGGCCGGCGCGTTGGCGGGCGTATTCTTGTAATCGAGCTGCTCCTTGCGCCAGGCGATGCCTCCGCCCATCTCCTCGTTCCAACCGCCCTTGATATCCGTCCACAGTTCAAGCGCGGCGTCCCTGTATTTGTCGTCGCCCAGCAGCTCATAAGCTCTCAGCCAGGCGAGCGCCATCCATTCCATATCGTCGTAATAGCCGTTCGTCCATACGCCGGCGTTGCGGTTCTGAATGCCTGTGAACAGCTCGCCGATCCTCTCGCGCAAGCCGTCGTCCTTCGTCCGTTCGTAGCGATCGAGCAGGGCGTCGGCCGCATGCGCCAGCCACCAGTAATTAAACGGATCGGTGCACGCCTGCAAAATGCAAGGAGACGCATTGTTGAACATGCCTCGCTTGCCGTCCCAGAATGAATGCTCCAGATCCACGCCCGCCTCGTCGGCCCTCTCGGCCCACAACTCCCGACGCGCACCGCCTCCCGGCCAGCCCGTCGAGATCCAGATGATCACCGCAGCCAGCGCGAGCGCGAGAACGGCGCCTCCCGACCATACGATACGCTTCGTTGAGATGTTCGCCGCCTCCTATCCTTTTACGCCGCTGAACGCGATCCCTTGCACAAAATACTTTTGCAGCAAAATAAACAACACGAGAATCGGCAGCGTCGCCACGAGCGCCCCCGCCATCATCGGTCCGAAATCGGTCTGATGGTTGTACGAGAACGCCTGCAAGCCCATCTGGATCGTATGCTTCAGCGGATCGTTCAGCACGATCATCGGCCAGAGGAACGAGTTCCACCCTGCCTGGAAGGTGAAAATTCCGAGCGTCGCCAGCGCCGGCTTCGTCAGCGGAAGGTAGATTTGCCAGAAAATCCGGAACTCCCCCGCCCCTTCGATCCGCGCCACCTCCATCATGTCGCTGGGCAGCGTCAGGAAAAACTGCCGCATGAAGAACACCGCGAACGAACCCGCAGCTCCGGGAAGGATGATTGCCCAGAACGAATTCAGCAAGCCATGGCCGCCCGAGCCCGTCCAGTCGTTGCCGCCGACGAACGGCAGATGCATCAGTACGTAGAAGCTCGGGATCATCGTGACGACGCCCGGAATCATCATCGCCATCAGCAGCACGCGAAACAGCGGCTTGTTGAGGCGGAACGTCAGCTTGGCGAACGCATAGCCGGCCAGCGAACCGAGGAACAGGTTGGACAGCACGCCCATGATCGCCAGATAAAAGGAGTTGCCGAAATACCTCAGAAACGGAACGGTCGTAAACGCATCCCTGTAATGATCCAGCGTAAAATGCGAAGGCAGCCACCGGATCGGGAACGCGAAAATTTCGTTGTCCGGCTTAAACGAAGTGAGCACGCTCCATAAGAAAGGAAGGAACATGACGAGCGATACGGTCGTAGCCGTGACGTAAAATACGGTCAGACGCAGCGCCCGGCCGGCGCCGGGACTGTAGCCGCCTGCGGCGGATGTCGTTTTCATCACCATTCATCCCCCTTATACGATCGGCTCTTCCGCTTTGGACAGCCGCATGTTGATTAGCGAGAAAATAAGGATCGCCAGCGCGAGCACGAACGCCTGAGCCGACGCGTAACCCATCTGAAGCTGGTTAAAGCCCTGCTGGTAGATGAGGTACACGGGCGTCTTCGTCGCGTTCGCCGGTCCGCCTTGGGTCAGTACGAACGCCTGGTCGAACAGCTGCAGCGCCCCGATGATCGACATCGTGCTGACGAGGAACGTCGTCGGCCTGAGCTGCGGCCACGTAATGTAACGGAACCGCTGAACCGCGTTCGCGCCGTCCAGCTTGGCCGACTCGTACAGATAGTCGGGCACGCCCTGAAGTCCGGCCAAATAGATGACCATGTTGGATCCGACCGCCTGCCACAGCGTCACCATAATGACGGAAGCCATCGCCGTTCTCGTCTCCGACAGCCAGGCCGGTCCGGTAACGCCGAAGTAGGACAGGAAGCCGTTCAGCAGGCCGAACTCCGGGTGCAGCACCCACAGCCACACCGTCGCTGCGGCCACCGCCGAAGTCAGCGTCGGCAAGTAGTTCAGCGTGCGGAACACCTTGACGCCCCGGATCGCCTTGTTCAGCAGCAGCGCGATCAGCAGCGAAGTCAAAATGTTCAGCGGCACGAATATGACGGTGTAAAACAGCACGTTGCGAAACGTCTGCCACAACAGCGTGTCCGTGTACAGCTTCCGGTAATTGGACAGACCGACCCAGTCCATCCTGCTCAGCACGTCGTAATTCGTAAAGCTCAAATAGAATGCCATGAATACCGGTACGACGGTAAAAACGGAGAACAGCAAAATGGCCGGCGAGATGAACAGGTACGCCATGCGCGCCTGATGGGCGTGCAGCTTGCGGGATCGAATCATGTGCGCTCTTCCTTTCTCCTCGAATTCATCCGGCTACCCGAATGCCGCATACGTCGAGCACGAGCTCGCAGTACATCATGTTCGCCCACGAGAACCACGGCCTCGTGTACTTGGACGCATCGTCCGCGTCGAAGCCTTCGTGCATCATGCCGGCGCCTCCGTCGGTGCGCTCCAGCAGATCGAGCAGCCGCAGCTTCTCCTCGGGCTCCCGCGCCGTGAGCCCCTGCATCGCCAGCGCGATCGGCCAGATGTAGCGGTGCGGCGTATGCGGGCTTCCAATGCCCGATGCTTCCTTCCCGGAGAAAAAGTACGGATTGTGCTCGCTGAGAATGAACGCACGCGTTCGAGCGTAAGTCGGGTCGTCGCTGCCCGCATAGCCGAGATACGGAATCGACAGCAGGCTCGGCACGTTGGCGTCGTCCATCAGCGTATAGCCGCCCAGCCCGTCCGTCTCGTAGGCGTAAATATCGCCGAATTGCGGATGGTTCACGATACCGTGGCTGCGAATGCCGGCATCGATTTCGGACGCCAGCCGCTCGGCCTCGGCCTTCAGTTCGCCGTCTCCCAGCACCCGCTCCGCGATCTCGGCCAGCTCGCGCAGCGCCACGACCGCGAACATATTGGACGGAATGAGATAACCATATTCGCAGGCGTCGTCGCTCGGCCGGAAGCCGGACCAGGTCATGCCCGTCGGCCCCGTAACCGAGCCTTTGCCGTCGCGGGAAAGCGTATCGGTAACCGGACAGTTTCTTCTGACGAAGCGGTAGTCCGAATGTTGTTCGTGGTTTTGTTCCTTCCTCCACAGCTCCAGGATGAGAGCCGCCGCCTTCCTGAACGTCTCGTTGAACTGCGCCGTCGTTCCGGCGTTCTGCCAGAGCAGGTAGGCCAGATGAAGCGGATAGCACAGCGAATCGATCTCGTACTTGCGCTCCCACACGAGCGCACTCATGTCCGTCTCGTCGTTCTGATGGCCTTGGCCGTTAGCGGTTTCGTTAAACGCGTTGGCGTAAGGATCGTGGATGACATAACGGAGCTGTCTCTCTACGACTCCGAGCAGCAGCCGTTCGAATTCCGGCTCGCTCTTGGCCAACAACAGATAAGGTCTCGCCTGTGCCGCCGAATCTCTAAGCCACATCGCCGGAATGTCTCCGGTAATGACAAACGTCGTGCCGTCCTGCAGCCGTCGGAACGTCGTCTCTATCGTATTGCGCATGCAGGCGTCGAACATCTCCTGCGTCTTGGGGCGATGCGGCAATTGCCGCTGCACCGAAGCGATCCATTGCTGCAGCGATGCCAGCATGTCGGTCGATTGAACCATCGTCTCCCACACTCCCTATGTCGTCTCTCTATAGAGAAGAGGGGGGCGAACCTCCCTCTCCCTCTTAGCGGCTGCGTGTTTCGCCTACTTCACGTCCGCGTTGTCCTTCAGCAGCCGGTCTCCCTGCTCCTGCGCCTTCTTGAGCGTCGTCGCCGCATCCTGCTTGCCTTCCAGGAACAGCTGCAGGTTCGGCACGAGACCGTCGCCCTCCATGATCGAGTAGCCCGGATGCTGCGGCCGGATTTTCGCGAACTCGAGCGTATCCAGGAACGGCTGCCACGAAGGATCGTCCTTGAAGAACGGATCGTCGAGCGCCGGCTTGTATCCCGGGATGTTCAAGCTCGTCTTGGCCCACAGCAGTACGTTGTCCTTGTTAGCGAGCCACCACTTGACGAATTCCCACGCCTCTTCCTTATGCTTGGAGCCTTCGCCGATGACGAGACCGAAGCCGCCCATGACGCTTCCCTTGTCGCCGTTCGGACCCGCAGGAGGTGGAACGATGCCGAAATCGAGATCTTGACCATATTTCTTATAAGTGCTTAACATCCACGGACCCGTATAGTTCATCGCCAGCTTGCCGGTGACGAATGCGTCGGTGCCTTCGCCCAAGCCTTGCTCGAAGCCGATTTTGTACACTTTGTCCTGGTTCAGCAGCCGATCCCAGAGATTCAGGACGGACAGTCCTTTATCGTTGTTGAAATCGGTGGCGTCATTGCTCGCGTTCAGCATTTGCCCGCCCGCTTGTTGGTTATACATGTTGAACAATCCGGCGTCGCCGAGCGAGAAGCCGGCTACTTCCAGCTTGTCGCCGTTCCATTTTGTCAGCGCTTTCGCGGCGGTGGCGAGCTCTTCCCAATTGGTCGGAGGCTGCAGACCGGCGTCCGCGAACATTTTCTTGTTGTAGAACAGCGCCCGCGCGTCGACCGTCAGCGGAAGACCGTACAGCTTGCCGTCATGGGAAAGCTCTTTGAGCGCTTCGTCGTAATAGTCGGCCGTGGAGATTCCGTCTCTGGCCATGTAGTCGTCGATCGGGTGCAGCACGTTCTTCGGCGCGTACAGGTTCGTCCGCCAGCGGTCCCAGAACATGACATCCGGCGAGCCGCCGGACGTAGCCGCCGTCAGGAACTTCGTGATCATATCCTGCTGCAGCACGTATTTCACGCGGATTTTGTCCTGCGACTTGTTGAACGCGTCGACCATCGTCTCGAACTGCTTCTGCCCTTCGCCGCCCCAATCGCCCCAGAACGTAAGCTCGACGACTCCGCCTCCGCCGGAGTTCGATTGGTCGCCGCTCGACGGCGAAGCCGCCCCGCCTCCTCCATTGCCGCCGTTGTTGCCGCTGCACCCGGCCAGTACCGCAAGCACCATGGCGCAGGTCAATAGGATGCCTATCCACTTTTTCATTTTCGACAGCCCCTTATCAAGTTATTAAGCGCTTACACATAGTATATTAATTCGAATAAGATAATATGTCAACATAAAATTTGTAGATAATTTATATATCAACATAATGATTTTCTAATCTGATTCGCCGTTCGACGACAAAATGGGAAAACGAATAAGAGAGGGGCTGACCCATAAGTAGGGACATACAAAATTATCGATGAAAAAAAGAGGACATCTATCTCCTGGAGACTGCCTCATACGGTCCTGAAATTACCGCTTAACGGGTTTACCGTTCCCATTTCAGGATCGTATAGCAGCGGAAGGAGATAGATGCCCATTACCATTCACCTATCGATAATTGTTTGGTACGTCTCTTTTTACTTAGGGGACAGTCCCTTCTCTCGACAACGGACTATTCGGCTTTAAAGGTACGGTATGGAACAAGAATGCGTGCCGGATTACGCTTTCGTGGAATCCCCCTGAACAATGGAGAACGGAACGGTGTTGTTGAAGGAAATCTCCTTCATGTCCCACAGCATCTGCAGCAGATCAGCGGCCCGGCGTCCCATCGCGAATTCGTCCTGGCTGACGTGCGTGAACAAATATTTGTTGAACGGACTGTGCGGGGAATCGAAGCAGACGATGCTGCAGTCCTCGGGAATGCGCTTGCCCATGGACAGCAGCACCTCTCGCAAGATGAGCGCCAGATTGTATTCGACGGCGACGAACGCGGTCAAATCCGGGTTCATCTCGACGAATTTCTTCACGTTGGCGAAGTCGACCTGCACATTGCGTTCCTCGAACGAACGAGGCACGGAGCTGAACAGATTCGTCATCAGATGCTGCGGATTCATCCGCAGTCCGTGCTGGATCAGCGCGTCCGTGTAGCCTTGGATGCGGTCCTCGATCGTCGACGTATTTTCTGCGGGCAGCGTAATAAAGCCGATCTCCGTATGACCGCGGTCAAGCAGATGCTTCGTCAGCTCGAACGCCGCCAGACGGTTGTCCGTATATACGGAGCAGGCGGCCAGCCCCTTTAAGTACCGATCGACGAACACGAGCGGATGCTTGTCGAGTACGAGGCGCAGCAGCTCCGAATTGTAGTGTTCCCCATGCACCGGGAAAATGATAAATCCGTCGACGCCAAGCTGAAGGAACGAGCGAATCGCCTCTTCCTCCTCTTCGCCCTTGTCGTACGTAATCTTCATCAGCATCCGGCAGCCCAGCTCGGACAGCCGCTCCTCGACGCCGTGGATCATCCGCAGACCATACGAATCGGCGAAGTCGGGCAGGATTAGGCCGACCAGCCTCCAGCTCTGCGGATACGACTTCCGCGCCCCCTGGATCTGCTCCGGCTCCGGCAGCGTATCGGCGACGAAGGAGCCCTTGCCCTGCACGCGCTCGATTAGGCCGTCCGCGGACAGCATTTCGAGCGCCTTCTTCGACGTAATGCGGCTGACGTTGAACTGATCGGCCAGCTCCTTCTCCGAAGGAACTCGCCCTCCTCTGGGCAGCTCGCCGCTTTTGATCTTCTCCAGCAGATAGTGGTAGATTTGCTCGTACAGTGGTCCGTCCATTCAACCATCCCTTGATGTATCATGATATATCAACTATACCTAAAATCATGAAACCTATCAAGTTGAAAATCTCAGGTCGATGCGGCGTTATAGACGAAACGAAAAAGAGCGGGCCGCCCCGCTCTTGCTGAAAACAATGTATTTACTTTTCTGACATACCCTATCTTCCAAAGTATGAACATCTATCATAATCTGTAATTGCGCAAATGAATGATGCAATCCTCATTGCCGGTATGATAAACAAGATGGCCTGGCTCCGCGCTGAAAAATTCCTTATTCGCTTCGGCAGCCGGAACTGTCCGCACCGGCGCAACCTCGGTGACGATTTTTTTATCTTCCCGCTCGGTATAATCCAGGATGCGAAGCAAAACAAACTGATCCGGAAACAATTCTCGAACTTCCTGCCATTTCATCGCCAAGCCATCCTCCCCCGCTGGATTTCCTGCATCTATTTTACCACATTTTGAAAATGCCCTTGAATGATTCTTGAACCCTACCCCTTAACCGCACCAGCCGTAATTCCGCCGGTAATTTTCCGCTGGAAGATCATATAGAAGAGCAGCACGGGGCCCATCGAGACAAGCAGGGCGGCGAACAGCGGGCCCCACTCCGTCCGGTATTGCATCTCGCTCTGCATGACGGCGATGGCGACCGGAATCGTATACTTCGTAGGGTCGTTCACGAGAACAAGCGCGAATATATATTCATTCCAGATGTTCAGGACGGTGATGATCGAGACCGAGACCAGTCCCGGCTTCACAAGCGGCAGCATAATCCGGAAGAATGTTCCGTAATGGGAAGCGCCGTCGATGGCAGCCGATTCCTCCAGCTCCTTCGGCAGCTGCTTGAAGAATCCGACCAGCACGAACACCGCGAACGGAACGGCCGTCACCGTGTAGATGATAATGAGGCCCAGCGCCCGGTTGGTCAGGTACAGATCGTCCATCAGGAAAAACAGCGGGATCATCCCGAGGAATGCCGGAATCATCATATAAGAAAGATACGAGTAGTACAGCAGGCCGCTTCCCCGGAAGGCGTACCTGGCGATCACGTAAGCGGTCGTAGCGGACAACAAGGCGCCCAGCAGCGTGCTTACGATCGTAATGATCAGCGAGTTGACGAAATAATGTCCGAAGCTGTATTTCTCCCATACGTAGGAGAAGTTGGACCAGATCAGCGGCAGGTCGGGCAGGTTCCACGGCCGGCCGAGCAGAAATTGCGGATTGTCCTTCAGCGCGCTCAGAACCGTCCAGACGACCGGATACAATACGCCCAGCGCCCAGAGGAACAGGCTGCTCTGCATCAGCCAGCGGGACCCGCTGAATTTCGTTCGCCTCTTCATCGGCATAACCCCTCTATGTCAGTTCTATGTTTTCCCGGTTCATGAGCTTCTGCAGCGCGACGGTCGTGATGAACGACAGAATGAGAATCAGGA
Organism: Cohnella sp. SGD-V74; assembly: GCF_003001675.1. Taxonomy (GTDB): domain Bacteria; phylum Bacillota; class Bacilli; order Paenibacillales; family Paenibacillaceae; genus Cohnella. Next base: position 12,764 of record NZ_PVYW01000028.1, on the reverse strand, counting down.
CGCCGATCGCCGAACCGTAGCTGAACTTGCCGAATTTGAACGCATTCATGTACAAGTACGAGCCCATCACTTGCGTAGCGTTGTCGACTCCGCCTTCGAATGTCATGATCGTGACGATGACGAACGAGCCGCTCAGCGTCGTCATGACGATCCAGAGCACGGACGTCTTGATCTGCTCCCAGGACAGCGGAAGCGTAATGAGCCGGAACTGCCGCCATTGCGAGGCGCCGTCGATCTCGGCCGCTTCGTACAGGGACGACGGAATCGCGAGAATGCCGGCGATCATCAGAATGATCGTGAAGCCGACGCCGGCCCAGATCGAAGGCGGCAGCAGCGCGAAGATCGACCATTTGTCTCCCAGCCAGGCGAAGTCGTACGTCTTCCCCGTAATCGCGGAAATCGCCGAATTCAGGAAGCCGACGTTCGGATTGTACACATAACGCCACAGCACGCCGACGACAACGACGGACAGCACGTTCGGAATGAAGAAGATCGTCCGGTAGAAGCCCGAGCCCTTAATATTGAAGCGGGTCAGCGCCACGGCGAAAAAGACGGAAATCAGCATAAAGCCGATAATTTTGCCGAACACGAGAATGTAGTCGTTGCGGATCGTCTTCGGGATGACGTCGTCGTTCATCATTTCCTTGAAGTTGTCCAGTCCGATAAAATTGTATGTCTCGGAGCCTCCGGACCAGTCGAACAGACTGAGATAGATGCCCTTAAACAGCGGATAGATGCCGAAGACGAGATACAGCAGCAGCGTCGGCAAAATAAACGACAGAATGAACACATTGCGCTTCATTCTCGCGGAACCGGCACGTTTGGCGTTGTTCATAGGGACCTCCGTTGATGACCGGCGGAACGATAGCCGGGGCGAAGCCGCCCCGATTATCGTTTCCGCGAACCGGTTTCCTATTTATTTTCCTTGGAACGGATCTTCTCCGTCGCTTTCTCCATCCGGTCGATCCACTCTTCCGGCGTAATATCGCCCTTCGTCAGCGCCAGCGTCGCGTTGTTGCGCTCCGTGACGAGCTCTTCCGGAATGACGACCTCCGGCGAGACGACCGTGCTGTCCGAGTTATAAAATCTCGAAGCTTCCTTCGTGAGCGCAGGCGCATTCGTCGCTTCCAGATCCGCCTTGATGTTCGACGGCGCCTTGGACAGCTCCGCCCACGACTTGCCGTGCGCTTCGGTGTACAGGAATTGCAGGAACGCCTTGGCCGCGTCCGGATTTTTCGCCTTCTTGGCGATCGCCACCGTAGCGACGTAAGGGTTGGCTACGTACTTGCCGCCGTTGTCCTGCGTAATCGAAGGCAGGAAGCCGAAGTCGAAGCCGGCAGGGGTGTCGTTCGCCATTTCGCTCTCCACCCACAGCCCGTTCGGGATGAATGCCGCTTTATGCTGCAGCCATTGCGACTGGGAATCGGTATGGTTAAGCGCCGGCGAGCCTTTGTCGAAGAAGCCTTTGTCGCGCATTTGCACGATTTTGTCCAGCGCCTTCTTGACCGGCTCGCTGCTCCATACGCCCGCTTCGAGCGAATTGATTTTCTTCACGATGGAAGTGTCGTAGCCGTTCATCGCGACGATCGCCGGATCGAGCAAGCCGCCGTTGATGTAGTACGGATAGACGCCGGTATGGATGTAGACGCTCATCTGGCCGTCCGCCTTGATCTTGTCTCCGAGCGCCAGGAAGCTTTCGAAATCCTTCGGCGCTTCCCAGCCTTTGTCCTTAAAGAGCGCTTTGTCGTAGAACGTGCCCCACGAGCCGAATACGAGCGGAACTGCATGAACCTTGCCGGCCTGATACTCTTCCGGCTGCGCGATCAGCATGTCGCTGAGCAGCTTGCCGTCGGAGTTTTGCGCCGTCTTGAACCAGTCCGTAATGTCGAGCAGTTGATCGTCGGTCACCATCTGTCTCGTGTTGGAGCCGGCGCCGTCGATGTAGACGAAGTCCGGAGGGCTGCCCTGAATCCAGCGCGGCTTCATCTGGTCGTTGATTTTCGGTCCGGCCGATTCCTTGATTTTCAGATCCGGGTGAAGCTGCTGGAATTCCCCGATGACTTCCTTCCACCAGGCGTCGCCGTAACCGCCGACGAAGTACTGGATTTCGAAATCTCCGGTCAGCTTGACGTCCTCCGGGGCTGAAGCGCTTTCAGAGGGCTTCGCGCTTTCGGACGCCTTCGGGCTCGCCGCCGGCGAGGATTCGCTTCCTTTCTCCTTGCTGCCTCCGCATGCGGACAGGACAAGGGTAAGCATCAGCAGAACGGAACCCCACGTCATCGTTTTTCTAAACAATCTCGACACGAAAAAAGACCTCCTTGATATCGATGTATGATGGCTTGCAAGTTCATCATAATCGTTATCCAGGAGGATCCGAATCGAATATCGTCCTGCAACGCGTAGAAAAAAGTACTGCGTTACGGCTTGCGGCTGAGCGCGATTTCCTGCAGCCGGTCCAGCGCCTGGCGCGGGCTCATCGGACCGGACAGCACGGCCTGCCCCATGTTTCTCGTCGCATCCAGCACGGTGGACCATGCAGGCTCGTGAATCGGGTAGAAGCGCGCCCGTTGCAGGGCCTCCAGATTTTGCGTCATCGCCGGGTTGTTCAGACTGAGATTGTCCCCGACCGTCCGGGTAACCGGCAAGAAGCCTTCGCGCAAGATCAGTTCCTCGTACCGATCGTCGTCATAGAGAAAATCGAGAAACAGGGACAGCGCCTCGCGATCGGTATGATCCGTCTTGAACGAGATCAGCACGTCCTGCACGCCGAACACGAACGGCGCGGCGCCTTCGCGGACGGGAATCGGCCCTTTGCCCCATCTCAAGCCTCTGTACTCGTACGGCACGACCGCTTCGAAATAGTTGCCGGAGATCATCATCCCCAGCTTCCCGTTGCCGAGAATGCGCTGCTTCTCGTCCCTCGTCGTCACTGTCGGCTCGGCGTCCGTCAAGCCTTGCTCGTACAGCTGCTTCAGGAACGACAGCCCTTCGACGTTGGCCTCGGAATTGATCGCCCACTTGCCGTCCTGCATCCAGCCTCCGCCCGCCCCGATGAAGAAATACGTCAAATAAGCCCAGATCTCGTTGTCGGTCAAGTCGACGCCGAAGCCTTCGACGCGCAGCTTGTCCTTGATCTGCCGCGCCGCCTGCTCCAGCTCCGGCCAAGTGCCCGGAGGCTCTGTCAGACCGGCTTCCTCGAACAAGTCCTTGTTGTAATACAGTTCCCTGACGGTGGATACGTACGGAATCGAATACTGCACGCCGCCCACTCGGTGCGGGTCCGCCAGAAAAGGATACAGCTTCTCCTCCAACGCGGGAGACAGCAGCTCGTCCATGCGGTTGAGCAGCCCGTCCTGGACGAAATGCGCGTACAGGTTCGACAGCAGCAGATCGGGAGGCTGATCCCGGCTGATCATCGTCTTGTAGACGCTGTCGATAATGTCCCAGTTGATCACCTGCAGCTCGATGTCGATGTGCGGGTACTCGGATTCGAACTCGTTCACCAGATTTTCGAAATACGGCTTGGTCGCGCTGCTGTAGTCGGCGACGACGAATTTAATGAGCGACTTCTTCTCGATTTTCGGCGCGGCCGGCGGTGCGCTTCCCATGCCCGCGTATCGGACGATCAGCACCGTTGCCAGCGATATGAGCAGCAGCGCCAGTCCGATTGTCGCTATCGACGATTTGTTCATCCGGTCGACCTGGCCCCCTCTCGATTGACTTAATCCACTAACGGAAAGAGCAGCTCCTGGTTGCCCTGCGTATACAAATTATCCTTCGTAATGACGTGCGCTTCGATGTTCAGCCGCGGATCGAGCTTAACGCCCCGCAGCGCCCGGGCGGCCGACTCGATCGCCAGATAACCCATATTGAACGGCTTCTGGACGACCGTCGCCTGCAGCGTCCCTTCCTCCAGCAGCTTGATCTCGTAGATCGAGCTGTCGAAGCTGACCAGCTTGACGCGGCCCGAGAGTCCGCGCTCCTTGATCGCCTTGGCCGCTCCAACCGTCGCCTGTTCGTTCAAGCCGACGATGCCCCGCAGATCGGGGAATTGGTCGAGCAGCATTCCCGTCCTCACGTAAGCATCGTCCTCCTGCCCCCCGAATTCGTGCATGCCGACATAATCGACGACCGGCGTCTCCGCGAACGCCTCCTCCAGCCCTCTCAGCCGCTCATGCTGGGCAGGCGTTCGGGTGCGGTCGCCCAGCACGGCGACCTGGAACGTCGCCTTCTCCAGCGGCGAAACCATGCTCTTCCCCGCGATGCGGCCCGCTTCCGCATGATCGGTCGCGACCAGGCTCGCCGGCTGGCCGCCCGGCACGTCCGCGTCGATCAGAATCAGCTTCGCTCCCGAACGCTTCACGTCGCGCACCGCGTCTTCGAGCCTGAGCGGATCGGTCGCGCCGAGCACGAAGGCGTCGGGCTTCTTCGCCAACGCTTCCCCGATCATCCGGATTTGACCGTCCGCGTCCGTATCGGACAGCGGCCCCGTAATCTCGATATCGACGTCGAGCTCCTTCGCGGCCAGCTCCATCCCCTCGCGCACCGTGCGCCAGTATTCGGAGCGGATATCCGTCGTCTTCAGCACGACGGCGATTTTTTTGTCCCGATCGCCCGCCAGCCGCAGCGTGTCCACGCCGTAGACGACGAGCAGAGCCGTCAGCGCGAGCAGAAGCAGCGCCGTTAACGATCTTTTTCCCGAACTCATGACGCTTCCCCTCCCTCTACGTCAGCTTGGGCAGCAAGACCGTCACCTCGGTGCCGTCCCCCGGCGCGCTCTTGATGCGGATGCCGTATTCGCCGCCGAACAGCCTGATTCGCTCGTTGACGTTGCTGATGCCGATGCTCGCCGTCGGCCCTTCTGACGGCTTCAAAATATGCTCCAGACGCTCCGGCTCCATGCCGATGCCGTTGTCCGCGATCACGAATTCGAGATGCTGCTCGTGAACGCTGCCGGAGATGCGGATCATGCCAAGTCCGGGCTTGTTCTTGATGCCGTGATAGATCGCGTTCTCGACGATCGGCTGCAAAATGATTTTCGGCAGCTTATAGTCCATCATCGCCGGGTCCGCCTCGATCCGAAAATCGAGCTTGTCCTTGTATCTCATCTTCTGGATCGACAAGTAGTGCGTAATATGCTCCAGCTCGACGCGCACCGGCACCGTCTCGTCGTTGCGGTTGATGATGGCCCGGAACAGCTTGGCCAGCGAAGAAGTCATCTCCACCACTTCTTCATGCTTGCGGCGTTCCGCCATCCAGATGATCGAGTCGAGCGTATTGTACAGAAAATGGGGATTGATCTGCGACTGAAGCACCTTTAGTTCGCTTTTCCGCTTGAAGTGCTCGTTCTGGATGATCTGCTCCATCAGTTCCTTGATTCGGCCGACCATCACGTTAAACGTTCGGCCAAGCTGACCGATCTCGTTCTCCGGCAGCGCCTCCGTGCGGACGTCGAAATCCCCTTTCTCCACCTTCTTCATCTGAAGCTGCAGCCGCTTGATCGGACTGGACAGACGACGGGACAAGTAGAAGGACAGAATAAGCGCGATAACGAGGGCGAGCACGGTCCACAGCAAATACGACATCCGGATCTGCTGCTGGTTGACGATCAGCTCGTTCGCGTAGGCGACGCCGACGATTTTCCACCCGAAGTGGGTTTCCTGAATCGTGTAAATTCGTTTACCCCCGCCCGCTCCGGCCGTGAAGCTGCCCGTTCCGGTCGTCATCACCTCGTCGATGAGCTCGCTCTTCAGGTTGCTGGCGATCAGCTTCTGCTGCGGATGGTGGACGATGCTGCCCTCGGAGTCGAGGATGAACACGTACCCCCTTTTGCCCAGATTGATCTGACTGCAAATTTCCTTGATCACGCTCAGGTTCAAGTCGACGAGAAAAATGCCCTCCCCCGTAATGCCGTCCGCGCTCTTCAGCTCGCGGCTGAGCGAGACGACCCAGCGGTATTCGTTCTGGATGATGTTCTGCACGTGGGGAGACGAGATGACCGATCTGCCGCCTTCCTTCTTCGCGTTCTTGTACCACGGCTGCTCCTCAATCCGGCTGTTGGGATTCAGGCTCGTGATACGCCGGTCGGAGACGATGCGGCCGTTGTAGCCGAATACCATGATCGACGCGATGTCCTTGCGGGTAACGAGGATGGACTGGAACAGGTCGGATATTTTTTTCTCGTACGGCCTGACGTCCTCCTCCAGCAGGAAGCTCGTGCTCTCGATGTAGTATTTCAAGTCTTTGTTCGTCAGCGCGAGAATGCCGATGTTCTCCATATTATTAATGTAAGATTGAAGATTGAGATTGACTTGCTGGACGATTTCGGAGATGTAATGCTCCGAGTTCCGTTCGACCGATTGCGCGGACAGACGGTAGGAAATCAGGCTCGTGACCAGAATGGAAAATAAAATCAGGCACAGGAAAGCGACGGAGAGACTGATCTGGATGCTTCTGAATTTGAAGGCGTCGGCGGTCCAGCCCTTGATCATGCCTTCGGCTCCTTCGTCGCGGCGTCGCGGAATTCGGTCGGAGTGACGCCGACATGCTTCTTGAACAGCACGCTGAAATATTGCGGGTCGCCGTATCCGACGCTCGCCGCGATATCGTACGTCTTGATCGGCGGATCGGCCTGCAGCAGCGTCTTCGCCGTCTCCAGGCGGATGCGCGTGACGTACTCCATCATCGTCTGTCCCGTGTGCTGCTTAAACAGCGTGCTGAAATAGCTCTTGCTCATATGCACGTGATTGCAGATGTCCATCAGCGACAAGCTCTCTTCCTGATAGCGCTGCTCGATATATTCGATCGCGCTGCGCACCTGGAGCTGCGACAGATCGCTGCGGCGCTCAGCGATCAGCCGAATCGCTTCGCCCGATATATTCTTCAGCCACGCTTCGACGTCCTCCAGCCGATGGAACCCGTCGATGTTCTGGAGCGCGGCCCCGAGCTGGCGCAGCCAATCTCCGCCGTCTCCGAGCAGCTCGCGAATCGAATTGACGGTGTCGATCATCATCGACTGGGTACGCACGTAGCACACCTCGAGCGGCAGCGACGACGACTTGAGCTGGCCGATAAACTGTTCGATCAGCTGGTGCGTCTCCCGATGCGTTCCCGTCTTCAGCGCGCTGGCGAACTTGCGGTTCCATTCGTAATCGGGCGGACAGGAGAACGACGCCGGCCGTTCCAGATCCTGCAGGCGAATAACCCGGTTGTTGCCGAGCAGGAAGCGGTAATCCAGAGCGGACAACGACGCTTCGTACGAGCAGGGCAGCTCGCCGAGCGACGCGCAGCGCGTGCCGACTCCGACCGTCACCGTAAACTTCATATATTTCTCCACGCTGCGGCGGATCGTCTCCGAGAGCTGGACGATGTCGTCGTCGCTGTCCTCGGCGATGCCGGACAGAAGCGCGACGACCCGTTCCTCCTTCGTCCGGAACACGAGCGCGCTGCGGTGCTCGGTCGCCTCAAGGGCTATCTTATAGGCCGCGTAGCGCTGAAGCTCGGGATTGTTCTCCCAACGCTCACGGGAATGGTCGTCCAGTTGGTCGATATCGACGGAAATCGCGACGAGCGGCGGAACCGGCTTGGCCAGACCGAAGTAGGCGAATTTGCGCTCCGCCTCCTCTTCGCCGATCGAGCCTTGCACGAGGCATTCGAGGAAGCGCTCCTTGAGCAGCGGCAAGCTTTCCTGAAGCTGCTCCCGCAGCCGCGCCATACTCTCGCGCTCCTCCGCCTCCCGGTCCAGCTCCAGCTTGATCCGATCGAGCAAAGCCCGCAGCTCTCGCGGCGTAATCGGCTTAACGACGAAGTCGTGCACCTTCAGCCGCAGCGCCTGCTGGGCGTAATCGAATTCGTCGTGGCCGGTCAGAATGACGACCTTCGTATCGGGAGCCGCGCGCGAGACGTGCTTCGTCATCTCGATGCCGTCCATCAGCGGCATGCAAATATCCGACAGGACGAGATCGGGTCGAATATCCAGTATGGCGCCCAGCGCCTCCGCGCCGTTCGCGCAGCTTCCGGCGAATTCGTAGCCATGGCGCGGCCAGTCGATGCTCTCGCGAATCGCTTCCCTGACTTCGGCTTCGTCGTCCACCAGCATGATTTTGTACATGGCTGCTCGCCCCCTTCGCTAACGGTCAGGCCCGGCCGTAACGCAATGCCGCAAAATAAGCCTTTGATGTTAACTCTACACGACGGTCTCCGGGGCGGACAATGTGCTAAATTTCTTAAAAGGGTTGAAAATCGTACTATGGATGAACGGATCAACGCCAAAGAAGCCATCCCGCCGACGGGACAGCTTCTCTCCTGTTCCAGATCATGGATATTGCCGGTCGTTGCCGGGCCTTGCCCAACCTCAACCGGCCTTACCCGACTTGCGAACTCAAGTCACCCCTTCACGCTGCCGAGCACGATACCCTTCATGAAGAAGCGCTGCAGGAACGGATAGACGAGCAGAATCGGCAGCGCGCCGAGGAAAATCTGCGCCGCCTTCGCCGTTCGATCGCTCACTTCGGCGAGCGACTTCATGTCTGCGGACGAGACGAGGCTGAGGTCGCGGTTGATGACGACCGTCTGCAGGTAGCTCTGGAGCGGATAATGGTCCGGCGAGTTCATGAAGATGAGGCCGTCGAACCAGGCGTTCCAGTGGCCGACCGTCGCGAACAGCGTCAGCGTGGCGAGAGCCGGAGCGGACAACGGCACCATAATGCGCCATAGCGTCGTCCAATGACCGGCCCCGTCGATGAATGCGGCCTCCTCCAGTTCCTTGGGCAAGCCCCGGAAAAAGTTCAGCAGCAGCACGACGTTGAACACGGGAACCGCGCCCGGCAGCACGAGCGCCCAGATCGAATCCATGATGCCCGTATACTTGACGATCATGTATTGCGGGATGAGCCCGCCGTAGAACAGCATCGTCACGACGAAAATCCATACGTACAGCGTCCGGTAAGGAAACTTGCCGACTTCCTTGGACAGCGGATATGCGACGAGAACGGTCAGCGCCATATTGATCGTCAGTCCGATCGCGACCCGCGTCAGCGTCACGCCGATCGAGGTCAGGAAGGCGGGCTTGGCGAGCACGAACTTGTACGAGCTGATCGTAAAGTCGACGGGCCACAGCTTCACGAGACCGGCGGTAGCCGCTTGGCTGGAGCTGAACGAGACGGCCAGCACGTGAACCAGCGGCACCAGACAGAGCAGGGAAAGCACGGCCAACACCGTATAGTTCGCGCCGACGAATATTTTTCTTCCCAGGGTGTAATGTTCGACCATCTTGCCCCTCCTCTCAGAAAATCCGGTAATTCGCGAAGCGGTAGGCCAAATAATACGATACGGAGATGAACGTGAACGATACGACGGACTTGAACAGGCCGACCGCCGTCGCCACGCCGTACTGCGCGTCGACGAGTCCGATCCGGTAGACGAACGTGTCGATGATGTCTCCGGTTTCGTACACTTGCGGACTGTACAGGTTGAACACTTGGTCGAACCCCGCGTTAAGGACGTTGCCGAGCGCCAGCGTCATCGTCAGCACGATGATCGGCATCATGCCGGGCAGCGTCACGTTCAGCGTCTGCTTCCAGCGCCCCGCCCCGTCCACGATGGCCGCTTCGTACAGCGAAGGATTGATGCCCGTCAAGGCGGCCAGGTAGACGATCGTATTAAAGCCGAACTCCTTCCATACGTCCGATAGGACGAGAACCGGCCGAAACCAGGAATTGTCGCCGAGGAAATAAATCGATTTTACGCCGAACAGGCCTAGAAACTGATTAACGATGCCGCTGGAAGGCGACAGGATGTCGATCAGAATGCCGCCGAGAATGATCCACGACAGGAAATGGGGCAAATAGATCAGCGTCTGGACGCCTCGCTTGAACAGCTCCTTGCGCACTTCGTTCAGAAGCAGCGAGACGGTAATCGGTATGATCAGGCCGACGACGATTTTGAACAGCGCGATGATGATCGTGTTGTTCAGCACCCGCATCGAGTCGGGCATGTCGAGCACATAACGGAAATTAGCGAGCCCCGTCCAATCGGAGGCGAACAATCCCCCCTTGGCCGGCATGAACTTCTGGAACGCGATGACGATTCCGACCATCGGCCCGTAGCTGTAGATCAGCACCAGAATCAAGCCCGGCAGCAGCATCAGATGCAGCGGCCAATAGGGCGACTTTAAGTTGCGCAGCATCGCTGCCTCCACCTGCCTTCGTTATCGTGTCCGGTCCGGGAGAGGGAAGCGGCATCCCGCTTCCCTCTCCTGCACCCGCTTGCTACTTGGACGCATGCCATTCGTTCACTTCCGCCGTGATCGCGTCGCCGCCAAGCTTTTTCCAGTCGCTGACGAACTTGTCGAAGTTGTCGATCGGGTCTCCCATAATGATCTTCGAGAACACTTCAAGCTCCATTTTCTGCAGCGTCGCATCCTTCTCGACCATCGTCGGCGTGGGAGCGCCGTAGAACTCGTTGGGCAGAATGAGATTGTCCGACACGTACTTGTCGACGACCTTGAACGAGCCGTCCTTGCCGAATACGCGCTCGTACGCCCAGCCCAGCTCGGCGCCTTCCTTGCCGGACAAATACTCGCTGATCTGCCGCTCGTTGTCCTGCTCCTCCGGATTCAGCTTGCTCTTGTCCCCGGTATTGGCCGCTTCGAGCAAGTGCAGGTGGATGTCGAGATTTTTGCGCGCCGGCCAAGCCTGGAACGGAATGTACTTATGCCGCTCGACGCCGTCCTTCGTGAAGTGCTCCGCGTAATTGTCCGGGGTCGTCGATTCGCCCCACCCGGTTTCGACGAACAGATTGATGATTTTGAGCAGCGCTTCCGGATTGTTCGCTTTCTTCAGCACCGCGTAATAGGTGCCGACCGCCAGGTTGACCCGCGGCTGCGCCGTCTTGTCGTCCACGGATACGAGCGGATACGACTGCCACTGGGCGCTGCCGTCGTTTTTCTTGTTGTCCACGAGCGGCCAGAGAGGATTCCACATCTGTCCGAAGTGCATTCCGACGCGTCCCGCTGCCGCGAATTCCGCGGCCTTGCCTTGATCCTTGACGCCGAATTCGCGGTCGATCTCGCCCTTCTTGTACATCTCCTGCAGCTTGGCCAGCGCCTGCTTCATCTCCGGCTGAATGCTGCCGAATACGAGCTGGCCCGACTCGTCCTTGATCCATTGGCGAGGATACGCATGGAACCCGTTCATGAAGCCTTCCAGCCCCGCGTACCCGCCGTACAGGTCCTTGTTCAGCGAAATGCCGATCGTATCCGGCTTGCCGTTGCCGTCCGGATCCCGCGTCGTGAACGCCTCGGAGATTGCGAACACGTCGTCCATCGTTTTCGGCTCGGGCAGGTTCAGCTTCTGCAGCCAGTCGCTGCGCACCCAGATCATGAACGTGCCGTCCATCGAAGAGCCGGTATTCGGAATCGCCATCAGCTTGCCGTCGAACGTCGCCGAAGCGAGCGCGTTGGGCCCGTCCTGGTTCATGATTTCCTTCGTGAACGGGGAGGCGTACTGCTCATAGACGTCCGTCAGGTCCATCAGCAAGTCGGCTTCGACGAGCTGCTTGAGCTGCCGCGAATTGACCGGGATGAAGTCGGGCAAGTCCCCGGACGCGATCGAGACGTTCATCTTTTGCTCGCCTTGGCCGCCCGGCGCGTCGCCGCTGACGACCCAGTTGTTTTTCACGGTGATGCCCAGCTTCTCCTGGATCGACCGGGTCCAGACGTTGTTGTCGATCGTGTCCCCTTCGGCGTATTTATACGTATCGTTGACGATTCGCACCGTCGTGATCTCGATCGGCGGATCGTATTTGCCCAGAGGATCGGCCGGTGCCGCTTCCTGGCTTTGCTTCTCCTGGCTTGCGCTGCCTGCGCTGGACGCCGGCGGCGATTCCGCTCCTCCGCTTGCCTTCCCTCCGCCGCCCGACCCAGAGCAAGCGCTTACAAAAACCAATGACGCAACCAGCCATGCCGCGACCCCCGATCTGCTTTTCCACAGCTTCATACTACTCCTCCTCGTTAACGGTTGTTGATTGCTTGAATCCAGTATAGGACGGAGCGACAGGCCACGATATGGAACAACTTATAGATTCGTTCTCTTTTGTTTGGAGATTTCCGCGGAAGGGACGCCGATCGTTCAGCGCCCCGCCTGCTCGCGATACTCGAGCGGTCCAAGACCGGTCCGCTTGCGGAAGAACCGGGTAAAATAGCCGGCGTTATCGAAGCCGACGGCCGCCGCCAGCTCGTGGATCTTGAGGGGCGAATGCTGCAGCAGCTCCTTCGCTTTTTCCAGACGTACGCCCGCGATGTAATCCGACAGATTTTGCCCCGTCGTCTGCTTGTACAGTACGGACAAGTATGCGGGATTCAGGTAGACCAGCTCCGCCAGAGCGGTTAGCGACAAGTCGCCCCCGATGTTCTCGCGGATATGCAGGTTCACCCTGTCGACGATCCGTACGGTGCGCTCCTCCTGGACGTCCCGTTTGAAGGCGATCAGACGCTCGGCCGTCTCCTGCAAGTAGGAGACCGCCTGCTCCCGGGTCGGATGGCTCTTCGCGTCCATCAGCCGCTCCATCCGGTTGTCTTCCGCCAGCAAGCTGTCCCAGCCGGAGCGATTGACGAGTCCGATCATCAGATTGGCCACCGTATAGTAGGCCTCCAAATAATGCGCGTATTCCCACTAGCGTTGCATAAATGCTCACATAGTGAACTGGATTGTATTCCTATTACTTTGATTTCATATATTTACAGTTCCATTCTAGCCACTCAAGCT
>NZ_PVYW01000027.1 GCF_003001675.1 Cohnella sp. SGD-V74 | reverse complement strand
TGTCGTATCGATTCATTTTCGTTCGCTCCCTCGTTAGCTTTCATTTTATTTCATACGAGGGTGTTTTTCGACTGCATTTTTATCGTAGCACTCCAAAAAAGCGCTACGCACGTATTCAAAATGTCGTGCAGACAAACTGAGTGGACGGGATACCCGCAAAAGAGGAAAAGGCGCTACGCACGTATTCAAAATGTCGTGCAGACAAACTGAGTGGACGGGATAGCGGCAAAACAGGCGGAGAACGATAAACTCCGGTGCCGGATCTCTACAGCCGCACTACAATCTTGGGTATTACACATTGGGTGTTCCATATTGCCACATTGGACTTGCCCAATCGCCTCGCCAGTTCTCTTGAATATGCTTTTGTACGTTGCCTCCATAATATAAGCTTACCTTAACAAATTTTCTGAAATAGAAGAGTGATTATATACGCTGATATGGGGACAAAAATCCCCGCGGCAAGGCCGCAGGGATTTTTATATACCCGTTCCGTTAATTACATGACTTTCGCTTGGCCGGAGTAAATGACGCCGTGCTCGGCGTACAGCGTAACTTCCATGCCGTCTTCCAGCAGCTTCGTCGCGTTGTCCACGCCGACGATAACCGGAATGCCCAGGTTAAGGCCTACGACAGCCGCGTGGCACGTAATGCCTCCGCACTCCGTAATGACAGCAGCCGCCTTCTCGAATGCCGGCATATACTCCTTGTCCGTCGAAGGAGCGACCAGAATGGCGCCGGACGTCATCTTGCTGTTCGCTTCTTCCGGAGAATTCGCGATGACGATTTGGCCGGTCGTGCTTTGGGAGCCGATGCCTTGTCCTTTGGCGATCAGTTCGCCGACGTTGTGGATCTTGATCAGGTTCGTCGTTCCGGAACGGCCTACCGGCACGCCCGCCGTAATGACGATCGTGTCGCCGAGGCGGACGATGCCGCTGTCCAGCACGCCCTGCACAGCGATCTCGAACATCTCGTCCGTCGTGGACGCGGACACGCCTTTAACCGGAATGACGCCCCAGACGAGCTGCAGGCGGCGAAGCACTTGCTCCACCGGCGTCACGGCGATAATCGGGGATTTCGGCTTGTATTTGGAAACCATGCGAGCCGTATAGCCGCTCTCCGTCGAAGTAACGATCGCTTTCGCCTCGAGATCAAGCGCGGAGTTGGCTACCGCCTGGCTGATCGCCTCGGTTACGGAAGTCTGCTGAGCGTTCGCTTGCTTCGTGAAAATTTCGCGGTAGTGCAGCGCGGACTCCGCGCTCTCCGCGATGCGGGCCATCGTCTCTACGGATTCGACCGGATATTTGCCGGCCGCCGTCTCGCCGGACAGCATGATCGCGTCGGTGCCGTCGAAGATCGCGTTGGCGACGTCGGAAGCTTCCGCGCGCGTCGGACGAGGGTTGCGCTGCATGGAATCGAGCATTTGCGTAGCGGTAATGACCGGCTTGCCGACGCGGTTGCACTTCTCGATCATGAGCTTCTGAACGAGCGGCACTTCTTCGGCCGGAATCTCGACGCCGAGGTCGCCGCGGGCAACCATCAGACCGTCGGACACTTCCAAAATCTCGTCGAGGTTGTCGACGCCTTGCTGGTTCTCGATCTTGGAGATGATGTGAATGTGGCGTGCGTCGTGACGCTCCAGCAATTCGCGGATTTCGAGCACGTCGCTGGCGCGGCGCACGAAAGATGCGGCGATGAAATCGACACCGACTTCGATGCCGAACTTGATGTCGCTGATGTCCTTCTCCGTCAGACCCGGCATGGAGATCGCCACTCCCGGAACGTTAACGCCTTTCTTGCTCTTGATCTGGCCGCTGTTGACGATCTGGCACTTGATCTCGGTGCCTTGAATGTCAATGACCGTGAGGCCGATCAGGCCGTCGTCGATCAGAATCGTCGAGCCGACGCTGACGTCGGACGGCAGATCCTTGTACGTTACCGGAACGCGGGTGATGTCGCCGAGAATTTCTTCCGTCGTCAAGGTGATGTACTCGCCTTGAACGAGCTCGATCGGCTCTTCCTTCAGCTTGCCGAGGCGAATTTCCGGTCCCTTGGTGTCGAGAAGGATGGCGACGGTCTTGTTCAGTTCCTGGGAAGCTTGGCGAATGGCCTTGATCCGGTTGCCATGCTCTTCGTAGTCTCCGTGCGAGAAGTTCAGCCGGGCGACGTTCATGCCGGCGGCGATGAGCTTCTTCGTATTTTCCAGCGATTCGCTGGATGGTCCGATCGTACAGACGATTTTCGTTTTACGCATGATTTCTTTTTCCTCCGTTATCTATCCAGGTTGCATATATGGAGAGCTATTCCAGCTCTGCGGTACCGAAGCGTCCGACTTTGCGGAACTTCCGATACCGGTCTTCCCTCAGTTCGTCCGGCGACAGCTTGCCCAGCTCTTGCAGATTGCGCCACAGCGCCTCTTTGATCGACTCGGCCTGAGCGGCCTTGTCCCGGTGAGCCCCGCCTTGCGGCTCCGGTATGATCTCTTCGATGACGCCGAACTCCAGCAAATCTTTCGCCGTAATTTTCATCGCTTCCGCGGCCTGGTCGGCCTTGGACGCGTCCTTCCACAGAATCGAAGCGGCTCCGTTCGGGGAAATGACCGAATAGATCGCGTTCTCCAGCATCAGCACGCGGTTGCCCACGCCGAGCGCGAGCGCGCCGCCGCTGCCGCCTTCGCCGATGACGACGCAGACGATCGGCACGCCAAAATTCGCCATCTCGAGAAGATTGCGGGCGATCGCCTCCGATTGGTTGCGTTCCTCCGCGGTATCGCCGGGATAGGCGCCCTTCGTGTCGATAAGCGTGATGATCGGGCGTCCGAACTTATTCGCCTGCTGCATGAAGCGAAGCGCTTTGCGGAAGCCTTCGGGGTGCGGGCTGCCGAAAAACCGCTGGATGTTGTCCTTCGTATCCTTGCCCCGCTGGTGCCCGACGACCGTTACCGGCATGCCGTTCAGCTTGGCCAGACCTCCGACGATCGCAAGATCGTCCGCAAATACCCGATCCCCGTGCAGTTCGACAAAATCGGTGAAGATCAATGAAATATAATCCAGAGACGTCGGGCGCTGGTGATGACGGGCCATGTGCATGATCTGGGCCGCGCTCATTCCGCCATAAACCTCCGACTCGAGCTGCTTGTAACGCTCTTCGAGCCTCGCGATCTCGTCCGAGAAGTCGATCTGTTTCTCGGCGCCGAAATGCTTGAGCTCGTCTATCTTCTTGCGCAATTCGGCGAGCGGCCTCTCAAAGGGCAGTTCACTGGACATCGGCCGGCTCTCCTTTCCAAGCATGCATATCAAGAAGCTTGGTCAATATGGCTTTCATTTCCTTGCGGGGAACGACCTTGTCCAGTTGGCCGTGCTTCAGGTTGAACTCGGCCGTCTGGAAGTTGTCCGGCAGCTTCTGGCGAATCGTCTGCTCGATGACGATGCGTCCGGCGAAGCCGACGATCGCTCCCGGCTCGGCCAGAATGTAGTCGCCGAGGCTGGCGAAGCTTGCGGACACGCCGCCCAGCGTCGGATCCGTGAACACGGAGATGAACAAGCCGCCCTGCTCATGGAACTTGGCGAGCGCGGCGCTTGTCTTGGCCATCTGCATCAAGCTGAGAATGCTCTCCTGCATCCGGGCGCCGCCCGACGTGGAGAAGAGAACAAGCGGCAGCTTCTTCTCGGTGGCTCTCTCAATGGCGCGGGTCACTTTCTCGCCGACGACGGAGCCCATGCTTCCGCTGAAGAAATCGAAGCTCATAACCCCGATAACGACCGGGAAGCCGCCGATTTCGCCTTCACCGGTGACGACGGCGTCCTTCAGCCCGGAATTCGCCTTCTGCTGCTCCAGCTTGGAGGCGTAGCCCGGAAAGTCGAGCGGGTCTTCGGAGACCAGGTTTTCGTCAATCTCAAAAAGACGCCCCTCATCGAGCGTCATCGCGATGCGCTCCCAGGCGTTCAACCGATAGTGATGCCCGCAGCCGGAGCACACCTTCAAGTTTTTCTCCAGCTCTTTGCTGAGCTGGATTTGACCGCATTTGGGGCAGCGGTTCATGAGCCCTTCGGGAATGTCCCTCTTCGTGCGTTCCGACGGAACGACGGCGTATTTTTTCTTCTGGAATAGATCCTTGAACACAGCGACACCTCACAAGCGATAAATGACGGGGCCCGCGTTCGAGAAGCCCGGATGCCGGACCGTTCGAACAACCTCTATGGGTATCGTACTGGATTACAGGTGCAGAATGCTTCCTAATACCTCTTGCACTTCCCGCACCTCGCCGGATGGAACCAATATTTCATATTGCGGTTTCGTTAGGTTTATGGGGCGTACTTGTACGAGAAACCCTTCATCGGTAAGTCGCTTCTGAATTCTGTCGGCGATCTTAGCGGTCGGCGCGATGTAGATGACCGTCCACATGATGCGGTACCCCCAATTTCTTAATCGTTCAATGAAAAACGAAGACAGGCAATATGGAAATCATAGCACAGATTCCGCAAGACTAGCAACCGAGAAGCGGCAGTCCGAGGCTACGCGCCCGCAAAAGAAAGCCGATTGTCGGTCAATCAGCTTGCAGAGGGAGCCAGCTCAGCACTCTCCGGATTTTAAGATCCCAGTAGCCCCATTCGTGGGTTCCCGGCTCTTCCTCGTAGGTGAGCGGAAGCCCGAGCCCTCGGCAATGCTCGCGGAAGCGCACGTTGTCCTCGTACAGGAAATCCTCCGTGCCGCAGCATTGATAGAGAAGCGGAGCGCCCGGCCGGCCCGCGACCCGCTCCGCCAAAGCGAACAGATCGATGGACGAGCCCGGTACGGAAGCCGGATCTCCGACGATGTTGCGAATGTCTCCTCCGAAGTCTTCCGCGACGAGACGGTTCACGTCCACGGCGCCGGAGAGGCTGGCTACGGCCGCATAACGGTCCGGATGCGAGAGGCCGAGCTTAAACGCGCCGTACCCGCCCATCGAAAGCCCTGCCGCGAAGTTGTCCTCCCTGCGCTCCGACAGCGGGAAGAACGA
Source organism: Cohnella sp. SGD-V74 (assembly GCF_003001675.1). Classification (GTDB taxonomy): domain Bacteria; phylum Bacillota; class Bacilli; order Paenibacillales; family Paenibacillaceae; genus Cohnella. The sequence goes on along the minus strand of NZ_PVYW01000027.1, from coordinate 120,925 downwards.
ACGCGCCAGGCGCGGAAGCTCCTCGCTGACGAACGTCCAATACTTCGCTCCGTGCGCCATGTCCGCATAGAAGCTGCGGTTGACGGCCGGCATGACGACGGCGAGCCCGTACTCTTCCGCGTAACGCTCGATCGACGTTCTCCGGCACCAGGTCGTATGGTCGTCCGACAAGCCGTGCAGCAAATACAGCGTCTTCAGCGGTCTGCGCTTCTCCCCTTGCGGGATGATTACGTTCATGGAAGCCGAAATTTCCAACGATTCGGAAAAGAAACTGCTCTGAAATAATGCCACGTCGATTCCTCCATCGGGGTATAAATTGTAGGGTATGCGTTGACGTTACTTGACTCTTACTCTGTCTTTCCCCAGCAATTGCTCCAACTCCTCGACAAGCGCGGGTTTCGGATCGACGTAATATTCATCGCTCAAGGCTACCGTGCGGCGATCCTTCTCGTAGCGAAGAATCGTCGGCAGCTTGCCGGGATGCGCCTTCAGCAGCAGCTTGAGGCGGATGAGCGTCGCGGGCTTCTCGTGCTCCGCGTCGATGAGAATGTAGACGCGCTGCTGCTCCAAGGCCGCCGATGCAGCCGCAGCAGGAGCAGGAGCGGCCTCGGACACGGCCCTGGCTCTCGCCGAGGAGGCCGCGGTTCCCGATGCCGGCTTGCTCGCGGCCGCCCCGGCAGGCGCCGCTCTGTCGCCGCCTCTGCCGGAGTAGCCGCCCCCTCCCGCGCCGCCGCTTCTCCCGCCGGAAGAGAGCCGCCGCAGCCTCTCCGCCTGGGCCTTCAAGTCGTCGGCGTCCAGCGGCAGGATGTCGTCCGCCAGCAGCTTGTAATCTTCGTCCCCGTGCTGCACCTTGGCCCGCACGAAGACGAGCGAGCCTTTCTTGACGAAGGAGGACGCCTTGGCCCATGCGGACGGGAAGGCGACCAGCTCCGTCCCCATGATCCGGTCTTCGATCTCCAGGAACGCCATCGCCTGGCCCTTGCGCGTGACGAACGGCTTCATCGAGACGATCATGCCCGCCGTGAACGCCGTCGCCCCGTCCGGCAGCTCGGCGATATCGACGAGCCGCTCGACCTTCAGCTCCTCCATCAGCTCATCGTAAGCGTCCAGCGGGTGACCGGACAGGTAGAGCCCCATCAGATCCCGCTCCAGCTCCAGCATCTGCGTCTGCGAATAGGCCGGAACGGCCGGCAGCTCTACGTTCCAGTTCGGCGTCTCCTCGAAGTCGAACAGCTCGATCTGCAGCTCCTCCCGCTCCTTGCGCCAGAGCGCCGCGGCCGCGACCGTCGGCTCGAGCGCGGCGAGCTGCTGGGCGCGGTGACCCGGCATCGACTCGAGCGCTCCCGCCTGCACGAGCGACTCGATGACGCGCTTGTTGCACGCGCGCGGGTCGACGCGGCGGCAGAAGTCGCTCAAGCTCTCGTAGGGTCTCTCCCCCCGCTCGCGCATAATGCTCTCGATCGCCTGCGTGCCGACGTTCTTCACGCCCGCGAGCCCGAAGCGGATCGCGCCGCCCCCCTCGCCGAAGGCGACCGGGGTAAACAGCACGCCGCTCTCGTTCACGTCGGGCTTAAGCACGGCAATGCCCATTCTGCGGCATTCGTCCACGTATTCCGCCGTCTTCCTCTGGTTGCCGACGACCGCCGTCAGCATCGAAGCCATGAAGGCGACCGGGTAGTGGGCTTTCAGATAAGCGGTCTGGAAGGCAAGCACCGCGTAGGCGGCGGCGTGCGCGCGGCAGAAGCCGTAATCGGCGAACCGGACGATCAGATCGTATACGCCGTTCGCTTCCTGCTCGCTGTATCCCAGCTTCAGGCTGCCCGCAACGAAATGCTTCCGCTGCTCGTCCAGCACCTCCCGCTTCTTCTTGCCGACGGCTCGCCTCAGCAAATCCGCCTGACCCAGAGAAAATCCGGCCATCACCGAGGCGATCTGCATGATCTGTTCCTGATAGACGATAATGCCGTACGTATCGGCGAGAATCTCCTTCAGGTTGGGGTGGGGATACTCCACCTCCACCAAGCCGTGCTTGGCGCGGATAAACTGCGGAATGAACTCCATCGGACCGGGCCGGTACAGCGCGACCGCGGAGACGATGTCCTCGAACGAGGACGGCTTCATCTCCTTGAGCACGCGGCGCATGCCCGTGGACTCGAGCTGGAAGATGCCCGTCGTCTCCCCGCGGCCCATCAGCTCGTAGGTCGCCGGATCGTCGTAAGGCACGTCCTGCCAGCGCAGCTCCCGTCCGGTCTGCTCGCGGATCGACGCGAGCGACCTCTCGATGATCGACAGCGTCCGCAGCCCGAGGAAATCCATCTTCAGCAGGCCGACCGCTTCGAGGTGCTCCATCGAATACTGCGTCAGCGGCACGCCTCCCGTGCCCTCCTGCAGCGGCACATAGTCCGTCAGAGGGTCGGAGGAGATGACGACGCCGGCCGCGTGCGTGGAGGCGTGGCGGGGCATCCCCTCCACCCTGCGAGCCATCGCGATCAAGCGGCTCGCCTCGCCGGCTCCTTCCGCCAGCGCCTTGAACTCCGAGCTCTCGCGCATCGCCCGCTCGATCGACATTCCCGGCATGCCGGGAATGAGCTTGGCGGCCTTGTCTACGTCCCCGTACGGCAAGTTCATGACGCGGCCGACGTCCCGGACGGCCGCCCGGGCGGCCAGCGTTCCGAACGTAATGATCTGCGCGACGTGCTCCGCCCCGTACTTCTCGACGACGTAGCGGATGACCTCGTCTCTCCGCTCGTCGCTGAAATCGATGTCGATGTCGGGCATCGTCACGCGCTCCGGGTTCAGAAACCGCTCGAACAACAGCTTGTGCCTCAGCGGGTCGACGTCGGTAATGTTCAGGGCGTACGCCACGAGGCTGCCCGCCGCCGAACCGCGCCCCGGCCCGGTGACGATGCCGTTCTCGTGCGCGAACCGGATGAAGTCCCATACGACCAGGAAATAATCGTCGAACCCCATCTCCCCGATAACGCGCAGCTCGTAGCCGAGCCGTTCCTCCGCCGCGGCGCGGAAAGCCGCGTCCGCCCATTCGGACGTCCCCTCGTAACGCGCCCGCAGGCCGCGATCGCACAGCTCGGCCAAATACCGCCCAGCCGTCTTGCCTTCCGGCAGCGGAGCAAATTCGGGCAGAATATGCCGCCCGAACTCCAGCTCCAGTGTGCAGCTCTCGGCGATTCGGACCGTGTTGGCGAGCGCCTCCGGCACGTGCCGGAACAGCGCCGACATCTCTTCGCCGCTCTTCATATACAGTTGATCGGTCGCGATCTTGAACCGTTCCGGGTCGTCCATCGTCTTGCCCGTGCCGATGCACAGCAGCACGTCCTGCAAGGAATGATCCTCTTCGCAAATATAGTGCGAGTCGTTGGTCGCGACGAGCGGAATGCCCAATTCCTCCGACAGCCGGATGACCCCGACGGTAATCTTCTTCTGCTCGAGAATGCCGTGGTCCTGGATCTCCAGGTAATAGTTTTCCCCGAACAGCGCGCGGTAGCGCAGCGCCAGTTCCTTCGCCGCGTCGTAGTCGTCGGCCTCCAGCCGCTTGGACAGCTCGCTGCTCATGCAGCCGCTCAGGCAGATAACGCCCTCGGCATGGGCCGACAGCGCTTCGAAATCGATGCGCGGCCGATAATAGAAGCCTTCCAGATGGCCGATCGTCGTCAGCTTCATCAGGTTGCGGTAGCCCGTCTCGTTCTTCGCCAGCAGCGTCAAATGATAGGTCGGCTGCTCCTTGCGCGACTGCTTGTCGTGCCTGGAGCCGGCCGTGATGTAGGCCTCCATGCCGATGATCGGCTTGATGCCGCGCTCCAGGCACGCCTTATAGAAAGGAACGGCGCCGTACATCACGCCATGGTCTGTCAAGGCCAGCGAGGTCATGCCGAGCTCCGCCGCCTTGGCCGCCATCTCCTTGATCCGGGCGGCGCCGTCCAGCAGGCTGTACTCACTATGAACGTGAAGGTGGACGAAATCGCACATGATGATCCCCCTCTTTTTCCGAAGTCGGTTCTCTCCCAAACACACGTTCGAACCTTCATGATTATTATTGTATCATAAGCGGCCGGGCCAGTCCCATAGATATGATAGAGAAGAATCAACCGCGAATCGCCGCGTGCGGACGCGCTTAGGGGGATGGACATGGACGAGTTTTTCACGAAAGCGGCTTTCAGCTTCTTCATCGCGTTCGGGGTCGTGCTCGGAGGGGCGCTGCTGGCGGGAATGGGGTCGGTATTCCTGTTCACTCCGCCCAAGGAAAAGATGCTGCAGGTAGCCAGCAACCTGAAAATATGGGCGCTCGTCGCCGCCGTGGGCGGCACGATCGATCCGATCCGGGTCATCGAGTCCCACGTGCTGGTCGGCTACCTCTCCCCCGCCATGCAGCAGATCGGGTACATCCTGTTCGCTTTCCTCGGCGCGCACATGGGCGTCGAGCTCATTCAATGGCTGCACAACAACGGGGGGTGACGAGCGGCCATGCGGGTCCCCTCGTTCGACCGGTTCCAGAAGTTCATGCAGGTTACGGCGTTCTTCGTGTGCGGCATGATCGTGGGCAGCGCCGTCTACAGCGCGCTCAAGAACAATATCGTCGACCAGATCATTCTGCAAAACTACGAGCTCAAGGATCAAGTCGACTCGTTGCGAAAAGATTTGGAGATGGCGCATCAGGTACGGAAGGAAAACGTCATACGCAGCATCGTGACCATCTTCATTCACGAGCCGAGCGACGCGGAAGCGATCGATATTTTGACGGAAAAGGAGCTTAAGAAGCGGCTGAAGGAGGATCTGGACATCTTCATCGGTCGAAGCATCTACATGATCAACACCGACTCCACCTTCGCGAGGAAGCTGCTCAATTCGAAGGTGTACGACCAGATCGAAGGCCAGGACTACGATGTGACGATCCGCACGATGCTTGTCGTCGACGGCGTGCTTCAGGTGTGGGTCGAAGCCAAGAAGCACTTGATCGGCAAATAGCCGCTCTCCCCGCCCGGGCGTATCGGAAGATGCGCCTATTTTATGGTACAATACATGCATAAACGGCTTGCGCTGTCCGCGGGGCCGGCGGGGGTGACGTTTACGCGGGTGATTCCGACTCGCTTACTCATGCCCGCATCGCAACGTTCAAAAGGAGCTGCTTCTTCGACATGGTCAACGTGCTTCAATGGTTATTCGGAATACTGGTCGTCGTCACGGTCCTGTTCTCCGCGCTGTACAGCGTCCGTTCCCGCCGCACAAGCGACGGGCGCCTTCGCGGCCTGTACGCTTCGCGAATGAACATCAGCATGGGGCTGATGCTGATCTTCATCGCCATCATTCAGATGTTCATGTTCCCCGGCTCTTCCGTAAGAGTCGTGGTCGGCGCCGTGTTCCTCCTGCTCGGCCTGTTCAATCTGTTCGCGGGCCTGCGCAACCATTCCCACTTCTCCCGACTGATGCGCCAGTAAACCGGCGAATCAAGACGGATCGATCGTCTGGGCGGTCAGCATCGCTTTGGCGACGACGTCGCCGTCCAGCATCGCCTCCACCTCCACCTTCACGTACCTTCTGCTCGCCTCGATGATCCGGGGAACGATCGAGATGCTCGCGTCCACCGGCACGGTGCGCAGGAAGTACGTCGTCATGTTATCCAGCACGTGTTCCCTTCTTCTCAGCTCCTCGACGGCCCGGCTGGCCGCCTGCTGCATGAGCGACGTCAGCACGCCTTCGGAGATCGTGCCGATCGGCCCCGACATTTGCGGCGTGGCCAGTCCCGTATACTGGAGCCTGTTCTCCGCGTCCCGCTGCTCCGCGAAGCCCCCCCACATGAGCGCGTCGAACGTCTCGCCCAGATGGGCCGGGCGGTTCGCGAACTGCATCGCGCGCAGCACCTCGCCCCGATTGATCGCGCCGACCAGCTTCCGCTGCCGGTCCACGACGGGCAGCAGTTCAATGCCTTCCGACACCATCCGATGGGCGGCGGACGCAACCGGCGTGTTCAGCGTAACCGTCATCGGCCTTCTCGTCATCAGCTTGTCGAGCGTCTGATTCGTCGGAGAGCCGGAGACGTCCTTGAACGTAATCATGCCGACAACGCGGTTCCACTCGTCCGTGACGGGAAAGCGGCTGCTTCCCGTCTGCTCGCTCAGCTTCACGAAGTCGGCGACGGTGGAAGACATCTTCAGCGCCCCGCTCCGGGCCGAGGGCTCCATCAAGTCGGCGATGATCATGATTTTGCGCTTGATAAGCTGGTCGTACATCGCCCGGTTGATCATCGAAGCGACGGTAAACGTATCGTGCCGGCAAGTGAGAATCGGCAGCTTCCTCTCGTTGGCCAGCTTCCTCACTTCCTCGCTCGTCCCGAATCCCCCCGTCACGAGAACTCCCGCTCCCTGCTGGAGCGCGATCCGGTGCGCGTTCTCCCGGTTGCCGACGATCAGCAGGCTGCCCGCGTCGATATAGCCGGCCATCTCGCCGATCTCCATCGCGCCGATGACGAACTTGTGCAGCGTCTTGTCCAAGCCCGCCTCTCCGCCGAGCAGACTGCCCTGCACGATCTCCAGCACTTCGGCGAACGTGAGCTGCTCGGGGTTCCCGCGCCTCTTCTTGTCCACGCGGACGGTGCCGATCCGCTCCTTCGTGCTGACAAGCCCGAGCTGCTCGGCTTCCTTCAGCGCCCGGTAGGCCGTTCCTTCGGATACTTCCTTGTCTTTGGCCATCTGGCGCACCGGTATTTTCGTGCCGATCGGCAGATCGCGAATGTATTGCAGAAGCAGCTCATGCTTCGTCGGCTCGTTCGGATGATTGTCGTTTCTGGACATCCCCCGGCTCCTTCCGCTCCAATGTTAAGCACATATAAAATCTGAATAGAGATCGCTTCCATCGCTTGCCAACGAACGGCAAAGTAGTACAATAGGCATATCGACATAGGTCGACCACAATCGACGTTATTCGACAGTCTTAAGGAGGATTTCTGCCGGTATGCTGCTTTCCTACCTACAGCTCGTCATCGGCCTGTCCATCCCTCAGGCTCTCGTTCGCATTTGGCTCGTCTTCGCGGTTGCCGGCCTCGGGCCGAGCCGCCATGCCCGCAAGCTCGTCCTGTTCGCCGTCGCGAGCTCGATCCTCGGCGATCTCGACTACTGGTTCGTGTCGGCGCCGGTTCACGCTCTGACTTCGACCTGCATCGCGCTGGCCGCTCTGTACGCCGTCTTCAGGAAGCTCGGCGCCAGAAGCGTGCTGCTGCTTTTCGTAACCTATACCGCGGTCAGCTTCCTGACGGACATCGTCGGAGGAGCGCTGATCCAGGTTCTGCACGGGATGACCGACCGCAAGGACGTCATCGCCCATTACCCGGCCGTTCTTCATTCGGTATACGTTCCGCTCGGAGTCGCTCTCGGTCTGTTGGCGTTCTACTTGGAGAAGCGCAGCTTCCCCTTCCTTCATCGATTATACCAGTATTTGCTGGATATCCAACAATCCCGAATGAAGGAGGTGCTGCTGCTGACGATCGTGCAGCTCTTCGTGCTTGGCCTGCTGTTCTCCATCGGCATGGAGAAGGGCAAGCGCGGCTTCTCCGAAGCCCCGTACAACTGGACCGTCTATGCGCTCGTGCTGCTGACCTTCTGCTCGATCTTCTACATGCTGCGCCTGTTCGTCCGCATTCGGGAGGAAGCGATCGTGCAAACCCGCGACGTCTACGCGGAGGAGATCGGGCAGATGTTCACCGTCATTCGCGGCCATCGGCACGATTTCCTGAACCATATGCAGGTGATGTCGTCCATGCTGCAGATGAACAAAATTCAACAGCTCAAAAGCTACATGGACGAGTTGGCCAAAGAAGCCCACGCCGTCGCCCCGGTGTTCGATCATTCCTCCCCGGCGCTGGCCGCGTTCGTCATCGGCAAGACCGGGCAGGCGAAGGCGAGGGATATCCCGTTCGCTTGCGATATTCCGGCCCGTCTGGAGATCGAAGCTTTCGTCAAAATGATCGACCTCGTGAAAATTATGGGCAACCTCGTCGACAACGCGTTCGAGGAAAGCGAGCGGCTTCCTTCGGGCAGCCGGGACGTTCGCCTGACGATCGGCAGCGAAGGCGACACGCTCGCGCTGGAGGTCAGCAACCGGGGACGCGCTTTGACCGACGAGGAGCTGCGCATGATGACGATGCCCGGATATACGACGAAGAAGAGCGGCCATTCCGGTCTCGGGCTGGCCATCGTGCAGGAACGGGTTCAATTCTACCAGGGCGCGTTAAGCATCCGCTACTGCCCGGAGAACGGAACGACGACCATTCGAATCGGGCTGCCCCGAAAAAAATGAAGAAGCTGTCTCAGCAAGCGAACACCCCCGCTTGTGAGACAGCCCCACCCTCTTGATCTCGTTACGCCAGAATAGAAAAGACGAGGTACAGCAGCAGCAAGTACGCGGCCAGCGAATAGACGATATACAGGAATCTGTGCTCTCGTCCCACTTCGTGCGCATGCTCCGCTTGACCGACGAGCAGCACGAGATTGACCAGCAGCAAGAAGGCGCCGACCAACGTCGACAACTGCAGGGACACGAACGCCAGCAGCCCGGAGACGAGCCAGCCAGCCCCGAACGCCAATTGCGTGCCGCCCAGATGGGCGACGGCTTCCCGCCAATCGCGCTTGCGGGCGCCCTGCCAGTTGCCGACCAGCGTAAGCGAACCGATCAACAGCGCGATGGAGAACAGGCCGAGCAGCAGAAATTTGCCTGGCGAGGCGATGCCGAGCACCCCGGTTATGAACAAGCTGCCAAACGCTTGGAAAAGGCCCAGCTTGGCTTTGACCGCCTCCAGGAACAGCCAATTCCAGAGCACGAACCCGATGACGCCCGCGGCGGCGCCTATCGCCCCGTAGATCCATTCCGTCTGCGGCTGCAGCTTCTGCGCCGCGGACGGATTTCGGAGCAGCGCCAGCAGCTTCTGCCCATCCACCGCCGCAAGCGGGGACGCGGGAGCGGCGGCGGCAGGAGCCGGACTCGCCGCGGCGGCCGTCTGGCTCTCCGCCTCTTCGTTCGCTTCTTTCTTATGCAGATCGGGCTGATTCGAATGCGTGTCGGACATGTCGAATTTTCCTCCTCGGAACAACTTAGGAATATTTTACCTCCCCTTGTTGTTCGACGAAAACTCCGAAAATCCTCTTACTCCACGTCGATGCGGATTTTTTCCGTGCGAATCCCGTAATCGACTTCTTTCGTGCCGAGCGCATCCGGCGCCCCTTCGTAAAGCTCGAACCCGGCGCTCGCGGCAATCTCGTAACGGCCTTCCGGGAACCCATCCCCCGATAGAAACTGCTTCAAGAAATCCTTATCGGGGTCCTGATCTCCGTAACCGCCCGCCTTGGAATACGCTTCTTCGAACCACTCTCCCTGCTTAAGCGTCGTCCGGATCAAGGGCATCGGCATCGGGTAAGCGATCTCGATGCCGCGGGTCGTCTCCCGGATCGGGAACGAAATCGGAGAAAAGGCATGGCCGATCGTCACTTCGGGCAGCGGACCGTCGTATTTCAATCGCGCCTTGAGCTTCACGGGCTCGCCCTTCCGGTAACGCGCCTTCTCCGTCTCCAGCTGAAGCACGAAATCCCCTTCCCTCGCTTCCGCCAGCAGCGTCCCCGCCGCCAAGGGAGCTTCGGTCTGGGAAGCGTCGGGCTGCGCCCCTTCCCCGCCTTCTCGCGAACCGCAGCCGCTGATTAACAACGCAGCCGCCCCTAATATCACGATGATTTTCTTCATTGCGGCAAATCCCCCTTCGAATTCCTGTTTTCCCTTCTAACGAGGCCGAAGGCGAATTTGTTTCAGCGAACGGCCGCATATGGCAATAAGCCCGCCCCGAGCGCCGCTTAAGGCGCCCGCAGACGGGCCTTGCCCAAAAAATTAAAGCCCAATTACCAGGTCACGTATCCCGGAGAGCCCGGAGTCGGATTGTTGATCTGATCGATAACCGGAATCGTATAGGCGATCACGATCAGGATGACGGTCAGCGCGATCCACAGCTTCCAGTTTTCCAGGAAACGAGGAGTCGGCTCCGAAGCGTCGGACACTTCGCCGATCGGATACTCGGTCTCCCCCTTGGGAGCGCGCATCAAGGCGATAATGTTATAGATGATGAGCAGCACGCCGGCGAACAGAATGATGCCTCCGATGGCCATCGCCACGTGGTAAGGGATCCACATGATGGCGTCAGGATGATCGTCGTACGTGCTGTAAGCGGTGCGTCTCGGCGAGCCGAGCAGTCCTACGGTGTGCATCGAACCCGACATGAAGAACATGCCGACGCACCAGATGACCGTCTGGATAATGCCCAGCTTGTTCAGGCGCGGCGTAAGCACGCGTCCCGTCACGACCGGAATGAGCCAGTAGACGATGCCGAAGAAGGTCAGCGCGACGCTCGTTGCCACGGTCAGATGGAAGTGTCCGGTTACCCACAGCGTGTTATGGACGACGGCGTTCATCTGGTTGCTCGCGTTGATCAAGCCGCCCGCGCCGGCCGGAATGAAGATCAGCATGCCCATGAACGGCGCGAAGAAGCGAACGTCTTTCCAAGGCAGCACTTTCACCCAGCCGAACAGCCCTTTCGTGCCTTTGGAGCGCCCGTTCAGCTCGAATGTAGCGAACAGCGAGAACGCGGTCATCAGCGACGGAATAACGACCATGAACGTCAGCACGACCTGGAGATATTTCCAGAAGTGGCTGATCCCCGGTTCCATGAGCTGATGGTGGAAGCCGACCGGAATCGAGAACAGCAGGAACAGCACGAACGACATGCGGGCCAGCGCGTCGCTGAATATTTTCCCGCCGATGATCTTCGGAATGATGACGTACCAGCACATGTAGGCCGGCAGCAGCCAGAAGTAGACGAGCGGATGGCCGAAGAACCAGAACAGCGTTCTGCTCAGCACGACGTTGACCGTCTCCACCCATCCGAACGACCACGGAATGAGCTGCACGACGACTTCGATCGCTACGCCGATCGTCGCGATCTGCCAGAGCAGCATCGTAATGACGGACATGAACGCGAACAGCGGGGACAGCTTGCCTTTGTTCGTTTTTCTCCATTGGACGTACTGGTAGAAAATGCCGAACCCGCTCAGCCAGCTGCCGATGACGACGAGCGCGAGCGCAACGTAGAACCACGGAGAAGCTTTCATCGGCGCATAGAACGTATACAGAACGCTCGCTTTGCCCAGCAGAATGACGACGACGCCGATCAGCGTGCCGATGGACATGAGCCAATATCCGATCCAGCCGAGCCTCTTCGTCAACGGCAATAGCCGTCCGCCAAGCGTCTGCGAGACGCCGGAGTATAAGAATCCTACGATAAAGTAGGTCGTGAAAATAAGCGCCATCAGCACGCCGTGAGCCGTCAGCAGCTCGTAATAGCCGATGTTGGCCGGCAAGGTGATCGTGCCGCCCTTCACCATCCCTTGCAGCATGCCCGCAATGCCGCCGAGCAGCAGCGCCGCGAACGCGAACAAGACGTGGGCGATGACCAGCTGCCCGTCCTTGCGGTCGAATGTCGATAGTTTGGAATCAGTCATGGGACGCGTCCTCCTATTTCACCACGAGGGTGGTTTTCATCATTTCGTGGGCGATCCCGCAATACTCGTTGCAGAGAATCAAGTACTCGCCGGGCTTGTCGAACGTATGGGACACGTGGCTGACTTCTCCGGGCGTCACCATGACGTTGACGTTCGTTCCCGGAATCTCGAAGCCGTGGACGACGTCGGAAGACGTAATTTCGAAGTGGACCGTCGCTCCGGCGGGAACCTCCATCGGAATCGGGTCGTAGCCGAAGGCGTAGGCGACCATGACCGCCTTGTACACGTTGTCTCCGATCTTCGTGATCTGAGGCTTGTCGAACGGCGGCGTCTCGCTCACCTTCGTCGGATCAATGCGGTGAATGTGCTCGTTGGGCGGGGCGATGCCCCTTCCGAACGTCATAATTCCCAGCACGAGCAGAAATACGACCAGCATGGACACGCCCGCGGTCAGCCATATTTTCTCTAGTCGATGCATATGCATATTGATTTCTTCCCCCTTCTAGTCGCGTGCGACGAACAAAATGAATACCCCGATCCAGGTAATGGCCAAGAACGCCCCAAGGATCATGACGGAGGCGAAAGCTCCTTTGAGCGATTGCTCTTTCTTCTCCGGCTCCGAATGGCCTTCGTGCGGCTTCGACACCGATCGATCATCGCGCATTCCGATTCCTCCTGATTTCAAGTTGTCTTCATTGTAAGGACTTCCGGCCTAGCGGACTGTGATAATTGTCACTGGAAGGCCGTCTATTGTGGACGATTTGTTACACCGTTTTCGCGCGCAAGCAAAAACGCCTTCGGCGTCCTCTGGACGATGAATGCGTTTTGTCGGAGACGATTCGGATAAGGATAGCGAATTTTATACTTTCCGAATCGTTAAGAAAAGGGCCGCACCGCAAGCGAACCGCGTCTTCCCGGCGGATTGCTTATGGTTCGGCCCTTCAGAGGGCGTTATTGCACGATCAGCTTGCTGATCATATCGTCATGGCCTTTGCCGCAGAAGATCGAGCACACGATCTTGAATTCGCCCGTCTTGTCGGCGACGAACTTCACCGTGGCGTTGCCCTTGACTTCTTTGTCGTAGCCTTCGACCTTCAATGCATGATTGCCTTGGCTGTTCTTGAGCGTAATGCTCACTTCGTCGCCCTGCTTCACGGTAATTTCACCCGGCTCGAACTTGAAGTTCGTAGCGTCGATCGTGAACGCCTTCGCCTCGCCGCCGGACGTTCCGGCTTGCGCGGCCGCCGGAGACGGGCTGGATTCCTTCTTGTCCCCCCCGCCGCAGCCGGATGCGACCAACATCGCGGCCAACAGCAATGCGCTTAAAGATACCCATTTTTTCATTGTTTATTGCTCCCTTCGACGGTATCGTCTCGTTTACAAGCTCATCATATACCGGAAGGGAAGCATCGAATGTGATTTGTATCACAGCGTAACAATATTGACACAACCTGCCATCAGAGCCTTCTGTAACCTTGAGGCAGATTGCCGCTGTCGCGGATCGCGCGAATTTGCGCCAGCGTCAGCCGCTGATTCGTCGAGATAAGCGACTCCGCATCGTTGCCGCCGATAATATCGTCCAGATCGGCAATGCTTCTATTGCCGCGGAATACGCGGAAAGTGCCTCTGAAATTGGGACGAGTGAACAAGACCAGAGTCGCGTTGCTGCTCGTGGAGAAAAATCTCAGGCTTTCGATGCCGCCAAGCCTCGTATCCAGATTCGCAATGCCCAAGTTGCCCCGATAGATCGCGCTGCGCCCGCGAAAATTCTCCTCGGTGTACACCGTCAATCTCGGATACGTCTGCAAGGAATTCACCTTGTTCGCCATGGCCATCACCTCCTTTCCCCTCAATATATGAAGAAGGACGAGATGTGCTTGTACGATTGAACCTTGGCTCTTCGCAGGGTTTCGCCGAGAACAGAATAATTTCCCAGCCGGTGGCGAACTCTGAATAAGCAGCATGCTTAACCAGCCCTTGATGAATCTGCTCAAAACGATCGAATTCAGGTTCCTCGAACGATTCGACATGATTTTTCTCGCGCTGTACCTGTTCATCGTATCCAGATGCTGGATTCTGTACTGCTACTCCGCGATCTATTCTGCCAGCCGTTTGTTCGGCAAGCCCGATCACTCCCGGTTCGCCTTCGCCTTCCTGGCCGTCTTCGTCGCGCTCGTCTTCGTCCATCAGCCGACCTGGAACGAAGCCGACCGCAGCGAGATCGTGCTGACGATTATGAACGAATGGTGCATGTTCGCGTTCCCCATTCTGCTGCTGGCAGCCGTCAAGGGAAAAGAACTCATTGGATGGCGGGGATCGGGAGGATGAAGCTGAAGCGAAAATAAAAACGGAAATCAGCACCTCCCGCTCGTACTCGCTTCGAGCCGCCAGGGACGAGAGCGACCGAACGTTCACGGCCTACTCGTCCGGCGGCAAAACCCAGCTGCTCCTGATCGGCAAAAAGCTGATGCGCCGCAAAGGCTGGTTCACGCTGCTCGATCCGTTCCTGCGGGAACCGAAAAACACTTCTTCGGTGCGCATCGTTCTCGTCGACGGTCCGGTATCGAAACTCGTCCATTTCAACCCGAAGGACAAATCGAGGCTGCCCGTCTATTTGACGAAACTGGTCGATACGGCTTCCTATCGCAACTTGTGCATGCGGACGGACGGTTCACATTCGACTATCGCTTCAAAATCAGGGTGATTCTGTCGGAGAAGCTGTTCCCCCTCGATCCGCTGCAGAACGATAAGATTTTACAGGAAGAGATGAGCCGGCAGATGGAAGAGAAATTCTCTCGTGTCGTCTATTCAGTGACGCTTCTGGTGGAGACCATTCAAGCAAGCTCCAATAACCGAGTGCGTCAGTCAGAGGATATGGCGGTCATTTCAGGATTACGACATCAAAAAGCCCTCCTCCCCGCTCCCTTTCGGGAACGAAGAAGAAGGCCCGCGCCGATCGATCAGCGGCAATGAAAGGTGCACCTGCTGCTTTAAATCTTTAGCTCCCCGAGCTTAATAAGCTCGACAACCGCTTGCGAACGACCTTTGACATTCAGCTTCTGCATAACATTCGAGATATGGTTTCTGACCGTTTTCTCGCTGATAAACAACTGCTGCGCAATGTCGCGGGTCGTCTTGTCCTGTACCAGCAGTTCGAAGACTTCGCGTTCCCGATTGGTGAGTAGGAATTTGCTTTTATGGTCGCTGCCCTTCAACGTTTGTCACCCCTCCTTGCCCGGGAATGTTGTGAATACAAGGTATAGGGATACAGTCAACTTTATCATATGAAAGGGGTTTTCCTCTGGTGCGGAGGTCGGGCAAAATGGGCTCTGGAAAATGATTCGGCCGTCCTGCCAAAAAAACAGCCCGAAGCTCCGGATACTGCGGAGCCTCAGGCTGTTGGCGTTTGCGGGCGGGTTAGCGAGTTCGAGTGCCGGACCGTTCCGGGAAAATCCGCTCGACGAGAGCGTTGAACTCGGTCAAGAAGCCTTGAATCGGATGGCCGGCCCTGACGTCGTTGGCATAGCCTTCCATGCGGCCGATGAAATCGGGGTTCGCGGAGACGTATACGTTCTCCACAGAAGGAGAGAGCGACTTGACCTGATCCGCGATCTTGTCCTTCACGGCGTCGTTAAGCGCCGTATGCCCGGTGTTCGCCCGGTCGTCTTCCTTCACGGCCACGTAGGCGTTGCGGTCGGTCAGCATCACGTAAGCCGAATCGATGCCGGGCATCGCCGCGACCTTGTTGGCGATCCGATCGCTTGCTTCCATCCGCGTATTGCCGTGCATGCCGACGATATTGTTGTTGATGCGCTGGTTGCCGTTGATGCGGTTCTGCTCGTTCGCCTCGTCGTTGGCGAAACGTCTCACCGGGGGACGCAAGCCGAATTCGTCGACGCCGTACCCTCTGGCGGCGTTGTTCTGGCGAACGGCGTTGTTGCGAATATTTTTATTGCCCAAATCCCCCGTTTTATTCATGCATCCCGACAGCGCGATTGCGGATGATAATAACACGGTCGTTGAAATCATAATGCCTTTGCGCACGACAGCATGGCCTCCTTCTTGATCGAATGCTCGGGACTGCTCAGCTTTCGTTTCCCGCCCGATCATAGGATGCTTCCGGAGGCACTCGATTATTCGATTATTCGATCGGTCTCCCTTGACAGCGATGTCGGCGGGAAGTATGATTGCAATATTAGCACCTGATACTAATACTTAATACTAAAATAAACGAAGCGGAGGAATGCGCAATGGCTGCCGCAACGACGCAATCGTTTCAATCGAAAGCCCGTCTTGTCGCCATCGGAAGTTATGTACCCGGTGAAGTCATTTCGAACGCGGATCTGGAAAAAATGGTGGATACGGACAACGAATGGATCGTCAGAAGAACCGGCATTGAGCGCCGTCACCGGGCTGCGCCGGACGAATCGACGAGCGATCTGGCCATCGCCGCCGCTGGCGATCTGCTCGCCCGTTATCCGTCCGTGGACGCCTCGCGGATCGACGGCATCATCGTAGCGACGACGACTCCCGATATGCCGTTCCCGTCGGTCGCTTCCAAAGTTCAGCAAGCGATCGGCGCCGCCCGCTGCATGGCCGTCGATATTAGCGCCGCCTGCGCCGGCTTCGTATCCGCTCTGCAGATGGCGAACGGTCTGATCCTGAGCGGATCATACCGTTCCGTGCTCGTCATCGGCGCCGAAACCTTGACGAAGATTACCGACTATACGGATCGCTCCACCTGCATTCTGTTCGGAGACGGCGCGGGAGCCGTGTTGGTGGAAGCCGATGAATCGGGCGCTTTCCTCGCCTCCAACGCGATGACGGACGGCAGCGGAGGCATGCAGGTGTACTGCTATCCGCATGAAAAAATCGTCCAGAACGGACGCGAAGTGTACAAATGGGCGCTGTCGACCGTCCCGGACGGAGTGCGCGATCTTCTCGACCAGGCCGATCTGAGCGTTGGGGATATCGACTGGTTCGTGCCGCACAGCGCCAATCTGCGCATGATCGAAGCCATCTGCGAAAGGCTGGAAATCTCCTCCGATAAAGCGCTGCAAAGCGTCGTAAACAACGGCAATACGTCGGCCGCAACTATTCCGCTGGCGCTCGACGCGGCAAGCAAAGAAGGCCGGCTGCGCCCCGGACAGCTCGTGGCGCTGTACGGCTTCGGCTCCGGCTTGACCCAATCGGGCCTGCTGCTCAGATGGACGATCTGATTCCGGGAAGTCGGGGGCGCAAGACCCCGCCTTCACTTTCTCCCGAATAGACGCGACAGTCCTTCCTCCAGCGATATGGCAGGCTTCCATCCCAGGACGGCTGCCGCCTTGCGCGACGACAGTCTGCTGCTTCTGGCATCGCCGCTTCGTCCCGGTTCGTAGAGACGGCCGTACGAGGCGGCGGCCAATCGCTCGCAGCGGTCCGCCAGCCCGTTAATCGAAGTGGCGATTCCCGTCCCGATGTTAAACGCCTCCCCGTCGCCCTCGGCGATCGCGGCGATGTTCGCCTTCACAACGTCATCCACGTGAACGAAATCCCGGCTCTGCTCCCCGTCGCCGTGAATGACCAGCGGCTGCCCGCTCGCGATTCTCTCCATGAAACACGCCACCACTCCCCCCTCGCCCCGGGCTGCTTGTCCCGGACCGTATACGTTGGCGTATCGCAAAATCGTGTGCGGAGTTCCCCACCATTTTCCAGCATGTTCAATGTATTGCTCGGCCACCCACTTTGACAGCCCGTAAGGCGCGCTGGGTTTCTTCGGACTCGCTTCCCTGAGCGGTCGGCCCCCCGCCGCATCCCCGTACACCCCCGACGTCGAAGAAAATACCAGCTTGCTTCCGGCTTCCCTGCACCCTTCCAGCACTCTCAGCGTGCCGATTACGTTGCTCCTGCCGTCCTCGGCCGGACATCTGATCGAAGTGCCCATCCCTACCTGCGCCGCCAGATGAAAGACGACCTGAGGACGGATTTCCGCAATCAGTTTCGCCGTTGCCGCGTCTTCCGCATGTATCCGATGAAGATCGACCGCCGCGGGCAGCCTTCCGACATTCCCGGTGCTCAGATCGTCGATCACGATCGCCTCGTCTCCCCGTTCCAATAGCGCACGGACCAGACGACTCCCGATAAATCCCGCTCCCCCAGTCACGACGACACGCATTGGCTTTTCAGTCCTTTGCCTTTTTCCTCCATTTTATGGAGACAACCCGTCCCCCGCTTGGACAGACGGAGGAAAATAGGCGGCCGGACACGGTTCATGCGTCGTGGCGGCAGACGCCCTGTCCACATACGATAGAGCATCCGCTTTGCTTAACCCGACTGAAGGATGGAGGTTGCCTGATTCATGACTTACGATCCTTTTCCGCTCGTGAGCGTCATTATCCCGTTTTACAATTGCCCCTACATCGATCAATCGGTCGCAAGCGTGCTGAACCAGACGTATCCCAATATTGAAATCATCGTCATCGACGACGGCTCGACGCTTCATCAGCATAAGCTCGACCCGTTCCGTTCCCGCATCCGTTACATCGGCAAAGCCAACGGAGGCACAGGCAGCGCGCTGAACTACGGCCTTCGCATCGCAAGCGGCAAATATTTCGCCTGGCTCAGCTCGGACGATCTCATGTACCCGCACAAGATCGCCCGCCAGGTTGCGTTCATGGAAGAGCACCAGGCTCCGATCAGCTGCACCGACTTCCATTTGATCGACGCCGGCAACCAAATTACGATGAGCGCGCTCGCCGTCAAATTTCCCAGCCTGAAGAAGCTGATCGAAGCGTTGTTCACGTTCTGTCCGATCAACGGTTCCACCGTCATGATGCACCGCTCCGTTCCCGAACGGATCGGGTACTTCAACGAAGCGCTGTCGTGCACGCAGGACTACGAATATTGGCTTAGAGTTCATCTGGCCAGAATCGATTTTTATTTTATTAACGAGGTGCTCACTCTGTATCGCTGGCATGACGGGATGGGCTCCGTGCAGAAAAAGGCGGCCGTCGACTTCGAATTCAATCTCGTGCGCGACCGGTACTCTCCTCAACTGCATGCCCTGCTGAACGTGCTGTAGCCGGCTTCCGCCGCCATTCGACTACCGGGGAGGGGAACGCGCTTGAAGGTTCTGTTCGTATTTATCGTGCCGAGCGGCGGGGTAAATACTTTGAATCGGCTAAGGCATCAGGCTCTGCTCCCCGCGGGAATCTACAGCCATTTTCTGTATTTCCGGGAGGGCAGCGGCTCCACTGACTTCGCTCCCGACATTCCGGTGTTTTACGCTTCGGAACCTCCCGCCGTCCGGCATATTCTGGACTACTACAAGTTCGATTGCATCGTCGTTACTTCTTTTTTCTTGCAGCTGGCGCTCTTCCGCCAGATCGGCTTCGACAAGCCCGTCATTTACGAAATCCAAGGCTTCGGAACTCAGGAGCACGCCCGGCGCAACTTGACGGAAGCGCGTCCCTTCGTGAACGAGTTCGCCAACGCGATCGTCTACCCAGGCACCCCGGTCATCGGTTCGCTGCTGGAGGAGCTCTACCCCTTTACGCCCAAATATTCGTTCCCGAATCCGTTCGATTCTCGTGCCTACGACCGAAGCTCATTCGCTTATCCTCCGGCCGCTCCGCTGGATTATCCTCCGCTGACGTGGATCGGCAGACTCGAGGACAACAAAAACTGGCGCGACTTTCTGCTGATCGGAGCTGAAGTGATCGGGCGGATTCCAGGCGTCCGGCTATGGATGTTCAGCGACCCGGACTTGGCCGAACCCGGCGAAGCCGATCAACTGGCGCTATGGACGGCCGGTCTTGGACTCGGCCACCACATCCTCCATCACCACAAAGTCCCCAACGCGCAAATGCCCTATTACTACGATCTGATCGCTTCCTCGGGAGGCGTCGTCTGCATGACGTCCAAATCCGAAGGCGCGCCCTACGTGGCGCTTGAGGCTCTAGGCTCCGGTTGTCCGGTCGTCACCTCCAATTCGGACGGCGTAAGCTCGGCGATTCTCGACGGAAAGACGGGACTCTATTATTCGCACGGAGACATTCTGGGCGCGGCGGATCGGGTCGTGCGGCTGATGACGGAGCGCAAGCTTAGAAAATCCCTCGTCGAAACGGGAAAAAAACATGTTCGGAGTGAATTTTCGATGGAAAAATACGCGCAGCGGTTCTCCGGCATGCTCTTGAGCGTTGGTGCGAGACCATGTTGACGAGCATCGTGATCCTTACGCTGAATAACCTCGACCAGACGATGCGCTGCCTGCACAGCATTCGCGTCTTTACGAACAGTCCTTACGAACTGATCTTCGTCGACAACGGCTCGACCGACGGAACGACGGCCTGGTTGGCCCAGCAGCCCGACGTCAAGCTGATCGCCAACGGCGCGAACCGAGGGTTCGCCGCCGCTTGCAATCAGGGAGCGGCTGCGGCGGCCGGAGACCACATCTTGCTGCTGAACAACGATACGATCGTGTCCCACAACTGGTTAACCGTTCTGCTCCAGTGCCTGCATGCCGACGAACGGGTCGGCATCGTCGGCCCGAAATCGAACTTTGTCATCCCTCTGCAGAAAATTCCCGCGGACGTCGGAAGCGAGGGACAGTACCACCTGTTCGCGCAAAGCTTTAACCGGCACAATCCCGCATTGTGGCAGGATCTGGCCGCGCTGAGCGGCTTCTGCATGCTGCTGAGACGGAGCACGTGGGAGCGGCTCGGGGGCTTCGACGAGGCGTTCGGCGTCGGAGGCTACGAGGATATCGATCTCGGCTATCGGGCGCTTAAAGCGGGGTTGTTTCTGCGGCTGGCCGGCGACGCGTTCGTCTACCATGAAGGCAATCGAAGCTTTAACTCCAACGCCATCGACATGTACGGCGTGGCCGCGATCAATCGCCGCCTGTTCATTCGCAAGTGGGGATTTAATCCCGAGAGGCTCATTCTAGTCCACGATCCCGCTTTTTTGCCCGATCGGTACGCGTCGCCCCACCCCCATCACGCCCCGCAAGCGCCCGAAGTGCCGAGCGGCTGGTACGGCATGGGCGAGGACGGCTGCGTCTACCGCATCGAACGCGGGCATAAGCGGCCGATTCACTCCTTCGATACGTTCTGTCGGCTCAATCTGAGCTTCGACCGCGTCGGCCGCTGCGGCTCCGCTCTGCTGAACAGCCTGCCGACCGGGCATCCGATCGATGCCGGCAGCTTCCCCTACGGCTATCCCGACGTATTTATCGCGCGAGATCCGGGAGGCGGACTGTACAGCGTCTGCCATGGCATCCGCTATCCGATCGAGAGCGAAGCGACGATGATTGCCGTCGGTCTGCGGCCGGAAGACGCGATTCCGCTAGGCTACGAGCTGATCTGGAGCTTCGGGGACGGCTGGCCGATGCGGGGCAACGTCTGGGAGAACTTCGAGCTGCACGACTACGCCCTGTACCGGGGACCGAACGGAGGTCTATACTACAGCGAGGGCCAGCGGCTCCGGCCGCTCGTCTGGGAGGAGACGCTGACCCGCTTCGGCTGGAACCAGGACCGGGCCGCGTTTATCCCTCCCGAACTGTTTCATCGGACCCCGGTCGGCTTTCCGATCCACTGACGCAGAAGGGGCTGCCTCATAAGTAAGGAAAGTCGTACAGAACGATTATCGATGAATGGTGCCAGGTGCATCGATCCTCTTGTACGCCCTTACTTAATGAGACAGCCCCTTGCCTCTGTCCTCTTACGTTCTCTCTTCCAACGTCCCTATCAACCTTTTAAGCCTTGGAAGATACGTATTCCTCACACTCTCCAACTCCCGTTCGATCGCGGCGCCGTGCTTGACGGTGCCCATGGCGGAATGCACGCGGTAATCCGTCAGGGGAACGCGCAGATAGCCAATCGGATAGCCCGATAGAACGGTTCTGAGCCACAGCTCGTAGTCATGCGTATAAGGAAGCTTCTCGTTGAAGCCCCCCATCCGGTTGAACAGCGTCCGTTCCATCATGACCGTGCAGCCGTTCACCGTATTGCTGAGCAGCATCGACCGGTAGAACTGCAGCATCGACCCTTCCGGAAGCAGAATGGGATCTTTTTCCGCGATTCCCTCCCCGCTCATCAACCGGAACGCCGTGTGGCTGATCGCCCATCCGCCTCCTTGCATGAAGCGGACCTGTCTCTCGATTTTGTCGTGACGAAACCGGTCGTCCGAGCTAAGCCATGCGGCGTAGTGTCCCGCGGCCAGGCGAAAGCCGGCGTTCAGCGCGCTCGCCGTCCCCCGGTTCGGCTGGTGGACCACCTTGATTCTCCCCGCCCCTTCCAGCCGGTACAAAATATCCGTTTCCCGTTCCGAACCGTCGTTCACGACGATAATTTCAAGAGGCTTATAGGTTTGCGCAAGCGCGCTCTCCAAAGCCTCTCGGACGTACGGGTCGTTATAAAATGGAATGACGATCGATACGAGCGGATTTATGGACTGTCGAATGGGGCGTCTCCCCTTTCCCTGCTCCTTCTCTCCCTCTCGTCCTGCAGCGCGTCGAAGATCGATTGGCGAAACGTCAGCACCGGCTTCCACCCAAGCTCCAGGATCGGCGAACAATCCCTCGGCTGCGGAGTCGGGGCCAGAGCTGCCGTCCCCTCCCCGATCTCCCAGGGAAGCTCCGCCTGCGCCAAATCGTCGAACGCGCTTTTGACCTCGGCGAGCGTACGGAACCGACCCGACTCGATCGCGTAGCTCCGGCCCGGCTCGCCTTCGTTCAGCACCAGCTCGTAAGCCGCCACCGCATCCCGGACGTCCATGAAGTCCCGCGATTCGTGAAGAGAACTGAGCCGAAACGGAGGGGCCTTCGTCTTCCCTTCGGGCTGTTCCGCAGAAACGGCCCAGCGAACGATTTTCCCGCATAACCCGGCGCTGTTGCCGGGCCCGATCAGATTGGACGGCTCGGCGATCATGACCGGCAGCCCGTACCAGCGGTGCCAGGCTTTCGCTGCCGCAGTCTGAAGCGTCTTGCTGAAGCCGTACGGATGCGGAGCTTCCGACAGAGCCGCTTCACTTGCCCGAAGCATCGATCCGGCCACGAGCACCCTGCATCCCCCGATCGCGCGCGCGCCTTCCAGCAAATACGCGGTCGACATCAAGTTCGCGGCCAGCGTCGACGCCGGCGACGTCCAGGAGACGTCGACAGCGTTGCGTCCGGCCAAGTGCAGCACCGCGTCCGGCTCCAGCCTCTTCATCATCTCCGCTACGGCTTCCGCGTCCGTCAGCTCGCAGCGTTCCGTAAGCGCGGCCTCCAGACCGGACGTATTCGCACCGCGAGGGGATAACGCGGCGACGACCTCCCATCCCGACGCGGCGAATTTGCGGCAGGCATGAAGCCCGGTAAATCCCGCCGCGCCCGTAATAAATATTCTGCGGGCCGTCATGGCGACGACGACCACCCGCGAAGCTCCTCCAGCATCTGCGCATAACGGGGCGGACGGTAACCGAAATCGGTTCTGGTCGCAACTAAGGTTCGATCGATTGCCGGTTCATCCGCGGGTACGACCGCGACGTTTCTTTTGTCGAACTGTTCCTGCATCAGAAGCAGCAGCTCGTGCTTGGACACGATCTCCGGCGCCGTCAGATGCACGAGCCCCCCTACCTCCGGGTGCCGGATCAGCCATTCGACCGCCTTGGCCAGCTCCAGCGTCGTGACGCCGTTCCACAGCACGTTGCGATACCCTTGGACTTCTCCTTCGCGCGAAAGGAACCACTTCATTAGCCCGATTCCCGTCGGTTTATCGTCCGGCCCGATGATGGACGTGCGAATCGTGACGTGCTTCCCGTCGCGGACTTCCCCGAGCGCCTTGCTTCTCGCGTAGACGGTCTTCCCGTCCGGTTCGTCCGTCTCCACATACCGCCCCCGCTCTCCCGAAAATACGCAATCCGAGCTGATATGAACAAGCCTGGCGCCAAGACTGTCCCCCAGATGGCGCAGCCAGTGGGGAAGCAGCCCATTGACCCTGTACGCCTCCAGCGGGCTGTCCTCCGCATGGTGATTCAGAATGCCGACGGCGTTGACGATTACGTCGGGAGAGATTTCATAGACGAGCTCCTGTACCGCTTCGAAGGATCGGACATCGAGCTCACGAACCTGAAGGCCGTCCAGCGCCTTCAAGGTTCGATTCGAGACCGCCCGAGACCGGACCGCAACAACCAACTCAGCTTCCGGTATGGTCCTCAGGTAGGAAGCGATCATATGACCCGCCATTCCGTATCCGCCCAGAAGCAGCATTTTCACGAGAGAAAACCTCCCCGCTGCAGCATCGCTCGAATTTCCTGCTTATCCATGAGGGATTGGCTGGAAGAGAAGCTGTCGAAATCGACGGGATCGTAGGCTTCGTAGTGCTCTTTGAGCCCTGGAATGTCCAGCGTCGGCAAAATGACGAGATACTGATCGTCGTAGACGATCGTATTCAGGCTTTCGTATTCGGTCAGCAAAATTTCGTGGATTTTCTCGCCGGGCCGAATGCCGCTCTCCGCCATCTCCACCCGCTTGCCGAGCGCATCCATCAGCACTTCCGCCAGGTCGACAATCCGGCAGGTCGGCATCGTCATCACGAAGATTTCCCCGCCGATGCTCTGAGCCGTCGCTTTGAACAACAGCCGAATGGCGTCCTCCAGCGTCATGAAAAACCGCGTCATCTTGCGGTCCGTCAAGCTGATCTGCTCTTTGTACTTGATCTGGTTCATGAACAGATGAACGACGCTGCCGTTCGTCCCGAGCACGTTGCCGCCGCGGACGCAGACGAATTTCGTATCGCTGTGCAGCAGGTTCGCGTAGACGATCAGCTTCTCTCCGATCGCCTTGGTCATGCCGTAGAAGTTCGACGGATTGGCCGCCTTGTCGGTAGATATATTGATGACCCGCTCCACTTTGTTTTCGATAGCCGCTTCGATCACGTTCTGCGTGCCGATCACGTTCGTTTTCAGCGCTTCGTAAGGCTGGTCTTCGCATACCGGCACATGCTTGAGCGCCGCCAGATGGAACAGAATATCTACGCCCTTGCAAGCTTTGGATAACGCCTCCCGGTCCCGAACGTCGCCGATGCGAAACGTCAGCCTCGGATCCTCGAACGCCCGGCTCATCGCCACTTGGCTCGATTCGTTGCGGGAGAACACGATCACCTCCGCCGGGTTCATCGGCAGCAATTGTCTTATCAATTCGTACCCCCAGGAACCGGTCCCCCCGGTGACCAGGATACGCCGATCTTTAAACATCCCTTTTCCCTCCAAGCACAAATTTCGCCACTTTGTCCGAGACGTTCGTATCCAGGTAACCTTCGGGGCACTGCCAGGAATCGCGCAGATGGACCATGACCCGGGCCGCATTCCGGATCGCTTCCGGCCGCAAGCCCGCAACGACGTTGCTTCCGCAGTCCACCGTCTCCGGCCTCTCGGTCGTCTGGCGGACCGTCACGGTCGGCACTCCGAAGATGCAGCACTCTTCCTGAACGGTACCGCTGTCCGTAAGGGCGAGAAGCGCGTTCTTTTCCAAATGGACGAAATCGAAAAAGCCGAACGGCTCGTGAAAAGTCACCAACGGATGCACGGAAGCGCGAAGCTCCTCGGACAGTCTGGATCTCGTCCGGGGATGAAGGCTGCACACAAGGGGCAATCCGTGCTCTTCCGCCGTACGGCTCAGTCCCTGCATAATTCCGCGCAGCGCCTCCGGCGAATCGACGTTTTCCGCCCGGTGGATCGTCGCGAGCAGGTATTGTCCCGCGGTCAACCCCAGCCTGCCTAGAACGGAACTGGCGTCGATCTGCTCCTCGTAATGGCGCAGCACCTCGTAAATCGGATTTCCCGAGCGGAAAATACGGTTGACGGGAAAGCCTTCCCTCAGCAAATTGTGCTTGCTGTTCTCGGTATAAGGCAGGTTATACGTGGAGACAGCATCGATGACCCGCCGGTTTTTCTCTTCCGGCACGTTCAAATCGAAGCAGCGGTTGCCCGCTTCCATATGAACGACCGGAATGCCCATCCTCTCCGCGACGAGCGCGCACAAGGCGCTGTTCGTATCGCCGAGCACGAGCACCCGGTCGGGCCGCTCCTTCCTAAGCAGCTGCTCGACGGCGCCGAACATCGACGCGAGCTGCCCGCCGACCGTCTCCTTGCGGTCGTCGAGCAGCAGGTCGGGCGCGCGCAGCCCCATCTGTTCGAAGAAAACCCCGCTTAAGCTGGACGTGAAATTTTGTCCCGTATGAACGAGGACGTGGCGCTCCGCCAAGCGATCCAGCTTGCCGAGCAGCACGCTTAAGCGAATAATTTCCGGACGAGTTCCCAATATGGTCACGATTCGCATCGGTTCACCTTCTTCCGCGGCGGGCTCTGCGGCCCGCTCGCTTCCTTCCGCTCGCGCGGGAGCGCCGTCTGCCCGAAATTCGCTTTCTCCGTCTTACGCCCCGCCCTTTGCCTCTGCGCGCCCGCTTGACTCGCCGCTTCTGCTCGAACAGCGTCGATCCCGTCGGAAGCCTCTGCAAGTCCTCGTCCGGCACTTCCGTCACGTCTTCGAAGCGGAATCCTCTTTGCAGGAAAGAAGCTTCGGAGGCGAACGGACGCTTCACGCCGTTATCAACCAGAAACACGGTGGGCGCGCTGCCGCGCCAGAGCGAGCCGCGGGCAAGCACGGGCGTCTGCGGCAGCTGGGCGATCAGATCGGCCAGTCGTTGGCGGAAAGCTTCGACGCCGAATACCTGCTGCGACGTTTGCATATTTCGTTCTCCGACGGCGCGAAGCAGCGCTGCGTTGCCGAGCAGCGCGTTCACCCGCTCCGTCAGCTTGCCGACGTCGCCGGGCGGTACGAGGTAATCCTGGTTGCCCGTCGCGTTCAGAATCTCCGTCAGCCCGCCGGAGGCGGAGGCGACGACGCCCTTGCCGAACATCAGCCCTTCCAGCGCAGTCATTCCGAAGCCTTCGGCGATCAGGCTCGGCACGACGACGACGTCCATGACCGGATAGGCATGCTGAATCTGGTCCGCGAACGGCAGGAACAGAAACCGGTCCGCGAAGCCGGAGTCCCATACGAGCTTCTGACAGTGACGGTAGTACGCGTCGTCGGCCGATTTGCCCAGAACGAGGAATCTCGCCCAGCCGTCGGACGCCGCGATCGGCAGCATCGCGTTCACGAACTGCTCCAGCCCTTTGTTCGCGTAGATCGTCGCGGCCATGAAACCCGCCACGCGATGATGCTCGCCCCAGCCGTACTGCTGTCGAAGCCTCATCCGATGGTACGGCCAGCTTCCGGGAAGCAGTTCATCCCGAATGAGATAAGGAGGCAGCATAAACGTCCGCGCGCCCGGAGCGAACTCGTGAATCGGCTGAAGCGTCGAATGAGAGATGCCTACGACAATATCGCAGTTCGAAGCGATGAGTCCGACGGACAACGGCTTGGACGGCCGGTCCATAACCGTCTCCATCAGAACCCAGACGGTAGGAATTCCCATCGCTTTGGCCGCCAGCGCGGGCAAAGGATGGACGCTCGTGTTCACAAGCACGCAATCCGGCCTTTCCTCCGCCAGCAATGCATGGATTCGTCCCCACGAAGGGCTCCGCTGCATGGCGGCGATCTCTTGCGGAATCGTTGGAGCCGACGTATATAAGGAAATGCACAGAGGGATATCCTGAACGACGACTTTAACGCCTAACTCTCTGGCCTTCTCCGCGATCGCCCCGATCTGCGGAACGACCATGACGCATTGAAAACGACGGATCATCTCGCGGGTGAACAGCAAGAGCAGCTTCTCCGCTCCCGTGACGAAAACGGGGCTGCAAATATGCGAGAAGATCATCAGCTTCGGTTTCGCGCCGTTCACGATTTTGCATACCTGTTAGAGCTCACGGGTATGTCCGTCACCTCCTTCAACCTTCCGGGATGCATGGGCGAGCAGTTCGCCGTAAGGCGAACGACCAGCCTCGGTGCTGAAAACCGAACTTTTTGAACCTTCATTTGTTTTGAACCTTCATTTGGTGAGTTGTACAATGTATGGGGCGGACAGCGTTCCCGGCGCGGCGATTAACCATTCATCGTCAAATCTATCAGTTGATTCAGTCTGGAAACGTACGTATGGTCCTTGAGCGTCCGATAGAGACCTCTTAGCGCGATGTTCTTGCGCTCTTCTTCATGCTCCAGGTAGTACTCGGCTTTGGCCGCCAGATCTTCAGGGGAATCGTAGGTTACGATCTCTTCG
Organism: Cohnella sp. SGD-V74; assembly: GCF_003001675.1. Lineage (GTDB taxonomy): Bacteria > Bacillota > Bacilli > Paenibacillales > Paenibacillaceae > Cohnella. The sequence continues at coordinate 93,195 of NZ_PVYW01000027.1, read as the reverse complement.
CCGGGCACGTAGTGCTGGGCAATGTCGTCGCGGCAATCGGTAAGCTGCAGCGTCGCCGACGCCGAAATCTCGAACGTTCGCGGATTCGGCGATACCGCCGTAATCATCGCGCTGTTCTGGTTAAACGTATCGTCGTCGTGGGCTCTGTGCGAGTTGATGACGATTTTGTGCGCGTTGTACCTTTCCGAAGTCGGCAGCGGCTCCATCCATTTGCCCAAGTCGATGAAGTGCTTCCAGCGGCCGAATTCGGCCAGCCGGTCCCACCACATCCCCGATACGTACAAACGCCTGTGCGCGATGAGCGGCAAAAGCCGGTTGAACAAATCGACCCGGTTCCAATACGCCGTGCCGATAAAGCAAATTTCTCCCCGAATCGAACGGTCCGAATTGCGAGGCCGATAAGCGCCGTGGAAGACGCCGAGCGGCAAATAGGATACGCGCGCGCATCCTCTCTCCGCATAGAACGGAACGCAGTTGCGCTCCAGCGTAAAGACGTGATAGTAGTGATGGGCGATACCGCTCGTAATGTCCGTATAATACGGATCGTCGGTAAACCAGATCGCCGTGCGTATGCCCAGCGCGTTTACCGCATGGACTTTCTCCAGCCCCAGATGCATGCCGTCGAGCACGAGCAGCAGATCCGGCCTTTCTCTGGCGGCGATAACCGCGATGTCGTCGCCGGGAACGGCGACGGTCACTCTCTCCGCGATCTCTTTCAGCGTCGCGATAATGCCGTCGTCCAAAGGGGAGTAGGGGAACCCTTTACCGGAAGTGACATACAGCACATGAATGGGGCGCTTCACCGGGACGGGCGCCGCTTTGCGTACGATGTATTCGCACAGCCCCTGCCAATGTCCGTCGGCTCTCCCCAACGCCAAGCCTTCTGCCCTGCCTCTGCGGTAAGCCGCATCGCGGGATCGGACCGCGGGACGTCTTTTCACCTTAGCCAAGCCTCATCCCTCCTGATCCTAATTTCGTATGCGGTTCGTCCGGGTCTACGCCAGCCCGACCGTGCCGATCAACCTACGGATCCGATCGCGGAACGTGTGGTCCTTCTTTACCCTTTTATACCCTCTGGCGGCCACCCATTGCCGCTCTTCCTCATGAGTCAAGTAATGCTCCAATTGTTGAACGAGATGGTTGGCGTCGTGGAATACTCCGATTTCCGATCCGATCGCGAAATGCTCGGGAAGCTCTTGCCGAATGTCCGTCAGCTGCATCACGCCGCAGGAAGCCATCTCGAACGTGCGGGGATTGATCGATTCGGCCGGCCAGTTGATTCCGTTCAGATTGTCTTTGCCCGCTTCCGTCGTGCGGTGGAGATTGATGACGATTTTGGCGCCGTTGTAATACTTGACCGTCTCCGGAACTTCGATCCAGCCGTCCTTGACGAACTTGGATAATCGGGCAAAGCTGTTCATGCGCTCCCACAGCTTCCCTCCGATCAGCACTCTCTTGTCCTGAAGATAGGGAGCGATCGCGTCGAACAGCTCGACGCGATTCCAGAAAGCCATGCCGATAAAGCAAATATCCGTCCGATACTCCGGAGGAACGGCCATCGGCTTAAACCAATCGGAATACGCGGCGAGAGGAAGATGGTGCACCTGCCCGCAGCCCTGCGCGCGGTAGAGGCCCAGGCAAGACCTTTCGTGAGTAAACACGTAATCGTAATGCGGAGCGACCTTCACCGTCGTGTCGGTCACGTAAGGGTCGTCGACGAACCAGATCACCGTGCGGATCCCCATGGCGCGAATGGCGTCGATCTGCTCCAGATGATCCGGCGGGAATACATGAAGGCCGTTCATGACGAGCACCGCGTCCGGACGATAACGTTCGGCCTGCAAGCGCATCTCCGTCGCGGAGACGACCGTAACTTCCGCGACTTCGGTGCGCAGCGCGGCAACGACGCCTTGATCGATCGCTTCGAAGCCTTGCGGAACATAGAGGATACGAGCCCGGCTGGGCGGAAGCTCTTCATGCCGCACGCCTTCGTCGATGCCTCTGCAGGCGCCCAGCCTCCAGCCGTCCAGCTTTCCTTTCTCATAGCCGTCCATGCGGCCGCGAGCGTAATTTCTCATTCGAGATGAACTCCGCATCCTCATCACCCGCAATCAATATATGCGTCCCGGTTGGGTAGATCTTGGATACTTACCCGTCCATGGGACGAAATTAGGCGGGCAAAAAAAGCCCGTTCTCTCGCGATGAACGAGAAAACGGGCTTTTGCCGTCTTGTATTTTCGGATATAGCTATTGCACGCGATGAACTTGGACGAATTGGTCGACGATGCCGCGGATTTCGATCGGGACGACGGACGTTTTCACGACGCCGTTGCTGTACGTAGCCGTGAAGACGAACGAGTAGCTGCCGTCGGGAATATCCACGAACCGAATCGACGTATCCGCTTGGCGCAGGAGACCTGCCCAGGCGGCGGAGCCGGGCGGCGATTCCGTCAGGCTCTTGAGCAGCTCAGGCGTCGCTTGGGCCGTCACGGAGACCGCCTTCGTGGCGGAACTGCCGGTATCCGTCACCGTCGCCGACAGGACGAATGCTTCGCCGGCCCAGAACACGTGGCTTTCCCTGAATTTCGCCGGATACTTCGCGTTCCAGGTCAAGCGATTCCGCTCCCATTCGGGCGTATGCGCCACCTGTCCCGCAACCGTCAGCGGCAGAATCGGAATCTGCTTCGTAACGGCGTCGCCGGCTCCATGACTGTCGGTGACGCTTAAGGTTACCGTAAACGCTCCCGTTCTGTTTTCCGTCAAATTCCCGGGAATCGTCATCTCCTTCGTGAATCCGGTCAGAGCGAAGCCGTCCGGAGCTTTAATCGTCCATACGAAAGAGAGCGGATCGCCGTCGGGGTCGGAAGAACGGTTAAGCAGCGTAATCGTATCGCCCTCGTAAGCCGGTTTCGGCAGCCAATCGAAGTCCGCAACGGGCTTGCGGTTAACGACCGCCACCCGCTGCACGGCCTGCGCGGACTGGCCCTTCGAGTCGGTGACGACTTGGCGGATCTCGATGACGCCGAGCGAGTTGAACTGCGTCGTCCACGTGCCGCGATCGGCGGAACGGATCGCTTCCATGCCGTTTTCCGTCACGTTGCGCACATAGTAGGCATGCTTCAAATTCGCGGCCGGACCGTCTTCCTTGTCCCAAGCCGTCGACGTAATCGTAAACGGCTCGTTCGCATAATTCGAGGAAGGCGTAACCGTAAAGCCCGGAATCGGCGGATCGTCCGGCAGCAACGGCGTGTCGATATCGATCGTCTGCTCCGCCCAGTAACTCCATGCGCTGTATTCGTCCTTCACCTGCAGGCCGACGCGGTAACGGCCTTTCATCTGCGGCGTAACAAGCTTCTGATTGACGATGTCCCCGTCCGGTGTAACGTAATAATAACGCCATTCCAGCACGCCCCGGGTCGTCCGATAATCGATTCCCGTGTTCTCCGTGCTGTAGTTGGTCGGGCTGAGCCAGCGATCGGGATCGTAGCTTGCGTCGTTCCAGACGACCGTGTTGTCCATCGGATGAACCGCTACGGTGAATTGCGCGACAGGCCTCCGATGAACGGTAATGATCTGCCAGAACTCGTTCGACCACTTCCGGTAGCCTCCGAACGTCATATCCGGGAACGGATAATCCGGATGAGGATCATCCTGGGCCTTCAGCGTCACACGGTAATTACCGACCTTATCAAACTCCAGTGCTGGGCTTGTTAACGTTTGGCCGTCAAGTTCGGATAATCCTTGGTTGTTCAAGAACTTTGGCGTATGTGAGATCGACCACAAATTATTTTGCGCAGCCGGGTCATTTTCTGGATCGGCATACGTAATGTTGCTGTAGCGTACAGTTGCCGTCGCTTTTCCTTCATCCCAAATGGCATAGCTGGCCATCCATTCTACGTCCGGATTCGAGAGATCCTTTTGCTCGATTCCGGCGAACGAAACATAGGATTTGTCCGAGAACGGGCCGAACTTACCCGATTGGTATGTCTCATCCGTAATTTCGAAATACGGAACACCGTCCAAAAACACTTCGATTTTCTTATTCTGAGTGAGTATTTTAAAGCTGTAAGATGTTCTAGCCTGAAACGGATAAGCCACACTGTCCAGCACCGTGCGCGTCCCATTGACGTACTTGGACAGAAACAGCTTCGTCCCATCCGTCTCTACTGCATACCGATATTTCGGATTCGTCATTCGGAACGAAAAACCGGCTAGCGATTGGTCTTCTTTTGGAGAATCCATCTTAATAGAGAACGTATACTCCGCGTCCTCATACGCCTCCGGAGAGACGAATTGCCCTAATCGAAAGCCCTTGTACGCGCTCGTGGCAGTTGGCGTCCCTACGTCCAGGAACATGTGGGCAGACGCTGCCGGGCCTCCTCCGGCCATACTCATTTGGTAATCGGTGTCGTAAATAGAGAGATAGATTCCGTCGCCCATATACTCCCCGTATCTCATGTATCTCGCGCTATTAACGGAGACTATCGGGTTAAATGCTCGCTTTAAATACTCAAACCCCGCCCAATTGTTAGGTCTGGATTCGATGCCGTCAGCGGTTTGCGACAGCCACCCGCTCTTATACTCGCCAGTATAGGTAATATGAAACGGGTTGCTGAACCGCTGCTGAGACGATGTGGGCATTCCTCTGGTCCAAGGACCTACCTCCCCGGTCGTTAAATCGACAAGCTGGGTGTAGAAATAGTTGCCCATCGATCCCTGTACCGGGGCAGCCGTCCTGGTTATCGCTTGCTTGGTGACATTATTTATGGCAAGAACCGCACTCGTCTCCAAGTTAAGATCGTAAGGGCCGGGCCACGCGTTAGCAAAATAAGTTCCTTGCAGCCTTGCTTTGATTCCGAACGTAAAATCCGGCTTTAACTGTACGAGATGATATCCCGCTGACGATTCCGGATTAAGTTCCGGATCGATAGTCACTGTAGAGCTATTTACCGTTCGGCTGCAAGTATTCATGACATAGGCATACATATTGCCTTCGGCATCCTTGAATTGATAGTTCGCATTGACCCATGTACAGGTAAAGTCTGCAGGGTCCTCGGTGTAGATCGCGCCATTCCAAGCGCGGCCCTTCCTTTCGATCCGCTCGACCGTCGTCGGTAAAGTAACGGTTTTGTCCATAATATTACGGCCGTCCCGGTTGTACCTTAGCATACGACCTGTATAAGATCTAAGGATCAAGTCGTCACCGAGAACATCCGAAACATGGAGACTGGTATAATTCGCTCTGGAAGCTATTCTCTCGCCCTTCTCATAGGAGCTGCTTAGAAACTCTCCGGTGTAGGCGTCATAGACATGCACGTCAAGATGTCCGTTATTGCCGAAATCCGTTCTTGATCCTTCATCGCTCCGATAGTAGTACGCATAGGTCGTTCGGTTATAGACGACATAAATTCTGCTCCCGGCAATTTCATAAAAAATGGGGGCGACCGTATTTGCAGTTGTTCCCGAAGCACCTGAGAAATTCCCGTTTTGCGCCTTGGTTCCCCAACTGCTGTCTCTCTCTTTATCACTTTCTGTAAAGTAAGGAACCGTGTATCGATTAGCAGGCAGATTATCCAGATTCAAAATAAAATCATAGGGATTCGGGCCGTCCCAAAAATGCATCAAGTTCTGCTCCCAGTTATAGCCATTGCATTGACTCATGTCGGTAGTACCGCCGCAAGTCAAAACTAGATCCTTATGGTAGGAGGGGATTTTACTTTTGTTTAGCGCAAAAATATGACGATTATGATCAAAAAAGAGATACGTCTTGTTGGTTCTTACTTTGGAATTAAATGTTGCGGGCTGAAGCTGCGAATAGTCCTCTCCCGTAGTATAGGTCGTCGAGGACCAGCCGCTGCTTTTAACCGGGAGTAAGACGGGTTGCGACCTTGAATCTCGGGATGCGATAGCGCGATAGGCGGACAGTCCGTTAGGACCCAGACCATTATCGCTGATAGCCGCAAATCCGGATTGCGCATCCCACCCTCCGCCAAATCCTACAGAACTTGACGTTCGGGTTTGAGATTCCATTCCCCTTCCCAAGCCGGCCAGCAACGACCTCCCGTCTTTTTGCCACATAAACGGGCTATTGACGATTTTACTGGTCGTATTCGTATCATAGAGATCCCATTCCAAAATTTGCGAGACTGGAATTCCGTCCTCTGTCGGAGGCTTCGGAATCTCGTTCTCGCCCTCGATCAGGAAAGACACGCTTGGAGCAAGGTTTACCACGTCGATGATCCGCGAGCTTTCGGGCTGCGTATCGGACGCCCAGGCGCATTTCCCCCAGTCTTCGCACACGCGCGCATCCAGCAGGAACTTGCCTACCTTCTGCGGCCTTAGAACAACTTTCGTCAAATCCCCCCCAAGCATCTCTGTCCATGGTTCGTCGAACACGCCGTTGTTATTCGCATCGTATTTGTAGCGATATTGGATGCTGACTATCTTGTCGCCGTCGGGGCTGTACGACTTGTTGAAAATATTGAAGTCGCTTGGCCGAATGCCTAAAGGCGGCACTTCCAGCACGCCGATCGGAGGCTCGTCCGGAAGCACGGTCAGTTGATGCGATGCGGCGTATTCCGATCTCAAACCCGCGCTATCCACAACCTCCAGACGAATCGTCTCCGTTCCCGGAGTCGTATAGACGTCCTTCTTGTTCTCCCAGATGTACTCGGCAATCGATCGTCCAATCGGGCTGTAACTTCTTTCACCGCTAAACGGTGACGGCAGCGGACGATTCTCTTTTACTTTGGTCGGTCCGGTAATGACCGGAATCGGGTTCTCGGGAATGACGTTGATCGAAGCGGTTCTCCTCGATTCCGCACCGAACGTATCCCTTGCGATTACCGTGATGGAATGCGAGCCAAGCTCGGTTGCCTTCAGCATATAATGCGCTTCACTATGTTCCCACAGCCCGTATTCCTCCGGTAAGCTTCGAATCCAGGAGCTGGAGCTGCCGCTGAATAAGAACGTGTACGTGATCGGATCTCCATCCGGATCGTAAGGCTCCGGCGGATTGCTCATATTGTTGTAGATAATTCTCAAATTTACGGGGCGATTGATCACGACTTGATGATCCGGTATCGTTCCCGTGCGGTTGGACTCCTTAAAAAATCCGACTGAAAATATGGGCGGGCGATTATCGGAAGGACTTGTTATTTCCAACGGCTTCTGGTTGACCCATCCTGAATTTCCGCAGTCTGCGGTTACGCGAATGGAGATAAAGTTAGTCCCCACGCCCAAAATACCTGGATAAGATGAATAAGAGAAAGCCGTCGTTTCCGTCTGACTGGTTATTCTTTTACTGACCCAGGTCGCTCCGTCTTTCTCGAAATAATACTCGTGATACAGGTACTTACATGCCGGAGGAATGACGAAGTCTTTCGGCTTCAGCGAGAAGCTGTCCCTCCATTTAATCGTCTGCGACGGCAAAATCTCGAAGTTTCCGGTTACCGCGTTCTCATAAAAGAAGGAGACATAAGCCGTTTTCTGCGTATTCGTAAGGCTTACAGCCGCATTTTTCGCCGAATTGATCGTATCCGAGTAAGCGGCTCCGTACGAAACGCTGCTTCCCACAACCGTCCCGTAAGATGATTTGGGATTCACTGTCCGATTGGCGGGCAACGGACTGACCGTTTGCGACTCTCGCCCCTTCTCGCTATAAGCTCCGGTTCCGGATTTTACCATGTGTCGTATATTGATTGTGCCGTCGTCGGTCTGCGGTTCATAATACAAATTTAAGTAGTATGTATCGTATTTCCCATCATACGTAAAGGTTTCCGGAGGACCGTTCGTCATCGCCCCGCCGCTGGGCTGGCTGACCGTACTTTTCTTGTAGCCGACATATCGATAATTCGGAGTCGTAGCCGGGACGATGGTGTAGCGTTGCCCAGCCGCCATACTTTGCGATTGATTCGTAAAAAGTGCGTCGATATTCTGTCCGCTCGTCGTTTTGTAAGCAACCTTGAGGTTGGCCTCCAGTTCAAATTCAAGGACAATAGGCACGAACACTCGGACGACTTTCATTGGATTCTTGACATCAGGATACGGGTTATTCGGCTGGTCTGTAACAATATAGGGAACATCGGATTCCAAATCAGCGTAAGCCGTAATCTTAAAACTAATATCACTCGTGCCTTGTCCCGTTTTATTGGATACTTCAATCTTTCTTATATTAGTGCTTATGTGACGCTGATAGAGCGAAAAACTCTCTCCTGTTGGACGGGAGTTATTAAAATACTCCATGTCCAACGGCCCTTCACCGAAGCGTCTAATCTTGATATCTTTTACCTTTCTCCCTGGAAAATTAAAAGTGTAGGGATGAACCATTTCTACATTTTTCTCTTCGTAATAATGCTGGTATACCTTCTTCTCATAATCCCATGTGCCGTCGTTTTTACTCCAAATCTCCGTGTACATGAACGCCACAGCGTAGCGCTTCGTGTCTGCTGGATTTTCCGGTGGATACCCCTTAGGCTGAATCCAGCTATTTCCCCCGAGAATCGCAGCTTCCGCTTCTTGAGGCGCAATCGGTACAAGGGGAGACAAAAAAGAAATCATGAGCAAAATGCTTAGAATTCTTCTACGTACTCTCTTGTGCATATCTCAGCCACTCCTAATTGCAATTCTTATTTCAAGGGATTTTCAATCAAAATATAGCCTGGATAGTCTGCCGTAATCGAAATATAATCCGCCTGTTGGATCGTGTAACCCTTTCTTTCAACATCAACATAGTAATAAATGAAACGAAAGTCACCCTGGTTCTCTTCTGTAAAAAAGCCGCCGTTTGTAGGAATCGCTTCTTGCTCTGGATTTAAGTAAACTAATCCGTTGGGCATTACACCTTTATCCGTTGTTGTAGCGCGGATCCAGGCTCCGCGAGCATCGGAAGACATATCAAAGCGAAAATAGGCTTCCCCTCGAACGGTAAAAGGCAGATCATCCGCTGTAACCACATATGCTTGGATCGCAGTTTCGCATATTTTGTAACAGATTTTCATCAAAAACTCTTTATCCTTAAAATACTTCTTAAACGGATCAATACTCACAGGCTCTACCAGATCACTTAGCTCCGGAATATCCTTGCTGCCAATCCAAACAAAGCGAGTCGCCTTGTCCCACTCCACCTTCTCGCCCAACGCTTCGGAGATAAAGCGAAGCGGCACATAGGTCCGTCCGTTCACTTCCTTGGCCGCGACGCCCAGCGCCAGTTCCTTGCCGTTCACCGTCGCCGTCTTCGTGCCGATGAGCAGCTTTACCGTCCGGTCGCCTTTGACGATCGTAATTTCTTTGCCCTTCAGATCAAGCTTGCCCCCCAGCTTGTCCGAGACGAAACGAATCGGTACAAGCACCTGGTTGTTCTCCATCTTGGGCTTCTGGTCGGGAAATTTCACTTTACGGGCGTTCACGAGAACTTCAATTGCTTGAGGCGCGACTTTAGGAATAGCAGATTTCTGCTCTGCGGCAATAGCGGCAACGGGGATCACAGCCACGGCCAGCAGCTTTACGACCAAGATCAATAGCGACATTCGTTTCATCATTTTACTTCCTCCAGTATGGGATCGATTTGAGTCCATTTGTTTAATTCGTCGGATTTGAACTGCCGCAGCCGATCTCTCAATAGCGGATCAGCGGCTCTGACTTCCAGAAAGCTCTCCATCATGACAACCGTCTCAGCCCGGGTAGCGGTGCGATTAATTTGCATTGTCCGGTCCGGGAAGCCGTTTACTATGCCGGAACCGTAAACCAGTGCGATAAACGGCACATCCCGATTCTGAAACTCCTGTCGATCTTCAAACGGCATATCCCCCTTCTTGAGAACCTGAAAGCTCTCTAAATATTCGCCGTAGGAAGGCTCCGTCGCCAACGCCCGGGCGATAATGCGCATGATTTCGACTCGTTTGATCGGACGATTGTAGTCTGTCGAGTCCGTCTCCTCCAGGATGCCGAATTCAAACGCCGCCGACACATAACCTTGATACCAGGGAGTCCCCCCTTGCGAATGCGGAAGGCGCAGCGCGTCCGCCATCATCTTGACGAACTCCGCGCGGGTGACGGAAGCCGCGGCGTTAAACGTCCCGTCCGGATAGCCGTTCACATACCCCAGCGATACGGCTCTCTCGATCTGACTCCTCGCCCAGTGCCGCTTCGGGATATCCTTGAACGAAGTCTCCGCAGCAGCGACAGCGGCTCCGACCGCCTCCGACACCCCGCATGCTGCCAAGCCCAGCGCGACGAGCAAGGCGCCTATTTTCCTCATTAACGATCCCCCTTACGCAAAAATTCGCACAAATGCCGATAAAAAAACACCAGCAAACAAAGGGATGTCTCCCCAGTCGGCGTGGTGCTTCCTCGCGTAAAATTATCCTGTTTTTAGTTAATTTATTACATTAACTACAATTCTGTCAAGCACACTTTTACAAATCATGCCTTTATCCGACTCTCTCGCTCAAATCTGCTGCTCGTAAGCGAGCTGATGACCGTCCTCGAAGCCTTTGGCGAAGCCGATGTTGTACCCTTCGTTATACGCTTGGTTAAAACCCGCATGGTACGAAGAGCCGCCCCCTCCGGCGCTTCCGGCGCGCCCCTTGCCTGCCCGCCTTCTCCGAAGATGACGCTTGCCTGCGCCTTTGCGGGAACGAAGCTTGCCTTTGCCCGAGCGGATCTTGCCTCTGCGTCCGGGCTTCTTGCCGCTTCTGCCGGAGACGGATTTCTTCCTTCCGCCCACGCGGGCGGAACGCGATTTGCCTTTCAATTCGGGACACCTCCGGTCGCTTAGCTTAGTTACTTGCGTCTGACCGCCTCGGATAACCATGGCTCGGCCGGCGTTCCGATGACGGGAGGCCGCCAGCTATGCCCGGTTACCGTTCTCAGCAGCGCCCCTTGCATCCCGTTAAGCACCCGAACGTGCTCATGCAAAGTCGCCGGGGAGACGCCGACATGATCCGTCACGTCCGCTACGTTTTCCAATATTTTCGCTAACGCTTCTTGGCTTCTGGAGATCGCGCCCATCAGTTGCAGCTTGATTTCCCATTCCCGATCCGGCCGGTTCATCTTTCGCGGTCTCCCATGTCGTATCCTCCGAACATGGACCCCATGCCGTCGGATTCTTCGCTATCCGGATTGAGGATCACTTTCATGTTGCGGCTTAGTCCGTTGCACAGCTTCGTCAATCCGTCCAGAACCTCGACGTTCTGCTCGTTCCACTGCATGCAGGTCGTAAGCTGGTCGTTATGAGCTTCGTACGTATCGTTCGTAATGTGGGTGCAGAGCCAATTGCGGACTTTTTCAGCCTCCGCGGCCTTCGCTTCCAGAATCATGGCTACGTTCCACTGCATCTTCGCAATGGCGTCGAGCGTGAGATGATAAGCTTCCTCCCGGTTCATCTCATCTCCCCTCCTTTCTCTTCGCTGCTGCTATTCCTCGTCGCCGGAATCCCCGATCGCCTTTACGACGTTGGTTAAGCTGTCGGCGACGGCTTCCTGCAAATCCGCAAGGCTGTTCAAATAAGAAATGACGTTCTTCGTTACGTTGGACGAACTATCCAGCAACCCATTTAAGCCGTTCAACTGAGGATGCTCATCCGGCAGCGCCTGGACGAGATGGGCCATACGTACGGCCACATGCCGCTTGGCATCCAATATTCTGGCCATCTGCTGATGGGATCTGGAGAGGTGGACGACGATTTCGGTCAACAGCTCCTGCATGCCAGCCATACCCTCCCTTAAGCCAAAAGTGCATTCTCCCGCAACCAGCCCCAACCATCTAGTTCCCTACAGCATATGCCGCCAATCAGCGCTTGCCACAGGAGCAATCGCCTACATTGGCGCGCCTTTTCGCCCGGCGCAACGCCAAAAAGGCCTATCGTCCGCCACATGAAGCCAGCCGACAATAAGCCTGACCGATTGTTCCTCGCGGAGGCGCCGTTCATTCGCTCCTTCCCTTACAGCACTTGCTTCAGTGCAGGGGGAGCGATAATCGGCAGCCCTTCCTCCGCTTCCGCCAACTGCTCTACCGAGATCGTCCGCGACGGTTTAAGATGCAGCTGCCAAGACCTCATCACCGCCGCGCTGACGATTCTCCGCGCTTTGCCGCTCTCCGCATAGAACAACGTCCCGTCCTCCAGCTGCGCGACGCCGGATTCCCATCCGGATGCCCCGTCCAGTCCCCGCCAGCGCGCTTCCACTTCCTGAACGGAGATCGGGTCGCCAAGAGGCCAGCGCTTCAGATCGATCTGCGACAGTCTGACGACAGGAAACGTAATCGAGCCTTCCACCAAACGTCTCTGTCCCTGCTCGATCCAGTAGTAATTCGCACCGATCCCTTGTACGACGATTCTCTCGGGGAAGAAAGAAGCCGAATGAAGCGGAACTCCTTGCGTTAGAGCGGGTTGACTGCGAACCTGCTGAATCCATTCGTACGGGTTGCGCCATTTGTCCATGAAGTACTGCTGGTTGCGATCGTTGACCTCCTGGAACCGGTCCCCCAGCGCCTTCATGCTGACGCTCCCGAAATGATGAATAAACGTATCCTGCGCCATAACGAGGCTTTTTCCCATTAACCGTACCCGAATATTGTAGTCGTCATCCTCGAAGTTGCCGATTTCGAACCCTTCGTCGAAGTAGCCGATCGCTTCGAACAGTTCGCGCCTGAACAGCAGGCAGAACCCGGTCAGACGATCCATTCTGCGCCATTTTGAAGGATTCGACTGGTTGTATTCCCTGGCAAAAGCGGGCATATCGGCAATATCCGTATAAGGGACGTCGATCTTCTGCTCGCCGCTGATATAGTTCGTCATCGGGCCGACCATGCCGATCGATTCGTCGCTGTTCAAGCACGCCAGCAGGTTGTCGAGCCAGTTCTCCGTCACCAGCGTATCGTTGTTCAGCAGCACGATCGTGCCGCCCTTCGACATCATCATTCCGACGTTGATCGCACCTGCGAAACCGAGGTTTTTTTCCAGCACCCGGAACCGGACCTGTCCGCCCAGATCCCGCAAGTAAGCAGCCGTCCCGTCGGTCGATGCGTTGTCCACGACAATGATCTCATAGGGCAGATCCGTATTGTCGAAAATGCTCTCAATGCACTGTTTCACCATGTTTAATTGATTATAAGTCGGGATGACGATGCTTGTTCCTTCGAATAGAATCGGATAGCTTTGCAGTCCCGACTGCACGCCTTCCCGGTATCCGTCCCCGAATCCTTCGCGGTGGCGGATTTGCCGGGTTTCGCGCTGCCGGCGGGACCTTCCTCCGGCAACTTTCGATCCGGTACGAGAAGGCCTGCGCCGCCCAGCCCGTTTGACCTTGTTTTTCGTCGCGGCCATTCCTCTCACCTCCTGCTCCTATTGCCTTTCGGGTTGAGCAAGTCCGGCCATTCGATCGGCCAGATGTCCGAAATCGAACGTCACCTTGCCCCCCATTCCCGCCAGATGGACCGCTATCGGAATCGCGGGAATGCCGGCGGCTACGAGAGCGATATCGTAATCGTACTGCATCGCCTCGGCCACGACCCGAGGAACGTCGGCGTAGCCGTTAACCGGGGTTACCGCTCCGACCACTTCCAGCCCTTTGTCGACAAGCGCCTGCCGAAGCTGCAGCGCCACGTCCCCGATGATCAGAATTTTGCGTCCCCGGAACAGCCGGAGCAGCAAGCCTTGCTCCTCCATCGTATAATTCATCGTGGACGTCGTGTAGCGAAGCTTGCGGTAATCGATGCCATGGGCGCGCAGAACGGCGAACAGCAACGGTTGAAAATGAGGATGACGCGACATCGGCACTCCGATCAGCGTAGCCACCTTGATGCACTCCGCCAGCTCGTCGCGCGCCTGCAAATTCGGAATCGTCACGCCCGCATAAGGGAGAAAGTCTCCCGCTCGCCGGACTTCCTCCAGAGAGAGAACTTTTTCCTGCGCCAACGTCAGCAATTCCCCGTCTCCGAGGCGAATGAAAGCGTAAGACCGCTTCTCTCTAAGCGCCGCTTCCAGCTCCTCGTAGACCGCTGAGCTGTCCAGCAGAGGAACGCCCCGCTTCCTGAGCGATTCGATTCCGGCGGAGATCGCTTCTCTGGCCGTAATGTCCGGGATAATCATATCCGACGGCAGATGCTCCTGCAGCATGCGCTCGCCGCCTTCGATCATCCCCTCCTGAAATCCTTGCTCGTAGCTGCGCTTCAACTCTTGGGTCCCTTCGCCCGACTGCTCCAGCTGAGGTTTGGGAACGAGGGGCGTTCTGCGTTTTCTGACGAGACGCCTTCTGCGAGAGATCGCTTTTCCTTTCCCTCCCGCAAGCTTTCGGACGCCTTTTTTGGAAGAACCCTTGCCCGGCTTGGCCGCCGCAATCGACTTGACGGCTTTCGGCTTGGACGCCGGCTTCGCCGGGGGACGCGGCTTCTCAGCTTTGGGCGCGGGAGGGACGGCCGCCGGCTTAACCGGCTTGCGCAAGCTTGGCTGAATCATGAAATCGCCCCCTTTAATCTCCTTCCCGCTTCTTCCAAAGACTCGAACGTGCCCGCATCCGTCCACCAGCCGGTCAGTTCCCGATAGGTCAGCTTGCCGGTCGCGGCATAAGCGTTGTTCACGTCGGTAATTTCCAATTCCCCTCTGCGGGAAGGCTTGACTCCGTCAATCAGCTCGAATACTTCCGTATCGTAGAAGTAGAGCCCGGTTACGCAAAAATCAGACTTCGGCTGTTCGGGCTTCTCTTCGATCGTCACGATCCGTCCGCTTTCCTCATCCAACAACGGAACTCCGTACCTGCGCGGGTCGTCGACCTTTTTCAACAGCACCATTGCACCTTCGGACTGCCTGGCATACTGGTCGCAATAAGGTTTGAGGCTTTCTTCGAACAGATTGTCTCCGAGCAGCACGACGAATTTATCCTTGCCGTTCATGACCGGCCGAGCCAATTCCAAAGCCTGCGCGATTCCTCCGGCTTCTTCCTGGACCCGATACACGATCGATACGCCCCAATCTCTTCCGCTGCCCAAAACATCCGCAAAACTGCCAAGCGCGGACCGGTTCGTCACGATGACGATATCCCGGATGCCGGCTTCTCTCAGCTTCGTAATTCCGTGGCAAATCATAGGATACGTGCCTATAGGAAGCAAGTGTTTGTTCGTCCAATAGGTGAGCGGCTTCAGTCGAGTTCCCGTGCCGCCCGCCAAGATGACAGCCTTCAAAAGCGATACCTCCTCATGATAAGGGGCATAGACAGCCCTTTTTTTAGACAAACGCCCGAGGATCAAGCTGCCATTTATCCATAAACATCTTATAATTTCGTTCGACGAGCAGAGATTGCTCCAAAGAGCCTTCCCTCTTAAAGCTGGCGCTTCCTTCGTGATAGATCAATGCGTCGTGACAGACGATCAAGCCGAATCCGTGAAGCCTGGCTCGCAAGCAATAATCGTCGTCCTCGTAATGACCCGGCGAGAATCTTTCGTCCAGCAAACCGATTTTCTCCATCAGTTCCCTTCGGAAAACAAAGCACAGCCCAACAATCCGTTCGACCCGCTTCCGCTTCGCCGGATCCGACACGTTCACGGCTTCCGCGATTCTCTGAAACTCTTCCAGATCCTCGAACGGATAATGCACCTGCTGCGAGCCGCTGGCATAGTTCGTAACGGGGCCGACGATGCCGACGTCCGCGGAGCTATGCAAAGCCGACGACAGATTGGCGAGCCAGTTGCGCGTCACGACCGTATCGTTGTTCAGCAAAACGATCGTATCCCCGGAAGAGAGGCGCAGACCTTTGTTGCAGGCGATGGGAAATCCTTCGTTGCGCGGAAGAGACACGAGCGTCAGCTTTTCCCGCAAACACCAGGCCGCCGTATCATCCCGGGACCCGTTGTCCACGACGATGATTTCATACGGAAGATCGGTGTAGCGGCGAATCGATTGTACGCATCTCTGCAGCAAATCAAGACCGTTGTACGTCGGAATGATAATGGAAGCTTTGGTCATGTCACCCACTCTCCCAATATGCCTCGATTGCGCATCGAATCCGCGAAATGCATCCGATTCCCTCTGACGCCAAGCGCTTCTCTCCAAGCTTCGGCATGATCGCCGGCAACTTTCTTCCATCTTGAATCGGCATAATCCGGCAACGTCCCCGTTCGTACGAAGCCTCCCGTTCCGACTCGAAGTCCCTTCAGTATCGCTAGAGCGTGCGCCTTAACCGGCACGGACAGCGCGCCTGCGCCAAGCGAGTCGAGCGCTTGCCGGGATAAGGCGAACGGAAGCACGGACAGGGAATTGATCTTCAAATCCTCTCTCTTCAAGCTCGCGTTCAGAAACTCGTGCAGCCGCTCGATTGCTTTGCGGCGGCGGAACGTTCCCATTCTCGAGCCGAGATCGTTCAGGACGACGTCCAGCTTGCCGTCGCACTCCCATAAGAAACGTGCGAGCTGATCGGCCCCGACAGGCTGCTCCCCGTCGACGAACAGCACCGTGTCCGCTCCGGTTAGTTTAGCGCCCAGAGCCCGTCCGATATCGGGGTCCACCCGGTCCGGCAAAACGACGACGACCGCATTGCCGAACCCTCTCGCCAGCGCGAAGAGACTTTCGGTCGGTTGTCCGGCGACGATCACGATCTCGTGCAGCGGCAAAACCTCCAACTGGGACAGCGTCTGAAACAGCGCAGTCTCATTCTCTCCCGCGTACACGACGGCCGACGCTCTCATCTGCAGGGGGACCGGGCAGATCGCGGCGCGTACTCCCGATGCTTGCATAAATCCGGCCGCATAATGCTTGCCGCGCTGCAGCGTCAGCCGCCAATCCGCTTTTCTTCTCCCGCCGGCGCCCCGGAATCTTCGATTCCAACTCTCGTGAACGGCTTCGCGAAGCATCTCCGGCGAGCCGGGCTGACTTCCTCGCCAAGCCGTTCCGTCGTTTGCTCCCGCGGCATAATCGGCGTACGTTCCCGTGCGCGCGGCCGGTTTCCTCCTTTTGGAAGCGCCGGTTTTCGGGCGAAGCTTCCTGCTCCGGGAGGGACGAACCGTTCTCCTGCGTGCGGAAGGACGGACGGCTCGCTTAGTAGAGCGGCGCTTTTTCTTCATCTCGCTATCTCACCATCCCTCTTTGGCGGAAGCCGTCCTCGTATCCGCCCCTGAAGTCCGTATGCCTGAGCCACCAATGGATGGCTTCCAGATGGTCGCCTACGATGAGCGGCTCCAGAGAGTTCGTGCGTTCCCTTTTTAACCGCACAGGGTTGAGCTTGCCGACATTGACCGGGACGACTCGTTCCACTTTAAGCCCGTGCCGGATCGCCATCGTATGCGCAAGCGGCGGAACGGACAGCGCCGAGCAGCCGAAAGCCGACAAGGCGCGGCGGCTGATCGCATGGGGAATGGCCGTCATCGAAGCCCCGGCCAGATCCGGCCGCCCAAGCAGCGTGTTAAGGGCATGTTTGGCCAGGACGACGCCGTGCACGACAGGAAGGTCGACCGGGCCGGAATAATCGTTAAGCGCCACGTCCGTCCCTCTCGCCACCGCGTCGACGAACACTCTCAGCTTCGCGGCCGGGATAACCATATCCGCGTCGACGAACAGCAAAATATCTCCCATTGCTTCTCTTGCGCCGATCGATCTGCCGACGTCGTGTCCTAGCGGACGGTCGTAGACGAGCACCTTGGCTCCGCTTCTTCTCGCGATGTCCAGGGAACCGTCCGTCGAACCGTTGATGACGACGATCACTTCCGTATGCGGATGCACGCGAAAAGCTTCCCTTATTACCCTGCGCAGCGTCCTCCGTTCGTTCATGACCGGCACGATGACCGAAACCTTCGGCGCCTGCCACGGGTCTCCCGACAGATGAATCGGTTCTTGAGCGTCGAGATTCACTTGTTCGGCAGCCGCATGTCGGATCGGCCGTTTGCGTCCTTTACCCGCGAATTTCGGTTTGCGCATGCGGGAATTGCGTCTCCCGCCATGAATCGCCAATCCATTCACCCCCTCAGGTTCGGGCAAGGGTATACAAGACATAGTATGTGTGACAAGTTCGTGTGCCTCATCAATTGGCCTACTCGTGCATACTTATGGTATTTGCCCCCTTCATTCGGCGTTGCAATTTGTAAGGACCAATGGTTCGTTAACTGACCGCACTTGCTTGACACCGACAAAAAAATCCCCTCACTCAACAGTGTTGAATTCATGGTGTCATGAACTCATTTTTCACTGTCTATCGTAAGGGGATAGCAACCCGCCTTTATTTCATCGCGATAAAGTTAGGGAGATTTTTTTCAAGAACCTTCATTCTTTCCGAATAATCTTGTTCGGCATGAGTTTCCGAAAGTATATTGTTCGACACTAACAAGTCGTAAAATGATTTCAGCATCTGGGCTGATATAGCGGAGGTAATCATCATTCTTTGACCGTCGATCAGAACGGAAGATATTTTTTCAGGCTGTACAAGTTCAATCTGTACACCGTTCGTGTCGATGATGAAATACATTTCCTTTACGTTTTCAAACACCAAATGTTTTACTACTGCCCCGTTGGCCAAGCGAGTCTGAACCTCTTCCATTGAATAGCCCGGAATTGGATCATTGATCAGCAGCCATTTTGCAAATTCTTTTGCATCGACTTCATCTGTATCATATTTTTTCCAAACCGCGCCGTTATCTTTGCTTATCTGTACTGTGTTATCCATCATGACACGAAGATAGATTTCGTTGTCCATATAAACTGCACGATACTTGGAAGCCATTAGGCTGTCTATCAACTTCGGTACATCATATTTCTTGTTGAATGTTAAATCGTGCGGCATTAAATCTGTATTTGTGGCGCCTTGAGATAGTGCGGGCACTATTTCGGTAGTGATGGTCCCTTGATATAATGCGGGCAGTGCTTCGGCTGAAGGTTCGGCTATCTCGGCTATGGGATTGTCGACATCCGTTTTGTCCCATGCAGAAGTCGCGAAGACGAGAACGACGACGGCTACAAGCCCAATAGCGAGCAGCATCGTGGCGATCGTGATTTTCTTGGTTTTCATGATCGATATAATCCTTTCTTCGGTCGAGCTTTTGGAAAAGCTGCTAATCATCGGCGACAAACCGATTTTCTTTTCTTCCAAACGTACAAGTGCCCTGGCATAAGTAGTTTTCGTCTTTTCTCCGAATTTCCGTATGACCGTTTCATCGCAGAATAGCTCGATATCGCGGTTGGCAAGGATATACATGACCCATACTAAAGGGTTGAACCAATGGACGCATACGCTAGCGGCAAGAATCCATTTTTTGAGTGTGTCGAATCGCTTGATGTGCGTAAATTCGTGGGTCAGGACAAGCTCAAGTTGTTTCTCATCGTCATAATCTAAATTTTTCGGCAAGAGTACAACAGGCCGAAAAATACCGTAGGTAAGCGGAGTTGAGATACGATCCAGTTGCCTGATTTGAACATCTCGCCATAACAAATTTGAATGCTGCCATTTTCTTATAAAATCGTTTCTAATAGGCACAGCCATTTTGTAGATTTTGCGATATCTTAAATGCGGAATGATAAACAATAAAGCACATAACAAAAAACCAACTAACCACACCCATACAATGGGCGATATTTGTGAAGCCGTCTTCAATGGCACAATCGGCGCGCTCAGATGTTCTGTAATGGGCGGCATGATGACCGTAGTTCCATTAATAGATGTTGAACTTTCTGGCGAGGGAATCAATTTTGGCGATGTAAACATTCTGCTTACATGTTCCGCTGCCGTAAAAATGCTAAATTGCGATTGAACTGAAACAGGTACAAGCAATTGAATGACTGCAACACCCCAAAGAAACATAAAGGTCATTTTGGGCAGCTTGTGAATCAGCAAGGAACGTAAGAAAATAACCGCAAGAATAAAGACGGAAGCCGAGATGCTTATTTGAAGTAACGGCATTCCCTCACCTCATTCCAAACTATCGATTAGACGTTTTAAGCGGCTGATTTCTTCCGTCGACAGTCGTTTCTGTCCCAACAATGAAGCAATCAGTCTGTCGGGGGCGCCATCATACAATTTATTTATCAATTCCGTTGTTTCGTGTTCTTGCGCCTGCTCTCGTGTAACAAGCGCATGGCAGACGAAATTAGGCTCATGCCGCTCGATTACCCCTTTATCAAGGCATCTCTTGATGATGGTATACGTTGTTGTTTTACTCCAACCTACTTTTTCTTTTGTAATTTCTGCAATTCTCTTTGCGGGGGTATCGCCATCTCTCCACAAGATTTCCATAATATTAAGTTCGCTATCGAATAACTTCATAACCAAATGAATGCACCTCGTTCACAGTTGTTCTACTGCTGTAGAATCATATATTTACATTCTACTTGAGTAGAATAATTTTGTCGATAGAGTCCTGTAATTTCTCCGTATTGGCGGAGGAAAAAGTAAAACGGTCATTTCCCCCACAACGATGAAAGTGGGAAAAATGACCGTATGGTATGACTCGAAACTATGCATTTGCTTTTTGGCCTAGCGCAATCCACTGAATGGCTCCCTGCGGTTCAGGGCCCAATCTCGTTCTGAACACAATCAGTTCCGCTTCATGAGGACGTTTGGCGGCAAGGATGCAACTGCAAGCCGGATGATCAGACATCGCTACAAGCGTATAGGAATCATCGGAAAAAGCGATTGGAAACGGTATAATCAACCGCAGCGATTCTTTTCCGCCTTGGAAGGCATAAGTTTGGTTGCCGAACAGCACGCCCACTCCTGGCCAAGGACCTGCCACGGGAGGGAAAGCAAGCTTCTCTTCGCTTACGCTGCCGTCCGCCAGATGCTCACTCGTTATGCTCCCTGCTTCCAGCTTCGCTCCGCTTACGGTTCCGTCGGCCAGATGCTCGCCTGTTACGCTTCCTGCTTCCAGCTTAGCCCCGCTCACACTGCCGTCCGCCAGGTGCTCGCCTGTTACGCTGCCCGCTTCCAGCTTAGCCCCGCTCACGCTGCCATCAGACAGGTGCTCGCTCGTTACGCTTCCTGCTTCCAGCTTAGCCCCGCTCACGCTGCCATCCGCCAGGTGCTCGTTCGTTACGCTGATTGCCTCTAGCTTAGCCCCACTCACGCTGCCATCCGCCAGATGATCGCCCGTTACACTGCTTGCTTCCAGCTTCGCTCCGCTCACGCTACCATCAGCCAGATGCTCGCTCGTCACGCTGCCTGCCTCTAGCTTCGCTCCGCTCACGCTGCCATCCGCCAGATGATCGCCCGTTACACTGCTTGCTTCCAGCTTCGCTCCGCTCACGCTACCATCAGCCAGATGATCGCTCGTCACGCTGCCTGCTTGCAGCTTAGCTCCGTTCACGCTGCCATCCGCCAGATGATCGCCCGTCACGCTTCCCGCTTCCAGCTTCGCTCCGTTCACGCTACCGTCAGCCAGGTGCTCGCCCGTTACGCTTCCTGCCTCTAGCTTCGCTCTACTTACACTGCCATCCGCCAGATGCTCACTCGTAATGCTCCCTGCTTCCAGCTTCGTGCCACTTATACTACCATCTGCTAGATGCTCACCAGTCACACTGCCTGCTTCCAGCTTCGCTCCGCTCACGCTGCCATCTGCCAGATGCTCGCTCGTTACACTTCCCGCTTCCAGCTTCGCTCCGCTCACGCTGCCATCTGCCAGATACTCGCCTGTTACGCTGCCTGCCTCTAGCTTCGCTCCGCTCACGCTGCCATCAGACAGGTGCTCGCTCGTTAC
This sequence comes from Cohnella sp. SGD-V74, assembly GCF_003001675.1. Taxonomy (GTDB): domain Bacteria; phylum Bacillota; class Bacilli; order Paenibacillales; family Paenibacillaceae; genus Cohnella. The sequence continues at coordinate 71,529 of NZ_PVYW01000027.1, read as the reverse complement.
ACTTCCCGCTTCCAGCTTCGCTCCGCTCACGCTGCCATCTGCCAGATGCTCGCCTGTTACGCTGCCTGCTTCCAGCTTCGTGCCACTTATACTACCATCTGCTAGATGCTCACCAGTCACACTGCCTGCTTCCAGCTTCGCTCCGCTCACGCTGCCATCTGCCAGATGCTCGCTCGTTACGCTTCCCGCTTCCAGCTTTGTTCCGCTCACGCTGCCGTCTGCCAGATGCTCGCCTGTTACGCTGCCTGCTTCCAGCTTCGTGCCACTTACACTTCCGTCCGCCAGATGCTCACCCGTCACGCTGCCCGCTTCAAGCTTAGCGCTGCTTACACTGCCGTCAGCCAGATGTCCGCTTACGATGCTGCCTGCTCCCAGCTTCGTGCCACTTACACTTCCGTCCGCCAGATGCTCACTCGTCACGCTGCCTGCCTCTAACTTAGCCCCGCTCACACTGCCATCTGCCAGATGCTCGCCTGTTACGCTGCCTGCTTCCAGCTTCGCTCCGTTCACGCTGCCATCCGCCAGATGCTCACCAGTCACGCTGCCCGCCTCTAGCTTAGCCCCGCTCACACTGCCGTCTGCCAAATGCTCACCCGTCACGCTGCCTGCCTCTAGCTTAGCCCCGCTCACGCTGCCATCCGCCAGATGCTCACCCGTCACGCTGCCAGCTTCCAGCTTCGCTCCGTTCACGCTGCCATCCGCCAGATGCTCGCTCGTCACACTGCCCGCCTCTAGCTTAGCCCTACTCACGCTGCCATCCGCCAGATGCTCGCTCGTCACGCTGCCCGCTTCAAGCTCGCGAGAAGCATCAAGCGGGGCCTCCGACGCCGTGATGTGCGCCTGCTGCAGCTGGTAGAGCCAATCGCGCACTTCCGGAGCGAGCTTCGATTCGCTGACGCTTCCGTCCGCCAGCTGCGTATCCGTAACGGATTGCGGCTTGAAGTGGCTGGAAGTGATCGTCTGCTCCCCGAGATGATAACCAAGAATCGAACGCGGAATGATGTGCGACGAGCTTACGCTTCTGGCTGCGATTTTCTCCCCGTTCACGGCTCCCGGCGCCAACTGTTCCGGTCCGATGCTGCCTTCCTGAAGCTTCCCGCTCGCGATAGAGCCGTCCGCCAATTGCTCCGTCCCGATCGCGCCGATCGCCAGCTTCTCCGTCGTTACGGCTCCCGAGGCGATCCGCTCCTCCGTAATATCCGCTCCCGCAAATTGCAGGTATTGGAACAACGGCGGAGACAGGTTTTCCACCGTGACCGCGCCCAGTCCCAGCTTCAACGTCGTCACCGCTCCGTCCGCAAGCCGTTCCGGTCCGACGCTGCCGTAAGCCAGCTTCTCCGACGTCACCGCTCCGTCCGCAAGCTTTCCGGTTCCTACAGCTCCTTCGGCCAACGACTCCGGCTGCACCGCGCCTTCGGCCAGTTGCTCCGTTCCGACGCTGCCCAGCGCCAGCTTCGCGGTCGTCACTGCTCCGTCCGCAAGCTTATCGCTCGTCACCGCGCCTTTGCCCAGCTTCTCGGAAGCTACCGAACCGTCCATCAATTGGCTTGTGCCCACGCTGCCTCCGGCAAGCTTATCCGTCGTCACGACCCCGTCGACCAGCTTCTCCGTCGTAACGCTGTCGTTAGCCAATCGGATTTCCGTTACCGCGCCAGCCGCCAAATGTCCGGCCGCAACGCTGCCGTAAGCCAGCTTCTCCGACGTCACCGCTCCGTCCGCCAGCTTCCCGGTTCCCACCGCGCCTTCGGCCAACGACTCCTCCTGCACCGCGCGTTCCGCCAGCTGTTCCGGTCCGACGCTGCCGTAAGCCAGCTTCTCCGTCGTTACCGCTCCGTCCGCCAGCTTCGCGCTTCCTACAGCTCCGTCGGCCAACGACTTCTCCTGCACCGCACCTTCTGCGAGCTGTTCCGGTCCAACGCTGCCATAAGCCAGCTTCTCCGTCGATACCGCTCCGTCTGCCAGCTTCCCAGTCCCTACGACGCCTTCCGCAAGCTTACCCGCCTGCACCGCGCCATCGGCAAGCTGCCCCGTTCCAACGCTGCCAAGCGCCAGCTTCGCGGTCGTCACCGCGCCGTCTCTCAGCTTGGAGGCCGTTACGCTGCCAGGGCTCAAAATATCTTCCGTAACGGAATTGAGCACCAGTTGACTCGTACCTACGCTGCTCCCCGCCAGCTTATCGGTCGTGACGATGCCATCCAGAAGCTTCTCGCCCGTAATGCTTCCGTCTGCCACCGCATCCGTGACGACTGAACCCGCGGCCAGATGACGCGCGCTTATGCTGCCATAAGCCAATTTCTCCGCCGAAATCGCGCCTTCCGCCAGCTTCTCTCCGGTTACCGCACCGTCGGCCAAAATCTCCGAGACGACCGCACCGTCCGCCAACTTGTTCGTTCCAACGCTGCCGTAAGCCAACTTCTCCGCCGTCACCGCGCCGTCCGCCAGCTTCCGGTCCGTCACGCTTCCTTCCGCAAGAAGATCCGACGTGATCGCGCCGACGACCAATTGCCCGGTGCCCACGCTGCCATAGGCCAGCTTATCCGTCGTTACCGAGCCGGCGAGCAACTTCTCGGCCGTTACGCTGCCGTCGGCCAGAATGTCCGACGTAACCGCACCCGCCGACAAATGCGACGTTCCGACGCTGTCGTAAGCCAGCTTATCGGCCGTCACCGCACCGCCGGCCAGCTTATCCGCCGTCACGCTTTCGCTCGCCAGGAGGTCTTCCGTGATCGCTCCGACCGCCAATTGCTCCGTTCCGACGCTGCCGATTGCGAGCTTCTCGGTCGTCACGGCCCCTCGAAGCAACTTCTCCTTCGTCACGCTGCCGTCCGCCAGTATCGCCGCGGTCGCCGCTCCAAGCGCGAGCTGCTTCGTCCCTACCGCGCTGTCCGCCAGCTTATCCGCCGTAATGGCTCCGTCCCGCACCTTATCGGCCGTTACGCTTCCGTCCGCAAGCGCGAATTCGCCGACCGCTCCTTCCGCAATTTGCCTCGCCCCCACCGCGCCGTACGTCAACTTATCCGCCTGTACCGAGCCCGAAGCCAGCTGATTCGCTCCGACTGCGCCGTCAGCAAGCTTCTCGCCGGTAATCGAGCCGTCGGCCAGTTGGTCCGCGCCCACGCTTCCCGGAGCCATTTTGTCCCCGGTTACCGCTCCGTCCGTCAATTTCGCGCCGGTAACTGCTCCGTCAGCCAGCACGGCCGCCGTTACAGAGGCTGCCGCCAACTGCTCAGTGCCGACGCTGCCGCCGGCCAGCTTCTCGGTCGTCACCGCGCCGTCGCTCAGCTTATCCGACGTAATCGCGGAATTGGCCAGCTTGCCGGTTGTGACGCTGCCCGCGGACAGCTTGTCGCCCGTCACGCCTTCGTCCGCCAGCTTTAAGCTCGTGACGGAACCGTCCGCCAGCTTCTCTTCCGTAATCGTCCGATCCTTGATGTGCACGGCGCTGACGGCGTTCGGTTCCAGCCTCTCCGCGTCGATGCGCCGCTCGCCGTTTTTGGCCAATTCGAGCAAATCCGGAGCCAAGTGGGAGATGGACACCGTTCCCTTGCGAAGATGGAAGCCGTGCACAGCCTCGGATTTCAGGTGCTTGCCGCTGACGCTCTCGATCTGAAGATGCTCCATGCCGACGCTGAGCTGGGCCAGCTTCTTGGAAGTCACGCTGCCGTCCGCCAGCTTATCCGCGGTAACGGCGGCGTTCTTGATCGCCGCTTCCTGCACGCTGCCGGCGGCCAAATGCCGCTCGCCGACCGTTCCCGCCCCGATATGCGCCGACTCGACCGATTCCCGCTTCAAGTGCGCTGAAGAAATCGATTGTTCCTGGATATGATGCTCCTTCACCGAGCCCGACGCGATTTTGCCTCCGTCAACGCTGTTGGCCGCCAGCTTGCCCGGACCGACGATACCGTCGTTCAAATGGAATTCGCGGATGCTTCTTTCGGCCAAATGAACGCCCAGAACGGCTTGCTCCGCCAGATGGCGGCTTTCCACCGTTCCCATGGCCAAATGCGGCGACTTGACCGAACCGTGCGAGATTTTATCCGACGTGACGGCTCCGTCCTCCAGGCTCGCGGATGAGACCGCCCCTTCGCTCAAGTGAGACTGCTTGATGGATTTCGGCTTCAGATGCTTCGAAGCGACGGCGCCTTCGGCCAGGGAGCGCCCCGTTACGGCTCCGTCTTGCAATGCTTTGTCGAACACCGCGTTCTCCGTCAGCTTGTCGGAGCCGACGCTGTCATCCGCCAGTTTGGCCGACGTCACCGCCAAATCCGCGAGCTTATCTGTGGACACGCACTCCGGAGAGAGCTTCAGCGAAGTGATCAAGTGATCGGTCAAGTGGTGGGAAAATACGGCCCGAATGCCGAGCTGACGCTCTCCAACGGCTCCTGGGGCAATGTTCTTCTCCGTCACCGCCTCGATTTGCAGCGAGGACGTGCCTACCGAACCGTTCGCCAGATGCGCGGCTTCCACCGCTCCGGCGCGGATATGCCTGCCGTCGACCGAATCCGCGGCCAGCGCGCCGCCGACCACCGATTCATGGCCGAAATGACGCGGCTTCAGCGCTCCCGCCGCCAACTGTTCCGACGTGACGCTATCCCCGGCCAAATGCTCCGTCTTGACGGAAGCTGACGACAGATGCCCGCTGCCCACGGAACGCTCAGCCAGCTTGTCGGAGGTTACGGCGCCTTCGGCCAGCTGCGTTGGTCCGATCGCTCCTTCCGAGACGTGGGCGGCTTGAACGGCGTTTTTGGCGAGTTCGCCCGAACCGACCGCGCCGTCGGCAAGATGAACTCTGCCGACGGATTGGGCGGCCAGATGGCGGCCGCTCACCGAGTCGTCCGCGAGATGGCGCTCTTCTACCGCCCCCTCGGCCAGCTTCTCGGATACGACGGCTCCCTTGGCGATGTGCCGCGACTGCACGGCCTCGTCCCCGATCTTCGCGGAGACGATGCTCTGGTCCGCCACCTTCGTCGACGTTATCGCTTGATCGACGAGCTTCAACGTCGTAACCGACTGATCCGCCAGCTTAGACGCCGTAATCGACTCGTCTTGCAGATGTTTGCTATTAACGGCCTCGTCCGCGAGATGATCGGCCTTTACCGTTGCCGGCCGAAGATGTTCGGATTGAACGGATGCGAGCGCCAGCTTGCTTCCGGCCACCGAGCGGTCCGCCAATTCCCTTGTCCCTACGGTTCCGTCCCCGAGATGCTCCGCCGCGACGGCCCGCGGAGCCAAATGCTTTCCCTGCAGCACGCCCAGCGCCACGTGATCGGCAACGATAAGTCCCTCGGTCAAGTGCTGGGACTCTATCGCTCCCCTTGCCACTTTATCCTTCGTCACCGCTCCGTCGCGCAGCTTCGATGTCGTCACCGATCCTTCGGCCAGCTTGGAGGTGTCTACGATTTCGTTGGCCAGATTCTCGCTGCGGATCGCTCCGCTGCGGATTTTCTCGGACGTGATGCTCTGATCCTGCAGCAATTCCGAAGAGATGACGGAGACGTTCAAGTGTTTGGACTGAATCGATCCTTCGGCGATTTTATCCGAGCTGATCGTTCTGTCCGCCAATTTCTCCGACGAGACGCTTCCGTCGCGAAGCTTCTCGCCTGTTATCGACCGATCGCGGATTTTCTGGCCGGAGATGGAGTTTTTGGCCAGATGGTCCCCGACAATGGATTCCGAAGCCAGCTTGGAAGACGTGACCGAACCGTCGGCCAGCTTGATCGCCGTGACGGAGAAGTCCGCCAGCGAATCGGTATGGACGGTATCGGCAGCCAGATGCATGGCCTTCACCGCGAACGGGGCCAGCTTCTCTCCCGTAATCGCCTCGTCCGCAACATCGTCGGTATAGACGATGGGCGCCGGACGGGAAGGCATCCTTTTCTCCTCCAGCTTGGCATGCCGAGCTTCCCGCTCTGCGGCCTCTTCCTCCTCTTGCTCCGGGGAACTGTCGTCTTGGGATACCGCCTCGCTCATCATCGCCACCAGCTCATCCGTGGACTGTACGCTTTCCGAACGCAGCGATTCGACGACCGCCACGATGTCCGGCGGCGACGCGGATTCCGGCAATTCGATCGCGGGAAGCAGCGCGGTCGCGATCGCTACGAGTTCATCCGTCTCCTCGGGGGTCGACGCGGTTTCCGCCGGCGACAGGCCCGCTTCATTCCCGGCTGCCGCCGGAACGTCGGCTGCGTCCTTTTTGGCAACGTCGCGTTTAGGCTTGTCGCCCGCTTGACTCTCCGGCGCGGCAACGGCCGATCCGTGCACGGCCATCCGCTTCGTCTTCGACTTTTGTATGTCATCCAGCCATTTCAGCTCGAGTTTGTTCGGATCGTCGACGTAGTACAGCGGCTTGCGCGACTTCGGAGATTTAGCCGTTCGTTTCTTTTTCATGTCCCTCTCCTTCCTGTTCATCGAAATCTTCAGTATCATATGCATTCACCCATGGGCGCGTCACGAGGATGGGCGTCCGTCCAGTTCCGTCTGCCGCATGATCCCCTTATTTCCGCGAGCTTGCCGTTAGGTTATAATGAAGAAACAATCGCAACCAGCCGCAAGGGAGATTACTATGGATAAAATCGCGCTCGAACGGTCGGAAGAATGCGCCCATTCCGATCTTCCGCTGCATGACGTCAAGCGACTCATGATTACCGAAGATTCCGCCAACCGCTTGGCCGAGCTGTTCAAAGCTCTGGGCGACCCGACCCGAATCAAGCTGATCGGCGCCTTGCTGCACCGGGAGCTGTGCGTGCACGATCTGGCAACGCTGCTGGACATGGGGCAGTCCGCGGTGTCCCACCAGCTCAGGTATTTGCGCAACATGCGCATGGTCAAGCGGCGCAAGAGCGGCAAAACCGTCTTCTATTCGCTCGACGACTCCCACATCGAACAGATTTTTCTGCAGACGCTGCAGCATCTGGAGCATGAGTAACCCCCGTTCGCGACAAAGAGGCGCACGATTCCCGCAAGGGGACTCATGCGCCTCTTCTCATTCCCGCTGGAAATCGAGCCAGCGTTCCGCCGTATGCCGCCATTGAAAATCCTTCAGCACCCGTTCCCTGCCCCGATAGCCCATCTCCCGGCGCTCCTCTCCGTTCGCCAGCAGATAGCCGATTTTTCCCGCCAGCTCCGACGCGATCGCTCCGGAATCCGTGGATACGAGAAACCCGGTATGTCCGTCCACGACGATTTCCTTCATCCCGCCCGCCCGGGTAGCGACGACCGGAAGCTCCGCGGCCATCGCCTCCAGATTGACGAGCCCAAACGCCTCCCGTCCGACGGACGGAACGACGGCGACGTCGGCCATCGCGAACCAGCGGGGAATATCGTGATGGGATACGTAGGGTTGAAAATGAACGTGCCCTTTCAACCGCGCCGCCATTTTGTGCAGCCGTCTCACGTGTCCCGTCTCTCGATGCGAGCCGTATCTGGCGCTGCCGACGACGACGATCAGCGCGTCGGGCACCATCGACAAGATGGAAGGGATAGCGGCGAGCAAGTATTTTACCCCTTTCTGGGGAACGAGACGGCCGACGTATATGGCGATGGGGCGGTTGCCCCAGCCGTGGCGGGAACGCATTTCCTGACGCATGGCCGCGCCCTCCGGCGTCGATCTGCCGTGAAATCTCGACAGGTCCACCCCAAGAGGGTTCACGCGGATTTTATCGGACACCCGCGGAACATGCGCCTGAACGTAAGAACGCAGAAACTCGCTGTTCACTTGAATGCGGTCGGCCGCCTGCAAACATATTTTTCGCTTGGAAGGAGTCAAATACGGGGCGTTAATGAACGTGGTGGAATGCAAATTGAGCCAGATCCGGCTGCGCGGAAACAACCGCTTCAGCCTGGGCACCCACAGGGGACGGTTCTCCACCTGAATAACGTCCGGCTTTGATCGGACCAGCCTGGCGCATACGCTTCTAAAATAGTCTCCCTTGTCCGCGGCGGGGAATCTTTCCACCTTCACGCCGTGCAAGCTCCCTCTGGCAGGCAATCTTTTCCCTCTTCTGCCGTAGATCGTAGCGTCGACGTGGGGCAGCAGCGCGGGAACGACCTTCTCGACTACGCGCTCGACAGATCCTCCCATCGCGGAGGGAACCGGGAAGGCTCCCGGAGTAATGAATGCGGCTTTCAGCATCGTCCCAACTCCCTCGCCTGCCTTCTCGGCCATATCTGCTTTCCTCGGAGGTTGCATACACGCCCTAGGCCATCGCTCCAGCATATACGCCGGCCCGGAGAATGGTTACGGCGTCTACCCCGGCGCCAGACAAAGGGGCTATTGCACTTTATTCGGCGTTATGTCACAATTCTCGGGAATGAATCTATCGATAAAGGAGTGCTCGGCCACATGACTCGTTGGCTGCTGCGCATGATGACAGAGCTGTCCTCGCGCAAGTTCATATCCCGAATGACAGGGCGCTTCGCCAAATCTTCCTTCAGCCGGCGCATGATTCCCCGTTTTGCGGCGATATACAACATTCCGGTCGAAGAAGCGGAGAAGGAGATCGGAGAATACCGCTCGCTGAACGACTTCTTTACGCGCAGGCTCAAACCCGGCCGCCGACCAGTGGATTCCGCTCCCGATGCGCTGGCCAGTCCGGTCGACGCGCTCATTACCGGATGCGGAGTCATCGAAGACGGCATGATGCTGAAAATCAAAGGACAAGACTATACGGTCGAGGAACTGCTTAACGGCTCTCCGAGAATCGCCCAATACCGGCACGGCTACTTCTGGGTGCTCTATCTAAGCCCTACGGACTACCATCGCATCCACTCTCCTTGCGACGGACAGATCGTCGAGAGCGAGCACATCGCCGGCAAAGTGTATCCCGTCAACGAATTCGGGCTTACCTCGATGCGCCGCGTGCTGTCGCGCAACGAACGCCTCGTCTCCTACATCTGCCACGAGGGCGGGGAAGTCGCCGTCGTCAAAGTAGGCGCGATGAACGTCAGCAGCATCCGCTACGTCGAACCGAAGCCCGACCGTCTTCGCCGAGGGGACGAGCTCGCCTACTTCGAATTCGGTTCCACCATCGTTCTGTTGACCGAAGACGGCACGCTGAAGCCCCGCGAGGATTTGACGCTCGGCTCGAAAGTCCGCATGGGCGAACGGCTCGGGACGTTGGTTCCCAAAGACTGAACAAGCAGAGAAGGCATATCGCCTATCCAACAGAATGGATACGCGATATGCCTTTTTCAATCATACGTTTGACCTGTATCGAGGAAATCCTCTTTTTGAATTTGGGATCGGTACTAGGGCGTGTATGCATACACGCCCTAGTATATCGGTTCGGGGCGCCACGCGCCGTCGAACAGGGTTTGAAACATCTGCGGAAGTCTCAAGTGCTGCGCGGCGCGGGTCAAGTACATATCATTCATGAACTGGCTTCGCAAAAGATTCGTGTCCAGTCCTCCGCTGATCCTTTCATAATGAGCCGGAGTGTGCGTCGTGCCGATATTGACGAGAGTTTGAAGATCTCGTTGATAGATAGCCGCGTCCCATCGGATTCCGTCCAAAATTCCGGTGACGATCTCCAGCGGAAAATCCGTATGCTCCGAGATGATCTTCGCCATACGAAGCGGACTATTCCTGAGCAGCTGGTGTGCCCGAAGATGCGCCTTCAAATAGGCGACGACAATATCTTCGTGTTCCCTTAACCATTTGTTATCCGCAACGATTCCGGTTAAGTAGTCGTCCCCGTTATCCTCCAGCTTGATGATTCTGCCTAATTGATAACGCTGCACGACGCTTAAGTAAGGCTCTACCATCGTGCATGCATCCACTTGCGTATTCAAAATATCATGGAAGCTTTGGCGCGAATTCTGATTAATGATTCGCGGACGGTTGCTTACGTCCTGGCCCAACGCCTTGAACAATCGGTGCCATGCGCTCGAATGAACGAAAGTCGAGACGGTTCTCCCTGACAACTGATCGAGCGTTCGGATGTCGGATTTGTGCGGGATGACGAGAGAGACTTGTTCGGAGCTTGCGTTTTTCCCGTCAAAAGCAAGCAGGTTCGCTTGGAACGACGGAAACAGTTGGTTTAACTTAAACACATTGACTAACGGGTAATCGCCGATCGAAGCGATCTGGATTCGCCCGATGACGAGCTCTTCCATCTGGCTCGGACCGTGCAGGTCTCTCCACTGGACGTGAATCTGACGGCGAGGTCTCAGCTCGAGCAGTTCTTCCTCGAACAAGCGAAGTTCCTTAATAATCAGAGAGCTCCATAGGTGAGCGTTCATGCTTTGATAGCCGACGGTGACCGTCTCGATTCGCTGCTGCTTATCCGTATCCGGATCGTTATGTGTGTGCTCGTATCGGGAAGCCCAGGCTAGCAATTTATCTTTATCCACATAAACGTCTCTGCCGATTTTAAGGAACGGCAAACTTTTATTGCGACGCCAACGATTAATCGTCGAGCGGCTAATTTGCAAGAGATCCATCGCTTCCTGCAACGTGAGAAGTTCTCTGTCGCTGCGCAACTCCTATTCCTCCTCCCCGAAAATTACCACAAATTGTATCCCAGGCTCATTCCGGGTCATTCGCGACTCACTATCGATCATCGCATTGAACTATCGCGAAATTGCTGTTACTTTTAATTCATAGTATTACACTATGGTTAATGTGTAAATAAGAAGAAGGTGATTTTCATGGGCTCCGGCTTGAAAACGTTCGAATCCGACGTCCTAGTTCTGGGAGGCGGACCGGCGGGAACTTGGGCGGCCTATACGGCGGCTTCGCAAGGCGTCAAAGTCGTACTGGCCGACAAAGGCTATTGCGGAAGCAGCGGCGCGACGGCCGCCTCCGGCACCAACTTGTGGCATGTCCGGTCGGAACCGGCGAGAAGAGAGGCATCCATACGTCGATTTCTCTCCAGGGGGAATGGGCTTGCCAACCGTCGGTGGCTCGAAATTTTGTATGATCATACGAAAATGGGCACGGAGCAATTAATCGAACTGGGATACCCGTTCCCGTTGGATGAGCATGGCCGACCAATCAGCAGAAATCTGCAAGGTCCCGAGTACATGCGCCTTATGAGGAAAACCGTTCGCAAAGCGGGGGTTGTCATCCTCGATCATTCTCCCGCTTTGAAGTTGATTACCGGTGAACGCGGCGTAAGCGGCGCTGCCGGGGTCAATCTGGAAACCGGAGAGGAATGGAGCGTTCATGCGAAAGCCGTCATCATTGCAACCGGAGGCTGCGCCTTTCTAAGCCGCGCGCTTGGCTGCAATGTATTGACCGGGGATGGCTATTTGATGGCGGCGGAAGCCGGCGCGGTCTTATCGGGAATGGAGTTCTCCAACATCTACGGCTTCTCCACCGAGTTTTCCTCCTGTACGAAAAATTTCCTTTATCACTGGGCGACTTTCTACCGTGAGGATAACTCCGTCATTACAAATACGGATAAACGGGCTTTGGCGATAGAAATGCAGCGGGCTCCCGTCTATGCCCGCATCGATAAAGCGTCGGACGCGATCCAGGTCGCCATGAGGCGATCGCAGCCGAACTTCTTCCTCTCCTTCGACCGGTTGGGGAAAGATCCGTTCCGGGAACGCTTCCCGATCACTCTGCGCTTGGAGGGCACCGTGCGGGGAACCGGCGGCATCAACCTTGTCGACGATACCTGCGCGACCAATGTGCCGGGGCTGTACGCGGCAGGCGATGCCGCTACCCGTGAATTTGTTGCCGGGGCAACGACGGGCGGCGGTCACATCAACGCCTCATGGGCGATCTGCTCGGGCCGCATATCCGGAAGCGCGGCCGCCGACTACGCGTTGGGGACTGAAGCAGCTGCAATGAGGACGCAGCTTCATTTTCGATTCACAGAGCGTCACTCTGCCGGGAAGCCCGCCCGATCGATGGATATGCCTTCGATCGTCAAATCCATTCAGGAAGAGGTCATTCCCTATGACAAAAATCTGTTCCGAACGGAAACATCGATGCGCGCTTCCCTCGCCAGATTAAACGATCTGTGGAAGACGATTCGTCTGAACGAACATGATCCGAACGATGTCAGAGCGCTTGTCCGCAGCAGGGAAGCCGCTTCGATGATCGCTACGGCCCGCTGGATGTACACCAGTGCTTTGGAAAGGAAAGAGTCCCGCGGCATGCACCAGCATGACGACTATCCGGCACAGGACAACGGAGCCCTCTACCGGGTACTGATTTCCGGTGTGGACTCAATAAGAACCCAACGCGAACCTCAGTCAGGGGGCCCGGATCGATCATGATTAAATACTTAAGCGAAGATCGCTGTATCCAATGCAATTTATGCGTTAAGGTTTGCCCCACGAGCGTTTTTGATAAAGTCGCGGATCATTTTCCGACCATCAGCAGGCAAGAAGACTGTCAAACTTGCTTCTTATGCGAAGCCTATTGTCCTGTCGACGCGCTCTACGTCTCGCCTATGCTGGACAATACGAACGAGCCTCTGACCGTCACTCCCGAAGAATCCGCCATGCTCGGCAGTTACAGGCAAGCGATCGGCTGGGGCAAAGGCAGGAGTTCAACTGCTTCACTCGATATGACGCATATCCTGAGGGATTTGGTGGAGGATGATGCAGGTCCGCGCTCCTAGTACGTTCAGGATTCGAAAATTCAATTAGAAACGGAAAGCGAGTGGGTTACCGGAATGAAAGTCTATTTGTTGGGAACCGGCGGTCCCGAAATCACGCTACATCGACAGGGCAGCGCGGTCTTGATCGAGGTTAACGACCAGAAATTGTTATTCGATGCGGGGCGCAGCGTCCTGCAGCGCCTGTTCGAATGCAGCGTCAGCATCGCCGACGTGACCCAAATCTTTTTTACGCATATGCACAGCGACCACATCGAAGGACTGCCCAATCTCTGGATGACGGGTTGGTTCTCGCATGGCAGAACCCGGCCGTTGGACATCTGGGGGCCTTCGGGTACGAAGCGTATGATCGACGGGATGAGAGAGATGTATCGCTTCGATTTGGCCAATCGGATCGATCCTCGCCATCCTCCGGAAGCTCTCGAAACGAGGGTGACGGAATATTCGGAAGGCGTCATTTATGAGCGGAACGGCGTTGTCATAACAGCTTTCGAAGTATGGCATGACGATGGCAATCCCGCGTTCGGCTTCCGTATCGCCCATGCCGGGCGGTCCGTCGTCCTGTCGGGAGATACGACGTACCATGAGAACGTCATCCAGTTTGCCCAAGAAACGGACCTTCTCGTTCACAATGTGATTGCCGTCAGCGACGAACTTGCGCAACTTCCCAAGCTGCAGAGCGTGCTTGCCAAATTGACCACGCCCGAGCAAGCCGCCGATATTTTCCGAAGGACCGCTCCGCGGCTCGCCGTCTACACCCATGTCATTAAAAAAGGGTTAGCCAACGGAAATCATGACTCCGTGCTCATCGAAAGAACGAGACAAGCCGGATATGCCGGTCCGCTGGAAGTCGGCCTGGATCGAATGACAATCGACATCGGGGAAAGCGTCAACGTTATTCCGCCGCCGGCTATTGCCGTCGATTAGAAGACCACTACATTATCTATCTGGAGGAAAAATCGTGAAAAAAACGTCCATTGCGATCATCAGCTTATTACTCGTACTCGTCAGCTTGAGCGCTTGCGGGAATCGGAATGAAGGAGCGTCATCTTCGGAGCCGATTACCGTGAAAGTCGGCATCTTCAAGAACGTTTCCCATGCCGTTGCCTATACCGCTCTTGCCAAAAATTATTTTCAAGAACAATTCGGCGACCGCGTCACCCTTGAACTTATCCCCTTCGATCAGGGAGCGGATTTCTCGGCCGCAATCGCCACCAACCAAATCGATTTCGGATTTGCAGGTCCTGCGCCGGTCACGATCCAGTATTTGAAAAGTCAAAATTTCCGCGTCATCAGCGGGTCGATTAACGGAGGCTCCTTGCTCATCATCAGGAAAGACGCCGGCATCCGCAGCTTAAAAGATTTGGTCGGCAAAACCGTCTCCATTACCGCCAAGGGCAGCACGGTCGAGACGCAGCTGCGAATGCTGCTGGAACAGGAAGGATTGCCCGTAACGACAAACGATTCAGGCGTGCAAATTATCGCGCGCGCGCCTACCGATACACTGACCGCGTTCCGGCAGAATGAGGTCGATGCCGCATTGGTTCCTGAGCATTGGGGCTCTCTGCTCGTTCAGGAAGGTCTTGCCGACGTGCTCGTGAACTGGGACGCGATGCCTCCGAACAATGGCAATATGCCGTTTACGATTATGGTCGCGTCCGACAAGTTCCTTCGGGAGCACCGCGACTTGGCGAAAAAAGCGATTCAAGCCAATCTTGATGCCATCGATTTCATTAAAAAGAACCCGGACGAGGCCCCTGAATTGATCCGCACGGAATTGAAGAAGGTGACCGGCATCGAGCTGGATGTCGACTTGATTCGTTTGTCGCTCTCTCACATGCTGCTAACCGCAGATGTGAATCAACAAGCCATTATCGATATGGCCACAATCAACATCAACGCCGGCTACATCAAGGACGTCAAAGTCGAGGAGCTCGCGCTGGACGGATTGTTCGATCTTTCCTTGCTCGAAGAGCTTCAAGCCGGGAAGTAAACATGTCGGGGCCGATTGCAATCGGCCCGATTAGGGGGTTCGGTAATGATCGATCTAAGCGGCGTAAGCAAAGGCTTCATGCAAAAGGACGGCAGGAAATTCGGAGCGATTGAGAACGTCACGTTCTCGATTCGCAAGGGAGAGTTCCTCTCTCTGCTCGGTCCATCCGGCTGCGGGAAGTCTACTTTGCTCAACTTGATCGCAGGGCTTGAGCAGGCGGACTCGGGGGAAATCAGCATGCAGGGAAAAAAAATCAACGGTCCGGCGCCCGACCGCACGGTTGTTTTCCAGGAACACGCCTTGTTTCCGTGGATGACTGTAATCGATAACGTCGCCTTCGGACTGAAGCAGAAAGGGATACCCAAGAAAACCCGCAGTGAAATCGCCATGGAAAAGCTGCAAATGGTGCACCTTACCCGGTTTGCCGCTCGTTATCCTCATGAGCTGTCTGTCGGTATGCGGCAGCGGGTCGCGATCGCACGAGCGCTCTCGATGGACCCGGAAATTTTGCTGATGGATGAGCCGTTCGCAGCCCTCGACGAACAGACAAGGCTCATTTTGCACAAGCAGCTTGAAGAAATCACCGTGATTACGGGTACAACCCTCTTGTTTATTACGCATAACATTCGCGAAGCGATCTTCTTGTCCGATCGGATTCTGGTCATGTCCACGCGTCCGGGACGCATAAAAAGAGAGTTTACCGTTCCCGTCGCCAGACCGAGAGATTACGTGGACCCTCATCTGCATCAACTGGAAGCCGCCATTATGGAGACGTTGGGCGAAGAACTGGAGAAAGTGTTGAAAGAGGAGATCGGTTATGAATTCCGCATTAAGAAAAACGCTGTTCCTGATCTTGCTGTTAATCATCTGGGAAACGAGCTATAGAATTTTTCAGTGGGGATGGAAATTCCCCTCTGTACTGCAGACGGCGGACGCGTTCTACGACGGATTCGTTAACGGGCAGCTCCTCGAAGGGACGCTGTCCAGCTTACGGCGCTTGCTGACCGCCTATGCGATCGCGGTTGTCATAGGCACGACGCTAGGCTTCCTGTTCTCTCGTTACCGCTTTCTGGACGAGACGCTGGGGATGCTCGTCGTATCCCTGCAGACGGTTCCAAGCATCGTATGGCTTCCTTTCGCGATTATCTGGTTCGGGCTGAACGACACCTCCGTCATTTTCATCACAGGGATCGGAGCGACCTGGACGATGGCCTTGTCCAGCCGAACCGGCTTCATCAACATCCCGCCGCTGCTGTTGCGGGCGGCCCGGACGCTGGGCACCGGGACCGGGTACCGCTTGTTTTATCAAGTGCTGGTCCCCGCCTCCATGCCCCATCTGATGAATGGAATGAGAGTATCTTGGGCGTTCGCTTGGCGCGCTCTCGTTTCAGGGGAACTGATTGCCAGAGGAACCGGCCTGGGCCAATTTTTGCAGGATTACCGCAGTCTCGGCGATACTTCCAGCATGCTTTGCATCGTGATCATTATTGCCGTCCTCGGTACGCTTTCCGATCACCTTTGCTTCAAACGGTTCGAGAACCGGCTCCTGGCTCGTTACGGATTGACTAAATGAATGGATAACGCCGGCCGTCCCCCCTACCGAATTTCCGAAGGACTCTTGCCCGTATACTGCTTAAATTGCCGGCTGAAGAAGAAAATGTCGCGGTAGCCGAGCGCGTCGGCGACCTCGGTCACGTTCATGCCCGCGTGCAGCAGCAGATGCTGGGCCCGCTCGATCCGCGCCCGGATCATGTAGGTTTGCACGGACATGCCGATCAGCTCCTTGAACTTGATCGAGAAGTAGCGCGAGGACAGCCCCGCCCGCTTGCCCAAATCCTCGACGCGATGCACTTCGCCGGGATGCTGCAAAATATAGTTCGCGACCTCTCGGATGCTCTCGCTCAGTTGATTGCTGGCCTTCCGCTCGATCGGTTCTTCGCGATCATAGCGCAGCAGATGGATAATCAGCTGCTTCAGAATCAGCTGCGCTTCGACCTCGGCCGCGAACGTTTTCACCAGAAACAGACGCACGTACTTGGACAGCAGATGCTCGAAATCGAACGTGTCCTCCAGCACGCGATAAGGCTGCGGCACGTCTTCGACCGGCTCGGCCGCGTCGAAATGAATGTACGTGAGCACGAGCGGCTTCTGCGGATTGTGCGTCGCCCACGTATGATCCCCTTTGCGGAAGAGAAAGCAGCTTCCCTTGCCCAGCGTATACATCTTCCCGTTAAGAGACAGCTCCCCTTCGCCGCTCCACACGTAGAAAATGTCGTAGTTGGCCAGCGGCTTTTCCCGCTTCTGCCATTTCCACCCCGGTTCGCACGAAATTTTCGCGAACGCGGGGAGCAGGACGAACGATGTAGGCGATAGGTTAATCATGAACGAGACCTCCTTGTTCCGGCCTTTCGCGCAGCACGTTCAGCGCTGCGGCCGCCTGACGGATTCGACGAATGCCTTCTTCTATCTGACGTTCGCTCAGGTGGGCGAACCCGAACAGCGCCGAAGTCGGCGTCTTCTCCGGGAGCGCCCCTTCGGACGGAATATCGTAAGCCGCCCCGTCCTTCCATACCGCGCCGCCGCGCGCGCACTCTTCGACCAAACGGCGATAGCCTTCTGCCGTTCCTTCCCATCTTGCGTACACGTGCAGTCCGGCATCCGACGGAACAGCCGTGAACAGCTCCTGCAGATTGGCGGCCAGGCTGGTGCGCAGCTTATGCTCGAGCTTGCCGAGAATGCGGCGGGCCTTGCGCATATGCCGATCGTAGCCGCCCGAGGACATCCAATTCGCCAGCGCCTGCTGCTCCGCGATGCCCGTCGGATGCGGGTCGTACAGCTTCTTGGCGAGCAGCAGCGGCTGCATCAGCTCCTTCGGGACGACCGCGAAGCCGATTCTCATGCTGGCGCTCATCGAACGGGAGAACGTGCCGACGTAGACGACGCGGCCTTCCCGGTCCAGCGCCTTGAGCGGCTCGATCGGACGTCCTCCCCAGCGGAAGTCGCTGTCGTAATCGTCCTCCACGATCCACGCGTTGCGCCTGGACGCCCACGCCAGCAGCGCCTGCCTGCGCTCGTAGCTGAGCACGACGCCCGTCGGGAATTGCCGGGTAGGCGTCACGAACAGCAGCTCGGCGTCCCAATCCCTCGGCACGATGCCACCTCCGTCCGTGCGCTCCGCAATGAGAGTCGCGCCCGTTGCCTCCACCGCGTTGCGAATGCCGACGTAGCAAGGATTTTCGATGACCGCCGACTTGCCTTCCTCCAGCATCAGCTGCGCCAGCAGAGCGATCGCCTGCATCGATCCGGAGGTGACGACGATATCGTCCTCCCGGCACGGAATGCCCCGCTCCCGGCGCAATCTGCCGGCGATCGCCTTGCGCAGCTCCAGGCTGCCTTCGGTTCCGTGGCCGTCGACGGCGCCGGAGACTCCGAGGCTCTTCCATTGATGCGCGACTTCCGCTTTCCACTCCTGCCACGGAAAACGCTCCGAGCCAAGTCCCGCCGGAACGAACGAGACGATCTCCTCCGCGTCCGCGGGACGTTTCCGTCCGGACGGAAGCTTCGGCTGGGGCGACGGCGCCATCGGCGGCAGCTCCAGCAGACGGCGGCCCCATTTCGTCAGCCGCGGAGGCTCTCTTGCCGTATCGGGTGTCCCTCCGATCGAGGCCGCGCCCAATCCCGCCGATCCCCGATCCGCTCCCGCCACGAAGGTGCCTTGTCCGACGCCGGCCTGCACGAAGCCTTCCGCGGACAGCATTTCGTAAGCCAGGCTGACGCTTCCCCGCGACAGTCCGTACAGGGCGGCCAATTGCCGGGTGGAAGGCAGCTTCTCTCCGGGCGACAGCGTCCCTTCCATAATCGCTTCCCGAATAGCCAAATACATCGCCAAATGCTTGCTGCCGCAATCGGACAGCTTGGCGGAATAAGCAAACGGAGATGCCATACGCAACCCTTCTTTTTAGAGGTTGTTCAAAAAGTCCGCCATGGATCACGACTGAATAAATGGACTAGTCATTTTACTGTAAAATGGATCTTTTCTCTTGTCAATGCAGGGCGTACACTGTTCCTCAACCAAGTGAAAGCGAGTGGATGTCTTCATGAGAAGAAAAGAGTTCCAAGCCGACGAACAGGAATGCATCGATTTTTTGGAAGAAAGGCACGACGGCGTACTGACGTTCTCGGGAGCCGACGGGTGGCCAAAGGCGGTTCCGCTGAACTACGCCTGGCATGACGGGGCCGTCTACTTCCACGGCAGCAAGCAGGGCGAGAAGATGGCCGGAATCGCCGCCGACCCTCGCGCCGAGTTCGTCGTCTATCAGGCTCACGCCTTCATTCCTTCTTATTTTACGGATCCTTATCTGGCCTGTCCCGCGACCGTCTTCTTCCGCTCCGTGCGCATTCGCGGAACGGTCGCCCAAGTCGAAGAACCGGCTGAGAAAGCGTCCGCTCTGGCCGCGCTGCTCCTCAACATGCAGCCGGAAGGAGGACACTCGCCCATCGACGCGTCGGACCCGCGCTATGCCTCTTCCTTGCGGGGCGTCGCCGTCATGCGCCTCGACCCGGAGAGCCTGACGGGCAAGTTCAAGTTCGGCCAGAACGTTCCGGAGAAGAAGCGGGAGAATATCGCCGAGCGCCTGCTCGAACGCGGTCTGCCGGGGGACCCCGATACGGTCGAGAGAATTCGCGGCGGCGGAGCGAGAAAGTAACTCCGCAGCCCCGCGCTCGAACAAGCGATCGGACCGTGAAACGAATTGGTGAAAACTCACGAAATCCGTGTCCTTTTTTTCGGGGAAAACGCTTTAACGCAATGACGCTCTTCGGTCAATGGTGTATAATATCACCTAATGACGATTGGAAGGATGAAAGTGATGAATCCCCTTGCTCAGCAGTTGAACGAGACGATTGCCCGAGACAATCCGCATGTCGCCGATATGCTTTCCAGCCTCGGCAAAGCCATGTATTTGCCCAAGCTGGGCATCTTGAGCCAATCCGCCGAAGCGAAGCAGAAGGCCGGCTCCTACAACGCCACGATCGGCATCGCGACCGAGAACGGCAAGCCCATGCACCTGGAAGTCATTCAGGAAACGCTGTCTGCTTACGATCCGAAGGATCTTTACGAATATGCTCCTCCGGGAGGAAAACCCGAGCTCCGCGCGATTTGGCGGGAGAAGATGATCGCCGAGAACCCGTCCGTCGCCGGCAAGCAGATCAGCCAGCCGGTCGTAACGAACGCGCTGACCCACGGTCTCAGCATCGTCGGCGACCTGTTCGTGGACGCGGGAGACGCGGTCATCGTACCGGACAAAAACTGGGAAAACTACGAGCTGACCTTTAACGTCCGCCGCGGCGGAGAAATGGTCTACTACCCGCTGTACGATGCGGACAATCGCTTCAACGCGGCCGGACTGCGCGACGCGCTGCTCTCCCGCAAGGACAAGGGGAAGGCGATCGTGCTGCTCAACTTCCCGATCAACCCGACCGGCTATACTCCGGGAGTGGAAGAAGGACGCGCCATCGTCGCCGCCGTCCGCGACGCCGCAGAAGCCGGCATCAACGTCGTGGCCGTTACCGACGACGCCTACTTCGGCCTGTTCTTCGAAGATTCCTTGCAGGAGTCGCTGTTCGGCCAGCTTAGCGGGCTGCACGAGCGCGTTCTCGCCATCAAGGTCGACGGCGCGACGAAAGAGGAGTACGTCTGGGGCTTTCGCGTAGGCTTCATCACCTACGGCGGCCTGAGCGACGCAAGCTTGTCGGCGCTGGAGCAGAAGACGATCGGCAACATCCGCTCCACGATTTCCAGCGGACCTCACCCTTCGCAGACGTTTATTTTGCGGGCGCTCAAGTCGGACCGTTTCCAAGCGCAGAAGGAAGAGAAGTTCCGCATCATGAAAGGCCGCGCCAACAAGGTGAAGAATTTGCTGGACAGCGGCAAGTACGGCGACGTATGGACTTATTACCCGTTCAACTCCGGCTACTTCATGTGCCTTAATCTGACCGTGGACGCCGAAGCCGTGCGCCAACGTCTGCTGAACGCTTACGGCGTAGGCACGATCGCGCTGGGCGAGACCGATCTTCGCGTCGCCTTCTCCTGCATCGAGGAAGGCAATCTGGAAGACTTGTTCGACCGGATCTACCAAGCGGTCCTGGACGTGAAGGCGGGCAACGCTTAATTCTATAGGCGATATAAGCAAAGAGGCTTTCCATAAGACCGGACAACTAAGATCATCGAGAGAGAGAGAAAAGGGGTATGTATCTCCTGAAGAGCGAAGCGTCTGCCTCATACAGTCATGAAATTACCCTGTTACGGGTTTACTCGTTCAAATTTCATGATCGTATCAGCAGTGTAAGGAGATACATACCCCGTTCTTATTTAATCGATGATTCTATGGTTGTCCGCGAATGTCTCATGGAACAGCCTCTTTCGCATGTCTTACAAGTCGTCCTCGTCCCTGAACTTCGCGATTTTCCGAGGCATCCACCAGCCGCACCAGAGCAAGCCGAATGCGATCGCCGCCAGCCAGTAATCGAGCCGCAGCGTCTCTTCCGCACCGGACCCGCCCAGCGCCGCTCCCAGCCCCGCAGTCGCCGGCCCGACGGCTCCGATTACGGCTACGGCCGCAATGCCGGACCACCGAGCGACCGAAGCAGCCGCGGCTAGCTTCCCTTGCGGAGGAAGCGGCAGCGTGTCGGCCGTCTCCACGAAGCGAACTCTCTTAAGCTCGCTGAGCTGCAGCCCGCATACGACGAGCGATACGCCGAATGCGATCGCATCGGCCAGCGCGCTGCCCGACACGGCCACTACGATACACGTCACGATAATCCATCTCCAGAACGCCCCGAACGTATCTCCCCGCAAAAACACTTTGACGTACAAATAATGCCAAGCCCAACGCTTGCTCCACGGAATAAGATTGCCGACCCATGCGATCCAGCGGCGATAAGCCGGCTTGGCCGTCTCGGAAGGAACGTCTACGAACCAGCTCAGAAAGCCCATCCACTTGCGCCGGGACGAAGCCTCCTCTTCGATCAGCCGCTCCCAGGGCAGCGCATGCTGCGCGGGCAAGCGCCACAGCAAAGCCAGTAAGGCCATGCACACCATCGCGAACAGGATCGCCGCCGCCGGCGGCTTGAGCAGCAGCGCCGTCACCGCGGCCGCGGTCAGCAGCACTCGGACGGCTTTCAACCCGATCCGCCAAGATCGCGCCGCCGCCCTCCGCTCGCGCCAGCCGCCGTAGACGTTGTAACCGGCCAGCAACGCGAACAGCACGGCCAGAACGGCGGGCGAATGAGCGTCCGCCAGCTCCGCCGTCTGCGGAGAACGGATGTAGATCGGCGCGTACAACGCGAATACGACGAGCGTCCGAAGCACACCGGCAACGATCGCCCGGCGCAAGGCTCCGCCGATATATTCCCGGAGCACGCGGTTTTCCATCGCCAACAGGAAGATCGGATCGGCCGGACGCAAATACGTCCGAAGCGGAGCTCGCAGCGCCGCAAGGGAGAGAACGACCGCTCCGACCCACTTGGACGGCCAGTCGGCGGGCACATCCTTGATCAAATCCGTGTACCAGATCAGCGCTGCGAAAAAAATCGCCGAAGCGAACAAGCCGAATCCGCTCTGGAACACATAGCGGAAATACGGCACGATCTCCCGTCGGAAACCCGCGGCGCGCTCTCGCCGAAGGGAGCGCAGGAAGTCGCCCTGTTCCCCGTGCGCATTCCTACTCACCCGAGCGGCCTCCTTCCGCGGCTTCCACCAACGCCTCGAAAGCGTCGTCCAGCGTCGCTTCCGCCCCGGCGCAGCCGGCCTGCGCCTTGACTTCCTTCGGCGTGCCTTCCGCGATCAGCCGCCCCTTGTGCACTACGACGAGCCGATTCGCCTTACGTTCCAGCGCGGATAAAATATGGGAGCTGAGCAAAATCGCCGTGCCTTGCGAGCGGACTTCGTCCAGAGCGCCCACCAATCCCCGGATCGCCAGCGGGTCCAACCCGAGGAACGGTTCGTCGATAATGAGCAGCGCCGGCTCGACGAGCAGCGCGTTCATGAGCATAACCTTCTGTTTCATCCCTTTGGACAGCGTATCCGGCAGCGACTTCATCGCGTCGGTCATCCGGAACGTCGCGGCCAGCTTGTCGGCGCGCGCCCAAGCGGCGTCCTGCTCAAGTCCGTAAGCCATCGCAGTCCACTGCAAATGTTCCTTCACCGTCAAGTTCGGGAACAAGGACGGCTGTTCCGGCACGTAAGCGATGGAGGAGCGGTACAGCTCCCTGTCCTCCTCCAGCGTCGCTCCGGCGACGCGAACTTCCCCGCTGTGCGGAACCATCAGTCCCAGAATATGTTTGATCGCGGTGCTCTTCCCCGCTCCGTTTAATCCGATCAGCCCCAGCAGCTCGCCGCGGTTCAGCGTCATGGATACGCCGTGCAGCACCGGCCGACGCCGACTGTAGCCTCCTGTCAGCTCCTTGATCGCAAGCGCAGACTCGCCGCCTGCCTTCCCTTTTCCGAATACCACCAATCTCCAGCCTCCCGATAAGCGGCATATGTGCCTTTCGTTCTCTTTATTATAGCGGGCTCATGACCGGCTTACAAAAAAAGAGGTCAAACTGTAAAGGTGGTATGGTCGATTCGGGTGTGAACGATCACGGAAAATCGGCACGTCGGATAGATCTCGGCCCAATCGTCCTTCATCTGCTTCCACTGCTTCGGCCGCTTTCGGTGAATACGTTCCCCGATGCCGAGCAGATCGGTCTTATGACGCTTGGAGAAGGAGAAGAAATCTTCGATCTGGCCGGCGATCTCTTCGTTTAACCGCTTCTCCCAACCCGCGATCAGCTCCGGGGTTACGGTCACGTCTTCGCATGTCGCGCCGACCAGGTTCAAATCCGCGTCTACCTCTATCCGGACGGAAGGAATCCCGCTGTCGCTAACCGATACGGAGATACGGCTGTCGTTCTTCGTGTTCTCGAACGCGATCGATGTGCCGGATTCCCCGGGGCATGCCAGCTTTTCGGACGAGCCTTTCAAGCGATCGGCGGCCCGAAGATAACCTTTGCTCACCCGAGCGGGCATGAAGCCGGCCAGCCGATTTCCACGGAACGCGAAAAAACCGACGGCTTTGAGCAGTTTCTCCCCTTTCCCGCCGTTCCGGTCCTTCAGTACCTTAATAGAAGGAATCTTAATGTCTCTAAAGCCGTTGTTCCAATCTTTATAGATGTCCAGCAGCGATGTCGGATCGGTCAACGCCGTGCTTTCTCCTCCCTCGGCCAGTCCTCTTAAAGCCTGAGCGCTGATCGAAGCATTGGGCATCTCCGCTTTCAAGACTTCCGCCGACGATCCGTCGACCATGTAGACGAGAGTCGTATTCCGGAATTGCCGAAACCGCCGGAACGTCTCGATCTGCCTTTCCATGCCTTGGAGCGCGATGTCTTTGCTGATGACGATCGCCGTCGTCTGTCCCCATAGCAGCGTCCGGTCCGACTTGACCCTCATCAATCGCGCCGCTTCGAACAGGTTGCTCCCCTCCGAGGTCAATATGAACGTTCTGTTCTGCATCCCTTTCGGCTGCTGCTGTCCGGACGCCAGCTTTGCCACTTCCGCGTATAGCTTTACGCCGCCGTTCTTGCCCGGATCCAAACCGACGGAATGAACGATGTGGAGTTCGTTCAGCTCCAGATTGCCTTTGCAGCCCGAACACAATAAAGCCAAGGCGGTTAGAACCCGGGCAAGCCGCCCCGCTCCTCTCATTTGTCCCCACCTCTGAACCGATACGGATTGATGGCCCGGAACAAGGCCGGCCGCTTGACGTTCCAAGTGGCTGGCCGCCGGATCACGACGTCCGTAAGCTCCAGCGCGTTGAACGGAGCGGCCGGACCTAAATACGGAACCCCGAAAGAACGCAAGGACGCCAAGTAAGTCAGCAGGACGACGATCCCCGCCACGACGCCGACATAACCCAATATGGAGGCGAGGAACGTCATGCCGAATTGAAGCAGGCGAAGCGCGTAATTCATCGCGGTCGGCGGCAGCGTAAATGTACAAATGCCCGTCAACGCCGCGACGATGACCATGATTGGAGATACGATCCCCGCCTCCACCGCCGCCTGTCCCAGAATGAGCGCGCCGACGATGCTCACCGCTTGGCCGATTTGCTTCGGCATGCGAACGCCCGCTTCGCGCATGATTTCGAACGCGAACATCATGGCGAAGCTTTCCACGACTGCGGGAAAAGGCACCGGCTCTTTGGCAGCGGCGATGCTCTGCAGGAGCGCGGTCGGAACGAGCTCGTGATGGAACGTAACCGTCGCGACATAAAAAGCGGGCAGCAGCATCCCGATCAGTCCGCAAAAAATCCGCAGCAAACGAAGCATCGAGCCGATATAGTAGTTCCATGAATAGTCTTCCCCGACCTGAAACGCCTGCAAAAACACGAAAGGAAGCAAAACGACGAACGGAGTGCCTTGAACGATGACCGCGATCCGACCGTCCATGAGCGCGCCGACGACCCGGTCCGGCCGTTCGGTCGATTCCAGCAAAGGAAACATCGTTCCCCGGTTGTCGGCGATCCATTCCTCGATCGTAGTGCTTCCGAGCAAGAAGTCGGTCATGATTTCGTCGAGTCTTCGGTGCAGCTCTTCCAGAATACGAGGATTCGCGACACCCGCGACGGACAGAACCGCGATGTTGGTCCGGCTCAGCCTTCCAATTTTCCGATGCTCGACTTTCAACTGCGGGGACGGACAGAAATACCGGACCAACGCCAAATTGTTGGTCAACGATTCGGTAAATCCGCTTCGCGGTCCTTTGACGGTCGATTCGCTCGAAGGCTCTTCTACGCCTCGGAGCTGGACGCCCAGCACATCGATCGCCGCTGCCCCCGGCGGATCCGAGAACAGCAGCACCGCTTGGCCGGCCGCAAGACAGTCCGCCGCTTGCTCGGCCGTTGACAAGCGATCGTCGCTTCCGAAAGGAAAGTCCGAATCTCCGAACTCCTTCGCTTTTGCAAGCAAATATTCCAGTTTGCGGTCATCGGTCAGGCCATGCACGTACGCAATCTTGATCGGCTCTCCGGACGAAAGCTCCCGATCGATGAACACGAGATCGTCGGAATGCTGCATCAGTTCCTTAAGTACGCCGACATTTACCGCCAAGTCCTCCCTAAACTCCGTTTGCCCCCGATTCATGCGCCCACCTCCGCCTTTTGGCCGTCTCCCCTGAGCCACGCAATGGACAGAACAACCACCGGAATGACGAACTGAAACAGATAGAAAAACCAGGCCTGTCTCTCGTAAAAGGTGCCGAGCTCGATCAATCCCCATATTTTGAACTTCGCGCAAACATAAATCCCCGCGGATAACGGAACGAGAAAAAGCCTTGGCTTCTCCAGCTTCATGAACTCGGCAAGTCCTTGCAGCGTAGCCCACAAATATACCGAGATCTTAATGAACGAGCTCATAACCCATACCGCGACGAGGGCCGCGTCGAACCGCTCGATGTAGCGAAACAGACGGATATTCTGGATAAGACTGACGCTCGGATAGGTAAACGTCGCGGTCGTCTTGGCCCCGAACATCATCGTGCAGGAGAGAACCGACAGCAGCAGCAGCAAAGTCGTGATGGTCACGGCTCCGACCGCGAATGCCGCCGTCTTTTTCGTGCGGCGCACATGATTCAACATCATCGAGATGAACATCAAATCCCCCAACCAGGTAGCGACGGGAATGATTCCGGAGAGCGGTTCGAGCCAGCCGTTCTCGAGCACGGGCAATAAATATTCCGGATGATATTGCGAGATCAATACCACGTAAATGCCCAAAAAAGCGGATACGATGACGAACAGCACGATTTCCGACACGCGGCTGAAGGCTTCCAGACCGCGGCTGACGGCGTAGGCTCCCATAATGATGCCGACGGCCAAATACCAGGATTGGGGAATGATCGGATTCAACGCGATGATGAAGAAGTGCGCGAACTCCCTCAGCACCCATGACGTAATATCCAGGAAATAACAGACGAAAGCGAATGCCAGCAAGCCTCCCACCCACGGACCGAGTACATGCTTGCAAATGCGGATCAGATTTTTGTCGGGATACATCCGATTCAGCGCAAGAAATACGGATATGTTCAATATGCCCGCCAGGCCTCCGGCAATGACCAGATACCATGAATTCCGCTCGGCATACCCGACCAAAGCGGCCGGCGCATATAAGCTGGAAGCTCCGATCGTCGAAATGACGATAAGGGACATCAATTGAAAATTGCTGATCGTTACCTGACGTTCCATATCCCACCATCCTTTCGGCGCCGTTTCAGTATGCGCAGGCCCCCCTTTTTTTACTCGGAATAGGGACGCTGACCGTGAGGAATGGTAGAATCGGAGGTGTCTAGGATGAAAGCTTACGGTTTGGCCTATGCGGCGTCCGCCGTCTGGCTCGCTCTCGTATACGCAGTGCTGTCGGACTACAAATGGTATAGGGCGCTCTCCGTCGGAACGTGGGGATTTCTGATCGTCGAAGCGATAACGATGCTTCCGGTTCTTCTGTTTCTGTTCCTGGCGGAACTGGGGAGGAAAGCTTCATCCAAGCAAGCTTCGAGCAAGGAAGCCACGGACGGAT
The DNA here is from genome assembly GCF_003001675.1 of Cohnella sp. SGD-V74. Classification (GTDB taxonomy): domain Bacteria; phylum Bacillota; class Bacilli; order Paenibacillales; family Paenibacillaceae; genus Cohnella. Next base: position 44,352 of record NZ_PVYW01000027.1, on the reverse strand, counting down.
GAAGGTGCTGCTAAGCCAAAAAAACGGCGGAGTCAGGAAAACCTGACCCGCCGATTTTGGAATGCTGCGATTCTCGTTGCCGCGGAAGGCTACGATTGGATTTCGATCGACTTCACGACGTGATTAACCCCGCGGACGACAACGTTCGCGTTAGGCGACAAGCCGGCGCCGCCGCTGATCGTCACGTTAGGGTCCACGTCGTAAATAATGATGTGGGTGACGCCGTCCGACGTTTTGTTCAAGGAGATTGTCGCCAGCTTGCCGTCCGCATTCAGCGTAAACGAGCCGAGTGTGCCGCTGTCGGCGAACTGCGCGTTCGCCGCGGCCGATTTCGTCACCTCGACGAACACCGCTTTGCCTTCGTATGTGCGGACAAGCATCTCGTCGCCGGACTGCAGGGCGGAGAACGGAGCTTTGACGTTGTCGCGGAAAATGAACACGTTAGCGTCGACCGGTACCGTCACCTTCGTTCCGTCCGATTTTCTGACCGTGAACGCGTTGCCCGAGACCGTCTCGAGCGTGCCGACGATCGCTTGCGCCCTGCCTTCTTCGGGAAGCTGCTGATCGACGCGGTCCAGCAGGGAAGCCAGCTCCGCCCGGGTAACGGGGCGGTTCGGCTGGAACGTCTTGTCGTCGTAGCCTTTGATCAGGTTTTTCTCCAGCGCCACCGCGATGTATCCGACGGAGCCCGCCGGAATTTCCTTCGCGTCGCGGAACGGCAGCTCCGTATCCATCTTCTTCTTCGCTTCCGCCTCCAGCTTCATCGCCTTGACGAGAAGCACGGAAGCCCACAGCCGGGTAGCCGGCTTGTCGGGGTTGATGACGGCGTCCGTCTCGGAGAACAAGTCGTTCTCCAGCGCCACGGCGACGTAGCCTACCGCCCAGCCGTATTTTTTCTTCAATTGCGCGAAATCTTTGAAATTCAGCTTGGCGTTCGCGTTTTCCGGCTTCTCGGCTTCTTCCTTGAGTCCGAGCAAGCGCACCGCGGCGACGAGCGCCTCGATCCGGCTAATGTTGTTGCGCGGCTTGAAGCTGCCGTCCCCGTACCCGTTGAATACGCCCTGGGCGGCAAGCCGGACGATCGGTCCGTACGCCCATTTCCACTCTTTGCCGTTCACGTCTTTATAATTCAAATGAATGCCGCTCTTGCCGCGTTTGTCGTCGTTCCGGTTTTTCGAGCCGCGATCGGATTGGGCCGAAGCCATCGCCGCGGTCGCGCTGCCCGCAAGCATGGCTAATGCCAGCGTAGCCGCAGCTGTCTTCTTAAGGACCGGTTGCATCTGTTTCATCATGAAGTCTCTCCTTTGCAGCGATCGTATTCGCGAGTATGTCCCGCATATATAAGCATTCAGGGAAATACCCCTCCCTGGCAAGGCCCAAAGCCGGAAATAAGGCTCAAGTAGGAAGCATTCTCCGGATTCGGAAGCCAATCGTGAATAATTCCGATTCCTTCGTACCATGGTATTAAGAACCATGTCCGCAAGGAGAGTGCCTACGTTCATGCGCAATCGCTTGTTCGCCGTCTCGGCGTGCGGCCTGATCGCCGCCTGTTTGATTGTTGCCGCCAGCGCCGCCGCGAACCCTTATTCCCCCTACCACTTCGGATTCAAGAAGAGCAAGCAGGGAAGCCTGCCGTCCATCGCGCAGGAAGGGTTCATCGGCGTTCTGCAGAAGCAGGAAGCCATCTTCCTCGGCAATACCGGAAACAAAGAGCTGTACCTGACCTTCGACAACGGCTACGAGAACGGCTATACGCCGCGCATTTTGGACGTTCTTCGCGACAAGCAGGTTCCGGCCGCCTTCTTCGTGACCGGACATTTCGTGAAGGACCAGGCCGAGCTGGTGCAAAGAATGGCCAAAGAGGGCCACCTGGTCGGCAACCATTCCTGGAGCCACCCGGACCTGAGCCAAGTCGGAGCGGATCGCATTCGCGGCGAAATGGACAAGGTGAAACAAGGGGTGGTCGAGCTGACGGGCGCTCGGGAAATGCGGTATATGCGGCCGCCTCGGGGCATCTTCAGCGACTCCATGCTCGGCGTCTGCCGCGAGCTGGGGTATACCGGCGTCTTCTGGTCGGTCGCGTACAAGGATTGGGACGTCAACGCGCAGCGAGGCTGGAAATACGCCTACGACAGCGTGATGAGCCAGCTTCACCCCGGCGCGGTCATCCTGCTCCACTCCGTCTCCCGCGACAACGCCGAAGCGCTCGGCCGCATTATCGACGCTGCACGCTCACAAGGCTACGAGTTCAAGAGCCTGGACGAGCTGACAACCAGAACGTACCGTTAAGCGTCTAATCTGCGTGCAACGGGGCTGTCCCATAAGTAGAGACGTACAAAATTATCGATGAAAAAAGGGGGCATCTATCTCCTGGAGACTGCCTCATACGGTCCTGAAATCACCTCTTAACGGGTTTACCGTTCCCATTTCAGGATCGTATAGAAGCGGAAGGAGATAGATGCCCATTACCATTCACCTATCGATAATTGTTCATACGTCTCTTTTTACTTATGGGACAGCCCCTTTGTTTGGCGTTCGGATCTGTTCCAGAAGCTGGCGCAATAAGCCCATTCGTGCGATGATAGAAAGAAAAAAAGAGGTGGTCAACATGAAACGCCCTCGCATCGCGATCGTGGGCAGCTTGAATATGGACCTCGTCGTCACCGCGGAGCGAGCGCCCCGAACCGGAGAGACGCTGCAGGGAGAATCCGTCCATTTCATTCCGGGAGGCAAAGGGGCGAACCAAGCGGTAGCCTGCGCGAGGCTCGGAGCCGAAGTGTACATGATCGGCGCCGTCGGCAGCGACCCGTTCGGAACGACAATCGTGGACGAGATGAGAAAAAACGGCGTGCTTACGGATCGTATCGACGTTCTGAACGATACCGCGACGGGAATAGCCTCGATCCTCCATACGCATGAGGACAACAGCATCGTCATCGTTCCCGGCGCCAACGGCCAGGTAACTCCGGAGCGGGTCGAACGGTCGCGCGATCTGATCGCCGGGGCCGACGTGCTTCTCGTGCAGTTGGAAATTCCGCTCGAATCGGCCGCGGCCGCGCTTCGCATCGCCAAGGAATCGGGCGTGCGGACGATCCTTAACCCGGCTCCGGCCCGGACACTGCCCGAGGAAGTGCTTCGCTTGGCCGATTATATTACGCCGAACGAGACCGAATTCGCCATTCTCGGCGCTTACGGAGACCGGGAAGGCGACGGCGGCGTTGCGCCGGACGACTGGCAGGCCGGATTGATCGAGTGGACCAACCGCTACGGACATTCCGTCATTCTCACGCGCGGCAAGCATGGGGCTTCCTGCGTCAGGGACGGAGCTCCCGAGACGGTTGCCGCTCCGCCGGTTCAGCCCGTCGACACGACCGGTGCGGGAGACTGCCTGAACGCCGCCTTCGCCTATGGACTTGCTTCCGGCTGGGACACGGAGCGCTCGCTCCGCTTCGCGGTCAGGGCCGCCTCCTTGTCGGTTACCAAGTTCGGCGCCCAAGACGGCATGCCTACTCTCGAGGAAGTCGAACGTATTCCGCAATAATACAAATAAGCCGTCCCCTGTGCCGCGATACAAGGATCGCACGCAGGAGACGGCTTTTTCTATTTGTGGACTGACCATTCAAGCGCCAATGTTCGACTCTTTAGAGCAACGCCCTCCGACGCGGAATCGCTCAATCCCAGCTTTAATCCTGCTTAGGAGTCGAAGCCGCTTCCCGCTTCGCCTTCAGCCACTTCGGAGCGCCTTTGTTCTTCTGCTCTCTCGCGCGCTCCGACTTCGACTTGCCCTGCTTCGGCTTGGCAGCCGCCGGAGTCTGCTTGGCAGCCGAAGGCGCCGACTTAGCCGCAGACTGAGGCTTGCCCGCGGACGCTCCGGCCGGCTTGCCCGCCGCCTTCCCGGCAGCCTTGACCGCCGGCTGAGGCCGAGCGCGCCGAGCTTCGCCGCCCTGCGCTTCCTTGCTCTCCGCCGATTTCCGCGCCTCCAGCGAAGCCAAGTACTCGGCCTTCGACTTCCACGCCGGACGCTCGTCCTTGCCGCCGCTGCCGCCATCCGCAGACGCCCCGCGGCCTCTGCCGCCGCCCTTGCGCGCCATGCCTTCCTCGTAAGACACGACCCGGCCCTCGTACAGCGTTTTCGGCTCGATCGTAATGCTCAATTGCTTCTCCAGCTTGTCGAGAATAAAACGTTCCTCCGGCGCAATCAGCGTAATGGAGGTACCCTCGCGCCCCATTCTCGCCGTACGTCCCGACCGATGCACGTAGTGATCCGCGTCCAGAGCGGGCTCCAATTGGATGACGAGAGGCAAGCCGGGCAGATCGAGCCCTCTGGCCGCGACGTCGGTCGCGATCAGCAGCTTCGTGCGCCCTTTGCGGAAGCGCTGCATGACTTCGCCGCGCTCCTGCCCTCTCGTGTCCCCGTACAACGCGTCGACCGACAAGCCCTCGTAGCGCAGCTTGGCGATCAGTTCGCCGATCTTTTCGGTATCGTTCACGAACAGCAGCGCGGAAGACGGCTTCATATGCCGGACGATTTTCTGTACCAGATCGATCTTGTCGCGCCGGTCTCCGAGGAAATACCAGTGTTTAAGCGTGGAAGACAGTCCGTTCTCGTTCTCCCGCTCCGTCACGTCGGACACCCACGGGTCCTTCTGCCACTTCGCTTCCGCCTCGCGCATCGCCTGCGACCGCGTCGCCGATACGAAGACGGTCTGCCGCTCTTTCGAGCATTGCTTCAGCAGCTGCTCGACGTCGCCCCGGCCGCCGAGGGAGAAAATCCGGTCCGTCTCGTCCACGACGACGAAGCCGACCCCGTGCAGCGACAGCTTGCGCGTATTCGCCACCTCGCGTACCCGGCCCGGCGTGCCTACAATCAGCGCCGGCTTGCTTTTCATCCGTTCGAGCTGCCGAGCCAGCGACGCTCCGCCGATCAGCGCCGCGGCTTTAATGCCGAGCGGCTGCCCGTAGACTTCCGCCTCCCGCATAATCTGCATCGCCAGCTCCTGGGTCGGCGCGAGTACGAGCGCCTGGACCTCCTTGCGCGAGCCGTCGATGCTCTGCAGCAGCGGCAGCAAATACGCCAACGTCTTGCCCGTTCCCGTCGGCGAGATCAGAATGCCGTCTCTTCCGCCCAGCAGCTCCGGCCAAGCCTGACGCTGCACCTCGGAAGGCTGCGTAATTCCCGAAGCCGCCAGCTTGCCGGCCAAGGTCTCGTTTAATCCCAATGCTACAAAGTCGTCCATCCTTACAACCCCTTATCTCATGTAAAACCTATTTCCGATTCATCAGCTTCCCGAACAACGCGTTGCCGAGCCGCGGAAACAGCAGCATAAACTTCGCTCCGGCCGACGCGGTCCATGGCATGTCCAGCTCCGGCCTGCGCTTCTCGATGACGGATACGATCGCCCGGGCGACCTTGTCCGGCGACATCATGAACCAACTGACGTTGCGCACGTACTGTCCGCTCGGGTCGGCGCGCTCGAAGAACGGCGTATCGATCGGCCCCGGGTTGACGGCCGACACGGCGATCCCCGTTCCTTGCAGTTCCTGCCGCAATGCGTTCGTAAAGCCGAGCACGGCGTGCTTCGTCGCGGAGTAGGCGGTCGACTTCGCGGTCGCCATCTTCCCGGCCATCGATGCGACGTTGACGATATGCCCCTGCCCCGCTTGCAGCATGTAAGGCAGCGCCGCATGGGCGCAGCGGACCGAGCCCATATAGTTGACGTCCATCATCTCCTGAAAATGAGAGACCGGAGCGTCGGCGAAGCGGACGAACTCCCCGTAGCCCGCATTGTTCAGAAGCACGTCGATTTTGCCGTAACGCTCCACGACCCGCGCCATCGTCTCCCGAACCTGTTCGTCCGACCGGACGTCCATCCCGTACACGGCATGCTCCCCGGCGAGGGAGGCGGTCAGCTTCTCCATTTTGTCCACGGAACGCGCCGTCAGAATCGGAATCGCTCCCCGTTCGGCCAACAGAACGGCAACTTTCGCTCCAATGCCGCTCGAAGCACCGGTGATGAGCACGACTTTGCCGCGCAGCTCTACTCTCATCATAACCCCTCCTCGCCAAATTACGCATCCGGATAAATCGTCCCATGAAAAAAGCCCCTGACGGGGCGTTCATTCGTATGTATCACGCAATGAGAACCTGAATCTCCATCTCTCCGATTCCGTCCATAATCAGAGGAACCGCAAGCGCCCTCGTAGCGCCGGTAACCGAAGCGAAATGCGCCTCCATAATCTTCGGCGGGGTAATGTCGACGTGCACGCCCTGGTTGTACAGCATCGTGCTGGCGTTGCCGCTGATCATGTTGCCCAGCTCGGAAATCGCGCTCTTGCTCATATCGTCGATCTCGGTAATGGCATAACCGCCCATCATTGCGGAGACGATCCGCAACGCTACCGATTCGCTTAATCCGAATACGATGTCTCCGGTCAGATGACCCGTCAGTCCAATTTGAATCCATACATGGTTTTCCGCGAATTTGATGTCCCGAATCGAGAGCTGCCCCGTGCTGGGACGAATTTGCACCATCTGTTCGATAACCATTCGCGCGGATTCCAAAAACGGGTTGATGTACTCAGCCTTCATGCCTGAACGCGCCCCTTGTCTGTTGGATTGAACCGCTAGCCGTAACCACTTTCTCCTATTATACTGAAATCATAGGTACAAGTACACTGATTTTTGTCCGAGGAGGATGAACGATGCCGAATGTTTGGGCCCATATTCAGTTCGGCAGAGAGGTTTTAAGCGACCTCAGGGTCGAAAGACCCATGACGCTCCGCGAATGGAAAACCGCGTTCCAGCTCGGCTGTCAAGGGCCGGACTTCCTCTTCTACGATCGTTATTTGCCCTGGCAAACCGGAGACACCGCCCTTAACAAGCTGGGCGCGCTGATGCATGCGACGCGGTGCGGACCCTTCCTTCTTTCCTTGCTCGAGGAGTCGAGAGCTCGGCCCGCCGAGGATCCGGTAACCGCGTACAGCCTTGGATTTCTGCTTCACCACGTTCTGGACCGTCATCTTCACCCGTTCGTCTTCAGCCGTTCGGGCTTTCGCAAATGGCATCATCAGCTCTACGAAACGGCGATGGATTCGGAAATTCTGATGCGCCGCGCCGGCATTCATACGTGCAAGACGCCGGTCGCCCCGGAGATCGATACGGGAGGCCGCCTGCCCGGCGAATTCGCCTCGGGCTTTCTCCACCTTGTCCGGCTCCATTACCCGGCGCTGGCGGAGCGCATCTCGTCCAAGCAGCTCGATCGCGCGGTCGCGCAAATGCAGCAAGCCCAGAGTCTGTTCTACGATCCGAGCGGCTGGAAAGGCCGGCTCGTATTCGGGCAGCTGCGGCCGTTCTCTCCGCCCCGCCGAACGTTGGATTGGGACGTGCTGAACGACGCCGGTCACGCGTGGATCGATCCGACCGACCGTACCGTTGTCCATCGCGACAGCGCGCTGGAGCTGTGGGACCGGGCGCTAACAGACGCCCGCGAGACGACGGCGGCTGCACTAGAGTGGCTGGCTGCGCGGCCGGAAGACGAAGAAGAAGCAGCCCGGCTGAAAACGCGTTTCAGCGAGCTGCTCGGCGACGTGTCCTATGAAACCGGTCTGCCCTGCGGCAGCGCCGCCATCGTCTTTGCCGAATCGGTCGTACCGGATTAATGCTGACGAATTCGCCGCATTAGTCCGGCTCTACCCGGCCGAAGTCCTTCCCGGCAACGATTTTCCCTTGGCTTCCTTCTGCAACTTGATCTGCTCCCGCTTCTCGATCCAGCCGCCGATGCGGACGAATACGAAGACGATCGCGATCGCGAACAGAACATACCCGTAGAAGCCCGCGCCGGTGCCGATGCCGACGCCCCCCGCGAACAAGATCATTGCCGCGGAAGTCAGTCCCTTCACCTCGAAGCCCGACTTCATGATCAAGCCGGCCCCGAGAAATCCCAATCCGGTTACGATCTGGGCCGCGAGACGCATCGGATCCATCATCGTTCGATCGTGCAGACGGCTGAATACGCCTACGCTCTCGATCGATACGATCGTGATCAGCGCGCAAGCAACCGTCACGAACGTGAACGTTTTGACGCCGGCCGGTTTATTTTTATGGGTTCGATCGAACCCGATCAGCAGTCCGAGAACGGCGCTGATCAAGATGCGGAAATAAAATTCGTAGTCCTTGAACACAACGAAGATAAAATCGATCGCGTTTGCCATGTGCTATCCCTGCCCATCACTCGGTTCGTACTTGTTCATGAAGCATAAGATCGAATACCGAATTCAAGATATATTCGGGTTTAACAAGCGCCGATCGGACGTCTTCCGCGGAGGTGGCGCCGGTAAGCACAAGCGCCGTGCGCATGCCCGCAAGCTGTCCCATCAGAATATCCGTCTCCAGGCGATCCCCGACCATCAGGCAATCGGAGGCCTCGACTTGCAGAATATTCAGCGCCGTTGACGCCATTAAAGTCGAGGGCTTGCCCATAATCACGTCGATCTTCCTGTTGGTCACCGCTTCTATGGCGCCGATCATGCCTCCGCAATCGGGGACTTCCCCTCCCGAGACGGGACAAGTTCGATCGGGATGCGTAGCGATCATGCGAGCGCCTTGGCGAATCGACTGATACGCAAAATCCAGATGTTTATAATGGAATTCCCGATCCCAGGAAACGACGATCATATCGGTTTCTTCCGGAGATTCCGCGAACTTGATGCCTCCTTGCTGCAATTCGTCTTTCAGCGCCGCTTCCCCGATCAGATAGACGAGCGCGTTGGGATAGTGTTTATGCAAGTATTGAAGAGTAACGACGGAAGGACTGAGCAGGTTTTCCAATCCGACGTCAATGCCGAAACCGCGAAGTTTCTTTACGTATCTTTCACGGGATTCAATGGTCTTGTTGGTGAGAAACAGCATTTTTTTATGGTGCGATTGCAAATAGTGGATCGTCTCTGCCGCGCCCTTAATCGCATTGTCCCCAAGATAAATCGTCCCGTCCAGATCGAAAATGTAGCCAGCAAATTGATCCATGATCGTTTCCTTTCCATCCATGGTGCCGAGCCTCCAAAAAAAAGAAAAGCCCTTTGCAGTCCCTCACCTTCCGTCGCCGTAAGGTGTGGATTCGCGCAAAGGGCTTCTCCATGTCTCTGCCCATTGAATCTGGATATATGATTATTGTTGATCTTGCCAGCGCCACAGCTCCTTGCTGGAGGTCGAAATTCCGATGGCTCCGCTTTGGATGGCGCCGTTCAAATCGTCCATATCGATCATCAATCCGCCGGCGATGACCGGAATGTCGGTTTCCTTGCGGATCCGGCCCATAATTTTCGAGCACACCATGCCAGGGAGCACTTCGATCGCATCGGGCTTGGAAGCCTTCGCCAATTTTATGCCATTGTCGAGCGATACGGAGTCGAATGTAAACAAACGCTGCACCGTAATCAGCCCCAGCTTATGCGCCTCGGAGATAATAGAACTCTTGGTCGTAATAATTCCGTCTGCACCGATCGTTTTTGCCAGATAAGCCACTCCGACTTTATCTTTTCCGAGACCTTCTACGAGGTCGAAGTGAATAAAGGAGAGCTTGCCCGCTTCTCTGATTTGATTAACGGTTTCGCCTAACGTAAATATATCCGCCTTCAGCACACAAACGATATGGGACGTCGTCTGCAAAATCTCGCTCAGATCGTTTTCGTGTACCAACGTTGCGATCACGGGCTTGCGTTTCAGGCAATAGGTAATTCTATCGATCCCCGAAGTCGTTGTCCCTGGCATTTTCACCCCTCCTGATCCTGATCTTGAGAGCTCCGCCGGCTTAGGCGTCCAAAATCGCTCTGAGCTTGCCGGGACAATCCGACAATATTCCGGACACCCCGTAATCGATTACCTGCTTCATATCGCTTTCGGAGTTGACCGTATAGGCAAAAACCTGTAAACCGCGGCTTAAAGCTTGCTCTACATCCTGTTTATTGATGTATATGAAGTTCGGATGAAGAGAATAAACCGGTATATCGACCAATTCGGGAAGCCGGTAATGATCGACCAAGTTATTCGAGTAAGTGAGGCCGATGCGAAGCTCGGGCTCGATGCGCTTGACAAGGCTCAGACTTTTGAAATCAAAAGAAACGATAATGACGTTGGAGATGCGATTTTTCCGTTTCAACAACTCGACGAGTCGGGGCTCGATTTCCCCGTCGCACGAATTTTTGATTTCGATATTCAATTCGATTGAAGGCGGCACCAGGTCGAGCACTTCTTCAAGCAGCGGGATTCTTTCACCGGCATATTTCTCGTCAAACCACCTTCCGGCATCCGCCTGTTTCAATTCGGCCGTCGTCAGTTGTCTGATCGCCCCCCGACGATCCGTCGTGCGGTCAATCGTGCGGTCATGGCAAACGACGATGTCGTTGTCCGCAGAGAGCTGGACATCCAGTTCGATCGCGTCGCACTTCTGCTGCACGGCAAGAGCGAACGAAGCAAGCGTATTTTCGGGCGCTTCTGCCGCGCACCCGCGATGTCCGATTACGATTAATTCCGATTTCGACATTGTGTCACCTCATAGGACGTATTATTGCGCTATTCGAGACGCTCCCGTTGGCGAGCGTTCCCTGCTTGATCACTTGACTCCGACATGCATAAAGCTGTTAATGAATTTGCGCTGGAACACTAAAAAGCCGGCAATGAGCGGAAGTACGATAATCAAGGTTGCCGCCGATACGGCAGACCACTGCGCACCGGTTTCGGAGGAGCCGGCATAGATGGCCAACCCTACCGTAAGCGGACGATTCTCAGGCGAGCTGGTCACGATGAGCGGCCAAAGGAAGCTGTTCCAGTGCGCGCTGATGGACACGATGCTGAATGCGATCAGGGTCGGGACGGATAACGGGACGTAAATTCTCCAGATCATCTGAACCATATTGCAGCCTTCCAGTCTGGCCGCCTCGTCCATTTCGACCGGTACGGCTTTGAACGTCTGACGCAGCAGGAAAATCCCGAAGGCCGACGCGAATGCCGGCAGCATAATCGCCAGCTTCGTATCGTACAAATTCATATCGCTGATCGTCAAATAGTTCGGCGCGATCAGGGATTCCGGCGGAATCATGATTTGAATCATCACGACGATCAACATCGCGTTGCTTCCCCAGAAGGCCAGTCTCGCAAATGCATAAGCGGCCAGAGTCACGGAAAACAATTGAAAGACAAGAATGCCCAAAACAATGATGATCGTATTGATATAGTACTGGTTAAATGCCGCACCTTGCCATGCGTCTACGAAATTGGACAAAGTAAATTTCAATGTCGTAAAATCCGCCTGCATCGCCAGCTCGCTCGGGCGAATCGAGGTCCATACGATCCATGCGAACGGAACGAACCATAGAATGCCCATTACGACCATGAAAAGCTGTAATAATCTTCGCATCTGCACACCCTAGTTATAGTGAATTTTTTTATCCAGGCCAAAGAACTGAAAGCTCGCGAGCGCCAAAAGAATGGCGGCCAGGATCAAAGTCAGCGCGGCGGCCAATCCCGTGTTCCAGGAAGAGAAGGCCGTCTCGTAAATGTAATACAGCAGCAAGTTACTGGCGTTGTTAGGTCCGCCTCCCGTCATGATCGGCAAGTGGTCGACCATCCGGAATCCGTGCGTAGTCGATATAATGAGAATAAACAGCGTGCTTGGCATCAGCAGCGGAAACGTGATTTTGAAAAACACGTAGGATGGCTTGGCGCCGTCAACCTCCGCGGCCTCGTACATATCTTTCGGAATATTTTGCAGTCCGGCCAGATAGAAAACCATCAGATAACCGGCTTCTTTCCATATCATCATAATCATCGTCGATGCTAACGCCGTGCTCGGGTCGCCCAGCCAGTTGAATGACGACAACCCGATTTTCTCCAGAACCATATTCAACAAACCATAATTAGGGGTGTAAATGAACAGCCATATGTTAGCGGCCGCTATGGTTGGCAGAACGGTCGGATAGAAAAAGAACGTACGAAGTATTCCGCTGCCCTTAAATGCTTTGTTCACAAACAGCGCCATCATCAGCGCGATCGCAATGCTGATCGGCACAGTACCTGCAACGAATATAAACGTATTCTTCATGACCTTCCAGAAAACTTCATTTTCCCATAAGCTTCGAAAGTTCCCTAACCCCGCAAACTCGGGGCTAGGGAGACTTATTCTGTTGTAAAACAAACTGTTGTATATCGTTCTTCCGAGAGGAAAGAACGTAAACAGGCCGAGAAAAATGAGGGAAGGCAGGAGCAGGGAATACCCGTAGATATTCGTTTTGGCTTGTCTGGATCGCAATAACTTCATCGGTATACCGTCTCCTGGTTCAGTTAATTATGATATTGCTTCAACGCTTCGTCCGCCGCCTTCTGTATTTTCCTCAAGGACTCCGCAGGGTCGGCGTTGCTTACGATGGCCGCTTGCAATTCAGACATGAATACTTTCGTAATCTCCCCTTGATTATGAACGGAGAATGATGAGGAAGCGTATTCCAGTTGATCGCGCGCCGTCAGGAATTGCGGGAACTCCGCTGTGAACTTCTTCATAATTTCGGTATCGTACGACGACTTCGTTGCCGCGACGTAACCCGTATCGATACTGAATTGCGCCATGCGCTCCGGTTCCGTCAGCCAGCGTATAAACTTCCAGGCGGCATCCTGCCGTTCTTGCGGCAAGCCTTTAATAATGTAGAGATTGGCTCCTCCGACAGGCGTTCCGTATTGTTTGCCTGCAGGCAGGAACGCGGTGCCGAAATCGAAGGTCGCGCCTTTCTGCACGGTGCCCAAGTTCCCCGTCGTGTGGTACATCATCGCTGTTTTCTGGCTGATAAAATCCGTAGGAATCGTGCCCCACGCCGTAGCGCCCGTCGGCATCATTTTATGCTTGTAGATCATATCCTTCCAGAATTGCAGCGCTTCCACGTTTTCCGGAGTATCGAGATACATTTCCGTTCCGTCTTCGTTCATGATGTTTTTGCCGTTCTGCAGAGCGAAGGCATGGAACATCCATTGGATAAAATCGGTCGCCGTAATTTCCAATCCCCAGGTTCCGTCTTTCGTCAATGCTTTGCCGTATTCCACCAGCTCGGCATAGTTGGTCGGCGGTTTCTCCGGATCAAGCCCCGCTTTCCTGAAGAGATCTTTATTGTAGTAAAGGATGATCGTACTTCTTTGGAAAGGAATGCTGTACAGTTGTCCTTTGGTCCGGCCATTCGCTAGGAAAGCTTCGTAGAAGTCGTTGACATAGGCATCGCCGCCGTCCTTGGCAATCAGTTCGTCGAGCGGCATGATCGCATCCATGTCCAGCAGTTCGAACAAGGCCGTCGAGGAAAGCAGGGTCAGATCTGGAGAATCCTTGCCCATGACGCCGGTCTTTACTTTGACAAGCGTATCTTGGTAGCTTCCGGAAAATACGTTCTTTACGGTAATGTCGGGTCCGTGTTCCTCGTTGAATTGCGCTGCGAGAGTGTCGAACACTTCCCGTATGGAGCCGCCGGCTGCAACCGGATAGAAGAAAACCAATTCGATAGGCTCCTTCTTGACTTCCGCCGGAGCGCCGTTCGACGAGGATGCAGACTGTGTTCCGGATGCCGACGGAGACGTTTTGGATTCGTTATTTTTGGAAGAACAAGCCGCAAGGGCTGCAACGCTCACGGCTAGCACGATCGATAGACAAACTTTCAACATTTTGAATCGCATATCTTCATCCCTCTTTTTTTTGGTATATTCTCTCTCTTTTTTATGAATATTTTCATTTTTTGAAAATGCAAATAAACGATGAGAAACTTAGCTAAAACCTCCTTCCAAAATGGATTCGCAGTTTTAGACTAAGGGTTTCTCATCGTCTCTACCCGTCCGTCTTAAGCGCCCCACAGAGTATAGCGCTTACAAAATATGAAGTTTGTGAACAAATCCGATTCTAGCATGATGAATTATAGCTGTCAAGTTAAGAGAAACCGCTCAATTAAATACGCTATCGGGAACGTAATACACTTTTTGCGTATTTTGTTTGTTGACGTGATCGTGCACGATTGTAAAGTACACGTTGCCGTTTTTAGGCTGCACACCTTCGATTTCAAGATTTCCGATGTTCGTAATGTTTACCAGAGTTTTATACTGCCCCGTATTGGACATCAAGGCAATCTGCGGAACGTCCCCGTCCCCGCCGCCCGATGTGTAGATCTTGGTATGGCTGTAGATATCCACGCCTTGGAAAGAGTTGTTCGGTCTGACGATCGAGCTCCCCGACTGCGTAAAGCTCGTAATGAGCGCGTTTCTTGCCGCCACGCTGTCCATTCGCACCTGCACATTATTGTCGAGCAGCTGATTCAATTTTTTCGTGTCGTAGATAGACCACGTTACGGTTTTTTGCTTGGTTTGGATGCGAAAGATCGTATAGCTGCCGTTGCCGGCGCCGGCAACCCGATAGGTATCGCCTAATCTCGTACCGGTTGCATTGGCGTAATTCATGTAGGTGAATCGGTGAAGATCGGTATAATTGTAGGTCATGCCGGGCGAATATTGCAGTCTCGCCACCTGAAGCGACCAGAATCGCTCCGTGGAGGGATCCGCCTTCGAGCTGATGTAGAAATAATTTTCACCCTCGTATTCGTACATATCCAACGTTTCGCAATGTCCGGCATTGGTAACGGTCATCTCGTCCATATACGTCGCGTTGTTTCCGCTTATCGACAATCTGGAGAGATGACAATCCCCCTCATCCCGCTGGATGACGTACAGATAGGTGGAGCCGAGATAAGCTTTCTGAACGACCTTGTTATGATTAAGTCCGAGAATATTGTAGGCGAGCGTTGCCGAAGCGTTAACCGTTTTCTGAGGGGTTGCCGCCAATGCGGGCATAACCGACGTTCCCAACAGCAGGATGGAGAGCATAATTGAAACGATCAGTTTTCCTTGACGTCTCGCAACCTTCGATTTCGAAGCTTGAAACATAGCCATACCTCCTCTAATTTGTAGAGCTAAATTAATCTGAAAATTTAGATAATTACGATGACATAGATACGAACGAAACCTCCTCTCCGTGTGAGCCCGGTTAACCCAGCGCCTCCAACAATCATAAAAAAACCCGACAATCGGATAAGCTCGCGAACGAGCGAATCGAATTGTTCGGGTTTCTCATGGACTCCAACCGTCATCGTAGTTCTCATAGTAGCA
The DNA here is from genome assembly GCF_003001675.1 of Cohnella sp. SGD-V74. Taxonomy (GTDB): domain Bacteria; phylum Bacillota; class Bacilli; order Paenibacillales; family Paenibacillaceae; genus Cohnella. Next base: position 29,174 of record NZ_PVYW01000027.1, on the reverse strand, counting down.
ATTCTTTTCCAGAAAATCAAGAGGCGATTCGATCGTATAACCGCGTCGCCCCGGAGCCGCCTCAAATCGACTGCTTCGCCTCCTGCTCCCCCTTCGCCAAGTTGACGAACGTCAGCAGAATGATGCCCGCCACGAAGAAGAAAGCAACGGCCAGCAGCGCGGATCGGCTCGAATCGCTGATCAGCTTCACGAGACCGAATACGAGCGGGCCGCCGAACGAGAAGAAGCGGCTCGTAAAGCTGAGAAAGCCGAAAAACTCGGCGTTCCGGCCGGAAGGGATCACTTTGCTGAAGATCGACCGCGAAGTCGCCTGCGAACCTCCCTGCACCAGGCCAACCATGCAAGCCAGCAAGTAGAAGTGCAAGGCGCTGGTCATAAAGTAACCGAGCACGACGATGATCAGATAGATGACAAGCGAGCTGTACAGCATCTTCTTGCTGCCCAGCCTGTCGGCCAGCTTGCCGAACAGGAGCGAAGCGGGGAAGCCGACGAATTGCGTAATCAGCAGCGCCGCGATCAGGTGATCGCTCTCGATGCCGATCGTCGTGCCGTAGCTGGCGGCCATGACGATAATCGTATTGATGCCGTCGAAGAAAAACCAATAGGCCAGCATAAACTTCATCAGCTCGGGATAACGCTTGATCCGCTGAAACGTCTCTTTAAGCCTCCGAGCTCCCGTCTTGATGTGCGCCCCGACCGTGCCTTCACGGGCCAGCCTCGTCTCCTGAACCCGGCGAAACAGCGGCAGCGAGAAGACGAACCACCAGATGCCGACGGTCACGAACGAAATTTGCGACGCGGCCGTCTTGTCCGGCAGGCCGATCGCCTCCCAGCCGAGAATGAGCCCGAGATTGACGGCCAGCAGCACGCCGCCGCCCAGATAGCCCATCGCGTAGCCTTTGGCGCTGACGCGCTCCCGCTGGGCAGGGGACGTCACGTCGCCCAACAGCGCGTCATAGAACGTATTGCCGGCGCCGAATCCGACCATGCCGATCACGACGAGCACGGAAGCGAGCCACATGTCGCCGGGGCCGATGAACGCCATCGCCACGCTGGCGGACGCTCCGATGATGCTGAATACGCGGAGGAACGTCTTCTTCCTCCCGGTATGATCGGCGATCGCGCCGAGCAGCGGGGACAGCAGCGCCACGACGATCGCCGCCGCCGTCTGCGTGAAGCTCCAGCTTCCGTCCGTCCCTCCGGCAACGCTGATAAAGTAAATCGGCATGACCGCCGCCATAATCGTCGTGGCGAAGGCTGAATTCGCCCAATCGTACATCACCCAGGCGTTAATCTGTTTTTTGTCGTCCATCGATAACATGTCGCCTCTCTCGCCCTAACGCGCAGATTTGACGGTTAACTTCGACGGACGGACGGCGATCTCCTTGTCCGGTCGGCTCCTTCGGCAAGATTTAATCGCTTCTTTACATTCGGCAGACGTTCAGCTATGATCGCCATCCGGCATGGATTCCGGCTTTTTCTCTGCAGCCGTAAGCCGCCCCGCCCGCGCATCCTCCAGCATCTCCGCCAGCCAATCGCGCTCCGCCTCGCTGAATCGCAAGACGCCTTCGATCATGCGCACCGCGCCCTGCGGCAGCCACCCGCCCTTGAGCTCCAGCACGGCTTTCACGTGCCCGATTCTTTCCAGGCAAGCGTCCAGACGCCTCGCAATCAGCGTCTCCATCGCCCCGTCTTCGGCATGCTGCGCGAACACGAGCGGGGCGAACAGCGGATGCTGCGGATAGAAGTCCTTGCCGAACTCCTCGTAAATCATCCGCATGAACGCTTCTTTCCCGTTGTCCGTAATGCGGTACACGATTTTGTCCGGACGGTTGTCTCCCTGCACGGGAATCGTCTCCGCCACTTCGATCAGCCCGTCCTCCCGCATCTGATCCACCGCGTAATAGAGCGAGCCGTCCCGAATCCGGAACGCCATATGCCAGTTTCTCATCTTGATCGTCTGCCGGATTTCGTACGGATGCCGGTTGTTTTCCATCAACAGCCCGAGAATGATCAATCGAATCGACATCGCGTTAACCTCGGTTGTAGGAAGGCTCCGCCTTGCCCGGCTTATCGTCCGGCGTCTTCTGCGGGCCCGGCGCGGCTTTCTCCATTCTTGCGCTTCCCATCAGCAGAACGAACACGACCGCAAGCGCGGGCAGCAGCACCGACCACTGGAAGATGTACGTGATGGAATCCGCCAGCTTGGCGAGCAGCCCGTTCACGATATCTGGAGCCAATCCCATTCTTTCCTGGATGGCCGGATCGAGCAGCGCTTGGCCGCCCTTGATCTGCCCCGCCAGTTCGGGAGACAAGTTCGGCACTTCCTGAATGCCCTGTTGAAAATGATGCTTCTGCAGCGTTCCGAACACCGTCACGCCGAGAGCCGAACCGATCGTCCGGAAAAAGGTAATGAGCGACGAGGCCGAGCCCTTGTATTGCGGAGGAACGGAACCGAGCGTCGAAATGTTCAGCAGCGAGAAGGACACGCCCATGCCGAGACCGATGATGACCATGAACAGAGTGATGACGAGACGGCTTGTCCCGGTATCCATCGCGAAGCCGAGCAGGCAGGAGCCGATCAGCAGCGTGAACACGGATACAAGCATGACATCGCGGTATCTGAAGAGACTGGCGACTCTGCCCCCGATCTGGCTGCTGAGCACGACGCCAAGCATCATCGGGGTCAGCACCGAGCTCGTCTCCGTCGCCGTCTTATGGAATACGCCTTGAATGAAGATCGGAATATAGGTGGCGCCGGCGATCATGACTCCGCCGTACAGCAGGCTGATCGCCATGCTGCTCATGAACAGGCGCTTGCGGAACAGCCCCAGCTTGATGATCGGGTCCTTCGCGACGCTCTCCGCCCACAAGAACAGGGCCAGCAGCACGCCCGAGCCGACGAACAGGGAGACCGTCTTCGCGGAATCCCATGCCCAGCCTTCGGAGCCTCCCAGCTCCAGACCGAACATCAGACACAGAATCGCTCCGGTAAGCAGGACCGCCCCGGTCCAGTCGATGACCTGCTTGCGGGTGTTTTTCGACTCGCGGTACGCGGTCGCAATGAAGTAAATCGACAGCAGGCCGATCGGCACGTTGATATAGAAAATCCAGCGCCAGCTCAAGTAATCCGTGATCGCGCCGCCCATGACCGGTCCGAAGACGCTCGAGACGCCGAACACGGCTCCGAACAGCCCCATCATTTTCCCCCGTTTCTCACCCGGAAACAGGTCGAAAATAATCGTGAACACAATCGGCATCAGAGCGCCTCCGCCGATTCCCTGGATCGCCCGGTAAACGATCAATTGATCCATGTTCTGCGCCGTGCCGCACAGAATCGATCCGATCAGGAACAAAATCAGGCCCATCAAAAAAAATCGCTTGCGCCCGTACATATCCGACAGCTTGCCGAAAATCGGCGTCGAGACGACCATTGCGATCATATAAGCCGAATACACCCATATAAAACTCTCGAGCCCGCCCAGCTTCTTGATGATCGTCGTCATCGCCGTCGAGACGATCGTCTGGTCGAGCGCCGCCATGAACAAGCCGAGCAGCAAGCCGGCTACGACGAGCTTCGTATTGCTCTTGTTGACATCCATTCGATAACTTCCCCTCTATTCATCTACTCAAATTTGAGTATGCAGACCTCATTATACTCAATTTTGAGTACAAGTAAACCTTTGCGATGAAAAACCATTTCCCCTATAATAAGACTATGACAAATCCTGTTTATATCCATCGGAGCAGTTGATAAATTAATTCAATACGAGGAGGCGTAAAGGTGAATATTAGCCAACTGGAGACGCTAGTCACGATATCCAAAACGCTAAGCTTCCGAAAAGCCGGCGAAATGCTCAACTTGACGCAGCCCGCCGTATCGGCGCAAATCAAAAGTCTCGAAGACGAGTTCAAGGCGATTCTCGTCGACCGGAATCATCCCGTCGCGTTGACGGACAGGGGCCAGGTGTTTCTGGAGCACGCCGAGCAAATTCTGGCGATCGTGGAACAGCTCAAGCAGAAGCTGACCGACCTGAATCAAGTTCCTCAAGGCCATATCGTGCTAGGAACCACCTCCTCGATCGCGATTCAGATTTTGCCCCGCGTCCTGTCCTATTTCCAGAACCAATACCCGCTCATCAAAACCAGCATCCTTTCCATGTCTTCGACCCAAGTGCTCTCCAGCGTCGAGAACGGCGCCGTGGACATCGGCATCGGCTATTTGACCGACCGCAGCCTGCAAGTGGAAACGTCCATCCTCTACTACGATACGTTCCAATTCGTCGTCGCCCCCCAGCATCCGCTCGCCGGAGCCAAACGGATCACGATCGGAATGCTGAAGGACGTTCCGCTGATCTTATTATCCCCGGATACGCTCGGAAGACGGTTTACGGACCGGGTGCTGCGCGAATACGGCATCGAACCGAACATCGTTATGGAGCTCGGAAGCAGCGAGGAAGTGAAACGGATGGTCGAACTGAACTTGGGAGCCGCGGTCGTCTCCAAGCTGTCCGTAGCCGAAGAGGTCAGGCGGGGCACGCTTAAGATGATTCCCGTAACCGAGCTTGAGGTCAGCCACCCCGTCGGCGTCATGACCAAGTCGGGAAGATACGTCAACAGCGCAATGCGGCAATTTCTGAACGATCTGAAAGGGATGCCCGAAGATCAGTTCATCGGAAGCGAATAACGAAAAGCTAGGAGTGACGACATGAAATTCGATTTGCACACTCACCACGACAGATGCGGACATGCTGCGGACAGCATCCGGGATTATATCGAAGCGGCGATCGGGGCCGGCTTGCAAGTCATCGGCATCTCCGACCACTCGCCTTATTTCGCGCACGAGCAAGACCATCCGCAGCCGGGCATCGCGATGGCCCGCAGCGACTTTCCCAATTACGTGGCGGAGGTGCTTCGCCTTAAGGAGGAGTACAAAGACCGGATCGAGGTGCTGCTCGGGGTCGAATCGGATTTCTACATCGACCAGCTCGAGCTGTACCGGGCCGCGTACGCTCCATACCCGTTCGATTACATTATCGGCTCCGTTCACCAGACGAGAGGCGTCAGCATTTTCAACCGCAACCGGTGGAAGGGCAAGGATGAAGCGCAGCAACTCGACGAGAAAAAGCACTATTACGAGCTGATCCGGCGTTCCGCGGAAAGCGGCCTGTTCCAGGTGCTCGGCCATATCGATGCGATGAAGGGCTACTATCCGGGCTTCGCCGATATCTCGGGGGCGGAAGCCGATATCGACGAGGCGCTTAAAGCGGTCGCCGCGAACGACCTGTCCATCGAGATCAACACGAGCGGCAAAACGAAGGACTGCGGCGGCTGGTATCCGTCGGACGCCATTCTCGAGCGCGCGCTGCACTTCGGCGCCGACGTCACGTTCGGCTCGGACGCCCATCTTCCGGCGCGTGTCGGAGACGAATGGGAGGTTGTCGGCTCCCGCTTGCGCGAGATCGGGTTTAAGCGCTGGGTGTTTTTCCGGAAGAAGGAGAAGGTTGTCGTGCCTCTGTAATAAGCCGCGCCTGACGGCTCCATATACAAAAAGGAAGCCTGCCAACGGTGGCAGGCTTCAATACTATGAAAAAAGGGGGTCTTGTTAATAAGGATAACCGACCTCTGCAACAGCTGCATAACAGAAATATTTCATTTGTGTAACAAAAGCGGACATACCCGCGTTTATCGCCCATGCTTCGCCGCCAACAGCTCGGCGATTTCCTCCGCTTGGGCGATCGTCGTCATCGGGTCCCAGAAGGAGAACCGCTCCGAATCGAACCAGTACACCTGCTCGTTCTTGACCGCGTTCAGCAATTTCCAGACGGGGGCGTCCTTGTAAGCGACGTTGTCCTTCGAGCTGACCATGAAAATGTGGTCGCCCGCGTACTGCTCCAACACCTCTTCGGATATCGCAGCTTGCTGAGTCTCTCCCCACAGCTGTTGCTTGACGATTGCCGGCGGCTGCAGCTTCAGAATGTCGTAGATCGCCTGACCGCCTCTTCCCCAACGGTTGCCCAGCACCCGAAATTCATCTTCCCAGCGCATAAGCGTAAACGTCTCTCCTTCACCGAACAATCCTTCGATTTTCTCGTAAGCGGCTTGAGCGCGACGATCGTATTCGGCCAGCCACGCTTCGGCCTCAGCCTCGCGCCCGAGCAATTGTCCGAAGTAACGAATTTCCTCATGATCGTCCTTGAACTGGCCGAACGGAACAACGACCGTAGGCGCGATTTTCGCATATTGCTCGTATTCATCCTGCTTCTCTACGTCAATGATAATAAGGTCCGGCTGCAACGCCACGATCTTCTCCAACGATACCGTCCACACTTCTCCGATGCTCTCGATGCCGGACTTGTCCACGGAGATGAACGGGTTGTCGATATAAGGCTGCAGCGAGCCGACCGGCTTGGCTCCTACCGCCAGGATGGACGCCAGCATGTTGTTCGTGACGATTCGTTCCGCCCTCTGCGGAATGACGACGTCGCCGAAAATCGTGCTGACGGTTTTCGTCCCCGCTTGCGATTCCGCCGGCTTCTCCGCCGTCTGGGCAGTCCCGGTCGCGACCGACGCGTTCCCCGAAGGACTCTGACTGCCCCCGGACCCGCTCGAGTTCGAACCTCCCGCGCACGCCGACAACAGCAGCATTAAACTTAGCAAACCGCTCATCACCATCGTAGACTTTCTCATTCTGTACACTGAACCGGAATCCCCTCTCGCGCCTGTATGAGAATGATTATCATTCCGAACATTACTATAGCGCCGAGCTTGCGAAGGGACAATGGACGATCCTGACCTTTGCGATGGATTAAGCTGATTTCCGGTCATTCGATAGCGTATCGGAGAGACGCCCGTATGCTTCTTGAACGCCCTGCTGAAGTAGTACGCATCCTCATAGCCGACGGAAGCGGCAATGTGCTGCAATGAAGCTTCGGTGTCGAGCAGCCACGTCTTCGCCCGCTCGATGCGCGTCCGAATGACGTAGTCGATTAAGCTAGTGCCCGTCCGGCTCTTGAACAGGCGGGACAAGTAGCCTTCGCTGTAGCCCAGCTTTGCGGCGAGGGCCTCCACCGTAATCGGTTCGGCATAGCGGGCGCGAATGTACCGAATCGCCTGCTCGACGGCATCCGGCCGTATCTCGGATACGGGCGCTTCGTCCAACTCGCGTAAAATGTCGACGACGAATCGGTAAAACAACGATTTGAGCCGCAGCCGTTCCGCCGACCCGCCGCTCTCCGACAGCCGCTCCATCAGCCGCACGTCGTCCAGCAGCGCGACCGCGCCGCCCGGAACGAGAGCATATTGCGTTTGAAACGGTCGGACCCTCTCCAGCAGCCGGGCCGCTTCGCCGTCGCACGGTTGCGGCAGCTCGGCCTTGTATAAAATAAGATAATATTCCATATCTCGACGCACGCGCGCGATGTCGAGCAGCAGATCCTCGCCCCCGTGCAGAACATGAAACCTCTCCGCGGACCGGACGATTCCGTCCAGAGCAATATCCGCGCCGCCGCGAGCGACAAACAAGAAGAAGCTGGAAGGAGTCCGATACGAGGGCAGATGCTCGTCCTCCCTCGCAGCCATCTTCCGAACGTCCACCGACGTTACCGCAGCGCGGCTCCACAGCTCGTAATTATCGTTATTGCGCATCCGCTCTACCTGCCTCCAGTGTGCTGCATTCATTTTAGCAAAAGAAGACGGGCGGACGATACTGCGAATCGAATCTTTTTGCGGCTTGCCGCTGGGAGAAAGATCACACTTACTTTTTTGAAGTGAGTATGCTAAAATAGGACGAAAGGGGGAATCGGTATGGATTATTCCAAAATGTGCCCCAAGTACGAATTGGCTGCAGAGCTGCTGGGCAAAAAGTGGACCGGATTGATCATCCGCGTCCTTCTCGGAGGTCCTAAACGATTTAAGGACATTAAGGAACAAATTCCGGAAATGAGCGATAAAATGCTGACGGACCGCATGAAGGAGCTGGAAGCGGCCGGAATTCTGACCCGCACGGTGTATCCGGAAATGCCGGTTCGCATCGAATATGAACTGACCGAGAAAGGCCGCCATTTGGAGGAAGTTATCCAGTCCATCCAGCATTGGGGTGAAACGTGGATGTAAATCCGCAGGGGCTGTCCTATAAGTAGAGACGTACAAAATTATCGATGGATGGATGCCAGGTGCATCTATCCATCGATAATTGTTCCGTACGTCTCTTTTTACGTATGGGACGGCGCTCCCGAAATCCAGCGAATCCAGGAGGCGTAACACGCGCTCAGCTTTCGCAGCAGGAACGGGGTGGCCAGAAGCAGCAGTACGCCCAGTCCCGTATTGAACCAGGACCGCTGAAAACTCGACCATTCCGGAAAAATCCACTGCATGATCAGATCGTCCTCGAACAAGCTGAATGAGAACATTCGCGAGCTGACGAGCTCCGCAGCCGGAGACAGCAGCAGCGCCGCCGCGGTTACGGGAATGACGAGCGCGAGCACGAACGCCAAAATGGAAACCGGAAAATGGCCGATTCCGTATGCCAGGCTGCGATACTGCCGCGCGTCCCGGAGCACGCCGAGCCATCCTCTCCACCCCTCCTTCCTCAGATCGGCAATGGTTTCCTGCAGACCGAACCGAAGGGCCGGAGATTTCGCTTGCGGAGATTCCCACGCGGCGATCAGGCGCCGATCCATATCCAGTATTCGCTCGCACGCGGCGAGCATGCCGGCCAGAATCGGCAAGCCGATCGCGAATACGGCCAGCGGCAGTCCCACGCTGAGACCCGCCACCGCGATAACGAACGCGACGATTCCGCGGGGCAGACTTCCGAGCAGCAGCTTCCATGAGACGATTGCTTGCGTCCATCCCGTTATCTTCATCATTCTCTCCTCATTCTTCCTCTTGTTGCGTTTATTTTACCTGATTTTTCCGCTCTGTTCCCTTGACCGCTGCACGGGATTGCACTGGACTTAGGTCCGGGTTACCGGAAGCGGTTGACTTCCTGTTCCAGCACGCGGATTCGGTTCGCCAGCGCGTTCGTCTCGTCCGCGACTTGGCGCACGGAGTTCATCTGCGATTCCGCGATATCCGCGACGTCTTGGGCGCGTTCCGCGCTCGACTCGGAGATTGCCTCCGTCTGCTCGATCAGCGCGGACAGCTCCTCGAGCTGCGCGCCGATTTCCTGTCCGGCCGCGGCGATGCCCTGCAATTCTTCCTCCATGCCGCGAATGCCCAGAGCGATCCCCTGGAACGTCCGGCCGGCTTCCCGAACCGTTACCGCGCCGCTGCCGACTTCCTGCTGCCCGGCTTCGATATGGCGCACGACGGACAGGATGCCGCCTTGCACTTCGGCGATGACGGCCGCGATCTCGGAAGCAGTCCGATCCGCCTGCTGCGCCAGCTTCCTCACCTCGCCCGCGACGACGGCGAAGCCGCGTCCGTGTTCTCCCGCCCTGCTGGCTTCGATATTCGCGTTAAGCGCGAGCAAGTTCGTGCGGTAAGCGATCGCCGATATCGCTTCGACCATCTGTCCGATCCGTTCCGATTTGGAATGAAGCTCGTGGGCGTCCCGGACGGACGACTCCACCGTCGCCGATATTTTGTCCATCTGCTCGACCGCGCCGACGACCGTGTCGTTCCCTTCGGTTGCCTGCTTGGACACTTGCTCGGCCGCGGCCGCCACGGAAGAGGAGCGCTCCCCGATCGTGCCCATGCCCGCGACGATTTCCAGCGCCACTTCGGCTCCGCGCTTCATGCCCTGCATCTGGGAATCCGCTCCCGCCGCGACTTCCCTCATCGCCTCGGCGATCCGGTTCGCTCCGTCCGCGGCTCCTCCCGCTTCTCCGGTCAGCTGTCCGACCGCAGATGAAGTGGCGGACGCCGTCGAACGGATTCCCGCCACTAGCGTCCTCAGATGGTCGGCCGTCTCCTGCAGGGAACGGCCGATCGAGCCGATCTCATCCTCCCGTCCCTTCGTCTTGCCCGATACGGAGACGGACAGCCGGCCGGAGGACACTTCCTTCAGGAAAGCTTCGAATTCGACGAGCGGGAAGATGATCCTCCGGCGCAGAACGAAGGCGATAAGCGCGATCAGCAAAGCGGCCAGCACCGCCACGATCCCGCTCATCCGCACCATTTCCTTGTGCACCGTTCCGCTGGCTTCGGCGGGCACGATGACGGACAGCTCCGCGATCGCCTCTCCCGACATGCCGGGGTAGCCGGAGACGACGAGACTGTTCCTCTTGCCTCCGGCTTCAACCGTCGCGAAGCCGGGCTGCTCGCCTGCTCCGGGAATAGGCGTCCCGTCCTGATTCGGCATGCCGGTCGAATCGGGCGCGCTCCTCAGCTCCTGTCCCTCGGACGATCGCAAGGAGATGCCCGCATTCAGAATAACGCCGATTCCTCCCGCCGCCTCGTCGTCCAGCAGCCGCCCGAACAGCAGAGCGGCCGGGGACTCCGCCACGCCCTGTTCGTCGGTAATTTGCGATACCGCGATCACCGCCAGCCCTTCGGACGTTTGGATCATTCCGTACGCGTCGGGAGTCTCTTTCACTTTGTCGACGATGGACATATCCGCCAATTGCCCCGTAAATTCCGGGATATCCCCGGCTTGGGTCAGCACGTTGCCCTCGTAGTCGACGGTCGCGACGAAGCTGACGTTCGGCACGATCTCCGGCGATACGTTGATATTTTCCTCGATCCAGTCCAGATCGCCGCCGTTGACGGCGTCCACGTAATCCTTCCACTTGGCGTTCGTGATGACGGAGCCCGACAACTGTTCTCCGAGCTGATCGAACAGCCGGTGCGCGGAAGCGCTGACTTCCAGAGCATGCGCCCGTTCGATCTCCTCCAGGTCCGAGCTTAGCGTCTTATAGTAGTACCAGCCGACTCCGCCGAGCGGCAGCATCAGAACGACGATCATCAGCAAAATCACTTGCACCCGCAAATAGCTCCAAAAACGCCGGTTCTCGGCCATATCCGTACATCCTCCCGATGGAAAACAATTCAGCTATTATGTATTTGACGTAACTTTCCATAATCCTCCTTCTTTCGACGGATGTCCGCAGCTTTCGAATCTCGAAGATTAGATCCGTCGACCTATTTCTCGTTTACACTTTCGAAACATCCCGATATAACGGAGAAACATCCGTCTAGTATTCTCTTAATCAAACGTCAACATCCAAGGAGAGTACTAGATGAAAAAGAGAACCGTAATCGTTGTCGCGCTCGGAGTTGCTATCGCCGGCGGATTGTTGTATAAAGATGTACATTCCTCGAATAGCTCGCCCGCGCCGATCGCCCTGCCGTCCGAAAGCGCGGCGGGTCCGTCTTCCGCCGTTCCCGACACTCCCGCGGAAACGCCGCAAGCGACCGTTCCGGCGGAAACCAAACCGGCCGAATCGCCGTCTCCGGAGCCTTCGAAGGGTTCCGAAACTCCGATCGAGATCGTCAAGCCGCCGGTCAAGGTATCTCCGGCGTTCGCTTTGCTGGCCGACAGCTTGCCGAGTCTTACGATCAAGAAGGACAAGAAGGGCGCAGCCGTCATCACCAACGCGTCCAGCCTGTACGTGCTCGTCAACAAGAAGCGCAATCTGCCTTCCGATTACGCGCCCGGCGACCTTGTGGTGCCGAACGTGCCGTTCTCCTTCTCGGGAGACTCGCCGAAGAAGCAGATGCGCAAGGAAGCGGCCAAAGCGCTGGAGAAGCTGTTCAAGGCGGCGAAGGACGACGGCATCGAGCTGAAGGCCGTCTCCGGCTACCGCTCCTACGCGACGCAGAAATCGATCTTCGAGAGCAACGTCAAACGCAAAGGCGAGGAAGTCGCCAATCGGACAAGCGCCCGCCCCGGCCAAAGCGAGCATCAGACCGGTCTGGCGATGGACGTATCGAGCGCAAGCGCTTCGTATGCGCTCGAGGAAAGCTTCGGCGATACGAAGGAAGGCAAATGGCTCTCCAAGAACGCCGCCGACTACGGGTTTATCATCCGTTATCCGAAGGGTAAGGAAAGCATAACGGGATATTCTTACGAGCCGTGGCATGTGCGCTACGTCGGAGAAACAATCGCCCAAGACGTCGCGAATAAGAAAACGACGTTAGAGCAATATTTCGAAGAAGCGGAAGAGGCTATCCGAGTAAAAGCCTAATCAACGAACATCCGGGTGAGACTATGAACAAACGCATTCTCGTCGCCGACGACGAGCCGGGCATCGCGAATCCGATTTCCTACGCCTTCCGCAAGGAAGGCTACGAGGTCGAAACCGTCTACGACGGTCAAGCCGCCCTGGACCAAGCTCTCAGCTTCCGCCCTCATGTCATGGTGCTGGACGTCATGATGCCGAAGCTGACGGGTTACGAAGTGTGCAAGCGGCTCGACAACCGAACGAATATGGGCATTATCCTGCTCACCGTCAAAAACGACATCGTGGACAAGATCGTCGGCCTGGAGATGGGCGCGGACGATTACATGACCAAACCGTTCGACCTGCGGGAGCTGATCGCGCGCGTGAAGGCGCTGCTCCGCCGCCTGGAGAAGAAGGAGCCCGAGGAAGAAAAAATCGTCGCGGGCGCCCTGACGCTTCATCCGAAGCTGCGAACGGTGCTCGTTCATAACGACCCGGTCGAGCTGACGCCCAAGGAATTCGACCTGCTCGTTCTGCTGCTGTCGCATCCGGAACGGGTGTTCACGCGCGACGAGCTGCTGGACGCCGTCTGGGGGCTCGACTACGCCACCGGAACGCGCACGGTCGACATCCATATGCAGCGGCTGCGCAAAAAGCTCGGAGACACCGGACAGCATCTGCTGCATACGGTGTTCGGCGTCGGATACAAGGCGTCCGGAGTCCATGCATGAGATCGGTCAGCATCAAAGTCAAATTCAGCCTGTTTCTGGCGCTGCTCCTGCTGCTGACCGTATTCGTGCTCAGCGTATTCGTACTCAGGGGGATCAAGGATCACCAGCAGTCGAGAATCGAGAAGGAACTGCTTCAGCAGACGAGGCTCGCCAATCTCAGCATCAAGCAGGCTTTCATGATCTCGCCTCCTATCGAGGCGCAGCAATTTCTGCGGGCCAGGGGCCAGCAGTTCGCGATGGATCTCGCGGTATATTCGGGCCTGCATGTCGTGCTCTACGACAAAGACGGCAAGAAGGTCGGAGACTCCATTCCGCTTAACACGTCGTCGTACGGCGTGGACAATGCGCTCCGATTCGCCCTGGAAGGGAAAATCGCTTACCAGCGGGAAGACGCGTCCATCTTCTATCTTTCCCCGATTCAAGGACCGGGACAGCAGATGGGCGTCATCCAGTTTCAATATTCGCTGTCCAACGATCAGCGTTTCTACAATACGATCGCCGGATTGTTCGTGTGGACCGGAGCAGCCGTGTTAGCCGCGAGCTTTATTCTCGGTTACTTATACTTCTCGCGAGCGGCCTCCTCCATCGCGAAGCTGAACCGCTCAGCCGAACGCATCCGCAAGGGCGAGTTTCTGACCCGCCCTCCTCTCGGACGGCGGGACGAGCTTGGCCAGCTCGGTCAGGCGATTTATTATATGAGCAACGAGATCCGCAACAACATTTCCGGCATGAAGCAATTTATCGGCAACGTCAGCCACGAGTTCAAGACGCCGATCACGTCGATCAAAGCCTATTCCGAGCTGATGGAGCTGTATCCCGAGGACGCTTCCCTGGCGGAGGACGCGGTGCGTCACATCGGCGCGGAAGCGGATCGTCTGACCGACATGATCGACAAGGTGCTGCGGCTCTCCTCCGCGGAGAAATACGACTTCGAGTATCGGCCCGAGCCGGTCGATCTCGCCGCTCTGCTGCTGGATCTGATCGGCCGGATCAAAGCGAAGGCGGAGCGGTTCGGCGTCGAGATCGTTCCGAGGCTGAATCCGGGAACCGCTTGGGCCGACCGCGAGAGCTTGATTCATATTTTCATGAACCTGCTCGATAACGGCATCAAATACAATGTGCAAGGCGGGAAAGTCGTCGTATCCAATCGCGAAGAGAAAGGCCGGGCCCTCGTCGAAATCGCCGATACGGGCATCGGCATTCCGGAGGAAGCGCGGGAACGCGTATTCGAGCCGTTCTATACGGTGAACAAGGACCGCTCCCGCCAAAGCGGGGGAACCGGCCTCGGTCTCGCGCTCGTCAAGCAATTGACCGAGAAGCAAGGCGGAACGGTGGAGCTGGCGCGCGTCGAGCGCGGAACGGCTTTCCGGCTTTCCTTCCCCGTGCGCCCCTCCTTCCGAATCCCACCGAACAAGGAGTTGACTTGAGTTGACGAAATGGCCCAAAGCTTTGGCGGGAATCGGACTGGCCTCGATGCTGTTCCTGACAGGTTGCGGTTCGCAATGGGGGACGAGCCGGGAAGAGATCGAGATCGCGGGCCAGACGATTACCGTTCTGGACAATCCCGAGCAAGCCTCCTACGAAAAAACGGAAATCAACCAGCTCGTGCGGCTGGACAACGTTCGGGGAACCGATTGGCTCAGCGACGAGAAGCTGCTCGTCGATCGCGAGAACAGGGACAGGAAGCCCGAGCGGGCGGAAGGCGCCACCTGGTATCCGCGCAACGTCTATGTGCACGAGCTGTCCACCGGGTTGGAAACCGCGATCGCCGCCTCGGACAGCAACCAGGGCTATGCCTTGGCCAGCCCGGACAAGACGAAAGTCTTTTACAAGTCGTTCTCCCTTCAGAGCCATACGGGGCAAGGGATCGTCGCGAATCTGGCCACTGGGCAATCGGCGGCTTTCACGGACGAAGACGCCATCGCCGTCGACAACGGACGCTGGGTCGACAACGATTCGCTCGTCTATGCGACGATTCAAGGAGACATCTTCGAATGGAACACGGACAGAGGCAGGCCGAATCTGCTGCTGGAAAGCGGGGAGATGTTTCCGGGCAACCCGGCATTGCTCGGGGACCGGCTGTTCTATACGACGCTGCAAGGCGCTCTGATGATTCAATCGCCGAACGAAAGCGTGCGGGTGGAATCCTCAAGCGACGTCGTCTGGATGGTTCCTTCCCCCGACGAGCAGCGGCTGGCCGTCGTCAGCCGGTTTCGCGGCGGCAAGATGGAGTTGACCGTTACCGATCTGCAAGGCAACGTTCTGCACGCGATCGCCCAAGATACTCAGATTTACGGATTGGCCTGGTCTCCGGACGGCAACAGACTTGCCTACGCGGGCATAACGCCGAACGGAACGGTTCACGGCATTTACGTAGCGGACGCTTCCACAGGCCAATCGGTTCCGTTGTCTCTGGACATCAAGTTCATTGCCGATCCTCTTCGGTGGAATCCGTCCGGCAATCGGCTCATGGTCACGTCCACCCTTCCCGACGAGCAGCAAGACCGCAACCGATTCGTCACCTATCTCGTCAAAGCGTCCTAAACGCACCAAAGGAGTTTTCGCAACAGACCAACGGAAAAAACAGAAAGGAGCTGTCCCAAAAGTAAGTTCTAGCTCACTTTTAGAACAGCTCGCTTGAAAAAAAGGTGCCTAATTGAAAAATGACGGCGTTAAGGGGGCTAACCCTGCGCCGTCATTTTGTGTTTTAGATCTACTGCGGCCTTCTTGAGCAAATTATGGGCAAGCGAAAGCCATCCGACCTCTAAGCTTACTTTCGGCAAGCTGCGAAGCAGAAAACGCCGGAATCCCCGGTTATTCTTCATTTGCCCAAACACAACTCCGGCTCAATCATCCGCCGAACCGATCGTGCATAACCTTCTTCGCTACGGAGTCTTTCCCGTGCTTGCCGTTTGTAATGCAAATACTTCAGACTGACGCTGATTTCCCGATTCCCTTTTGCTTTTGTGCAGGCGTCCTTAAGCGGACAACCTTCGCAGCCCGCACTCCGGTAGTGCCTCTTCCGAATTTCAAAGCCACTTTCCGTTGTTTCCTTGCTCTCGTAGCGAAACAGCAGCTTGCGCCCGGCCGCACATGTCCACGTATCTTCGGCTTCATCGTATTGCCAGTTGTCCAGCTTACTGATGTCTTTCTGCCACTTCTTCGATTTTTCCTTGTGATACGTGCTGTACTTCACCACAGCCTCAAGCTCTCCGCTTTCTAAGTAGGCGTAGTTCTCTTCCCCGCCATACCCCGCATCCGCTATGACAGTTCCCGGCAGCTTGCCAAGGGCGGTTTTGACTTTCTCCAAGTGAGGTTTTAAGCACCGCGTGTCCGTCGGACGTTGATGCAGGCTATAGCCGACAATAAACTGATTTTCCGTTCCGATTTGTTCGGCTTTGCTTTCAGCTTGGCTTCTAATTGCTGAATAGCAGCCTCCAGTTTTTCACTGGTCAAGGAGGAGGTTTCACCGAGCTCGGCGAGATCTTGTCCGGACTGTTCATATTCTTCTTGCTTCTCGGCCTCTTCAATAGCAGCAAACAGCGTCTGTACTTTTTCTTGCAGCTTGGCTTTTTGTTTCACCACCGCTTTGCCCCAGACGAATGTATATCGATTCGCGTTGGCTTCGATCTTGGTGCCGTCGACAAAGTCATGCTCCAGCTTCACGTAATTCTCTTCGACCAGAAATTTCAGGACAGCCGTGAAGACAGCCTCGAGCACGTCTTTCAAGCGCATGGAGCGGAAACGGTTGATGGTACGAAAGTCCGGACGTTGCCTACCGGCAATCCACATGAACATGACGTTCTCGCGGACCGCTTTAGCGATTTGACGAGAGGAGCAGATCCTTTGTGTGTAGGCGTAAATGATGACCTTAGTGAGCATCTTAGGATGGTAACTGTCTCGTCCTCCACCTGGATAAGCGGAAGCGAAGATACTGTCGCTGAGTCGGTTCACAGCGGCGTTTACAACACGAACGAGGTGATTTTGAGGAATGTCTTCCTCCAAGTCCATTGGCAGGGAAAGTTGGTCCATGGTATATTGAATGTACAAAGAAACCGTTCCTTTCGTAAATGGGTGGGTGGTACCTCCATTTTACCAAAGAACGGTTTCTTTTTGCGTTTTCGTAGTTAATCTCGATGAAAAGAGGGGGGATGTATCTCCTGGAGGAGCGGAGCGTTTGCCTTTGGAATCGTGAAATCTCATTGTTACGAGTTTCCCCATTCCAATTTCACGATTCCAACAGCAACCGGAAGGAGATACATCCCCCCAAAAAACATTAATCGAGATAAAGCAAGGCTGCTCATAAGTCACTTATGAGACAGCCCCTTTTTCATTTTCGCGAGATTACAGGCCGAGCCACTGTTTGAACAGCTGCTTGGTCGTGTCTTTGTTCATCGCCGCGATCGAAGTCGTGAGCGGAATGCCTTTCGGGCAGGAGCGGACGCAGTTCTGCGAGTTGCCGCAGCCTTCGATGCCGCCTTCTTCCATCAGCGCTTCGAGACGCTCGTGGGCGTTCATCTCGCCCGTCGGGTGGGCGTTGAACAGGCGCACTTGCGAGATCGGAGCCGGTCCGATAAAGCTGTTGCGATCGTTGACGTTCGGACAAGCTTCAAGACAGACGCCGCACGTCATGCACTTGGACAGCTCGTACGCCCACTGGCGCTTCGATTCCGCCATCCGCGGGCCCGGTCCGAGATCGTACGTTCCGTCGATCGGAATCCACGCTTTGACCTTCTTGAGCGCGTTGAACATGCGCTCGCGGTTAATGACAAGGTCGCGTACGATCGGGAACGTCGACATCGGTTCCAACCGGATCGGCTGCTCCAGCTTGTCGATGAGCGTGCTGCACGCTTGGCGCGGCTTGCCGTTGATGACCATCGAGCAAGCGCCGCACACTTCCTCCAGGCAGTTGGACTCCCAGCATACCGGAGCGGTTTTCTGGCCCTTCGCGTTAACCGGGTTGCGCTGAATTTCCATCAGCGCGCTGATGACGTTCATGTTCGGGCGGTACGGAACCTCGAATTCCTCCGTGAACGAAGGGGCATCCGGGCGCTCCCGGCGAGTAATAATAAATTTGACTTTACGACCTGTCGCCGACGCAGTCGGTGCTGCTGCAGTTGCTTCCGACATGGATTAGCCCTCCTTCTTCTTGTTGGTGGAATAGTCGCGCTTCCGCGGTTTGATGAGCGATACGTCGACGTCTTCGTACGAAATTTGCGGTCCTTCCGGAGTCCACTTCGCCTTCGTCGTCTTCAGGAAGTTGTCGTCGTCGCGCTCCGGGAAATCCGGCTTGTAGTGGGCGCCGCGGCTTTCGTCGCGCAGGAGCGCTCCGACCGTCATCGACTCGGCCAGCTCAAGCATGTTCCACAGCTGACGCGTGAACGCCGCGCCCGAGTTGTTCCATTGCGCCGTATCGTTAATGTTGATGTTGTTGTAACGCTGCTTAAGCTCTTTGATCTTGCCGATCGTCTCTTCGAGCTTCTTGTTGTAGCGAACGACGGTCATGTTGTTCGTCATCCACTCGCCAAGCTCCTTGGCCAGCACGTACGCGTTCTCTTTGCCGTCCATTTTCGTAATTGCCGTGTACTTGGACGCGATTTTATTGCGCTCGCGCTCGAAGATGCTCTCGGATACGTCTTCGGCCGACTTTTTCAGCCCTTTGATGTATTCGATCGCCTTCGGTCCCGTCACCATGCCGCCGAAGATCGCAGACAGCAGCGAGTTCGCGCCGAGACGGTTCGCGCCGTGATATTGATAGTCGCACTCTCCGCAGGCGAACAGCCCCGGAATGTTCGTCATCTGATTGTAGTCGACCCACAGCCCGCCCATCGAATAGTGAACGGCCGGGAAAATCTGCATCGGGATTTTGCGCGGGTCGTCGCCCGTGAACTTCTCGTAAATCTCGATGATGCCGCCGAGCTTAACGTCCAGCTCCTTCGGATCCTTGTGGGAGAGATCGAGATAGACTTTGTTCTCGCCGTCGATGCCCAAATTCTGATTGACGCACACGTCGAAAATTTCCCGAGTCGCGATATCCCGCGGCACGAGGTTGCCGTACGCCGGATATTTCTCTTCGAGGAAGTACCACGGCTTGCCGTCCTTGTACGTCCAGATGCGTCCGCCTTCTCCGCGCGCCGATTCGCTCATGAGGCGGTTTTTGTCGTCGCCCGGAATCGCCGTCGGGTGAATCTGGATGAATTCGCCGTTCGCGTAGTAGACGCCTTGCTGGTACACCGCGCTGGCCGCGGTTCCCGTGTTGATGACGGAGTTCGTCGTTTTGCCGAAAATGATGCCCGGTCCGCCCGTCGCCAGAATGACCGCGTCGCCGCGGAACGTGACCGCCTCCATCGTGCGCAGATCCTGCGCGGAAATGCCGCGGCACACGCCGTCGTCGTCGATGACGGCTCCCGTAAACTCCCAGTGCTCGTACTTCTGCACGAGGCCCGCCACTTCCCAGCGGCGCACTTGCTCGTCCAGCGCGTACAGCAGCTGTTGGCCGGTCGTCGCTCCCGCGAACGCCGTGCGGTGATACTGCGTTCCGCCGAAACGGCGGAAATCGAGCAAGCCTTCCGGAGTCCGGCTGAACATAACGCCCATCCGGTCCATCAGGTGAATGATGCCCGGCGCCGCTTCGCACATCGCTTTGACCGGAGGCTGGTTCGCCAGGAAGTCGCCGCCGTATACCGTATCGTCGAAGTGTTCCCAAGGGGAGTCGCCTTCGCCCTTCGTATTTACAGCTCCGTTGATGCCGCCCTGAGCGCATACGGAGTGAGATCTTTTAACCGGAACAAGCGAGAACAGATCGACGCGAACGCCGGCTTCCGCCGCTTTGATTGTCGCCATGAGGCCGGCAAGGCCGCCTCCGACGACGATGACTTTTTGAGTTGCCATGTGTAATTACTCCTCCCTTAGCCTACCGATACCGCGCTTAGCGCCGCAGACGCCGCCGTAGCGAACTCATCGCTGCGGAAAGCGAAAATGGACAACAAGAACATGGCCGCCAGGATAACGAAGATGCCCATGCAGATTCTGGAAGAAATCTTCTGCGCGCGCGGGCCGATCGTGATTCCCCAGCTGACGAGGAACGCCCACAGACCGTTCGCGAAGTGGAACGTCGCGGCCAAGACGCCGACGGTGTAAGCCGCTATGGCCCATGGATTGCTGAAAATGTTGTTCATGTGCTGACCCAATTCCTCATGGGAAACATTGCCCAGAGCAAGCTGAATCCGGGTATCGTAGAAATGCCACGCGACGAAAATAAAGGTGATGACCCCCGTAATTCTTTGCCATGCGAACGCCCAGTTGCGGCCGTAGCTGAATCTGCCCGTGTTGAGGTCCGACTGGTAAGCGATATACAGACCGTACACCCCGTGGAACAAAATCGGCAGCCAGATGATGAACATCTCCATGAAGAAAATAAGCGGAAGGCTGTTCAGCAGATGGATAGCGTCCGAGAATCCTTCCTGCCCCCCCTCGAAGGCCGAGTAGTTCGTCAGCGCATGTTCGACGATGAACAAGCCGAGCGGGATCACGCCAAGCAGCGAATGAAGCTTGCGCGGTAAATAAGAATTACCTTTCATGTCTAAGTTTGTTCTCCTTTCGCATCCGTGCTTCGACATCGGATGACGATGCTTGTTGCACGGTTGGCATTCGTCACCATTTTGTCACCGCTTTTAAGGTTACTCTATTTTCGCTTATAATGGAACTGCTTATTTAATATTATAACTTATAACTATTCTGCATATGAGATGAGGGACTTCCATGCTTGAAGATATGCGGCTGTTCGCGACAATCGTGGAGCAGACCAGCCTGAACAGAGCGGCGGAAAGACTAAACCTGTCCCAGCCCGCCCTATCCCGGCGCCTTGCCCGGCTCGAAGCGGAGCTGGAGGTCGACTTGTTCCGCAGGGTGGGCAAGCGCCTGGAACTGACCGCGGCCGGTCAGGTGACCTACGAGTTCGCGCTGGAACTCAGACGCTTTCACGGCAGCTACTTGCAAAAGCTGAACGCTTACAAATCGTCCGAAGCCCACATCGCCACGATCGGGGCCAGTCTGACGACGCTGCAGACGACGCTGCCCGATCTCGTGAGGACGATGACCGAGAAGCATCCCCACCTGGAGATCAAGGCCGTAACCGGCAAATCGCACGAAATCGCGGAGCTGGTCAAGGAGCGCAAAGTCGACTTCGGCATCGTCGCCTCATCCGTCATCGACGATCCCGCCATTACCAGTGTACCCTTATTTGACGACCACCTTATCCTGGTGCTTCCGAGAAACCACATTATATTGGAAAGAACGCACATCGAAATGGCGGATCTCCAGAACTTGCCGATGATCCTGTTCTCCCCCGGCACCTGGTACCGTACGCTGACCGACGAATTATTGAAAAAATACAACTTGAAGCCCGACGTCCGCATGGAGATCGACTCGTTCGAGGCCATCATTCGGCTGCTGTCCGCTTGCCGCGCCGGCTCGCTGCTTCCCAGATCCTATCTTCGGGAGCAGGTGCTGCTCGACAACGATCTGTACCTTCCGCGAATCAAAGAGCTTGAGGAGACGAAAAGAACGACGTTTCTCATTCACGGAGACCCGGCCTGGATCGCGCCATCGACGCGTTTCCTGATCGAGGAGACGACCGCGTATTTTAATCGGGAAGCCGCGCGCTACAAAGAATCGTAAAGGGGGCGGGTTCACCGCCCCCGCTTCTCCGGCAAGTTCAGCAGCTCCGTTAACGCGACCGGCTCGTAATCGTGCTCGCGCAGCCAATCGATAATTCTCGGAAGCGCCGCGACCGTGCCGGACAAATTCTGGCCGTCCCCTCCGCCGGCATGCATCAGCACGACGGAGCCCGGCTTGACCGCGCGGGTCACGTTGCGGAACACCTGGTTCGCGCTTAGCTGCCGCCAGTCCGACGAATCGACATCCCAATTGACGACCGTATAGCCCCGCTTTTTCGCCCACTCCAGCTGTCTCGGCACGATTTCCCCGTACGGCGGACGGACAAGCCGCGGTCTGAAGCCAACCGCCGCGGCAATCGCAGCCTCCGCCCTCAAGATCTGTTCCTGCACCCGTGCAAGCGACATCTTCGAAAAGTCGGGGTGGCTGTAGGAATGATTGCCGATGTCGTGGCCTTCCCGATGAATCCGTTTGACCAAATCGGGATATTTGCGCGCGCGCGTGCCGACGACAAAAAAGCTGGCTCGAACTCCTTTGCGCTTCAGAACGTCCAGAACTTGCGGCGTGTAACGGGGATCGGGCACGTCGTCGAACGTCAAAGCGACTTTGCGGGACTCGCGCGAAGCGGACAGCACAAATACGCCTTCGTATTTGCGCTCCCACTCGGTCCAGTGGATGCCGGAAGGCTTCGACTGTTCGGCGCGGACCGGGGCTGCAGAACCGCCCCACAACGCTAAAAAGGTGACGGCGCTCGCCAGCACCATCACCGCTCTTCCAAGGCGCTTCATCTTCATCGCCGATCCCTCCATCCCGCTCATCCTATCACTAGCCTGAGCGAACGGAATGGTTTTCATTCACCGGAATCGAACGACTCCTGGCATTGCCCGATCTGATCGTTCGTGCCGATCAGCACCATGACGTCCTCCGCGGACAATACGTCCTTGGCCGCCGGCGCGATGATCATGCCTTGCGGCTTGTTGATCGCCACGATGCTGCAGCCGAATTTGCCGCGCAAGTCGACGTCCTCCAGCGATTTGCCGGACCAGCATTGCGGCACCGCCAGCTCCGCGATCGTATACTTCTTGGACAGTTCGATGTAATCGAGCAGGTTGGGCGAGACGAGCTGATGAGCGACGCGTACGCCCATGTCCCGCTCCGGATAGATGACCCGGTCGACGCCCATCCGCTCCAGCACCCGGCCGTGCAGATCGGACACCGCCTTGGCCACGACCTTCTTCACTCCGAGCTCCTTCAGCAGAATCGTCGCCAGAATGCTCGCCTGGATATCGTCGCCGATCGCTACGACGCCGCAGTCGAAATTTCGCGCCCCAATGGAGCGCAGCACTTCCTCCTCCGTCGCGTCCGCCATGATCGCGTGCGTCAGCACGCCGGCCAGCTCCTGCACCTTTTCCTCGTCCCGGTCCACGCCGAGCACTTCGTACCCCAATCTGATCAATTCCCGGCCCAGACTGGAACCGAACCTGCCCAGACCGATGATAACGAATTGATTCAACTTCATCTTTCTCCGTCCTCTACCCGATGATGATTTTACCTTCCGCGTAACGGTAAAGCGATCGTCCCTGCTTAGGCCCCAATGCGTAAGTCAACGTAAGCGGCCCCAGGCGCCCGATAAACATCAGAACAATAATCGTCAGCTTGCCTGCCAAGCTCAAGTCCGCGGTCAATCCCATCGATAATCCGACGGTGCCGAACGCCGACGTCGCTTCGAACAGAATTTTCAGGAAGCTGGCATCCTCGGTCGTCGCGAGCAGCATCGTTCCCGCCAGCACGATCCCGATACAGAACAGCGTAACGGTAATCGCTTTGTACACCCTCTCCTGGGCGAGCCGCAGCCGGAACAGCACGACGTCCTCCTTGCCTCGCATCATCGCCAGCACCGCGCCGACCAGCACAGCGAACGTCGTCGTCTTGATCCCTCCGCCCGTCGAACCCGGGGAAGCTCCGATAAACATCAGAATGACGATGAAAAATTGCGTCGCTTGGCGCAGCTCGGCAATTTCCACGGTGGAGACGCCGCCAGAGCGGGTCGTCACGGATTGGAACAGCGCGGACAGCACCTTGTGCGCGAAATGCTCGTCTCCGATCGTGCGCCCGTTCGTGAATTCGAAGATCAGGATGACCAGCGCCCCGACGACGATCAATCCGGCGGAGACGCTGAGCACGACTTTCGTGTGCAAAGAAAATTTCCTTTTTTGCCGATAATCGAACAGGTCGGCCAGCACGATAAAACCAAATCCTCCAAGCACGATCAACGCCATCGACACGATATTGATATAGAAGTCCTCGGAATACCGAATGAAACTGCTGCCGTTCCCGGACAGATCGAAGCCCGCGTTGTTGAAAATGGAAATCGCGTGGAATACGCCGTGGTAGACCGCCTGGCCGAACGGCATGTCGAACGCGAAGCGGATCGTGTACAGCACCGCTCCGGCCAGCTCCAGCGCCAGCGCGTAGAAGATGACTTTGCGCACGAGCCGGACGAGCCCTTCGATGCTGCCCTGATTCAGCGATTCCTGCAAAACCAGCCGTTCCTTGAGCGAAATCCGCCTCCGCAAAATCAGCGCAAACAGCGTGGCCATCGTCATGAAGCCGATGCCGCCGATCTGGATCAGCAGCAAGATGACCCAATGGCCAAACGTGGAGAAGTGAGAGCCCGTATCGAACAGCACAAGACCGGTCACGCATGTCGCCGAAGTCGCGGTGAACAAGGCGTCCACGAAAGAGATCGGCTCCCGGTTCTCGGACGCGACGGGAAGCATAAGCAGCACGGCCCCCGTCAATATAATGAAAGAAAATCCGAGCAGCAATATTCTCGGAGGAGAAGCATACAACCATCGCACCGCTTTTTTTAACAATTAATCCACCTCGGCTGCACCCGTCGCTTTTTTACGCAAATAAGCAAAAACGCCTTTGGCTTCCTCCAGACGCAAAAAAAGCACTGGAACCCCAGTGCCATCACTGCACGCGATTCCTGTTCGTATAGCGCCTACGAGGTTAGCTGTCGGGTTCGGGCTCGAACAGGCTGCCCTATCCTCCGCGTCGGTCGCGGTCGGAATTCACCCCGGGATGTCCGAATACAATAGTTCTTGTACACGTCGTCCGTTGGTTCCCCCGTTTTCTGCATGCAGAAATTCGGCCGTTCTATCGGATAAAAGACGTACCACCGCATTATAGTCTTTACCCCGCGGAGGAACAACGTCAAAAAGGGGGCAATCCGGCTCGTTTAGGCATTTTTTCGCATAATTATCCGAAGGATTAGCCATCGGACAGTCATTATCGCTTCGTTTGCTTTCATTTTCGCCGAAAATACGAGATACTAAATGAAAAAATCGGCAGACGTTAAGAACGAAGCCACTGTATACGTTTACTTGAATTTCTGCAGGCGAGGAGAGAAACCGAATGATCGAAAATCGACCGCTTCCGCTGGACAAACGCTGGGTTTGGACGGCCGCGATCGGACTGGCATTGTTTTTATTGATCCAAGTGTTCCCCATAACAGGGCAATTGTTTTCCATGCACACCGCCCCCGTGCTCACAAGAGCCGAAGCGGAGCAGCGGGCGATCCAATGGGCCGCCGACAAATTCAACATCCAAGCCTCCGACGTAAAAAAGACGACGGTCACGCATATGACGGACGGCAAAACGAACGGCTACTTCTCCAAACATGCGTTGACAGACTCGTACAATAAGCAGTGGGCCGCGGTAACTCCCACCGACGTCTACGTCGTTGAATTGTACGCGGACGGGGTGCCCGGGGCGCTAACCGTCTCGCTCCACATGGAGTCGGGCAGCCTGGTCGCTTGGCGTCACTTGGGCGCGGATTCCGACTCTGCTGCCGGCGAATCTATATTCTCGTCGGAGGAGCCGACGGCCGAACAAGCCGCGAACGCGCTGCAGTACGCTTCCTGGTTCGGAATTCGCACGAACGATTGGGAATGGGCCGGCGGAACGACCGACGGAGGAGCTTTCGAATACGTCTCCCGGCAAGCGGCGATCGGGGAAGCCGAGCTTAAGCTTCAAGTCGCCACTCCCGCGCCCTTCCGCCTGACGAGTTCATCTTTCCCGATATGGCAAGGGGGAGCGGTCGATTACCGGGTCGATTTGCCGGAGGCGTTCACCGAGTACATGGAGGGGCAAGAACGCTGGGCGACGAGATTGTCGGTATTCGGCTTCATTTTGCCCCAAGTGCTGCTGTTCATCCTGGCGATCGTCTATGCGGGGACTCATGGCAGTCATACTTCCTACCGCAGGGGCATTTTCCTCGCTTCCGTCTTTTTCGCGCTGTACGCGGGCCTGACCTATAACATGATTCCCGGCCTGCGCGCGGGAACTTGGGAATCGGGGATCAGCGTAGGGGATACCGTTAATCTTACGGTCAGCCTTGTCACTTACGCGGCGATGGCGCTGCTCACTTATTTCTCGGCCGTCGGCGGAGACGGCTTGTGGAAATCGATGGGCCACTCGCTCTGGCCGAGATGGCGGGAATCGGGTTACGGGGAAGCGGTGCTGAAGAGCATGAAGGAAGGCTATTTCCTCGCCTTTATTTTGCTGGGGGCCCAGTCCGTCATCCTGCTCGTGCTGGAAAAGAGCCTGGGCGCTTTCGCCTCTTCGGACGCCACACAGTCGATGTACAACATGAGTATTCCGTTGTTGCTGCCGCTGCTGGCTTGGTGCGCGGGCATATCGGAGGAGCTGCAGAGCCGGCTGTTCGGCATCGGGGTATTCCGCAGTTGGTTCGTCGGCCTCGCGCGCAAGCTGAAAGGCGGCGAGCCTTCGGCCCGAACGGTCGTCGTCCTGACGACGGTCGCCATCGTGCCGCCCGGACTGTTCTGGGCGCTCGGCCATGTCGGCTACGCGGTCTATCCGGTTTACACGCGCGTCATCGAACTCGTGCTGCTGTCGTTCCTGTTCGGCTGGTTTATGCTGCGTTTCGGTTTGATGGCCGTCATTTTCGCGCATGTAACGCTCGATGCGATTCTGATGGGCATGCAGATGATGTTCGACGGCTTGCCGGGCGATTTCGCCGGAGGCGTCTTCAGCCTCCTCACCCCGGCTCTCGTCGGCATTGTGATCTGGCGGCTTCATCGAGCGCTGCGGCCTCAGACCTGAAGCTGATGAGGAAGCTGAGCTGTCTGATACTTTGTTTACTTATCCGACAGCTCTCTTCATCGTTTCCGATAGCTCTCTTCTTCGTTCGAACCGCCTGATGAGCTCCCCGGCCAGCCAGAAGACGAGCTTGGCGGCAAGCAGCCCGGCCATAACGTCCGCGATCACATGCTGCTTGATAAACACCGTCGAAACGATAATGCTGACGGCCACGACCGCGATCGGGATTTTCGCCGCCATTCCTAATCGGCGAGCGCCGTAAATCATAAGTGCGCTCGTCAGCACGTGCACGCTCGGAAAGCAGTTGTAAGGCTGGTCGTTGGCATAAATAAAAGAGACAATCCCGTGGAAAAAACCTTCCGTCCCGATCTCGGGGCGGGGAACGGTCGTCTGAAACACCAGGAAAACGAGGTTCGACAGCAGTAAGCCGAGGCAAAACGCCAGCAGCAGCCGGAAATATTCCCTCTTGTCCTTGCGAAGAACAAGAACGAATACGACGAACAGGAACGGGTACCACAGCGAGTAAGGCAGCGCGAATGCCGGCACGAACGGAATACTCCCGTCGACTTCGGTTACGAGCGACCTCGCATTGCCCGCCGCCCGGTTCTGCAGAACGTACAGCAGATTAATAGCCGGAATAAGCAGCAGCCACAGCAGGGGCCGCCAAGCCGCCGCCCCTCGCTTGACGGACTGGGCTCGCGATTCGATCGGGGTTGCATTCAACTTGCTCACTCCTTATCCAGAGGCTAAACTCTCGCAGGCGGACGATCCGCCCTCGTGCTGCTGCCGGAGCTCCGGCTTAGGCCCGAACTTGCGAGCGAGATTGCCGCGTGTGCAGACGAGCATCACCGGGGTCAGCTTCAGCCTGCTCCGCTCGCTGCGCGCCAGTCCGTTCGGATGCATGAAGCGGAGAAGCAGCTTCAAATAGATCGACGTCAGCTTCTCGAACCGCTTCGAAGCAAGCGGACGCTGTTCAAATCCGAGACCGTGCGTCAGTCCCCGATGAAGAATCGTGACCCCAACGAGCGCC
This sequence comes from Cohnella sp. SGD-V74, assembly GCF_003001675.1. Lineage (GTDB taxonomy): Bacteria > Bacillota > Bacilli > Paenibacillales > Paenibacillaceae > Cohnella. The sequence continues at coordinate 1,503 of NZ_PVYW01000027.1, read as the reverse complement.
TTGATCCCGGCCAGCTCCGGCCGACCGTCCAGCTCCCGCCGGATTTCCTTAAGCGAATTCCGCGCCAGGCGCGCCGTCTGAAGCGCTGCCCGATCCGCGCCGAGTTCCCGCGTCAGCGCCAGCACCTTCCCGTTGTTCAGGTGCAGCTCGCCGATCTGGTCTCCACGTTCGATCCGGGTCCCATCCTCGCAGACGAACGGCTCTCCCTTATACCTTTTGACCATCACGATGCAGATCCCCGCGTACAGCGCATGCTCGCTCGTCAGCTTCATCGCCCAAGCAGCCGTCCTCTCCCACGTCATCCAGACATTCTGTCTGGCACTGCCGAAGCCGCGCCGCAGCGCCGCAGTTCCTCTCGTCCACCCCGCGTTGCCCGCCGACCATTCCGGTTGATTTTGCATGTCCGTTCCTCCGCCTCCGTTTTGCTTTAGCTTCATTGTATCTCGCCGCTTCCCCCGCTCCCATCGTTCCGCGTCGGGTTCGTTTCCGAACTTTCGTCCAGCAGGCATTAGACTTTGGTCCAGAACACATGAGATACGGCCGACGAGGCGTACTCACTCAGCGAACGACAGTGCGACGGGGAACAACGGCCCCCCTCTCGTCTTCTCGTCGCCTCTTCTCCTTTCTCCCCTTTCATGCTATCCCCTTCCTTCAGTCCGCCTGCTTCTTCCCGTTCCACTTTTCGCTCCTTTTGTCGCTATCCCCTTCCGTCAGTCCGTCCACTCCTCCCCGTTCCGTTTTCGCTCCTTTTGTCGCTATCCCTTTCGATCAGTCCGTCTCCTTCTTCCCGTTCACATTTCGCCCCCTTTGCCGCTATCCCCTTCCGTCAGTCCGTCTGCCCCTCACCGTTCCACTTTTCGCTCCTTTTGTCGCTATCCCTTTCGATCAGTCCGTCTACTTCTTCCCGTTCACATTTCGCTCCTTTTGCCGATATCCCTTTGAGTCAGTTGGAAATCATGATGGTAAAAAGAAAAATTAACTAATTTCAACTTTAAATAAGAACAAGAGTTTGGTATAATTGAGTAGAGAACAAACGTTCGTTTAATGCGGAAGGGAGATTCGTATGAGCCTTAAAGAAGCCGCGGAGAAATTCCAAAAATTTTGTTCCGTCTATAAGGAGGAAGCGGATTGTTTCTCTGTTCTATTCGAGATGAAGTGGCCCGACGGCTTTCGCTGTCCGCGCTGTAACCACCCGTTTTTCTATCTCATTTCCACCCGTCGGATTCCGCTCTACGAATGTCGCTCCTGCCATACGCAAACTTCCTTGATCGCCGGCACCATTATGGAGGGCAGCCGTACGCCTCTTCATCGTTGGTTCCAGGCCATATTTCTGCATGCCCAGCCCCGCTGCGTGAATGCCCGCCAGCTCTCCGAAGCGATCCATGTCACCTACAAAACAGCATGGTTAATCTGTCACAAAATTCGCCGCGCCATGGCTGCGAGAGAATCGAATCGGCTGCTATCGGGCATTGTTCGCGTTTCGGATTCCGTCTATTGCAAACG
>NZ_PVYW01000026.1 GCF_003001675.1 Cohnella sp. SGD-V74 | reverse complement strand
AGCTTGAGTGGCTAGAATGGAACTGTAAATATATGAAATCAAAGTAATAGGAATACAATCCAGTTCACTATGTGAGCATTTATGCAACGCTAGTGGTCCGAGGAAGCTTATTTTACGGATGGCGACGACTGGAGAGACCGGCCTTCGCAGCTTCCCTACAGCTTGGAGTTCTTCTACTTGCCGCTGAGCAAGCTGATGAACAATCTGAACGACTTTAACTGGACGGAACTGGATCGACGGCTTGAAGCGGTAGCCTCCAGAGGCAACCACGCCGTATTCAGAGTGTATATGGACTATCCGAACAAGCCTTCGGGAATCCCGCAATTTCTTCTGGACGAGGGTCTGCAAACGTACGAATACCCGGAATACAACAACGGCAAGGATGCCACAAGCCTGGCGCCCGACTACAACGACGAGAAACTGATGGGAGCGTTGGAAAATTTCATTCAGGCTCTGGGGGCGCGTTACGACGGCGATCCTCGCGTCGGGTTTATTATGATCGGATTGATCGGTTTCTGGGGCGAATGGCATACGTACCCTTATGACGGGAACATCCAATCGCCGAACCTGATGCCGTCGGACGCCAATCTGAAGCGGGTTCTTGCCGTTATGGACGATTCGTTCGACCGTACGCAGCTCGTCTTAAGGTATCCGATGGACAGCAGCGTGTTGAAAACGAAAAATTTCGATGTCGGCTACCATGACGATTCGTTTGCGTTCCAGACGCTCCCGCCGAGCTTGGGCGGACAGGGCTGGCATTTCTGGGGCAGAGTGAACGACGCGGGGGTCACCGAGTTTTGGAAGAAAAACAGCATGGGCGGAGAAATGAGACCGGAAATTCAGGTGAAAATGTGGAACAACGATCCGCCAATATACAATGAACCGTCGACGCCGATTGAGGGGGCGCAGGGCGAGGACTACTACACAAGTCTGAACTTGACGCATGCTTCCTGGCTGATTGCGCAGGGAATCTTCCAAACGCCGCTGGACCCTGTGCCATTGGCGAGAGCCGCTGAAGGCTCCCGCAGAATGGGGTACGAATACTATGCGCCTGCCGCTTATCTGGATGCGTCGGATGGCGCTCTGAAGGTAGGCGTGGAGCTTGAAAACAGAGGCGTGGCGCCGTTCTACTACGACTGGAAGGTCGAGCTTGCGGCCAAGTCGGGAGACGGCATCGTCAGCATATGGGAGCCGGGTTGGGATCTGAAGGGCATTCTCCCGAATACGAACGGCTTCGACCACAACAAGCTGTTCGAATCGACGGACAATCCGGCACTAAGCAACGGCAGCTATGAAATCTGGATGCGCTACGTCAACCCGCTGGAGCAAATCAACGCGGACGCCAACAAGTTCCGCTTCGCCAATGCCGGGCAGAACGATGACGGATGGCTGAGTCTGGGGAGCGTAGAGGTCGCGAACAGCGCTGCTCAAGCTCCGGCAAGAGTAACCGGTTTAACGTCGAATACGTCTAGCCGGCTGCAATTGTCCCCGGGTTCAAGCGCTCAAATCAATGTAGCCGTTGAACCTGCGGAGGCCGGGAATAAGCGGGTCGTATGGTCCTCGGCAGACTCTAAAGTGGCCTATGTATCTGCAACGGGTCTGGTCAAGGCGGCAGGTGCTGGACAGACCGTGATTACGGCCAAATCCTCGGACGGGAATCTGGAAAAGCGATTCGATGTGACGGTGGCGGCTGGCGCCGGTTCGGGTTCGTCCTCCGGCGGCTCGTCGACGACGCCTGCAACGCCGGCTCCCGAGCCGCAGTCGGAGCTGACGGACGACGGAGTCAAGCTGGGCAAGGATGCGATCACAACCGTTCAGTCGAAAAATGAGGACGGCGTAACTGTGACGACGGCGACTGTGGATGCGAAGAAGCTTCGAGAGGCTTTCCGCGTTCTTCCGGACAACGTAAATGCGGTCATTATCGAATTGAACAATGACGGCGGAAGCGTAAAGGTCGATATTCCGGTCTCCGCGTTGGCGGAGGCGATGGCCGAGCTGCCGGGCGCGTTGATAACGGTGCGAACGGATTTCGGAAACTACAGCGTGCCGGTCAAGGCATTAGGCGTGGCGGCTTTGGCGGAGAAGCTTGGCGCGAGCTTTGAAGAGATGACCTTGAGCATCTTTATTAACCGAGTCGCGGGCCATGCGGCGAAGCTGCTGTCCGAGCAGGCGGACCGGGAAGGTTTGGAACTGCTTGGTCCTGCCCTCGATTACCGGATTGAGGCCCAAGCGAACGGACGGTCGATCGAGGTGACCGACTTCGGCGGCGCTTATCTCGAAAGAACGGTGATTGTCCCGGGAGCATGGGACCCGTCAACGACGACCGCTTTCGTATTCGACCCGGATGCGCGGGCATTTCGGTTCGTTCCGTCCCTGCTTCTCAGCAGCGGCGGCAATACGGAAGTCGTCATCAAGAGGAACGGAAACAGCCTGTATGCCATAGCTTCGGGAAGCAAATCTTTCGCCGACGTTCGCGGTCATCGGGCCCAGTCGGACATCGAACTGCTGGCCTCCAAGCGGATTATCAACGGAGTCTCGTCCAATCGCTTTTCACCCGACAAACCGATTACCCGCGCGGAGTTTGCAGCCATGCTCGTTCGCTCCCTTGGTCTGACTTCTCCGGCTGCAGCCGCCTCCTATAGCGACGTAGGCGACGGAGAGTGGTTCGCGGACGCGATTGCAACGGCGGCCGATGCGGGACTCGTCAACGGCTACCGGGACGGCTCGTTCAAACCGAATGAACGGATCACCCGCGGCCAAATGGACGTTATCCTGTCCAGAGCTCTGGACTATGTAAGCGGCCGCCTTGACGGAGAAGGATCGGCCGGCAATTCGGACACCGCGGCCGATCCCGCCGCCTACGCAAGCCGTGCCGAAGCCGTTGTCGGCATCAAGCGATTTCTACAGTCCGTACACTTTATTAACTAATAGTAGATTAAACGAGGACTGTCTTATAAGTAAGGTCGTACAAGATTATCGATGAAAAAAGGATGGCATCTATCTCCCGGAGACTGCCTCATACGGTCCTGAAACCACCTTATCTCGGGTTTACCCATTCAGGTTTCAGGATCGTATAGCAACGGAGGGAGATAGATGCCTGTGACATCCATTCATCGATAATTGTTTGGTACGACCCTTTTTTACTTATGATACAGCCCCGTTCTATCTACCCGCGACAGATTTGGTGTAGACTTGCATTAAGGCTCTATGACGAAGGAGTGGCGCTTGGCGATGAAAGCGGCCGTTATCGGCGGAGTCGCGATCCTGTTCGCGTCTCTGGCCTACATCCTGTACAGTCAATTTATCGGTCCCGACCCATCCGATTCTCCGGGTGCGCGCAATGCCGAATTGGCGGATCAGCAAGCGGAAGGCGTACCGGAATCGTTCGTCACCTTGAAGGTGATCATGCCCGGGGATCTGTCGGCGCGCATGGGCGATTTCGTGGAAAACGAATTAAACGATCGGCTGGTCCGAGATTTAAATATGAAGCTGGAACTGACGTATATCCCGTGGTCCAATTACCAGCAAAAGGTGGAGCTGGCCTTATCGACCGGAGCGAAATACGACTTGTTCTGGTACGGGGCGCCGTTCGTCTCCGTGTATTACACGAAAGGTTACATCCAGCCCTTGGACGAGCTGCTCGACCGGTATGGACGGGATCTCGTCAAGCATATTCCCGACGAGAACTTCAAGATGAACCGGATCGACGGGAAGCTGTGGGCGATACCGTCCCAGGCGTTCACGTCCGCGGGGAAGTTCTCCTCCGTCATGGTTCGCCAGGACTTGCTGGAGAAGGCCGGCATGACGGACATTCGGACAATCGCCGATCTGGAGCGATTTTACGAAAGCATGCACGCGATAGATCCGAGCTATTACGGCTATTTGGAAACGGATCGCGGGCATGAAATGCTGTGGCGCGAACTGACGGATCGCAACTACTCTTCGCTGGACGAGCGAATGCTGTTTATCGTCGATGAAGATTCCGGAGAGATTCTAAGCTACGTGGAGTCCGATCTGTACAAAAAGGTCGTTCAATTGCGCGAGTCGTGGGTGGAGAAGGGGATCATCGACAAAAACTTGGTGGGCAACCCGTCGGCCAAGATCGATCAGGAAAATGCGGGCAAGCTCCTTTTTCGCGTAGGCGCGGTGTCTCGGGCAATGGAAAATCTGCAGACGGCTCGCAACGCCGATCCGAATGCCAGGCTTCGCGAGTATTATCTGGCCAAGGAGAAGCCCAAGTTCATCGTAACCCCGAGCAATGAAGCTTTTATGATCACGGCCGCATCGGAAAATCCAGAACGCGCGATGATGTTCATGAATTGGATTTTGCAGAGCGAGGAGAACTATCGTTTTATCGTCTACGGGGTGGAAGGAAAGGACTATGAGCTGGAAAAAGGCAAAATCAAGCTGCTTACCAACGACCAACTGATGTATGAATGGATGTGGCGCAACAAGGATTTTTTCGTGGCGCCTGCCGGCGTAGAGGACGACATGATTCACGACATGCTCGCGAACGACGAGAATTCCCGCGTCTCCAAGCTGTTCGGGTTCCATTTCAACGAGGCGTCCGTCAAAAACGAGATGGCGCAGGTGATGGCGGTCTACAAGGAAAAATTCGAGCCGATCAATTTCGGCCTCGCCGGTTATGAGGAGCATTACGAGGATGCGCTCACGGCGCTCAAGAAGGCGGGCTTCGACCTGGTGTTCGCCGAATTGCAAAGGCAGTTCGCGGAATTCCGACTGCAACGCTAGGGCGTGTATGCATACACGCCCTAGAGGTTAAGCCCCGAGAGGACGATCGACATGAACAGATTCAGCATCTTCACCAAGCTGATCGCGACTTTGCTCGTATTGCTTATCCCGATCCTGCTCCTGTTTGTCGTGTCGAACCGGACGAGCACGCGCGTCTTGACCGACGAAATCATCAAGGTCAAGCGGTATCAGATCGAGACGTTCGCCAGCCAACTGGATCAGCTGTTTTTCCAACTCGATACGTATCAGAAAATGCTGTACGAAAGCACGGATGTGCGCAACCTGGCTTATCCGGACCTGCTTGACGACGTTCTGGGCAAATATAGAATCAACCGAACCGTCTCCGAGGAAATTAACCGGCTTGCCGGCTACGGCGACTGGAAAGCGGTCATCGCGGTCGTCTATCCCCGTACCGGAATCGTCATCAAGAGCAGCTCCAGCTTGAATGCGCTTCCGCAGGAGCTTCCCAAGCAGGACACGTTCTGGCGGTACTACACCGATCCGGGCGGCGATTATTTCATGGAAGTGTTGTCCTATCCCGACAACCTGGCGGAGACGGACGAGGCGCATATGAGAGTCGTGCTTAAGTTCGGCGCGGCCGCGCTGCGAAGCGCTCTGACCAAATTCAAGGCGAACGGTTCGGGAGACCCGTTTCTATATCACCCCGAATACAGCCCGATCTACAATTATTCCGTCAACTACGGGCAAATTGACGAGTTCCTACCCGGGCTCGGGGGGATCGATCCTTCGACGGACAGCGGCTATATGCTGCTGAAGTCCGATGACACGAATTTTCAGGTTCATTATCAGAAGCTGGATTCGTTGGGCTGGTATTTGGTCGATTACGTTCCCATCAGCCAGATTATGGCGCCGATCAGCCGGAACCAGCTCATGTTTTATGTTATCAGCGGCATGCTGCTGTTTATGGGTGCATATCTGGCGTTCGTCATGTATCGTAATATTCAGATTCCGTTCCGCAAGCTGATCCAGAACATGAATTTGATCGAGAAAGGTATTTATTCGATTCGAATGGCGGACACGGCCAAGGGGGAGTATCGCTTTCTCTATGACCGGTTCAACTCCATGGCTTCCAAAATCGAGGAGCTGATCGAGGACGTGTACAAGGAGCAGCTCCGGTCGAAGGAAGCGACGCTGAAGCAGCTGCAATCGCAGATCAACCCGCATTTCCTGTATAACACACTGGCCTACATCAAGAGCATGATCGAGCTGAACGAAAACAAAGCGGCAATTTCGATGACTATGAATCTGAGCAAATATTACCGGTACACGACGAAAACGGGGAGCAAAACGGTACGGCTGAAAGAGGAGCTGGAGCTCGTCCACTTCTACCTGGAAATCCACTGCATGCTAAGAGACGATTTCGAATTCGAAATCGAGATCGACCCGCGGATGGAAGAGTTGGAGGTTCCGAGGCTGATCGTGCAGCCGTTGGTCGAGAACGTCATCATTCACGCATTTAACCATCATTCAGGCTACGGCATGATTCGAATCCGGTGCTGGAGGGAAGACGGCATGAACCATGTCGCGGTCGAGGATACGGGCACGGGAATAGAGGATTCGGCGATCGAGTCCATCAGAAGGAAGAGTCATACGATCAACGAAGAAGAGGAATCCGGGCTGACCAACGTTCATCAACGTCTGCGGTTAACGTACGGCGGCGGCTCGGGCTTGCGGCTCAGCAAGTCGAAATTGGGCGGGCTGTGCGCCGAATTGTGCTGGAGCGACAGGGAAGACGCGTCTTGACCGAGGGGGACGAACATGTACGAAATTTTGATCGTGGACGATCACACGCACTTGGTCGACAGTCTGGCTATCGGGCTTCCGTGGGAGCAGATGGGCATCTCCAGCGTCTATAAGGCCTATTCCGGAGAAGAGGCGCTGGAGCTGCTGAATTACCGTTCCGTCGATATCGTGGTTACGGATATTCAGATGAACGGAATGAGCGGACTCGAACTGATCGCCCGGATGAACGAGAAGTGGAAAAATACGAAGGCCGTCATCATCACCGGATACGACGAGTTCCAATACGCGAAGGAAGCGATCCAGCAGCAGGTTTGCGATTATTTGCTGAAGCCGGTCTCGAACGAGGATTTGGAAAGAACTCTTCGCCATATTATCGGCAAGATTACGGAAGAGGGCAAGGAGTTGCTGAATCAGCAGCGCTTCTCTTACCGATTCCGGGAAAGCTTGCCCAAGTTAAGAGAATTGTTCTTGTTCGATCTGCTGTCCGGCAAAAATTATCCCGCATCCGTCCTGAAGGACAAGCTTCAGCTGTACGAGCTGCCCTTCCATGTCGATAGGGAAGCCATTCTCTTGTGCATGAGAGTGGAGGAGGATTCGAACGCGGATCTATACAGCCTGTCGTTGATCGAATATGCCATGTTCAACATCGTGGAGGAAGTTTTTTCGAACCAGTTTCATGTGCTCTACTGCAAAGATTCGTACGATTATTTGATTTTCCTGGTCCAACCCAAACCGGCGGATAATCAGGCCAATGACGGCTCCGATCTGATAGAAGACTTGGCGAGGCTTTCCCAGCATCAAATCAAATTGTACTTAAAATCGAAAGTATCCATCGTGCTGAGCAACCGGGGCGGATTTCCGCAAGAAGTTCCGTCGATGTACCACTCCGCTTTATCGATCTATACCGACTATATCGGCTATCAGACGGAAAGCTTTTTTCATGCGAAGCAGAAACAGGAAGCATTGGAAATTCAGCCGCTGGCGGAGCTGTATCGTCCCCAGACGTTAATGGAGCTGATCGATCTCGAGCAGTGGACGGCTTTCGAGAACAAGCTGACCCGGATCTTCGACGAGCTTGAAGAGGCAGGCGCCGGCGCGCGCGAATACGGGCTTGAAATCTACGTTACTTTATTGCAGGCCTACTCTTATTACTTGCATAAGAAAGGCAAACGGATTTTCGACGTATTCGGAAGGGATATCGAGAAGATGCTGAAGCTCGACGCGAGCTGGAGCGTGGAACCGTTAAAGGAATGGGCCTTCGGCAGCTACGTCCAGATCAAAGCTCACAGCAGCAGCTTCTCGGACAATATGCGATCCGATCTGATGCAAAGAATCCGGTCGTTCATTCAAGGCCATCTTCAAGAGATTACCCTTCAAGCGGTAGCGGATCACGTCTACCTGCATCCGGTATACGTATCCAACCTGTTCAAGCAGGAGTCGGGAGAGAACTTCTCGAATTACGTGCTTCGCCTGCGAATGGAGAAGGCGGTTCAACTGCTGAAGATCAAAGATTTGAAGATCAGCCAAATCGCGCACGAAGTCGGCTACCAGAAGCCTCAGTATTTTATCAAGCTGTTCAAAACCCAGTACGGAATGACTCCGCAGGAGTTCAAGAACAATACGCTGTAAGAGAGAAGAGACCGGCAATCGCCAAGCGGCCGCTTGAGCGCAGCTCCGGTCTTTTCGTTATGCGCGCTTGGGCAAATCGGTCGTGATGGGCGGCTAAGTCGAACTCCGCTCCACCAGACTCGCGGGCAGGCTCACTCGCTTGGGAAGCATCGTGCTTCCTTTGATTCGCTCCAGCAGAAGCTCGACGCCGACGATGCCGATCTCCTTGGTCGGGACGTGAATCGTCGTTAGCGGAGGGTTGGAGTATTTGGACATCTCGATGTTGGACAGGCCGATGACCGCGACGCGGTCGGGCACGGAAATTCCGTTGCCGTACAGGCTGTTCAAGGCTGCCATCGCCATCAGATCGCTGGCCGCGAAGAAGGCGGTCGGCAGGTTGCCGCTCTTGCACAGCGCGTTGACCTTGTCGATGCAGGTCACTTCGTCCCATTGGCAATCGATCACCCAATCTTCGTTCACCGACAGTCCGGCGGTGTGCAGGGTGGAGTAGTACCCCCGATAGCGCTGGCTCTCCCGAATGTTCCCCTTATGTCCGCTTCCTCCGATGTAGCCGATGTTCGTATGCCCTTTGTCGATCAGATGGCGAACGGCCATGGACGCCACATGGTGATGATCGTACCCCACGTTGTCGATTTCCCATCTCTCCGTATCGATCCCGACGATGTAAGGCACTTTTTTGCGCAAATATTCGTACGTATCGTGGTTCATGGATTCCATAAGAATCAGTCCGGTAATCGGCTCGCCGAAGGTGTTCAGCAAAATGTGTTTCTCCTCCAACTCCGCTCCGGTGCGAATGAAGGCGACGTCGAGCCCTTCGGCGAGCAGTCTCTCTTCCACACCGGACAAGATCGACATGAAGTACGGGTCGTTGTATTTGTTTTTCGTGACGCTCAGCACGCAGCCGATCTTCGTATTAGACAACTCCCGAGAGGCGCGCTTCGCGCTCGACGAAATCTTGTAGTTCAGCTGGCTCACCGCCTGCAGCACCCGCGAACGCGTTTCCTCCGTGATTTTATATGTCGTATCGTTATTTAATACCCGCGAGACGGTTGCGGTCGATACGTTCGCTAGTTTGGCGACCTCTCTAATGGTACTCATGACGGCGATCTCCTTTGTCAAGTGACGTATGTTTCCATTTTAGCATGCATTTATGCAAATCACGACCCTTTTAGTCACGGATCTACGTAAATGCCAAATTCGTTTCTTTGCTTTTGTTACGTTTGTTACGTTGGTGCGGCGAAAATGTTGTCGAGAATGCGGAGAGAAAGCCGTTGAAATGGCGTATTCAGGCGTTTTTATGAACATGTACCTAAAAATGAGACCTAAATTTCGTAAGCGAAAACTTGAAAATACGGCTTGCAAGATCGATATTCGGTGATATAATTGCATCATAAAGATTACTAAACAAGTGTACCACATAAAGTAACAAAAGGGTATAGTTACGTTGAATGTTCGCAGAAATTCGAGTCGGGAGGGGTCGCGTATGAGAAAGGCCGTAACCGTGTATCCGAATAAGCTGGACGGAATGATCGCCAATCCCGGAATCGGGTTTACGGCGGCTCCCGGGTTAATGGGCGAGCTTGACGAGGTTTTCGACAATCGGGGAACGCGGGTCGGGAAGTTCAAGTTTACGGAGGACAGCCGCACGTGGAACCATCCGGACAGCAAAGTGATGTATATCGGCGCGAGATGGAAGGACATAGAGGTCGAAAAAGGCGTCTACAGATGGGAGCTGCTGGAGGAGAAGCTGGAGACGGCCAAGTCGCTCGGATGCACGGCGATCGTGCGCTGCTCTCCGTACGCCTTGCGGGAGGAAGAGGATATTCCGGGATGGTTTCGGGCGGAAGCTCCCGAGGAGCCGGAGTTTCCTTTCTGGAAAGTCGATCCGGACCGCACGCCGTATGCCGACTACTGGTCGGCCTTCATCCGAGCGTTCGCCGCGCGCTTCGACGGCCATCCCGTCATCAGCTCGGTGGACCTGGCCATCGTCGGGGCTTGGGGCGAGGGCGGGGGCACGGAGTTCATGGATCCGGAAGGCATTCGGCGCATCGTCGACGCCTACGCGGAAGGATTCAGGACGACTCCGCTTCAGGCGCTGCTGCACGATCCGCAGTCCGTCAAGATCATCAAGGCGAGCAAAGCCGGCGTCGGGTTCCGCGTCGATTGCCTCGGCGACATGGGCGGCTTCCATGGCCAGGAGTGGTCGCACATGACCGACTTTTACCCGCAAAACATCGTCAACTTCGATATGAGAGACGCCTGGGAAAAAGGGCCGGTGCTGTTCGAGGCCTGTTGGCATATGAACGATTGGTACCATCAAGGGTGGGACATCGACTACATTATCGAGGAATCGCTGAAGTGGCATATTTCTTCCTTCAATAATAAAGGCACGGTCGTTCCCGAACCTTGGAAGATCAAGGTGGAGCAGTGGGTGAACCAGATGGGCTACCGGTACGAGCTGCGCAAGCTGACCTACGACTCCGAAGCGCAGGCGGGCGGGCAGCTTCAGATCGAAGGGCTGTGGGCGAACGTCGGCGTGGCGCCGATCTACAACCGTTACCCGCTCGTCGTGCGGCTCGTCGGTCAAGGGCGGACGGTGACGCTGCGCAGCCGGGAAGACATTCGCCAGTGGCTGCCGGATCGGGATATCTGGTGGGAGGAGAAGCTTGAGCTTCCCGACGATCTTCCCGCAGGGGAATATGAGCTGGAGCTCGGCATCGAGACCGGTGTAGAGGAGATCGGGAACGTCAGGCTCGCGATCGAAGGCTGCCGGAACGGCTATTATCCGATGGGCGCGCTGACCGTGGAGAGGGGGACGGGCGCATGACGAAGCCGACCTTTCGGGAATGCGTTGCCTATTGCGAATTCGACTATGTGCCCGAGGGCCTGGAAGAGAAGTACGTCTCCTATGAGGCGGAGACGGACCGGGAGGCTGAACTGATCCCGCGAGAATTTCTGAATCGGCTGCTGGAACGGTACGAGCTTCCCGCCGAAGCGAGGGCGCGCATGGAGGAAGCGCTTGAGGAGATCGAGGGGGACGGCGTTCTGCTTCCTTTCACGAAGTTTCTCGTGAAGACGCTGTGCGCCGCGCGCAACGACTGCGATCCGGCTCCCTACAACGTCATGACGCCGGGCTGCATGAAGCGGCATGGGGAATGGTACTCCTTCCTGCTGCTGCTGGCCTGCGTCGAGCCTTCCGTGAAGCGCCTGGAGAGCCGGGGCGTGCCGCTCGCCGATTACGAGAACATTCCGCATCAGCCGCTGAAGACGCAGCTGGAGAAAATCGCGGCATCCGGCAATCCCGCCGTGCATGACTTTCCGTGGGTGATGAACTTCTATACGTGCTCGATCTTCCGACTCGATCGGTTCCTCTTCATCCCTTACCGCTTTGAAAGCGCATTCTCCATGTTCAGGCACAGGGAGACGAACAAGGTCGCGGCGCTTCGGCACGCCGGAGAGACGTTTCGGTCCGACGGACAGCTGGACGGCATTAACGGCGTATTTGATGCGGAAGGGCGTTTCGTCTCCGTATGGGACGAGGATGAAACCGGCATTACGGCCAACCGGATCAATCCGCTCGGCTTCGTGGAGAGGGAGCCGATCCGCATCGTCAAACGGGAATGGGAGTCTGCGCTGCTGAAGGGCGACCTGCTGCTGGCGCTGCATATTCCTTCCGGTCCCGGCTATACGCCGGAGCGGCTGAAAGATTCGATGGCGATGGCGATCGAATTTTACGGCAAGTATTTTCCGGAGATGCCGATCAAGGGCTTCTGGAGCGAGAGCTGGCTGTACGATTCGCGGCTGTCGCTCGTGCTGGACGCCGAGGAAAGCCGCATCGTCCAGGTGCAGCGGCAGCTGTACAACTATCCGATCGACGACGGGGACGGCATGCTTCGCTACGAGCTGTTCGGGGATCGCTCGGCCGATCCGCTCGGCGGCGACGTGCCGCTGCGGACGTCGCTGCAGCAAGCGGCCGCCGGCTACATGGCGACGGGGGCGAGATTCAATACGCTCGGGATGATCGTCTTGAAGGAGGACATTCCCGCGATCGGCGGCATGCCGTATACGACCTTGGAAGATTTGGAACAGTTCCGCCAAGCCGTCGACAGCCATCTGCGGGGGAGGGACGCTAATGGGTAAATATTCGCTGGAAAACTACGAACGGTACAAGACGGTCAAAATCCGGCCGGAACCGCCGGAAGAAGCTTATGTCCATGGAGGCCTGATCACTTACGTCGACGGCTCCTGGAAGGAGCTTGAGCCCGAGCGCGGAGTATATCGCCTCGAACCGCTGCTCGAAGCGATCCGTTCGGCGGAGAAGCCGGTGCTTGCGCTCTCGGCGGAAGCGCCGGATTGGGCGGGAGACGAAGCGGCGGACAGCTACTCCGAGTTTGTTCGGAAAATCGGAAGCCTCGCGGATTCGGACGGACGTCTATACGGAGTTCTGATGACGATGCTGACGGATGGCGAGGAACAATGGAACGCATACGTGGAAGCCTTCGGAAAAACGACCCTGTTCGCGGATTTGCGGCAGGAACGGTTGATCCGCTACCTTCGGGAGCAAGGCCGGGAATTCGGCCTGCGCATCGTCTGCGGAGAGGACAATTGGCTGAACTGCTGCGAAGCGATCGCAAGGCAGCGGCTAAGCGAGGTATGGAAGCGCAAGCCGGTGCTGCTGCACGTTGTCGATCCGGAGTGCGGGCCGAACGTCCGCAGGGAAGCGAGGCGCTGGCACGCGGCGCTCTCGAACGTGGACGCCGGGCTCGGCTGGAACGCCGGCCTGCGGAGATTCATTTACCCGAGTGCGGTTGCAAGCGGAGGAAGCTTGCCCGTCCGGCTGTGGCTGGTCAATACCGGAACGTCTCCCGTATATGAGGATTTGGAATTGAAGCTGCGGCTCGTTCGCCGGGACGGAGGCGAAAGCTATGAAATTCCGTTGCAGGCGCGAACGAGCGAATGGACGGTCGGAGACATCGTTCATAACGAGATCGCGGAGCTGCCTGGCATGCCGGAGGGCGCCTACGTCGTAGGCATCGGGTTGTTCGACAAGGAGGGACGGCCGATCCGGCTCAACGTTCGCGGGGATCATGCGGACGGCTACTACGACGCGGGAGAAGTAAGCGTCGAGCGGGTCGACGGAGATCCGCTGGCCAACGCATGGGATACGTATTATCCGGAAGGCTATTATCCGCTCGAAGATCCTCAGGCTCCGCAAACGGAACAATGATCGATCCGACGGCTTGGCAGCGACATCAGGAGGGGATGGCATTGAAACTGGTTTTAATCGGAGCGGGACAGCGGGGCATGATCTACTCGTCGTCCGCTTCCCGGCGCGCGGAGATCGTCGCCGTCGCGGAACCGCACGAAGGAAGGAGACGGGCGGCCGCGGAGCAATTCGGCATTGCCGCGGAGCGGCAGTACGCTTCCGCCGAGGAGCTGTTCCGGCAAGGCAAAATCGCGGATGCGGTTATCGTCTCTTCCATGGACAGGGATCACTACGAGCAGACGATGCGGGCGCTCGAGCTGGGCTACGACATTTTGCTGGAGAAGCCGATCTCTCCCAGCCCGCGGGAATGTGTGCAAATCCAGCAGAAGGCAAATGAGAAGGGACGCAAGGTGACCGTGTGCCATGTCCTTCGCTATACGAATTTTTTCGCGGAACTCAAGCGGATTATCGACGGCGGCGAGCTGGGCAAAGTCGTGACGATCCAGCACAACGAAAATATCGGCAACTTCCATATGGCCCATTCGTTCGTACGGGGCAACTGGAGGAGAAGCGATCTGTCCAGCCCGCTGATCATGCAGAAATCGTGTCACGATATGGACATTCTGGCCTGGCTCGCGAATAGCGAAGCCAAGCGGATCTCTTCCTACGGAGAGCTGACCTTCTTCAAGGAGGAGAACGCTCCGGAAGGAAGCACAGACCGCTGCCTGACTTGCCCGGCGGCCGACAATTGCCGATTCGACGCCAGGAAAATGTATTTGCCGATCGCGGGCGGCTGGCCGGCTACTGTCCTGTCCGAGGATCAATCGGAGGAAGGGCTGCTCAAGGCGCTGGAGACCGGGCCGTACGGGCAATGCGTCTTCCGCAACGACAATGACGTCTGCGATCATCAGGTGTCGATCATCGAATTCAAGAACGGCGTGAAGGTGACGTTCCATCTGAGCGCGTTCACGAACAAAATGCACCGCACGATCAAGATCATGTGCGAGCACGGGGAAATTCGCGGAGACGACGCGCAGAACCTGATCGAGGTGACGAAGTTCTCGTCCAACATGGCGGAAGCGGTGGAGCAGAGGGTCATTCGTCCGGCATCCGTCTCCGGAGGGCATAATGGCGGGGACGAGGGGCTGATCCACGATTTCCTGAACGAGCTGGAGCGCGGAGGCAGCGACAGCAGATCGTCCATCGATAAATCGGTCGAGAGCCATGTGATGGCTTATGCGGCGGAGAAGGCCAGATTAACCGGAACCGTCGTGGACATGGACCTGTTCAAGCTGGAGCTGCGCGAAGCCGTGCTGTCGTAACGGCAGGCCGGACGAGGAAGGGGGAGACGGACAATGATTGCGGCAAGAGAAATGCCCGAAACGAAAAAAAGCCGTCAGGGCGCTCTCCACGAGCTGAAGAGACACAAGATCCTGTACCTGATGTGCATTCCGGGCCTGATCATTCTGATTATGTTCTGCTACGTACCGTTCGCGGGAATATGGATGGCTTTCACCGATTTCAACGTCGTGGACGGAATATTCGGCAGCAAGTTCGTCGGGCTGGACAATTTCAAATACTTCTTCTCCAGCAGCATGGGCTGGAAGGTGACCTACAATACGCTGGTCATCAACTTCTTCGGCATCGTTCTCGGCATTATCTTCCCGATCACGATCGCCGTCCTGCTGAACGAGATTCGCGGCAAAGCGTTCAAGAAGCTGACGCAGAGCATGATGTTTTTCCCGTACTTCATCTCCTGGGTCGTCGTGGGCGCGATCATCTACGGCATCTTCTCTACGGACGTAGGCGTCGCCAACGGCGTTCTCGCCTGGTTCGGGATCGACCCGATCCGCTGGTATTCGGAGCCGAAGTATTGGAAGGAAATCATCATTCTGGCGAACGTGTGGAAGTGGAGCGGCTACAACTCGATCATCTATCTGGCGGCGATGTCCAGCTTCGACGGCAGTCTGTACGAGGCCGCCAAGGTGGACGGGGCCAACCGGCTGCAGCAAATTATGCGCTTGACGATTCCGATGCTGAAGCCGACCGTCATCGTGCTGACGCTGCTGAGCGTAGGCCGCATTTTCTACGGGGATTTCGGCATGATCTATGGTATCGTCGGCAACAATCCGGTGCTGATCGACGAGGTGACCGTCATCGACACGTACGTCTATCAATCGATGCGGACGCTCGGCTTCTCGTATTCGACGGCGATCGGCCTGTTCCAGTCCGTCATGGGCCTCATTCTGATCACGCTGGCCAACGGGGTGGCCAAGAAGGTCAACGACGGGGAGGGGCTGTTCTGATGCAGACGAACGGACGGCTTCACGACCGGCTCGTATCGAGCTTCGCCTACGCGTTCATTACGCTGTTCGCGCTGATGTGTCTGTACCCTCTTCTGCTGACGTTAAGCGTCTCCTTCTCGTCGGAGCAGGCGATTGCCCGCAGCGGGTACTCGATTTTTCCGCAGGATTTCAGCCTGGACACTTACCGTTACATTTTCGTCAACAGCGGAGACCGGATCGCCAGATCCTACGTCGTTACTATCATCGTGACGATCGCGGGCACGCTGGGCGCCCTGCTGCTTACGAGCATGGTCGCTTACGCGATATCGATCAAGAAGCTCAGGTATCGCAATGTGATCGCGTTTATCTGCAATTTCACGATCATTTTCTCCGCGGGTCTCATTCCGTGGTACATCGTCAGCGTCAACTATTACGGCTTGAAGAACAGCATGCTGGCGCTGATCGTGCCTTCGATCTTCAACGTCTGGAACATGTTCCTGCTGCGCACCTATTTCGCGCATATCTCGCCTTCGCTCTACGAAGCGGCGGAGGTTGACGGGGCCAACCATTTTACGATCTACTGGAGAATCGCGCTTCCGCTGAGCAAAACCGCGCTGCTGACGGTCGGGCTCATGTACGCGCTCCAGTATTGGAACGATTGGTGGCACGCGCTCATTTTCATCAACGACAGGGATTTGTTCCCGCTGCAGTACTTCCTGTACAACATTCTGTCGAACGTCAACGCGATCAGCTCCGGACGAATTCCGTCGGGCGCTTCCGGCAGCATCACGCTCCCGGCCGAAACGGTCAAGATGGCGGTCACGATCATTACGATCGGCCCGATCCTGTTTCTGTACCCGTTCGTGCAGAAGTATTTCGTGAAAGGGATCATGACCGGCGCGGTCAAGGAATAGCGTGCCAGCCGTAACGGCTTTTATATAGATGCACGGACAAAGACCGAGGAGGGTTATGGACATGAATTTGAAAAAAATGCTTGTCTTATCGGTAATTTTGGTGCTGATCGCATCCATGGCGTCGGCGTGCAGCGGCAAGAAGGAGGAGTCGTCGGGCGGAGGGAAGCTCGAGAAGGTCACCTTCCTGTATCCGGGAGAAGAGACGGACCGCTTCGGGAAGTTCATCGACAACGAGCTGGCCGAGAAGCTGGCCAAAGACATCGGCATCCAGCTGGAAGTCGTGTTCGTCCCCTGGTCGCAGTACTGGGAGCAGAAGGACATTATGCTGGCTGCCAACGAGCCGATCGACCTGTACTGGGACGGCTTGCCGGACCTGTCGACGATCGTCAACAAGAAGCAGGCTCAGCCGCTTGACGAACTGATCGAGAAGCACGGCCAGGACATGCTGAAGGTGCTGCCGATGGAGCAGCTGCAAGGCGCGAAGATCGGCGGGCAAATCTATGGCATTCCTTCCGCCTACGCACCGTCGTCCGCGATGTACCAACTCGTGGCGCTGCGCCAGGACGTTCTGGATGCCGTCGGCATGACGGACGTGAATACGCCGGACGATCTGAAGGCTTTCGCGACCAAAGCCAAGGAGAAGTTCCCGCAGCTGAAAGGGCCTGCGGACATTATTTTCAAGCCTCTGACGCGGTATTTCACCGACGAGCAGTATAACTGGGTCGCGGTGGAGGATCTGGTCGTATTCGGGGAAGACACCAAGAAAGCTTACAGCTACTTCGAGACGAAGGCGTTCCAGGAAGTGGCGAAATTCAACCGTTCCATGTATCAAGAGGGACTGTATTCGGAGGATTTGACGATCAAATACAACGAGCGGGATTCCCGCATGCAGACCGGTCTCTATCTGTGGGTGGAAGGCTCGCTCGGCAAGGAAATGGAAATCATCAACTCGGTCAAGGCAAACGCGCCGGAAGCCGAATTGAAATCGTACTTGCTGGCGGAAGACAAACCTCGCTACATTACCGCTACCGGCGGCGAGGTGCTGGGCATCCCGGTTACCGCTCCGAATCCGGAAGGCGCGATGAAGTTCATCAACTGGCTCTACTCGTCGCAGGAAAACTATTTGTTCGCCCTGTACGGAGTCGAAGGCCAGGACTACGAGATCGCGGACGGAAGAATCAAGAAGCTGACGTCCGACGAGTTTTTCTACGAATGGATGTTCCGCAACCAGAATTATCAGCTGTTCGCTCCGGACGTGTCGCAGGAAGCGATCGACCAGTACAAGAGCTGGGACGACAAGGCGGTTCTGTCCGAATCGATCGGCTTCCGGTTCAACAACGAGAAGGTGAAAAACATCGAGACGGCTTTGCGGGAAGTCGCCGGCAAGCAGTTCGCCGCGATCCGCTCCGGCTTCGTGGACTTCGATGTCGAGTATCCGAAGGCCGTCAAGCAGCTGAAGGACGCCGGAATCGACGAGTACGTCGCCGAGATCCAGCGTCAACTGGACGAGTTTCTGGCCAACAAGTAAATAGAAGCTGGTTTGCAAAAGCGCCGGTCGGAGGTCTATCTCCGATCAGCGCTTTTTGCCGCGGAAGAGGGAGCCGACGTAGAGCAGCGTGGCGACTCCCCCCTCGATGGACAAGGCGATGACCGGGAACCAGAAATCCAGATAAGGCGGCCACTGTCCGAATTTCTCCGTAACGCTCAGAACGGGAAGGACGACGAAGAAGGGGCTTAGCGCATACACCCACGGCTTATAGCTTTTCGTTCGGAACAGTTGGGAGCAGCCTAGCGCGATGGAATAGTACAGCGTGGCGTACGTAATGAACGAACCGGAGACGAACACAAGCAGCGTCAGCACCTCAATCCGTTCGAAAATGATCAGCTTGGTAATCCGGGTGAAGACGTAAAGCGGATTTTCCATCTGGCTGGCCATATGGACGCCCATGACCGCTATGCTGTACAGCAAGTAGCCGGTCATAATGAGCGCGCCCAGCAGCACCGCGCTGACTTTGACCTTCAGCGTCTTGCGAGGGTGCGCCAGGTGGGGCATCAGCATGCCCATCAGAATGCAAATTCCGAACCAGCTGGCGGGATAGATGGCTCCTCCCAGCGCGGGGCCGAAGCCGTCCTCGAACTGCGGCAGCAGGTGGCGAAGCTCGACGATCGGAATGGAAGTGGAGAACAGAATGACCGTCGAGATCAGGATGATCGTTCCGAGAATGAGGCTTAGCCTGCCGATCGTTTCGATGCCTTTGGACGCGGCCCAGCCCGAGCACAGGGTGAGCGTCCCCGAGAAGGCGATCAGGGGCGTGTCGGGCAGCAGGGAGCTGGACAGAAGATCGCTGTAGATCCAGATGGCCGTCACGCAGACGCCGCAGAAAAACAGCAGCACGACGAAGCTGAACAGATTGCCGACCGGTCCGAGAATGCTCCGGGAATATTCGACGATCGACTTGCCGGGATATTTCAACCCGAGACGATACAGCAGACAGGCGACGTAGACGTCGGTTGCCGCCCCGAGCGCCATGGACAGCCACAGATCCTGCTTGACCTTGGGAATCAATTGGGAAGGCACGGAAAAGAACGTAAGGGAGGCGATGGACACGAAAATGATAAAGAAAAACTGGCGTTCCGAAATTTGCTGTCTGTGCAATGCGCTCATTCCTTTTGCGGGAGCCGGAACGACTCCTTAATGGAGCAGTCCCGATCGTTTGACCTCGAAGGAGACGGAGATGTCCGCATCCAGGCCGCGAATCTCCTCGTCCCAGTCGGGCTTGCGTTTTTTCCATTCCGCCGGCATGCGTCGGTGAAGCGTCTCCCCGAATCCGATCACGTCGCTGCCGAATTGACGAAACACTTTGTCTATCGTTTTCTCGATCGCGGTTGTCAATTGCCGATTGAGCACGTCCCGGAGCATCGCATGCTCCGAACCGAAGTGCAGCGGCACGGTAGCGGTCAGCACCTCCGCTTCGCCTTTGAGGAGCAATTTCATGGAAAGCCGTCCTCCGCTTAGCACGGGTATCAGCTTGGCGCGGACGGAGTGCAGGCTGAAGCTCACGCTCTCTTCCTGCGCGAGGTCGGTGTGGAAGCTTCCGCGGCGGCTGGCGCCGGTCAGCCAGTTGACGATCTGGCTTTCCTCGCCGCTCAGCCAGCCGACCATGCGGTCGTTCTTGAATACGGCCGTATCCCCGATCTCCATAATGTCGCTCTTGCCGCTCTTATTGAAGGGACCGATGCCTGGGCTTACGGCCTGATAGCCGGTCTGGTTCAGACGGGGGAGGAACTGATACATTTGGACGTCCACTTGGAGCGGCCTCTTCCAATCGCCCTCCAAGTACTTCCTCCATTCATCGGCCGGAACCGGTTCCAGTTCCATCGCCTTATCCAGCACGTGCCGGGCCGGCATCCTCGAGACGAGCACCCAGCTGTTCAGGTTTTGGTTCGTTTCCCTCCAAAAATAATCAAGCGTATCGTCCAGACCGCGGCGGGCGAACTGTTCGCTGATCAGTACGACTTTGGTCTGGGGGAAAAAGAGGCTTTTCTTCGCCTGGTGCTGAATGCGCTCTACCGCTTCCTGAATCGTAACGCCGACGGCGTCGTAGTTGACGAACGGCCTGCGCTGCTGGCTTCCTCCTCCGGCCGCAACCGGCAAGGTCGGGTTGGACAGCTGGAGCGTCACCCGAATCATATTGTTCTTCGCGGGGTCGAGCCCGATCGCGGATACGATGGTCAGTTGGTCGAAGTTGATCTGCCCCCAACAGCCGCTGATCAGCGTAACCGCCAAAAGGCAAATACCGGCTTTGACCGCCTTCATTGGCTGCATCTCCTTCGGCTGGGTTCTGTTATTTTCGGTTTTTGTTCAAGGCGAACCAAGGGATGCGAAACACCATTTTTAAAAACTCTTTTTTCCGGAACGGGGCGAACGGAGCCAAATACGGCGTCCCCAGCGACTTGATTGAAGACAGATGGATGCCGAGCAGGAACAAGCCGATCATGATGCCGTACAATCCGAACATCGAGGCGAGCAGCACCATTCCGAACCGCAGAATGCGCACCGTGCCGGACAATGAGATGGATGGGATCGTGAACGATGCGATCGCCGTGGCCGCGACGACAATAATGGCAGGGGAGGAAATGATGCCGGCCTGCACGGCCGATTCCCCGATGACCAGCGCGCCGACGATGCTGATCGCCGAGCCGATCGAGCGCGGCATTCGAACGCTCGCTTCCCGGAGCACCTCAAAAGTTAATTCCATCAGCAGCGTCTCCATCAGCACGGGGAACGGCACGCCTTCGCGCGCGGTCAGAATGCTGCTGAGCAGCTGCGGCGGAACCATCTCGGGATGGAAGGTCAGCGTTCCGACGTAAACGGATGGCAGCAGCAGATTCATCAAGAAGCCTACGTATCGCAGCCAGCGGATAAACGTCGCCACGGGATAAGCCAAATACAAATCCTCGGTCGTTTTGAGCAGATGAGCGAGCGTACAGGGCAGCGCAAGCGCGAACGGCGAACCGTCCACGAGGATGGCGATGCGGCCTTCCATGAGAATGCCGGCAACGTCGTCCGGCCTCTCCGTGCTGTATACGGTAGGGAAGAAGGATCTCGGGCTGTCTTTGATCAGTTCCTCGATATACTGGGATTCCAGTACGCCGTCGATATTCACTTTGCCGATCCGTTTCATGACTTCCTCGACCATCTCGGGCTTTGCCCTGTCGTGGATATACAGAACGGCGACATGGGTATGGGAAACCGAGCCGACCACGAGCTTGTCGACGCGGACGCTTTCGCTGCGTATTCTGCGGCGCACCAGCGAGACGTTCACGTCAAGCGATTCCACGAAGCCGTCGCGAGGTCCGCGCACGACGGTGGAGGACGGGGCCTCCTCGATGCCGCGGCTGTCGAGGCCTTGGGTCTGAATGACGGCGATGCCCGCCGCTCCGTTCAGAAACAGCAGCGTCCAGCCGCACATGAGCGAAGCGATCGCTTCGTCCGCCGTGCTCACGACCGCCGCTTCGGGAGCGGAGATAACGGAACGGCACAGTTCTTCCAGGCATTCGGACGGTTCGTCAGAGGGCAGCGGCAAGGTTTGCATGGAAAGCAGGGGCGAGAGCGTTGTCAGCTGCAGCGTCCGCTTGTCCACCAGGTTGTCGATCCACATCAGCAAAGCCGGAACCGCCTCTTGGCCGATGCGGCATTCCCGCGCAACGAGATCCGAGCTTTCCCCCAAGCGGAGCTCGATTTCCCGTCTCCGTTCGGACAAGGCGTATGGGTGTCGTTTCGTCATCTTGTCTCGCCTTTACAATGGGATGGTCAGAAGGGCTGACGCCTACTCTCTGTATCTCCATTTTTGGGGGGTCTAATTCGTTGCGCGTAAACAATGCGCGATAGGGGATCGCTCGAAGAGGGAATCGAAAATCCGGGGATCGGGCGGGTCGTTTTTTGTCATGCGGGTCCGACAAACATACCGATAGATGGTAGAATAGTGGGGAGGGAAAAATTTCTAATGCCAGGAAATCGCTTGTTCTATTCGGCTGAGGGGAGAGAAACTCAATGACGTGGTCCAGATTCGCCTTATCGCTGCTGCTTCTGCTTTTTGCCGGGGCGGAAGGGATGGCTCGCGCCGACAATCCGGCTGTTCATCCGACGAACAATCGGAACGCGCTGTTTCACTCGGCCGCCGCTTCGGCCAAGCCGGAGATAAAGTGGAGCATCAATCTGAAAGCCAGAGTCAAGAGTATGGTTATCGATTCGAAAGGGAATTTGTACTTGCTGTGCGAGGAAAATTACAAGAGCATACTGAACGCCGTTAGTCCGAAAGGGAAGCTTCTGTGGTCGCGGCCTCTGGAAATGAATGCCGGACGGGGCTTGAGTCTATATCAGGACCGTTATTTAATCGTTGCGGGAGACCGGGGCACGGGCTCTTCAATCGGGATTTCCGACGACGATCCGAACAAGGTAGTGGCGGACTACGCGGATACGGTTCTGTATCGGTACTCGACTGACGGGACGTTGGAATGGGGAAGGACTTTCGAGGACACGATCATGTCTTTGCACGGCGACATCTCGATTGACCAAGACGGGTTGATCGCGTTCACCGGAGAATATCTCGCCATTAACGAGGATTACGAAAAAGTTAGCGATTTGATTACGACGAGAACCGAGGTTAAGCTGTTTGGCGTGACCATGGACGGAGAAGCCGCATTCGAAACGATTATCGAGAAATCGGCCAAATCGGACAAGCCAATCCACTTCTCGTCCCCGCTGTTCGTTAACGGAAGCATCTATCTCGCGTCTTCGGTCGGCTATAGGGAACAGGTGAGCAAATATATGCAGATCGGAAGGTTCGACAAACGCGACTTAACGAAGTTTTCCAAGAAGGGACAAAGAGTAGGACGGGTTTCTTTTATGGGATATCGAAACGGAGATCCGGTATACGCGAATGGGCGGATTTACGTTGCGGGGCAACTGTTAAACGCGTTCGACGAGAACTTGACGCTGCGGGAAACCTATCGCCCAAGCGCAGGCGCATTTCCCGACGGGAAGCCCGTTATCGGCCCGAACGGTCAAATCGTCTACGATCACGCTGTTTTTAATTCGACGGGGAAACAGCGGTGGAACTTCAATCCCTACGTCAACAAGTCCTTGAGATGGATCTCTTATGAAGATCCGGTCATGGACGGCCGGCAAAATCTGTTGATGACCTGTCGGAACTTCAAGACGATGAGTGGAAAAGACAGCGCCGTCACGTCTATAGATCTGCGTACCGGGCGAACAAACTGGACGATCCCGATATCGCACGTTTTGGATACGCCGCCGGTCGTAGGCTTGGATGGGACGGTGTACGTAGCGGGAACGAAGTTGTTCGCGCTCGGGCTGAAGGCTTAAGGCTCGAAGCCTTCCCGGCTGACGAAGATCCGGTCGGCGGGGAACGCCAGGCTCAGTCTTTCCAGGACGATGAGGTGGGCTGCCGGGCGATTCCATTCCGCCAGGTTCAGCTCGTCGTACAGCGCGTGGATGCCCAGAGTGCGTGTACGCTTGCCGCCGCTTCCGTCGCCCATGAAGTAGTCGTCCACGCAGACACGATCCGTTACTTGGGCGAGCAGTTCCGGGAATCGTTCGGTGCTGGGCAGGACGGGAGCGACCGCCGCCTGGGTCGGAATTCCGGCTTCGGAGAGTTCGCGCAGCGCCTTCATTCGGGCCGGAATCGGCGGGGCGTAAGGGGCGAAAGCTTTGCGAATATCCTCCCGGTCGGTCTCGATCGTCATGCTGACGCGCACGCGGTCGCTCATGAGCCTGAGCAAGTCGACGTCCCGGGTCACAAGGGGGCTGCGCGTCTGTACGAGCAGGAAGTCGGGCGGTTCCTCGATCATGGCCTCCAGCAAGGATCTCGTCACCCGTTCCTTATGCTCGACAGGCTGATAAGGGTCCGTGCTGGACGACATGAAGATCGTCACCGGACCTTTCGCTTTCGCCCTGCGCAGCTCCTTGCGCAGAAGGGCGCCCGCCTCCCTTTTCACGTCCACCCATTCGCCCCACTCTCCGTCCCTAAACAAGTTCACAGGCATTTGCCGCACGTAGCAGTAGGAGCAGCCGAAAACGCAGCCCGTATACGGGTTCAAGGAATGCGTATATCCGCCCAAGAAGCCGGTTCCTTTGTTAAGCAGCGTCTTGGGGAGCTTGTATTGCACGTCCGGTTTCATCGCGACCTCTCCTTTCCGGAATTCTTCTGGATGACCGTCTCTCCGACCGCCTTTTCTATCACTCAGTATACCTCCGAATGCGAGCGTATGTACGCTTTTTTGATGAAAAAGCAACATTTCGTTACGGTAAGCGTTGCAAACGGGGGGATTGTTCGAAGCCGCGTTTTTCTACGACTGACTAAATGGTGTTCATGAGCGTACTCACTATGAGGGAATTTTGCAAATCGAGTTGTTCTAAGAAATCGAGTAATTCCCCTCAAACGGCGCTCAAACGGAGGGCGTTGTTCTAAGAAATCGAGTAATTCCTCGCAAATGGCACTCAAACGGAGGGCGTTGTTCTAAGAAATCGAGTAATTCCCCCCAAACGGCGCTCGAACGGAGGGCGTTGTTCTAAGAAATCGAGTAATTCCTCCCAAACGGCGCTCAAACGGAGGGCGTTGTTCAAAAGAACCAGCCGCAGTTTTTTCCCGAGGCAGGACGGCGCATTATCTGCTATGATACGGTTAAGGCCCTTTTCGGAGGGTCTATTTTCTTATTAGGAGGAATCGGTCTATGAAATCGTTGTTTAGGCTGCTGACGGAGTACGTATCTGCGGGCAAGGAGGGGGAAACTCTGTATGAGCCATAGTTCAGAGGCGGCGTTCCGCGAACATTTGCTGGAGCAGTTGGCTTATTTCGATAAGGAAACGTCCGAGTTGCTGAGAAAAGCGTATCCCGATCTGGCCAAGAGGGATGCGATTCACGAGCTGATAACCGGTTACTGCGATCATATTCAAGCTTATTTGGACGGAGATATTATCGGCGAGACGGACGTCTGCGTATGGATCGGCTCGGTCGTTACGATCGTCGACGAAACTGATGGTTCGGAGGAGCGTTACAAAATCGTGCTGCCGCACGAGATCGACGCTGATCTCGGCTACATTTCTTTCTTGTCGCCGCTGGGCAGCCGTTTGCTCCTCGCTCGCAGGGGAGACCGGATCGAGGTGGATTCCCCGGCCGGCAGCTATGGCGTCCTTCTATTCGAGACGGTATATGGATGATAAAATGAGACAGCTAGATTCAGGAATGAGTCGGCGAAAACGGCGAAAATGAAGTAAATGGCGGTGTTGCAGGGGCTATCCCTGCTGCACCGCCATTTTTTTTCTGCGCCTGACCAATTCGCGTACAAGGACTCGTAACATTGAAGTTCCTCGCAAAGCGAGTTGTTCTAAAAGTCGAGTAATTCCTCCTCAATGGTGCTCAACCGAGGCTCAACAAATTTCAACATTACGAATATGTTTACAAAACAAAATTATATATTTATAATAAAGTTGAAAATGTAAGCGCAAACAGTTGAAGAAACTTTTACAGGGGCCGCGATTGCATTTATCAATCATTTGGGGGACTGGGATCATGAAGAGGAAAGTGTCCATGACAGCCATGCTCGCATTAGCGCTCGCCGTAACGGCGTGCTCGGGCAATTCCGGCAACGGCGGCAAGGGAAGCGAAGCTTCGCCCGCGAACTCGCCGCAGGCCGGCGGAGATGCCGCGACGACGAAACCGGCCGAGCCGCTGAACATCAGCATGGCGCTGATGGCCGGACCGAAGACGCCGAATTCGTGGGCGGAGAAGGCGCTCGAAGAGGAGCTTGCGGCGAAGCTGGGACGCAGCGTGAACGTCGAGCCGGTGTTTCTGCCGGACTGGTCCGAACTCAACACGAAGATCAACCTGCTCATGAGCGGCAAGGATACGCGGCCGAATATTTTGTGGACGGGCGATACGAAGGAATATTTGAAGTGGGTGGACGCCGGCATCGTTCAGGACGTCACTCCGTCGCTGCAGAAGCATGGCAAGGAAATCATCAATTACTATACGAAGGACACGTTGTTCTACCATTGGGATCCGAGCGGCAAAATGTTCCGCATTCCGGCGGACGTGCCCGAAGCGAGCTATATGACGACGATTATCCGCAAAGACTGGCTGGATAAGCTCGGACTGCAAGTGCCCAAGACGCTCGACGAATACGTGGAAGTACTGAGAGCGTTCACGAAGAACGATCCGGACGGCAACAACAAAAACGATACGTACGGCTTGTCCGGAGATAATTATTACCGCTCGCTCATTCCGTTCTTCTATGCTTACGGGGTCGACGTGGAGAACTTCATCCGGCAGGACGACGGCTCCATCAAATTCGGTTCGGTCATGCCCGAAGTGAAGACGGTGCTGGAACTGCTGCAGACGCTGTACAAGGAAGGCGTAATCGATCCGCGCATGTCGACGGCGGCGAACAGCAGCGACCAGATCGTCAACGACATCTACGCGTCCGGCAAAGCGGGCTCCTTCTACCGTTTCGTCGATTACTTCAATCCCGGCAACTCCGCGGCCGTATCGTTCAAGAAGCTGAACCCGGACGGCGAATATATCTCGATCGACCCGATCGTCGGCCCTGGCGGCTTCGGCTCCGATCAGCCCGACCCGGGCATCGGCTGGTGTTACCTGGTCATCACGGACACGACGAATGTCGACGATGCCGTTCAGGTGCTCAATACGATGGCAACGCCGGAGACGTTTAAGCTGTTCACGTTCGGCAAGGAAGGCGAGCACTACGAGATGAAGGACGGCATCTTCACGCCGACGATTACGCCGGACGAAGGCAGCAAGCTCGGACTCGGCAATTTCGGCTGGTACATTCAGCGCAAGGACGCCGCGAATATCAAGAACACGACCGAAGTGACGGAGATGTTCGAGAGCAAGAAGGCGACGTCGCAGCCGATGCGCGAGAAGATCGTCGTATTCAAGGCGCTGGACAGACCGGAGTGGGACAAATATTCCGCGGACATCAAGAAGGAGCGCGACGAGACGTTCTGGTCGATCATTACGGGCAAGAAGCCGGCGAGCGCGTTCGACGAATTCGTGGCGAAATACGAGAAGATGGGCGGCAAGCAGATCGACGAGGAAGCAGCCGGTTTGCTCGACAAGCAGGATGAGGAGCACAAGCAATACGAGGCGTGGTACAGCGAAAATATCGAGCCGTTCAAATAAGCGCACAGGAAAACCGGGAGGGTGAGAAAGAATGGAGGCATCCAGGGAAACGACGGCTGCCGTACATTCATCGAGCGTTGCCTCCGGAAGGACGTTGTGGAAAGACCTGGCCAGGGATCGCTATTTATATTTGCTTCTCTTGCCGGGTCTCTTTCTCATCCTTCTGTTTCGTTACGCGCCGATGTACGGGATCGTTATCGCGTTTCAGGATTTCAACATCTTCAAGGGGGTTAAAGGCAGCGAGTGGGTCGGCTTCGACCAATTCTCCCGCTTGTTCAATTCCCCGGACTTTTACGAAATATTGCGGAATACGGTTCTGATCAGTTTGTACAAGCTGGCGGCGTCGTTTTCGATTCCGATTATTTTGTCGCTGCTGCTGAACGAACTGAAGCACGTCCTGTTCAAGCGGGTGACCCAATCGATCATTTATTTGCCCCATTTCGTGTCGTGGGTCATTTTCTCGGGCATTATCATCTCGTTCCTGAATCCGGTCGACGGCCTGTTCAACATGATCGCGTCGCAGTTCGGCGGCGCCAAGACCGACTATTTGGGCAGCTCGGCCTATTTCCGCTCCATTCTGGTGCTAAGCGATATTTACAAGGAAGTCGGCTGGGGCACGATCATCTACCTGGCGGCCATCTCCGGCGTCAACGCCGATCTGTACGAGGCCGCGCGCATCGACGGCGCGAACAAGGGAAGGCAGATGTGGCACGTGACGCTGCCGGCCATCCGTCCCGTCATTATCATTCTGGTCATTCTGAGCCTGGCGAACATTCTGGAGGCGGGATTCCAGCAGGTGTTCCTGCTCTACAGCCCGCTCGTCTACGATGTCGGGGACATTATCGACACGTACGTGTACCGGGTAGGCATCCAGGAAGCGAATTACAGCTACGCGACGGCGGCCGGCTTGTTCAAGTCGTTCGTGGCGATGGTGCTCATCGTAAGCGTCAACAAGCTGGTGAAAATGAGCGGCCAGGACGGACTATGGTAAGGGAGGCGGGAGCATGGGACTGACAAGGGGCGAGAAGGCGTTCTCCGTATTGAACTATTTGTTTTTCACCGTATTGATGATCGTCATGATTTATCCGTTCTGGTACATGATCATGGGCTCGCTGAGCGACCCGATTTACGTCGCGGACGGAGGCTTCTTCCTGAAGCCGGCGGGCTTCTCGCTCTCGGCGTACGAGGCGGTGCTGAAGAACGTATCCATTCTGACCGGCTTCCAGGTGACCTTCATATCCACCGTGGGCGGGACGGCAATCGGGACGTTCCTGACGGCGACGACGGCGTACGCGATATCGAAGAGAAGGCTGCGGGGCCGCATGTTCTTCGCGTTCCTCGTCCTGTTCACGATGCTGTTCAACGGCGGGCTGGTTCCTTCCTACCTGCTGATCAAAGAGCTGAATATGATCAATACGTACTGGGCGCTCATTTTGCCCGCGGCGATCGGGGCCTGGAACATATTCGTCATGCAAAGCTTCTTCAGGGGAATTCCCGAAGAGCTCGAAGAAGCGGCCAAGATGGACGGCGCGAACGACCTGACCGTCTTCTTCCGCATCGTGCTGCCGTTATCGAAAGCGGTGCTCGCGACGATAGGGCTGTTTATCGCGGTATGGTACTGGAACGACTTTTTCTCGTCGGTGCTGTACTCGACGGACAAGGAGATGTGGCAGCTGCAGATGGTGTTGAAGGATCTTATCAGCAACACCTCCAACGCGATCGCCCAGGCGGGCATATCGATCAGCTATCAGAGCGAAGTGAACGAATTCACGATCAAGATGGCTTCGATTATCGTGTCCAGCGTTCCCATTTTGCTCGTGTATCCGTTTTTGCAGAAACATTTCGTGAAAGGCGCTATGATCGGGTCGGTAAAAGGGTAAGCGAGTGCAGGGCAACGGCGCATAAAGCGGGGCGTCGGCCGGTTATCGGAATAGCGCGTTGAAGAACGGAGGTGCCGTACGAAAGCGCGGCAGCTCCTTTTTCAATCGGTTTTAACGCGGTGCCGGCAGGGGTGGTTTGGCTGGAATTTTATTTTTATTTGCGGAAACAGTTGAAGAATGTTGAATTTTTTTATATTGTATAAATAACAAACAAAGTGAAGCGGCAACAGGGATGGAATCGCGCATGCTGCAACAACCGCGCCCGCGCGTTTGCCGGCGAGGAAGAGACGGAGGATGTAGGGATGAACAAAGTCACGCTTCAGATGATAGCGGATCGCCTGAATGTATCGAAGGCGCTCGTATCCAAAGCGTTGTCTGGAGACAGCGCCGTTAACGAAGGAACGAAGGAGACGATCTGGAAAACGGCGGAGGAGATGGGGTATCGGTTCAAGAAGCCGAGAAAATTCGGCATGGAAGTGACGAACGGCATGATGGCGGTCATTATGCCGCGGGCTTATCTGGACGATATGGAATACTGGGGCAATGTCATTCAAGGGATCGAGAAGGAGCTGTTGGAGCATAATTTCAGCATGCTGCTATCGAGCATCGACATCTCGCTGCCGCCGAAGGAAGGCTTGCTGCCGACCGTCGAGGATCAGCGGGTGAACGGGGCCATCGTCATGGGACATCTTCCGAAAAATTACATCGAGGCGCTGAAGGACAAGCATTTCCCTTTTATTATGCTGGACGCGAATCTGCATGATCCCGAGCTGGACCACGTGCTCGCCAACAATTATCTGGGCGCTTACGAGGCGACCTTGTATTTGATGAAGCAGGGACACCGGCATCTCGCGTTCGTAGGCGATCCGGACACATCCTGGAGCTTTAAGGAGCGCTACCGCGGCTTCCGCGAGGCGGTGACGGATTACGCCAAGGAATGCGGACATCCGGTCTGGGCGAAGCAGATCGGAGGCATCGGGGTGTCGGGGACGGGCATGTACACGCATCCGGAGCTGGACAAGGGCATACAGGACAGCGTCACGCAAGCCGATCCGGTTACCGGCATGTTCTGCGCCAACGATCTGACCGCGTTGGAGACGATTAAGCGGCTGGGCGAGATCGGCCTGAACTGCCCGAACGACGTCTCGATCGTCGGCTTCGACGACACGACGCTGGCCAAGCTGCTGCGCCCGAATCTGACGACCGTCAAAGTGCCGAAAGCGGCGATAGGCGCCCGCGCGGCGGAGCTTATTCTGAGGCGGATTCGCCATCCTCAGATCGCTCCGGGACTCGTGATGCTCTCCACCGAACTGGTAGAGCGGGAATCCGTCCGCCAGCTCGTTCCCGCGAACAGCGCCCAAGCCTGATGAGCCTGCCGTGCGGCGTATCCGATCTACAAGCAAAATCGACAAGTCGAGTCGTGGGGCATCCCCCGTTAGCGCTCGGCTTTTCTTTTCAGAATAAAGTTGAATTTGTTTAGTTAATTGTTTAAAGAAAAATGTTGAATTAAAATTAAAAATAGTTGAAAGAAAAGTTTCTTTATGTTAATATGTCGTTGAAAGCCAATTCATCATTCGATATGAGGGGGATTTACGATGAGAAAGTCCATGTTGGCTCTGGTCAGCACCGTTCTGCTGGCCTCGTCGCTGGCAGCGTGCGGCGGAAACGACAAAAACAGCGGAGGAAGCAGCGCCCAGCCTTCGCCTTCGGCCAGCGCAACGTCGAGCGGCGAAGCGACCGGCGATTCCGGCGCCGCGGAAATCAGCGGCACGATTACGTTCCTGACGAACCGCACCGACATGATCGACAAGGAATACGTCGATTACGCGAAACGCTTCAAAGAGAAATACCCGAACGCGGAAGTGAGGTTCGAAGCGGTCACGGATTTGGACAAAACGACGAAAATCCGCATCGCCTCCGGCGAATTCCCGGACGTCGTGCTGATCCCGACGATTCCGAACTCCGACCTGCCGAAGTACTTCGCACCGCTTGACGATCTCGGGCTGAACGACCGTATTTACTTCAAAGATTACAAAGCCTACGACGGCAAAGTATACGGCATCTCGGCAGGCGCGACGACGACCGGCATCGTGTACAATAAGAAAGCGTTTGCAGATGCGGGCATCACCGAAATCCCGACTACGCTCGACGAGTTCTATGCGGCGGCGGAGAAGCTGAAAGCCAGCGGCGTCGTGCCGCTCGCCTCCAACTTCAAGGATCAATGGCCGCTGTATCCGTGGGCGTCCGAAGTGCCGAGCTCGATCGCGGGCAACGCGAATCTGAACAACGAACGCGTCAACTCCGACGCGCCGTACCAGATGGACAACCCTTACGGCCAAGCGATGACGATTATTCGCACGATGCACGAGAAAGGCTATCTGGAGCCGGACGTCAACTCCACGAACTGGGAGCAGTCCAAGAAAGACGTAGCCAGCGGCAAGTTCGCGATGTACATGCTCGGCAACTGGGTCATCCCGCAAGTCGCGGACAGCGGCACGACAAGCGATAACGTCGGTTTCTTCCCGTTCCCTTACGACAATTCCGGCAAGGTGAACGTGGCGCTTGCTCCGGACTGGGGCTACGGCGTCAACAAGGACAGCAAGCATCCCGAGACCGCGAAAGCGTTCGTGAAGTGGATGCTCGAGGATTCCGGCTTTGACGCCTTCGCCGGCTTCATCCCGGTGCTGAAGGACATAGAGCCTAACGTGCCGCAGCTGGCCGAATTCAACAGCTTCGGACCAACATACATCGAAGCGGTGCCGGACGACGAGGTGGCCACCGAAATCGTCAACAAGGCGCAAATCACGAAGGAAGCGGTCGTGCAGGAATTCGTCTTGTCGAAGGATCCGCAATCCGTATTCGATAAATACAATGCAGCGTGGGCCAAAGCGAAAAGCGCGGTCGGCAAATAAGATGGCCTAGGACGAGGAGAAGTGGATTATCGGGGAGAACGTGCCGGGTAATCCACTTTCGTTCACCAAGAGGATTACTGTAGCGGCATAGAACGGAATGGAGTGAACGTATGAACAATTGGTCTTACAGCGCGCAGCGCAAGCTGATTATGGTAGCGTTTCTGGCGGTGCCGCTTGCGCTGCTATGCATGTTTACCTACTACCCGGCCGTCAGGCTGCTGGTTCAGAGCTTCACCGATTGGGACGGCATCAGCGCCTCCAGCGAATGGCTGGGGCTGGACAATTACAAGGAAGTGTTTACGAACCCGGCTTTATTCGGCGTTTTCCTTCACCAGATTCCTTATGTCGTCATCGGCGTTATCCAGAATATCGTCGCCATTCTGTTTGCAGTAATCTTAAATTCGAAAATAAGAGGCCGGAACGCGTTCAGGGTTATGCTGTTTCTTCCGTTCATCATGAATGCGGTCGCCGTCGCCTTTATGTTCCAATATGTGTTCGACACGACGAACGGTTCGCTGAACGCGCTGCTCGGTTTTCTCGGCCTGGAGTCGCTGCAGCAGAGTTGGCTCGGCAATACGTCGATCGTCAACTACTCGCTGGCGTCGATCGGCTTCTGGCGGTTCATGGGCTATAACATGGTCATTTATCTCGGCGCGCTGCAATCGATCCCGAACGACATGTACGAAGCGGCGAAAATCGACGGCTCGAACCGGTTCCAGACGTTGTGGTATTTGACGCTGCCGAATTTGACCAAAATCATTCAGCTCAACATGTTCCTGACGCTGAGCGGAGCGCTGTCCGTATTCGACCTGCCGTTCGTGCTGACGAAGGGCGGCCCGGCCGGAGCGAGCGAGACGTTCCTGATGAAGACGATCGAAACGGCGTTCCAGTTCAACAACTTCGGTCTGGCGTCGGCGATGAGCGTCGTGCTTCTAGCCTTTACTGTCATTATTTTGGCGGTCCAGAACGCCGTTCTGAACCGGAAGGGGGACTGACGAGAGATGCAGACCAAGAAGCAGACCGGACATTGGGACCCTGTGAACGGATTAAAATACGTATTTCTGGCGATCGCGACTTTCGCGGTGCTGTTCCCGCCCTACGTCGTATTCGTCAACGCGTTCAAGGCGGAGAACGAAGGCGGAGACAGCCCGTTCGCGCTGCCGCGGAGCTTCCTGAACTTCGACAATTTCGCCAACGTCATGGACCGCGCCAACATCGTGCAAGCTTTTTCGAACACCTTCCTGATCGTCGCGGCGTCGCTGATCGGCAATGTCATTTTGGGAACGATGGTCGCGTACGTGCTCGGAAGGATCGAATTCAGGGGGGAGAGCGTCGTGCTCGGCGCCTTCTTGCTGGCAACGATTATTCCGACGATTACGACGCAGGTCGTCGTGTTCTCGCTCATTCAGTCGATGGGAATGTACAATTCGCTGCTCGCGCCGATTCTGCTGTTTATCGGAGCGGACGTGATCCAGATCTACATTTACCTTCAGTTCATTCGCAACATCCCGTACGAGCTGGACGAGAGCGGCATGATCGACGGGGCGAGCCTGTTCCGCATCTACAGGAGCATCCTGTTCCCGCTGCTCGGTCCGGCGACCGCGACGCTCGTCATCCTGAAGACGATCAACATCTACAACGAGCTGTACATTCCGTTTCTGTATATGCCGAAGCAGGAGCTGGTCGTCGTGTCGACGTCGATCATGCGTTTTGCGGGCAACAATCAGGCGCAGTGGGGGAACATCTGCGCGGCGATTCTGATCATCATGATTCCGACGACGCTGCTGTATCTGTTCCTGCAGAAATACATTTTCTCGGGAGTCATGAACGGAGCGGTGAAAGGGTAACGACGGCGGCAGCATGACTATTAAACCAACAAAGCAAGGATGGGTAGCATGACAACATCGTTTGTGACGAGAGAGAAATCGAGACTGCTGCTGGACGGCAAGCCGTTCCGGTTCGCCGGACCGAATATTTACTGGCTTGGCCTGGACGAAAATGTGAACGGCGTGGACTGGCCGACGCCGTTTCGGGTCATCGACGCGCTCGATACGGCGGTGGAGATGGGAGCGAACGCCGTGCGTTCGCATACGCTGGGGGCCTCGCAAGGCAGTCCCAAGTCGATTATGCCGCAGCCGGGCGTATTTAACGAGGAAGCGCTCCGCAAAGTCGACTTCGCCGTTCATGAGGCGGGCAAGCGCGGGCTGAAGCTGATTATTCCGTTCGCGTGCAACTGGGATTATTACCATGGCGGGAGATTCACCTTCGCCAGATGGCAGGGCTCGGAAGATCCGCTGACGTTCTACGCGAACGCGGAGTGCGTCGCCTTGTTCAAGCGGTACATCGGCGCGATCGTCGGACGCGTCAATACGTACAGCGGCATCGCCTACAAGGACGATCCGACGATTATGGCTTGGGAGCTCGGCAACGAGCTGAACGATGCGCCGGCCGCTTGGGTGAAGGAGATGGCCGATTATGTGAAGAGCCTGGATTCGAACCATCTGGTCGCTCACGGCAAGCAGTTCGGACTGGATCGCGACAAGCTGGGCATCGACAGCCTCGATATTTTGGACGTTCATTATTATCCGGCCGACGCCGAAGAGACGGTCTCCGATGCGCGGGAGGTAGAGGCGGCCGGGAAGGTGTATATCCAGGGCGAATACGGCTGGCCCGACGCCGATCTGGAGGCGTTCACGGCCGCGGCCGAAGCGGAGCCCGCGGTGTCCGGCACTTTGTTCTGGTCGCTGTTCCCGCATGCCGACGGCGGCGGATACGTGCAGCATTACGACGGATTTTCCGTTCATTATCCGGGAACGGGGGTTAATGACGATCTTGCCGCGCGCATCGGCCAGCTCAGAGCCCATCTGTTCCGCATGAGAGGGCTCGACGTGCCGGAGCATTCCGTCCCGGCGGCGCCGGTCGTGATTCGCGCCGAGGGCGGAATCGCCTTCCGCCGCGCGGTCGGCGGCGCCTATTATACGGTGGAGCGGACGACGGAGAGCCAGGAGGGGCCGTGGACGGTCGTGTACGACAGACGTCCCGCGGACCACGCCGAATATTGGATCGACCCGACCCGCATTCATACGAAGCCGGCCTATTATCGCATCAAAGCCCATAACGCGGCAGGCATTGCCGGTTCGTACTCCGCTCTGTATCGTTCGGAGCCGTTCTGATCCTCGCGGAAATTGGAGCTGTCTTATAAGTAAACAGAGCCGTACCGAACGATTATCGATGAATGGCGCCAGGCGCATCTATCTCCTTCCGATGCTATACGATCCTGAAATTTTGAATAAGTAGACCCGTCGCAGGGTTATTTCAGGACCGTATTAGGCAGTCTCCAGGAGATAGATGCCCTTCTTTTTTCATCGATAATCTTGTACCGCCCTTACTTATAAGACAGCTTCTTTGTTCTTCGCGAAAGGCGATATGAACGGCTGTCCGGAGCGGGAAGAACACAGCAATAATTGCCCTAAATCACCTCAATATCGTGGAAGTATTGCCGAACGGCCCTCTCTTATAATTGGAGCTGCAAGATCAGAAAACAGGCCATGAAGAGGGAGGAAGCGCAATGACAAACAGAAAGAAGAAGCTGCTGCTGCTGACCGCAATATCGGCCATGCTGGCGGGCTGCTCGAACTCCGGCGGGAATGGGAGCGGAAGCGAGTCTTCCGGAACGAACGACGGGGGCGGCGCGGCGGCTTCGAAGCCGCTGCAGGTCAGCATTACGCTGATGGGAGGGCCCAAGACGCCCGACGCTTGGGTGGAGACGGCGCTGGAGGAGGACCTGTCGGCGCATTTGAGTCGTAAGGTAGATCTGGAGAACCTCTTCCTGCCGGGCTGGAGCGACTACAAAACGAAGCTGAACCTGATGATGGGCGACCGCAAGAGCATGCCGGACATCCTGTGGCATTCCGACATGGAGAAGGAATACAGCAGTTGGATTCAGGCGGGCGTGCTCGTCGATCTCGTGCCGCATCTGCAGAAGCACGGACGGAACATTCTCGACTACTACACCGAGGACACGCTTTTCTACAGCTGGGATGACGGGAAAATGTTCAGACTGCCCGGCGACGTGGCCGAGCTCGGCTCGATGACGACGATGCTGCGGCAGGACTGGCTCGACAACCTGGGGTTTCAGACGCCGACTACGCTGGATCAATACGTCGAAGTTTTGAGAGCGTTTACGAATGACGATCCGGACCGCAACGGCAAGAAGGACACGTTCGGCTTCGTCGGCGACCACGACTGGCGGGCGTTCGCTCCCTTCTTCTATTCGCACGGCGTCGACGTCGATCAGTTCCTCGTGCAAGAGGACGGAACGGTCAAGTACGGAGCGACGATGCCGCAGGTCAAGCAAGCGCTTAAGCTGCTCCAAGACCTGTACGCGGAAGGCGTAATCGATCCGAGAATGGTGACGCCGAACGTAAGCGCCGGCGATCTGTTCGCCGAAGGGAAGGTTGGCTCGCTGTATTATTGGGTGTCTTTCCTCAACGCCGGACATCCGAAGCAAATGTCGTTTAAGGAAATCAATCCGGCGGGGCAATATACGGCGCTGGAACCGATGCTCGGACCGGACGGCTTCAGCGCGGACGTGCCTTCGGACGGCAAAGGCTGGAGCTTCGTGTCGGTGACGGGCGCGGCGGAAGAGCCGGACGCGGTCGTGCAGGTGCTTAACCGGATCGCTTCCAAGGAGACGAATACGCTGATCAAGTTCGGCAAGGAAGGCGAGCATTACAAGCTGGACAACGGCACGTTCGTCAACTTGATCAACGAGGACGAAGGCAAGCAGCTCGGCCTCG
This sequence comes from Cohnella sp. SGD-V74, assembly GCF_003001675.1. GTDB lineage: Bacteria > Bacillota > Bacilli > Paenibacillales > Paenibacillaceae > Cohnella. The sequence goes on along the minus strand of NZ_PVYW01000026.1, from coordinate 89,390 downwards.
ACAACTACACCTGGATCATTACGCGCAAGGACGAGGCGAATATCAAAAATACGCCGGAAGTGATCCAGCTGTTCGAGCGCAGAATCGAGACGTCGCAGCCGATGAGGGACAAAATCGTCTTCTTCAAATCGTCGAACCGCAAGGAATGGAGCGAGTATTCGGCGGGTCTGATCAAGCTGAGGGACGAGACGTTCTACGGCATCATTGCCGGCAATCTCGACATCGGCGCCTTCGACGACTTCGTAGAGCGGTTCTACAAGCAGGGAGGCAAGCAGGTCGAGGAGGAAGCCAACCTGCTGTATGCTTCGCAGCGGGAAGAGCGCGAGAAGTTCGGAGAATGGTACAAGACCAACATCGCGCCTTACAAATAAGCGGTCCGCGGGAAGGGGAGGCGGCTTGAGGCCGCTTCTCCTTCCGTCTGGCGGGCAGATGAGGGGGTGGACGCCATGTTCAGAAGCGCCGGGTCCGCGCTGCCGATCCGCGCGGACCGCTGGAAACGGATCAAAAGAGACAAGTACCTGTACCTGCTTCTTTTTCCGGGACTGTTTATCATTTTTTTGTTCAAGTACGTGCCGATGTACGGCATCGTCATCGCGTTTAAGGAGTACAACATTCTCCTCGGCGTGTTCGACAGCCCGTGGGTAGGCTTCCAGCAGTTCGAGCGCCTGTTCCGGACGCCGGATTTCATGAAAATTTTCCGCAACACCTTTGTGATCAGCCTGTACAAGCTCATTTTCGGATTTCCGGCTCCGATCATTCTCGCGCTGCTGCTGAACGAGCTGAAAAACGGCTTTTTCAAACGGTTCACGCAGTCGGTGCTCTACTTGCCGCATTTCCTGTCGTGGGTCATTTTTACGGGCATTATCGTCGCGTTTCTCAATCCGGTGGACGGGCTCGTCAACTACGTTCTGACGTCGGCGGGCATGAAACCGATTAATTTTATGATCATCCCGGACTATTTCCGCACGCTGCTGGTCAGCACTCATATTTACAAGGAAATGGGCTGGGGCACGATCATTTATTTGGCTGCGATGTCCGGCGTCAATCCGGATCTGTACGAGGCGGCAAGGGTGGACGGAGCGAACAAGTTCAAGCAGATGTGGCACGTGACGCTTCCTTCGATCCGTTCGGTCATTCTGATTCTGATGATTCTCGATCTCGGCAACATTCTGGAGGCGGGATTCATGCAAGTATTTCTGCTGTACAATCCGCTCGTGTACGATGTCGGCGACATTATCGATACTTACGTATACAGAGTCGGCATCCAGAGCGCGAACTACAGCCTGGCGACCGCGGCGGGCGTATTCAAATCCGTCATTGCGCTCGTGTTGATTTACACGGCTAACAAAATCGTGCGGAAGTCCGGCAACAACGGGCTGTGGTAGGGAGGGACGGCAATGCTAGGCATTTCGCGCGGAGAGCGCATATTCGGCGTCATCAACCGTTCGGTCATGCTGCTGCTGACGGTCGCCATGATTTATCCGTTTTGGTATCTCGTTATGGCGTCGTTAAGCGATCCGAAGCTGACGGCGCTCGGAGGACTGTATTTGTGGCCGAAAGGATTTTCGTGGGACGCGTATATCGCGGTGCTCGGTGACGCTTCGTTCTGGTCGGGGTTCCGGGTATCCGTCATCGTTACGATCGCGGGCACGGTAATCGGCACCTTCCTGACGGCTACGACCGCCTATGCGATTTCCAAGAAACGTCTGCAGGGGAGAATGGCGGTTTCGTTTTTTATTTTGTTCACGATGCTGTTCAACGGCGGGCTCGTGCCCAATTACTTGCTGCTGAAGGAGCTCCATATGCTGGATACGCTGTGGGCGCTCATCGTTCCCGGCACGATATCCGCGTTTAACGTGTTCGTGATGCGCAGCTTTTTCGTCGGCCTGCCCGAAGAGGTGGAGGAAGCGGCGAAGATAGACGGCGCCAACGATTTGACCGTGTTTTTCCGCGTCGTGCTGCCGCTGTCGAAGGCGGTGCTGGCGACGATCGGCTTGTTCATGGCGGTCATGTACTGGAACGATTTTTTCTCCACGATTCTGTACATTACGGACAAGGGCAAATGGCAATTGCAGGCGGTGCTGCGCAACTTGATCGACCACGCGGTGCAAAGCTCGGGCAACGGGCCGAACGGCGACCAGATCCAGGTGTCGGCCTTCACCGTGCGCTCGGCGTCCATTTTGCTGGCTACGCTGCCGATTCTGCTCGTGTATCCGTTTCTGCAGAAGCATTTCGTAAAAGGCGCAATGATCGGTTCGATTAAAGGATAGCGAGGGAGCTATAGAGAAAGAGAACTTGGCGGGCATCCGATAGGGAGCCGTGCGGGTTGAAGGAGATGGACGACATACTGGCTGCAAGCATTTTCCTGGCGATTTTCGGCGCGGGGCTTCTTCTTGGGTTCGTGGGCGCGGGAGGTTCGGGCTTTATTATTTCCATCCTGACGACGGCGTTCGGCCTGCCGATCCATACGGCGCTCGGAACGGCGCTGTCGGCGATGATTTTCTCTTCCGTATCGGGGACGATCAGCCATTACCGGGAAGGCAACGTCGCGTTGAAAACAGGGCTCGTCGTCGGGGTGTTCGGCGCTTGCGGCGCGTGGATCTGCTCGCAGGTGTCGGTGGGCATCGACGGAGGAGCGCTTAAATATATGACCGCGGCCGTCCTGTACCTGTCCTCCGGCATGCTGTGGCTGCGCATGTACATGGTCAGCCGCCGGCGCAAGGCGGCGGAGTCGCGGGAGGAGGGCGAAGAGGATGCTCGTCCCGTATCCTGGCCGAAGTCGGGAGTGATCGGCTTGGCCTGCGGCGCGTTGTCGGGACTGTTCGGCGTCGGGGCGACGCCGTTTATCCAAATTTCGCTGATGGTGATTCTCGGAATGAAGGTGTCGCAGGCGGCGGGCACGACGATGCTGGTCATCGCGCCGATCGCCGTCGCGGGAGGAGCCGGATTTTACGGCACGGGCAATTTGGACTTGAAGCTGCTCGCCGTTGTGCTGGCAGCCATTACGGCGGGTTCGTATATCGGCGCCAAATTCACGAAGCGTCTGCCCGAAGCCGTGTTGAAATCGGCCATGGTGCTTACGCCGATGCTGGGCGCGACGCTGCTGCTGTTCTGATCGAAGAAAGGGGAGGAAGAACATGGCTTTTCTGCAAGTGGAGTTCTATTCCGAGACTTTGGCGCTGGCCAGCACGATTAACGTCATCGCGCCGGAGCGGCGGGCGGGAGGGGCGGACGGCTGCGCGGTGCTGTATTTGCTTCACGGCGGCTCCGACAACCATACGAGCTGGCATCGCTTCAGCTCCATCGAGAGGCATGTGGAAGGCAAGAACCTCATCGTCGTGATGCCGTCGGTGCAGTACAGCTTCTACAGCGATCAGAAATACGGCTTTCCGTATTTCGCCTATTTGGCCGAAGAGCTGCCGGCGGTCGTGAAAGGGTTGTTCCATGCGTCGGACCGCAGGGAGGACACGTTCGCGGCGGGCTTGTCCATGGGCGGCTACGGCGCCTTCAAGCTCGGCATAACGCGTCCGGACAAGTTCGCCGCCGTGGCCAGCCTGTCCGGCAGCCTCGATCAGCGCGACCGGCTCGGCCCGTCGCCGGGCATCAACAACCAGATGATGCTGCGAATGGCGCATCTCACGTTCGGCTCCGAGCGGGAGTACGAGGGCAGCGACAACGATCTGGCCTATGTGCTGGAGAACCATTTGCGGTCGGGCGCGGAGCTGCCGAAGTTTTATCAAGCTTGCGGAACGTTGGATCATAATTTCTCGATTAACGAGAGCTTTTACCGGCAATTCGAGGGCAGAGTGGATTTGACTTACTCGGTTGACGAGGGCAGAGGGCACGAGTGGACGTATTGGGACGAGCAGATTCGCCGCGTGCTGGAGTGGCTGCCGATTGACGAAGGAGGCGCAGAGCGATGAAGGTGGGCGTATTGTGCGGAGACCGTTGGCATCCTGCGGAGGTCGTCCTGACCGGATTGCGGGAGGCGCTGGGAGAGAACGGAGAGGGAGCTCTTCGGGAAACGGGCGGACAATCGGCACGAGAGGATGAACCTTGGACGCTGGAGCCGCTGCCGCTGCAAGGGGAGCGGTCGATCGATTCCTGGCTGGCGGATAAGGACGTCGTGGTGCTCGCCAAGTTGAATCATGTATCCGAGGACGATTCCGCGCCATGGCTGACGGCGGAGATCAAAGGCGCGATCATGGCCTACGTGGAGGGCGGAGGAGGACTTGCCGTCATTCACGCGGGGACTGCCGGCTTCAAGGACGATCCGGTATTTTGCCGGTTTATCGGCGGCGTGTTCGCTTATCACCCGGAGCCGTGTCCGGTTACGTTGACGGTTAGCGCCGACAGGGCTCCTTTTCCCGCAAGGAGCGAGGGCGATGTCGTCGTTCACGACGAGCACTACATGATGGACATGGCCGACGAGTCGCTTGACGTCTTCCTGACGGCCGCGTCGGAGCACGGCATGCAGGCGGCGGGGTGGAGCAGAGCTTATGGACAAGGGAAAGTCTGCACGCTTACGCCCGGACATTACCTCGAGGTGTGGAGGGAACCCGCCTATCGGGAGCTGATCGCCGGCGGCGTGAGGTGGTGCGCCGGAAAAGCCGGAGGAATCGACTCCGCAGGCGGCGAAATAACGGAATAAGACGATGTATGGAAGGGGGCGGGTGAAGTGGCGGGGAAACACATAGTCGTGATAGGCGCCGAACATCCTTTCGCGGATCGGATGTGCCGGGTTTGGCGGGATGAGGGCAACGCGGTGCTGGCCGCCAGGGCAGGCGGCGCGGGAAACGAAGCGGCTGCGGGGACCGACGAATTGGAGCGGGTTTGGTTTAATCCTCTAGAGGAGGCTTCCGTCCGGGCGATGGCCGCGAAGGCGGGCGAAACGATGGGGCGGATCGATCTGGCGATAATCTGCCTCGACAATCGCAAGGAGTTCGCGCTGCGCGAAGGTTTCGACAGCGGCGAGGCGATGGAACTGTACGACTACAACGCGCTCGGGCCGCTGCGCGCGATCGAGGCGCTGCTGCCTTGCATGGGCGAAGGGAGCAAGCGAATCGGCTTGCTGTCCGACGTGCGGGACAGCCTGACGGAGCCGATGGGAGCTCGCCATCTTGGGTACGATATGTCGCTTGCGGCAAGGCGGATGTCGGTCCAAATCATGGCCAACGCGCTGGGCGGCGAAGGCTATACGTTCCGGGCGGCGGTGCTGGACTTGGAGAGGGAGCGGGAGGAGCCGCGGGAGGAGCTGGCCGCCGGGGCATGCCGCGTCTTGTCCGACTTGGCCGACCAGGAGGTTCTCCGGGTTTTCCGAATGGAGTAGCGGCGCAGAAGCATCCGATGGGACGATATTGCGCGGAAGCGAAAGGGGAGTAAGGGGATGCACACGGCACTTGTTACCGGCGCGGATCGGGGCTTGGGATTTGCGCTGACGGCGCGGCTGCTGTCCGACGGTTGGCGCGTCATTGCCGGCCGCTACTTGGAGGATTGGCCCGAATTGCCGGCGTTGGCCGAGAGGTACGGGGAGCGATTGGTCATCGTTCCCCTGGACATTGGCTCGGATGAGTCGGTACACATAGCGGCGAAGCTGGCTTCGGCGCAGACGAATTCCGTCGATCTCGTGATCCACAATGCGGCCGTATCCACGCCGTTGAAGGATCTGGACCTCAGAGGCGGGCTGGATTACGGGGATATGAAAAGAATTTACAATATCAATGCCTTGGGCATGCTGCGCGTGACCGAAGCGTTCCTGGGGTTGACGGACGCCGGCTCCATGAAGCGGCAGTGCGTCGTCTCGTCGGAGGCGGGCAGCGTCGAACGCTGCGAACGCCGCGCATGGTACGGCTACTGCATGTCCAAAGCCGCGCTTAATATGGGGACGATGCGTCTGTACGAACAGCTGCGTCCCGAAGGCTACACCTTCCGGCTCTTTCATCCGGGGTGGATGAAGACGTATATGTCCGGCGTCAAGAGCGAGGAAGGCGAGCTGGAAGCCGACGAGGTGGCGGAAGCCGCGGCGCGTTATTTCGTCGAGCCGGGAGAAGCGAACGGCCGATTGGTCATGAGGGATTGGTCGGGGAAAGAATGGCCTTGGTGAGGTCGCTTCTTCGAGGCTAAGCGAGAGATGAGGTTGGCAGACGATGGAATACGCGTACAAGATGATCGAACTCGAAGAAAGTCTTCCCATCCGGCTCGTCATGCATCGCCGTAAGAGCTACAGCTACCATTGGCATAAGGAATTGGAAATCTTCTTCGTGCTGCAAGGCTCTGTCGTCATTCGCACGACGAAAGCGCAGTATACGCTGCAGGAAGGCGAAATTCTGATCATGAATTGCAACGAAATCCATGCCTCGCATTGCCCGGGACACGCCGACGCCGTATTGATCGTCCAGTTGGATCTGCAGTTTCTGAAGCAGCACGGGTACGATTTCTCCCAGTTGTCCGTGCAGCGCGAGCAGTGGGTTCATCCCGACACCGTAGCGGAAATCAAGCGCGCGTTGGCCGGCATCGTGCTTGAAATGTGCCAGAAGAAGAGGGGCTACCAGATTCAAATCATGTCGCTGCTGTACCGTTTCATCAGCGATTTGCTTCGCAAAGTGCCCCACCGGATGCTCGACCAGGCTCCGAACGCGATGTCCGACGTCGACTTCAACCGGCTGAACCGGGTGATCGCCTACATCAACGAGAACTACCAACTGCCGATCAGTCTGAGAGACGTGGCGAAAGAGGAGTTTCTGAGTGCGTATTACTTGTCGCATTTCTTCAAGGAGAAGGTCGGCTTGACGTTCTCGGAGTGTCTGAATCAGGTCAGGCTGCAGAAGGCTGTGGAGCTGCTGCTGTCCGAATCGTCCAGGACGATTACCGAATTGGCGCTGAGCGTCGGCTACCCGAACGTCAAATCGTTTAATCGCTCGTTCAAGCTCAAGTACAGGATGAGTCCGTACCGGTACAAAAAGATGATCCTCGGCAACGAAGAAGCGGCCGGGGGAAGGTCGTCGGCGCCCGCGTCGGTCCATGAGCAGCATAACGATCTGTACAGCGACTTCATTCTGGAGAAAATTAAGGGTTGGCTCGGCAACGCGTAGAATCATCGATGAATCAGTCCGGTGTATATATCTTCTTCCGCTGCTGTTACGGTCATGAAATCCGGAATGGTTAAACCCGTGACAAGGTAATTTCATGACCGTAAGAGGCAGGCGCTTCGCTCTACAGAAGATACATACCCCTCCCCTTTTTCGATGATTCTGTTGCCTGACTTAAGAGGGCAGCCCCGTTAGCCGCCGGCCTATGAAACGTCCCATTCGCGCAACCCTTCCCCTACAATCCCGCTTCCTTTCTCCGGCAACCCGTCTTTACGTCCCGCCAGTCGTCTGTGCTATGATGTTATTCATCCGACGCCCGCGACAAGGAGACGATAACGATGAGGGACGGAGCCGGCAATTGGTTCAGGAATCAACGCATTCAGAACAAGATCATCTTCATTTATTTTCCCCTGGTGTTTATTCCCCTGCTGCTGCTGGGGTTTCTGTCCTACCAGATCAACACGGACGCGATCATCTCCAAGACGAAGAAAAACATGCAGGACGAGTCCCGGCTCATCACGACGAGAATCGATACGATCGTCGCCAACGCCGAGAGCTTCGCCAACAACGCGATGCTGGACCTCAACAAGGAGGTCAGGCTGAAGACGCCGGATACGCCCGACGCTTCCGTCGGCACGACGCCGCTCAGCGATGACCACGTGCTGCGCAGCCAGATCGAGAACAAGCTCGACTTCGCCCAGATGATCTTCCGGGAAGTCGAGTCGGCCGTCTTCGTCGACCGTTACGGCAACGTGTACACGACGGACGTCGAACTGACGCAGGGGAACGCCCAAGGGTTGGCGAGCGCGATGTTCCGCGAGGTGCAGGCGAGCAACGGCGTCATGAAGTGGTTTCCGATGGAACGCCGGGACTACTGGGTCATGGACAGAGAGAAGGCCGTGCTGACGGTCGGCAAAAAAATACTCGACACCGAGACGATGGATACGCTCGGTTATTTGTTCGTGAACGTTAGCGAGAAAACGCTGTCCTCCGTCTACCATCCGGTCGGTCCGTCCCCGACGACCGGCTATTATATTGCCGACGACCGGGGAGTCGTCATCTCCTCCGCCGACGAGAGCCGGCTTCTTCAACCGCTGGAGCCGCGGAAGAGAGCGGAGATCGATTCCGAGAACGTCGTCATCAAGGAGACGCAAGATCCCTCCGGCGACAAAATTTTGCTGACGGCGACGCCGTTCGGCCAGATGAACTGGAAGCTGGTCAACGAGGTCGCCCTGCACGACTTGACCCGCGAGTCGCGCCAAGTGTCCCGGATCATTCTGATCGTAGGAGGCATATGCCTGCTGTTCGCCCTCGTCGGAGCGATCGTGCTGTCCCGCGCGATCGCCACGCCGATCATCTCGCTGGCCAAACACGTCGGACGCATCCGCGACGAGAACATAGACCGCCCGGTAGAGGTGAAGAGCCGCGACGAGATCGGCATTCTCGGCTCCGGCCTCAACATCATGCTCGGCCGCGTGAACGATCTGCTGGTCAAGGTGAAGGAGGAGCAGCAGCTTAAGCGGGAATACGAATTCGCGCTCGTGCAGAACCAGATCAAGCCGCACTTTTTCTACAATACGCTCGATTTGATCTACGTGCTGTGCAAATCCGGGGAGAGCATTGAAGCGGGCAAGGCGACGAAGGCGCTGGCCGACTTCTACCGGATCGCGCTCAGCAACGGCAAGGAGATCATCACGGTGCGGGAAGAGGCGCGCAATCTGGAGAGCTACCTGTACATCCAGAGCGCCCGCTACTCGGATCTGTTCGACTTCCGCATCGACATCCCGCCCGAGCTGCTCAACTGCGCGATTCCGAAGCTGACGCTGCAGCCGCTCGTGGAGAACGCCATCTATCACGGGCTGAAGGAGAAGGGAAGCTTCGGCCATATTAAAGTGACGGCATATCGCAGCGGAGACCGGATCGGGCTGAGCGTATCCGACGACGGCGTCGGGTTTCCCGAGGAGGAGCTCGACAGATGGAAGATGAGCAAGCCGGACGGCAACTCGTTCGGGCTGAAGAGCGTGGACGAGCGGATCAAGCTGTATTTCGGCGAACGGTACGGCCTGCGCATTCGGAGCGCATCCGGGGAAGGCTCGGAGGTCACCGTGGAAATTCCAATGACGAATGGAGATCAAGCCCATGCATAAAGTGATATTCGCGGACGACGAGGCGGTATTCCGGACGTACTTCAAAAACGTAATCGACTGGCGGGCGCACGGGTTCGAGCTGATCGGAGAAGCGAAGAACGGGCTGGAGGCGCTGGAACTGATCGAACGGGATACCCCCGACATCGCCTTCATCGACATCAACATGCCCTATATGAACGGAATGGACCTGGCGGCGAAGATCAAGGAGAAGCATCCGTCCGTATTCGTGCTGCTCGTCACCGGACACAGCGAATTCGAGTACGCGAGGCAGGCGCTCAAAATCGGCGTCGACGATTACATCCTCAAGCCGTTCGACGAGGAGGAGCTGATCGTGGCGCTGGCCAAAATCAAGGGCGAGATGGAGAAGCACCGCATCGAGCGCGACAAGACGCTGAAGGAGCGCCAAGTGTGGAAGGAGAGCTTCCTGAACCTCTTGATCAGCAACGAGTACGCCGACGACAACGAGACGATCCGCGAGCAGCTCGAAGCGTTCCAGATGAGCGGAGCGGACCGCGTCTTCCAGGTCGCCTCGGTCGAGATGGACAACCTGCACGAGCAGTGGCCCGACCCCGGGGAAATCCGCCTGCGCAAATACATTATCGCCAACCTGCTGAGCGATCTGATCCAGATCGGCGGGGCGAGCCATCATTTTACCGGACCGGAAAACCGCGTCGTGTCGCTGCTTCAATATTCGGACGAGCAGGCGGCGGAACGCTTCGCCCCCGACGGATACGCAAGGCTGTGCGCGCTCATCTCCAAGCACTTCGGCTTCCGCGTAACGGTAGGCTTGGGCACGGCGGGCCAAGGGATTCCGTCGATCCGCCGCTCCTACAAGGAGTCGGTCATCGCGCTGCGCAACAAAATCTCGATGAACCGCTCCGACGTGCTCGTCTACCGGGACATGACGTCCCAGGCGGCGAACATCGGCTTCTATCCGAGCGAGATGAACGAGAATTTGCTCATTCATCTGCGCCTGCACGAGGAAGAGAAAATCAAGGAAGCGCTCGGGGAGATTCGGCAGTACATTCGCGACCGGCAGCTGTCCGGCGAGTACATTCACATGATTATGGCCGGGCTTGTATCGCTGTGCCTGACGTACATTTACGAGATCGGCAAGCAGGTGGACGACTTCCTGCCGCCGAGCTTCTCCCCGTTCGAGGCGATTACGAACAAGTCTTCGCTGGACGAGGCGTTCGAATGGATCGCCGACCTGTACTTGAGCGTGGCGGGCCATTCCAGGAACATGAAGCGCTCCAGATCGGGCAACCTGCTGACATCCGCCAGGGAATACATCGATGCGCACTATATGGACAGCCAGTTGAAGGTGGAAGACGTGGCCAAGCATTTCTACATTCAACCGCGCTATCTGCTGAAAATATTCAAGGAAGGGCTCGGCATGAGCGTCAGCGATTATTTGTTCGAGACGAGGATGCAGAAGGCGAAGGAGCTGCTGACGTCCGGCCGCAACCTGCGTCTGACGAACGTCGCGGAGATGGTCGGCTACGGCGATCCCGCGCATTTCAGCAAAAGCTTCAAGCGCCATACCGGGCTGTCCCCGAGCGAATACGAGGCGACCCGCCAAAAAGGCTGAAATGTACAAATGTGTTCCGATTCTTCCCTCACGGCCTAACGAAAATACCGTTTACAATGGGACTGATCACACGACAAGGGGGAAAAAAACGATGAACGACAAAATGAAGAAGCCCGCGACGATGCTCGCGCTGCTGTCGATGGTTGCGCTTACGCTATCGGCTTGCGGGTCCGGCGACAAGGGCAATAACGCGCAGCCGAGCGCATCCGCACCGGCGTCCGCCGAAGCATCCGCAAGCGGCTCGGCTTCGCCCGAAGAGACGAAAGCTCCGGAAGCGGGCTCGGTCAAGCTGAAGTTCTACGCGCAATACAGCGGCGTCGAGATTCCGGTCTACGACGCGGCCAAAGAAGCGATGAAGCAAATTATGCCGGAAGTCGACGTCGAGTTCGAGGTGGCGGCGCAGGACGACGAGCAGAAGATCAAGACGTACGCGGCGGCGGGAAGCCTGCCCGACATCTTCTTCGCTTCCAGCGGCCTGATCGAGACGCTGAAGAAAGCCGACAACCTGTACGTGATGGACGACGTCGTGAAGGAGCTGAACATCGAGTCGCTGCTGAACGAGAGCTCCAAGCCGATGCTGTGGAACAAGGACGGCCATTCCTACTCCGTCCCGAACGTCGGACAATGGGCGGGCGTGTTCTACTATAACAAAGACCTGTTCGCGGAGCACAACGTGAAAGTTCCGACGAACTACGACGAGCTGCTCGAAGCGGTCAAGGCGTTCAGCGCCAAGGACATTACGCCGCTCGCGCTGTTCGCGAAGGAGAAATGGCCGGGCGTGCTCATGCTCGACATGGCCGTCGTCGGCTCCGCTGAACAGGGCGGACTGAAGCGTCTGGACAACGGCGAAGGCGACTTCTCCGAAGAAGTGTACCTGAAGGGCGCGCAGAAAATTTCCGAGCTCGTCAAGGCCGGCCTGCTGAACAAAAACGCGTTCAACACGACGGCCGACGACGCCGCGGCGCAATTCAAGTCCGGCAAAGCGGCGATGCTGCTCAACGGCGCATGGTCGATGGCGTTCCAATACGAGAACCTCGGCGACAAGCTCGACATTTTGTACAACCCGCTCATCGACGCCGACAAGGCGGATCAGGTGCAGTGGAACATGAGCGGCGGCGGCTTTAACCAAGGGTTCGCGGTGTCCAAAAACTCCAAGAACGGCGAAGTTGCGGCCAAATACGCGGCGCTGTTCTCGATCGAATTCGCCAAGCAGCGCGTCATCCAGTTGGCCGACCCGAACTCGATCCTCGTCGAGAAAGTCGTTCCGACGAATGGCCTCAACCCGGTGCAGCAGAAGTACGCCGACGATTCCGCGAACTTCAAGTCGATGACGACGTTCGCATGGGGCTACGAGAATGCCAAATACAAAACGTCGATCGAAGACAACACGCAGAAGCTGTTCGCCGGACAGAAGCCGGAAGATTACATCAAAGATATGACCAAGGCGCTCGAGAACGCCCGCAAATAACATCGATCGGAACGGAAACAGGTTGTCCCCGGCATGTTGGGACGACCTGTTTTTCGGAAAGGAGGATCCATGACTTCCAAACGCAGTTACAACATCGCTCTGCTTGTGTTCACCTTGCCGACGCTGCTCTTCTTCACCGTCATCGTCGTGTACCCGATCCTTCAGACGTTCCAGAAGAGCTTCTTCGATTGGGACGGTTTAACCCCGCCGACGTTCATCGGCTTCGACAACTACGTTCGACTGCTGGATGACAGCGACTTCTGGGTATCGCTCAAGAACGGCCTGATCTTCGCCCTCGTGCTCGTCGTGTATCAGATCGGGCTCGGCACGCTGCTCGCCATCGCGCTCAGCACGAAGACGCTCAGAGGACGCAAGTTTTTCCGGACGAGCTATTTCGTCCCGGTCGTCCTGTCCGGCGTCGTCGTCTCGCAGCTGTGGATCGCGATCTATAACGCGGACGGCGGCCTGATCAACAGCCTGTTCCGCCTATTCGGCATCCAGTACGAGCAAGCTTGGCTCAGCGGAGAGCATACGTCGATCTGGGCGATCGCCTTCTCCGGCGCCTGGCACCACCTGGGCATTCAGCTCGTGCTTATCTATACGGCGATCAAGTCGATTCCCGAGCAGCTGTACGAGGCCGCGACGATCGACGGCGCGCCGTTCTGGAAGATGCACTGGAAAATTACGATTCCGCTGCTGAGCGAGACGTACAAATTCTGTCTCGTCATCGCCATTACGGGCGGACTCAACGCGTTCCAGAACATGTTCGTCATGACGAACGGAGGACCGGGCAACATCTCTTACACGCTGACGTTCATGATGTACAAAGCCGCGTTCCGTTCGGGCGAATACGGCTACGGCTCCGCCGCCGCCGCGGTTCTGGTGCTGGAATGCCTGCTGTTCACGATCCTGATCAACAAATATATCGCACGGGAAAAAATCAGCTATTAAGGAGGGCGTTCCTATGTTCAAACGGTTGGCTGTCCGGGCGTTGACTTACGGTCCGCTCTCGTTTTTTCTGCTCGTCAGCCTGTATCCGCTGATCTGGCTGCTGTTCTATTCGTTCAAGGACAACGAGGAAATTTTCTCGACCAACGTGTTCGGCATTCCCGGCGAGTGGCGCTGGGAAAATTACAGCAACGCCTTCGGCGTGTTCGACATCGTCGCCTATTTCAAGAACAGTCTGATCGTCTCGATCGGAACCGTCGTTTTTACCGGGTTTCTGGCGCTTATGTTCTCCTACGCCGCGGCGCGAATGCGGTGGAGATTCGCCAACATAAGCCGCATCTACATGACTTCGGGCATGTTCATTCCGATGCAGATCATTCTTATTCCGCTGCTTATTCTCGTTCGCGACATGCATCTTCAGAACAGTTATTTCGCCGTTATCGTTCCTTACGTGGCGTTCCAGCTCTCGTTCGCGACGATCATTTTCTACGCGTTCTTCCGGTCGTTGCCTTATGAAATCGAAGAATCCGCTGCCATTGACGGCGCTAGCGTATATACGACGTTCTTCCGTATCATGGTTCCGCTCGTGAAGCCGGCGATCGCGTCGGTCAGCATCTTCGTCTTCCTGTTCGCCTGGAACGAGTTCCTCGTCGCGCTCATCATGATCAGCGACAATGCGCTGAAGACGCTGCCGCTCGGCCTGCTCTATTTCCAGACGCAGTTCGGTTCGGATTGGGGCGCGATGGGGGCGGTCATGGTCATCTCGACCATTCCGACGATCGTCGTCTACCTGTTGTTCTCCGAGCAGATCGAGAAGGCGCTGACCGTCAGCTCGGCCGTTAAAGGGTAATAAGGGGGATGGGATGAAAATGGTACGGACAGAACGGATAGATATCGCGGTCCGGGGCGGGAGCGAGGAAGACGGCTTCCGATTCTCGGTCGAACCAACGGCGCATGGCGAGGGGGAGGGCATCGCGTACTACCGGTTCGCGATGGAAGGGGACGAACCCCGCATTCCGCAGGCGGTCCGGCTGTCGTGGACGCATCCGGCCGTCGATATCGCGGGGTATTGGGACCCGGGGGCGAATCGCGAGCGCGGTATTCGGATCGACTTCAACGAGCCGTTCCATGCCAAAGCGACGTCGCTTGCCCCGGTTTGCTCGCTCTACAATGCGGCCGGGCAAAACCGGCTGACCGTCGCGCTGTCCGACGCGATGAGACCGATCCGCATGCGGGCCGGGCTGCGCGAGGAGACGGCCGAATTCGAGCTGTGGCTGGAGCTGTTCACGGAAGCTTGCCCGCCGATCGACCGGTACGAGGCAATCAGCCGCATCGATACGCGGGATATTTTCTACGCCGAAAGCTTGCGCGAGGTGGGAGAATGGTGGGCGGGCTTGCCCGGCTATGCCCCTTCGGCCGTTCCGGCGGCGGCGCGGCTGCCGATGTACTCCACCTGGTACAGCTTTCATCAGCAATTGGTTCCCGCGGAGATCGAGAAGATGTGCCTGCTCGCCAAGGAACTGGGCTGCGAAGCGGTCATCGTCGACGACGGCTGGCAGACGCTGAACAGCGAGCGCGGCTACGCCTACTGCGGCGATTGGGAGGTATCCCCGGACCGAATTCCCGATATGAAGGGGTTCGTCGAAAGGGTGCACGCTCTGGGCATGAAGTTTATTTTGTGGTATTCCGTCCCTTTCGTCGGGCGGCATTCCCAGGCTTGGAGCCGCTTCGCGGGCAAGTTCATCAATACGTACGACGGGTCGGACACGGCCGTCTTCGATCCGCGGTTTCCCGACGTCCGCGAATATTTGATCGGCATTTACGAGAAAGCGCTGAGGGAGTGGGATATCGACGGCTTTAAGCTCGATTTCGTCGATTCCTTTAACTTGTCGGAGGAGATGAGGTATACTCTTGGCGAAGGAAGGGATTACGACTCCGTGCCCGAGGCGGTCGACCGTCTGCTGTCCGACGTCATGGCCCGGCTGAGAGCGATCAAGCCGGACGTCATGATCGAGTTCCGCCAGAAGTACGTCGGCCCGCTCATGCGCAAATACGGCAACATGTTCCGCGTCGCCGATTGCCCGAACAACTACAGTCAGAACCGGATCGGATCGATCGATATCCGGCTGCTGAGCGGCAATACCGCCGTGCATTCCGACATGATGATGTGGCATCCGGACGACAAGCCGGAGAACGTCGCTTTGCAGTTTATACATGCGCTGTTCTCTGTCCCGCAGCTGTCCGTGCTGCTGGACCGGATTCCGGAGGCGCATCGGGGCGTCGTCGGGTTCTGGCTGGCGTTCTGGCGCGAGCACCGGGAACTGCTGCTCGACGCGCCGCTGCATCCGTCCGCGCCCGATTTTCTGTATCCGGTCGTCTGCGCGTTCGACGGAAGCCGCAGCTTGGCGGCCGTGTACGGGCAGGGCGTCTTGGCGAAGGCGGGCGAGCGGGCGGACGAGTATCTGTTCGTTAACGGAACGGCCGGCGACGCGATCATCGTGCAGCTCGGGGAGAGGCTGGAGGGGACGATGACCGTTCTCGATTGCGGAGGCTCGGAAATCTCTGGAGTCAACGTCCGCTTGGACGAAGGCGTGCACCGGCTGAAGGTGCCGCCGTCGGGACTGCTCCGCTTGCGGCGGTCCGACACTTCTATCGATGGGGAGCGATGAAGAGCATGAATGTCCGTTTTCTGGGAACCGCCGCTTTCGAAGGCATTCCGTCTTTGTTCTGCGGGTGCGAGCTGTGCGCGAAGGCGAAGAAGCTCGGGGGCAAAGAGATTCGCACGCGCACATCCGTCATGATCGATGACGACCTGAAGGTCGATTTTCCGCCGGATACGCTGCTGCACATGCACCGCGACGGGATCGATCTCGATCAGGTCAAAGATTTGCTGTTCACGCACTCCCACTCCGACCATCTGTACGCGGAGGATCTCGTCGCGAGATTTCCGGGATACGCACAGGCGCAGGAGCGCCCGATTCACGTGTACGGGAACGATATTACGCTGGCCAAGATCCGGCAGATGTTCGAAACTAACGGGGGAGCCCGCGGCTTCTACGAGCTTCACCGGCTGCGCCCGTACGCGAAGGTGGAGATGCAGACGGCAACGGCCGTCCCTCTGCTGGCCGCTCACGATCCGAACGAAACGTGCCTGCTTTATTACATCGAGAAGAACGGCAAGAACATCTTTTACGGCCACGACTCCGGCAAGTTTCCCGAGGAAACGTGGGAGTGGCTGAAGGACAAGCAGCTGGATCTTGCCATTTTCGAATGCACGGTGGGCAAAGTCGACTACTGGAAGTCGCACATGAACGTCGACGCCGTGCTGGAGGCGAAAGCCAGAATGGAGCAATACGGCATGCTGAACGCGGACGCGCGTGTCGTCGTCACCCACTTTTCGCACAACGGCGGCCTGACGCACTCCGACCTGTGCGGGATTTTCGAGCCTCACGGCATCGAAGTGGCGTATGACGGCTTAACGGTCGAACTGTAGTAACGGAGCTGTTTCGCAGGCTGCAATGGGCCTTGCGAAGCGGCTCTTTGTAGTAACGGAGCTGTTTCGCAGGCTGCAATGAGCCTTGCGAAGCGGCTCTTTTTTATACAACGCGCCGCGGAGGGAACTCGAACATTTCAACGTTTCTTGTAACCTGGGTGCTTAACCCTTACAATTCTGCTTATGGAGGGAGTGTTCGCAATGATTCTATATTTTCGGGACAACTTCTTTAACGCCGGCAGAACGGAAATCGTCAATGAATACAGAGAGTCGGTCGGGCTCGTCGATTTGCGCAGCGCGTTCGGATCGGCGCTGGACGTCTTCGGCGGAGACGGCAGGCCGCTGTTCGCCGGCAAGTTCCGGCTGCTGTCCAACAAGTGGACGGTGATGGACGCGAGCGGCAAGGAATGCGGACTGCTGAGGCACCGCATGTCGTTCATGTCCAAGAGATTCGAGTACGACCGTTACGGCGTCGGCACGTTCGAGATCACTTCCCCGGCTTTTTCGCGGGACTACGAGATCAGGGACGCCAAAGGCGGGCTCGTCGTCTCTTTCCAGAAAGTGAGCGGTTGGTTCGAATCGTCGGCTTTTCGCCTGGCGGTACATACCGGTTGGATCGACGGCTACGAGTGGGTCGCGGTCATTATGGGGATGCACGAAATCCGGAAACGGCACAATCACGCGGCAGGGTAGAGGCGGCGGGAAGGGGGCAAGGTTCGCAGGGATGAAGACGAGAAAGCTCCAACTGAGCGTGCTGGATCTGGTTCCCGTGCTGGACGGAGCCGATGCGCCTTACGCGCTCGGACAGGCGGTCGAGCTGGCCCGAATGGCGGAACGGCTCGGCTACAGACGGTATTGGGTGGCCGAGCATCATGATATGCCCGGGCTGGCCTGCACTTCCCCGGAAGTGCTGCTGGCTCACGTGGGCGTGAGAACGGAGCGCATACGGCTCGGCTCCGGCGCCTTGCTGCTGCCTCATTACAAGCCTCTCAAGGTGGCGGAGTCGTTCCATATGCTCGCCAGCCTGTATCCGGGGCGAATCGATATCGGGCTCGGAAGGGCGCCTGGAGGCTCGGGCGAAGCGAGTCTGGCGCTCAGCGGCAACTTCATCGAGAACGTCGGCAAAATGCCCGAGCTGCTGGACGATCTGATGCGGCTGCTTCAAGGGAAATACGAGTACGACGGACGTCCGGTGGCGGCGCGTCCGATTCCGCCCGAGCCGCCTCGGCCCTGGCTGCTTGGCACGAACAAGAAGAGCGCGGCTTACGCCGCGCGGTTCGGAACCGGCTATGCGTTCGGCCAATTCATGAGCGACTCTTCCGGGGAGGAGGCGCTTCTGGCGTATCGCGACGGCTTCGTTCCTTCTCCGCTGTGTCCGGAACCGTGCGCCCTCGTCGCGGTCGGCGTCGTATGCGCGGACACCGACGAGGAGGCGGCGCGTCTCGCCTCGTCCGAATTGTTCCGAAGGGGAGTTTTCGCCGAGCAAGGAGAAGAGACGCCTCTGATCGCAAGAAGACTGCTCGCGGGTTCCCCGGGCAGTCTTCGCGGCCAGTTAGAATCGCTCGCCCTTTCGTACGGCATCGACGAGTTCATCGTCGTCACGATGATCGCGGATTACCGGGCAAGGCTTCGTTCCTATGAGCTTCTCGGACAGTTGCTGTCGCACGATTAGGCGTCTGCTGACGCGACTAGCGCAGATCGATTCCGAAGCAGCGCAACCAAGAGGTCGAAAAGTCTAACCCGATTGTGTCGGGTTACAGCAGCAAAGTGCGTTCCGACGAGGCTGCAACCCTGCTCAGTCGGGTTACAGCAGCAAAGTGCGGCCGGGCGAGGTCGCAACCCTGCTCAATCGGGTTACAGCAGCGAAGTGCGTTCCGACGAGGCTGTAACCCTGCTCAGTCGGGTTACAGCAGCAAGGTGCGGCCCGACGAGGTTGTAACCCGGCTCAGTCGGGTTACAGCAGCAAAGTGCGGCCCGTCGAGGCTGCAACCCTGCTCAGTCGGGTTACAGCAGCAAAGTGCGGCCCGACGAGGCTGCAACCCCGCTCAGTCGGGTTACAGCAGCAAAGTGCGGCCCGTCGAGGCTGCAACCCTGCTCAGTCGGGTTACAGCAGCAAAGTGCGGCCCGTCGAGGCTGTAACCCCGCTCAGTCGGGCTACAGCAGCAAAGTGCGGCCCGTCGAGGCTGCAACCCTGCTCAGTCGGGTTACAGCGTCAAACAGCGGCCCGTCGAGGCTGTAACCCCGCTCAGTCGGGTTACAACAGCAAATCACGTTCCGGCGAGGTTGTAACTCGGCTCAGTCGGGTTACAGCAGCGAAGCGCGGCCCGTCGAGGCTGCAACCCCGCTCAGTCGGGTTACAGCAGCAAAGTGCGGCCCGTCGAGGCTGCAACCCTGCTCAGTCGGGTTACAGCAGCAAAGTGCGGCCGGGCGAGGTCGCAACCCTGCTCAATCGGGTTACAGCAGCGAAGTGCGTTCCGACGAGGCTGTAACCCTGCTCAGTCGGGTTACAGCAGCAAGGTGCGGCCCGTCGAGGCTGTAACCCTGCTCAGTCGGGTTACAGCAGCAAAGTGCGGCCCGTCGAGGCTGTAACCCTGCAGTATCCGGTTAGAACAGCCGCGCGGCGAATGTCCTAACCGTAAGGAGACTGCATCGGCTTCGATCGGAATCACATTTTACTTCTGGAACGCTCTACTAGTAGATCCGCCGCTTCCATCCTCTGAGCTTGGCTAATGCTTCTATATAATAGTAATCGCCGTAGATGAGCGACGTGTCGATATTGACGGTGCCGCTGCCGGTGGCGTGCAGCAGAATCGCCTCATGGTCCGGCCGGTCCCATGTCGCGTAGTTCTCGGTAAGCGACCGCAAGATCCGTTCGGCTGCGTCGGCGTACAACCGTTTCTCGCCCGCGGGAACGGCGTCGGCGATCTCCAGCAGTCCGGAGGCGGCGATGGCCGCGGCCGAGCTGTCCCGGGACATCCCTTCGAGCGATTCGAGCCGGAAATCCCAGTAAGGCACGTAATCGTCGGGCAGCGCGGCGATGAAATAGTGGGCGACGCGCTTGGCTTCGTTCAAGAAGCGGACGTCTCCCGTGTAGCGGTAGACGTTCGCGAAGCCGTGCAGCGCCCAGGAGTTGCCGCGGCTCCAGGTCGAATCCGGCGCGAGCCCTTGCCCGCCGAACGATTCGATGTATTCGCCGGTATCCGGATCGAAGGATATAATGTGGTTCGTGGAGCCGTCTTCGCGAACGCCGTATTTCATCGTCGTCTCCGAATGGCGGACGGCGATTTGCTTGTAGCGGGGATCCCCGGTCGTCTCGCTCGCCCAGAACAACAGGGAAACATTCATCATGCTGTCGATGATCGACCAGCCGACCTTGTCGCCGTTCCAGGCGCGAAGGAAATTCCCCGCCAGATTGAAGCGGGAGGCGAGGAAGTTGGCCGCATCGAGTCCCCTGCGAAGCCCTTCTGCGTCCCCTGTAATTGCGTGCTTGATGACGGCCGTGGACAGAAACTGGAAGCCGACGTCGTGGTGGAAGTTTTGCGCCTTCTGTACGAACCGCTCCTCCATTTTAACGTCCCAGTTCCAAGCGGCTTCCTTGTAATGCTCCTTGCCGGTCATGTCGTACATAACCCACAGAATGCCCGCCCAGAACCCCGAAGTCCACCATTCCATCGGCGTATCGTCGTACTTGCCGTCAGCTCCGGCTACATGGGGCGTTTTGCCGCCAAGCTGGGCGATCACGCGATCGACTTTCCCCTCAAGCTTGCTCCATGTTTGTTCCAAATAAGCTTTGTCCATCTCGTCGATTCCTCCTTTTTAAGTGGATTATAGCTTGACCCGGCTCGCCGAAGTTGTGGTACGATATGTGAAAATGTTGCGATTTTGTCCTAGGGCGTGTATGCATACTCCGAGGATAGCCTAAGCGGGGGGAGAAAATGAAACGATTGTTCACGCCGATTTCGTTCGGAGGCAGGCGCATCGTCTGGGATCATCGGATGAGCAGCGACGCGCCGTTCCCGGGCTATTACCATTGGCATCCGTGCTTCGAGATGCTTTTCGTCCACGAAGGGGAAGGGGCGGTCATCGTGAA
Source organism: Cohnella sp. SGD-V74 (assembly GCF_003001675.1). Classification (GTDB taxonomy): domain Bacteria; phylum Bacillota; class Bacilli; order Paenibacillales; family Paenibacillaceae; genus Cohnella. Next base: position 68,565 of record NZ_PVYW01000026.1, on the reverse strand, counting down.
TCAGATCGCTTACGAGATGAGGCGGGGGATGCTGTTCGTGTTCCAGCCTTTTCATTTGCACAAAGTGTATCCCAAGCCGAGCCGGGAGCGGCCTTATATCCGAACGAAGCTGCATTTCGTTCCGGAGGAAATGGCCGACAAGCTGCAAGTCTTCCCGCAGCGATACGGCGTGCTCCGGCGGCTCTGGGAGGAGCGGGATGCGATGTTCGCCTGGGATTTGCGGGAGCACGTCGACTATATGGAGCAGATATTTCAGCGGTACGAGGGGGGCGGCGCCGGAGAAGGCCGGTCTTCGGAAGAGGACGACGCGCTGATTCTGCTGCAGCTGCTCGGCGTCGTGCAGGAGGTGGACCAAAGCTTGCGCCAGGTGGACTCCGCGGGAATCGTCCGCAGGCCGCTTCGCTATTCGGAAAAGATCATGCGCTGGATCGAGGAGCATTTCGCCGAAGAAATCAGCCTCGAACGGATCGCGGAGGAGACGCATCTGTCCAAGTTCTACGTCTCCCGCGTCTTCCGGGCCGAGACGGGCAGCAGTCTGACCGACTACTTGACGGCGCGCAGAATCAAGCACGCCTGCCGACTGCTGCAGACGACGACGCTGCCGGTAGAGCGAATCGGGGCCGAGGTCGGACTGCCCGACGCTTCGTATTTCGTCCAGCTGTTCAAGAAGGTGATCGGAACGACTCCGCTCAAATACAGGAACCAGGCGTAAGAGGAGAGGTTGAACCGAAGCTGAGCCGAAGGGATAGCCCAATGGAACGGACTTCCCGTTCATCGGTTCAATTCGTTCAGCTTCTTTTTGCGCGAGGGCAAGCATAAGCTTGAACCATGGAATCCCGGGACGACCCCGACAGGGGCCTACGTAGGGAGGTTTAAGCGATGCGAAAAAAATGGGGCAGAGGGTTTCAAATCAATTTGTTCGGGAACGGTTCGCCGCTCAGGCCGATCAAGCCCCTTCCCCGCAGATGGGGCAGGAAGTCGGTTTTTCCGCGGATCGGGTCGTCTCCGTCCAAGCCTCCTCCGCGCAAGTGGGGAACGGGGAGGCGTTTCGGGGGAGGGAACGTCGGTTCCGGTTCCGGCTCAGGTCCGGCCTATACGCCGGTCAAGAGGTGGACGACCAAGCGCCAAGGTCCGAAAATGAAACGCAAGCACATATGGATCATCGCGCTGCTGCTGATCGCGCTGGCGGTCATTCAGGGGATGATCTTCCTCGACCGGGAGCTGAGGCAGCCGCTTATGTTTCTGGCGAAGGTCAAAGTGAATCAACTCGCAACCGATGCGATTAACGCGGCAATCAAAGCCGAGTTCGCCCGCGCGGCCGAATCGGACAAAATGATTCATTGGCGCACGAACGGAGACGGGAAAATTACCGGCTTCGAGTTGGATTACAAGCAGCAGATGGCGATTACCTCGAAGACGATCGATGTCGTCGAACGTTCGCTCAAGGCGCACGAGGACGTCCCGGAGCGCATTCCGATCGGTCACGCGCTGAACAGTCCGCTCATCTCGTCCATCGGCCCGAGCGTCGCCGTGAAGTTCCACCCGGCCAGCGTCATTAAAGCGGAAGTCGGGCTGGACCAGAGAGAAGCCGGCATCAATATGCTTCTGGTCGAAGTGTTCGTGCGCATCCGTACGGAAATCGCCGTCGTGATCCCCTTCGATCGGGAACCGGAAATCGTGGAGACGAAAATCCCGCTCTCCTATGCTCTCGTCGTCGGCGACGTGCCGTCCTACTATTACGACGGCAGCGGCCAGCCTGTCGGCAGCGGCGCCGCGCAAGCTCCGGCGATCGCTCTGCCTCTTCCCGGCGCTGACGCCGCGCCCGCACCTTCGCCCGCTCCATCGCCGCAAGCAGGGGCGGGGCACTGAACTCCAAAAATCCGCTTTCCCGAGAGCTTCGGGGAGAGCGGATTTTCTCGTTTCTCGCACAACGCGACAGCCTACTCGTAGAGCCGGATGCCGGACACGGTCATGACCCCTGGCAGCGCCGATTCGTCTATCTCCACATTGTCGAACCAGCCGCCGACGGCCAGGTTGAGCACCAGATAGAAAGGCTGGTCGAACGGCATAACGCCCGGCTCCAGGCGGCGTTCGGCATAGCAGTGTCCGTCCACGAGCCAGCGGATGGAGCCGGCGTCCCATTCGAGCCCGTAATCGCGAAACTCGTTGATCGTTCCGTTTTCCAGCTGATAGGAGGATTCGTCGGTCACTTTATGATCCCAATCCTTCCCGTAATGCAGCGTTCCGGATACTTGCCGCGGCAGGCGACCTCTGGCCTCCATCATATCAATCTCGCCGGAAGCGGGCCACTCGCCGTAGGCTTTGTCCTGCGGAAGCAGCCAGATGGCCGGCCACAGCCCCTGTCCCACCGGCAGCTTGGCGCGGACGACCAGCTTGCCGTAGCGGAAGGAGAAGCGGTCCCTCGTATCGATGCGCGCGGACGTATAGGAGAAGCTGCGCCCGTCCTTTTCGACCGTTTCGCGGCGGGCGCACAGGTTCAGCCCCGAGTCATCGATGTACAGATTGCCCGGATCCCCCGTATAAAACTGCCGTTCCCCGTTGCCCCACCCCGGATCTATCGCATTGCCGTCATCATCCAGCAGATCGTTGCCAAGGCGAATATTCCATAAGCTCAGATCGGCGCCGCCGTTTCGGAAATCCTGTTCCCACAAAAGCTTGCTCATCCTTTCGCACCCCTCTCCGTGATACTCCCAGAATACTGAATTTCGCAGGGCAGTCAAACGAATCTAAAAAAATGGGATGGCTTCAAAAACCGTGGTCTTTTTTTAAGATGCGCGGTTTTTTACGATGAAAGGGAAGGAGGCAGTCAAGATGAGCCAACACAGATCCGGACAGATGAAAGCGTTTTTTAGACAGTGGCAGGTTCAGAGCATGGTCATTCCCGGCATTGTCTGGATGTTCGTCTTCTGCTACATCCCGATGTTCTGGCTGATTATCGCCTTTATGGACTACAGCATCGCCAAGCCGATGCTGCAATCGCCTCTTGTCGGGCTGAAGCATTTCGAGGATTTCGCCGCGGACGACCGGTTCTGGCGCTCGATCCGCAATACGCTGGGCATGAGCGCGATCAAGCTGGCGCTCGGATTTCCGATTCCGATTCTATTCGCGCTGCTGCTCAACGAGATCCGAAGCCTTCGCTTCAAGCGCGCGGTTCAGACGATTTCGTATCTGCCGCACTTTATCGCCTGGACGATCTTCGGCGGCATTCTGCTCAACTGGCTGGGCGAGGGCGGCGTCATGAATCAATTGATGATGGCGCTGGGCATTCAGGATCGCGAAATTTTGTACAACAGCGATCCGCAGTATTTCTGGTGGATCGTCTATTTCTCCGACGTGCTTAAGGAAACCGGCTGGAGCGCGATCATCTACATTGCCGCCATAGCCGGCATCGATCCGGCGCTGTACGAGGCGGCGGAGCTGGACGGAGCCAACCGCTGGCAGCGCATGTGGCACATCACCATTCAGTGCATCCGGCCGACGATCGCCATCTTGTTCATACTCGCCGTCAGCGGCATGCTGGGCAGCAACTTCGAACAGATTTTCATGCTGAAAAACAACATGAACATGAGGATGGCGGAAAGCCTGGATCTGTATATCTACAACATGGGCCTGGTATCCGGACGACATTCCTTCTCGACCGCGGTGCTGTTCGCCCGCTCCGTCGTGGCGCTGGGCCTGCTGCTGCTCGCCAACTACACGTCCAAAAAACTAAGCGGCGAAAGCATCTTTTGAACGGGGGGAAAACGATAGCGATGGAATCGCGCGGAAGGTTTCGGCGAGTCGGTTTATTCGAGGTCGGCAATACATTGCTGATGCTGGCCGTCTGCTTTATTACGCTCTATCCGATGTGGTTCGTCTTCATCAACTCGCTGAACGCGCCGGAACGGGCGCTGCTGGGCACGATCAACTGGTTTCCCGAGGCTTGGTCGCTGGACAGCTATCGAGTGGTGTTTAACGATAAAAACCTGATGAACGGCTTTTACATCACAACGCTGCGGACGGTGATCGGAACGGCGGCGCACGTGCTGTTCACTGCAATCGTGGCCTATGGCATGAGCCGGTCCAACCTGATCGGGCGCAAGTTTTACATGCGGATCGCCCTGATTACGATGCTGTTCTCCGGCGGACTGATTCCGACCTTCCTGCTGATGACGAAGCTGGGACTGTACGACAATTTCTGGGTATTCGTCATTCCGGGGATGTACACCTTTTTCAATATGGTCATCTTCATGAGCTTCTTTCGCACGATTCCGGAAAGCCTGGAGGAATCCGCCAAGGTGGACGGAGCATCGGACTACGGCGTTCTGTTCCGGATCGTGCTGCCCAACAGCATGGCCGTCATCGCCACCATCTCGCTCTTCTCGGCCGTCTATCACTGGAACGATTATTATCAGGGCGTCATCTACATCCGCACCCAGGATCTGCTGCCCTTGCAGACGATGCTGTACAAGATTATCGCGGAAAATTCGATGTCCTTCATGCAGCAGCAGGCGATGGCGCAATTCGGCGCCCGGCTGCCCGGCAATTCCATCAAGTTCGCTTCGATGATGGTCGCCACGCTGCCCATTCTGGCGTTTTATCCCTTCATTCAGCGCTATCTGGTCAAAGGGGTCATGATCGGCGCTATTAAAGGGTGATTAAAAAATATATCATTAACAGCAGAGAAAGGATGATCATGCAATGATGCGTAGATCGATGAAACAGGGGACGTCTCTTATTTTGGCGGCGATTCTCGCGCTGGGCCTCCTGGCCGCATGCTCCAAATCCGAGGAGAGCAAGCCGAGCGCCCAACCTTCGGCCAGCTCGCAATCTCCGTCCGCGACCGCTTCGGGGGAGACGGCGCCGAATCCCGACGCAGCCGCATGGCAGCTGGATACGAGTCCCGTCGATCTGACCTGGTTCGTAGGCGCTTCCTGGTACGGCCGCACCTGGGGGGACAGCCTGAACTCCAAATACATCACGGAAAAAACGGGCGTCAACGTTAAAATCGAGGTTCCGTCCGGCGACGCCAATGAGCAGGCGACGCTGATGATGACGTCGGGCAAGCTGCCGGACCTGATCAGCATGGGCTCTTGGGAAACCGCTGTCAAAAAGCTGTGGGAAGGCGACCACGTGTACGCGCTGAACGAGCTGGCCGAGCAATACGATCCGTATTTCTTCAAGGTGGCGGGCGACGGCACGCTGAAGTGGTACCGCCAGGAAAACGGCAACACGTACGGGGTGCCCAACGACTCTTACAGCCCCAATCTGATGCATGAAACCGGCATGACCGCCGCCAACCAGACGTTCCTCGTGCGCAAGGATTTGTACGAGGAGATGGGCCGCCCGGATCTGACGACGCGGGAAGGCTTCCTGAACGCGCTGCAGCTGCTGAAGGATCAATATTCCCAGTACAAAGGGCAACCGATGAGCCCGTTCTTCGCGCAGGGCAACGTCCCTTACGGGATGACCGAGTATTTGCAAAACCTGCTCGCCGTTCCGTATGAGAAAGACGGCAAAGTGTACGACCGCTTTACCGATCCCGACTACGTCGCCTGGCTGAAAACGTTCCGCACCGCTTACGAGCGCGGACTGATCAACGTCGACTTCCTGGTCGATTCCGATACGCAGGTGGAGGAGAAAACGAATAACGCCCGCTATTTCATGATGATCCGCGAATGGACGGGGATGACCGCCGTCAACCCGATGCTGGCAGCGAGCGCCAACCCGGAGTCGTACTACATCGCGGTCGACGGACCGCAGAACAGCAATGGCGACAGCGCCAAACTGTTCCCCGGCAACATGGACGGCTGGATGGTGACGATGATCAGCAAGTCGACCAAACATCCGGAGCGCGCCATCCGTTTCCTGACTTACCTCGCCAGCGAGGAAGGACAGCGGGATTTGTTCCTCGGCAAAGAAGGCGAAACGTGGGAGACGAAGGACGGCAAGCCGCAGCTGAAGCCGGACATGGCGCAACTGCTTGAAACCGATATCGAGAAGCTGGAAAAGGAATACGGCATTATGGATACGTACTGGATGATGCGCAACCCGGTCATCGTCAACCAATGGAGACCGGAGAAAGCGCCTGTCATCAAGCAAATGGAGGACTTCGCCAACGCGCAGGCCGACATCGACAGCGGTATCTACAAGAACCTCGATCCGCTCGGCGATTCCGAGGTCGCGGTATCCTGGTCGCGCATTTCCCAGAACTGGGAAGAGACGCTTCCCGAACTGATCACGGCCAAGGACGAAGCCGCTTTCGATAAAATTTTCGAGAGCTATCTGACCCGCCGCGACAATTACGGCTTCGACCAGGTCATGGCTTACCGCCAAGCCGAGCTGGACGCCCGCAAAGCCAAAATGTCCGAATAAAGCGCGGCTATGCGCGGCGATGGGGTTGTCTTGCAGGCAAAGTTGCTTGAGATGATCGATATATAAAAGAAGGGGTATGTATCTCCTGGAGAATGCCTAATACGCTCCTGAAATCACCTATTAACGAGTTTACCTATTCAGATTTCAGGAGCGTATAGCATCGGAAGGAGGTACATACCTCTTGCACCTTGTTCATCGATTATCTTTCACAGCAACTTGGATGACGTACGAGACAACTCCATCCCCGCTAATGCCGGCACGCCCTAACGTCCGCGCATCAAGATATGGTATATTACGGAGGTGGGGAGGGCATCGAATTGAAGGCGCCGTTGACGAAAATAAAAAGAATTTACCGAAACTCCCGCATTTCGCGAAAGCTGTTTTTGGCCTTCAGCCTGATGATCGCCATCCCTGCCATCGCGGTTTCTTTTTTGTTTATCCGGTTCAAGGAAACCCAGCTGTACGAGGAGGCCATGGCTACCGGGAGCAGCCATGTTTCGCGGCTGGACGAACGGCTGCGGGGCAGGATGAACATGGTTGAAAACGCTTCCTCCACCGCGCTGACCCAGAAGGCCTTTATCGACTTCATTCATTCGAACATGCGCGCGGACGGCTTGCGTCTCGTGAAATTCAGGCAAAACCAATTCGAGCAGATGCACAACATGATCAAAAGCAACGAGTCGATCGACGAGCTGAGCTTCTACGTCGATAATCCGGAATTGTACGAAATCTGGCCTGAAATCTACCATTATGACCGGTTTTGGCCGCAGGATTATTGGGTCTCGCTGCGCGAGGAAGGCGGCTCGGCCTATCGCCTGTTTGCGTTGAGGGACGGCGAGCATACGCTCTCCTACTACCGGCTCGTACGCCTTCAGGGCCAGCAGAACAAGCATCCGAGCATTATGGAAATCCGCATCGGGCACGGCAAGTTTTTCAGCGACTTGTTGGAAGAGACCGGAGGGGATTTCTTTTCCGTCGTCATGGACGGCAAGGACCCTTCGCGCTTCGTATACAACCCGGAGCATTCGTTTGCGGCCAATGCCGGCGAAGAGCTGCAAAATATTTTGGGCCGCATTCACGGACAGCTGGATATGCTGCAGGAGAAAAGCCCGATCAAGGTCCAAGCCGGAGATCATACGTATTACGCGATATACCGCTACATTGCGCCCTTGAACGCCTACGTGGTGGACGTCGCCTCCCATCAAGCGCTGATGGAGGGGCCGCGCAGCTGGTACGTATGGGTGGTGGCGATTACGCTGTGCGTGCTTCTGATGATGCTGCTCCTCGTTTCGCACACGACCCGCCGCATTTTCCGCCGATTAAACCGAGTGCTGGCGTCCATGCGCAAGGTGCGGCAAGGACAGCTGGACGCGAAGATCGATACCGGCCTGGGAGAAAACGAAACCGGAGACGAAATCGACGAAGTGGCCGTCAGCTACAACAATATGCTGGATGAAATCAAGCGTCTGATGACGCAGGTCGTGGATAAGCAGTTGATCGCCAAAAATGCGCAGCTGCACTCGCTGCATTCGCAGATCAATTCGCATTTTCTGTACAACGCGCTGGAATCGATCCGCATGCTGGCGGAGGTTCAGCGGCAGCCTGCGATCGCCGAGGCGCTCGTGTCGCTCGGCTCGCTGCTTCGCTACAGCATGAAATGGCGCGGCGATACCGTAGCCCTGGGCGAGGAATTGGCCAACATCCAAAGCTACGTGCGGTTCATTAACTTCATGGAAGGCAGCGGCTTCGAATTGACGGCGGATCTGCCCCAGGACGTGCTGCGCTATGCCATTCCCAAAATGTGCATGCAGCCGATCGTCGAAAACGCCGTCCATCACGCGGCTCCGCGAGGCGGCAGCGTGCGCATCGAAATCGCCGTCCGGGTGGAAAACGACAGCATGCTGCTCGTCGAAATCCGCGACGACGGCGCCGGAGTCGACCCGCAGGTGCTCGCCGACCTGCAAGCCGTTCTGCAAGGGGACTCCGACACGCCGATCGTCGCCAGCAAAAACGGGCTGGGTCTGGAAAACGTGCATAAACGTCTGCAGCTCCACTACGGCAAAAGCTGCGGGCTCTCGATAGATAGCGTGCAGGGCTCCTATACCTGCGTTACCATTCGCTTGCCTTGCGAAAACGAAAATCTTGGGGGGTGGTAGGCATGATCAACGTCTTGATCGTGGACGACCAAAAGCAAATTCGCGACGGGCTGCAGGCGATGCTGGGACAGTTCCCCCTGGAGCTGGGCGACATTCACTGCGCCGGAAACGGAATCGAGGCGCTGCATTCGTTGCATCAATTCAACATCCAACTGGTCATTACCGACATCCGAATGCCGGACATGGACGGGCTGGCTCTTATGGCGCGCGCTCGCGAAGAACGCTTGAAGGCCGAGTTTCTGATCATTAGCGGCTATGGCGATTTTGCCTACGCTCAGCAGGCGATCGGGCTTGGGGCCAAAGGCTATCTGCTCAAGCCCGTGAAGCGGGAAGACTTGCAAGCCTCGATCGAGCACGTGTCGCAGGAGATTCGAACGCGGCAGGAGCTGTCGCGCAATATCAAGCGGATTTCCCGGCGGGCGAGGGAGACGGACCGGAAAGAGCTGTGCATGTTCATGCAGGGCGCTGCGAACGACGACGAGTGGATCGGCCAGGTCGAACGGCAAAATCCGGAGCTGTGGGCTGGCTACCGCCTATGTCTGTTCCGGGAGGAAATGCGGATTAACCAGCCGGGCGCCGGAGGCGCTCATAGCATCGAATCGATTGCCTACCGGGTATTCGGCAGGAAGGGATGCATCGCCCTGCAGCATCGCCCGCATCTGATTCTGGCGGTTGACGCGTCCGTGGAACCGGAGGCTCTGCTCGCGGCGCTTCAGGCGGAGCGGATCGGCGCAGTCGCGGCCATCACCGGTGCCAAGCGGGGATTAAAGGAGCTGCCGGACAGCTATACGCAAGTCATGGAACTATACCGGCACAGCTACCTTTTTCCCGATAAGCGCTGTATCCTGCCCGCCGACATTGAGGGGCTCGAGCAGCAATGGCAGATTCCCTACGAAGAGCTATACGGGCTGTTCCAACTGGTCGGCACGAAAAACGGGGGCAAAATCGCCGAAGGTATTTCTGCTGTTTTCCACAAAAACGTGCTTCAGCGCTACCACGTGCGTTATACGCAGCAGCTCAGCCGAGCCATCGTGCAGATGCTGGAGGAATACGAACGCGTTATCCGTCCTTACATGGGGGAGGAGGCGCTGGATATCGAATGTCTGCGCAATCTGTACGACTATCCGGGCATCCGCGATTATATCCAGGCGCTGCAGCAGCAGCTGCTTCGGCTGAACCAGTTTTACTACGAATTCAAGTGCAGCTATCGCAACTCCCAGGACTTGAACGAAGCGATTCGTTTTATCCATGAAAACTATCATAAACCGCTCGACTTGGCGATGGTCTCCAACCACGTATCGCTCAATTACGCTTATTTTTCCAACCTGTTCAAGAAAAATATCGGCAAAGGCTTCGCGGAATACTTGCGCGACGTTCGGTTGGATAAAGCTCGGCGGCTGCTGGCCGAAACCGAGCACAAAATCGTCGAGGTGGCCGCCATGGTCGGGTACGAAAGCTACAAGAGCTTTATCCGGGCGTTCCGGGACGCGATGGGTATGCAGCCGACGGAGTACCGGCAGCGGATTCGTCAAAATGGGGATAGGGAGGACAGTTATCGCGACTCGGCGCTGTGACGTCGCCGGATTCGGCCTTCGTCCGCAGCACCGGGGGACCAAATTCAAGGAAAAACAAAAAATTGGGTTATCATGAAAAATATTGAACCTTTTTCCCGGGCATTCCGTTCGCTACAATAAAGTTGTCCTGCAGGAACAAGTATCTGTAAGCGTTTTCTGTCGTCGGTCGGCATTTTAGCGGAATCGCGATTGGAACGAAGAAACTACTTGATTAAAGGAGGGCAATTTATGGAACGGATTTGCCATGCGGAGAAAGGGTGGACGCAAAGGACAACGAGCTTGGTCTTGGCGGCATTGCTGTTGGTTGGCTTGGGCCTATGGCCAACGCCTCGGGTCCAAGCGGCGGGAACCGCGATTACCTCCATGGCTTACTTCTCGGCGGCAGACGGCCCCGTTATCTCGAAATCGGGAGTCGGTCAGGCCAGCTACGGCTTTGTCATGCCGATTTTCAACGGAGGCTCCGCCGGTTGGAACGACGTTTCCGACGATTTGGGCGTCAAGGTAAAGACGGGCGGCAGCTGGGTCGATATCGACAGCGTCGGCGGCTACGTCTACAACCAGAACTGGGGACATTGGAGCGACGGCGGTTTCCACGGCTTCTGGTTCCTCCTCTCCGCCACCACGGAGATCCGGCTTTACTCCAAGGCCAACGGAGTTACGCTGGACTACACCTTGGTGTTTCAGAACATCAACCAAACAACGATAACCTCGATGTCGCCGACCCAAGGACCGCAGATTACGGCGGGTTTTACGGGGGGAGCGGGCTTTACGTATCCGATTTTCAACAACGATTCGTCCATCCCTTACGCGGCCGTAGCCAATGACTTGAAGGTCTACGTCAAACCCGTAAGCAGCAGCACGTGGATCGATATCGACAATAACGCGGCCAGCGGCTGGATTTACGACAGCAACTTCGGTCAATTCACTGAAGGGGGCGGCGGTTACTGGTTCACGGTAACGGAGTCGATCAACGTCAAGCTGGAATCCAAGACATCGGCGAGCAGCTTGGTGTACACGATCGTCTTTAACGAGCCGGTCAGAAATTCGTATACGCTTGCCGCCTATGACGGAACAACCTATACGGCGGACGAGAGCGGCGCCATCGGCATACCGCTGCCCAAGATCGACGGCGGCCCGCCGATCGGCGCGGAGCTGGGCAACTTCGTCTACCAGATCAACGTTGCCGGACAATGGGTAGAGCTGGGCAATTCCGCCCAGAGCGGCTTCCTCTATTCCGGCAACGGCTACAACAACATGTCGGACGCCAATCAGTGGGGCTATTGGGCCGATTATATTTACGGGCTGTGGTTCCAGCCGATTCAGGAGGATATGCAGATCCGGATCGGCTATCCGCTGAACGGACAGTCAGGCGGAAGCATCGGCAGCAACTTCGTCTACTACACGCTGATAGGCAATCCGAACGCTCCCCGCCCGGACGTCTCCGATCACGAGGATGTCGCGATCGGAACGCCGAGCGATCCGGCCATTCCCGGCATGACGCTGATCTGGCAGGACGAGTTCGGCGGCACTCAGCTCGATACGAGCAAGTGGAACTACGAGGAAGGCTATTACATCAGCAACGATCCCAACAGCTGGGGCTGGGGCAACGCGGAGCTGCAGCATTACACGAACAGCGCGCAAAACGTATTCGTCCAGGACGGCAAGCTGAACATTAGAGCCTTGAACGATCCCAAATCGTTCCCGCAGGACCCTAGCCGGTATGCGCAATATTCTTCCGGCAAAGTCAACACGAAGGACCATTTCTCCTTCCAGTACGGCAGAATCGACTTCAGCGCCAAGCTGCCCACGGGCAACGGCATCTGGCCGGCGCTCTGGATGCTGCCGGAAGACGCCGTCTATGGCGCATGGGCGGCATCCGGGGAAATCGACGTCATGGAAGCGAAGGGGCGCTTGCCGGGGACGACGAGCGGCGCAGTGCACTTCGGCGGCCAGTGGCCGGTGAACCGGTACATTGCCGGCGAATACCACTTCCCGCAAGGTCAAACGTTCGCCAACGATTTTCACGTGTACACACTGATCTGGGAAGAGGACGACTTCAAATGGTACGTGGACGGCAAATTTTTCTTCAAAGTCACCCGGGATCAATGGTATTCCGTTGCGGCGCCCAACAATCCGAACGCTCCGTTCGACCAGCCTTTCTACATCATCATGAACCTGGCGGTCGGCGGGCACTTCGACGGCGGGCTGACTCCCGACCCTTCCGACATTCCGGCTACGATGCAAGTCGATTACGTGCGGGTTTATGAGCCTGGAGGGGGAGGGAATCCCGGCAATGTGCCGGTTACCGGAGTCTCATTGGATCAGACGGCCGCCCAGCTTGAAGTCGGCCAGAACGTCCAGCTGAACGCTGTCGTAGCGCCGTCCAACGCGACGAACAAGCAAGTCTCTTGGACATCGTCCAACGCCGCGGTCGCTTCCGTGAACGCCAGCGGCGTCGTGACCGGGCATGCCCCGGGTACGGCCACGATTACCGTGACGACGACCGACGGCAACCAAACGGCCGTCTGCACCGTCACCGTCGTCCCGGCCGCTCCGACTGTCATCGTCATCGGCGACGAGGTGCGCGGCCTCAAGAAGACGGGCGACAACCTGTTATTCTACGTCAACGGCGCCACCTTCGCCGATCTGCACTACAAAGTAAACAACGGCGTGCAGCTTAACGTTGCGATGACCCATACGGGGAACGGCAACTATACGTACCCGGTCAATAACCTGCAATACGGGGACACCGTCGAATACTTCTTTACCTACAACCCGGGGCAGGGTGCTCTGGATACTCCTTGGCAAACGTACGTTCACGGAGTGACCCAGGGGACTCCGGAGTAAGGAGTAAGGAGTAAGGAGTAAGGCGGAAGGGCAAAACGATCGGCTTGCGGCTTCGCGGTAACGCGAAAGGGCAAGCGATCAAATGGCGACTTCGCGTTTCTTCTCAGAGCGAGCGCAGCTTAAGACAAGAGGGCAGAGGGATGGGCCATATGGCTTGTCCCTTTGTTTTGTACGGGCGCTCCTTCGGCCTCAGCGGCAACTCGAACCTGTACGGCAGCCCTGACTGCAAGCCGTATGAACCGGATTCGACTGCAACTTAGTGTAAATTACTGAACCCGGAACCCGTGAAAATCCGTGAAGACGACTTGATAGCGGACGGTTCGGACGACCTTGTCTTTGGGCTTGGCGATGAGCGGGATCAGCATTCCTTTGTCTTTGAGCTTGCGTAAATGCTTGGCGGCCGTTTTGCGGTGGATGCCTAGACGCGCTGCTGCCTGCAAAGGAGCAATCGGGTCGTTGCCGGCGCAGGCCAAATCGTAAAGAGCTTTTTCAATAGGTGCGAGCTGAACCGAATTAAGACCGCTTAGTTTGCCGAGCAGTTGCTGAATGATTTGTTGGCAACGTCTAGGTTTCTCCTTAACGTCGTCATAGGAAAACCGTAACACGATCCAACCGTCCACCACCAAATGGTTCTGGCGAATCAGATGATCGGCAAATTTCTGTTGGTCGATGTCTTTCCAATGCGGTCCATAGCCGTCGATCTCTATGCAAATTTTGTAGCCTGCCGTATGGAAAGCAAAATCCAGATAACGTCGACCGTCTTTGAAATCCTTCACCTCGTACTCCGCGCTCAAACCGGCAAAGTTCCTGAACGAGGGCCACCATACTTTTTCGAGAAACATTTTCTCCGCGTGATGATCAATATTGGCAAGTCTTTTCTTTCGCTCGTGTGTGCCGCTTGTTTGTTGATCGACCATCCACTTTTCATAAGCCGCCTCAAACTTCTCATCAACTACAACATTTTCTTTTTTCTCCATCTGAACCAACATCCTTTCTAAATGAAAATAAAAAGCCGCCCAAACCGGCGATTGACCGGTAAGAGCGGCGTGTGCTTCACGACCGAATGTTATGGATATATCTGTAAAGTAACATTTATTTGCTCGGTGTGCAACAGTTTTTTTTGGACGAGAGAAAAATGGAACAGGAACGGGACCCAGGTTCTGTAATGTACTGGGGGGACGGGAGCGGCGGGAGAAGCTGAAGGCCAAGAAAGTGCCTCGGAGTTGCGGGGGTCGGAGCGGCGGGAGAAGTTGAAGGCCAAGAAAGTGCCTCGGTGGTTCGGGGACCGGAGTGGCGGGAGCGGCTGAAGGCCAAGAAAGTGCCTCGGCGGTTCGAAGGTGGGAGCGGCGGGAGAAGCTGAAGGCCAAGAAAGTGCCTCGGAGTGGCGGAGGTCGGAGTGGCGGGAGAAGCTGAAGGCCAAGAAAGTGCCTCGGAGTTGCGGAGGTGGGAGCGGCGGGAGAGGCTGAAGGCCAAGAAAGTGCCTCGGAGTTGCGGAGGTCGGAGTGGCCCAATCCAAAGGGTTCAAAACAGTTCACAAAAGTTCGAAAATGTGTGTTATACTGATTTCGAACGAAAACGAACCTATTCGGAGGGGACCCTCATGGAAATCAGACATTCGACGAATCCGGCCGACGCCAAGCATTACGACACGGCGAGGCTGCGCCAGCAATACTTGATCGAGAGCCTGTTTCAGGCGGATGAAATCAAAATGGTGTACGCGCACGACGACCGCTTGATTATCGGCGGAGCGCATCCGGTTAACGCCGCATTGACGGTCGAAGCGGCCGATGTGCTGAAGACGGACTATTTTCTGGAGCGCAGGGAAGTTGGCTTTATCCATATCGGCGGAGGGGAAGCGGTCATCGAGGCGGACGGCGAGCGCTACACGCTCGGCAAGCTGGATACGCTGTATGTCGGCAAAGGCACTCGTAATCTGACCCTGTCCAGCGCGAACCCGTCCGATCCTGCGAAAATTTACTTCACTTCGGCGCTCGCTCACGCGACGTACCCGACGCGCAAAGTATCGGTGCAGGAAGCGAACACGCTGAACCTCGGCGCGCTCGAATCGTCCAACGAACGGACGATCCATCAGATCATTCACGAGAACGGCGTGCAAAGCTGCCAGCTCATGCTGGGCGTCACGCTGTTCAAGCCGGGCAGCGTCTGGAATACGATGCCTGCGCATCTTCACGATCGCCGCATGGAAGCGTACCTCTACTTCGACATGAACGCCGACGCGAGAGTGTTCCACTTTATGGGCGAGCCGAATGAAACCCGTCACATCGTTATCGCCAACGAGCAGGCGGTCATTTCTCCGAGCTGGTCCATTCACTCCGGAGCCGGCACGAGCAGCTATGCGTTCGTATGGGCGATGGCCGGGGAAAATTATACGTTCAAGGATATGGATGTCGTCCCTATGGATGCGTTAAAATAGCAGCAACTGCCAAGTCGGGAGGAACGACCGCTACATGCTTGCGATAACGCGCCATCAACTGATTTTGGAATTGCTGCAGGAGAACGGAGCCGTGCAGGTGTCCGAGCTGAGCGACAGGTTCGAGGTGACTCCGAAGACGATTCGCGAGGATCTGGAGAAGCTGGAGGAGAAAGGGCTGCTCACACGCATTCACGGCGGAGCGGTCAGCCGCTCGGACGCGTCCGAACCGATGCTGCCGCTGCAAATTCCGAATACGAAGCACTCCGGTGAAAAGGAAGCGATCGCCGCGCACGCGCTGCGCTACATTCGCCAGGACGACGTGATCGCATTGGATGCGGGCAGCACGACGCTGGAGATCGCGAGGAAGCTGCCGGATATGCCGCTCACCGTGCTAACCAACGATTTGCTGATCATGCGCGAGCTGATGGGGAAAGAGCAAATCCGGCTGGTCGTCCCCGGAGGCTACCGCCACCGCAACGTGCTCGTCGGCAACGACGCGCTGGAATGGCTCGCGCGCCTGAACGTGCAGAAGCTGTTCCTGTCCGCGACGGGCGTACACGACAAGTTCGGTCTGTCGGTGTTTACAGGAGAGCTGCTGGATCTGAAGCGGGCGTATTTGTCCGGAGCGAAGGAAGTTTACGGCGTGGCCGATCACAGCAAGTTCGACCGGGCCGCGCTGCAGACGTTCGCCGCGCTGGAAGATTTGGACCTGCTCATTACGGACGACGGACTTCCCGAAGAGGTCCGCCGCCGTTACGAAGAAGGAGGCAGAGTGAACATTGAACTCGCAACTACGAAACCGATTTGATCTGGCCGGCAAGACGGCCATCGTCACCGGAGCAGGCAGAGGATTGGGACAAGCGATCGCCGTCGGTCTGGCTGAAGCCGGCGCCAACCTCGTACTTGTCACGAACCGCACGCCTGCAGAAGAGACGAAAGCGAAGGCGGAGGCGTACGGCCGCAAAGCGATCATCGTGCAGGCGGACGTGGCCGACCGCAGCAAGCTCCCGAGCATTCTTGACGCCGCGGTGGAGACGTTCGGCGGAGTCGACATTCTCGTGAACAACGCGGGCATCATCCGCCGTGCGCCGGCGGTCGAGCACGCTTATTCCGACTGGCAAGAAGTGCTCGACGTCAACCTGAACTCCGTGTTCGTCCTGTGCCAGCTCGCCGGAGAGCTGATGATCGAACAGGGATACGGCAAAATCATCAACATCGCGTCGATGCTCAGCTTCCAAGGCGGCATCAACGTTCCGGGCTACACGGCCAGCAAACACGCGGTTGCCGGGCTGACCAAGGCGCTCGCCAACGAATGGGCGTCCAAGGGCGTGCAGGTGAACGCGATTGCTCCGGGCTATATGGCGACGGACAATACGGAGGCGCTCCGCAACGATCCGGTCCGCAGCCGCCAAATTCTCGAACGCATCCCGGCGGGACGCTGGGGCGGGGACGAGGACCTCGTCGGTCCGGCGATTTTCCTCGCTTCGTCGGCTTCCGATTACATGAACGGACACGTGCTTTGCGTCGACGGCGGCTGGATGAACCGATAAAAGCGGCGCCTGAGCGAACGGGATACCGACAAATGTTCGCCGAGCCGTATTGTGCCTGAGCGCTCGGGATACCGGCAAATGCAGTCGGCGGCGTATTGTTCCTGATCCAGCGGGATACCGGCAAATGCAGCCGGTCCCGTAACGCTCCTGACCCAACGGGATACCGGCAAATGCCCATATGACGAGAGAAGCGAAGGGGAGATGGTTGAGCCGCAGCGGAAGCTCGGTCTACCGTTTCCTCTTCAATGCTTTGTACTCCTCGCTCTCCCAGCGGCGAAGCAGCGGATAAGGGTCGAACGCCCATTCCACGAGCCCTCTGTCCCTGTAGATGCCGTAGTGCAGGTGCGGAGGAAACTTTCCTTGCGTGCCGGGGCGTCCGTAGCCGGAGCTGCCCACCCAACCGATGACCTGACCGGGACTGACGATGTCTCCGGTCTTTATATTTTTGTCGAAGCCGGACAAGTGCGCGTAATAATGGTACAGATTGTTCAGGTCGCGAATGCCGATTCTCCATCCTCCGTAAGCGTTCCAGCCCTTGATCTCGATGACCCCGTAGCAGGTGCTTCTGACCGGAACGCCATATCCGGCGAAAATGTCGGTGCCTTCGTGAATCCGCCTGCCGCCCCACCCGCGTTTGTTGCCCCAAGTGCTGCGGTACGAGTAGGTGCTTTTCAGAGGAAGAGGGAAGGCGTGGCCGGACAAGTCCAGGCGGTCGAACCGCCTATACAGCTTGGCAAACTGCATAATGCGCTGGACGGCGCGCGTGTTATGGTAATATTCCCACAGGCCGATGCTGAAGTCGTCCTCGGCGCTGCCGTACTGCAGCGCTTGAACCGTTACGGAATAGAGCAGGTCTTCGTCCTTGCCGCGGTCCGCGATTTTGTCTCCCGAGCCATCCCGGCCGATTCCGCGAAAAAAACGGATGGACACCGGGTTCGTGTCTTCCTCCGTCGGATTCAGATCGCCGCTCCAGCGCTCTTCGGGAACGTATACGCCGGTAACCGCGTTCTCGCGAATCGGTCTCGTCTTCGGGTGGGCCCGGGACATCGTCCTTTCGTACTGATCGATCGCCGCGATGAAGGGCCATTCCAAGCCGGTGCGCAAGCTGATCGCCTCGTACAGCTTCCGCCGCTTCGCGTATTCGTCGGCCATCGACGGCTTATCCTTGCCCGCGCCGTGAGCGGCTGGCGCGCATTCGCCCGCCCCCAGCGACATGAGACCAACGAGAGCCGCAATAACCGCGAATCGGAAGCTGCGGCCCAATCTCCGCCAATCGTGTAGCAACGTGACTCCTCCTCAAGCTCGACTTCTACGAAGTAGGGTTTTACAGATCATTGGTTTTTATCCGAATCGTGTTATAATAAGGAGGACAGAAAGAGGGGAATTCCTATGACGACAGGCGCAAAACCGCGCAAACCCGAATGGCTGAAAATCAAGCTGACGACCGGGGAGCCATACCAGGAACTGAAGCAAGTAATGAGGAGCAAGACGCTGCATACGGTTTGCGAAGAGGCGCGTTGTCCGAATATATATGAATGCTGGGCGAACCGCACGGCGACTTTTATGATTCTCGGGGATATTTGCACGAGGGCGTGCCGTTTCTGCGCGGTGAAAACCGGACTGCCGACCGAGCTCGACTTGCAGGAGCCGGAGCGCGTGGCGGAAGCCGCCGAGCAGATGGGCCTTAAACACTGCGTCGTCACTTCGGTGGCGCGGGACGATCTGAAGGACGGCGGAGCTTCCATCTTCGCGGCGACGATCAAAGCGATCCGCAAGAGAATGCCGTTCTGCAGCGTCGAAGTGCTCATTCCGGATTTTCTGGGCAACCGCGATTCGCTTCAGATCGTAATGGACGCGAAGCCGGACATTCTGAATCACAACATCGAGACCGTCGCTCGGCTTTCGAACCGCGTGCGGGCGAAGGCGAAATATCCGCGTTCCTTGGAGCTCATTCAGAGAGCGAAGGAAATGCAGCCGAACATCCCGACGAAATCGAGCATTATGCTCGGCTTGGGGGAGACCTTCGAGGAAGTGCTGCAGGCAATGGACGACTTGCGCGCGGTGGACTGCAACATTTTGACGCTCGGACAGTATTTGCAGCCGTCCTCGTCCCATCTGGACGTCGTCAGATACGTTCATCCGGACGAATTCGCGGCGCTGAAGGAGGAAGGATTGAAGCGGGGATTCTCCCACGTGGAGTCCGCTCCGTTCGTCCGCAGCTCCTACCATGCGCATGAGCAGGTCAAATCTGCGGAGGCGAGAACGAGCGGTCTCCGGAAGGAGAGCGTAACATGATTTTCATGGCGGGAGGCAACGCTTACTCGCTGGTCCATGAATACAAGAACGGGTGGAATCCCGAAGCATTTCGCGAGAGATACAGCGAAGTGCTCGAACGCTTCGATTACGTCGTCGGAGATTGGGGCTATAATCAGCTCCGTCTCCGGGGTTTCTACAGGGACGGGCATCCGCGGGCGGGCAAGGAGTTCGCGATCTCCAACTTCATTGATTACATCAACGAATATTGCAATTTCGGCTGCGCCCATTTCGTGCTGGCCAAGCTGGATGTCAACGCTCTTCCGCCGGACGCGGTCATCGTCAAGGAGGAAGCGCCGGAAGCCGCCGTCGCGCTCAACGAGACGGGCGGCCAGGCGGCGGAGACGGCTGCGGCCTTGAGCAGCGCCGGCGGACCGATTATGCGATGGCCGCTCAAGGAGCGCGCGGGCGGTCCCGTACGCGTTCCGAATGTAACCGTATCCGCGGTGGCTCGCGCCGCGGCCGATGCGGAACGCCGCGAAGCGGAGCGGCGCAACGCCGGGCAGGATAGGGACCAGAGATTCGGCGGCTCGTCCTTCTCCGGTCGGGGAAGTCATGCGAGGAACGGCCAGGAATCCGGCGGCCAGCGGCAAGGACGCTCCCACGGATCTTCCGGAAGCGAGCGCAGAGGGCAGGGGCAAGGCGGCGGACAAGCGCCGAACAAGCCTCATTATCGAGGCGGCCATAAGAACCACCAGGATGCGCAAGCTCCGCGGGAAGGTTCTCGCAACGATGGGGCGCCGCGTAAGGACGGTCAGCGTCATGACGGCTCCCGCGGTGACGGTCCTCGTGGGGACGGCCCACGCAAGGAAGGCCAACGGAACGAAGGCTTTCGACATGAGGGAGGCCGCAATGAAGGCTCCCGCAATGAGAATTCCCGCGGCGAGGGCGCGCGCAACGACGCCGGACGCAGCGACGGTTCCCGCAGCGAGGGAGCTCGCAACGAAGGCGGACGCGACGGCCGTTGGCAGAGCCGGAATCGCCGCCGCAAAAGCTTCGGAGGCAAGCCGGGCAATCGGCCCGAAGGCAGTCCCCGCCCGGAATCGGGCGCTTCCAAGTCCAGCGAATAGCCAACATAAGCATGTTATACAGAAAAGGTGCATGTCTCTCCCTGACGCCAGGGAAGAGGCATGCACCTTTTATTTACAACATTATACCGAACCGATGAACGCCTCGCGAACGCGATTCCAGAACGTGAACGGGCGGTACCGGGCGAACGTGACTTTCTTTTCCGCGACTCTGCACGTGATCGAACGGACCCCGGTCAGCGCCATAAGCATATGGTCGACGCCGATGATCAGCTCTTCCCCCAGATCCGGAGGCACGATGTCGCAGTGGTGATGCTTCGGCAGGATGACGGACGAGCCGAGCGTCCTGTACACGCGGTTGTTGATCGAAGCGATCTCCGCAATCTGCAGCGCCTCCAGCGACGGGTGGATGACGGCTCCGCCAAGACTTTTGTTATAGCCGGTGCTGCCCGTCGGAGTCGAGATGACGATGCCGTCGCCGCGGAACATCTCGAACGGCTCGTCGTTGATATGAATCGCCGACACGAGCGTACCGTCGCCGCTCTTCAGCGTGAACTCGTTCAGCACGAGGTGCGTTTCCTTGCCTTCGGTCGTATCGATTTCCACGTGCAGCAGAGGGTAGTGGATGTTGCGCGGCTCGGAGGACGCCATCAGGTCGAGCAGCTCGACAAGCTCGTTCTTCTGCCAATCGGCGTAAAAGCCCAAATGACCGGTATGAATCCCGATGAAGGCGACGCGATCCAACAGCTCCTTGTAACGATGGAACGCCTGCAGCATCGTGCCGTCGCCGCCGATCGAGACGACGGTGTCCGGCGCTTCTTCGTCGTAGATCAATCCTCTTGCCTTCGCTTGGGTCTGAAATTGTTCCGATAATTCCCGGGATAACCGATCTCCCCGGTCCAGCAATGCGTATTTCAAAACGTCGGCCGCTCCTTCCGAATGGAACCCTGTTACTCGATGCCGATTCGATGCTCGAAAGGGATCGTTGTCTTGATCATACCCAATAAGCCGGCCGAATTCAATCTCTGGCGCGCGGAGAAGCGAGTCGTGCCCGGAGGCGGCGAACGCCGATCGCTATCGTTCCCGAGACGACGATCAAGCCGATGGCGCAGGCAAAAAGCAGAGGGAGCCAGACGAACGCGGCTTCCCATCCGAAGCGAAGACCGACGGTGTCCGGCGCGGCATTCGTCCAAGCGGAGACGATCGATGGCCAGCCCGCGGCCCCCGCGGTTTCGTCCCGGTACAGCAAGGGCCAGAACGCATAGACGAGAAGCATCGCGAGCAGGCCGTGAATGAACCGTGTCCGAGCGAACGGTAAATATCTCCATCCGGAGTTGCTCATCAAACCGGCCACCTGCGCGTGAACGGACAAGCCGGCCCATGAGAGTACGAAAGCGGCGACGGCGACCCGGTCGACCAGAGGGATCGCCGCATCCGCCGCGGAAGCCTTGGCTCCCAGCGTCACCTCGAAAGCCCCGTGCATATACGCCTCCGACAGCTGCGGAGACAGTCCGAACCATGGCAGCAGCTGCGCCGTCAACTGCCGAAGAGGCGTCAGCAAGCCTCCGTTCACGAGCAAGTCGAGAGCCGCGGAGAAGAAGACGACCAATCCCCCGACGATCATCATGAGGGCCAGGGACGACTGCAGCGATTGTTGAAGCAGAATGCCGAAAGGCCTTCCGTCCTCCAACCTCGCGCGGTGCATGGCCGCAAGCGCGGCGCGCCAGCGGCTTCGCTTCGGTCCGCCCTTGTCCGCCGCCGCGATCTCCGCCGTTTCGCCGCCCCGTCTCCCGAAGCGCGAAGCGATGCCGATCAGCAGGGCGCCGCTGTAGTGGGCGGCCGCAAGCACGGGAGCGGCAAGCGGATTGCCGAAGAAGCCGATGCATACGGCGCCGATCAGGAAGATGGGATCGGACGTCGTCGTCATCGCGACGAGCCGTTCCCCTTCGTCTCTCGTTACCAGCTTCTGATCCATCAAGCGCGAAGTCAGCCGCGCGCCTACCGGATAGCCGGACACGAAGCCCATCGAGACGATAAAGCCGCCGACGCCGGGAAGACGGAACAGCGGGCGCATGAACGGGTCCAGCAGCGTACCCATAAAATGAACGATTCCGAAGCCGAGCAGCAGCTCGGACAGAACGAAAAAAGGAAACAGGGCGGGAAACAGCACTTCCCACCATACGGCCACTCCCCTAAGCGATGCGTTCAGCGCTCCGGAGCCGTCTCCGAGAGCGAGACAGCCGATGAGCAGGGCCGCTCCGCCGATGGCCAGCGCGCTCGCCAGCGCGAAGCGGCGGCTCGTATTTTCCGGATTCGCGCCCGATGGAACCACAGTCATTCCTCCATTCGTTGACGTGCCTTGTCCCAATATATGTTCGATTCCGGACAATCTTGCCGATCGCCGAACAAGCCCGCCATTTTTGCTGTAACCGTTTGCAAAAAACGGTGCAAAAATTGACGCAGATATGCTACAATAGAACTAGATCATTCGGATCTAACCCGCGCACCACAAATTCATCGAGCTGGAGTGATGAGTATGGCGGCAATCGTTGCAGGTTTGATTGTATGCGCTTTCGTCTATGTCATTCGGGAATCGCTGGCCCCGGCGGAAGAGGAATTATAAAATTTCATGGACCGATCGGCGAACAGCCGGTTTTAATCGCCCTTGCGGGCGATTTTATTTTTGCCGCGAGGAGTAACGGAGCGTTATGGTATAATGGTTGGGAATGAAGGACTTTCAACCCATTCCATTTCATCGCCGGCGCCCGGCGCCGCGATGCCATCCAGGAGGCGCAACTTGTCCAACTACGCGACGATTTACGAAGCGATAGGGGGAGCCGATACGATCCGCGAAATCGTGACCCGGTTTTATCCGAAGGTTCAGGCGCACCCGCTGCTCGCTCCTTTGTTTCCCGAAGACATTCATCCCGTCATGGAGAAGCAGTACCTGTTCCTGACGCAATTTTTGGGCGGTCCGCCGCTCTATTCCGACGAATACGGGCATCCGATGATGAGGGCGCGCCATTTGCCGTTCCCGATCACGCCCGAGCGCGCCGAAGCTTGGCTGGCGTGCATGGCCGAGGCGTTGTCCGAAACTTCGATTACCGAACCGCTGCAGAAGCTGACAATCGAGCGATTGTCCGGTCCCGCGCACCATTTTATCAACACGGATTCCGATTCACCACATCAATAAGGGGGCCCATTATGGAACCGCTCTTCCAGATTAAAGTGACATGCATCTGTTGCGAACAAAGCTTTCAGACATCGAGAGTCCGGCCCAGCTTGAAGAAGGCGGTGAAGACGGATACCGATTTCTGCTCCTATTTCAAAACGGTGAACCCGGATTTCTACGTCGTGAGGGTCTGTCCTTATTGCGGCTTCGCGTCGACGGAAAATTTCTCGGAGAGGATCAACGAGAAGCAGAAGGCGATTTATTACGATAAAATGGGCAGCCATTGGAAGAACCGGGACTACGGCGGGGAGCGCGACGCGCAGGACGCGATGGAGTGCTATAAGCTCAGCCTGCTGACAGCACAGGCGATCGGGGAGAAAGACCGCGTAGTCGCCGCTCTGCTGCACCATATCGCTTGGCTGTATCGCTACGAAGGGAAGAAGGAGCAGGAGAACCGGTTCCTTCAATTCGCGCTGGACGCTTACGTCCGGGTATACGAAACGGAGAGCGGTTCGATCAGCAGCGCCCGGTTGATGTTCCTGATCGGGGAGCTGAACAAGCGGCTCGGCAACTATCACGAAGCCGTCCGATGGTTCGGAAGGGTCATTCACGACAAGAAGATCGTCGATGCCGCGATGATCCGCGCATCCCGCGAGCAGTGGCAGGGCATACGCGAAGAGATGACCGGACAAGGGCTGGAGCTTCCGGAGGAAATGATCGAGAGCGGGGCGTAAAGCTTGTCCTAACGAATCGCCCGGTTGGCCAGCAGGTAATCCCGGTCCGCGTCGATGATGCGCAGAGTGCTTCGGCAGCAAGGGAACACGATCGTTCTTTTGCGGGAGCCGCCGTACATATCCAGCACTTCTTCGGGCGTAAGCGGCAGACGAACGTTGGAGCTTCGGCAGAACGGGCATTCCTGGGCGACGACGTCGCTCATCTGCACGTCGTAGGGCAGACTGTTGCTGAGTGGGATCAAGAGGCATTCCTCTCCTTGCACGTAGATTGACTTAAAGATAACGCACGACAGTGTCCGAACGCAATAAGATTGGAGAAGTGATCAGTATGACAAAACCGATATGGAACCTGGAGTCGCTCTTCGCGGGCGGCTCCTCTTCGCTTGATTTCGCGGCTTTCGTGGAGGAAGCCGAAGCCGGCTGCGCCGCCTTGCTCAAGGAGCTTCAGGACGGCGGAGACGCGGCGCCGGATGCGGAGCGGCTTGCGCAATGGACGGGCAAGCTGCAGGAGACGCTCGCCCGTCTGCGGGAAGCCGACTCCTTCGTCGGTTGCTTGACGGCGCAGAACATGAACGACAGGCGCGCCGTCGGCTGGACGGAGCGGATTCAGACGCTGAGCGCGCGTTACAAGCAAGCTTCCGATTTGTTCGACGCGAAGCTGGCGCGTGTGCCCGACGCCGACTGGCAGGCGTGGACGGCGCGGCCCGAGCTCGCCGCGGTGCTGTTCCCGCTTAACGAGAAGCGCGGCTTCGCGAAGGAGAAGCTTCCGCCGGCGTTGGAGGCAGTCGCCAGCGAGCTGGCCGTGGACGGCTATCACGGCTGGGGAGAGCATTACAATACGGTCGTCGGAAGAATCGCGATTCCTTGGGAGGAGGACGGCAAGACCGTTCACCTCTCCGCGGGTCAAGCGGCCAACAAGCTGGACGATTCGTCGCAAGCGGTGCGCGACGAGATGGCGGCCAAATGGGAGAAGGCTTGGGGCGAGCAGGCGGACTTGGGCGCGGACGCGCTGAACCGGATCGCCGGTTTCCGGCTGAAGCTGTACGGGCTTCGCGGCTGGAGCGACCCGCTTAAGGAGCCGCTGGCGATCAACCGGATGAGCCGGCAGACGCTGGAGGCGATGTGGGCCGCGGTCGAGACGAGCGTAGAGCCGCTTAAGCGGTATTTGGCGCTGAAGGCCCAACTGCTGGGCAAGGAGAAGCCGAGCTGGCACGATGTCGACGCGCCGGTCGCTTCCACCCAATCCAAGATCCCGTACGAAGAAGCGGCTTCGCTCATCACGGACGCTTTCTCGCAGTTCTCGCCGCAGCTGACGGAACTGGCCAAGACCGCGTTCGCCGACCGCTGGATCGAAGCGGAAGACAGGCCGGGCAAGAGACCGGGAGGGTTCTGCACAAGCTTCCCGATCGGCCGCCAGAGCCGGATCTTCATGACGTATTCCGGAACTCCGGGCAACGTATCGACGTTGGCGCACGAGCTCGGTCACGCCTACCACGCGCGGCTCGTTCAGGAGCTGCCGCCGCTGGCGCAGGAATACGCGATGAACGTGGCCGAGACGGCCTCCACGTTCGCGGAGGCGATTGTCAGCGACGCGCTGCTGCGCAGAGCCGGGAGCGACGAGGAGAAGCTGGCTTTGCTGGACGAACGGCTGACGCGGGCGGTCGCCTTCTGCATGAACATCCGGGCGCGCTTCCTGTTCGAGACCAGCTTCTATGCAAGGCGCGCTTCGGGCATGCTCGAGGCGGCGGAGCTGAGCGAGCTGATGACGGAAGCCCAGAAGGAAGCGTTCGGCGATGCGCTCGGAAGCTGGCATCCTCATTTCTGGGCGTCCAAGCTGCACTTCTACTTGACCGACGTGCCGTTCTACAACTTCCCTTACACGTTCGGGTATTTGTTCAGCACGGGACTCGCGGCCGTGGCGGAGAGGGAAGGCGCCTCGTTCGCCGGCCGTTACGACGCCTTGCTGCGGGACACCGCCGTCATGACCGTCGAGGAGCTGGCCTCCCGCCATCTTGGCGTCCGCCTGGACGAACCGGGCTTCTGGAACGACGCGGTCGCCAGGGCGGTGTCCGACGTCGACGCTTTCGCCGCTCTGTGCAAGGCGTAGCTAATCGAAGAAAAAGCATGAAATCCCGCGTTCCCGGGAGTTCATGCTTTTTCTTGTACAAATTCCCCTATATTTTGACAAAATCATTGAAATATTCAAAAAATTCAATTATACTGAGTCCGAAGTCGCAAATGGAATACTTTGGGTTTGTGGGAAGTATTAGAGAAACTGAGTCCAAAGGAGGAGAATAATGACGTTTAATCAAATTTCTTTAGCCCGTCAGATCGACATGGCTTTGGAGAAACTGGGGGGAGAGCTTAAGGGAATGGTCGCCGGAACGATCGTGCTGCAGATTCGGGAGGATTCGGTCGGCCGGTTCGGCATCCGCCATCTTCCCGTCGACTGCAGCGATCGCGCCCCCATCGCCGCGGGAATGACAGCGGAGCAGGTAGTCGAATTGCGGCAGCTGGCGCTCGAAGCGCTAAGGCACAAGAGCGGCTGGACGCACGGAGAAATTTCGTACGATTTCGTGTTGAAGCAGGGGCGGGTATTCGTCAGCGTGCAGTTCGAATCCAATTACAATATGGCGAACCTGATGTTCCGTTATTCTCCGAAAAACCGGGACCGCAGGGAAGCTTCCAACGGGTAACGGGGGCATTACATACGTAAAAATCGAGGGGCTATCCTACCGCGAGTTGAATGTTCGACTTGACGGGATAGCCCCTTCGCTGTGTTTTTAACGTCCGGCGCGTCCGGCGAGCTGCTGCTCGGCCATTTGAACAAGGCGGCGGGTAATTTGACCTCCGATGGAGCCGGCTTCGCGGGTCAACAAGTTGCCGTAATAGCCGTCCTGCGGAAGCTGAATTCCGAGCTCCTGCGCGATTTCGAATTTCATTCTTTCCAACGCGTGCGCGCATTGAGGAACGACGAGGGAATTGCTGCGTGCCATGGTCGCTCACCTCCTTTGAACGTAGTATGGACGTTATTGGGAGGGCTATTCATTTTTCGACAGATTTCCCATTCGTTCACTCCAACTGTTCCAGTCCGAAGTCGAAATCCGGGGAGACGTACGGATCTCCGGGAGCGGGAATTCGGACGAAGTCGGCGATGTCGATCTGGATGATCTCAATGTCGTTGTACATCGTCGTTCCGAGCGTCCCGGTCACGGATACCCATTCGTCCGTCTCAAGCTCGTCCGCACCCGCGAACGTCGCCATGACGCCGTAGGGCGAAGCGTCCGCCGAGCAGCAGGCGACGGCGAAGCGGCTGATTCCGAACTGTTGCGGGCCCATGCCGGATTCGCGGTAGACAAAGCCGCTGATTTCGATCGTTTTGCCGAGAAACGCGTCGCGGTACAGATCGACCGTCGTCAGCGTTTCGATGAACCTTTTCGGCGTGACCTGCACGACATCCCTTAGGAAAAGCTTTTTGCCGTAAGCGGCGTAGGCTTCGGTAAAATTGTCGGAAGGGAACAGCAGGTCGAGCTCCTCCGGAGACAGCTCGCGATCCAGTGCGACGGGCGCATCGGGCTTTCTGTTTTCCTGCTCGGTCGCTTCCTGCTCTGTGGCATCCGTTCCGGCGCTTCCCTGTTCTGCAGGGTCCGGCTCAGCCGCCGGCGCGCTCGCGCTTGGAGAGGGCAGCTCGACCGACGGCGGCGTCGGAACGGTCTCGGACCGTGCGGTCCGAGGTTCGCTCACGACCGTAGTTTGAGGAGCGAACTGCACGCCTTTGGCCGAAGCCATGCTGCTGCCGAGCAGCCCGTCGGGCACGACGTAGCCGATGATCAGCGGCAGCGCGAACCAGCCGTAGAAGAGCAGGCTCTTGCCCCACGTCACGGGCATTTCATGCATGCAGTCGCAATCCGGACCGCCGTGCTTGTCTTTGTCGAAGAAGGCGCGAATGGCCGAATAGAGCTGATGAGCCGCGACCGCGTAAAGCCCCAGCGCCGACAGCTTGACGATCAGCTGCATCCGGGGGGCGATGTACAGGTTCAGGTTGCCGGAACGGACAAGATGGACGATCAGCAGCGCGAAGCCGGAGAGCAAGATCGCTCTCGCCAAATAGTGGAAAGCCAGAGCGGCGGATGATTTAGGCAAAGGGAAAACCTCCTTAGACGATTCCCAGCCGATCGAACGCAATCGAACCGATCAGGACGAGTACGGCGATCAGCAGGCTGAATTTCAGAACGAATTTTTTGCGGAATACGGCCAGCATCATCAGCGTGTTTTTCAAGTCGAGCATCGGCCCGAGCACGAGGAAGGACAGAAGCGCCGCGGGAGGAAACAGATTGCCGAACGAAGCCGCCACGAACGCGTCCGAAGTCGAGCAGAGCGACAGCACGTAGGCGAATGCCATCATGAACAGATGAGACAGCAGCTCGTGGTCGGCGACGGCCGCGAACGACGAGCGCGTGATGAACGTCTGCATCAACCCGGTAATCAGCGAGCCGAGAATCAGATATTTGCCCATCTCGAAAAATTCGTCGGCGATGTGGGACGGAGTCGCGGACAGTTTCTTGAGAAACGGCGCATTGCTGTCGACGTGGTGGTGCTCGTGATGGTGACTGTGCTGATGCTCGTGCTGATGACCATGATGGTGATTGTGTCCATGGTCGTCATGACGATGGTCTTGTCCATGTCCGTGACTGTGTCCGGAAGCGGTCCCCGATTGCGCGGAGGCGGAGATCGCGGCGGGGCGATCGGGCTTCAAAGGGCTTTGCTTCAGACGGTCGTACAAAATGAACCCAAGCGCGACGGAGACGAAGAACGCCAGATAGAAGCGCGAGTATGCCAGACTTTCGTTCGCGCGGAACGCCTGGAACGTGGCGCCGAACACGACCGGGTTGATGATCGGGCCGGCGACGATATAGATAAGGCCTATGTATGCGGGCAGCCCTTTGCGCATGAGCCTGCGCACAATCGGGATCATCCCGCACTCGCAGAGCGGCAGAATAATGCCGAGCAAGGCGCCGAACAGCACGCCCGCCACCGGATTGCGGGGAGTGAGCTTGCGCACGAGCTCGTCCGACACGAACGCCTGCAGAAGCGCCGATACGATGACGCCGATCAGCAGAAACGGCAGCGCTTCGAGAATGATGCTGATGAAAATGATTTTGAAATTTTGCAGCTTCGTATTGTCCAAGGTCCAGGTCCACTCGGACAAATCCCGGCCGAAAAAAATCAACGCCAGCAGCGCGGCGCATACGACCGAAGCCGCTGCGGTAGTCCATCTCATCCAACCGTTAGGCACGACTTCACACCCTATCCCTAATAGTAAGCATTACGATTATTATACCTTATGCTTGTACATCCGTCATTCATGACTTGCAATCGCCCGAACCGCCCGATGACGGTTGACAAAGCGGCTTGGCGGGGTATAATGGGTAACAACTAAAGTATATTCGGCGATGAAGAGAACAAGTACGCCTGGATGGAGCGCTCACAGAGAGCCGGCGATTGGCTGAAAGCCGGCACGCACGCCTTGCGGAATGGATCTTGGAGCCGGAAGCGAAACGATGGAAGACGACCGCGCGAACGCTCATGCGACGCGGCGGCAGCTTTCCGTCCCATGCTTTCCCGACTGTTCCCCGTTACAGGAACGATAAGGTATCGCGTCAAAGCTTTGGCGTCGCGATACGAATTAGGGTGGTACCACGGCTTTCCTCGTCCCTAACGGAGGAAGGCTTTTTTTGTTTTTCCCGAGATGAGAAAAAGGAGCGATTTGACGATGTCCAAGCAGCAACGCGTATTATCCGGCATTCAATCCAGCGGCAAGCTGACGATCGGCAACTACATCGGCGCGATGAAAAATTTCGTCGCCCTGCAGCATGAGCACGACTGTTACTTTATGATCGCGGATCTCCATGCCATTACGGTTCCGCAGGAGCCGGCGGCGCTGCGGGAGCAGACCGAGTCCGTGGCGGCGCTGTACGTGGCGGCGGGGCTCGACCCGTCGCAGGCGGCGATTTTCATCCAATCGCACGTACCGGCGCACGCCGAGCTCGGCTGGTTGTTAACGACGATGTCCTACATGGGCGAGCTGGAGCGGATGACGCAATTCAAGGACAAATCCGAGGGTAAAGAGGCAGTGGGAGCGGGGCTGTTCGTCTATCCGGCTCTGATGGCGGCCGATATTCTGCTCTACAATCCGACGCTTGTTCCCGTAGGCGACGATCAGAAGCAGCATTTGGAGCTGACGCGCGACTTGGCAGGAAGGTTTAATCACCGTTACGGCGACACGTTCGTCATCCCGGAGCCGTTCATTCCGAAGCAGGGAGCGCGCATCATGTCGCTGGAGGAAGGCACGAAGAAAATGAGCAAGAGCAGCCCGAGCGCGGGAAGCTACATCTCCATGCTCGACACGCCGGAAGATATCCGCAAAAAAATATCCCGAGCCAAGACGGACATGGGCCGGGAAGTGGTGTACGACGTGCAGAACAAGCCTGAGGTCAGCAATCTGATGACGATCTACGCGCAATGCTCGGGCAAAACGGTCGAGGAAGTTCAGGCTGCGTACGACGGTCAGGGCTACGGCGCATTCAAAAAAGATTTGGCCGAAGTCGTCGTCGCGGCGCTCGAGCCGATGCAGCGCATTTACGCGGACGTGCGTTCCTCCGGGGAAATTCACCGCATTTTGCGGGACGGCGCCGAGCGCGCCAACGCGTTGGCCGAGCAGACGCTGACCAAGGCGAAGGAAGCGATGGGCTTCCTGCCGCTCGTTCGCTAAGCGGATTTTTTTCTCAGCTTCGCCTTAAGGACGAACCCGAACCCCGTAACGGCCAGGGTGACGACGCCGAAAAGCAGCGCCAGCCATACGTTGTAGCCGATCGAGAAACCCGTTGCGAGCATGCCGATCACGGACAAAACGGCGAACAGAAGTGACAAAGTTTTACTCACGATTTCACCTCGCATATTTTTCTTCGTATCTAGCATACTAAGTTGGCAAGCTTGCAAACCAATCATTAAGGCGAAGGGAGATTTCAATCATGGCATCAAGCAACCAACTCGTTGTACCGCAAGCAAAAGCGGCACTGCAAAGCATGAAAGTGGAAGCAGCCCAATCCCTGGGCGTCCAAATTCCGGCTGACGGATACTACGGCAACGTAACGTCCCGCGATGCAGGTTCCCTTGGCGGCTATATCACCAAGAAGCTTGTCCAAATTGCCGAGCAACAACTTTCCGGTCGCTAAGAACTATCGGTTCGGACCGAAAGCCCGAGGAAACCCCTCGGGCTTTTCATATTGTGCGCCTTGAGCAAGCAAACGTCAAGAGGAGCTGTCCGATGAGACAGCTCCTCCTTATGCCGATAAGATCCAGCTTTAATAAGTGTTCATGCGCAGCCGCTTCTCCAGCCTCTCGTCGCTCAGCCAGCCGACGTACGATTGCAGCGGATGGAGGTTCAAATCCATCAGAACGACGGCCACGAACGGATACTGCTTCCGGTAGCGGTAGCGCACGTCGACCCAGCGGACTTCGTATCCCCACGTGCGCGGCTTTACATGCCCGCAAGGGAAGGGCGTGACGCTGAGGAAGGCTTGGACGTCCACATGCTGCTTGGAGGCGTCGATCGCCGGATGCTCGTCGCATTTCAGCACGTCGTGCCACTTGATTTTCCCATGATTCCATTCCCCGATGCCGTACGTGCAATCCGTGGAGATGCGGACGAGATTCCAGCGGTACAGCGAGACGGTCGGCAGCAGCGTATAGCGGTCGCCGGGCTGGCCCTCGGGGTCTTGCCGGGCGATCTTCTTGGACAGGCTTCGGTGCACGAGCGTTCGCCAGCCGTAGTAAATGCCGAGCAGCGCGTACAGAACGGGAAAAATGACTTGCGGAACGGCGATGCCGGATATCCAGAGCAGGATCGCAAACAGATGGGCGGAGAAAATAAACGGATCGAAAATGTGGATGATGTTCCAGGCCACCCATTGTTTGCTCACGGGCCGGTAAGCTTGCGTGCCGTAGGAGTTGAACAGATCGGTCAGCACATGGACGACGACGGCCACCAGCACCCAGAAGGCGATATGCCACCAGGGGATGCTGCGGAACGCAAGCGAGACCGCGGCGGTGATCAGCGCGGTCCAGCCGGCGATCGCCGGAAAAGAATGGGACAGGCCGCGGTGGTTTTTGATATAATCGGCATTGCTTTTGAATCTCAGCAGCCCGTCCAGGTCGGGCGCGTTCGAGCCCGCGACGGTGCCGATCAGAATGGCGATCGGGCCGTAGGCGTGCGAAGCGATGACGGGATCGGTCATGGCCAGCCCGCCCAGGCCCAGACCAAACACGAAATGCGTACCGGTATCCATAACGTAAGCCCCCCTTAAGGTTGTTCCATAACACGCACTTTATGAGGTTAAGTATGGACGTAACGGCTATAAAATATGAAGGGAGACGAAGGTCATGATCTTGTTTTGCGAGTATGTCGTTCCGGAGGAGCATCGCGAACGTTTCCTCCAATGGGCCGAAGCCCGTCCGGAATTATGGAGGAACGTCGAGTTCGCCGAGAATACGGCGCAGCCGGGCGTCTTCGTCGAAATCCGCAGAACGGCGACGGAAGCCGAAGCGGCGGAAATCGAAAAGGAACGCCGCGAAGGGCGTTCCTGGCAAGAGATGGCGCAATGGGTAAAGGGCGGCCGCGACGGGCTGAGAATATGGACTTTCCGTCAGCGGGCGGTGCCGAAAGGCAATGTGTAATTCAGCGGCTCGTCGAACGTGATGTAGTCCAGGTTCAGCATGAGCAGCAAGTAGCGCTTGCCCGTCACCGGGTCGCTGATGATGATGTGGTCGCGTCCCGCGGCTTCCAGGATGCCTTTGAAAATTTTCGCGTTCCATTCCGAGTTGTTCTCGTAGGTCATGTACAGCGTGGCGACCTTGCCCAGGTTCATGCGAAGAATGTTCTCGACATAGGATTCTTCCGGCTGACCCGGCAATCCGGGCATCCCGACTCCGACCGGGGTTACCGGCACGCCGGACGGCACGGACTGAGGCGTCATCGCTCCTTGCACCATCGTGTTCGCCGGCATCATGCTCGGCATGCCTGCCGCCTGGGCATTCATGGGCATCAGGTTTGTTTGGGGCTGGGCATAACCGCCCCAGGGCATTTTGTTATTCAACATCTGTTTACGTCCTCCTTGAGATGTTAATACATGTTCGGACAATCCGCGCCATGCAATCGCCCCGGACTCTGTGCGCGTCCACGCACCCTCCCTTAGTCAAGTCGCCCGCTTCAGTCGCGAAGGTGCTGGGCGATTGTCGCAATACAGTGTATTGAGGCGGCCCGGATTGTGTGACTGGGCGAATCGATTTTTCCCGCAGGGTTCCTCCGCCCGTTTCCATGTAGTGGCGATTTGATGAACTCGGATAGGCGAACATTGTCAATGCTTGAAGATTTGCGGTATCATTGAACAGACATCAGGTATGAGGAGGAGCTCCGTGCTTAAAGATCTAGTGGCTCTAACCAAGCCGCGAATTATCCGCTTGAACTTGATTGCCGCCTTCGGCGGTTATTGGGTCGCTTCCAAGTGGGACCCGGATATATGGATTCTGGTCTGGATGCTGATCGGGTCGACCTTGACGATGGCTTCGTCCTGCGTCGTCAACAATTACTGGGACCGGGATCTCGACCTTAAGATGGAACGAACGCGCGACCGGGCGCTTCCGCAGAAGAGACTGTCTCCCGGGTTCGTGCTCGGCTACGGCATCGCGCTTGGAATCGCGGGCCTCGCCGTTCTGTTTCTGCTCGTCAATCCGCTTACCGGCTGGCTGGGACTGCTCGGCATGTTCGTCTACATCGTCGTCTATACGATGTGGCTGAAGCGCAGCTCGACCTGGAGCACGTCGGTGGGGGGAGTTTCCGGAGCGATGCCGCCGGTTATCGGCTACTGTGCGGTGACGAACGAAGTCGATGCCGGAGCCTGGATTTTGTTCGCGCTGCTGTTCCTGTGGCAGCCCGCCCACTTCTGGTCGCTGGCGATCCGCCGCAAGGAAGAGTACAAAGCCGCCGGATTTCCGCTGCTGCCGGTCGTCAAAGGCGTGACGAGAACGAAATGGCAAATGCTGCCCTACATTTTGCTGCTCATTCCCGCATCGATATTGATGTACTACTACGATTACGTAGGCATTTATTTCCTTGTTTTATCCGTCGGAATCGCCGCGGTCTGGTTCGTGCACGCGGTTGGGGGACTTCGCGCCAAGGACGACGAGAAATGGGCGAAAACCGATTTTATGATTTCGATCAATTATTTGATGATCATGTTTTTGACGATGGTGTTGAATACGACGGGGGTGTAAGGAAATGGATTTATCGAAGGAAGAGAAGGCTCAGGCCGAGCAGCCGGCAGGCGCCGGAGCGGACGTTGTCGTGGAGCCGGTCAAGCAGGACGGGCCGCAGAGATCGTGGCTGGGGCGTTACGGCTTCTCGCTGGTCGTGCTTCTCTTGTGCCTCGTGATGGGGTACTTTATTTTGCAGCAGCAGAACAAGAAGGACGAGCTTCCCGTACAGGGGCAGGGAACCGAGTTTTCCTACACCGATATGAACGGCGAGACCGTGTCGCTGAGCGGTACGAACGGCAAAGCAAGACTGCTCTATTTCTTCTTCGCGAATTGTCCGGACGTCTGCCCGCCGACGACGTTCGTCATGTCCCAAGTGCAGGACGAGCTTAAAGAACAAGGGCTGTTCGGCAAAGACGTGCAGTTCCTATCCGTAACGATCGATCCGGAGCGCGATACGCCGGAGCTGCTCCAGGACTACGCGAAGCGGTTCGAAGCCGATCCGGAAGGCTGGAAGTTCCTGCGGGGCGACGAGCAGGAGACGGCGGACCTGGCTCGTAAGTACCAGATTCTCGTTCAGAAAGACAACGAAGGCAATTTCGGCCATATGAACCTGATCGTGCTGCTCGACAAGAAAGGGCAGATCCGCGACTGGATATCGGCCAACGATTATATCGATTTGGAAGCTACGGGGGAAGAGAAGCTGAGCCCGAGCGATATGGTGAAGAAAATCAAAAGCGTTCTGTAATCGAGAAAACGCCTAAGGGCCGTTCCGTAGTCGTGTGGACTGCGGAACGGCCCTTGTCTGTGTGCGCCTGCAGTTCAGGTCAGCCGAAAATGCCCGTCCGGTTCGGGGTAAACGATGTACTCCTCGAGTCCGGCCTTCTCCAGCTGTTGGATCAAGTATTCCTCCGGAGTTCCTTCGACGCCCATGTATCCTCGTCGCGTGTAAATATGATCGGCGTCCGGGAACACGTCGCGCAGAATGCCCCGAATGCGCCGTCCGGAAGCGTCGTGGTCGGTGAACAAATATACGTGCCGGTCTCCGACCGCCCGGCGCAGCGTCTCGATGCGATCCGTATTCAAGGTGCCGAACGTGCAGTGAATCGGCACTTCCGGGGCGAGAACGCGGGAGAGGCGGCTTTTGTCATTTTTTCCTTCGACGATGATGGCGATATCCAAGGCGGTTCCTCCGGACGTTAAGGGATATGCTCTTTATTGTACCATTTTTTCGGGAATTGTTGCGTCGGCCCGGCTGCTTGTCCCGTTCCCGACCGCGGTCGGCCGCCGCGGCAGGCGTCGGCCGAGGCGGCGGCGATCGGCTCGCGTCCTAGTGGGCGCGAAGCACGAGAACGAGAAGGATGAACAGCACGAGCACGATTGTCGTTGTCGCGCCGCTTCCCGCTGTGAATTGGGACATAGGGGTCACCCCGTTCCTTCAGCTTCCGATTCGGCCCGACTTCGGCTCTGGGAGGGCCGGGCGGGCATGGGCTGTCATACACCATATGCGAATGCCCCGGGCGCGAAGTGTGCGGATACCCAGATCCGGGCAATCTCTTTGCCGGAATCGGGGGAGGGAACGGGCGTATGCGGATTCGGGTCAATGGGCGTGTGGCGGGAGCGCCGCCCCCGGATTCCAGTTCGACTTGAAGGCGGCCCGCGGGAACAGGAAGGTCAGAGCGATCATCAGCGCGATGAAGGATAAAAAATAGGGCGAGAAATGCTCTCTGACCGCCCCGGCCGCCACCGGGCCGAGGAAGGCGCCGATCGACAGCGAAATGGACAAAATCGAGAACGTCCGCCCGTACCGGGACGGACCGCTCAGCTGCAGCAGGAACGAGGTCATCGCCGGGAAGATGACGCCCTTGGCCATGCCGATTACGAACAGCAGCCCGAGCAGGGGAACCGGCCAGTCGGAGGCCAGTCCGTAATAGCAGATCGCCAGCAGCATGACGCCGATGACGGTCCGGAAATACGGCAAGTACCGGTTCAGGAACAGCAATCCGAGCGTTACGAGGGAGCCGAGGCTGATGATCGAAAACAAGATGCCGGTGCTCATGATCGTCGCGGCGTCCGTGCCGCGCAGAGGCAGCTCGAAGGCGAGTATGCCTTGCGCGCACGCCATGCCGATCGGAAGCATGAATACGGCCCAGGGGAATCCTCCGACCGCTGGCGCTGGCGTCTTCTCCTCAGGGGAAGGCTGGCCTGCCGGGGAATCGGACGCGCCGGGCGCTTGC
This sequence comes from Cohnella sp. SGD-V74, assembly GCF_003001675.1. GTDB lineage: Bacteria > Bacillota > Bacilli > Paenibacillales > Paenibacillaceae > Cohnella. Next base: position 31,834 of record NZ_PVYW01000026.1, on the reverse strand, counting down.
GAGGAACCTCCGGCGGCCGGCTGCGGCACGCTGGCGGGCTCCTTGACGAACCACAGCGACAGAATGCCGGTAACGAGCAGCACCCACCCGAGCAGGGCGAAAGATTGGCTGAAGCCGAGCTTGGCGGCGAGGATCGCTCCCGCCGCGGGGGAGACGACGGAGGCGACCGTGTGCACGAGGCCGTTGCCGGCCATCAGCTTGCCTTGCTGGATATGGTTTTTCGCCAATCTGGCGAGCAGGGACATACAGGCCGGGGACAGGAAGGCAAGCACGAAACCGCTGAGCGAGCGGATATAGAGAAGCTGCCAAGGGTCCGTCACGCGGGCTTGGAAGAGCAGCAGAATGCCCGCGCCGATCAGGCTTAAGGCGATGAACAGCCGGCTTCCTTTGCGATCGACGGCGATTCCGGCGATCAGGTTGCCGGGCAGATGCGTCAACGAATACATGCCCATCACGAGCCCGATGAACGACGGAGCCGCTCCGAGCGAGACGGCGAACGGAGTAAGCATCGGATATTGAGCGTGCAGATCGAAAAACGCCACGAACAAAAATAAATAAAGCCATACGGCGGTTTTCATGTTTCCTGAACCTCCTAGTCAATATGGGGACGAGGCTCCCCTTGTCCGCAACCGCGGCTTATCCTACTTTTACGTTAGACCTCCGGCGGATATGCCCGTCGTTTACTGCGGCCGAACGGTTACGGTATAATAGGAACTATGCGAAATTCGAGAGACGACTTTTTTTCATGGAGGGGAGATCGGATGAATCTGGATACGGACGCTTGGCTGACGTTCCTGCAGGACAATTGGATCGTGATCGTGGTGGCGATCGTGGCGATTCTGATCGTGATCAAGGTGGTCAAAACGGTGCTCAAGTGGGTGCTCGTCGCGGCAATCGTTATCGGCATCGTGACTTACGGCGGTTACTCGATCGCCGACATCAAGGAAGTGGGCACCAAGGTGTCGGAGGAAGCCAAGGATCAAGCGATCAAGCTGATGGCGGGCGAAGCGAGCGCGGCGACCTACACGGCGAACGCGGACGGCTCCTACACGATTACGACGGACAATCTCGAGCTGACCGGGGTGCCGAACTCGGGGGAGGTCTCCGTTAAGCTTCGCGGCATTTCGTTGGGCACGTGGAAAATGGAAGGCGAGGTACGCGACTTTGTCACGAAGGCGCGGGCTTCGGCGAAGTAAGCGGGATGAAGGGCTGGGGGACGGTCGTCGACGCCAATTTCGTCACCTGGGCGCTGCTCTCGATCATCGCTCTTTCCTTGTACCAGGGCATTCGCCGGGGCGCTTCGGGCTCCGTCAGGCGGCTCGCCTCCTTTCTGGGAGAAACTCTGCTGACGGTGCTGGCGGTCGTGCTCGCGGCGATCGCCGCTTCGGAGCTGTCGCCGCGGCTGCAGGAGTGGCTGGCCGAACGGAGCATTGCGCGTCCGAGCCCGGACTCTTCGGCTTTGTCGCAGTTTTTCTACACGGCGGTAACCGGGCTGCGGGATCTGCCCCTGCTGCGGTTCGCCGCGCTGTTTCTGATCGTGCACACGCTCGTTCGTCTAGTGGCCGGATTGGCGGCAAGGGCGCTTCTGCCGGGACCGGCGTCTTCTTCGGCCTTCCCGTCATCATCGGGCGGGGCAGTTAGCCGCGCGGCCGGAGGAGCGCTCGGAGCCGCGCTGGGCGCAGGAAGGGCGCTGCTGATTACGGCGGCTCTGTTCGCTTACTGCGCGCTGCTGCCCCAAGGGCCGTTGACGGATTACATTCAGCAGTCCGGACTTTACCGGGAGGTTGCGGCGCAGATTATCCGCCCGGCCGCGGGAGACGTGCTGGAAGAGCGGCTGCCGGTGTTCGCGAAGGCGATGTCGGGAGAGCTGGACCAGCTGTGGCAGAAGCGGTACGACGTCATCGACGCCGAGCTTCCCGAGGACATCGTGCAGGCGGCTCTGACCGTCACGAAGGATCGGGAAGGCGACAGAGCCAAGGCGCGGGCGCTGTACGACTGGGTCGGAACGCGCATTTCGTACGACGACGATAAGGTTCGGGCTTACGAGGATTTAGGGGAATGGCGGGAGCAAAACCCGGAGACGACGTTCGTCACGCGCAAGGGCGTGTGCATCGACTACTCGCGGCTGTACGCTTCCATGGCGCGCGCGGTCGGCCTGGACGTCCGCGTCGTGACCGGGCTCGGTTACGACGGACGCGGCGGATACGGGGCGCATGCCTGGAACGAAGTTTATTCGACTGAAGAAAAGAGATGGATTCCGCTGGATTCCACTTGGGCAAAGACGGGCAATTGGTTCGATCCTCCCGGATTTGCCGATACGCATATACGGCAAGGAGGAGTGACCGGGTGAGCAGCAACATGACGGAAGAAGCCCAGAAGCGGGAGATCCGCAACAGGAGGCATTTCAGCTTCCGTCTTAACGTGTTTTTCTTCGCTACGTTTTTCGTGTTTTCCGTATTGATCGTCAGATTGGCTTACTTGCAGTTCGTAGAAGGCGACAACTTGAAGGAATTGGAGTACAAGAACGGCTCGAAGACCGTTCCGGTTCCTCCGATCCGGGGCAATATTTACGATTCGACCGGCAAGGAGATCGCGTACTCGGTATCGACGCAATCTTTGTACTATACACTGGATATGAAAATGAAGGACGACGAAGCGATGGCGCTTGCCGCGCGGCTTGTCGAGGTGTTCGACCGGCTGGGCGACAAGAGCGCCAAGCCGCTGACAGCGCAGGACGTCTATGAGGATATGGACCTCAAGGGCCGTGTACATTATGCGCATCAGCCCAGAAGGATCAAGACGGGGTTGACGAAGGAGGAGATCGCCTACTTCTCCGAGCACCGCCAGGAGTTCAGCGGCATCGACATCGTCGAGGAGAGCATTCGCCAGTACAGCGAAGACCGCATCGCCGTACAGCTCGTCGGCTATATGAAGAAGCTGAGCGGAGCGAAAGCCCTCGACAAATACAAGGAGATCGACAAGGAACAGACGAATAAGGCGCTAGGTTACATCAATGAGGAAGAAGTGGGGTTCGACGGTCTGGAGCTGATGTACCAGGACGAGCTTCGGGGCAGCAACGGCATCAAGGAGTATCCGGTGAACAACCAGGGCGAAATTATCGGTCCGATGAAGCTGACGAAGCCGGTCAAGGGCGAAAATCTGTATTTGACGATCAACCGCAAAGTACAGTTGACGACGCAGCAGGCGATTATGGACCATATCAAATTCGTGTATAACGCCAAAGGCAAGCAGTACGAGAGCGCGCATCCGACGACCGGCTACGCCGTCGCGATGGAAGTGGACACGGGCAAAGTGATCTCGATGGCGAGCATGCCGGACTACGATCCGAGCGTATGGCAGGGCGGGATCAGCCAGAAGGATCTGGACGCGATCACGTTTTTCCAATACAACGGCACGATCCGCGAGGTGCAGCCTCCGTACGAGGAATACGAGCAGCGCAAAAATCACCCGTCCTCCCTGGTGTACCTCGGCTCCACGCAGAAGCCTCTGTCCGTGCTGATCGGCTTGAACGAGAAGCTGTTCACGACGAGCACGACGTATACCGACCAAGGCTATTTCGAATTCGGGCGCAAAGGCCACGAGGTGCGCATCTGGAACGCCAGCAATAAGGCCAACGGAAAGATTACGGCGTGGGAAGCTATCGCGAAGTCGTCCAACGCCTTCATGTCGGCGATGATCGGCAATAGGCTTTTCCAATATGATGGCGATTCGGGCTTGATCTTGTGGGATGAATACTTGAAGCAGTTCGGATTGGGCGTCACAACCGGCAGCGGGCTTCAGGGCGAATCCGCAGGCGTCGTCGACTATTTCAAGAGCACGAAGACCGAAGGCCTTCAGTCCGCGTTAATCCGGTCCTCTTGGGGGCAGCAGGCGAAGTATACGGCGCTGCAGCTGGCGCAGTATGCGGCGACGCTGGCGAGTCACGGCAAGCGGATGAAGCCGCAATTCGTGCAGGAAATCCGCGACGTCGACGGCAACGTCACCGTAGGCTACCAGCCGGAAATGCTCAATTCGATCGACATTCCGGAGGAGTATTGGAAGACGATCGAAAAGGGAATGGCCGGGGTTAGCGTTCAAGGCTTCGATGGCGTTCCGTACACGTTTCTGCGGAAAACGGGAACGTCGCAGCAGGACGTCGGCAACCGCCGCAGAGTGGAGAACGCGGTGTTCATCGCCTACGCTCCGGCCGACAAGCCGAAGCTGGCGGTCGCGGTCGTCGTTCCGGACGGCGGCTACGGCGGCTGGGGCGCGGCTCCGATCGCACGCCAGATTTTCGATGCGTACGATGCGGAGATCGGCCTGTACGGCACGCCGCGTCCGCAGCTGTACGGCGGCGTTCAATCGGCTTCGGGGTCGATCGACGGAGAAGTCGGCGATCAAGCCGACGTTGGAGACGATGCTGCGGCGAACGCCGGCCAGTAAAAAATATGCAGTTGTTAAAAAGGGGCTGTCCCATAAGCAGGGGCGTACCAGATTATCGATGAAAAAAGAAGGGCATCTATCTCCTGGAGACTGCCTCATACGGTCCTGAAATTACCTTTTGACGGGTTTACCGTTCCCATTTCAGGATCGTATAGAAGCGGAAGGAGATAGATGCCCATTCCCATTCACCTATCGATAATTGCTCGGTACGTCTCTCTTTGCTTTTGGGACAGCCCTTTTTAGCGGCCTGCCGGACCGCTAATCGCTCGCCAACTTGCCCCCAGTCGCTCCTACTGCTGCTTTTTTTATTTTAAATGTTGCACTCGGTAAACTTAGTTGTATAATATAAACAAAGAGTCCTACAGGAAAGTATTCGTCGTACTAGCAAAACAGTTGTTTGAGGCAAAGAGATAGATACACCGGGAGGAGAGCTGCACGATGAAGAGACGAATGCCATCATCGATTAAACGATTTATTATGACTTTGTTGTTTCTGGTCGTACCGGCCGCCCTTGTCGTTACGGGCTGCGGGCAAGGCTCGGGGGCGTTCAAGGACGACGGCAAGCTGCATGTGACGGCCACGATCGGCATGATCAGCGATGTCGCCAAGGAAATCGGGGGCGATCGCGTCGAGGTGATCGGGCTGATGGGCCCGGGAGTCGATCCGCACTTATATAAGGCATCTCAAGGAGATATTGCCAAGCTGGAGGACGCGAAGGTCATTCTGTACGGCGGATTGCATCTGGAAGGCAAAATGACGGAAATTTTCGAGAAGATGAGCAAGAAAAAGTCGGTCGTACCCGTCACGAAAAACATTCCGGAGTCGTCGCTGCTGACGACGGGAGACGGCACGTTCGATCCGCACGTCTGGTTTGACGTGAAGCTGTGGATGAGCGCGACGGAGACGATCCGCGACACGCTGATCGAGAACGATCCCGCGCACGAAGCCGAATATCGCCAGCGCACGGACGCCTATCTCGCGAAGCTCGAAGAGTTGGATCAATACGCGAGGGAGCAGATCGCGACGATTCCCGAGCAGGGACGGGTAATGGTGACGGCGCACGACGCCTTCGGCTATTTCGGCAATGCGTATGCGATCGAAGTCGTCGGCTTGCAGGGCATCAGCACGGCGGCCGAATACGGCTCCAAGGACGTGACCGCGCTGCGGGATATGCTGGTGGAGCGGGGCATCAAAGCGGTGTTCGTGGAATCCAGCGTGCCGAAGAAGTCGATCGAAGCGGTCATCGAAGGCGCCAAGAAGCTGGGCCACGAGGTCAAAATCGGCGGAGAGCTGTTCTCCGACGCGATGGGCGAGAGCGGAACGGAAGAAGGAACATACATTGGAATGGTCCGGCATAACGTGGATACGATTGTCGGAGCTTTGAAATAGAGAGGGGAGAACAGACGATGGCAGCGAACAAATCAGGCATCGCGCCGCTGACCGTAACGAATATGACGGTGGCGTATCAGAAGAAGCCCGTCGTGCGGAACGTCTCGTTCGAAGTGACGGAGGGCGAATTGATCGGAATCATCGGACCGAACGGTGCGGGCAAATCGACGCTGATCAAAGCGATTCTCGGCTTGCAGCCGTCGCTGAGCGGAGAGACGCTCGTGTACGGCAAGCCCTATAAAACGCAGCGCAAACTCGTCGGCTACGTCCCGCAGAGGGAGTCGGTCGATTGGGACTTCCCGACGAACGCGCTGGATGTTGTCATGATGGGCCGGTACGGACAGCTGGGCTTGTTCAGAAGACCCGGCGCGAAGGAAAAGGCGATCGGCATGGAGTGTCTGGCCAAGGTCGGCATGGCCGATTTCGCGGGAAGGCAGATCAGCCAGTTGTCCGGCGGTCAGCAGCAGCGGGTATTTCTCGCCCGGGCGCTGGCCCAGGACGCTACGCTGTATTTCATGGATGAGCCGTTCGCGGGGGTGGATGCCGCCACGGAGAAAGCGATCATCCAGCTGCTGAACGAGCTGAAGCGGCAGGGCAAGACGGTGTTGGTCGTGCATCATGACCTGGCGACGGTAGAGCAATATTTCGACTCGGTCATGCTGCTGAACGGCGAACTGGTCGCATACGGGCCGACGTCTTCGACCTTCACGGAGGAGATGCTCCAGAAGGCGTACGGAGGAAGATTGACATTTCTCAAAAGCCATGCCAACGCCGAAGACGAGCCCGTCCTGATCGCGGGAAGGGGATGAGGGGCCATGCTTAACCTGATTACCGATCCGAACTTGCAATGGATCTTGCTCGGCAGCATGCTGCTCGGCATCAGCACCGGCGTCGTCGGCACGTTCGCCTACTTGCGCAAGCAGAGCCTGATCGGGGATACGCTGGCGCACGCCGCTCTTCCCGGCATCTGCATCGCCTTCATGCTGACGGAGGTCAAGTCCGTCGGACTGTTCATGATCGGCGCGATCGTCGCCGGCATGATCGCCACAGTGGGCATCAGCTGGATTACGAGATATTCCCGAATCAAGCAGGATGCGGCGATGGGCATCGTGCTGTCCGTGTTTTTCGGTCTTGGCATCGTGCTGCTGACGCAAATCCAGCACAGCTCCTACGGCAACCAGAGCGGGCTTGACAAGTTTCTGTTCGGGCAGGCGGCTTCGATGACGGCCAAGGACGTATACACGATGACGAGCGTCGCGGTCGTGCTGATCGTCGTCTGCGCATTGCTGTTCAAGGAATTCAAGCTGATCAGCTTCGATCCGGGGTATGCCCGCGGACTGGGCTTCTCGGTCGCGACGCTGGAGCAGCTGCTGCTCTGGCTCGTCACAATCGCCGTCGTCGTGGGCATTCAAGCGGTGGGCGTCGTGCTTGTCGCGGCGCTGCTGATCACGCCGGCGGTATCGGCCAGATACTGGACGGACCGGCTTGGCGTCATGACGGTGCTGTCCGGCTTGTTCGGCGCGCTGAGCGGCGCGATCGGCACCTGGGTCAGCGCGGGCACGGCGCAGCTTCCGACCGGGCCGCTCAGCGTGCTGACGGCGACGGCCGTATTCGTCGCTTCGGTGCTGTTCGGACCTCAGCGCGGCGTAATCGCCAAGCTCGTCCGCCGGCGCACCGCCAAGCGGGATTGGGCGGCGGAGAACGCCAAGCAATCGGGAGCCGGAGTCGGCGCATCTGCGAAGGAACGGGGGGTGTCGGCATGAGCGGATTTTGGATTATGCTGACGGGCGCTTTGGTCGCATCCTGCTGCGGCATTCTGGGCTGCTTTCTCATTTTGCGCCGGATGGCGCTCGTGGGCGATGCGATCAGCCACTCCGTGCTTCCGGGCATCGTGATCGCGTTTCTGGTCAGCGGTTCGAGGGATTCCTTCTTCATGCTGTTCGGTGCGGCGATTCTCGGCTTCCTGACCGTCTTTCTCATCCAACTGTTCCAGCAGAGCGGCGTGCAGAACGACGCTTCGATCGGAGTCGTCTTCACTTCGCTGTTCGCGGCGGGCGTGCTGCTGGTCAGCCTCAACGCGCAGCATGTCGATCTGGATCTGGACTGCGTGCTGTACGGGGAGATCGCCTACGTGCAGTGGAACACCCTCGTATTGGGCGGGGTCGATCTGGGACCGAAGGCGGTATGGCTGCTCGGAATTACTTTGTTTATTATCGTGGTCCTCATTACGTTGTTCTACAAGCAATTCAAGCTGTGCGCGTTCGATCCGGCGCTGGCGGCCGCCATCGGCATTCCGGTCGCGCTGTTCCACTACGTGCTGATGGGGCTGGTGTCCATGGCGACGGTCAGCTCGTTCGAGAGCGTCGGCGCGATTCTCGTCGTCGGCCTGCTGATCGTGCCGCCGGCTACCGCTTATTTGCTGACGGACCGGCTGGGCGCGATGATCGGACTGAGCCTCGTCATCGGCGTCATCAGCTCGGTCGGCGGCTATTACGCCGCAGCCGCGCTTGACGCGTCGATCGCGGGCTGTATGGTCTGCGTCGCGGGCGTGATGTTCGTGCTCGCCTTCCTGTTCTCCCCGTCGCACGGCTTCGTCGTGCGCAAGCTGAGACAGCGCGTCTCCGCGGCCCGCGAAGCCTACTGAAGCCTGCGGCTGACAGCCGTTACCAACGTGTCGCGATCAAGAGCTGGAACTGTACTATAAGTAAGGGCGTACGAGATTATCGATGGAAAAAAAGAGTGGTATCTATCTCCTGGACACATGGAAGGAGATAGATGCCCATGAACATCATCCATCGATAATCGTTCTGTACGACTCTGCTTCTTATAGAACAGCCTCAGCTCTTCTTTTTTTTCGATTCAGCGGGCGAACTATGATAAAATGGACGTTATATGGCAGACAGAACGCATCAGGAAGCGGGTTGAAAAATTGGCATACGAAATGAAACAGTATCGTTTGTTGGCTTTGGATTTGGACGGCACGCTGCTGAACGATCGCAGCGAAGTGAGCGAGACGAACGCGGAATGGATTCGGCATGCGGTCGAAGCCGGCGTGCTGGTCTGCGCTTCCACGGGCAGAGGCTTCCAGGGCGCGCTCCCGATCGTCGAGAAGCTGGGGCTGGATTCGCCGATGATTACGGTCAACGGGGGCGAGATTTGGAACAAACCCCACGAGCTGCACAGAAGAACGACGCTCGATGCGGGCAAGGTGATTCGCCTGCACGAGGTGGCCGCGAACCATCCGGACGTCTGGTTTTGGGCGTACTCGACCGAGGGTCTATTCAACAAAGAAATGTGGACCGACGAGCCTGCCGCCAAGGAATGGCTGAAGTTCGGCTACTATACGGAAGACGTTGCGCAGCTTAAGGACATTTTGACGGAAATCAGCGCTTGGGACGGACTGGAGATCACCAATTCTTCGCCGTTCAACATCGAGGTCAACCCGCAGGGCGTGTCTAAAGCGACGGGGCTGATGGAGCTGTGCCGTCTCAAAGGCTTCGAAATGTCCGAAGTCGTATCGGTGGGCGACAGCTTGAACGACATCGCCGCGATTCGCGCTTCGGGGCTCGGAGTGGCGATGGGCAACGCGCAGGACGAGGTGAAGCTGGCAGCCAACGCCGTGACGGGGACGAACCAGGAAGACGGCGTCGCCCAAGTGATTCGACAATACGTTCTGAGGACGTGAACCAGTGGACATTCTAGGCTGGATACTTATCGTAGCTTTGTTCGCGGTCGGCATGGCCGGGGCGATCTATCCGATTCTTCCGGGCGCCCTGGCGATCTATGCGGCGTTTTTCGTCTATGGCTGGTTTTTCTCGTTCGAGCCGTTCGGCTGGTGGTTCTGGATCATCCAGACGCTGATCGTGGTCGTCCTGTTCGTGGCGGATTACATGGTGAACGCGTGGGGGGTCAAGAAGTTCGGAGGCTCCAGAGCGTCGGTCATCGGCAGCACGATCGGCATTCTGATCGGACCTTTCATCATTCCGGCCTTCGGGCTGGTTATCGGCCCGTTCGCGGGAGCCATTCTAGGCGAGCTCATCCACGGCTCCGAGTTCAACCGCGCGCTGAAGGTCGGCTGGGGCTCGCTCGTCGGGCTGTTCACTAGCACGGTCGTGAAGGTGCTGCTGCAAGCCTCGATGATCGTTCTGTTCATCGTTTGGCTCGTTTTTAATTAATTTATAGCGAAGAGGTTCCCGTTCCCTTGAAAAAAGACACCTTACTCAAAAGCACGCTCATTCTGGCCGCAGCCGCTCTCGTCGCGCGCGCGCTCGGCATTTTCCAACGGGTGCCGCTCGATTATCTGATGGATGATCTCGGCAACATCTATTACAACAACGCGAACTCCATCTATTTGCTGCTGTTGATCGTGGCGACCGCGGGCATTCCGAGCGCCGTCAGCAAAATGGTATCCGGACGCTACGCCGTCGGACGAGTTCAGGAAGCGCAGCAAGTGTACCGAGCCGCCATGCTGTTCGGGGCGATCGCCGGCGTCGTCATCACGATCGGTCTGTGGCTGATCGCTCCGTTGATCGCGTCATCGATTCTGAAGGAGCCGGAGGCTGCGACCGCCATTCGCGCCATAGCGCCGTCGCTGCTCTTGTTCCCGATGATCGCGATGATGCGGGGGTATTTCCAGGGCCGGCAATTCGTGACCGCGGGTGGCATCTCGCAGATCGTCGAGCAGATTTTGCGCGTCGTGGCCGCCGTCGTGATCGCTTACGCATTCTATTCGATCAACCCGGCCAACGAGGAGGGCATCGCGGCTGGAGGCGCTTTCGGCAGCGTATTCGGCAGCATTGGCGCTTTCGCCGTGATGCTGTATTACTCCCGCAAGCTGAAGAAGAGCGACCGCTTGGAGCCCCGGCTGCAGCCCGATTCGTCACGCCCGCTGCGTCTGCGCTCCATCTACAAGGAGCTGTTCAACCTATCCATTCCGGTCGTGATGACCGGCATTACGGTGCAGCTTCTGTACACGCTGGACAACTTCATGATCAAGTCGCTGACGGTCGGCCATTTCGAGCAGGAGACGATCAATCACTGGGCGGCCGTGTACGGGATGAACGCGCAATCGATCGCAGGCATTCCGATCATTCTGGCGGTGGCGCTCAGCCAGTCGATCATTCCGCATATTTCGTCCGCCCATGCTTTGCGGGACGCCGACAAGGTCGGCCAGCAGGCGTCGTTGGCGGTGCGCATCGCGCTGTTCAGCGGAATGCCCGTCGTGCTTATGCTCGGCGTCGGCGCGTACAGCGTGAACGGCTTGCTGTTCGAGAAGCCGATCGGCAGCCAGGTCGTCGCGATGCTGACGCTCGGCACCATTTTCCAGATCGGCATGATGGTCACGAACTCGATTCTGCTTGGCATCTCGGAGCCGAAGAAGGCGACGATGCACGCGCTCACCGGCGTTGTGCTCAAAGTCGTGCTCAGCTTCGCGCTCGCACCGATCTGGGGGGTGTACGGCATTATCGCGGCAACGACGGTGTGCTTTGTTTGGGCGCTCGCCTTTAACGTGCTCAGCCTGAGGAAGCGTTCGCGCTTCAAGTTCCTGGGCAAACGCTGGCTTCCGTTCCTGCTGGCGGTTCTGATCGCGGGGGCCGCGATCGGCTTCGCGGAATGGGCCGTTCTGGCAATCTGCGGCGGGCTGCCGGAGAAAGTGGCATTCTTCTTGGCATGCGTGGTCATGGGCGGCTTGCTTGCCGTGCTGTATCCGGCTCTGCTCGTCTACCTGGGCGTCGTGACGGCAGAGGAGATCTCCACCTACCCCAAGCCGGTGCGGCGGCTTCTGGCCCCGTTCATGAAGCTGCGGGCGAGAAGAACGGCCGTCTGAAGCTTGTATTGTCCGAGCAGATGCTCGTGCGTCAGATCGACGATGCGAGGCGGGCGGACCGTCTGGATGTAGTCCAGCGCTTCGCGGTCGCGATACCAGTCTTGCTCCCGCGTCTCGGACAGCGGCCTGTCGGGCCACGCTTCCGCAAGGCTCGGGCTTAACCACGGCGAATTCCCGGCGGCTTGCTCCGCCTCGGCGAATTCGCCGTTTTTGCCGTTCGCGCGCGTCGCGAAGCGGTGAGGCCAATAATCGGCCCTCGAACCGGTATGCGGAACATGCCGGGCGAAGGAGACGGCCGCCCTCAGCACGCGCGGGTAGCCGAACAACACGCCGTACAAGTCGATGCCGAATTCGATTCGTTCGCGTAGATCGGCGAAGCTCTCCAGCACTCTGCCTGCCAGCCGCAGCGGTCGGGCTTCTCTCGAAGCTTCGCCGCGCCACAGAGGAAAGACGGTCTGATTCGTCTGAAGCAGAGGCAGGCTTCGGAACACCGCGGAATCCAGAACCGTACGTTTGTAGTAAGGCTCGTCCAGGACGCGGAGCTGGATGTTGTTCTGTTCGTTGACGATAAGCGCTTCGGTAAGCGGAACCGAATTGCCGTCTGTCAGAAACCGGTCCCAGAACGGCGGCATAAATTCGGACACCCCGAACTCGGACAGCAGACCGAACAGATTGCGTCCGCTGCGTCTGCTCTCGGCGTACAGCCGCAATTGCGGATAGGCGTCCTTGAAGATCAGGCCGTTGCAAGTCTCCAGCATTCGGAAAATCGCTTCGGCCAGCCGGGAGTCCAGCAAGCGGGGAAGCCATTCGCCCTTCAAATCGGTCATGTTCCAGCCCCCGTTGCGCGACACCATATGGGCGAGGAACGCCCAGTGCAGCTCGGGGAACGTGCGGTACATCTCCAAGTAGGCCGCCGTACGGGTCACGTTGTTGCGATTGAGCGCGGCCGTCTCGCGGCGGATGAGCTCGACCAATTGTTTATCCTCCATCGCGTAAGAAGACGCTGCGGGGAGGTTCGGGGAAGGCTGCGGGCGGGGCTCGCAGACGAGCGGCTGCCGCTCGCGAACGAGGCGGCGGGAATGCCAGAGGCCGCTTGCTTTGCCCGCCATTGCGGCGAGAAGTTGTCGGATCGTGCCGATGGTGATAGAAAGCACACTCCTTTCGGCGACGACGATGAAATGGGCAGGATTCCCAAGTCTGTTCGTCGAAGTAAGATGAGGCTGGTTAGCTTGTTCTGAGCGTCGCCGGCCAGCTATTTTACGGGAGGGAAAATCATTCGTGAACATTAGAACGTCAAAAAGGCTTGGATGGGTAGTATGCGCATTATTGTTAGCCATTATCGTCGGCTGCCAATCGGTGGGCGGTCTTAATCTGAACGACATGCTGCTTAAGCAACTGGACGTAGCGCAGCAGGAGCAATCGCTGTCCCTTGAACTGGAGATCGAGGTCAACGAAGAGCTGCTTGCTCTTGAGGACGAAGAGGCGCGTAAGGCTGTCGAGTTGTTCAGGAAAATGAAACTGGACATTACTCACGCCAAAGTGGACGACCGGGGCAATCAGTGGGTGACGGGCGTGCTCGACACGAGCAAGGGCAGCATCCCGTTTACGCTCCATTCGGACAACAAGGCGATCAGAATCGACGTGGACGGAGCGAAGAGACCGCTTGTCCTGGAGCTTCCCGATTATCTGGGAGAAGCGCTTGGCGCGCTTGGCGGGGGAGCCGGGGCGAGCGGAGACATTCAGCAGGCGCTTACGGAATCGGTGCGGGGGCTGGTCAAAACCGTCGCTCCTTATTTCGTAAAAGGGTTGCCTAATCCTCCGGTCATTACCGTAGACCGGGTGAACGAGCCGATCCGCGGCGTGCAGACAGGCCTGACGAAGGTGCATGCGGAGCTGAACGGCGAGCAGTTGGGGGAATTGATCCCGGTTTATTTGGAAAATTTGATCGGGGACAAGGAAGGCTTCAAGGCCGTCATCGTCGGCCTCTTCGAATGGCTGAGAGACTTGCCTCCCGAGTTGAAGTCGGCGTTCGGAGTGCCTCCATTGGACGCGGAAGGCGTCGACATCGATGCGATTGCGGAAGGTGCATCCGAAGGCCTGTTCTCGGGGCTGGAAGACGCGGTGGCCAGTCTCAAGGAGTTCCGGGAAGAGGACGAGTGGAAGCAAATATTCGATAAAGGCATTACGCTGAAAACCGATCTGTACGTGGACGATTCGCTCCATATTCGCAAGTCGTTCTTCGAGGCGATTATCGCTCCGGCGGCGTTCGCGGAAGAGGATAGCCCTGTTCGCAGCATTAAAGTGCGCGCGTCCGGGGAGAACTGGAACGTAAACGGGAACGTCGAGGTGCCTGCGGTGGAGGCGCCGTTGACCGCCCTTTCCGTAGAAGAGCTGGACGATTACGACGCTTACCGGGTCGTCGGGCTGTTCGAGACCGATTCGGTGCTGTACGATCTGCTGAAAAACGAGTTCAAAATCGACGATCAGAGCTTCGAGCTGAGCAGCGAGTGGGGCATTCCGTTCTACGTGGACGAGAACGGCGAAGCTTTCGTGCCGCTGCGCGAGACGCTTCGGAAGCTCGACATTCGTCCGAAGCTCGAAACGTCCTCGAACGGACCGCTTGAGATTCGGTTCTACGATCGGCCGACGGACAAATCGATCGTTCTGCGCAAAGATTCCGACCAAGCGACGGTTAACGGAGAGACCGTCAAGCTGGCTCATCCGCTCGTGAACGAAGCGAATATCACCTATGTATCGGCGAAGGATCTGTTCGGCCTGCTCGGCGCCGAATACGACGTCGTCGAGCTGGAATACGGCGAGCTTGTTCTGCAGGTTGCGCGCGATCTGTAAGGCGTTATAATAGCATCAGGACAGACAGAAGGAGTGGACCCCATGCAGAAAATAACGAACGAGCAAGAGTTCCGCGAACGGATTGCGGGCGATCGGCTGACGATAGCGGTGTTCAAGACGACTTGGTGCAAGGATTGCCATTTCATCGACCCGTTCATCGGAGAGGTGGAAGCGGCGTACGCGGATCGGCTGACGATGGTCGAGATCGACCGGGACGATATGCCGGATCTGTGCGGAGAGTTGAACATCTTGGGTATTCCGAGCTTTATCGCTTTCCGCCAAGGCCGCGAATTGGTCAGATTCGTCAGCAAGCTGCGCAAGACGCGCGAAGAAATCGAACAGTTCCTCGACCGGGCCGTCGAAGTATCCGGCGCGATCGCGGGTTGAACGGAGGCCGCCCCACGGGCGGCCTTTCCCATTGCTTCGGAAGAGGAGCGTCTCACCGAGCGTTGCCAATGTTCACATTATGAACATGGTTTTAGCGTGGGAGGTTCGGTATAATGGGTACGGGCACCTTGAGCCAACTTTCACATGAAATTGGGGATACGCATGACTTTCCAAAGATATCGCCTGTTCGCCTTATTGACCTGCATCGGCATGTTTCTTGTTCTGATCGCGGGCGTTCTCGTAACGAATACCGACTCCGGCCGCGGCTGCGGCACGGATTGGCCGCTGTGCAACGGTAAATTCGTTCCCGCTTATACGGTAGAATCGATGGTGGAATACAGTCACCGCATGATCAGCGGAATCGTCGGCCTGCTCGTCGGAGCGACTTATCTGATTACCCGCTTCTGGAAACCGGCGCGCCGTCGCGAAAATCTGCTCTACGCCGGAGGAGCGCTGCTGTTCACCGTCATGCAAGCCATTCTTGGCGCAATGGCGGTCAAATGGGAGCAATCTTCGATCGTCATGGCGCTTCACTTCGGCATCTCGCTGTTTGCCTTTACCTGTACGTGGCTGCTCTATAAGCTTGTGAAACGCCAAACCGAGGAACAGAGCGGTCAAGCGCCGGCAGCGGCGCAGAGCGGCAAGCAAGCCTCCGCCGTATCGGTTCCTGTGAGGCTCTACAAAGGCCTTGTCGCGGTTATCGTTTATTGTTACGGCGTCGTCTACCTCGGCGCGTTCATCCGCCACACGAGCTCCGGAGGGGCATGCGAAGGATGGCCGCTGTGCAACGGCGAGATCGTACCCGAGCTGTCCGGATCGACCGCAGTCGCGTTTGCGCACCGTCTGGCCGCGCTGCTGCTGTTCGTGCTGATCGCGATCGTCGCGTTCTACGTCCGCAAAACCGCGGGCGCATCGTCGGAGCTGGCTTCAATCGGCAACAAGGCGCTGATCCTCGTCATCCTGCAAATTTTGAGCGGGGGATTGCTGTCCTTTACGTTTACGAACGAAGACGCCTACGTATTTACCGGTCTGCTGCATACGGTGATCATATCGGCTCTGTTCAGCATGCTGGTGCTGCTGGCGATCCGAATGAAGCAAACGATGAGACAATAGCCGAAATCGTTCGAGAGACGGCGCGGAACCGGAGTCCGGTTGAGCGCGCCGTCTCTTTTGCGTTACAATGGGACAAGACGTGTTATCCGATGCTGGGGGGAGAGCCATTGCTTAGGGTTCTGTTCGGAGAATGGCCGCGCGAATGGACGGGGAGATCGCTCGAGACGGTCCGATCCATCGAAGCGTTTGCCCGGCGCTGCGCCGCGCTTGCGGACCGTCAACCGGAACAGGCGAAGAAATACCGCACTTTCGCGATCTGGGCGGAAGGGCTGCTGCGCTCGATGGACGAGCTCGAACAAAGCTGTTACGCAGCCAAGAAATACGCGCAGCAGATCGGCCACTTCCGGATCGACGACTTAACGGCCGAAGAAAGAACAAGCTACGAGCGCCATGTGTATTTCGATAAAAACGCCTATATCCGCTTTTTTGCCCTGCTGGACAAGCTGGGAACGCTGCTGAATCAACTGCTCGGTCTGCGGACGGAGCGGATCAAGGCCCACTATTCCTATTTTACGATGCTGCGGAATATGAGACAGAATGGACTTCATTCGGAGCTGGCGAAGCCGCTGAACGAGATCAAGGAGCGGCATCAGGGCGCGATGAGCCGCCTGCGCAGCCGAAGGAACATCGAGATTCACCAGATGAACGCGGAGCTGAAGGACGATCTGTCCCAGAGCCTGGCGAACAACGGAGCGCGCAGAACGCTCGAAAATCTCGGCTCCAACATGGAGGATCTGGATCAAGGATGGGCCATGGTTCAAGGCTCGCTGCATATCGCTTTTCGTTACGGGTGCGCCTATCTGCGCCGCATCGAGTAAGCCTACGACGAGACGGAGGGGAACCGCTTGAAGCTGTTGGGCAAAACCGCGCTGATCACGGGCAGCGCCAAAGGACTGGGACGACGCACCGCCCTGGAGCTGGCCGCGCATGGATGCGATGTGGCGATCAATTACGTGAACAGCCGTGACGAGGCCGAGCGGCTCGTCGAAGAGATCGGGGCTCTGGGCCGCAAAGCGTACGCGATTCAAGCGAATATCGCGGTCGAGGGCGATTCGGAGCGGCTGGTATCCGAAGTGGAGAAGATGTTCGGAGGAATCGACATTCTCGTCAACAACGCCGGCCCTTTCATCCGGGAGCGCCGCTTGTTCGCGGACTATTCGACGGACGACATCCATTACTTGATGAACGGCAATCTCGTCGGCACGATGCTGATGGATCACCGCGTTCTTCCGGGCATGCGGGCGCGGCAATGGGGGAGAATCATTCATTTCGGCTTCGGCCACGCTTCGGAAGCGAGATCCTGGCCTCACAGGGCCGTCTACGCGGCGGCCAAAGTCGGTCTCGTGTCGTTCACGAAAACGCTTGCGGTGGAAGAAGCGGCCAGCGGAATTACGGTGAACATGATCTGCCCGGGGGATATCCGGGGCGAGAACAAGGAGAAGAGCATCGCGGACGTCGTCGGACTGATGGACGAGGAGTCGCCCCGCGGAAGGCCGGGAAGCGGAGAGGACGTCGCGCGCATGATCGCTTTCCTGTGCATGCCGGAATCGGACTTCATCACGGGCAACACGATCGACGTGTCGGGCGGGCTGGACCCGATCCGCACGATGCTGAAGCGATGACAAAAGGTCCTGCCGGATCGGCAGGACCTTCTACGCTTCCAATGAAGGAAAATCAGAACACTTGAACGACTTCCTGAATGCCTTCTACTTCTTCCAGCAACGCGCGCTCGATCCCCGCTTTGAGCGTGATCGTGGAGCTTGGGCAGCTGCCGCAAGCGCCCATCAGACGCAGCTTGACGATGCCGTCTTCGATGTCGACGAGTTCGACGTCTCCTCCGTCGCGTTGCAAGAACGGACGCAGCTTGTCAAGAACGTCGCTTACTTCGTCGTACATGCTTGGAGCATTTGTACTCATGATCATCCACTCCTTTCATAGTCCTATTATAGTACAAAAAGAATCATTTTCAAACAGACCATGTTTAGCATTTTTGCCATAAAGAAAGGAAATGAAACGTTTATGAACGTCGTGGAGTTTTGCGTGAGCAACGCTCACCACGGAACGGATGAGGCGCTTAGAAAGCTCGAACAGCTGCCGGACGTCGAGGTCGAAGTGATCGAATACGGCTGCCTCGGCAATTGCGGAGAATGCTTCCTGTCGCCTTACGCGCTGGTGAACGGCGAGAGCGTCGTCGCCGAGACGCCCGAGCAGCTGTATGAGCTCGTACTGGAGGCGATCCGTCAGCAAGAGGAAGAACGGAACGCCTTAGACAAGCTGCTGGACGATCTGTGACGGAGCGGGCGATCAGCCAAAGTGGCGCTTGCTCTTCCACAGCACTCCGCTCTTCAGCATCCGCGGGATGCGGCCGAGCAGAGGCGTCGCTCCCATCAGACCGAAGCCGGCCTTCTTGCCGAGCGAGCCGAGTACGCCTTTCAGCTTGATGCGGCCCAGTCTCGGGTCTTTGCCCTGCCAGCGGGTACGGATCACCTCGGCCACTTGTTTGCCTTGCGCTCCGGCAAGCTGCGCGCTTGGGGAGAACGGCTGGCTGGAGCAGTCGCCGATGACGTAGACGTGAGTGTAGTCGGGCAGCTCATGGTACTCGTTCACGACGAGACGGCCTTGAGGATCTTTGGGCAGCTCCATGCGCTGGACGAGCGGAACCGGCTGAATGCCCGCGGTCCAGACGGTAACGTCGGTTAGAATCGATTCTGAGCCGTTATGGATAATGCCTGGCTCAAGCGACGTGATGCTGATGTGTGAACGCATCTCCACGTCGTGCTGGCGGAACCAGGAGGCTACGTATTCCTGCAGCTTGCCTGGGAAAGCGGACATGACGCTGTTGCCGCGATCGAGAATGCGGATGTTGATGTCCGAACGGCTCTCGCGCAATTCTGCTGCCACTTCGACGCCGCTGAGGCCGCCTCCCACGATCGTCAGTTGGCCGTAAGGCCGAATGTCATTGATCTGCTGGAACGTGCGGCGGGTCGCCGACAAGGACTGGATGCTGCACGTGTAATCAGACGCGCCCGGAATGCCGTGGTAATTGTCCGTGCAGCCGAGCGCGATGACGAGCGAATCGTAGGGGATCGGCTCCTGGTTGGCGACGCGCACGATTTTATTTTCGAGATCGATATCGGTAATATTGCCGTAAACCATTTGCAGTTGCGGATGAACGGGATAATTGACGCGGATTTCCAGATCGGACACCGTGCCTGCCGCGAGCGCGTAATACTCCGTTTTCAAGCCTTGATAGGGCATGCGTTCGACGAGAACGAGCTGCTTGTCGTCGGGAATATGCTCCAGAAGCTCCTGGACGACCGTCATTCCTCCGTACCCGCCGCCTAAAATAACGACCTTGCTCATACTTGATCTCCTTTGATGTCGGTTAGCCTTAGTATGACACAGAAGAGTCCCCGTCTACCCGACGGGGAACTCCGAATTACTCGTATATTTTCATTTCGTTGTAGAACGTATCGCGTTCCACCGGAATTCGTCCGGCGCCCTTGATGAGCCACACCAGGTCTTCCCGGGTAATGCCGGCCGGAGTCAGCGCGCCCGCCGCGTGGCTGATCTTCTCTTTCACGATCGTGCCGTGCGCGTCGGATGCCCCCATCGTGAGGGCGATCTGCGTGAGCTGCGTGCCGATATTGATGAAATAGGCTTTAATATGTTGAATATTGTCAAGCATCAGCCGGCTGATCGCGATCGCTTTGAGATCGTCGTAAGCCGAGTTTCTGCGGCGAATGCTCGCTTTCGGGCTGATCGGCTGCAGGGAGAGGGGGATGAACACCTGGAAGCCGTTCGTCTCGTCTTGCAGATCGCGAATATGAATCATGTGCTGCACGCGTTCTTCCAGCGTCTCCACGGAGCCGTACAGCATCGTCGTATGCGTGCGGAGACCGAGGTTGTGAGCCGTCCGGTGAACCTCCAAATACTGCTCGATGTTCGCTTTGTGCACGCGCATTTTTTTACGGTAGTGGTCCGATAAAATCTCCGCGCCGCCGCCGGTCAGCGTCTCCAGGCCGGCTTCTATCAAACGTTCGAGCACTTCCCGGTAAGTAAGGCCGGAATGGCGGGAGAAGAAGTCGATCTCCGCGGCGGTGTAGGCTTTAAGCGTGACGTCAGGGTACTTCGCTTTGAGCGCCCGCAGGGATTCGACATAATATTCGAACGGAACGTTGCGATTGTGGCCTCCGACGATATGGAACTCGCGAACGCCGGGATGGATGTGCTGCTCGACGTAATCGATCATTTCCTGAGGAGAAAGCGTATAGGCGCCTTCCTGTCCCTCGTCTTTGCGGAAGTTGCAGAACGCGCAGCGCTCTTCGCATACGTTCGTAAAATAAAGGCTCATGTTCTCGATGAAATAAACCTTTTTGCCGTTTTTCCTTAAGTTTACCTCGTTGGCCAATTGCCCGATCGTCAGCAAATCGTCGGAACGATAGAGGAAAACCCCGTCTTCGAGAGACAGGCGTTCGCCGTTCCGGACTTTGTCGGCGATTTCCGCCATTTGGCGGTCAGGGTGCGTCGTAACGAGAGTCATGGCATACGCCTCCAGCCGTAATGGTATACCAAATAGCGCGACAGAAAAATCGACTATTTGTGAAAAAAAGAACTTTCCAAAAAATCAAATAAAGCCAAATGTGAACAACCTGTAAACATTATAAACCTGAACCCCCCTTACGGCAACTGGAAATAGAAAACGTATAAACCCTGGCAAAAGAGGGAATCAACTTGAATAATAAGAAAATTATGGTTAATGTAGAAATGAAAATATCGAACGAGGCGGTGTATTAGACTGAAACCGGACATTTTGCCACTCAGCGAACTGGAGAAGATGGACGAAGCCGAGAAGATTCAAACGCTGCAACAGTACCGGGCGGCTTACACGATCAAGGATTTAAGCCAGGCCTGGAATTTGAACAATCCGATTCAATACTATATGTGGCTCAAGAAACAGCGCATTTACGAGCAGATCGTGCGCAAATCGGATAAGTTCGAGCCTTCGAAGGAATGGAAGAGGATGCAGGCGACGGGAGCGCTCTCGGCCGAGAAGGGCGGAGCTCGCGGCTTGTCCGCCGACCAGTTCCGCTATACGCTGGACACGGAATCCGGCGGTCAGGAGCTTGCGCTCGTCTTTCGCCGATTGGCCGACTTTCTGCTGAACGAGAAAGGGCAATTCCGCTGCCGCATCGAGCTGAAGGCGATCGCTCAGCAGACGGCGGGCGATACCTCTCTTGAGGCTTAGAGTTCTCTGGAGTATACTGTAGAGGAGAACGGTAGCACTTAAGGAGGGGAACCGACAATGGTGAACATCAGCGAATCGGCTACGGAGAAAATACAGGAAATGCTTGCCGCGGAAGAAATTCCGAATTTGTTTCTGCGCATTGGAGTACAGGAAGGCGGATGCAGCGGCTTCTCATATGGCATGGGCTTCGACGACGAAGTTCATGAAGGCGACAGCGAATTGGAAGTTCGCGGCGTGAAGGTTGTCGTCGACAGCGACAGCATGAAGTACCTGCGCGGCCTGGAGATCGACTGGAAGGAATCCGCCATGGGCGGCGGCTTCACCATCCACAATCCGAACGCCACCGCCACTTGCGGCTGCGGCTCGAGCTTTAGAACGGCTACGGAAGCGGGCAATCCTGCTGCGGAGCCTTGCTGATTGGGCGACAGGATTGGTGACGGCAGTTCGCTTACGCGCTTAGTTAGGTGATTGTTCACCGGTTCCGCCGAGTCGATCTGGTGTAAGCTGCACCAATAATGGGCTGTAGATTACGGCCTCTGTGACGATGTTAGTCCTCGACTAATCGTTATGGGGGTCTTTTTTGTGTTCTCTTGAGGTTGGTTGAGAGGAGATCGGGCTAGGAAGCGTATTTTTCGGGAGGAATTAATCGATTTTGTCGAGTATCTCGAGTCAGAAAGTGGTGTTCCGAGAGGAGTTAACCGGTTTTGTCGAGTAACTCGAGTCAGAAAGTGGCTTTTCGAGAGGAATTAATCGATTTTGTCGAGTATCTCGAGTCAGAAAGTGGCTTTTCGAGAGGAGTTAACCGATTTTGTCGAGTATCTTGAGTCAGAAAGTGGCTTTTCGAGAGGAGTTAACCGGTTTTTTCGAGTATCTCGAGTCAGAAAGTGGCTTTCCGAGAGGAGTTAACCGATTTTGTCGAGTATCTCGAGTCAGAAAGTGGCTTTTCGAGAGGAGTTAACCGATTTTGTCGAGTAACTCGAGTCAGAAAGTGGCTTTTCGAGAGGAATTAATCGATTTTGTCGAGTAACTCGAGTCAGAAAGAGAATTTTCGAGAGGAATTAACCGTTTTTTTCGACTAACGTTCTCTGTTTAAGGGAGTTGAGCGAGAGTGAAATGTTCATGTAGGTGGATTGCGCTCTTCTAGTTTTCTCAGGGTATATGGCTTGTCGTACGATTGCCACTAATGGGTAAGAGGTCTTACCTCAATCCAGACGGTAATAAGGAGTTGAAGCAGATGCCTGAAATGACGCCGCATACGGGCCTAAAGAAACCGCAAGAGAGCGAAAATGCGGACATAACCGTCATTAATGAAAACATGGATAAGATTGATTCGGCATTGGGTGATCTGGCGGGAGTTCCAACGACGGCTAAGGATGCTGCGGGTGCGATTGCGGAGCTTTTTACAAATGTCAGTGACGGCAAAGCTGTAATCGCGTCCGCGATCACTGACAAGGGTGTACCTACGGACGCGGAAGATACTTTTGCAGAAATGGCCGGAAATATCGAAGCGATTCCGGTCGGTCCAGACACGAGTGACGCGACAGCGTCCGCAGCCGACATTGTGGCGTCTAAAACGGCTTACGGTGCGGACGGGACTAAGTTGACGGGGACGATGGTCGACCGTGGGAATATGTCGTTTACACCAGGGCCAACCGCACAGACGATTCCGGCAGGTAAGCACGGAGGAGGTGGGCAAGTTGCGGCTGTTGTTGTTCCGCCGGATAAGGTGCTTACGGGAACGACGATTGCGGGAACATTGGGTACAATGCACCACCGCGCAGGAGACAATCTGGCGATAGGAATGGAACCAGTAGAGGGAATTAGGTTATATCTTAAACCTCCAACTGGATATTACGATGGTAATTCAGACTGGGTTTATAGAGCAGAATCAAATTTTACAACTGAGAATATTAAATCAGGCGTAAATATGTTCGGTCTTTTAGGAACCTTGGATCCGAAAGTTATTGTGACTGGAAGTGTGACATCAAATAACGCACCAGATGTTTATGTAGGCTACTCCGGCGGCACAGAATATTCTCGAAGTATAACCATCACAGGACATAACTTTATGCCTAAATTCATCTTTGTCTGTGCCCCTGGAAATGGCACAACGAACGGATGGACTGTTTGGCAAGATACGACTGAATTCGGTTATTTGAACTCTAGTGCCTTGATTGTCGCGATAGCTGTCGTATCTCAAATTGCGGCACCACGTCATTTCCGGGCAGGTGGTAATATGGTCGTCTCATCCTCAACAGTAGTTTTGCCAGTATCGGTTAGTAATTTTGTTCATAATTATATGATATTGGGGTGAGATTGTTGTACGTTACTATTGGAAGAAAGATTTATTATGACTTTTTGACGGGATGTCTCATTGTCGATACTGGAGAAAAGAGGAGTACCAGTGGTTACGTGTCCGAAACAACGATAGAACAGGATTTCACCGTCTACGCCGCCTTGGCAGAACGTGTTCCATCAACAGTCGGCTGCTTACATCTAGGCTATGGCGAGTGTGCGGAAGATTTTGCAACATGCACCGGATACCGAGTAGACGTGAGCGGCGAGACTCCGTCGCTGCTTTTTTCGTATCCTGATCCTGAAGCAGCGGAGGAGCCGCCGATACCTAGACGAGCGTTCTCTGCATCGATTGCCGATCTCGAAAACGAGAACGCAATGCTAGCCCTCGAACTCGTCAACGAAAAAATCCGACTCGACGGCTTGGAGCGGAGGTTGGCGCAGTCTGAAGCCGAGCAAGCCGCATTGCTGCTCGAACTCGTCGATAAAAAAGGAGGTGCTATAGATGGACTGGTACGCAATATTAAAACGGCACTACGACGCCGGTAGGTATGATGAAGCGGACGTTAGAAAGTTTGTTGCAGCGGGCAAGATCAACGAGGAACAGTATGAGGCGATCACGGCCGAGTCCTACGCAGGAACAGCATAACAGGAATGCTCAACGATACTGCGGCGTCCAAACCGTCCTATATCCAATATAGTTGAAGCGGCTCACTCAAGGATCAACAACCACTAGGTTGAAAATCCGAGGGTGAGCCGCTTTTTTGCGTTTACCGGGCAGACGAACCATAAGATTCTGCTTGGTCAAAGTAAGCAACGCCATCAACTCCCCCAAGTCCAAGGAATTGTCCCGACGTCGTGTTGCCAATGTTGCAGTTCATAATTTGGATATTTTATCCAGTCCACCTCAGCTAACAAAATACAAATATCTGGAAACCCTTCACACGGAAACCTCCAATACAAACGTCACAACTAGCAAAAAAAGAAAAGTTCCACCAGCGGACAGCCCCGGCTTCACCACGGCCCGAAAATGATCCTCCGCAATAAGGCCTCCGACTCAATTTTCTGCCTATAAAATCAACGATTCGACGGCATTCGTCCAAATCCCTCCGACGCGTGAAGGGACGATAAAATAACGCCCGCAGGCCGCGGGGAAAGCCGCCTTTTGCGTTCTTCGTTTAATTTTGTTAAATCGACTATTTAGTATTGACGAACACCCTAACATTTGCTTAATATTTCTTGTGGAACTTTCCAAAAACTTTCGTTTTATGATAAGTTGTAACATGATATGGAAAATGGCAACGCCATTCGGGAGAGGGAGCTGAAAGTGGAATTTCGCGAAATGAAGTTGAAGGTCATCAAGCGCAATATCGAAAACCTGCGCAACGAGATGATTTTGGCTTACGTCAAAAACGGGGCGGATATGCGCAATTCGCGGGTGCTGGAAATTTCCCAGCTGCTCGACGAGCAATTAAACCGCTATGAAAAATGCCGCAAACGCACGAGAACGGCCAGCAACGGCTATACGTTCGTGTATCGCCCGCGGCGCGCCACGAATTTGTCCGTGCACGTATAACGGTCTATCGGCCGGACAACGGACTGCTTGCTTTTTTAACGCCGTAGGTCAGGGTGACCGTGACTCCGTCTTCCAAGTTGTCGCGGGGGAAAATTCCGACGAGCAAGCTGCACAAGTCATTGCCGCCCATCAGGTTGACGGTTGATCCGTCCGTATACTCGGCGAACTCCATGCTTCGCTGCCGAAACGCCCGTCGATAATAGTCGCCGGCTTCTTCGGCGTTCCTCAGCAGACCGAACGTGCACAAATAACCGAAGCGGTCGGGCGTGCTCGTGCCAAGCGCGTGTAACCCTTCGGCTTCCTCGGGGATCGGAATGTCCGACAGCCCATCGAATCCGTCGAACCCGTGATCCGTTTCCGGTACGGCCGCGTCTTCCTCCTCCAGCGCATCCGACGGCGGATCTCGCGGGCTTTCAGCGGCTTCCGCGATAAATCTGCGTTGTTCTCCCCGATCGAACGCGAAAGACCTCAGACGGCCCATCAGAGCTTGCAGCGCGGACGTCAAAGGCGAGAGCGGCCCCTTCCTCTTCGTACCGCTCATACGAATTCACTCCCCTGGCGAATCTAACTCCCTTATACCGTATGCCCGAATATCGGCCTTCATGTTGATTTTCCGGCTTTTTCGACCGCAAGGCTCGTCATTTTTCCAAGCATCGTCGCAAATTGGGGCGAATCTCCGGCGTCATCCATCCAAGAACCTGTCCCCCGAGTTGAGTATGTATAATCATACCCTCAGGAAAGGAGCCGTTAGATGGAGGTAACGATCAGCCGTCAATTGGCCAACAAATGGGTGAAGACGAACGCCTTGCGCTCAAATCCCTATGTCGCCAGGCATATTCCGCCTTCAAGGCTGCTGAATGCAGCCAACCTGCGCAAGATGACCGCCCGTTACGGAATGGTCGTCGTCAAGCCGGTAAGGGGCGGCGGGGGAATCGGCGTCATGAAAATCGAGAAGCTGGGCTCGTCCTACAGACTTACGTATAAATCCAGGAAAAGAACCTTTTCGTCGTTCCAGAGCTTGATGAGAGCGTTGAACGCGAGCCGTCTCAAGAGATCCTATTTGATTCAAAAAGGCATCCGCCTTGCGACGATCGGAGGAAGACCGATCGATTATCGGGTGAAGTATGTGAAGGAAAACGGAGCATGGACGTACCGGTCGATGGTCGGGAGGTTGGCAAGACGAGGATTGTTCGTCACCAATCTGTGCCGGGGAGGCACGCAAATGACGGCCGCGCAAGGCATTCGCCGTTCGCTGTCGCCGAGACTTGTCAAAAAAAAGAAGAGCGAAATGCGACATTTGACGAAAACGTCAACGGCGCTGCTCGAGAGCCGTTATCCAGGGATCGGACAGCTGGGGTACGACTATGGCATCGACCGGAAGGGACATATTTGGATGCTGGAAGTCAATACTCGACCGCAGTAAACGAGAGGAATCGACAATATTTTCTATAGAAAGCAGTAATAGAATATTTTGCGGTCATGAAAGTTCTTTATAGGCAAATCGCCGAAAAACCTGTGCATAACTTCATCCACAATATGCACACCGAAGAATTAAGGTTTTAAGGCAGATTTCAACAAAATACACACAGCTTACGCACATCCCCTTGTGGATAATTGTCGGCTTGTCCACCCTGCTCCGGGCATGCTATGATGCCTTCACAAACCTAAGGAGAGGGTGTGGGGTCATGTTGCCGTTGTTAACCGATGAACTGTTGTTGGACGCTTATCGGAGCGCGCTGCGCATGCGGTTGGACAGGGAGTTCGTACGTTTGCTGCGGACGGAAATCCGGCGAAGAGAGCTTTCGGTCCCCGAAGAAAGGGTCGTCTAGACATGCCAGGCGACAATTTCCACCGGAAATTCGTGTTGGCAGCCGACGCAGCGGACGACATGCTGGCAAGTCGACCTTTCGGCGGGAGGTTCCCCGAAGGAGACGAGCTCGGGTTCGTAGGGAGAATAGGGACCGCTCCAATCGCTCGCACGACCTTCGTCTTCGGTTGCGGAACCGCAATTCGGACAAGAAATCTCTAGGGGGCTTAAAGCGTTGCAGACCGGACATATCAAACAGGGCATCCTCCTTAGGCCGGCGTTACCGGTAGTCCTAAGATAGGATGCCCTTATTGTTTCGCATGATCGCGTTTCGGTTAAAATTTCATATTACTGCTGTGTCCGGGAGACAGCTTCGCGTCCGGATCGATATACACTTTGGCGTTGTTGATGGCGGTCGGCGCTTCTCCGAATCCGACGGCGATCAGCTTCAGCTTGCCCGGATAGGTGGTGATGTCGCCTGCGGCGAAAATGCCGGGGATGCTCGTTTCCATACGGGAGTCGACGACGATGGAGCCGCCGTCGATCTCGAAGCCCCATTCCGCGATCGGGCCGAGCGAGCTGACGAAGCCGAAGTTGACGATGACCGCATCCACTTCATGCTCGGTGACTTCACCGGATTTCACGTCGGTCAGGCTGACGCGGGAAATCGCGCCTTCTCCGTGCAAAGCGGTAATTTCCGTAGGGGTGACGACGTTGACTCTGGATTGCTTGAGAAGTTCGACGCTGTGCTCGTGGGCGCGGAATTTGTCCCGACGATGGACGAGCGTTACTTGCTCCGCGATCGGCTCGAGCATGAGCGCCCAATCGAGCGCCGAGTCGCCGCCGCCGCTGAGCAGCACCTTCTGCCCGCGGAACTTCTCCAGATCGCTGACGAAGTAGTGCAGGTTCGCCTTCTCGTACGCCGCCGCTTCGGGCAGCTCCAGCTTGCGGGGCTCGAACGCTCCGACGCCCGCCGCAATAATGACGGCGCGTGCATGGTGAACCCCTTTATCGGTAACAATTTCAAAGAGGCGTTCCTCGAGCTTGGTCAGCTTCGCTACTTTTTCTTCCAAATAAACGTTGGGCTTAAAAAGCTCCAATTGGGTTTTCAGGTTGTCGACGAGCTCTTGGGCGGTCACTTTGGGAAATCCCGCTACATCATATATATATTTCTCGGGATACAAAGCGGCCAGCTGGCCTCCGAGTTGAGGCATGCTTTCGATCAGGCTGACGGACATCTTCCTCATGCCGCCGTAGAAAGCCGCGAACAACCCGGCCGGTCCTCCTCCGATAATCGCGACGTCGACGACTGGCGTATTGCTGGAATTCAAAATGCCACACCTCCGCGTAATGATGCCGATAGTCGTTACTAAACGTTTCCATTATAAACTTGTCGACAAAGAGAAGAAAGCTTTTTGTACGGATGCCCAAATATATTCGTGAAAAAGAACCTTGAAAATTGTTGGAAAAGCCGATATGATCAACACTAGAGTTTCGCTAAGTGGCTTAGCGAAGGGGATTGTGTAATTTTTCACAAACTAATCACACAAAGGGATTGGATGGGATCATCAATGAGCAGTATACCTAAGATCGTCATTCTGGGCGCAGGCTACGGCGGTGTATTGACCTCGCTTCGTCTGCAGAAGGAATTGAATTATAATGAAGCGGACGTCACTCTGGTCAACAAGCATGACTATCATTACATCACGACTCATCTGCACATGCCTGCGGCCGGAACGGACAACCCGGAGAACGCGCGCGTCAACATTTCCAAGCTGATCGACGAATTCAAGATCGACTTCGTCAAGTCGACGGTCGTGCAAATCCGTCCTCAAGACCGCAAGGTCATTCTGGAAGACGGAACGCTTTCTTACGATTATCTGATCATCGGTCTGGGCGGCGAGCCGGAAACGTTCGGCATTCCGGGAATGATCGAGCATGCGTTCAACATTCGCAGCATCAACTCCGTTCGCCTCATCCGCGAACATATCGAATATCAATTCGCGCGCTTCAAGCGCGAGCCGCACCGTACCGATTACCTGACGTTTATCGTTGGCGGAGCCGGCTTCACGGGCATCGAATTCATCGGCGAGCTGGCCGACCGCATTCCCGAGCTGTGCAAGCAGTTCGACGTCGACCAATCGCTCGTTAAGATCATCAACATCGAAGCGGCTCCGACCGCGCTTCCGGGCTTCGATCCGGAGCTGGTCGAGTACGCGATGCAAGTGCTTCAGAAGAAAGGCGTTACGTTCCGCATAGGCACGGCTGTCAAGGAGTGCACGGCGGACGGCGTTATCGTCGGCGAAGGCGAAGAAATCAAGTCGCAGACCGTCATCTGGACGGGCGGCGTTCGCGGCAACCGTCTGATCGAGGAAGCCGGCTTCGAGACGATGAGAGGCCGCGTGAAAGTCGACGAGTTCCTGCGCGCTCCGGGCCACGACAACGTCTACGTGCTGGGCGACAACTCGCTCGTGTTCAACCCGGACGGCGGACGTCCTTATCCGCCGACGGCTCAGATCGCGATGCAGCAAGGCGTCAACTGCGCCCACAACCTGGTCGCTTCGATCCGCAACCAGCCGCTTAAGCCGTTCGTGTTCCACAACAAAGGCGCCGTGGCTTCGCTCGGCAAAGGCGAGGCGATCGGCCTGGCGTTCGGCAAGAAGTACAAAGGCCGTACGGCTGCATGGCTGAAGAAGATGATCGACCTTCGTTATCTGTTCATCATCGGCGGTATTCCGCTCGTGCTGCGCAAGGGTAAATTCCTGTAATGAGACACTGCAGCGTGCAAGTGCGGGGCCTGTTGACGCGAGACGAACTGGACCGTTACAACGCGCTGATGGAAGTGGGCTCTTATCTGGAGACGCAGAAGCGCTACGACCTCGTCGCCATCGTACAGGCCGAAGTGGACCTGCTCATCCAGCCGGGCATCGAACGGCTGAAGGAGAAGGGCCGGGCCCGCGACCGGATGACGCAGGAATATTTGGAAGAGAAGCGTCGCGCCGAATGGGAAGCCCAGATGCGCGCGATGGAAGATGAAGAATAATCGAACAAGCCGGACTCGAACGTTCTCCCTGCAAGGAGCGCGCGCGAGGACCGGCTTTTTTTACGCGCTTCAGCTATGCTTGTTTGCGTTTCCGTGTACAATAAAGGGGTAAGGCGGACAGCCAGATTAGGGAGGAGAAGAGAGATGCCGGGACGGACAGAGAAAGATTCGATCGGAAGCAAGGAAGTGCCTGAAGATGTGTATTACGGAATTCAGACTTTGCGTGCGGTGGAAAATTTTCCGATTACGGGAGTGCCCGTTCATCCCGAGCTGGTCATCGCGCTCGCCGGCGTGAAGAAGGCGGCCGCCCAGGCGAACATGCAGCTCAAGAGGCTGCCCGCGCAAATCGGACAAGCGATCGTGCAGGCTGCGGACGAGATCGCGCAAGGGCGTTTGTCGGACCAGTTCATCGTCGACTCGATCCAAGGAGGCGCGGGCACTTCGATCAACATGAACATGAACGAGGTGCTGGCCAACCGGGCGCTGGAGCTGATGGGGCATGCCAAAGGGGACTATTTTCACTGCAATCCGAACAACCACGTCAACATGTCGCAATCGACGAACGATGCGATTCCGACCGCGCTGCGCATAGCGGCTCATCGTCTGACCGGGCAACTGCTGGACACGATGGAGGAGGTTCGCCAAGGGTTCGTCCGCAAGGAAGCGGAGTTCGACGACGTGATCAAAATGGGCAGGACCCATCTGCAGGACGCGGTTCCGATTCGCATGGGCCAGGAGTTCGGCGCGTATTCGAAGGTGCTGGCGCGGGATATGGGACGCATTCGGCGGGCCTCCGAAGGGCTGCTCGCGGTTAACATGGGCGCGACGGCGGTTGGCACGGGGCTGAACGCAACGCCCGAATACATTCGGCTCGTCGTGGAGCATCTGGCCGGCGATCTGGGAATCCCGGTCGTATCCGCCCCGGATCTCGTCGATGCGACGCAGAATACGGACGCTTATACGGAGCTGTCCGCCGCGCTGAAAGTATGCGCCGTCAATCTGTCCAAAATCTGCAACGACATTCGCCTGATGGCTTCCGGGCCGCTTGTCGGGCTTAATGAAATTTTGCTTCCGCCGAGACAGCCGGGATCTTCGATTATGCCGGGCAAGGTGAACCCGGTTATGGCCGAGGTCGTCAACCAGGTCGCGTTCCAGGTGATGGGCAACGATCATACGATCTGCATGGCTTCCGAGGCGGGGCAGTTCGAGCTGAACGTCATGGGGCCGGTTATCGCCTTTAATCTGCTGCAGTCGCTGCAGGTGCTGCAGAGATCGCTGGACGTCTTCAACCGCTTCGCGCTGGAGGGAATGGAAGCGAACCGCGCGAGGTGCCAGGCGTACGTCGACAGAAGCTTCGGCATCGTGACCGCGCTGAATCCGCATCTCGGCTACGACGTGGCGGCGCAGCTCGTGAAGGAAGCGATGAAGACGGGAATGACGATCAAAGAGCTGATTTTGGAAAAAGGCTTGCTGACGCAGGAGGAAATGGACGAGATTCTCGACCCGATTCAGATGACGACTCCGGGAATCGCGGGAGAGCATTTGCTGAGGGAACAAGTCTGAGCATAGAAAAAGCCCGCGCCGGCTCCCGATTGGGGGAGAAGGCGCGGGCTTTGTTTTTTTATGTCTTCTGAAGGGGTTCGCAATAAGAGGGTG
Organism: Cohnella sp. SGD-V74; assembly: GCF_003001675.1. Classification (GTDB taxonomy): domain Bacteria; phylum Bacillota; class Bacilli; order Paenibacillales; family Paenibacillaceae; genus Cohnella. The sequence continues at coordinate 200 of NZ_PVYW01000026.1, read as the reverse complement.
TGTCAGGAGGGGGGGAAGTCATTTGAATTCGATCCCTCAAATGCTACGCTTTAAGCGTAGGTCCAATCGATTTTGAAGTAAAATAGGAAACCCGATGCTGCAAAAGTAAGCGTCAAATAGCCCCCACCTTGAGATCAGTGGGAGCTGGCGTAGGCTAAGTATTAAGACTGATGCATTCGGCACGTGTTCGGCAACGATTG